>NZ_JBFUJY010000001.1:345000-1188854 GCF_056401155.1 Sphingomonas sp. P4_G2 | reverse complement strand
GGCCGCGACTGTTTGATTATTGCTTGAAATAGACGTGAAGGGCGTTGGATATCGGCACCCGCTGTGCAGCCGTCGCCGGAAAGAAAAGTGGGGTCGATGCCGGTGCGGATGGAACCCCGATCACCTCCCCGATGACCGACAACAGCATGATCCGGGCGGAGCTGAGCGCTATTCGCATCGTGCTCGCGAGGCTGGGGTCGAACCGCTCGATCGCGCTGGCGTCGGCTCCCTCCAGCAGGGCGAGCAAATGACGTTCGTCGCGCGATAATCCGATATCCAGCAGGCTGCCGGCACGGAAACGCCGCCGGAAGCCCGCCTCGAACAGAGTCATTACGCTATCGAAGACCGGCGCGAGCAGGCCAGCGCCGAAGCGTTCGAGCCGTCGGTACAGACTCGGCTGAACGGGATCGCCGGCATCGCGCGCGATCCGCCAATTTCTCGCGCTGTCGATAATGGTCCAGATGGCGGCGGGCGAAAACGCGAAACGCATAAGGGTTCCTTCCAGACACCCCTTCGATCGCGCCGCTTTTTCGGTTCGCTGGCGAAGCGATACGCTCGGCCTGTTGCAGCGGCAAGACGCCGGCACGCGGTTCATCCGATATCGCGACCTAAACGCGACCAGCCGTGAGATCGTCTCCCGCAAGCCCATCTCAGCATCGGTCCCCCGATGCATGGAGTGCAGTCGCCTGTCGGCGTTTTGCAGCTCAAAAGCCCTCGCGCTGCGGGCAAAGTTGCACTATGTATGGATCGATATCCATACAGTGCCGAGACACCCGAAATGCCACCCGTACAAAATAGCAACGACAAGTTCCGCTGGATCATCGAAACGGGTTGGAAGGGACTCTGCCCACGGTGTGGCAAGGGGCATATGTTCAGATCGTGGTTGAAGGTCACCGATACTTGCGAGTGTTGCGGATTGGATTACCGGTTCGCGGCGCCTGACGATGGCCCCGCATTCTTTTCCTTATGTCTGATCGCCTTGCCCCTGATCTTCATTGTTGTATGGATTCAAGTGGCATACAACCCGCCGATATGGGTTCATTTGGTCACGTCGGTGCCGATCATGGTGGCGGGTTGCCTGGTGCCGTTACGGCCGATCAAAGGCTGGCTGGTCGCGTCGCAATATGTCAACCGGTCGCAGGAAGCGGGCACCGAACGCCTGTGGAACCAGCTGCATGGCCGCACCAAAGGCAGCAATTTCGATGACTGACGAGTGGTTGCCCGACCTGACCAAAGCGCGCGCGCCAAAATATCTGGCGATCGCCGATGCGCTCGGATCGGCGATCGAGCGCGGCACTTTGAGCAGCGGCGATCGCTTGCCACCACAGCGCGATCTCGCAGCGCGGCTCGGCGTCGACCTCACCACCGTTACCAGGGCCTATGAGACCGTCCGGCAACGCGGCTTGATCGAGGCGCATGGCCGTGCCGGCAGCTTCGTCCGGGGCGCTTCTCCCGCTCAGATCGAGGATGCCGCGCGGGTCGATACGGGCATGAACATGCCGCCCGAATTACCCGGCGATATGCTTGGCCGCGCGATGCGCGATACCATCGCGACGTTGCTCGCGGATGGATCGGGATTGCGGATGCAATACCAGCCCACCGGTGGAAGTGCGGCGGACCGTGCTGCTGGCGCGCGGCTGATCGCCCGCTCCGGCGTCGATGCATCGGACGATCAAATGATCGTTACCGCCGGCGCGCAAAACGCACTTCATGCGATCGTGAACACGGCGCTCCGCCCTGGCGACGCCGTCGCATGCGGACGGTTCGTCTATTCGGGGTTCAAGGTGCTCGCCGCGCGGCTGGGATTGCGGCTGGTCCCCCTGCCGACGATCGACGGCGACGTCTTGGCGGCGGCCTGTCGCTCGGAACGGATTCGCGCATTGTATGTGGTGCCGACCAACGACAATCCGACCGCGATGACGCTCGATGCAGCAACGCGTCAATCGATCGCCCAAGCCGCGCGGGCGAACGATCTGACGGTGATTGAGGATGATGTTTATGGCGCCCTGTGCGCCCCGTGCGCGGTGCCAATCGCTGCTCTTGCGCCCGAACGAACCTGGTACGTGGCGAGCGTTTCCAAGACCATCTCTCCAGCATTGCGCATCGCTTATGTTCGCGCGCCCGATATCGGCGGCGCGCTCCGTCTTGCTGCCGATGTTCACGAAACCGCGATCATGGCGCCGCCGCTCAACGCCGCCATGGTGCGAACCTGGCTCGATGACGACCGTTACGATCGATTGGTCGAGGCGATGCGGAACGAGGCGATGCGGCGTCAGGCTATCGCTGCCGATATCCTGAAAGGACTGCCCTATCAGGCGCATGCTCAGGGCTATCATCTCTGGCTCTCGCTGCCCACCGGGCTCGATGGCGCCGAACTCGCCGATGCGATGCGCCCGAGTGGACTGTCGGTCGTGGCCGGCGGCCGTTTTCGTGTCACGGCCGGCACGGATCAGGCAGTGCGGATATCGCTCGGTGGCCTGATCGAAATGCCTCGGCTGGCCCGGGCTCTTCACCTGATACGCGGCCATTTCGATACGCGCCAGCAACGGCCGCTGATCTGACTCTAAGCGTGCTGCCGGTAGCGAGCGATCAAGCCCTGTCAGCCGGCAACGGAACCGCCGGTGTTACGATCGCGTTCTATTGCGCAAGTAGGAGGTTCAGATGACAGATATTCGTACCGACGATCGCACAGTGGTCGAACGCAGCAGTTTCAACGTCGCCAATGTGATCGTAGCGATCGCTCTCCTGTTGCTCGTGCTCGGCTTGCTCAAATATTTCGGCGTGTCGCCGCTCTGAGGCCGATCGCCACGGCGAGCCGTCTAGACGGGTAGGCGATGCGGCTCGAGCCGAGACTTCATCTTCGCGACGCCGATTGTCGCACCAGTGCAGACGCCGTCGGCGGGCGTCGTCGATTTTAGTGCCCGCCCGGTTTATTAACCTCCGCTGATCCGCGGCCGGTCTGCGGGTAACCGTCGCCAGCCGCCGGATCGCTGGCGAAATCCTCTCCCGGATTGCCGCCGCCGGCGCCTACGCCGCTTCCGTGCACCTCTCCGGTTCGCTCATCGAACCACGCCCGGCGGCCGTTTTCGGGCGGTAAGCGATCATCGGCGGCTTCGGTGGAACGCTTTGGTCCTTCCGCGCTCTCCTTCAACACGCGATCGGCAGCGAAGTCGTCCGCGTCATATTCCTGACCGGAATAGCCCGGTCCATTCCCGATTGGCCCATGCTGCACGTCGATTGGCGCGCTCTCCATGGCCGTTCTGGCCGGCGGCCGCCGTCCTCGCTTGTAATGGTCCGTCATCACCTGCTCCTCTCCCGCCCCTAAACGCGTGAGGACGGCAAGCGAGCCGCGCTTTCTAGATAGAACCCGACAGTAAGCACGCCGTCAGGCGGCGAGATCGGTCTTCGTTGTTTCACGTGCCGGGGCACGCAGCACCAAACGCGCGGTCGCGCCACGGCCGACACCATCGCTTTCGAGGCTCAACGAGCCTTCCATCGCGGTTACCGAATTGGCGCACCAATGCAGGCCAAATCCGCCCGACTTGTGCTGGCGGGTCGAAAAGCCGCGCTGGAACAATTGTGGCGTCCCGCCCGGATCGAACCCCTCGCCCGTATCGTGGATCGCGATCTCCACACGACCGTCATTCGTGTCGGTGACCGTGACATTGATACTGCCCGACCCGCCCACCGCGGAGATCGCCTCGGCGGCGTTGGAGAACAGATTTCCGACGACCTGACTCAGCAGCACGCGGTTGGCCATCACCTTGTGCTTCTTCGCAGGGAAGTTGAACGCGATTGACGCGCCTTTCCCGGAATGTCGCGCGATCGTGGCATTCTGCGCGATGATCTGCGTCGCATCGCATTCTTCGAGCGGCGGCCGCTCATGCGCGAGCTGTTGTTGCGCGCCAATGATCTCCAACACCTGGCGCATCGCGTCGCGACCGACCTGCAACTGACCGATCCGGTCCTCACGCTGCCTGTCCTCGGCGTCGAAGGCCGTGGCGATAAACGATGCCAGTTTTTCGCGGCGTTCGAGCGCAGTCTCCGCGGAGACCAGTTCGGCCAAGGCACGGTCGATCAGCGCGCGCTCGACCGGCGCGCCTTGGCCAATGCCGGCCGACAAGATTGTCGATACCGGGTTCAACGCGTTCCGCACATTGTGCATCACCGCGACCGCGCTTTCCGATCGGCCGAGCTCGAAGCCCTGTGCCTCGACTTGCTCGCGCAGCTCCTTGAGCTGGACCAGCATCGCGTTGAAGCTGCGGCCGAGCGACGCGATCTCATCGCGGCGCGCGGCGTCCTGGGGCAACACGGTCAGTGAGCCGGAGTTGCGAACGCGCTGCATATGCCCCTCGACCCGGCCGAGCGGTTTGAGCACCAGAAGCGAGAACATCCGACTCAGCACCGCGAGCACGAGCGCGAGCAAAATGGTCGATCCCAGCACCGCGAGCCAGAGCATGTGGCGCCCGAGTTGCGACACGTCGCGCGGCACCACGAAGCTGGCGACCGCGACCGGCCTGCCTTCCGCTCCGGTCACGGGCACCGCGATCTGCATCGTGGTCGGACTGGTGGTGACGAGGTCGCCACGGACGCCATCGAGATCCAGGCGCGCGGGCACCTGGAGCAATTTCGCCAGCTGCGCCGACGTGATCCGGCGCGCCATGACGACATAGCCGCGCGGCGTGCCGGTGCCGTCGCTTTTCCTGACCTTGGCGACGCCGACCGCCGCCACGATCTTGCCGAGGCGAATATAGAAATGGCCCGAATTGCTTCCCTTCATCGCGCCGTCGAGTGGAGCATGGCGGATCGCCGCGACCATCGCGTCGCGTAGGGCGTCATTCTCCCGGCCGGTGCGCGGATCGATCCAGCGCGCGATCACCAGGCTGCGATCGGGACGCAGATAGGCCATGGCATCGACGTCGAGATTGGCCATCGCCAGCGGCGAAAAGCTTTCCTGTTCGAATGCGCGCGTCGGCTTGACGATATAATCGTAGCTGGAATTCCAGTCGCCATAATCGCGCACCGAGCTTTCGACCTTGCTCGCGAAGTCGGTGAGCGCGGCGCGCGTCCGCTGGACGTGTCCGTCGATCGCCTGGCGTTCGAGCGCGTTGAAGCTGGGGGTGATGACCACGGCGAGCAGCACCGTCAGCGCAATCGAGCCAACCAGCCCTACCGATGCGAGGATCAGGAGCAGCTTGCCGCCGAGCGACGCGAACGACAATCGGCGCCCGGTCGCGGCGCGCAGCCGGACCATCAGCCGTTGGTCCCGTCGCCCGCCCGGATCGCGAATTCGTCGCCGTCGAGATCGTCCTCGCCGCCGATATAGCGCTCCAGCGCGATCTCGCGTGCGATATCGGCCGGGACCGGCCGCGAGAAATAATAGCCCTGCAAATGGCTCGCGCCGGCGAGGCGAAGCGCCTGGACCTGCGCATCGGTCTCCACCCCTTCCGCCACCACGCCCAATCCGAGCGCGTGGCCGAGATGGACGATCGACTGGACAATCGCGGCGGACTCGCGCTCGCGACCCATGCCGTCGATGAAGCTCTTGTCGATCTTCAGGCAATCGAGCGCGAACTTGCGGATATTGTAGAGCGACGAATAACCGGTACCGAAATCGTCGAGCGCGATGCGGAAGCCCATCTGGCGCAATTTGTAGAGCGTCTCGGCCGCGCGTTCGGCGTTGTCGAAGATCGCGGTTTCGGTGATCTCGATCTGCACGCGGGCGGGTGCGATCCCCGCGCGCATCACGCGTTCGACGACATGGCCGACGAAGTTCAGACGGCGGAACTGACGCGGGCTGAAATTGACCGAGACATATTGCCCCGGCCATTGGTCGAGCACCTTCAGCGCCTCGTCGAGCACCCAGTCGCCGAGTTCGTGGATCAGGTTCGATTCTTCGGCGATGGGAATGAACAAAGCCGGGCTGATCGGTCCGAATTCGGCGGTGTTCCAGCGCAACAGCGCCTCGAACCCGACCACTTCCATATCGTGTCCCGCGACGATCGGCTGATAAGCGAGGCTCAGTTCGCCGCGCTCGATCGCCTGACCCAGCCCGCCTTCGATGCGGCGGCGGAAACGGACGCTTTCGTCCATGCCCTCATTATAGGCGCGAACGACGCCACGGCCCGATTTCTTGGCATCGTTGAGCGCGAGATCGGCTTTGCGCATCACGTCCGTCGGATCGCGGTTGCCGTCGACTTCGGCGATCGCAAGCCCGATCGACGCCGATGCCTGGACCGAATGGCCGATGATCCGGAAGCTGGACGTGCAGGCGGCGATGAGGTGATCGCACGCCATGACCGCGGCCGGCTCGCCGAGCGTGTCGAACAGGATGCCGAACTCGTCGCCGCCCAGCCGCGCGACGATCGCGCCTGGCGGGGCCGATTGCTGCAGGATGGCGTAAATCGCACGGATCAGTTCGTCGCCCGCGAGATGCCCCAGCGTGTCATTGACGATCTTGAATCGATCGAGATCGATCATTGCCGCCGCGAACATCCCGCCGCTGCGGGCCTTGTCGGTTAGCGCCTTCAGGAAGGCGAGCCGATTGGGCGCCTCGGTCAGCGAATCGTGCGTCGCCATGTGCAGCGCCTTCGATTCGTTGGCGGCGAGTTCGACCGCTTGTTCCTCAAGCTTCGCCATTGCCGCGGCGAGTTCGCGATCGGCCCGCCAACGGTGCGAAAGCGCGGTCGCGGTTTGCACGACCTCGGCGATTTCGAACGGTTTGGCGATATAGAAGATCTTGTCGACTGGCCCCGCTGCCTTTGAGATCTCGATCGGCGAGAAGTCGGAAAAGCCGGTGACGATGACGAGATTGATGTTGGGATCGAGCGCGCGAATGCGCATCGCGGTTTCCTTGCCGTCGATCCCCGGCGGCATGCGGACGTCGATAAAGGCAACCGCAAACGGATTGCCGTCGATGATCGCATCCTCGACCGCTGCAACCGCGTCCAGGCCCTGGTTGCAATGAACGGTGTCGAACGCCGCGCCGGCTGGCTCCGAAACCGGCACGGACGCGTCGCCAAACAGTTCTACGGCCATGTCGCTCAGCGCGTCATGATTGGTCGCCACCGGCTCGAAGCAGTGCCGGTAGGAGTCATGCATTGCCGGTTCGTCGTCGACGATCAGAATTCGCACCGCGCGCTGTCCCTCGCTTGGCGGGACGTACACGACGCCCCAAGGTCATTGCGGAGACGTAAGCGGACGGGGTTAAGGCGCCGTAAACGATCTTTAGCAGGTTGCCGGCGTTCTGGTTCAGACGCGCTGAATCGCCCCTAGCCGAGCGCGTGTTGTCCGAGCAGGATCGCGCCCAGCGGTCCCGCCTCGGCGCCGAGCGCAGCCGGGACGATATAGGCATCGAGATCGCCGAGCAGCGAGCGATCGCCATAACTGCCCAGGCTTTCATCCAGCATCCGACGCACCATCGGCAGCAGCCAGGGCACACCCAGCGCGACACCGCCGCCGAAGACGATCCGGCGCGGAATGCCGGTCAGCACCAGCGTATGGCAGAGTTGCGCGATCGGATGCGCAATCTGGGGCCAGATCGGCGAATGCTCGGCAATCTCATTGGCGGCGACGCCGGCGCGTGCCTTGATCGCGGGCCCCGACGCCAATCCCTCGACGCAATCGCCGTGAAACGAGCAGATGCCGGACCAATCGTCGCCGGCCATCCGCACCGGACGGACATGCCCCAATTCCTGGTGAGTCAGCCCGACCACCGGCTTATCCTGGCTGATCAGCCCGACGCCGACGCCGGTGCCTATGGTGATATAAGCATGGTCGCGCAGCCCCTTGGCCGCACCCCATTGGCCCTCGGCCAGGCCAGCGCCGACGACATCGGTATGGAAGACCGTTGGGACCCCGTAGCGGCGCTGCAATCGCCCCGCGACGTCGGTGTTGGCCCAGCCCGGCTTGGTCGTCGCGGTGATATGGCCATAGCTGGCCGCAGTGGTATCGATTCCGATCGGCCCGAAGCTCGCAATGCCGATCGCGTCGAAACCCCGCCATTGGTCGAGCGCTTGCTCTATCGCCGCCATCGTCGTGTCGGGATCGGTCGTGTCGACCCGCCGCGCCTCGACGATGGTCGCGCCATCCTGCGACAACACGCACACGCACTTGGTTCCGCCCAGCTCGACGCCTGCTATTCTCACGACACCATCCCCAAAATCCGCTCCGCCTGCACGAGGTGCAGCGCTTCCACCATCTTGCCGTCGACCTGGATCACCCCACCATCGCTGCCGGCGAACGCGTCGCGCACGCGGGTCGCCCATGCGATCGCCTCCGCATCGGGGCTAAATGCCGCGTGGCAGATGTCGATCTGACGAGGATGGATCAGCGACTTGCCGTCATATCCCATCGCCGCCGCTGCCGCGCATTCGGCCTCGAGTCGCGCATCATCCGAAAAATCGTTGCAGACCCCATCGAGCGCGACCAGCCCCCGCGACCGCGCCGCCGCCAGCACGCTTGCCTGGACCGGCGCTAGCCAGGCGCGGTCCGATCCCGGCCGCGCGCCGAACTCGAGCGCCAGATCGTTCACGCCGAGCACGAATCCCTGCACATCCGCCTCGGCGATATCCTGCAACCGGCCGAGCGCCTCGCATGTCTCGATCATCACCCAAAGTGGCGTATCGGCGCCGAGAGGGTCGCGGCATGTTTCGACGTCGCCCGCATTGCGTATCTTGGGTACCAACACGGTCGCCGTCGCCCCCCGCACTGCCGCAAGGTCCGCCGCTCCCCATTCGGTGTCGAGGCCGTTCACCCGGATCACCACTTCGCGCGTCCCGAACCCTTGGTCGGCCGCCGTTATCGCCGCCTCGCGCGCCGCGGCTTTCACGTCCGGCGCGACGGCATCCTCCAGGTCGAGGATGACCACATCGGCGGCGAGTCCTCTCGCCTTTTCGATCGCGCGCGGATTGCTCGCGGGCAGGAACAGCGCGCTGCGGCGGGGACGAAAGCTCATGTCACCCCCTTGCCTCAAGCCGCCGGGCGGGACAATGCGGTGGGAGACGAGGAGATTATCATGGCTGGCATGGCGCATTTCGATTGGGCGGATCCGTTCCTGCTCGACGACCAGTTGAGCGAGGACGAGCGGATGATCCGCGATACCGCGCGCGCTTATGCCCAGGACAAGCTCGCGCCGCGCATCATCGACGCCTTTGCCAACGAGACGACCGACCCGGAGATTTTCCGCGAGATGGGCGCGCTCGGCCTGCTCGGGCCGACGATCCCCGAGGAATATGGCGGCGTCGGCGCGAATTACGTGTCCTACGGGCTGGTCGCGCGCGAGGTCGAGCGGATCGATTCCGGCTATCGGTCGATGATGTCGGTCCAGTCGAGCCTCGTCATGTACCCGATCTACGCTTACGGCTCGGAGGAGCAGAAGCATAAGTATCTGCCCAGGCTGGCGAGCGGCGAATGGATCGGCTGTTTCGGCCTGACCGAGCCCGATGCGGGCTCCGACCCGGGTGGCATGACCACGCGCGCGACCAAGACCGCTGACGGTTATTCGTTGTCGGGCGCCAAGACCTGGATTTCCAATTCGCCGATCGCCGACGTGTTCGTGATCTGGGCCAAGTCCGACGCGCATGGCGGCGGCATTCGCGGCTTCGTGCTCGAAAAGGGCATGAAGGGTCTCAGCGCGCCCAAGATCGAAGGCAAATTGAGCCTCCGCGCGTCGATCACCGGCATGGTGATGATGGATGAGGTCGAGGTTGGCGAGGAGGCGCTACTGCCCGAGGTTCAAGGACTGAAAGGACCTTTCGGCTGCCTCAACCGCGCGCGCTACGGGATCAGCTGGGGGTCGCTGGGCGCGGCCGAATTCTGCATGCATGCGGCACGGCAATACGGGCTCGACCGCAAGCAGTTCGACAAGCCGCTCGCCGCCAACCAGCTGTTCCAGAAGAAACTCGCCGACATGGAAACCGAGATCGCGCTCGGCCTGCAGGCGTCGCTGCGCGTCGGGCGGCTGATGGATGAGGGCCGGTTCGCGCCCGAGATGATCTCGATCGTCAAGCGCAACAATGTCGGCAAGGCACTCGATATCGCGCGGATGAGCCGCGACATGCATGGCGGCAACGGCATTTCGGGCGAATATCAGGTGATGCGCCACCTCATGAACCTGGAGACGGTCAACACCTACGAGGGCGCACACGACGTCCATGCGTTGATCCTCGGTAGAGCGATCACCGGGATCGCGGCTTTCTAGGCCTGGTCCGTCCTCACGCCTCGCTTGGCGCCGCGTCGACAGGCAGCTTGCAGACCGTCGGCATCGCGCGCAGTCTCCAAATCCCACTCACGGGCAGGAGAAGTCGTTTATGCTACGGATCGCTTTCGTGCTTGCCGCCGTCGCGATGGTCGCGACGCCATCGATGGCCGCCAACCGTTGCCGTGACGCCAAGGGTCACTTCATCGCCTGTCCGAAGCCCAAGCCCGCGGCCACCGGCAAGTGCCGCAACGCCAAAGGCCATTTCGTGAAATGCGGAACACCGGGCGCCAAGCCGGCCTGAGCATCCACTGACGAGGAATCAGACGATCCGGAGGATGTACGTCAGCGTCCGGACCGCCTTGCCTTCCCATGGGCGCATGTACCGGAACACGATCCGGTACATGCCCCGCCGGGTGCCGACGATGCGATAGGCCGCAACCGACGGCGCGCCGACCATTCCACGCCGCGTGGCGACCGTCGCGACCGCCGCCACCAGCGTGACGCTGATCCCGCGATCGGCGTCGACCTTCCACGTATAGCCCGTACTGGCATTGGTTTGCAGCTCGACCCGGGCAGCTTGCCCGCGACGCAGCGTCGTCGCCTTGCCACCGTTCGCACCAGTTAGCGGAATGTCAGCGGGTGCGGCGATGGCTACGGGCGCGACCATCGACATCGCGATCGCCATGAACAATCCTGTTCGCATCACCGGCCCTCTCCTGTTTGCCGTGCCCCGCTTCGGCGAGGCACGGCAAGGGTGATCAAGCGTCGGCATAATCCTGCGCGGGGTTGCGCGCATAGATGCCGAATGCCGTAATGATCGCATAGCAGACGCCCGGCAGGATCAGCGCCAGCGCAAGGCTGCCCGTCGCGTCGGCGAGAAAGCCGGTCGCGACCGGCAATACCGCACCGCCGAAAATCGCTACGTTAATGATTCCCGAGCCATCGGCCGCACGAGCCCCCAGCTTTTCGCAGGCGAGCGTGAAGATCGTCGGAAACATGATCGAGTTCATCAGGCCGATCAGCAACAAGCTGTAGCCGGCCGTCGTGCCAGTCGTGTGGGTAGAAACCAGGATGAGCACGATCGCGCCCACCGCAACGCTCGCCAGGACCTTGCCCGGATTGATGAACCGCAACACCACCGCGCCGATGAAACGCCCAATCATCGCGCACAGCCAATAGACGAAGATCAGCTTGCCTGCCGATTCGGTGGACAGGCCCATGACGCTGGATTGCTTGAGATAATTGACGATCAGCGAACCGATCGACACCTCGGCGCCGACATAGAGAAAGATGCACAACGCGCCGAAGGCGAAACGCGGGCGCCCCAGCAGATCGATCCCGGCAAGGCCGCTGCCCGCCTGATGCGCTTCGCCCTTCAACTTGTTCCGGAACATCCACACGACCGCCGCGACGATCGCCAACGCCACCGCCAGGCCAAGATAGCCATGGACGATCGCCTGGCTTTCGGCGGTACGATACGCATCGAGCGCCGGGCCCGAGAGATCCGCGGCGCTGACTTTGGTGAGGCTTCCGAGAATCAAGATCGCGCCCACGATCGGAAAGATCGTCGTTCCCAGCGAATTGAACGCCTGCGCGAAAGTGAGCCGGCTCGACGCCGTCTCCGGCTTGCCGAGCAACGTGATCAGCGGGTTCGCGACAATCTGGACGAGCACGACGCCCGTCGCGAGCACGAAGAGTGCGAACAGGAAGAGACCATAAGTGGCGGTGTTGGACGCCGGGATGAACAACAGGCAGCCCACCATCATCGTCAGCAACCCGGCTGCCGCACCGCGCATGTAGCCGATCCGTTTGACCAGCATCGCGCCCGGAATGCCGATCAAGGCATAGGCCGTGAAGAAGCAGAACTGCACCAGCATCGCCTGCGTGTAGTTGAGCGTGAACAGCTCTTTCAGCTTCGGAATAATGACATCGTTCAGGCTGGTGATGCCGCCGAAGATGAAGAACAGCGCGAAAACAAACACCTGCAGGCCGGGTGCGTTCACCCCTGTATGCGTATCTCCCGTCGCCGGCGCCGCTGCGCTCGTGTCCATGGCCA
Source organism: Sphingomonas sp. P4_G2 (assembly GCF_056401155.1). Taxonomy (NCBI): domain Bacteria; kingdom Pseudomonadati; phylum Pseudomonadota; class Alphaproteobacteria; order Sphingomonadales; family Sphingomonadaceae; genus Sphingomonas; species Sphingomonas sp. P4_G2. Next base: position 1,176,597 of record NZ_JBFUJY010000001.1, on the reverse strand, counting down.
TGAAAAAGCACTCTCCCTGGGGTCCGGCCCGAGACCGGTTTGGAGCGCCTTGATGGCCTAGCTGGGCGGCGACCGCAATCGCCTAGTGAAGGGAAATTGAGAACGCTCTCAACCGAATCTGTAGCCCGAAACGGCCCAGCCGAGCACGTTACTTTCATGGTCGCGGACCGCTTTCTCGTCGCCGCCCGCTCCCAATGCGACCATCAGCGGCAGCAAATGCTCCTCGCGTGGATGGGCGAACTGCGCATGCGGCAACGCCCGCCAACCGGCGACGCGTTCCGCTCGGCGCACCGGGTCGGGATCTGTCACCGCCGCGGTCAACGCCGCGTCCCATTCCGCCGAAGGCGCGACAACTGCCGAACCGCGCGCGCGCAGATTGTGAAAGCTCATCCCCGATCCGACGATCAGCACGCCTTCGTCGCGCAACGGGGCCAGCGCCCGCCCGATTGCGATATGGTCGGCGGGATCGAGATCGGCGCGCAGCGACATCTGCGCGAGCGGGATGTCGGCACCGGGCACCGCGACCTTCATCGGGATGAACACGCCATGATCCCAGCCGCGCGCATTTTCCTCACGGGTGGTAAAACCTGCCCCACGCAACAGTGCTGCCGCGCGTCGCGCAACGTCGGGCGCGCCCGGCGCGTTCCAGCGCAAATGATACGTATGCTCGGGAAAGCCATAATAGTCGAACAACAGCTCGGGTCGCGCGCCGGTATGGACGGTGATCTCGTCCTCTTCCCAATGCCCCGATACCAATAGGATCGCGCGCGGCCGTTCGGGCAGGCTATCGATCAGTCCGGCGAGATAATGCTCCATCGGCTGCCACATCGGATCCGACGGGCCGCCATCGGGGTCCATGAAGAAGCAGGGGCCGCCGCCATGCGGAATGAACAACGTGGGTAAGGTCATCGAGCGGATATCGCCTCGACCCGGCCGCGCAACAATGCCGCTAGCGGAAACGGCGCGTTTCCGCCTACATTTCGGGCGTGACCAAGTTCACCGTCAACAATCAACCGGTCGAATACCGCATGGACCCGGCGACGCCTCTGCTGTGGGCATTGCGCGACGCGTCCAACCTGACCGGCACCAAATATGGCTGCGGCACCGGGCATTGCGGCTCATGCATCGTCGACGTCGACGGCGCGGCGAAGAAATCGTGCCTGGTGCCGATCGGATCGATCGAAGGCAGTGTTGTCACCACGATCGAAGGCCTGTCGCACGATCGCAGCCATCCGATCCAGGTGGCGTTCCTGGCCGAGAATGTCAGCCAGTGCGGCTTCTGCATCCCCGGAATGATCATGGCCGCGTCGGTGTTGCTCAGGAACAATCCGCGCCCGTCGGAGGAGCAGATCCGCCAGAGCATCGCTAATATCTGCCGCTGCGGCGTCTATCCCCGCTTGGTCGAGGCGATCCAGCGCGCAGGCCGCATCCAGCGCGGCGACGACACCGTCGCGACCGGTCCGCGACCGGGAATCGACCCGAAGGACGCGGCTCGCGTCGTGCCCGCACTCACCCCGACGCCTTAGCCGATTCTTTCAATTGGCTGTCAGACCAATTCAGGAAAGGATCAGTGCGACTCGCCTAGAACCCGACTATCGTTGGGCCGGCATGTGCGCCGGCGAGTGGAGAAATTTAATGCGCAGGACTATTCTTATCGCGCTGATGGCCGCGGCGGCAATGACGCCCGCGATCGCCTCGGCGCAGGATCGCGGCTGGCGCGGTCGCGGCGGTGACGCCGGCGCGAACTCGAATCAATCGCGCGGCGACCATGGCGGCTGGCGGGGCAATCGTGGCGGCGATGGCGGCCGCAACAATGGCGGCAGCGCATCTCCGGCGCCAACGCCCGCCCCTGCCCCCGCTCCCCGCTGGAACGGCGGCGGCAATGGCGGCTGGCGCGGCGGCAATGGCGGGGCGGCTACGCCCGCCGTGCCCAATGCCAATCCGCAGGCACGCGGCGGCCGCTGGGGCGGGGACAATGGCGGTTGGCGTGGCTATCGCGGCAACCGTGCAGGCGACAACGGGGGCAATAACGGGGCCGTGACCCCGGCGCCGGCGCCGCGCCTGGACGGTCAGCGCGATAGCTATCGCGACTGGCGCAACCGCGGCGGCACCGACAGTCGCGATGGCCGCAACTGGAACGGCGGCGACAATCGCCAGGATCGTAACTGGCGGGGTAACCGCGACGACAATCGCGGCTGGAACGGCAATGCACGCGGTGACAATCGCTGGCGCGGCAACGACCGCGATCGTGGCGGCAACTGGAATCGCGGCTGGCGTAACGACAACCGTTACAACTGGCAGAATTATCGCTCGTACAATCGTAACGCCTATCGGCTGCCGCGTTACTATGCGCCTTATGGCTGGAGCTATGGCTATCGCCGTTTCTCGGCCGGCGTGATCCTCAATTCGATCCTGTTCAACCAGAGCTATTGGATCGACGACCCGTACGATTACCGCCTGCCGGATGTATACGGCCCCTATCGTTGGGTGCGCTATTACAATGACGCCCTGTTGGTGGATATCTACACCGGCGAGGTTGTCGACACAGTCTACGACATCTTCTGGTAAGACGGTCGTCACGCTGGGCAAGGGTTCGGAGATTCGTCTCCGGGCCCTTGCCTTTTTTGCGCGAGACGCGAAGAAACCGCGCCATGTTCGGCAGGAAGAAGAACCCCTCAGGCGGCACCTCGAAGGAGCGCGGCCGCGTCGGGAGTGAAGTGGCGGCGCGATTGGACGCCAATCCCAACGTCCAGGCGGCGATGGTCGGCGCGGCCCAAGCCTATTATTACATGAACTTCCTCACCCCCGCGCAGTGCGAGATGCTCATCAAGATCATCGACGGCAACCGCCGTCCGTCGACCTTGCTGGCCGATCGCGAGGATTACGGATTCCGGACCAGCGAAAGCTGCGACATGGATCGCTATTCGCCCGATGTTGCACCGATCGACACCTCGATCGCCAATCTGCTCGGCATTCCGCCGGCGAAAGGCGAGACGATGCAGGGGCAGCGCTATGCACCGGGCCAGCATTTCCGCGCGCACCACGATTTCTTCCACGAAAACCAGAAATATTGGGCCGAGATGAAGCGGACAGGCGGCCAGCGCACCTGGACCGCGATGATCTATCTGAACGATGTCGAGGAAGGCGGCGCAACCTGGTTCCCGCAAGCCGGCCTGCGCGTCGCGCCCCGCCGCGGTCTGCTGCTCGCCTGGAACAACATGAACCCAGACGGCAGCCCCAATACGCTGACGCTGCACGAAGGCATGCCGGTGGTGAAGGGCGTCAAATACATCATCACCAAGTGGTTCCGCGAGAACGATTGGGCGGTCTATTAAGACTACCGCGCGGGACCTCACGCTGGGCGCGACCCCTTATGGGGTACGATGGCGAGCGAAATGCCGCAGCGCCGGAACTCCGCATGCATCGGCTTCGTTTAGCGGAGCGTGCGGGACAAGGTGCATGCGTAATGTCGTGGCAATTACTAGGGTGCGCGGTCGGGATGCACCGCCGCGACCCGGCCAGTTCTCGTCCTGAGGACGGCCGATATATCGGCGAGTGCGCCGGTTGCGGCCGGCCGATGGTTTGGACGCTGTCGGGCTGGAAACTCGACCGCAGTCGGACCGACACGCACATCACTCAAGTTTGACGTCTGGCGACCGCTCGCCGTAAGCCGCCTAGCCTACCGGACCCCACGCGGCTAAGCCGCTGGCGATGGATCATGTCGCCGGCATCTCCCGATCGTTTCTTGGCCAGGCCTGGCGCTGGCGCGCTTTGGCCGCCGACGCGCGCGATCCGGGATTCCAGCCCGACGATCTGGTGACGCAATTGCTGCTCGCGCGCGGCGTGGGGCGAGAGGCGATCGAGGCCAATCGGTCGCCAAGCATTCGCGGGTTCATGCCCGACCCCTCGATCTTCAACGACATGGACAAAGCCGCGCGCCGCCTGGCCGACGCCGTCCAGACGAACGAACAGGTCACGATATTCGGCGATTACGACGTCGATGGCGCAACTTCTGCGGCACTAATGATCCGGTTGCTGCGCGACCTGGGCCTCGCGCCGGCTGCCTATATCCCGGACCGGTTGATGGAGGGGTACGGCCCATCGGGTGAAGCGCTGGTGCGGATCGCCGGCGGCGGCGCCACGCTGATCGTCACGGTCGATTGCGGCGCCCAGGCATTCGAGGCGCTCGACATGGCGCGCGAGGCCGGGGTCGACGTGATCGTTGTCGATCATCACAAATGCGCAGCCGCTTTGCCCCATGCGCATGCTCTGGTGAATCCCAATCGGCTCGATGAGGGCGATGGCGCCGCGCACGGCCACCTCGCGGCAGTTGGGGTGGCGTTTCTGCTCGGCGCGGCGTTGCTGCGCGAGTTGCGCGGGCGCGGCTTCTTCACCGGCCGGGCCGAACCGAAATTGCTCGACCTGCTCGATCTGGTCGCGCTCGGCACGGTTGCCGACGTCGCGCAGTTGAAGGGCCTCAACCGCGCATTCGTGGCCCAGGGGCTGAAAGTGATGGCACAGCGCGGCAATGTCGGCCTTGCCGCCTTGGTCGAGGCGTCGCGGCTGACCCGCGCGCCGACTTGCAGCGACCTCGGCTTCGCGCTGGGCCCGCGGATCAATGCGGGCGGCCGCGTTGGGCGCGCCGATCTCGGCGTGCGGTTGCTCACCACCGAGGACGTCAACGAAGCGCGCACCATCGCTGCCGAACTCGACCGCCTCAACGAGGAGCGCCGCGCGATCGAGTCGATCGTTCAGGAACAGGCCGAGCTGCTGCCCCATGGCGGCGCCGTCGCCGTGGTCGCCGGCCGAGGCTGGCACCCCGGCGTGATCGGCATCGTGGCGGGACGGCTCAAGGAAAAGCTCGGTATTCCCGCCATCGTCATCGCGGTAGACGACGCCGGCACAGGCAAGGGATCCGGCCGATCGATTACTGGCGTCGACCTCGGCGCCATTGTGCTGGCGGCGAAGGAGATGGGTCTGCTCGTCGCCGGTGGCGGGCACGCAATGGCGGCCGGGCTGACGATCGAGGCCGATCGCATTCCCGAATTTGCCGCGTTCCTCGAAGAACGTCTCGCCGCCGCGGTGGCGCTGGCACGCGAGGACCGCGCCTTGCTGGTCGATGCCCTGCTCGCGCCGGGCGGCGTGACCCCCGGTCTGTGCGAGACGATGGAAGCGGGCGGCCCCTATGGCATGGGATGGCCGGCGCCGCGCGTCGCCGCCGGGCCGTTCCGGATCGTCCGCGTCGACGTGGTCGGCAATGGCCATGTCCGCGCCATCGTCGCCGGCGACGATGGCCGCAGCCTCAAGGCGATGGCGTTCCGCTCGGCCGACACGTTGCTCGGCCAGACACTCTTACAGGCGCCGCGAGACCGCAAATTATGGCTCGCCGGACGACCCAAAGTCGACGACTGGGGATCGCGTCCCGCCGCCGAACTGCATCTCGATGACGCCGCTTGGGCGGATTGAGCGCGACAAACGCGCACAACGCTTGACCGATCGCCTCGCTTTCCCTAACCGCTCCCCCGCGCCGACACGCTCGGCCCCTTCGTCTAGCGGTTAGGACGCGGCCCTTTCACGGCTGAAACACGGGTTCGATTCCCGTAGGGGTCACCAAACTTTCCACGAGAAATAGCGCTATCGAGACCCGCATTGAGGCGGCGTTACCGGTTATCGGCAGGCGGCGACGGGAAAGGCACAGCCGCCCGCCCGACAGCGCTCAGGTCATAGCGACGTCGTCACCCGCCACAGGATTCGCGCACGATCAGGTCGGTCGGCAGGTGAACTGGCAAATGATCCGGGGAGAAATCGAGTATGCGGGAAACCAGCAAGCGTCCCGCTTCAGCAGTATCCTGGCGGATGGTGCTCAGCGTTGGCGTGCTCAGCCGGCTGAGCAACATGTCATCATACCCGACCACGGACACGTCGCCTGGCACGTCGCGCCCCGCGCGCTTGATCGCGCGGATCGCGCCCAACGCGATCAAGTCGCTCGTCGCGACGATGCCGTCGAACACCACACCGCGATGGAGCAGCCGCGCCACGGCCGCCTCGGCAGCTTCGAGCTCGAATTCGACTGAGACGATTAAATTGGGGTCGGCCTCCAGCCCGCTTTCCTTCACGCCCTCCATATAGCCGCGGCGGCGTTGTAGCGCCTCGGGGTCGCTGCCGCCGAGGAACATGATGTTGCGCCGTCCCATGCGCGCCAAGTGCGACGTCGCGCGCCGGCCGCCGAGCATATTGTCCGACCCAACCGAGCAATATTTCTGCCCCGGCATATGCGCGCCCCACACCACGAAATGCCCATTGGTCGAGGTCGCGAGCTGGTTGAGCTGATCGTGGAGCATCCCTTGGCCCAGGAAGATCACCCCGCTGGCGCGGCTAGTGGTCACGGCATGGACAAGGTCGTCATAATTTTCCGGCGAGGTGTGGCTGACGATGAAGTCGCACGACCGCGCGCGCGCCGCCTCGCCGATCTGCGCGATCAGCTCGAGGAAGAATGGGTGAGTCAGCGGCACGGGCCGGCCGCGCATGTGCGGGGTGACGATCGCGATCGATCCCTCGGCACCGATTGGTGCTGCGGGCATGTAATGGCGGAATGGATAATCGTGCTCGCGCGCCAGCGCCCAGATGCGCTGCTTGGTCTTGGCGCTGATCACCGGCTCGTCGTTGAGCGCGCGCGACACCGTCGACACCGAGACGCCCGCCAGTTTGGCGAGGTCTTGCAGCGTTGTATTGTTGTTGCTGTTGGTGCCCATTACGCTCAAGCTGACCCGCTAACCGGCGCCGACTTAAGGAGCGAAGGGCAGGTTTTGCAAGCGAACGAGGGGGACGCGGGCATTTCACCACCGGCGCCGACGCGGCGGCCGCGGCTGACGATCGGGCAAATCTGGAACATGTGCTGCGGCCTGTTCGGGGTGCAGATCGTCTGGGGATTGCAGAACGGCAGCACCAGCCGGATCTTCCAGACGCTCGGTGCCCAGCTCGACCAATTGCCGATCCTGTGGATCGCGGCGCCGATCACCGGGCTGCTCGTCCAGCCGCTGATCGGGCATTGGAGCGACCGCACCTGGGGGCCGCTCGGGCGGCGGCGGCCGTTCCTGCTGGCGGGATCGATCCTGACCGCGATCGCGCTCGTCGCGATGCCCAATGCCGCCAGCATCTGGACCGCCAGCCTCGCTCTGTGGCTGCTCACCGCCTCGATCAACGTCGCCGCCGAGCCGTTCCGGGCGCTCGTCGCCGACGCCTTGCCGGAAGATCAGCGCACCGAAGGGTTCGCGGTCCAGGTGTTCTTCATCGGCGCGGGCGCGGTGTTCGCCTCGGCGCTGCCCTGGATCCTGACCCATTGGTTCGGCGTCGCCGCGACCGCTCCGCCCGGCGTGCTGCCGCCTTCGGTCCGGCTGACCTTCTATATCGGCGCGGTCGGGCTGCTCACGGCGGTCGCCTGGACGGTCGCCACCACGACCGAACGCCCGCCCGAAAGCCTTGCCGCCGACGCGCCCGATCTGGTCGACCATGCGGTGCCGAGCACGACTGGCGCTGCGACGCTAGCGCGTAGTGGAACATTGTGGATGCTCGGCGGCGGCGCGATCGCCGGCTTCGCGTTCGCAGAGCAGCTCGAGCGCGAAATCTACGTGCTTGCCGCGATCGCCTTCGTGTTCGGCCTCGCGCAACTCGCCGCGGTGGCGATGCGGCGTGGCGGACGGCATTCGCTCGGCGTGTTCGAGATCGTCGAGGACATATTGCACATGCCGCGCGTGCTGCGGCACCTCGCGCTGGTCCAATTCTTCACCTGGACCGCCTTGTTCGCGATGTGGATCTACACCGTCCCGGCGGTCGCAGCACACCATTACCACACTGCCGACGCGAGCTCGGCGGCGTACAATGCTGGTGCCGATTGGGTGGGCATATTGTTCGCCGGCTATAACGGCGTGGCGGCGATCGCGGCGCTGGCTTTGCCCTCGCTCGCCGCGCGGATCGGTCGCCGCAACGTCTATACGCTCAGCCTCGCGCTCGGTGCGCTGGGGCTAGCCGGGTTCGTGCTGGTCGACGATCCCTATTTGCTGTGGCTGCCGACAATCGGCATCGGCTGCGCCTGGGCGGCAATCCTGTCGCTGCCTTATGCGATGCTCGCCAGCGCGGTGCCGCCCCGGAAAATGGGCGTCTATATGGGCATCCACAATATGTTCCTGGTGCTGCCCCAGCTTTTCGCGGCGACCCTGCTCGGCGCGATCGTCCACCATTGGCTCGGCAATCAGGCGATCCTCGCTCTGGGACTGGCGGCGGCGGCGATGGCGGCCGCGGCGCTGGCCGCACTCTTCATCCCCGAATCTTGAAAACGGTTTATGCAAATTTTGCATGGATGAATTTGCGTAACACTCTCCGGAATTTAGCGACTCGCTAGTGACTACGCCGTAAAACAGCGCTTGCGCGTCGTGAAAATCTACGCAACAAAGCGCAAATCGTTGCATTAAATTGCAATCGATGGAGTCGCGCGCGCCGCACAAAGCCGGGCCGCGCAGGAGGGATGAAGGGGCAGATGGCACGCGACGACGCGCCGCAGGAATTCCACAGAAGGTGATTCGCGCCGCGCGCCGGGCATGCAGCTCGGCCGCGCGAGCAACGGGATAAAGCCTCCGCATGAGGGGCGTGCATTAGGGGAGTGATCGATGAAGCAACTGGGTTCGAGCCGTAGCCGCGGCCTTCTGTGGAGCGGCACCTCGCTGATGACGCTGGCGATGTTCGCCGCGACTGGCGCGCAAGCGCAGACTGCGCCGGAAGCCGCCACCAGCCCGACCGCGGCGCCGCAAGCGGATAGTGGCTCTTCGGCCGCGGACGATAACGACATCCTGATCGTCGGTGTGCGCCGCGCGCTCGGCGATGCGGCCGAGACCAAGCGCAATGCGGCGACGATCGTCGATTCGATCAGCGCGACCGATATCGGCGCCTTCCCCGACACGTCGGTGTCGGGCGCGCTCTCGCGCGTTCCCGGCATCACCGTTTCGCGGCTGCAGTCGACCGACGATTCGACCCACCCCTCGGGTGAAGCCGCCGGCGTGCTGGTCCGCGGCCTGACCCAGGTCCGCACCGAGTTCAACGGCCGTGACAGTTTCTCCGCCGACGCCGCGCGCGGGCTCAACTTCAACGACATCTCGCCCGAACTGATGTCGCGCGTCGATGTCTACAAGAATTTGACCGCCGACATGATCGAGGGCGGTATCGCCGGCACCGTCGACCTGCGCACACGTCTGCCGTTCGACCAGAACGGGCTGGTCGTCACCGGCAACGCCAAGGCCGATTATGGCGACCGCTCGAAAAAGTGGACCGGCGAATATTCGGCGCTGATCAGCGACACGTTCGACACCGAGATCGGCAAGTTCGGCTTCCTCGCCGACTTCGCACGCAGCCATGTGATCACGCGGACCGAAAGCGTGATCTTCGACAAGATCGACACCTATTGTTCGGCAGGTGCGTTCAAGCCCGACGGCACCGCCAATGTCGGGTCGGACGGCGCGATCGGCTGTACCGCCAATCCGTTCGGCGGCACCGGCTGGGCATATGCCCCCGACGGCATCCGCTATTCGCAGGTCGATTATGACCGCACGCGGCGCGGCATCGCGCTTGCCGGCCAGTTCCAGGACAAGTCCGAACGTTTCCTGCTGACCGTGCAATATACCGATTCAAAATATCACAACGCCTGGCTCGAACGCGCTTCACACGCGATTTTGGAGGGCAATGCCTACGGCACGCCGGCGTTCAACCCGCGCAGCTCGACGATCCTCGGCGCGGCCGACGGGAGCGGAGCGCTGGTCTTTGGCTCGAACGGCATGCTGCGATCGGGCGTGCTGACCCAGGGTCATGGCAGTTGGAACGGAAGCTGGAGCGGCAACGACCAAGACGCGATCAACACAGGCTCGGCGGTGCCCGGCATGCCGTTCGTCAACAATTGCGGCACCGGTCATTGCACGACGCTTCGCGACGGCCTCTATTTCCAGAACGAGGCGCGCAACTTCGACCATAGCGAAGGCACGCGCGACTTCTCGGCCAATATCGATTGGAAGATCACCGACAATCTCAAGCTGACGCTCGACGGTCAGCGCATCACCGCGTCGACCAACAATAACGACATCCTGGTCGCGGTCGGATCGATGGCCAATTACCAGTACAGTCTGACCGACGGCAACGCGCCCGAGATCAAACTGCTGCCTGGATCGAACGTCAATTACGCGGCCGGCGGGCTCGCCAATCCGCACAATTACTGGATCCCGTTCATCCAGGGCCATGTCGAGGATAACGACGCCGACGAATGGGCGTTCAAGGGCGACCTGCAATATGATTTCGACAAGGGCAGCTGGCTCGACTCGCTCAAGGTCGGCGTGCGCTACGCCGATCGCAACCAGACGGTCCGCTATTCGACCTTCAATTGGACCCCGATCGCAGCCAGCTGGAATTGCAACGGTGCCGGCTTCAACGCCGACAACACGACTCCCAATCCGGCCGCGGCGTGCAATTCGAACTTCAAGGGTTATGGCGCGGGCATCTGGGAATCGACCAGCCTGGGCAGCAATTTCTACAATGGCAGCGCCTATAACAATGGCCCGCTGGTCTATCTGAACCGCGACACGCTGCAGAACTTCCCCAAGCTGCTCCAGTCATTGAGCGGCGCCACCACCAATTCGCCGATCGCGCCCGGCTATACCGCGATTTGCGACCGGCCCGAGGCGACGGTCGACAATTGCTTCACGCCGTCGGAAGTGACCAGGACGTCCGAACGGACCAAAGCGGCTTATGCCATGCTCAATTTCGGCGGCGACCAGCCGATCTTCGGCGGCGGCGTTCGCATCAAGGGCAATATCGGGGTCCGCGTAATCCGCACCGAAGTGACGAGTAACGGCGCGGTCGCCTATCCGACCAGCACCGCGCTCAACCTGTTGCCGTCCTGCGCGACACCGGTGTCCGGTACCGCGATCGTGCAGCCAAGTTGCTATTTGACGCCGCAAGTCCTGGCCTTCGCAGCTGGCGGCGGATCGGCCAACACGCTCAAGGCGTCCTACACCAACGTGCTGCCGAGCTTTAACGTCCGGTTCGGCCTCGACTCCAAGACCTATATCCGCTTCGGTTATTCGCGCGGCTTGTCACGGCCCGATTTCGGGCTGCTCAGGAACTTCGTGTCGATCAATTCGCCGATCATCAACACCGGGCCGGACTCGCCGTACATCGTTTATAACTCGCCAACGGCGGCACACGTTGCCGCCAACGTCACTGGCTACAATTTCGTGTTCAACGCTGAGTCTGGCTATGCCGGGTTGAAGCCGATGACCGCCGACCAGTTCGACCTCACCTTCGAACGCTATATGGGCAAGTCGTCCTCGTTCACGGTCGATCTGTTCTACAAGAAACTGCACAATGCGATCTCGTACGGCCAGTTCGAGCGCCAGTTCACGAATAACGGATCGACCCAGACGGTGCTGCTGCGCGGCCCTCGCAACGAAAAGAGCGGGGGCGAGCTCAAGGGGTTCGAGGTCGGTTACCAGACCTTCTTCGACTTCCTGCCCGGCCTGTTGTCGGGTCTGGGCATCCAGGCCAATTATACTTTCGTCTCGCAATCGGGGATCAACAATTCGAACCTGATCGCGGTGGGCGCGCTCGACGCCGGCGGCACCGGCGGCCAGGGCGCTGGCCTCGACGTCAGCGGTGGGCGCGGCGCGGTGATCGACTCGCACATGCTGGCGGGCATCTCGAAACATTCGTTCAACCTGGTCGGCTTGTACGAAAAGGGCCCGGTCGCGCTCCGCGTCGCCTACAATTGGCGGTCGCGCTTCCTGACCAACAACCTCGACTGCTGCGTCGGCCTGCCGGTGTTTCAGAAAGCCGCCGGGTTCCTCGACGGGTCGTTGCGCGTGTCGGTGGTCAAGAATTTCGAGTTCCTGCTGGAAGGCTCGAACCTGCTCAACACCCGGACAGTCTATCAGCAGCAGATCTTCGGCGACTCCAAGGCGACGCCGGGCGCCAAGCCGGTGTTCATGGATGCCAATTGGGGCGTGGTCGACCGCCGCTTCTCGGTTGGCGGCCGGTTCAAGTTCTGATTTCCTCCACTGGGCGCCGCCGCCACCCTCCCAGGGACGGCGGCGCCCAATTTTTGTGAGGGAAAACCATCATGGCGCCGGCACCAGGACCAGAATCGCTGAAGCCCGATCCATTGAAGGTGGTGATCGTCGGCGGCGGCACCGCCGGCTGGATGGCGGCGTCGGCGCTGGTCAAACTGCTGCCCGCGCAAGATTACACGATCACGCTGATCGAATCGGATGAGATCGGCACGGTCGGCGTCGGCGAAGCCACGCTGCCGCATATCAAGGTGTTCAACGATACGCTGGGGATCGACGAGGCGCAGTTCATGCGCGAGACCCAGGCCGCGTTCAAAATCGGTATCGAGTTCGTCGGCTGGGACCAGCCCGGCGAGCGCTACGTCCATCCGTTCGGCACATTCGGCGAGCCCTGGGCGGGGGTCGATTTCCAGCACCATTGGGCTCGCGCGCACGCCGCCGGCCGTGCCTCCGAACTGCACGATTATTCGTTCGCGATCGCCGCGTGCCGCAACAACGCGTTCGAATTCCCCAACGAAGACCCGAAGTCGATCCGCGCGACCTACGCTTACGCCTATCATTTCGACGCCGCGCTCTACGCGCAATTCCTGCGCCGCTGGGCCATGCCGCTCGGGGTCACGCGGATCGAGGGCAAAGTAGTCGATGTCGCGCGCGATACTGCCACTGGCCATGTCGCGTCGCTGACGCTCGCCTCAGGCACGGCGATCGCCGGCGACCTGTTCGTCGATTGCTCGGGTTTCCGCTCGCTGCTGGTCGGCGGGACGATGGAGGTCGGCTGGCAGGATTGGAGCCATTGGCTGCCCTGCGACCGCGCGCTGGCCGTGCCCAACATGCGCACCGAGCCGCTGCTCCCCTTCACCCGGCTGACCGCGCAGGAGGCAGGATGGACGTGGCGGATCGGGCTGCAGCACCGCACCGGCAACGGCTATGTCTTTTCGAGCCACTTCACCGATGAGGAGCACGCGCGCGACGTGCTGCTCGGCGCGCTCGACGCGCCGCCGCTCGCCGAGCCGCGGCTGCTGCGCTTCCAGGCCGGGCGCCGCGCCGCCGCCTGGGCGGGCAATTGCGTCGCGGTCGGGCTCGCCAGTGGCTTTCTGGAGCCGCTAGAATCCACCTCGATCTTCCTGATTCAGGCCGCGGTGATGGATTTGATCGGCCTGATGCCGACGCGTCGCAGCGGAATCGATCCGCGGCTGGCAGCCGAGTATAACCGCCTGTTCGAGGTGCATTACGACCGCACCCGCGATTTCCTGGTGCTCCATTACACCGCCAACCGGCGGCACGGACAGCCATTGTGGGACCATGTCCGCAACATGGAGCTGCCCGAAAGCCTGGCGCACAAGATCGCCTTGTTCCGCGCCTCCGCCGCCGCGCCCGATTATCGCTACGGCCTGTTCTCGCGCGACAGCTGGCTCGCGGTGCTGGTCGGCCAGGGCGTGCTGCCCGCCGCCTGGAACCCGCTGGCCGAGGCGGTCCCGCTCGACGATCTCGAAGCCAGGCTCGCCGACCTCAAATATCGGATCGAGGTCAACGCCGCCGACATGACCGCGCACGGCGACTTCATCCGATCCTATTGCCCCGCCCCGGTGCTGGAGCCGGCGGCATGAGCGCGCGCGTCCAGAGCCTCGTCCTGCTCGGCCGCGATGCGCCACTCTGGCTCGCCGCCAGCGTGCTCCAGGCCGCGCTCAAGCCCGCCGACGTGGCGATCACTGCGATCGAGCTGCCGAGTCTGCTCCACGTCAGCGACGTCTATGCGACATTGCCGGGGATCGAGGCGCTCCACACCAGGTTGCGGCTCGACGAAGCCGGGCTGCTGCGCGCGACCGGCGGCGCCTTCTCACTCGGCCAGAATATCCGCGACATGCTCGGCGGCCACGGACCTTTCTTCAATGCCTATGGTGCCTATGGCCCGCCGATCGAGGGCAACGACTTCTTCGCTTACTGGGTGAAGGCGCGCGGGCTCGGGCTCGACGTCCCCCTCGAGCAATTCTCGCTGACCGCCGCCGCCGCGCGCCAGGGCCGGGTGATGATTCCCGACGAAGCGAGCGAGGCCTATGGCCGCGCCGATTACGGCTATCATTTGCCCGCCATTGCTTATGCCGCCGGGTTGAAGAGCGTCGCGGCGCGGATCGGCGTGGCGATGCGGACCGCCAACCATATCGCGATCGAGCGCGGCAACGACGGCGACATCATCGCATTGGTCGCCGATGGCGAGCGCGTCGCGGGCGAGCTGTTCGTCGACGCGACCGGCAGCGACGCGGCATTGATCGGCAAGACGCTCGGGATCGAACAGCAAAGCTGGCGCGCGCACTTCCCGGCCGACCGCGTGTTCGCGGCCCGCGCGCAACCCTTCGCGCCGATCCCGACCTATGCCGAACTACGCGCCTGGCATCCGGGCTGGGCCGCACTCTATCCGACCCAGGCAGCGACCCATGTCATCCACGCTTTCTCGAGCGCGCTTACCGAGCCCGAGGACGCGCTGGACCGGCTCGGCGCCGCGGCCGGGCTGACGCTCGCCGATCCGATCCTGCGTCCGTCCGATCCCGGGCGGCGCGAGCAGGCCTGGGCGCAGAATTGCGTCGCGATCGGCACCGCGGCCTGCGCGCTCGACCCGATCCACAATCTCGACCTCCACGCGGTCCAGCTAGGGTTGATCACCCTGCTCACCTATTTCCCGACCGGGCAGGACGTCGCCCCGAGCCGCGACGAATATAATCGCCTAATGCGCTCGTCGTTCGAGCGGCTGCGCGACTATCAGACCGCCTTCTACGCGCTCGCCCCCTATCCCGGGCTGTTCTGGGACACCGGCCGCGCGGCGCCACAGCCGCCCGAGCTTGCGCATATCGTCGCTACCTTCCGCGCGCGAGGTGAGGTGCCGCCGATGGAGGACGACAGCATCCCGACCGACAATTGGCGGGCGCTGCTGATCGGTCTCGGCGTCACGCCCGAAAGCTATCCGCCGCGGATCGACGCGACGTCGCCCGACACGGTCAAGGCGCAGTTCCAGACCATGCTCGGCTTCGTCAGGGACGCGGTGCTGCGCCAGCCGACGCATGCCCAGGCGCTGGGGACGGCCAATGGTTGAGCCCGTCCGCCTGGCGCGCGATCCCGCTGCGCTCGACGCCCTGCCGCGCATCGCCAGGCGCAGCGTCACCGGCGCGGAGGACTTCGCCGCGATCGTGGCCGCGGGCGAGCCGGTGATCGTCCAGCGGCTGTTCGACACCTGGCCTGCGCTCGCCGCCGGCATGCAGGGGGCGACGACGCTCGACGCCTATTTCCGCCGCCTCGATCGCGGCACGGCGGTGCCCGCTATGGAGGCGCCCGCTCGCCACAAAGGCCAGTTCGCTTACGGCCCCGATCTGCGCGAATTTACCTTCACCAAGCGCCAGGCATCGCTCGGCGCCACGCTCGACCGGATCGAGAGCCTGATCGGCCAGCGCGACGCGCCGACCCTGGCGATCCAGATGCTGCGGCTCGACCAGGCGATGCCCGATTTCGTCGAGCACAATCCGATGCCGCTCCTGCCCGGGGTCGGCCCGCGGCTATGGCTGGGCGGCGCGGTGCATACGCGCACGCACAACGACCGCGACCATAACCTCGCCTGCGTCATTGCCGGGCGCCGCCGCTTCGTGCTGTTCCCGCCCGATCAGGTCGGCAACCTCTATGTCGGCCCGCCCGACAATCCCCCGCCCCTCTCGCTGGTCGATCCCGAAGCCCCAGACCTAACGCGCTTCCCGCGCTACGCCGAAGCGATCGCCGCCGCGCGCGTGGCGTTTCTCGAGCCGGGCGAAGCACTTTTCATGCCGCGCTATTGGTGGCACCATGTCACCTCGCTCGATCCGTATAATGCGATGGTCAATTACTGGTGGGGCGGCGGCGACGCGCCGAACGACGCCTTCCTGACCGCCCTGCTCGCGTTTCGCGACTTGCCGCCGAGCGAGCGCGATTACTGGCACGAGATGATCGCGGCATACGTATTCGCCAAGCGCGGCGACGCCCTCTCGCATATCCCCGCCCCATTGCAGGGACCGCTCGGTCCGATGTCCCCGTCCGCCCGCGCGGCGCTGCGCCAGCAGCTTCGTACCGCCTTGCTCAAATCCTCCTGACTCTCCCCAAGGAAAGACCCGATGATCCTTCGTTCGCTTGCCCTGATCGCCGCGCTCGGCTGGACCGCCTCCGCCGCGGCCGCCACGCGCGAATGCGCGCAATCGCCGGGCAAGGTGATCGAGGTCTGCGTGTGGGTCGACAACGGCCAGGCGCTTTACGAGGTTACGCGCAAGGGCGCGGTCGTGCTCGCACCATCCGAGCTCGGCCTGACGTTCAAGGGCGAGCTCGCGGCACGCTACACCGCGATCGGCAATCCGCGCCGCGGCGCGTCGGACACGAGCTGGGAACAGCCGTGGGGCGAGCAGCGGGTGATCCGCGACAACCACACTCAATTGACCGTGACGCTGAGCGGCGACACCGCGCTCAACAAGGCGGTCGACGTCACCTTCCGGCTGTTCGATGACGGCTTTGGCTTCCGCTACGACTATGCTGGCATCCCCGCCGGTCAGGACGTTGCAGTCACCGCCGAGCGCACCCAGTTCCACACGCTCGGCGCCTATCAGGCCTGGTGGTATCAAGGGCTGGGCCAGGAACGCGACGAATATCTCTACACCCAGACCGACGCGCGCCGCATCACTTTGGCCGAAACGCCGCTGACGATGAAGGGCGCCAACGGCCTCTATTTGTCGTTCCACGAAGCGGCGATGATCGATTTCCCGTCGATGCTGCTCCAGGGCAATGGCGAAGGCACGCTGACCGCCTGGCTGATGCCATGGCCCGACGGCACCTTGGCGAAGAAGACCGGCGCTTTCACCACGCCGTGGCGGACGGTGCTGATCGGCGAAACGCCGGGCGCGCTGGCCGATAGCCGGATCGAGCTCAACCTCAACGAGCCGAGCAAGATCCCCGACATCCAGAAGTGGTTCACCCCCGGCAAATATGTCGGCGTGTGGTGGGAAATGCATCTCGACAAGACCACCTGGGGCAGCGGGATGCGTCACGGCGCGACCACCGCGAACGTCGAACGCTATATCGATTTCGCCGCCAAATACGGCTTCAGCGGCGTGCTGGTCGAAGGCTGGAATCTCGGCTGGGACGGCGACTGGATCACCAATGGCGACAAGTTCAGCTTCACCAAGCCCTATCCCGATTTCGACATCGCCGCGATCACCGCTTACGCCAAGTCGAAGGGCGTCCAGCTGATCGGGCATAATGAGACCGGCGGCGCGGTGATCAATTACGAGAACCAGCTCGACGACGCGATGAAGTTCTACAATAGCTATGGCGTGCATGCGGTGAAGACCGGCTATGTCCGCCATGCCGGCGACATCCTCGACCGCGACGGCAAGGGCGAGTGGTTCGCCGGCCAATTCATGGTGCGCCACAATTTTCTGGTCGCCGAGACCGCCGCCAAATACCGCATCGCCATCGACGCGCACGAGCCGGTCAAGGACACTGGCCTGCGCCGCACCTGGCCCAATATGGTCGCTCGCGAAGGTGCGCGCGGGCAGGAATATAACGCCTGGGGCGTGCCGACCAATCCGCCCGAGCATATGACGATCCTGCCGTTCACGCGGTTACTCGGCGGACCGATGGATTTCACCCCCGGCATCTTCGACGTCGCGCACGGCAAGGACGATGTGACGCGGCGTGTGCAATCCACCTTGGCGACCCAATTGGCCGAATATGTCGTGCTCTACAGCCCGATCCAGATGGCCGCCGATCTGCCCGAAAATTACGAGAAGAATCTGGGCGCGTTCCAGTTCATCCGCGACGTGCCGACCGATTGGGAGACGTCAAAAACCTTGCAGTCAGAGATCGGCGATTACGTCGTCGTCGCGCGCCGGTCGCGTCATGGACAGGATTGGTTCCTGGGCGCGATCACCGACGAGAATGCACGATCGCTCAAGCAGCCGCTCTCCTTCCTGGCGCCTGGGAGGAAGTACGAGGCCCAGATTTATCGTGACGGGCCAGACGCCGATTACCGCGTCAATCCGCTGCCTATCACGATCGAGAAGAAGATCGTGAGGTGGACCGACGTGCTGCCGCTCGACCTCGCACCCGGCGGCGGTACGGCGATAAGGTTTCGCCTAATCGAATAACGCCCGCGATCGTCGGACGCTGTGTCAGTTTCACTCCGGGAATCGGCTTACAGCGCATTGCGACACCGGCTCGGTTTCTCGCGGGCTCGTGACAGTCAGCGTTCTGATCGAAGGGCTGCAGACCGACGCACTGGCCGAAAGCTATCACCTGGCCAAAGAGCGTCCCACGATGTTCGGAACCGCCGTGCCAGCCCTCTCGATCAGGTCCCTCCTGGTCATCCTGCCAGCGATTTTCTACCTTCCTCGTCCAGCACAGTTCCGATGGCCGCTCCATTCTAATGCTTGGTCGGGTAAGCTGGGCATTATTGCCCAACCAAATCAGATTCGCGCTCTTCCCTAGCCGGGAAAATCGAAACGTGCGCCGCGCGCTACAGGAGAATGTTGGGATCGAGCGGCCACAGGTCACAGCGGCGATCAGAACGACGCAACGACCTTGAGAATGCTGTCGGCATCGCGGACCAATTCGGGCAGGCGCAGCGGCAATTCGTCGGCCGCGATGCTGTGGGTGTGCAGGACGTCGGTCGGAATCGCACCGGACTTGATCGCGTCGATCACCCGCGAGAAGTCCTCAGCCAGTGCATTTCGGCTCGCGATCAGCGTCGTTTCGCGCTTGTGGAGCTCCGGGTCTTCGAAACTGAGCTCGCCCTGCGCGACGCCGACCAACACCAGGGCGCCGCCATGTGCGACGAACGACAAGCTGCGACGCATCGCCGCCAGAGACCCGGTGGCGTCGACCACGACGTCGAACATGTCGCCGTTGGTCCAGTCGGCAAGCGTCTGATCAAGCGCGTCATCCGCGACGATCCCGTCCAGCCCGAGGCGGTCGCGAACGAAGGTGACCCGAGCAGGCAGCCGATCGACGAGTAGCGGCTTTCTTCCATCCAGCCTCGCAAACAGCGCGGTCGCGACACCGATCGGCCCTGCGCCGACAACGAGCATATGGTCGCCCCCGCTAGGTGCGCGGGCGGCCGCATGCGCTCCTACTGCTAGGAACTCGACCATCGCCGCCTGCACCGGCGAGAGGCCTTCCGCATCGATCACCGCTGTTTGCGGCACGGCCAGGAATTCGCACATGCCGCCATCGATATGGACACCGAGCACGCGAATGTTGACGCAAGCGTTGGGCTTGTCGCGACGGCACGCCACGCAATGGCCGCACGCGAGATAGGGATTGATCGCGACCTGTTGCCCGATGCGCAGAGACGTCCCCTCGCCCAGGGCAACAATTTCGCCGCCTAATTCGTGGCCCATGATCCGCGGGTAATCCAGAAAGGGATGTTTCCCGGCGAAGATATGGAAGTCGGTGCCGCACAGGCCGACATGCCGAATGTGGATCAGCGCCTCGCCAGGTCCCGGCTGCGGTTTATCGCGCGCGATTAGGTCGAGGTGAAATGGCTCACGGCAAACAATGGCGCGCATAACGATCGGTCCCTCCAGGACATCGCCCATCGCACGGTTATTTCCGTATATGCAAGTTTGTTATCGCTAGCGCTAACGGCTTTTACTTACGATCTGACGCCAAGTTCGCAAGACAGGAATTCGCATTCCCGAGGCCGAGTGTCTCGGACCGGATACGCCGACCCGACGCGATTGCGATCAGGTCATCGTAGATCGCGGAGAAGTCAGACCGGTTGATAGCCTAGCCGATCCGACACTCGCATCGTGGCCAAGCGGAGGAGATCGCATGCCGCCTCGATATGGACTTTCTGCGAACCGTCGATCAGTTCGAGGAAGGGAATGGTCAACGCCGCAATGACCTCGCGATCAAAACCGAAGACCGGAAAGCTGATGTCGGTCACGCCGTAGGTGATCGGACTCTTGCGCAGATCGAAGCCGGCAGCACGGATCGCTTCCTTTCGCTCCGTCAGCCAGGCGCGGTCCACCTCGACGCCACGCTCGCTTTCCGCGGCGCGCACAATCTGCTCGCGGCGCTGGTCGTTTGAAAATGCCAGGATGACCTGGCCGGAGCAGCTTGCCACGATGTCGATATGAGCGCCTACCTTGAGCGCGAAGCCACGCGTACCGGGCTGTTCTTCGCGCGCTATCACGATGCCGCGACCGCCGTTCGGCACGACCAGATGGCAGGACTGGCCGGCTTCCATTGCCAATACCTGCATTTCCGGCAGCGCCGCCCGGACGAGATCCTGCGACGGTGTCGCCCGGTAGGCGAGGTCGAGGAGCTTGTAGGTGACCGTGTAGCGGTCGGTCGTCTGCGATTTCTGAAGATATCCCAGCTGCTCCATCACGACCACGATGCGAAACAACTCCCCGACGGTACGCCCTAGATCGGCTGCCATCTCACTAACCAAAGCTCCCTGCGGCCATTTCACCAGCAGTTCGATCACCTCGAAGGCTTTTTGGATCGCCGGAGCGGCGTAGGTTCCTTTCACCCCTGTTCGTCCCATCGCGGCCTCAATCTCTCCATGCTCTCTGTCAAAGGCGTGATCGCCCGGCCTGCGGCGCAGCACAAGTCGGAAGGCTGGTATCGGCATCGGCGGGCGAACCGCGCCCGTTTCCGCATCTTCTTTGAGCCCGCTGGCGGCCAGGCTTCGATCCAGATCAAACACCACTTGCCTGCGTTCTCATACTAGCCGGATTGCATCAAAGAGAATAATATTGCACCAGTGAAAATGATCCGTGAGCCATCTGCGACGGCTAGACCGGAAAGCGCGCACCGCCGGGGGAGAGAGATGACGAGGTTCAGCAAACGCGAGATTTTGGGCGGCCCGTTTCTTGCCCTTGGCGCTGGAGCGCTAGGCCGGATCGAACCCGCAGCGGCGGCACCCTCAGCGACCGAACGCGACATTACGCGCGGCCCGTTCAACGCGACGCCGGAATCGCTCAAAACCTACCGGACGCCGGGTTGGTTCAGAGACGCGAAGTTCGGCATCTGGGCACATTGGGGCCCGCAAGCAGTGCCGCGCCAGGGGGATTGGTACGCCCGTTTCATGTACGTGCCGGGCCATCCGCACTACGATCACCATCTCAAGACCTACGGCCATCCGTCGGAAAAGGGCTATAAGGACCTCATCCCGCTGTGGAAGGCCGAGCGCTGGAATCCGGACGCGCTGATGGCGCGCTATGCGGCGGCAGGCGCGAAATATTTCGTATCGATGGGCGTGCACCACGACAATTTCGACCTTTGGAACTCGAAACATCACCGTTGGAATGCCGCCGCCATGGGGCCGAAGCGCGACGTCGTCGGCGCCTGGCAGGCGGCGGCGAAGCGGGAAGGACTCCGCTTCGGCGTTTCCGAGCATCTCGGCGCCAGCTATTGCTGGTCGTATCCGAACCATCTCTACGATCAGTTCTGGCCCAAGCTTGGCGTCCCCTATGACGGCGCCGATCCGGCCTATGCCGATCTCTATCACGACAATCGCGACGAGCCGTTCCGCAACACCAGGGAAAGCTGGTACACCACCAATCTTGCTTACCATCAGCTCTGGTTGAAACGGATCCGCGATCTCGTCGACAGTTACCAGCCGGACCTTCTCTATTCGGATGGCGGACTGCCGTTCGGCGGGGTCGGCCGCACGCTGGTCGCCCATCTCTACAATAGCAGCATCGCCCGCACAGGGCACCTCGAGGCGGTATATAATTGCAAGGACAGCGGCACGGGCGAGTTCTTCAAGGAAGGAATGGTGCAGGACGTCGAGCGCGGCGTGCTCAACGGCATCAACCCCCTACCCTGGCAGACCGACACCTCCAACGGCGACTGGTTCTACAGCGACAATTACAAATACAAGACGCCCGGTGAAATCCTGACCATGCTTGCCGACATCGTCAGCAAGAACGGCAACATGCTGTTGAATGTGGTCCTCTACGCGGACGGATCGCTGCCGCCGGAATCGGATGAGCTCCTGACCGAGCTCTCGGCGTGGATGGCGGTCAACGCCGAGGCAATCCACGGCACACGTCCATGGGCCATTTATGGCGAGGGGCCAACCGAGGCCGAAGCGGGCATGTTCAAGGAGCAGGTCGATTATTCGGCGCGCGACATCCGCTTCACGGTCAAGGGCAAGGCGCTCTACGCGATTACGCTTGGCGAACCGTCGAAGGTGACGGAGATCGCTTCGTTGCGGGTCGGCGCGCCTCATGCTCAGGGCCGCGTGGTCGGCGTCGAACTGCTTGGCGCTGGCTCGGTTGGATTTCGCCAGACCGCCAAAGCCCTTTCGATCGACGTTCCCGGCCGTCTGCCGACCCGCCACGCCAGCGTTTTCAAGATACATTTGGCCTGACACCCAAACAGCGCCGGGCCGGCGCGAGCAATTGCCCCGGCCGTTTCGACCATCGATCCATCGAAGGACTTACCATGCACCGCCGCTCGGCTAGCCTCGCCGCCATTACCCTCGCGCTCGTTGCTTCTAATGGCTTGGCACCGGACGGTTTCACCGCGCCGGCGCGCGCGCAGAGCGCGGTCGGGCACCCCGAATGGCCAGGAAAGGGCCAGTTATTCGTCGGCACCTGCTACCAACCGGTCGATCGCAGCCCGGACCAGATTCGGCAGGACATCGCGATCATGAAGGTCGCGGGGTTCAACCTGGTGCGGATGGGCGATCTGTCCTGGGACTCGTTCGAGCCGGAAGAAGGCCGCTTCACGTTCGAATGGTTCGACAAGGTGATCGATCAGATGCACCAGGCCGGCATCCGCGTCATCGTCGATATCCCTGGTGAACCGGCGCCGATCTGGATGCATAAACACTATCCCGGCGTGGATATCGTCAACCAGGACGGTGTCAGGATCAACGCGGCGAGCCGCTATTGGGACAATATCAGCGATCCGGACTATCGCCGCCTGGCGCGACGCCTCGCCCAGAAGATACTGGAGCGATACGCCCACAATCCCGCAGTGATCGCGGTGGGTTACGACAATGAGATCGGAAACGGGCACATGTCCTATTCCGCGGCCGATCGAGATCGTTTCGTCGCCTGGCTCAAACGTCGTTACGGCTCTATCGAGGCGCTCAACAAAGCCTGGGCGACCCAGCGCTGGTCGCGCCGCATCAACAGCTGGGATCAGGTGGACCTGCCCTATGAACGCGGTCCTGGTCCGAACGAGCGCTATCTCGACCTGCGCCGCTACTGGTCCGACGACACGATCGGCGCGCTCGAGGAGCTGGAAGCGGTGCGCAAGCAATATGCGCCGAACCTTCCCGTCGCTTCCAACTTCTGGCCGACGGCCGGCACCAAGGGATTCGACTATCTGCGCTCGTGGGAAAAGATCTCGACCTATGGCGCGCAAGGCTTTTACCCCAGCGATCCGGGCGGCGCCGCATTCGAGGCGATGTCAAACCGGGCGGGGCATGACACACCGCTTTGGTTCAATGAGTTCACCGCCGGCGGGGGCGGTTATTATGGCACGCCCGGCCGATCCCGGATGTGGGCCTATTTCGGTCTGATCTATTACACGCAAACCTTCCTCGCCTGGACGTTCAATTCGCATATCGGCGGCGAAGAGCAGGCATTATTCGGCCTGGTCGATCACGATGGCCGCCCGTCTTGGAAGGTCGACGAGTTCGCCCAGATCGCGCGCGAATTCCAGACCATGAAGACGCTGGGGTTCCCGCGCTATCGCCAGCCCGAGGTCGCGGTGAACTTCTCGTTCCAAAACCTTTGGCTGACCAGCCCGCCTCCCGGACCGAACACGATGCCGGAATATTTCAAGGGCAATTACACCGGCCAGGCCCAGGCGGCCTTCCGTCCATTCTTCGAAGACAATATCGACGCCGCGGTCATCGACTTCGGGCACGATGCGCTCGATCGCTACAAGCTCGCGATCCTTCCCAGCAGCTATGTGATGGACGAGCCGACCGCGGCGGCCGTGCGACAATATGTCGCCAATGGCGGCACGGTGATCATGACCGGCTATTCGGCGAAGGTCGATGAGACCGGCAAATGGTTCGAAACATCCTTGCCCGGTCGGTTGAGCGACGTTTTCGGGCTGCGGACCAACGCGTTCTATCGCGCTGATCAGCCCTTGAAGGTCACCTTCAAGGGGCAGACGCTGACCGGCAGCGACCCTTATTATGAAGTGCTCGAGCTTGGCACCGCCAAGCCGCTGGCGACATTCGAGAGCACGCCGCAAAAGAGCGCCGCGATCACCGTCAATCATTTCGGCAAGGGCGAGGCGATCTACGTCGCCACCGCGCCGCAAGCCGAACTGCTCGGGCCGCTGGTGCGGTCGCTCTATCCCGCCCTTGGCATAAAACGCGGCCCTTCGACGCCGCCCGGCGTGATTGCGCGTGAGATCGATGGGCGTACGCTTTACGTCAACACGACCCAGGGCCCGATCACCGTGTCGTTCCATGGCGTGAAGACGGGCATGCTGTCGCACAAGCGCTATGCCGGCACCGTCGCGCTGGCCCCGTATGGCGTAGAACTCGTCAAATAGGAGTCGCGAGAACGGAACTGATCCGCCGATCAGGCCCTGCCAGGCCTGACCTGCCAATAGGTCGCGTATCGCTCGTGCGCGATACGGTAATATGGGATCAGCCGTACCGGCTCCCCTTCCGCCGAGGCGATCGTGAATTCCAGCGGTTTATCCCCGGCGCGGATCCCTTTTGCTAGCGCCCGTGGGTCGCCGGCAAGGGTCGGCGCCGTGAAGGGGGTATCGTTATAACTGCCATATTTGCGCTCATTCACGATGATGTCCGTGCCTGGCGCCAACCCTTCCCGCCCCAATGCGCCGGCAAGTACCAACGGTCCGTAAGTGAATGCGACGATGTCGGGAGCCGCAGGCGCACTCTCAGCTGATGTTTCCATGGCAAGCCGCAGTTCGACCTCGTCGCCGCTCCTCCAGGTGCGTTTTAACTCAACATAGCTACCGGGCGTAGTCGAGCGTGCAGCCTCCACGCCGTTGATGAGGACGATCGCGGTTCGGCTCCAGCGTGGGTGACGCAGCTTCAGTGCCAGTTGTGTCGGTCGCAGCAGCTTCCAGCGCAGCGTGGTCGTCGGCGCCTCGGGGAAGGTGGTGGCCTGGGACAGCACCGCTCCCTTCTCTTTCCACCTCACCGAGGATGGCACGAAAAGATTCACATAGAGCGCGTCACCGTCGTGGAAGTAGATCGCGTCCCGATACTTGACGTGATTTTCCATGCCCGTTCCAGTGCAGCACCAGAAGGAATCCTCGGGGGTGTGGTAGAGCTTCATATAACCCGGGCGGGCGCCCTGAAAATAGGTGGCCATCCCGGAATCCGGGTCCTGAGAGGCGAGGATCCCGTTATAGAGCGTACGCTCATAGTAATCGGCATATTCTGCCCGGGGGTCGTGCAGGAACAAGGCCCGGGTCAATTTGAGCATGTTATACTGGCAACATGTCTCCGATCCCTTGGCCGAGAAGACGTGCTTGCTGAAATCCGCCATCGCAAAGAAGTGCTCGTTGTCGCCATGTCCGCCGCTGGCGAATGAGCGCGTGCGTGTCACCGTCTCCCAGAAAAACGCGGCGGCGGCGCGATATTTGGTATCTCCGGTCGCCTCATAGACGCGCTGGAAACCGACGATCTTGGGTACCTGCGTGTTCGCGTGCAGCCCGTCCAGATAGTCGCGGCCCTCCGCCAGCGGCTCCATGATTGCCTTGTGCGAAAAACGCTGTGCGATGGTAAGATATTCGGGATTGCCGGTCATGAAATGGAGGTCGGCATAGATCTCGTTCATGCCGCCATGCTCGGTACCGAGCATGGCCTCGAACTCCGTATCGGTCAGCGGGCGGGTGGCGACCACACCCCAGTCCGCCAGCCGCACCAGCACCGCCCGGGACGCCTCGCTGTCTGCGAGCAGCGCCGCGTCGCGCAAGCCCGCATAGACCTTGTGCAGCGTGTACCAGGGAACTCCGGTGATCTTTTCCCCGCGCAGATGCGCCGAAACCAGCGCCGCACCCTTCGGAAATGCGCAGACCAAGCCGGAGCCCGCCGCCTTCTGGCACGCTGCCAGTTCGCCGGCGATATAGTCGATCCGCTGTTTGAACCGCCTGTCGCGGGTCGAGCGATAGGCCGACGCGCAGGCCGAGAGGTAATGGCCGAGAGTGTGCCCGTGGCAATTAATCTCCGCCCATTCGGGCTTGGACTCCCAGCCGCCATAAATCGGGGCCTTGGGCTGCAGGCCCGCGTTCAACCGGAAATTGTGCAGCAGCCGGTCGGGCTGCAACTTCAGGAGATACGCCTCGGTCATTCGCTGGGCATGGAGGAAAGGTCCGTCCCCCAGCGTCACGTCGGCCATGTCGAATGGCTGCAACTTGGCCACGGGCCGCCCGACGGGATTTTGCGGCGCATCCGCCAAGGCCACGGCGGATATAGTTCCGGTCCAGCCTGCAACCAACGCGCCAGCGCCGGCACTGGCGAGGAATTGGCGGCGCGAGTGGCGGGCGCGATCGGGCTGGGACCTCAAGGCGATTAATCTCCTCTATGCTGGAGCGCGTTGGCCGGCGCTCCTACGCCGCTACAGAATATTCCGTCTGCCCGCTCGTGCGCGGAACGTATCATTTAGGCATCCCGAACGGATCGATGGTGCGGATCGTGCCGTCGGGATTGTAGAAAAGCTCGGTCACTTTGACGTTGCGCAGCCAGGTCTTGTCCGAGATCTGGGTGTCCGCATAAAATAGCCACCAACGCCCCTTATACTGAACGATCGAGTGGTGCGTGGTCCAGCCCTGCACGGGCAGCAGGACATTGCCCTTGTAGGTAAAGGGCCCGTAAGGCGACGTCCCCACCGCATAGGCGATGAGATGCGAGCCTCCGGTGGAATAGCTGAGATAATATTTCCCGCGATATTTGTGCATCCACGAGGCTTCGAAGAAGCGCCGCGTGCCATCACCGCTGGTGAGCGGTTTGCCATGTTCGTCGACGATCAGCGCCTCGCGCGGTTTTTCCGCGAATTCGAGCATGTCCCCGCGAAGCTTCGCCACCTGTGGCATGAAGGCCTGCTCGTTCTGGCCCCGCGGATCGCCGGCAGGGCCGTTCGGATCGTAGACGCCGCCGACATTCTTCTGAAGCTGCCCGCCCGACAACCCGCCGAAATACATATAGCTGCTGCCGTCATCGTCGACGAACACCGCGGGATCGATCGAGAAGCTGCCCTTGATTGGCTGGGGCCGGGCCTTGAACGGTCCGGCCGGCTGCTTCGACGTAGCGACGCCGATACGAAAGGCGCCGGCGCGGTCCTTGGCCGGGAAATAGAGGTAATAGGTCCCGTTGCGATAGGCAGCGTCGGGCGCCCACATCTGTCGCGCCGCCCAGGGTACGTTCGCAATGTCGAGCACATTGCGATGCACCTGAACCGGCCCGTTGGGACGCGACATGCTCAGCACGACATAGTCGCGCATCTTGAACGCCCCGCCCTCACTGTTCTTGAAGGGCTCGACGTCGGGGAGCGGCGGCCCCTCCTCGGTGTCGTGGCTGGCATAAACATAGAGTTTGCCGTCGAACACATGAGCCGCGGGATCCGCGGTATAGGGCGAGGTGACGAGCGGCTGGGAGAGATAGTGCCGCGCTGGGGTCTGCGCCTCATCGTTCGCCGGCGCCTGCGCGGCGCCGAGCGCTGCCATGCCCGGGACCGCAAGCAGGACGAGAAGTCGATGGGCGTTGCGTGTCATTCTTTTCTCTACCTCGCCGTCAGCCGTTTCGGTCGTCGCCAGGGGGACGATTACGGGCAAGCGCTAAATACGGGCCAAGCACAGTGATTTGCGGGGCGACCGGCATCTCACGGCGCCCCCATCCCCCCGCCTTCCCCCAAGGTTCTACTGGGCTTGCTTAGCGCCGACGCGTTCGAGCCGCATGAGCAGGATATCGTTGGTCCGCATGGGCGCCTCGATATTCAGGGATCCGCTTTTGGGGACAGTGACGATGACGTCGCGTTCGGCCACGTCCCGCGTCAGCCCTTGCAATTGCTCCAGCTGGGCCGCCGAAAGCTTCTGCGGCATCTTCATATCGATATAGGCCGAATAGGCGTCGTTATGGCGGTAGCCGGTCCGGTAGGTCCGCAGACGATACCGCCCCGGCTGGACATGCACGAAGCGCGCGCTGACCGGCGCGGCGGGCGATGACTCCACCAATCGGCTGTAGAACGGGCGGTTGCTGAGCTTCTGGTCGGGCTGGTGCCAATCCCACACCAGCAAGGTTAGTCCGGATCCATCGACCGCGGCCATGCTGTAGGGATCCCTCACCGATATCTTCTGGCCCCGGAGTGCATGGAGATATTTGTAGGCAAACCAGGCGGGCTTGCGGACTCCCTCGGGGTTCATCAGCCCGAAGCCTCCCTGGAACGGCGCCGTGGGCGGACCGGGTTCTTCGAACAGGTCGCTATAGGTCCAATAGCTCATGCCCTGGACCGAACCTTCGACCCCCTTGAGCTTGGTGAGAATATAGGGTGCGCTCACATAGCTGTCGTGCACGGCGTCCCGCGGCGTGTAGCTGGTGCTCCACTCGGTGAAATAAAGCGGCAGATTGGGAAAGCGCGACGCCTGGATTTGCGCGCGCACCCTGCGAACGTCACCGATGATCGCGTCGGGTGAAGACGAGAGCTTGGTGTCGCCCTTGCCCTGTTCGTCGAGAAAGCCGCCGTCCACGCCATAAGTGTGCGTGGTGACGAAATCGACCGGCACCCGGTTCGCAGCGACATGATCGAGGAATTCGGGCACCCAGGCCGCGCCGGCGGTCGATGGGCCGCCCACGCGGAGCGCGGGATCCACCGCCTTCAGCGCACGCGCCGTCACGTCATAAAGCGCGAAATACGCGTCGCGGTCGGCCTTTTCCCAGAAACCATCGAGATTGGGCTCGTTCCAGACTTCGAAATACCAGCTCCGTACCTCGTCGTCGCCATAACGCTGCCGAATATGCCGAGCGAACGCGTCGATCAGGTGTGCCCAGGCATCGAGCTTCGGATGCGACGTATTGCCCTTCCAATAGAAGATCGAATTGTCCGAGGTCTTGAGCGCTTCCGGGGTGAAACCGAGCTCGACGAAAGGCTTGACGTTGCGGGCGAGCAACTTGTCGTAAAGTTCGTCGATACGCGTCCAGTCGTAGACGATTTGTCCGTTTTTCACCTGCACCGTCTTGAGCACGTCATGGAAGATGGCGTGGAAGCGAATGTAGCGGAATCCCAGTTCGCCCGTCGCGGTCTTGAGCTGGGCCATGCTGTCGTCGCGGATCAGCGTTCCGGGATAATCGGATCCCACGGAAAGATCGAAAAAGCGATCGACCGGAGCATCTGCCGTCGCCCGATCCACCTGCAGCACGCGCGGCGCAGGCGCTGCGGACTGCGCGAACGCCGACAATGTCAGGCTCGCAAGCGCCAGACCTCCACAGGAAAGGACGACGTACCGGCATCTCTTCACGAAATTCTCTCCCAGAGTTGTTTATCCGCTTTATCCGCTTCAGCGGCTTCTGTCGTTCCTGCGCGCGCTCTTACACACCGAATGGGGCCGACCTGTCTTCCCAGCCGCCGCCACGTCCCACCTCGTCAGAGCCCGATGGGCAAAAAGCTGGGCCGGGATGTTATTCCCGGCCCAAGAGGAAGGCTCGTCCAAACTCATGTAATTGTGCGCGCCAGCCGGATCTATCTGATCAGCCTTCATCGCCAACTCAGATTTACCAAAGATAGCGCGAATACCATGCAAGTTATGCTCTGGGGATACTTAGATCAACTAGGTTACATCTAAATATTGTCCCGAGAAATTTGTTACTCATCGCAGCTACGACGATTTGTCGCAACGCCGCTCCCAAGGAGTTATAGCGAAACGCAGACAGCTTTGCAGAGATTGTTCTCGACCGGCAAATTGGTCGGGTAAAACGGCTCGGGTGACGGCAAGCCGGTAAGAATAGCCGCGGGCAAAACGCGAATCGGGGCTCAATCGCGCTGCTCTTTGACGGAGACATGGCGTACTTCAGGTTCTCGGCGATCGCGTATTGATTGCGAATAGCCGGATCCGCCCTATTCGCAGCACGCTCTTGCCACCGTCCTCGGCGGACACTCATCCGCGCATAGGAAATTTAGCTAGTTCAGAGCGATTGCCCCAGCATCGCTTCGACCTCATCCCGGTAACTCCGGCTGAGCATCAGGCGCGTGCCATCCTTCAGCACCACCTCGAACTCGCCATGCGAACGGCGCTCGAGAAACGCGACCGACCTTAGATTCACGACACTGGATCGATGGATGCGGATGAACCGAAAGGGGTCGAGCCGATTCACAACTGTGGTCAGCCCGGCCCGGTAGAGGAATTCCTCTGCCCCTACGTGCAGTGTCACATACACACCGGCCGCTTCGATCCAGTCGATGTCCTGCGTCATCACGAACTGGGTCGCGTCCCGCTTCTTGACGACCATCCATTCCCAAATCTCGCCCGGCTTCGCACGCTTTGCAGCCAGCTTGAGGAGTTCCGGGCCAAAGGAATTTGCGTCGTCCGCATTTTCCGCGCGCAATTCGCCCAACCGCTTTTTGACGCGCTCCATCATCTTCTCATAGCGAGAGTCGCCGAACGGCTTGAGCAGATAATCGACGGCCTCCGCATCGAACGCCTGAAGCGCGAACTGGTCATAGGCCGTGACGAATACCGTCAACGGCATGTTTTCAGCACCCAGGGCGTCGATCACGCCAAAGCCATCAACACCGGGCATCTGGACATCGAGGAATACGATGTCCGGGCGCATGTCCTGGATCAACGCAACCGCATCGACGCCATTCCTTGCTTCAAGAATCTTGCCGACGCTACGGTCCTTGGCCAGCAGATCCGTCAGCCGTTTGCGCGCCGGCGCCTCGTCATCGACGACAAGAGCGGTGATCGGTCCAAGTTGCGATTTCATCCCCTTATCGCCGCCCTTCGCTTAGTGGCAGGCAGATCGCCACCTCGGTTCCACCACCCGGACGAGGCTGGATTATGAGAGCTTGTTCACCCAGGTCTGGATAGAGCGCAGCAAGGCGTTCACACGTCACACGGATACCCAGGCCGGTCGAGGTCTCCTTCCGCCAGTTCGCGGGCAGTCCAACCCCGTCGTCAAGCACCCGGATTTGCAGCTGCCCCGCAGTCCGCCGGGCCAAAATATCGATTGCTCCTCCAGAAAGGCGACCTTCCAGACCGTGGCGAATGGCGTTTTCGACCAGGGGCTGGAGCAGCATCGAGGGGACCATCGCCGTTAGCGCCTCCGGCTCCATGTCCAGTTCGATTTGGATCCTGTCCCCGAAGCGAAATCGCTGGATCGAGATATAATGTTCCAGAAGCGCCAATTCCTGCGCCAGCGGTATTTCCAGCATGTCCTTGCAATCGAGCGAGCGCCGGAGCAGCGCGGCCAGATCACCGATCATGTTGCGCGCCAATTCAGGGTTCGTGCCGACTTCTGATGAAATGGCATTCAGCGTGTTGAAGAGAAAATGCGGCTCGAGGTGGAGGCGCAACGCATTCAAACGCCACTCAAGCAGGTTCGTCTCCACGCGCCCCAATTCGAGCTGTCCTGTCAAATAGCGGTTATAGTATCTGAATGATTGAAATATGCCTACGGCGGCGCAGTAAGTCTGCCAGCCGCCCAGGAAATAATACACTGCGAACTCGCTGTTTGTTAACGGATTCCACCAGACTTGAGGTACCGGAAGAAGAAGAAGTCCCGAGAGATACGTGTGAACTAGGCTGAAAGGGACGCTCAGGAGAAGAAAGAGCAGGCTGAGGCGGAAGATGTTCTGGTCCTTCGGCACGATCTTTCTGTCGATCAGCAGCAGTGCCGGCGTAAGCAGCGCCCAGGCCCAGGAATCGATTATCTTCCCGATGAAGTGGTCCCATTGAAAGCCCCTCAGCATATCCGGCAAGGACAGGAATAGGCCGACCGATGTCCAGATCGCGAAGATAAGGGCCGCCGGGCGAAGCCAGGCGCGCCAAGCGCGATACCAGGCGCCGTCCGCTCCGACGGACTGGGCCCGCTGTCGCACGTCATTGGCCAAGATCGAGGAGTTGGACTGCACGGAGCTCATAATTGAATATGGTCTATACCGCATTCGCGGCGAGAAAGCGCGTTTACGTCACGCCCGTCGCCGGACAGCATCTAGGGACTCCAGGCACCGGGGGTCGCGCATGCTGCCATCCCGGCGGGCAAGACATGCGGCTTCCTTCTCACTCCCCAGCGCTCTTCATTCTAGTCACACAATATCCAGCCAAGCCATCCTTGCGCGTCGCCGAACGAATGCAATGACTTCTGCCCAAGTATCGCCATGGCAATATTATAGTATTAACTGATGGCACGAGCGACCCTGGCGGGTGATTCGACGATTCGCCATGCCTGAGATCGCATGCTGGCTGCTTATGGGCGTACCGGCCCCCGACCAAGGCTGGCAGATCGGCATTTGCATGAAATGTTGCAAACCGGACTCATCAACAGCAAGCCGGCCTGAGGATTGGCAGGACGGATTCTGACCCCCTTCTTCACTGCCATTTTCCGCCAATTTTGGCGCACCCGCCGATCCAATACATGGACGCGGCGGAAAAATTGTGTCGTTTGATAAGGAATGGCGAAGACGCGCCGACCCTCGCGGGTCGGAAGAACGGACGAGCCGTGTTGGGGAGAGATGATGCCGATCAGAGCGACACCTCCCCCCTTACCATCTGAATGGAGGGGTCGAAAAGTGAGGATTGACCAGGCGATCTCCGGCACACGCTCCCAAGCGCTGGTGCGCCATTATCCCTGCGCCGCCCAGATCAGATTTAACTCGCAAGGATGGGCTTCAAAACCGGCGACGCCGATTTTCGCGCCCAAAAATGGTAGCGGTACCAAGGTCGGATGCCGCGATCGCGCATGGTTGAAGCGCGGAGCCGCGGTCGCCTCGGGCGGGTTGGCCTGAAGCCGTGACGGGCGAGAGATCATCGCAGCAAATGTCCCGTGATCGACGCGCGGGCGAACGGAATGAAGCGGCAAGAGGCCGCTCACCTGTCGGGCAGGTCCGCGAGGAATATTCAAACTTAATCAATAAGATGAATGGGAGGGGTAGATGAAATCACGTAACCTGCTGATCGAGGCCAGCATTTCGGCACTGATCCTGGGAGGCCTCGGCCTGGCTCAGCCCGCATGGGCCCAAAGCACCGAAGCGAAGACCTCCGACGATGCCGCCGCGGATAAGCCCGCCAAGGCGAAAGATAAGAAAGATAAGAGCGACGACGCCGTGACCGACATCATCGTCACCGCACGCCGGAAGGCGCTGAACGATGCGATCGAGATCAAACGAAATTCCGATACTATCGTCGACTCCGTCGTTGCCGATCAGGCTGGCAAGCTCCCCGACACGTCGATCACCGAAGTACTTCAGCGCGTGTCGGGCGTCACCCTGTCGCGCTTCTCGGCCGATCAGGGTAACCCGAGCTTCCAGATCGAAGGCACCGGCATTTCCGTGCGCGGTTTGCCCTTTAACTCCAGCATGCTCAACGGGCGCCAAGTCTTCAGCGCGAACGGCGCCAGCGCGATTAGCTGGGGCGACGTAACACCTGAGTTGATGAGCGCCGTCGATGTCTACAAGGGTTCGCTCGCCACTCTCATCGAGGGCGGCGCTTCGGCGGTCGATCTGCGGACGCGGCTTCCGTTTGATTACAGCAAGCCGGAAATCGACCTCACGGTCGGTGGCAGCTATGGCGATATGGCCAGGAAATTCTCT
Organism: Sphingomonas sp. P4_G2; assembly: GCF_056401155.1. Lineage (NCBI taxonomy): Bacteria > Pseudomonadati > Pseudomonadota > Alphaproteobacteria > Sphingomonadales > Sphingomonadaceae > Sphingomonas > Sphingomonas sp. P4_G2. The sequence continues at coordinate 1,142,735 of NZ_JBFUJY010000001.1, read as the reverse complement.
CCCAGCGCGTCCGTTCTGTTCACGAAGAAATGGGACACGAGCATCGGCGAGTTCGGCGTTCTGTACGACTTCGCCTTTTCGCGTTACGACTCGCAGAGCAGCGATCTGGCGATACGCCCCTTCTATGCTGAATATGCTCCCGGTTCGCCCTACGTCGCCACCGTCCCGGACGGTGCGGGGGGCACCGTCAAGGTGCCTAACGTGGGCCTGATCCCTTATGGGTATAATTGGAGCAACAGTAGCTTTAAGCGAGACCGTTATGGCGCCTATCAGGCGTTGCAATGGAGACCGAATCCTAATCTGACCTTTACCAACACGGTATTCTATTCCCAATACGTTCAGGATAGCCAAGTTGCTCAAGCCGGCTTCGGGACGTCACCCCAGCAAAACGCAGTCTATATTCCGGTCAATCCCACGTTTGACTCAAATGGTGCGATGATCGCCGGTTCGCTGCGCTATGGAGCGACTGGACAGATCGTTTACGGCACGCCCGGAAATACCTGGCTCCAACAATATTCGCCAGGATGGTCGCCGGCGCCGACGACCGATTGTGGCTCCCAGGCAGGATATGGCGGGCCGGTTTCTCAAACCACCGCCGACTGGGCTAACGGCATCTATGGCTGCACCGCACCGCTGGACAACATTCAAGGATTTACCGGCTCTCGCTCCGTCAGCCACAGCAAGAGTTCAACGCTTGATATTTCGCAAACGTTCTTGTGGACGCCCGGCGATAAGGTGCGGGTCCGCGGCGGACTGCAGTATGTTTCGTCACAGGCCAAAAGCAAAAGCCTGTACGCCTCGATCGTGCAGGAAGCCAACAATCTCGCGTCCGCCAGCTTCGATTTGAGGAAGTCCATTCCGGTGGTGGGCGGATTCGATGCTGCCGCTCTGGCGGATACGACAGCCGCCTATTGGAGTACGTTGGCGAATCACGGGATCGACAATAAAGGACACATGTTCGCCGCCAATGTGGACGTGGATTACGATTTCGGCAGCGATTCTTTCTTCAGAAGCGTTTCGGTCGGCGCCCGGGCGTCGGTGCGCAACGAAAGTGATGTCGACACTGGAACCTATTGGGCTCCGCTGGCTCAGCCTTGGGCGGGCATTAAATATTATCTCAGTGGCGACAACACTCCAACCCACACCGTGGCGCCGGATGGCTCGCCCAACGACTATCAACTCTATAACTTCCCTCAATACTTCGGAGGGAGAGTCCCGTCACCGGGCGCGGTGTTGATGCCATCCGAAAGTGTCATGAAAAATTATGATTGGTATCATCTGCTGAGTACTTATGGCCAAAGAATTCCTGGCGGAACGCCGCAGGATTATTATAATGCCCATCTTCTTAATACAAATGGGCCGGTCAACACCAGAATCAAGAACTACGCGGGTTATATCCAGCTGAAGTTCGGACACGATAACATGGGCATCATCCCTCGTTTCTCTGGCAGCATTGGTGTCAGATTCGTCGCGGCGGAAATCCACAGCTCGGGACAGCTCAGCCAAAACCAGATTACCAATTTTTTCCTGAGCCAGGCCGCCGCGGACGCCTATATCCAAGCGCAACTCGCTGGCGGAACGGGCGACCCTTCGACGATCTATTCTAGCCCGTCGTCCAGTACTCCCCGGTCGCTCGACTATTCGTTCTTCCGTGTTCTACCCGCGTTCAACATCAAATTCGATGTTACGCCGAACTTCGTGATGAGGGCTGCGGCTGCGGAAGCAGTCTCGCCGCCCAATCTCAACGACGTCCGGGCCGGTGGCTCCATTGGCGCGAATACTCTGAACTACTCCGTTACGCCTCCGGGCGGCGGCACCCCCATCAGCTTTCCGTACCTAACGAACTTCAGCATCACGGCTGCGGGGGCCCGGCTGAAGCCGACCATGATCCGGAGCGAAGATCTATCGCTCGAATGGTATCCCCGGAACGGCTCGATGGTCTATCTCAGCTTGTTTGCCAAGCAGATCAAGGACCAACCCATATTTACGTCGTTCGTGCAGAACCAGCCGACTCCGCTGGTTGATGGCAACAATCAGGTATCTATGCACGATCTGCCATGGACGTATCTACAGAACGAGACTTCCACCAAAGGCGTGAACATCAAGGGCTTCGAAGTGGGCGCACGCACCTTCTTCGACAAACTGCCGGGCCTTCTCAGCGGTTTTGGCATCAACGGCAGCTTCACCTTCGTCGACAGCACGAATCCGGGACCCAAGGCCACGGACGTTCTCGGCAACGATATCAAAGGCCTGCCGTTCTTCAATTTATCAAAATATTCGTATAATGCCGAACTGCTATACAGCCGTGGCCGTGTAAACATGCGTCTGGCTTATAACTGGCGCTCCAAGCAACTACTGTCCACCAACGTCAACCCCCTGTCTTGGGCGACTTCAGGCGGGAACCCATATAACGTAATTTTAAGTCCGACTGACTTCTCGTCGACGTATAATTTTCAGGTATACAACATGGTTCCATTGTGGGCAAAGGCGGCGGGCTATGTCGACTTTAGCTTCGACTTTAAGATCAACGACAGATTCGTATTGAACACCTCGGTCGGAAACCTTCTTAATACAAAGTCCAAGACGGTTCAGGAGCCCTTGGCCGGCGTCTTCCTGCCCTATGACACCAACATGAGCGATCGCCGCATAAACGCGACCCTCCGGGCAAAATTCTGATTGGACATCCGCTGGGCCATGGCAGACCGTTTCGGTGTGCCATGGTCCGGCCGATGTGAAAGGACGAGCATGTCTGAAAAGGATTTGAAAGCGCCCCATAACTCGAACGCGGTACGTAAGGTGCTGATCGCCGGCGGAGGTACGGCGGGTTGGATGACAGCGGCGGCCCTCAGTGCCGATTTGGCCGATGCTGGCCTCGAAATAGAGCTTATCGAGTCTCCCGAAATCGGCACAATCGGCGTTGGCGAGGCGACCGTCCCGTTCATCCATGTATTCAATCAGATGCTCGGTCTCGATCAGGCCGATTTCATGAGGCATTGCAACGCGACATTCAAACTCGGGATCGAGTTCGTCAATTGGCGCAATGTCGGAGATAGCTATTTCCACTCTTTTGCTCATTTCGGTCCCAATTACAAAGACGTTTCCTTTTATCACATGTACTTGCGGTACGCCCAGCTCATGGCGGCCCAAGGCACCGACACGCTGCTCGAAGACAGCAACGTTGGCGCGATAGCGGCACGGCATAATCGGTTTCGTCATCCACAAGCGGTCGAGCAGACCGGCCTGCCGTCGCACTTCTATGCCTTCCATTTCGACGCGGCACTTTATGCCGACTATCTTCGCACCTATGCCATCAAGCGCGGCGTGCAGCATGTGAGTGGCCGGATCGTGCATGTCGAGCAGAATGCCGAAAACGGATTTATCAAATCGGTTCGTTTACAGGATGGGCGCGAGTTCGAGGCCGATCTCTTCATCGATTGCACGGGCCTGCATGGCCTGCTTATCGAAAAGACCTTGAACAGCCCTTACGAGGAGTGGACGCACTGGCTCCCCTGTGATCGGGCGATTGCGGTTCCTTGCGCCAGGGTGCAGGCGCCGACCCCCTATACCAAAGCGATCGCCGAGGGATCGGGCTGGCGTTGGCGCATTCCGCTGCAACATCGCACCGGCAACGGGATGGTATATAGCAGCGCCTTCGCCGAAAGTGACGATGCGGTAGAAAAGAAGCTGCTCGGCGCGCTTGATGGAGAACCGTTGGCTCCCCCCAGGCGCATCAAGTTTACGCCTGGGCGTCGCCGCGAGGTCTGGGTCAAGAATTGCGTCTCAATCGGACTAGCCTCGGGATTTCTCGAGCCGCTGGAATCCACGAACATTCACCTCGTTCAAACATCCGTTTTCAAACTTCTAACCTATTTTCCCGACAAAAATTTCGACCAGTCCGAAATCGACTCCTACAACTCGGAAGTGGAGCTCGAAATCGAGCAGATCAGAGATTTCATAGTTCTCCACTACAAGGTAACTGAGCGAGAAGACACGTCATTCTGGAAATATTGCAAATATATGTCCGTTCCGGATTCACTTCAGAGGCGAATAGATATGTTCGCCCCACATGGCAGACTATTCATTCGACCGGGAGAGTTCTTCACCTATAACAGTTGGCTGTCGGTAATGCATGGGCAGGGGCTCCGAGCGAACGGCCTCGTTCCTCAAATCGATCGTCTGACAGACGAAGAGATCATCGCATATTTCGACGCCTTCAACGGTAGGGTGCGTTCGGCCGTCAATGCAATGCCTCTCCATGGGGAGTATCTCCGGGCATTCGCCGGGGCGCCGGAAATTTCGGTGGCTCAACGTGGGGCTGGCGCTCGATGAGATTGCAGAACGAAATCATGAAGACAGTCGCGAACGGTAATCGAAAGAAAACGCCCACGCCTTTTGGCCGCGTATTGGCGGGATGCGCCATTCTCCTGAGCGTGCAGGCAGGTAACGCGAGCGCGAAGGAGGCGGCGCCAGAGTCCATCTGGGCCAAAGCGGGCGTCACCTACGAGCAATATCGCGGCGATGCTCTGGAATGCGGGAAGAAAGGTCTGGCGAGAAACGTCGCCAATTCCGAGGAGGTGAAGACCCTGGCTCGCGCATCCAAGCAGCTGGAAGCACTCGACGCCAGCGCTCAGGCTACCGTCCCCGCCGCCGGACCCATGGGCCAGCCGGACTTATCGGGTGCGATGAGCAGGTCCGCTGACGAGCAGAGGGTGATAGCCGCCGCCAGACCTGCCCAGCAATATGCAGGTATCAAGGAAATGATGTTCCAGGACATACGTCGTTGCATGATCGATCGCGGCTATGCCAAGATCGTCCTGACCGACGCTCAGCGCAAGGACTATGACGGGATCAAGGGCGGAGCCGACGCGCGGCGCGCCTATATCCACAAACTGGCCAGCGATCCGCATGTGCTGGAAACGCAGCGCGAGGCGACTGGGCGGTAGGTCGCGGGCGCAACGTTCATCCATTCCGTGATAACTGACGAACTTGCGCCTTTGCTCGCGGACAAGCACGGCGTCCGCGAAGTCGGTGCTTGGAAGACCGCTTCACCCCCTTCTGGTCCGGTTCGCAACATTTCGTTCTTATTTGGAACCCGGCAGCTTGTCCGGGCCAGATGGCCAAGTACGATAAAGCTATCAGAAGCGATGCGCGGTGCCTCTGCGGCAGAGCGGCGTCTCTATCCCGGTACTACGAATCCGCGGACACGGCTTGGTCCAGGCCGCGGCGCAGACCAGCACCGTTGGAGGAAACAAATGTTGCGACCGCTGGGGGTAGTATGGGGGCTTGCCGTCGCGTGGCTCGTCTGGGCGTTGGCAACTCCGGCGTTCGCGGAGACGCGCAGCCTGTCCCAGAACTGGCTGTTTGCCCGGGGCGAGGTGCAAGGTGCCGAAGCCCCTGCTTTCGATGATCGCGACTGGAAGCCGGTCGTGGTACCGCATGACTGGTCGATCATGGACGGGCGCGACGGCGCCGGGCCATTCGATCGACGCGCCACCGCCGGCCAGGATTCGGGCTATCTGCCGGGCGGCATCGGCTGGTATCGCCGCCATCTGAAACTCGACGCATCCGCGATGCGCAAGATCGTTCGGCTCAAATTCGAGGGCGTCTATATGGACGCCACGATCTGGGTGAACGGCCGCCGGATTGCCAAGCACCATTATGGCTACACCGCGTTCACGGTCGATCTTACCGGCAAGCTGCGGGCCGGCGACAATGTAATCGCTCTGCGCGTCAATCACGCGGACCCATCGTCGCGTTGGTATGCGGGATCGGGCATCATCCGGCCGGTCACGCTACAGATCCTCGATTGCGTTCATATCGATCCGGATTCGGTCTTCGTGACCACGCCCAAGGCGGCGCCGGACATGGGTATGGTCGCGATCCGGGCGTCGGCGAGCAACTGCGCGGCCCGGACGCAATCGGTCGAACTCGTGTCCAAGATAGTCGCGGCGAATGGCCGGGTGGTGGCGCAGGCCAGTCGGCGCCAAGCTCTAGGAGCAGGGGCGAGCGGCGAATGGGACCAATCGCTCGCGATCCCGCGCCCGGCCTTGTGGTCGCCCGCTTCTCCCAATCTCTACACGCTGGTGCAGGAGACGCGGATGGGCGGCGTCGTCACCGACAGGCACCAAACCCGGGTCGGCATCCGCACCATCACCGTCGATGCGACGAACGGTCTTCGGATCAACGGCAAGCGGGTGGTCTTGCGCGGCGGGAACATTCACCACGACAATTATATGCTCGGCGCCGCGGGGTTTCCGGATGCCGACCGGCGCAAAGTCGCGCTGATGAAGGCGGCAGGCTACAATGCCATCCGCAGCGCGCACAATCCGGCAAGCCAGGCCACGCTCGACGCCGCCGACGAACTCGGCATGCTGGTGATCGACGAGGCCTTCGACAGTTGGAACAAGGACAAGCGCGCGCAGGATTATTCCCGCTTCTTCGCCACGGATTGGCCGCAGGATATTGCCAGCATGGTGGTCAGCGGCCGCAATCACCCGAGTGTGATCTTCTGGAGCATCGGCAATGAAATCCCGGAACAGGGATCGCCGCCGGGAGTCGAAACGGCGCGGAAGCTGGCCGAACGCGTGCGCGCCCTTGATCCGACCCGGCCAGTGACCCAAGCGGTCAGCATCGATCCGCCCGATAGCGACAAACAATTCGCGGCGCTCGATGTGGCCGGATACAATTATCGAGCGCATTTGTTCGCGGGCGACCACCTGAAATTCCCGCAACGCGTCATGTACACCTCGGAATCGACCTCGCGGGATGCCTTTGACTATTGGCGGCCGGTCGAAACCATGCCCTGGGTGATCGGTGATTTCGTCTGGACCGCCGTCGACTATCTCGGCGAATCCGGCATTGGCTGGATGGGCTATAGCCAGGACTGGCAGAAGCTCGGCCCCTACCCCTGGCATCTCGCTTATTGCGGCGAAATCGACGCGACAGGGCGCAAGAGGCCCGCCGCTTATTACCGCGAAGCGTTGTGGAAGACGGGGATCGATCCGATCTCGGCGTTCGTTCGCCAGCCCGAAGGAAGCCAGGACCTTCCCGACCGGCATTTCTATCCGATTACGCCCCCCCATCTCGATTGGGCGCTCGACGACGTCCATCCCAGCTGGACGTGGCCGGGACAGGAAGGCAAGCCGCTCGAGGTCGTGGTCTATTCCGAACTTCCGGAAGTGGAGTTGTTGCTCAACGGAGTCAGCCTGGGGCGCAAGCAGGTAGGCGTCGAGAGCGAATTCAAGACCGTGTTCAAGACTCCTTATGCGCCAGGCAGGCTGACAGCCATCGGCTACGACCATGGGCGCGAGGTCGCGCGCTGGGAATTGCGCACCGCAGGCCCGCCGGCCAGGGCCCGCGTGACCGTCGATCGCCGCCGCCTCACCGCCAATGGCGAAGATCTCGCTTATGTGACGGTGGAACTCGTCGATGCCGCCGGAACGCCCGTCTATGACCAGCACGCCGACCGTGTCGTGACGGTGCAGGCCCTCGGCGCCGCGACGCTCGCGGGTATCGGCAACGGCAACCCGCAAGACGCATCGAGCTTCCAGTCGGGAGCGCGCAAGAGTTTTCACGGACGCGTCGTTGCGGCATTGCGCGCGGGCATCAGAACCGGTCCCGTCAAGGTCGACGTCGACGTCGAGGGGTTGCCGACGCAGCGCCTTCAGCTCGAGACCGTAGCAAAATAGCCCCAGCCCATCGTGGTTCGAGCAACGCATCGGGCAATTAGTCTGTCTCGAATGCGAAAAAAGTTACGAAGCGGACTGACGTTATTCAGGACAGTCCGGCAACCCGATAAGCGGGATTAGGTTGGTGATTTTTCTTATATTTACAACATCTTCTCCCATGAATTCAGCACACCGCCATTGGACTTGAGCGCGTGATTCTGTCTACCAGCCGACCCGGAGTCTGACCGCTTTGCCAACATGCAGCCGCGGCGGACGATGGGGAGGAGCCGCGAATGATCGCACAAGCAATGCCGTCGGGCGCAGCCTTTCCTCGGCCGAGACATCGACCACTCAAGGGAGAGAGAATGAACCTGTTTCGCAGCCTCTGCGGCATGCTTCTCGCGCTGTGTCTTGCCCTACCCGCCTCTGCCGCCGAACTGCCGCGGATCGTCTCCAAGAACGGCCGGCACGCTTTGTACGTCGATGGCGCACCGTTCCTGATCCTCGGCGGGCAGGCGCACAATTCAAGCAATTATCCGGCCATGCTGCCCGAGGTCTGGCCGACGATTCGCGCCATTCATGCCAATACGCTCGAAATTCCGGTCGCCTGGGAGCAGATCGAGCCGGCCGAAGGCAAGTTCGACTTTTCGTGGGTCGACGCCCTGGTTCCGCAGGCCCGCGAGAACCATGTACGCCTGGTCCTGCTGTGGTTCGGGACCTGGAAGAATACCGGGCCGGGCTATGCGCCGGAATGGGTGAAGGCGGATTCGAAGCGGTTTCCGCACATGATGACCAAGGATGGCAAACAGCATTATGTTCATACGCCACTCGGCCGAAATACGCTCGAAGCCGATAAGCGCGCGTTCGTAGCGCTGATGCGCCACCTCCGCGAGATCGACCCGGATCACACCGTCATCATGGTGCAGCCGGAGAACGAAGTCGGGAGCTATGGCCTCGATCGCGACTATTCGCCCGAAGCCAACCGGCTGTTCGCGGCTCCTATCCCGGCAGAGCTCGCGCGGCGGACCGGGAAAAGCGGCACCTGGACAGAGGCGTTCGGCAAGACCGCTGCGCGAAACTTCACCGCTTGGTACCTCGCACGCTATATCGACGAGATCGCGGCTGCCGGCCAAGCCGAACTCAACCTGCCGATGTACGTCAATGCCGCGCTCAGCGACGCCTTTAACGACGCCGGGGGCAATAGCGGGCCAGACTGGGCAGTGATCGACATCTGGAAGACCGCGGCTCCCCACATCGCGATCGAAGCGCCTGACATCTATGAGCGCAACTCGACGGCCGTTGCGGCATATATGGATCATTACGCGCGGCCGGATAATCCGCTGTTCATTCCCGAAACGGGCAACGACCTGGGATTCGCGCGGTTCTTCTGGCTGGCGCTCGGCAAAGGGGCGATCGGCTGGTCGCCGTTCGGGATGGATCCGACCTTTTCCAATTTCCCGCTCGGCGGTCTGAACACGCCCGAGAATCTCGAAGCCATCTCGTCCAAATTCGCGCTGATGGCGCCGATCGCACAGGACTGGGCTCGGCTCGCATACGACCATCCCACGGTCGGTTTCGCAAAGGGCGAGGACGTGTCGGATCAATCCGCGACCCTCGGCCGCTGGAAAATCACTGCGCAATACGGGCTGTGGGAGTTCGGGGGCCGCGATGCGCCGCCAAATCCCAACAAGGACCGTCCTGTTGGCGGCGCAGCCGTCATCGAGCTGGGGGCGGACGAGTTTCTGCTTGCCGGGTCCGACGTGCGCATCGCCTTCGGCGAAGCCGCTCCGGCACCCGATGGCGGTGGACGTTTCGTGGTGGTCGAGGAAGGCACGTTCCAGAATGGCCGCTGGCTCATGAAGCGCCGTTGGAACGGTGACGAGGTAGATCACGGCCTCAACCTGACGAAGCCGACGCTGCTCAAAATACGGTTCGGCATCTCTCACTAATTTGTTTGCCAGAGCTGTTCGCCTTATCGCTCAAGTGCGACTGACCCTTCGGGACGATCTTCCCAATTTGTCGGCGAAAGGTTCCAACGTGATGAGTGATCAACCTATAATTCTGTCGGCTCCCATCAACCGCGACTGTTCGGCCTGACGTCGCCGACGTGCATCCCCGCGAGCGGCGAGAACCGCTCGCCGTTGAGCGCGACTTTCAGGTCGTCAACTATACGCTCGATGCGCGCTGCAACTCTCATTCGCGCGATGCGGATTCTTTCGCTTGGCCAGGATCAGCGCGCGTAAGCTCGCCCCGGGCATGACAGTCGAGCAACCGACCTCCGCCATAAACCCTGCACGGGCTACGCAGATAGAAATACCACACCGGGAATTGCCGTGCCATGGACGGCAGCACCGAGGCGCCCGTCCTTGCCCAGCGGGAGCCGAGCGACATTTCCCGACCGTTGGTTGGCGACCAGCATTTCTCCCCGCTCCTCGACCAACAGGAACAAGCGCGGACCTCGCCCACCCGAGCCGACATGCTGAATGAGGGTCAATCCTCCGGCCGCGTCGATCGCGAACACCGCGATGCTGTCGTGGCCGCGATTGGAGACGTACAGCCGCGTGCCACCGCTATTAAGCGCTATGTGGGCGGCGGTCGACGTTCCGACGAACGCTGCCGGCAAGGTGGAAACGGACCCCTTCGCGGCGAATGTGCCGTCGGGACGGGCCGTAAGGACCGTCACCATATTAGCCAGTTCGGAGACCAAATAGGCGATCCTTAGGCGCGGATGGCGCGCGAGATGGCGCGGACCCGACCCCGCTGGTGCGCGGTAAGCGAGCGAACTGGAGATGATCGCACCCGATCGCTGATCCAATCTGTGCGCGAAGATCGCATCTGCACCCAGGTCGACGGCATGCAGCAGCTTCCCGCCCATCGCAAAACCCACCCAATGCGCATGCGCGCCCGCCTGCCGGGTGCGATTGGGGCCGCTACCGGCATGTACGACCAGGTGCGCTTGCCCAATTGGACGACCGGTGTCGCGATCGATCCGCCAAACGGCGACGCTTCCGCTGGAGTAATTGGCCACGGCCAGCATGCCCCCGTCAGGACTAAGGGCGGCATGGCAAGGATCGGCACCGAGCGTGGAGAAGTCAGCCAGAGGCTGCAAGCCTCGGTCGTAAATGCCAACCCGGCCCTTTTCCTGTTCGTCGAGTAGGTATCGAACGCCGCTCGCGCCCGCGCGCACGCCGAACGAAGCGTTACGGATTGTGCCCAACGGATGGCCCGCTACCCAGCCGCTCGCACTTGCCGTCAGCGGTACAAGACCGGGGCCACCTTCGCGAGCATAGGTTCCGGCGATCAGCTCGACCGGACCTTGCGCCAGGAGCCTGGCAGGGAGCGCACCGAGCGCGATTGCGGCGCCGACGAGCGCGCGCCGGGAAAAGAGCAACGCAGGAGCCGCCGCCGCGACGCAGTCGCGCGATTCCTCGCCATGACTAGTTGCTGCCAGATTTTGCGCGATGCCCACGATACGTTTCCTCTCATTCGGGCCAAACCGGCTCCCTATTGAGAAGAGTCGGATTGGTTGGACAGGTTTTCACCTATTCACGACGATTTCAGAGCCAACAAGCCTTCCTCGTGGCGACCGAGCGATATCTGTCATACAGCAGTGCTCGGAAAAAGCTGACCTAACGACCAACAGGCTATCGGAGGGAAGGCGCATGCCGAACGACATTGCCTGCGTGAAGACTGCGAACCGCACAGCGACTCGATACGGGCACGCGCCACGATGACGCCCGAAGATCTCCGCTTGGTGCTGGCGGCAGTGTTCGAGATCGGCCTGTGGGTCGTCCTGATCGTCAAGGGCCGCCTTCACCCGTTCATCGCGCTGCTGTGCGGCGCGTTCGTCGCGGGCTTGTGCGTCGGCCTGTCGCCCCTCGCCACGGTGGCGGCGCTACAAAAGGGTGGTGGCGATATTCTCGGCGGAACGGGCTTGGTAGTCGCGCTCGGCCTGTCGCTGGGCGCGATGCTTCAGCTGTCGGATGGCGCAGCCTCATTGGCGCGGAGCGGCCTGAAGCTCGCGGGAAATGCCGGCGCGCCCTGGGCGAGTTGCTGGTCGCGCTGGTCAACCGACACGTTTCGCACCTAGTCGGTCTTGGAGACGGTCGTATCGGTCGTCGGTCTGGTCTGCGTGCTTGGCGGGAGCTACCTCCTGTGACCAGGCAGCTCCGATGACACCGCCCAAAAGCCGGAGCGGTAAAAGATGAGTGAGGGTCGCCTCGCCGACCGCGCCTATACGGGCATCGTCGCGATCATCAATCAGGAGCATCTGGAGACCGGCGACCGCTTGCCGTCGGAAGCGCGGTTGGCCGCACGTCATCGAGCAGGAAATGACACGCCTGGAAAATGCCTTGCTGTCCAGCGGACCGGCACATCTGGAAGATATGGCGCTTCACCGCGCGATCGTGCTCGGCACCTGCAATTCCGCCTTCGTCTCCGCGTTCGACCATATGTTCGCCAACATCGACCGGATCATGAAAGCGGGTGTCGACATATTCCGGTCGCGGCCGCCCGAGGCGATCAGCGCGATGCTGTCCGAACACCAGATGATCGTCGAAGCGATCCGGGTTCAGGACGCCGACGGTGCAGCGCTCGCGATGCGCTGGCATCTGTCGCAGGGGCGCAAGCGGTTGATGCCATAATACCCACGTCCCAGGCGTCATGCTTGCCCCATATCGTCATCCCATCTGAGGGTATCCCGCCATAGCGCTCTCACCTCCCCTCCCCTCAATCGAGAGGTCGGATTGGGTGGGCAATGCCGGCGCGTGATCTTCAGGGGCTAGTCGGCTACCTGCTGCACGTCCATTTGCAGGACGTCGATCGAACCCTCGGAACGGTGAACATGTTGTTCGACCGACCCTTCGGCGATCCCCAGCAGCGGAAAATCGCACCCTATCGATGGGCGCCTCAGCAGATCCGCGAACAACGCCGCGCGCCGCGGACTGAGCGCCGCCAAGTCGTCGCTCGTCATCAGCACACCGCCGCAGCCGGCACCGAAGTGCGCGAGCGTTTCGACCTGGTCGTCGGTCAGATAGTGAAAACGGTCGCGGAGCAGTACGCAATCGGGGTCGGCCTGCCACAGCAAGCCGTTCGCATGGTTGCGGGTCTGAAGATCGCGCAGCAGGCTTTCGGCGGAATAATCACCATTCCAGGTCACGCCGACGTCGCGACCGATCCGCACCGCGTCGACGAGTCCGACCGACGCCCAAAGCGGGCAGCCGCAGCCAGCGATGACCACATCCTCACCCGCCGCCTCGCGCAGGATCGTCATCATGTGCCGCCAGATCGCGATGCGCGACAGGCCCGGCCGATGCCAGCGCGCCCGCTCGGGACCATATTCGGCGCCGTGGAGCAGGAAATCCGCCTTGATGTAGCGCGCGCCCCATTCCCCGACCCAGGTGCGAATGACCCGAGCGAGATAGGCGGCGGCATCGGGATGGGTGACGTCGAGGATGTAATATTCTTCCGACCGTTTGTGCCAGCGGAATTCGCCATAGAATTCCATCGCGACGAGCGGCCCGCGCGTCGCGATGTCCTGCACCACCCAGTCGGGATGCGCGGCAAACAGCTTGCTGCGATTACCGACGAGCAGCGGCGCGATCCACAGGCCTGGGCGGAACCCGGCCGCGGCAACTTCATCGAGAAGCGGCTTCATGCCACGCGGGAATTGCGGCTTCACGTCGAGCCAGTCGCCCATTTCGGGCGTGAACCCGTCGTCGATCTGAAAGATCTCGAGCTCCACCTGGTGCATATCGCGATAAGCCCGCGCGCTCGCGAGATGCTCGCGGATCACGCTTTCGTCGATCGCCGCGTAGAGATTGTACCAGGAGCACCAACCGGTCAGCCGGCGGTCGGGCACGCGCGGCGGGAGCGGTGCGGCGGCGGCAACGCGCTGCGACCAGCGGCGCAGCGTCGGCTCGACTGCGTCGCCGTCGAATAGATATAGCGTTTCGGCGCGGGTCTCGCCGGTGCGGTCGAGCAGGGTCGCGACATCGATCGTCAGCATCTCGGCGGTACCGCCGAACCCGAAGCGCGTCTGGTAGCGGTCGTGCCGGTCGAAGCCGAGTAGCACCGCGCCTTCGCCTTCCGGCAACAAGGCGGTCATCGCGAAGCCCAATGTCGGCGCCTTGGCCGGCGGACCGTCGCCGGGCGGCGTTCCGGGCGCGACGAAATAGGCGCCGTCCCAACTCTGATAGCCATTGCGTAGATAGCGCCGCACGCCGCGGACCGCCTCGAAGCGCAGCCCGATGCTGTCAATCGCGCGGTGGATGGCCGTCGCCGACACGTCGAGGCTGAGCGCGTCGCCATCACGGGCGACCGCCAGCGCGATCGATCCGCCGGCGTCGAGCGGCCAGACGATCCGGCCGGGCTCTACGATCGGCGTGCCATGCGGCGGAACCACGCCGTCGAGCAGCGGCCGCGGCGTGGAGAAGGCGATGCCGCGACGATCGAGATCAGCGAGCAAGCCGGATCTCCCGACGCTCGTCGGCCGATTGGCGCGCGGCAAGCGCGAGCCGCAACGTCTCCGCGCCGTCGCGCAGCGTGATTGCTGGTGCGCGGTGTTCATGGATCGCGCCGACGACGTCGGCAAGTTGCGCGGCGAAGGGATCGCTCGCGCCAGCGACGATCTCGGCCTCGGCCCCCTGCGCTGTCGGCATCAGCACCGCCTCGTTCCAGCTGGTGAACCGGCCGGTCATGCGTTCGGCATAGATCACCCATTCCTTGTACCACAGACCCGGGATGGCGATATTCGAGGCATTGATCGTGGCGATGCGGCCATCGTCCCAGCCGAACAGGATCGCCGAGACGTCTTCGATGTCATAACCCGGCACGTCGCGATGGAAGAGGTTGGCGCGGCGCGCGGTCACCGTGTCGGGCTCGCCGATCAGATGACGGACGAGGTCGATCTGGTGGATCACCTGTTCGAGCATCTGGCCACCCGACTTCGCCTGTTCACGCCACCAGGGTGCGTGGAGCGCATTGCAATGATAGGCGCCGGCATAGAGCCCGACCGGACCGGTATCGATCGATCGCCAGCGCCGCACCGCTTCGCCGAACCGGTACATGAAGCCGATCGCCGCGACGACGCCTGCCGCTTCGGCCGCCACGACCATCCGGTCGGCCGCCGCCATGTCGAGCGCGATCGGCTTTTCGACCAGCAGGTGAATCCCACGCGACGCGGCATGCTCGATCTCGCCGTTGCGTACGAAAGGAGGCAAGGCCACGATCAGCAGGTCGGGTGCGACGGTGTCGATCATCCGGTCGAGATCGACAAAGGCATGTCCACCATATTCGCCGGCGAAAGCGTCGGTGCGCGCCTGGTCGCGACCGCAGCAGCCGACGAAGTCGAGCCCCAGCGCCTTGATCGCGGCGACGTGACGTGACGCGATGCCGCCGCAGCCGAGCAATGCCACCCTCATTGCGGGAACTCGATCATCGCCTGGAGCAGGCCGGGTTCGCCTGCGTCGAGCCGCGCGAACAGGTCGGGCGCCTGCTCGAACGGCGCAGTGTGCGTGATCAGCGGCAGCAGATCGAGCACCCCGCGATGCTGCAGCTCGATCGCGGTGCGCCACAGCCTCGGCTTCGACCAGCGATGCATCGCCTCGGGCGCGGTGCCCGAGATTTGCGAGCAGATCAGTTCGACGCGATTGTGGTGAAATTCCTCGCCGAGCCGGAGACCCGACACCTCGCCCTGGAAGAAACCCATCGCGACGACGCGCGAGGAATAGGCGACCGCGCGGATCGCCTCGGCAAGCGCCGGCGGCGCGCCCGACACTTCAATGCACGCGTCGGCTCCGCGGCCGTTGGTCATCGCCTTGATCGTCTCCGCGACACTTCCCGCTTTCGGATCAAGCGCGTCGTGCATCCCCAGCGACAAAGCGGTGGCGCGACGGCCGGGATCGGGATCGATCCCGATGACCCGCGCGCCGCTCGCCCGTGCCGCCTGGGCGACGATCTGACCGGGCACGCCAAGGCCGAACACCGCGACCGTGTCGCCGATCCGCAGCCGGGCGTCATGGACACCGTTGAGCGCGACCGCGCCGATATGCGAGAAGATGCCGATCCGCGGGTCGGCGTCGTCGGGCATCAGCCGATCGCGGGCATATTGGACGCTCGCGACGTGATGGGTGCGGTGGTTCCACGTGCCATAGACCCGCATACCCGGCCGCAAGTCCGCGACCGCGGTCCCGATCTCGACGATCTCGCCGACTTCCTCATAGCCGAGGTTGCGGACCGGATAGGGCCAGCTCGGCGGCTCGCCATCGACAAACAGCCGGCGCTGCTCGTCCCAGCGCCGCGCCATGAACGGGCTGGTACCGCGATACTGGGTCAGTTCGGTGCCGGCGCTGATTCCCGAAAACAGCGTCGCGATACGCACCTCGTCGGCGCCAAGAGGCGCGTCGGGCGTTTCCTCGAAACCGAGTTCGCGCGGCGCATTGAGCACGAGCGCAATGGTCATTCGACTATTTCCTCAGCGGTAGCGGGTTCGCGATTGGCCTCGACCGCGGCCCGGGTCATGCCGCGCGTCGCGAGCAGGATGACGACGGCGAGTGCATACAGTGCGGCAAGCGATCCGAGCGCTGCCGCCATGCCCAGCGAGTTGGAGGCACGCGCGATAAACAACGGCGCGACACCCGCACCAACGAAGCCACACGTCGTCATCATGCCGACCGCGGTCGAGCGCGCATGCGGCGGTACGACATCGTGCATCGCCGCATAGATGCAGCCGTCGAACAGACCCTTGCCCAATGTCGTGCCGATCAGCACCAGCGCGACTTCGAACCCCGAGGTCGCCCAGGCCATCGGTGCGAGCAGCAGCGCGGCGATCACCAGCCCGATTGCCAGCGTATAGAAGCGCCCGATCGGCGAGCGCCGCGCCAGTACGTCAGCCAGCAGGCCGCCGAGCGGCACCGCCACGAAGCCGGCGATGTTGATGCTCGCGGAGCCATAGAAAGCCGATCCTGTCAGGCTTTCGCCAAGCTTGTCGTGGACGAAAGTCGGCGCCCAGACGGTCACGCCATTGGCGACGCCATTGGCAAGGAAGAACACGGCCAGCAGCATCAGCGCAGGCTTGATCCGGAGCACCACGCCGTAAGGCTCTTCGTTGCGGTCGCGTTCGGCCTTGGTGTGGCGGATTGGCGCGTCGCGAAGCGTGCGGACCAGCACGATCGCCCAGACCAGTCCCAGTGCGGCGAACACCAGGAACGGCGCGCGCCAGCCGAAATGGTCGGCGATCACGCCGGCGAGGATTGCCCCGAGCCCCGACCCCGCGAACACCGCGGTCTGGTGAATCGACAGCGCCCGGCTGCGCATCCCCGGGCCATGCCAGTCGCCGATCAGCGCGGTGGCAGTCGGATAATAAGTCGATTCTCCGAAGGCGACGACTGCGCGCAGGCCCAACAACATCACGAACCCAGTCGACAGCGGCACCATGCCTGTCGCGACACTCCAGAAGACGAGGCCGTAAATCACCACGCGCGTGCGCCGCGCGCCGTCGCCGAGCCGGCCGGTGAACAAGGCCGCGGCGGCATAACACCAGAAGAACACCGAGGAGATCAACGCGAGCTGGGTATCGCTAAGCCCGAACTCGGTGCGGATCGACGGCATCACCGCGACGATTACCGAGCGGTCGGCGGCATTGAGGAACGCCACCACCCAGAGCAGAGCGATCAGCAGCCAGGGATAGCTGGACGGAGCGGCACGCGCGCGTGGTGGACTGGTCGCCATGGGCAATCCTCTCAAGCCTTCGCGTCGATCAGGATCGCACGAAAGTCGTTCACATTGGTCAGGGTCGGGCCCGATACGACCAGGTCCCCGATGCCATCAAAGAACAGATAAGCGTTATTGGCTGCAAGATATGCCGCGGGGTCGAGCCCGGCTTCGCGCGCCCGCGCCAGCGTGTCTGGCGTGATGATCGCGCCCGCCGCATCCTCGGTCCCGTCGATCCCATCGGTGTCGCAGGCCAGTGCCCAGATGCCCGGCGCGCCGTCGAGCGCGATGGCCAGGCCGAGCAGATATTCGAGGTTGCGCCCGCCGCGCCCATCCTTGTTGACCACCGTCACCGTGGTTTCGCCACCCGACAGGATCACGCGCCGCGCGCCGTCCTGCGCCAGCCGCCGCGACAAAGCGGCGTGGGCAGCGCCGAGGTGCCGCGCTTCGGCCTGGATGTTGTCGCCGATATCGGTGACCTGATAGCCCTTGTCGCGCGCCAGCCGGCCGGCGGCAGCGAGCGCGTCGCGGGCACGGGCGATCACCAATGTCTCGCTACCGGCGATGCCCAGGCTGTCGGCCGAGGGCGTCTCGTTGGCCGGGTCGTTCAGTGCCGCGGCAACCTGCGGCGATGGGTCGATGCCGTAGCGCTCGATGATCTCACGCGCCATGTCGAGGTTGCTCGTGTCGGCGACGGTCGGCCCCGACGACACGAACGACGGATCGTCGCCCGGGACATCGGAAATGATCCAGGTGGTGACGGCGGCCGCACCTGCTGCCACCGCGAGGCGACCGCCCTTGACGACCGACAGATGCTTGCGGACGCGGTTGATCTCCTCGATCGTCGCGCCCGATTGCAACAAGGCGCGAGTGATCGTCTGTTTGTGGGCGAGGTCGAGCCCGGGCGCGGGCGCCGCCAGCAGCGCCGATCCGCCACCCGACAACAACACGAGCAAACGGTCGCCCGCGTCGAGCGTATGCGCGATCTCGAGCGCGCGAAGCGCGGCGCGCACACTATTCTCGTCGGGATAGGGATGACCGGCCTCGATAATCTCGACCCCTGGCCACGACGTCCCCGCCGGGACGTGGCCGTGACGCGTCACCACCAATCCCTCGACCGCGCGGCCTTTCGTCCGCGCCAGAGCGACCCGCATCATCGCCGCGGCACCCTTGCCGACCGCGATGACCACGGTCCGCCCATGCGGGGACACCGGAATCGCCGGCGGCATTGCCGCGTCCGCCGACACCGCTCGCACGGCTTCCGCGAAGAAGGCGAGCAGGTCGTTGCGCTGGGCCGCGCCGCTAGTGGCGGTCAGGGCGGACTGGTCGTTGATAATCCCCTCCTTGGCGCTGACGCTCGCTCGTTCGGCGCCGTCCTGCCAAGGGTTGGCCGTTCCGTTTGAACCCGCCAAGCCCGGATTGATGGAACGCTGTGTTCCGTCAGGCGCAACTGTCAGTGCAGGTCCCAGGACAGGGTCGGGCGAAGATGTTCAACCAGATAATCGATCAGCGTGCGGACCCGGACCGGCACCCCCTTGGGATCGGCGAACAAAGCGAAGAAGGTGAGATCGCTCGCCTGCCAGCCGGGCAGCACCTCGACCAGCCGTCCCTCGGCAAGGTCGCGCTTGCACAGGAATGCGGGCAGATTGGCGACGCCGAGTTCGGCCAGCGCCGCGTCGCGTAGCAGGATCATGTCGTTGCACAGCAATTTGGGGGTGAACTCGACGGTCACTTCCGTACTGCCGTTGCGCAAGGTCCAGCGATGGCGCCGGTCGGCTTCTCCCGCGGCGAGCAGGTCGAACCGCGGCAGATCGACATGGCTTTGCGGCCGGCCATATCGCTCGAAATAACCCGGCGAGGCGAATGCGCCGCAGCCAGTGGTGCCGAGCTTGACCGCGATCAGCCCGCTGTCGGCGAACGGCCCGATCGCGAGTGCGACGTCGAACCCCGATCGCAGCAATCCGACCGCATCGTCGCTCAGCACCGCGACCAGCCGCACATCGGGATAGTTCTGCAGGAATCCGGCGAGCAGCGGCCCTACCAGGCTTTGCCCGAGCACATAGGGGATCGCGATCCGGACGACGCCTTGCGGTACCCGCGCCTGGCTCTGCAATGCGCGCTCGCCGTCGCGCAACACGCCGATCGAGCGCAGGCAATATTCGAAAAAGGTCGCGCCGTCCTGCGTCACCGTCACCGCGCGGGTCGAACGGTGAAGCAGCTGCACGCCGAGATGTTCCTCGAGCCGCGACAGCCGCCGACTGACAGTGGATTTGGGCAAGCCGAGGAGCTTGCCGGCGCGTGTCAGGCTTTCGGTTTCGACCACTTTGGTGAACACCATGAGATCGCCGAGATCGAGCATCCGGCAACGGCTAGGTTATTGTTGCATCCTGCGCAACATATCGTTGCGACATAACGGGCTTCCGGCGACGGCCGGCAACCAGCAGGCTTTAGGGGTCAAATGGCGCGATAACAGCGCCCGCACCGCAAGGTGACCATAAATTGGAGGGGACAGGATGAACACCCAGCTTCGTACCACGCTTTTGGCGGCGACTGCCGCGATCGCGCTCTTGCCGGTTGCCGCAACAGCGCAAACCGCGCCCGCCGACCCGGCGCCTGCCGCTCCTCAGGACGCCAGTGGCGATGCCGCGACTGCGCCGCAGCCCGATATCATCGTCACCGCAACCAGCGTGGGCCGCAAGGCGCTCGACACGCCGCTCGCCGTCACGACGATGAACGCGAGCCAGCTGCAGCGCACCAGCATGACCAACCAGGCCGACATCCTCAACACCATCCCGACGATCAAGGCGGACGGCGGTGGCGGCGAGGTCGCGGCCAATGTGTTCGTGCGCGGCCTGCCCTCCGGCGGACAATATCAGTTCACCCCGCTCGAATATGACGGCGTCCCGGTTCTCTCGAGCTTCGGGCTTAACTCGACCGCTTATGACGTCTACTATCGCAACGACCTAGGTCTCGAGCGGCTCGAATTCGTCCGCGGCGGCGTGTCGAACCTGTTCGGCCCGGGCTCGGTTGCCGGCCTGATCAACTATATCAGCAAGACCGGCGGCGACCAGTTGGAGGGCACGGCGCAGTTCGAATGGGCCGAACGCGGCCGCTACAAGGGCGATCTCGCGGTCAGCGGTCCGCTCGGCCACAATCTGTTCTTCGCGGTGTCGGGCTGGTACCGCACCGACGACGGGCCGGTGAAGACCGGCTTGCCGACCAAAGGTTGGCAGGTCCGCGGCAACCTCAAATACGAATTCCCCGACAATAGCGGCTCGGTCACGCTGTACGGCCAGTATATCGACGACAAGGCGCAATATTACCTGCCCGTCCCTCTCGACGGAAAGACCCGCAATCGCATTCCGGGCAATGACGGCAACGACGTCTATCAAGTTCTAACGCCCGCGGCCCTCGGGCTGGGCTTCAACACGCCCAATGGCCGCTTCACCACGGGCATCGCCGATGGCGCGGCCGCAAAGGGCGGCCAGGTCGCCCTCGCGTTCGACAAGAAGTTCGGCGACAGCGGCTTCGCGATCAACGGCCGGGTCAAATATTCGCAATATGCCTCGAAATTCGGCCTGTGGTCGGACGGCGACGGCCTGATCAACGTTCCCGAGACGCTGCAGAGCTTTTTGACCAACCGCGGCCTCGGCTCGCTCGCCAATGCGCAGTTCACTTATGCCGGCGGCGGCGCGGTCGCACCCAATTCGCTGCTGTTCGCCAACCGCATCACCGACCGTAACCGGCCCAATCACGACACCACCGCCGAGCTCAACCTGACCTATTCGGCGGATACCGGATCGATCCGCCATGCCTTCACGCTGGGCGGATTCTACGGCAACGCCTGGGCGCGGGATTACAACGTCACCACCACCTATCTCGCCGAGTTCAACAACCAGCCGCGACTGGTCAATCTGGTGGTGACCAACCCGGTCACCAACGCGCAGACGATCGTGTCCTTGAACGGGCTGCTCAATGCCGGCGCCGGTTACGTCAACAACACGCACCAGGTCGAACGTTACGCCGCCTATTTCGCCGACCAGATGAAGATCGGCAGCCGCTTCAACTTCGACATCGGCGGCCGCTACGAATGGTTCAACGGCGACATCCGGCGCGAACAGACCTCGGTCGTCGTCACCGACTCGACGACACCCAACCTCGCGCCCGCGCTGCGCGACGTGATCTGGGGCAACGGCAAAAATTTCACCGCGCATCCGAAGACCGGCGCCTGGGCGTTGGCCGCTGGCGGACTCTACAAGCTCACTGACCGCGTCAGTCTTTATCTCAACGCATCGCGCGGCTATTTCTTCCCCGAAATCCGCGCGGTTACCTTCAACGCATTGGGCCAGCCAGCCTCGTACACGCCGGAGATCATCAAGCAGGTGGAAGGCGGCATCAAGATCGACCAGCGCTGGTTCAACCTGACCGCGGCCGCCTTCTACACCAAGCTCGACAACCGGCGTCAGATCAACTTCATCAACGACGGCCAGGGCGGGTTCACCGAGCAGGTCAATCTGGTCGCGACCCGGTCCTGGGGTGTCGAGGCGACGCTCGACCTCAAGCTCCACAAATACCTGCATTTCAACGGCAACCTGACGCTGCAGAACGCGAAATATACTCAGTTCATGCAGAACGGCACATCCAACCTGAACGTGATCGGCAAGGATCTCGAGCGCCAGCCCGATATCCTCTACAATGCCGGCCTCTATTACGATGACGGCACGGTCGATCTGTCATTCTTCACCAACTATACCGGCGACAATTTCACTGCCTCGACCAATGCTATCCGCCTCGACGGCTGGAACGTGTTCAACGTCGATGCCGGCATCAAGGTGAAGCCGTTCGGCGACCGTCGCTCGGTTCGGCTCGGGATCAACGTCTTCAACCTGTTCGACACCGACGCGGTGACCGAAGGATCGCCGCGCCAGGACGTCAACCAGACGGTCGGCGGCGCCTATTTCGTCGGCCGCCCGGTCCTGCCGCGCCGGATCTCGGCGCGCGCGACGCTCAAGTTCTAACGTTCTTCCCTCAGGGAGCGGGTTTCGGCCTGCTCCCGCTTTGTTATCGAAGCGGATATGATCGACCAGTTCCAGCAAGCGGCCCGCGCCATCCTGCGCGCCAACGATCGCGGTGGCTACACCGTCCCAAACGGCCGGGTCTATCCGTTCCAGTGGAATTGGGATTCAGCCTTCGTCGCACTGGGTTTCGACACGTTCGACCGCGATCGCGCCTGGGCGGAAGTCGAGACCCTGTTCCGCGTGCAATGGGCCGACGGGTTCGTGCCGCACATTGTATTCTGGCAGGACGACGAGGGCTATTTTCCCGGCCCCTCGGTCTGGTCGACCGGGACCGAGCCGCCGACCTCCGGCATCACCCAGCCGCCGGTCGCGGCGACCGTCGTGCGGCGGTTGTGGGACAGCGCCGTCGCCGCCGGCGCGGCGGAGGATTTCCGGCCGCGCGTCGAGGCATTGTTCGACAAGCTTATCGCCTGGCATCGCTGGTTCGCCGTCAATCGCGACCATGAAGAGCGCGGCGTCGTGGTCGCGATGCATCCGTGGGAAACCGGCCGCGACAATTCGCCCGAATGGGACGTGCCCGGCGAGCCGATCGATATTTCGGGCGTCGGCGACTATGTCCGCCGCGACACCGGGCATCTCGACGCCAAGATGCGGCCCACCAAGCTCGAATACGACCGCTATCTCGCGCTGGTCCAATACGGCCGCGCGCAAGGCTGGGATCATAAGAAGATCGCAGCGGGCAACCCGTTCCGTGTCGCCGATATCGGCATGTCGATGATCCTGCTACGTGCCAATCGCGACCTGCTCGCGCTAGCCGGCAAGCTCGGCCGCGACGGAAGTGAGATCGCCGGCTGGATCGCGCGCGCCGAGACCGGAATCGGCTGGTTGTGGGACGAGGCGACAAACACCTGGTGCTCGCGCGACGTGCTGACCGGTCGGTTCTCGGGCTTCGTCACCAGCGCGTCGTTCCTGAGCTTCTATGCCGGAATCGCCGACCCGGCGAAGGACGCGGCGATGCTCGATCATATCGAGCGGATCGCGGGCAAGGTGCGGTATCTGATGCCGAGCCTTGATCCCGAGGATCCCGGCTTCCAGATGATCCGCTATTGGCGCGGCCCGGTCTGGGCAGTGGTCAACTGGATGATCGGCACCGGGCTGACCGAGGCCGGCCATGACAATTGGGGCGACAAGGTGCGCACCGACACGCTCGACCTGATCCGTACCACCGGTTTCTACGAGGCGTTCAACCCGATCGACGGCAGCGGATCGGGCGGCGACGATTTCTCCTGGACCGCCGCGATCGAGTTGGCTTGGTCTGAGGACTGACCGCGCGGCACCAACGTCCCGTCACCCGGGCGAAGGCCGGGGTCCAACGGATACTTGTATTTCCACGGCCGGCGAGGCACCTCCGGGCGCGGATGCACACCGAGGCAGACCTGGAAACGATTTTACTCGGGCCTGTCCTCGCGGATCGTGCCTGTGGGGATTGCGTGGCGTGCTGCACCGTCCTCAAAATGGATGCACCGGACTTCAAGAAACCTGCCGGAATAGCTTGCGAGCATCTCGCTTCGCATGGGTGCGGAATCCATGCGGCGCGCCCCGATATCTGCCGATCGTGGTTCTGCGCCTGGCGCAGGGTCGCGGACATGCCCGATGAAGCGCGGCCGGACCGGTCGGGGCTTCTGGTATCGCTCAATTTCGAGCGCGAGCCGCGCAATTGCTTCGAGGGTGTGTCGATCAACGTTCGTGCACTCCCGGGCAACGATGCGATAGAAAATGGCATGGCCGCAACCATCCTCGATAGCCTGTGCGATGGGCTGGTCCCGGTCTGGTTCAGCGACGGATCGAAGAAGATGCTGATGCACCCTGAGCCCGACGTCGCCAGCCTCGTCATCTCGGGAGAACCTGCCCCTCCCCATCTGCGGGACGAGGTCGCCGCATGGCGCGAGCATTATGGGATGTTCTCGGCAATCGGCTAGATTCTCTGGACGCGCGACGATGACTGCGGCGTACAACCGAGCGCCGGCTACCGATCGGGGTCGATCGTCGCGGCGTGGCTCGCGGCACGGATCGCCGACGGGCTGGCGCCGAGCATCCACCGCACGCTCTTGTTGAAATGCTGCGGATCGGGAATCCCGACGCGCTCGGCGATACGCCAGATCGGCAGATCGGTGGACTCGAGCAGATAGCGCGCATGCTCGACCCGCCGCGCGATCAGGCGGTGCGGGATGGTCGTGCCGTAGCGCGCGCGGAAAGCGCGGGCGAGATGCGCTTGTGACCGGCCAACCGCCGCGGCGATCGCCGGTACGTCAAGCGGCTCGGCGAAACGTGCGTCGATCAACGACGCCGCCCGCTCGGCCGCGCTGTCGACGCGTTCCTCCGGGGTTGCGAGGTCTAGCAGCAGTGCCTGTAGCGCAAGACCTGCCTGGATGCCGGCGGTCGGGCTGTCGCTCGCGCGGGCATGGCACGCAGCGATATGCGCCATGCGTTCGCGCACCGCGGCAACCATGCCCGCAGTACAGTGGAGCGGGAGTAGCGCGGTATCGTCGCCACGCGCTTCCACCGCGAAATGCACGCACCAATGTTGCCCCGGCGCGGCCAGATCGTAGGACGAAGCCTGACCCGCCGGGCTGATCGTCACATCGCCGGGAGCAAGCGCCTGCTCGCGCCCGGCGAGTAGCATGGTGCCATCGTAATCGTGGAGATGCAGCGCATGCGTCGCACCGAGATAGCGCGTCTCGTAAGCACGATCGGCAAGCGCGAAGCGTCCCGCCACCTCGATCTGCGGCACCGCGCGCATCGGCCAATCCAGTCCATCCATCTTCGAATTTTTACCACATCGAGCGAGTTCGGCCAATCGCCCTCAAGGCATATCCGTGGCAAAACGCCGGAATATCAGCAGGAGTTTTCCACCATGACTGCGATCCCTGGTCTCACGCCGGAGCAGCTCAGCTTCTACCATGAGAATGGCTATGTCCGTATCGCCGGACTTCTGTCACCGGAGGAGGCGGCCGCCTATCGCGCCGAGGTCCATGCTATCGCCGAGCGCCAGGGATCGAACGACGCGACCTGGGAAAGCGTGCGCGGACAGGACACGCGGATCACGCATTGCCACGACGTCCAGTTCCGCTCGGCGGCGTTCACCTGCCTCCTTGTCGATGAGCGGCTGACCAGGGTCGCGCGAGCGATCATCGGACCCAATGTCCAGCTCCATCACAGCAAGATGTTCATCAAGCCGCCGGAAAAGGGCTCGCCCTTTCCGATGCACCAGGACTTCCCCTATTTTCCGCATCGCGACCATTCTATGATCGCGGTGATCCTGCATTTCGACGATGCGCCCGAGGAGAAAGGCTGCCTGCGGGTCTATCCCGGTAGCCACAAACTGGGGCCGCTTCCCGCGGTCGGCGCCGACCACCATCTGCCGGAGGAGGATTTCCCGCTCGAAGGGGCGACGGCGATCCCTGCCAAGGCCGGCGACGCGATCTTCTTCTCCTATCTCCTCGCCCATGGTTCCGGTCTCAATGTATCGGACGAGCCGCGCACCACGCTGCTGGTGCAATTGCGCGATCCGGCCGACCCGCCGCTGCGCGAAGGGCATGGCTCGCGGGGTCAGGGGATGATGCTGGCCGGAATCGACCCCTCGACCGAGGAGTTCCGCTTCGCCTGGGAAGACAAGGCTGCGTAATCGCCGCCTCGTGGCCGCACTGCCGGCGCTGATGCTACTCGGTGCGGCGCGCGACGATTCGTGCGCGGCGCTGCGCCGAGCGATCATTCCGAACCTGGACATCGTCGCGGCAGGCGTCGCCGACGGTGCTTGCCGGGTCGAAGCTATCGCGCACCCTCACCGCGATGCCGCGATCAGGATCGAACTCTGGTTGCCCGCGTCCGCCGCCTGGAGCGGGCGCTATTACCAGATGGGGAATGGCGGCTTTGCCGGCAGCATCGATCGCGCGACACTGGCCGCGGCTGCCGGCCGCGGCGATGTCGCAGCGGCAACCGATACCGGACACCAGGGGAGCGGGTTCGACGCGAGTTGGGCAGCAAACCGGCCCGATCTGATCGAGGACTATGCCGGGCGATCGATCAAGGTCACCGCCGATGCCGCGGCGGCGCTGACCAGGCTCTATTACGGGCGGTCGGCGGCAAGGCGCTATTTCATGGGATGCTCCTTTGGTGGTCGCCAGGCCCTGGTCGCCGCGACGCGCTGGCCCGACGATTGGGACGGGGTTATTGCCGGCGCGCCCGCCGCCGACTGGCCGCGCCGACTCGAGGCATTCGCCACGATCCAGCATGCACTGCGCGCGGTCCCCGGCGGATGGATCACGCCCGAGCGAATTGCCGATCTGGCGGCCATCGCCCATGCCGCCTGCCGCCAAGGGCAAATGGAGTGCGCCTCTGAGGCCATTCGTCGCGCTTGCGATCGCGGGCGCAAGGCCGTCTGCCTCGCGCCCGCACAGGACGCGGCGCTGCGCGTGATCGATGCGGCGGGCTATCCGCTCGGCGACGCCGACCCCGCGGAATGGCGGCGCTGGATCGTCAACCCGGACCCTGCGGTGCCGTCGCAGCTGACTTTTGCCACGCAGGCCGCACGCTTTCTGCTCCACCGCGGGCGTCGCTGGACTATCGCGGCTTATCGCTCGAGCCCGATCGATCCGGCAACCCGTCGCACGTTCGCTCTTGGCAGCCTCGAGCGCTTCGCCGCCAAGGGTGGCAAGGTTCTCTCCTATTTCGGCACCGCAGATGCCGTCCTGCCCCCTGCATTCGCGGTTGCCGATGCCCGCGCCCATGCGGCCGAGGTCGGTGGCGGCCAGGCACTGATGCGGACGTACCGCATGTTCCTGATTCCCGGCATGGCGCATTGCCAGGGTGGAGCCGCGCCCCACGCCATCGGACAATCCCTCCCCGCCCCTCCGCTCCAGGACGATCCGCAACACGACGTGCGACGCGCGCTCGAAGCCTGGGTTGAGCGCGGGGCCGCCCCCACCAGCCTGATCGCTGCGTCGCTGCCGAACGGCACACCGCGGCGCACAGCCGTTTTGCACGCGGTCAACTTCGGCGCAGCGAGAACGCCTGGGAGATGAGTTTTTGATCTGACCGAGCAACTGGATGGTGCGCGATCCGGAGTTCCCCTTCCACCGGTGCGGGGCCGATCGGGTAGGCCAGCACTCCGGGTCAGACCCCCAGTCCCCCGGGCGGTAGTGATCGCGGCCGCGTTCGTGTTGCAGCTCAGCGACGCCGAGAGCACATCCTGCTGGTGCTTTGAATGGGATTGATGCGCTGCGTGCAACGGTTCCTTGTCTGCTTTCGACATTCAGCAACCCGGCGCTTTCGAGCAGACTGTCTTCGACGGATTGACCAATGCCACCCTGAAGGAGAATTCCATGTCCCGTCCACCGCTACCCCCGTTCACCGAGGAAACCGCGATCGAGAAGGTCCGGCTCGCCGAGGATGGCTGGAATAGCCGAGATGCCGCGAAGGTCGCGCTAGCCTACACGCTCGATACGAAGTGCCGGAACCGTGTCGAGTTCGCGACAAATCGCGAAGAGGCGCAAGCCTTCCTTACCCGCAAATGGAACAAGGAACACGAATATCGCCTGATCAAGGAGCTCTGGGCATTCACCGATAACCGCATCGCGGTGCGATATGCCTATGAGTATCGCGACGACAGCGGCCATTGGTTCCGTGCTTATGGCAATGAAAACTGGGAATTCGCCGAAGACGGCCTGATGCGGACGCGCCATGCCAGCATCAACGAAATGCCGATCACCGAGGAAGAGCGAAAATTCCGTTGGCCGCTGGGTCGCCGTCCCGACGATCATCCCGGGCTCAGTCACTTCGGCTTCTGATCCGATGGACGCGGAAAGGCGGCATGGCGTGAGCAAGTTCAAGGTGGATGCGTGCGCCCGCTTGTCGACCGAGTTCGCGTTGACCGGGCGCGCGCTTCTCGCTGAATTCGGCTTGGCGGAAACTCATATTACCTATATTGTGTTTGGATAGTTAATATCAAAATCTGTAACTTGATGTTTTATACATCACGAGGCACCATGATCACGTCCCAGCAAATGCGCGCCGCCCGCGCCCTTCTCGAGATTGACCAGCGCCGACTCGCCGACCTCGCGGGACTGTCGCTACCGACGATCCAGCGCATGGAGGCATCGGGCGGCCAAGTACGCGGCGTGGTGGATACGCTGGTGAAGGTGATATCCGCGCTCGAGCGCGCCGGCATCGAACTGATCGGAGAGAATGCACCGAGCGTTGGAGTGGGGCGCGGCGTGCGCTTGAAAGAGACGCTGAGCGGAGACTCGCTCAAGCACGTGCCGTCCATGATGTTCGATCAGGCGTCGGGAGCCAATGGCAGTGCTCAATGACCCGCGCTGGACGGCTTATACGCCCAAGCTGATCACCGTTCTGGGCGAAGGCTATACATTCGATCGTTTCAGGCGGGATGCCATAGCGGGTCTGACCGTCGCTATCGTTGCCCTGCCGTTGGCAATGGCGCTCGGCATCGCGAGCGGCGCGTCACCCGATAAAGGTCTGATCACGGCAGTCGTCGCCGGATTCCTGATCTCCGCGCTAGGCGGATCGCGAGCGCAGGTCGGCGGCCCCACCGGCGCCTTCGTCGTAGTCGTGTTCAACGTAATCGCGCAGCACGGCTATGACGGGCTGCTCCTCGCGACTTTGGTGGCCGGCTTTCTCCTGATCATCGCGGGTTATGCCAAGCTCGGTGCGCTGGTGAAGTTCATTCCACATCCCGTGGTGACGGGCTTCACCGCGGGCATCGCCGTCATCATAGCGTCGAGCGAGGTCAAGGATTTCCTCGGCCTGTCGATCGACAAAGTGCCGGCGGATTTCCTGCCCAAATGGCAGGCCTATTTCGGCGCGCTCGGCAGCATCCATGCCACGACGCTGGCGATCGGCCTCGGGTCGCTCCTCCTCATCCTTGGCTTGCGCAAGGTGGCGCCACGCGTGCCCGGTTTCCTGGTCGCGGTTGTGCTCGCATCGCTGGCAGTGGCGCTCCTGCACCTACCGGTGGAGACGATCGGTTCTCGGTTTCCGCACATCCCGGCCGGCCTGCCCGTACCGGCGCTGCCGTCGATCTCGCTGGCCAAGTTCCAGGCGATTCTGCCGTCCGCCTTCACCATCGCATTCCTTGCGGGAATCGAGGCATTGCTGTCGGCAGTGGTGGCCGACGGGATGATCGGATCGCGGCACCGTTCCAATCAGGAACTGGTCGGTCAGGGTGTCGCCAACATCGCCTCGGCGCTGTTCGGCGGATTGCCGGCGACCGGCGCGATCGCTCGGACGGCGACGAACATCCGGGCCGGCGCGCTGACCCCGGTGGCCGGCATGCTGCACGCGCTGTTCCTGCTCCTGTTCATCCTGTTCGCGACCAATTTGATGGCGTTCGTTCCAATGGCTGCGCTCGCCGCGATCCTGTTCCTGGTCGCCTGGGGAATGAGCGAGCATAAGCGCTTCATCGACCTGCTGCGCATGCCCAATGGCGATCGCGCGGTACTGCTGCTCACCTTCGGGCTCACGGTATTGGTCGATCTCACCATGGCGATCGCCGTCGGCGTCACGCTCGCCTCGCTCCTGTTCATGATGCGGATGAGCGAGACGGTCCAGATCGACGCGGGAGTCGGTGAAATGCCCGACGACGATGACAGCGAGGATATTCATCAGCGTGATGCTCTTCCCGCGGGTGTCGAGGTATTCCGCATCGACGGGCCGGTCTTTTTCGGCATCGCCAGCGAGTTGCTCGATACGCTGCGGCGCATCGGCAGCACGCCGAAAGTCATCATCCTGCGCATGCGGCGCGTGCCGTTGCTCGACGCGAGCGGCGCGACGACGATCGCCGACATCCTGCGCCAGTCAAACGCCGCCGGCACCCAGGTCATTCTGTCCGGCGTGCAGCCGCAACCTCTCGCCATGCTCGATCGCGTTCATCTCGGGCGAGGCAATGCCGGCATCATCCATGCCGAGAGCTTTCCCGAAGCGTTGCGAATTGCGGCAAGCATCGTGAAAACGACCAACCCCGCGCCCGCCACGCTCAATTGATAGCTGGAACGAAAGCCCGACCATGACCGACAGCAACGACGATTATGTATATGACGAAGCCACCGGCGAGTGGATCAGCGCTTCTGCAGCTGCGGCGAACGCGCAGGATTCCGATGCCATCGAAGTCCGCGATGCCGTCGGCAATCTGCTCGCCGACGGCGATAGCGTGACGCTCATCAAGGATCTGACGGTCAAGGGCGCCAATCAGACGCTGAAGCGGGGCACGGTGATCAAGTCGATCCGACTGACCGGCGATGCCCAGGAGATCGACTGCCGCTACGAGGGCATCAAGGGCCTGGTCCTGCGCGCGGAATTCGTCCGCAAGCGCTGACGAAGCCCTGGGCTGGCGCGGGATCTAGCCGAGTGGCGGTGCGTCGGACTGGCGCCGGACGAGATCGAAATCGAGCACCAGATGCTGCGGCGCGCCGCTCTTGCCGTTCTTGCGATCCTTGATCTCGCGCACCAGCAATTCGACCGCGGTCCGCGACATCTCGATGATCGGCTGGCGGATCGTGGTGAGCTCTGGCCAGATCGTCGTCGCGAGCGCGGTGTCGTCGAACCCGCACACGGTGAGATCGCGCGGCACGTCGAGTCTGCGGCGATGCGCGACGGCCACCGCCGCCGCCGCCATGTCATCGTTGCTCGCGAAGATCGCGGTTGGCCGGTCGGCCAATGTCAGCAATCGCTCGGCCCCGTCGAGGCCGGATCGATAGGTGAACAGCCCTTGCACGATCAGCCCCGCTTCCTCGTCCAATCCGCTCCCGGCCAGAGCGGCGCGATAGCCGGCCAGGCGCTCGGCACTCGCGGTCTGGTTGGGATTGCCGATGATGAAGCCGATCCGGCGGTGCCCCAGCTCGATCAGGTGCTGCGTCATCTCGAACGCGGCACGGCGATCGTCGATGCTGACCGCCGCCATCGTGTCGATTGGTCGGCCGGTCGCCACCGCGACCGCCGGGATATCGTGCTCCGCGACCGCCGCCAGGACCGCCGTCGCGTCGCAGAG
This sequence comes from Sphingomonas sp. P4_G2, assembly GCF_056401155.1. Lineage (NCBI taxonomy): Bacteria > Pseudomonadati > Pseudomonadota > Alphaproteobacteria > Sphingomonadales > Sphingomonadaceae > Sphingomonas > Sphingomonas sp. P4_G2. The sequence continues at coordinate 1,111,278 of NZ_JBFUJY010000001.1, read as the reverse complement.
CGGCGGCGGCAGGACGATCCCGTCGACCCTGCCCTGTACCAAATGATCGATGACCGATTGTTCGAGCGCATCCTCGTCGCATTTCTCGACGATCAGCTGAACATTGCTGCGTGACGCCTGGTCGAGGCTGCCGACCAGGAATTCGCTGAGATAGGCGGAACTGGGGTTGCTGTAGAGCAGCCCAATGCGCATCTCCTCGCCCCCGGCCAGCGACCGCGCGGCGGCGCTGGGCGAGTAATTCAGCTTGCGGATCACCTCATTGACCAGCTCGCGCGTGCGGTCGCGTACATTGGCCTCGCCGTTGATCACGCGCGACACCGTCATCGGCGAAACGCCCGCTGCCGCTGCGACATCGCTGATCGTCGGTGCGTTGCGCTGTCGTCTGGAGGGTCGGTTAGTCATTGCGGTCTCCGGCCACGCCGCTCCCCTATGGGCATCGCCACGCGGCAATCAAGGACGCTGTCGCTTCGCTGCGGTTGCGGTCGCGATCAGGGAACGAGCAACGGGCGCATTTCGGGTATCGCGACCGAGAGCTCGCGAGTCACCATGGTTGCGAAGTAATTCGCGCCTTCGATGCCCAGATGGGTGTGGTCGAACGACAATTTCGGCTGCGCCATGGGGTTGACCATCACTTCGGTGGATCGTGCCGGCGTCGGTGGAGCGGGCTGCGCCGCGCCCGGCGGAACCTCGGCAAAGCGATCGGCGGCCGCCGAACCCATCGCGCCGACCGCGACCGCGCTGTCGGCATTGAGATCGAGCAGCGGCACCTTCAGTTCGGCCGCCACCTTGCGTGTCGCCGCAGCCCAGGGCGCGAGGTCGTTGACCAGCTTGCCGTCGACGAAGCTGCGGCGCGTCAGCGGCGTGACGAGCACCGGATGTGCGCCGACCGCGCGTGCTTCTTCGACATAGCGCTTCAAATTGGCCGGGAATTCCGTCGCGAGATCGGTCGACCGGCCCGGCTTGCCGGGCTGGTCGTTATGCCCGAACTGGATCAGGACCCAGATGTCGCGATAGCCCGGCGTCCGCATTTCCGACAGCGCGATGTCCCATGACCCTTCCGCGCGATAATTGCTGGTGCTGCGCCCACCGCGGGCGAGGTTCACACACGCCATGAACGAGGTCACGTGATAGCCACAGAAACTGGGGCCCCAGCCGCCGAACACTGCGGTGGTCGAGTCGCCGACCAAGATGATCTTGGACGGCTGGATATGCCTGACGGGTTCGGGCACCGTCGGGGCGGGCGGCGCGGTTTGCGCCATGGCGGGGATCGCGAATAAGGAGAGCGCAACGGCGACGGCGCCGAATTTGGTCGTCATGATCAGAGAGCCTCGAACTTGAAGTTGCTGAACCGCGCTTCGCCGCGTCCGGCCGAATAAAGGCCGGGGCGGAGCATCAGGAAGCCGCCGCGCACATTGTGGTGATAACCCGACACTTCCATGCCGCGGTCGAACCGGCGCCAGGTTTTGCCGCCGTCGCCGCTGGTGTGGATCGCGACGATGTGCCGTTTGTTGGCGATCCGGATGCGCATCTTGCGGCCATGCGGATTGGCTGGCCGGCCGCGCTCCATGCCATATTGGTGCGTGACGAAATTCCGCTCGTCGAAGCCGAGCCCGCAATAGAGCTTTTCGTCATAGAACAGCACCAGCCCGGCGGTGCCGCCGGGGCCGATCTCGACATCGCATTCGAATTGATAGGCCGGGTCGCCTGCGATGATCAGCAGCGGCGGAGAATCGACCGGCGCCTTGCCACTGGCTTTCATCAACAGGCTGTTATGCTCGATCCGGAGGCGATCGCGTTCGCCCGGTCCCGGCTTGAAGAAATTCCACCGCGACCCGAGGTCGAGCGTCGCAAAATCGTCCGACAGACGCAGGCCGTGTGGCAACGCCTGCCCACCTTTAGGTTTGGCGATCGGTCGCGACAGATCGCCTCCTGTCATCCGGAACCATCCGTCCGGCGTCCATCGCACCGGATCGAGCAGCGCCTGGCGCCCGAGTGTCCAGAATCCGTTCTCGAAGCCGTGATAGAGCGACCACCAGCTGCCATCGGGTCCTTCGACCAGCGAGGCGTGGCCGCGCGACCACCATTTCTCGTCATTGCTGACGGTACGCACGACTGGGTTGGCCGGACAATTCTCCCACGGACCATGAATCGATTTCGACCGTGCGACGATCACCATATGGCCGGTGGGCGGCCCGGCGGTGCCGCCGACCGCGGTAATCATGTAGAACCAGTCACCGTGGCGATGGATCTTGGGTCCTTCGGGCGAGAAGCTCTCGACATCCCATTCGGGGGGATAATGCCAGGGATCATAGACATGCTCGACCTGGCCGACGGTCGACAAGCCATCATCGGCCAGCCGGATGCGATCACCGCCTGACAGGAACAGCCAGCGCGATCCGTCTTCGCCAACCGCGTGGCACGGATCGATATGATTGGGAATCTTGAGATCGACCGGCTCGCTCCACGGCCCGTCGATCGAGTCCGCCCAGATCACCCAGATCGAATTCGGGCTGCCTTTGGTCGGGATGTAGAGGAAATAGCGCCCGCCATGCTTGGCGAGCGAGACCGCCCAGACCGAGCCGATATTGCGAGTCAGCGCGGGTTTGCGCGGTTGCCAGTTCACCAGGTCGCGCGAATGCCAGATGGTCAGCCCCGGATAGGAATCGAAGCTGGAAAACGTCATATAGTAATCGGCGCCGTCCTTCAGCACCGCGGGATCGGGATGATCGCCGGCCAGCACCGGATTGAGGAACCTCCCGTCGCCAAGATCGGCGATGCGCTGATTGTCGATTCCCCGCTTCCACGCGTCCGGCTTGCCCGGCGCCACTGCCGCGTCCGCGACCCGCGGGGCCAATGCCGAGGCGCCGCCGGCCAGCGCCATGGCGAAAGCGTCTCTTCTATTGACGGTCATTCGAGATCCTTATGTCGACAGGGTATCCAGAGCCAAAAATACCCGCCGGTACGCAGAGCTGCATACCGGCGGAAAGGTCCGTCCCAGGGAGGACGGTAGGGCAGATCAGAAGGTCACGCGCGCGCCGAGGCGGAAGACACGGCCCGAACTGGCATATTGGGTCACGGCCTCCTGCCCTTCATAGGCGTAGCGGTTGCTCGTCTGGTTGGTGAGGTTGAGCCCTTCCGCGGTGATCGCGAAGTTTTCGAAAATGTTGAAACTAACCGAGGCGTCGACGTTGGTCGTCGCCTGGCTGTAGACGAAGTCGTTGATCAGCGGACCGTCGCAGCCGACCGATTCCACCGCTCCGCTGCCGACCGTGGTGAGGCCGGGGCTGCACGAGCCCGCCGCGATTGGATAGGCCGTGCTGTAGCCCTTGCGATGCGCGACCGATACGCGCGCCCGGAAGCCCTTCACCTCGTAGAACAAGGTTGCATTGAGCGCCTGGGGCGAGACCCCGAGAAACGGTCCCTTGCCTACCGTCTGCGGCTTGGTCGCCGAGCCGGGGTCGAGGATATAAGTCAGTTGCGACTTGATATAGGTGTAGTTCACCAACGCGCCGAAATTCTTGAGGAAGCCCGGCAGGAAGGTGAAATTCTGCTGATAGCTGACCTCGATGCCGCGCAGATATCCGCCCGGCGCATCGCGATATTGGCGCGCGGTGAAGGCGTAGTTGTTGTCCAGATACGCCAGCTGGTTGACGTTGGTATATTGGGCCCGGATCGCAGCGACCACCGTGGGATCGCCGACCAGGTCGGACAAGGGCGCCGAGAACAGCACGGTCTGCGGGAAGCTCGAAATCTGCTTCGAGAACGCCGCCACCGACAACAGGGCGCCCTTGGCAAAATACCATTCGATGCTGGCGTCGAGGTTGGTCGACCGGAACGGGCTCAGCTTGGGATTGCCGATCGTCAGTGACGCGCCGGTCGTGCTGCCGTCGCTCGGGACGGAGATGCTGGTGATCGTCGGCGACAGATTGCCGAGCAGCGGCCGCGCCATCACCTTCGACGCGCTGAACCGCACCAGCAGGTTGCGGACGGGCTCGTAGATCAAGTTCATCGACGGCAGCCAGTCGGTGTAATTGTTCTTGCCGACGATCGGCCGCCCGGCTTGCGACGTGCCGGTCGAGGTCAGGTCGGTGATCGCGACCCGGGTGCCGGCATTGCCGCGAAAGGGACGCCCGAACAATTCGGTCTTGAAGTCGAACTCGAGGTAGAAGCCCTTGTCCTTCTCACTGACGCCGTAATTGTTCTGCCCGCCGTTGCGCAGCGTGGTCAGGCGCCAATCGCCCCATTTGTTGATGCAGTTGCACTCGAACCCGATCAGATTGTTGAACTTGTCGAGATCCGGGACGACGAAGCTGGTCGGCGTGCCGTCGGGCACCTGAATGCCCGTGCCGAACGATACGATCTTGCTGTTCGCTGCGGTGGTCGATCCGGCCTCGAGCAGCGTAGGGTTGAGCGTGTCGGTGTTGCGCTCGGCCTGTTGCGTATAGAAACCGAATTCGCGGATGTTGGCCCCGAAACCGATGTTGAACTGGTCGTTCACTTGCCAGTCGAAATCGGCCTTGCCGCCTTTATAGGTGTTCCGGACATAACGCTCATAGTGACGGACCGCCGAGAAACCCTTGACCGTCTGCCAGTTGTTCGGATCGGCCACGTTGAAGCCGAAATCCATCTTGGGCATGGTCCCGCCGCCGCGTTCGTCGAACACGAAATTCTGCGGCGAATCCATCCGGTTGAACTCGACCAGCAAGCCGGTCGAATAGTTCACCGACTTGGACTGGCCATAGAGCGCGGTCATCTTGAAATTGTCGGCGAATTCGTGGTCGAGCCGTGCCGAGCCCTGCCAGAAAGTCGTCGTGTACGCGCCATAGTCGACCGCCGACCGGAAATCGACGTTCCGGAGAACGAGATAATCGGCCAGACCGTTGGTCACATTGGCATCGAGCACATCGACCCCCGGCCGCCCGATCAACTGGCCGCGATAAGCCAGGCCGTTCGACGAGGGGATATACCCGACCGAATTCGGGTTGTTGTAATAATCATAGGGGTCGAGATTGTTGGGATTGGTGCTGAAGATATTGGCGTTGGCCGGGCTGGTACCGCCTGGCGTCACCGCCGCATTGCCAAGCACCGCCGGGACCAGGTTGCCCTTGGCGTCGAGCGCAGTCGAAAAAGCGGGGGTGGTGCCGTACATCGACGATCCGCAATCCTGCGCGGGCACGATCGAGCTGCCGGCATTGGGCGTGCACAGCCCCGGATAGGTGCCCCGCGCGGCGGTCGGGGTAAGTCGGCCGGTGGCGTTGTTGTACGCCGCATTGGTGTTGTTGCGATTGAGGCCGACCGGCGAGAGCTGATCGTTCTCGCTGACATTCTTGAACCGAGAGTAGAGGCCGTCGATCGTCAGCCGCGTCTTGGACGAGATGTCCCATTGATACGCGCCGGTCAGACCGAGGCGCTGATTCTTGACCACCTGATGAGTCAGCGACGGCAAAGCGGGAATGCGAACTTGCGAATCGTCGAAGCGTCCCGGCGTGTTGAACGGTGCGCCGGGATACAGCTTGGCATAGGCGGCCGGGTCAGATCCGGTCTGGAAGGCAAGCGCGTCGGGGTTCTTGTAGGGCAGCGCGGTCCCGGCCGGCGCCGAGAAGCCGGAGCGTTGGGGATTGCCTTCGCCGAGGAATTGGCTGCTGCGGTAGAGATAGTCCGACGCGCCCGGACCACGCTGGTACTGATCGATGATGTTGATTTCGCGGTTATATGCGCCGGAGAACAACAAGCCCATGCGCTTGTCCTTGCCGAACCTGACTGACGCGAGGCCGGCGATGCGCGGGTTTATCTTCTTGCTGTTCTGATTGTAGCTCGCCTGACCCGAGAGGGCGAACTTCGATCCCTTGTAATCGAACGGCTTGCCGGTCACGAGGTCGATCGTCGCGCCCAGCGACCCCTCATCGGTTTCCGCCGATGGCGTCTTCTGGATGCGCAGCGAACTGAACAACTCGGACGCGAAGGTGTTGTAATCGAACGCGCGGCTGCGATTGGGTGAAGTACCGGCATCGTTCGATCCGGCCGTCGACAGCGCTTCCAAGCCGTTCAGGCGGGTGCGGTTGAAATCGCCGCCCAACCCACGCACCGTGATCCCGCGCCCTTCACCATTGTCGCGATCGATCGACACGCCGGGCAGTCGCTGAAGCGATTCGGCCAGGTTGGAATCGGGAAAGTCGGCGATGTCCTGTGCGTTGATCTCGTCGATCTGGACGTCCGAATTGCGCTTGTCGTTGAGTGCCGACGCGATCGAATTGCGAAAACCGGTGACGACGATTTCCTTGATGCCCTCGCTACTCGCGGTCTCAGTCGTGTTCGCGCCGGTCCCTTGCGGGCGCGTCGTGTCCTGCTGACCGGCCGTTTGGGCGTATGCGCCCTGTGTCACGAAGAGTCCCGCGAGCGCCAATGCCGACAGGGACACCGTATCGATCGCGCCCTTCCTGATCCTAGTCCTGAACATTCCTGATCCTCCCTCTTTTGATCTGGTCGATTGCCGGTCAGCCGTGCCAGTCGCCGAGCACGGCACGGGGTGTGAAAGCCGCCGCCTGGCTGGCGGTCAGCAACCGGCGGCCGATCGCGGCCCGGCCGGCTCCGGGCCCGCGGCTGGCAAATTCGAACAGCCGCGCATCGGCGGGCTGGAACAGGCGCTTCTGCCCGGCGGGATCGGTGAACCCCATCGCGGTCCAGCCCTCGGCGCGGATATGCGCGTCCATCCAACAGCGCAGGAACGTGGAGGCGCCCACCAGCCGCATATTGCCGCCGGCGCGCCATGGCCGTCCGAGATAGGTGGAAGCGTCGGGCACGCCCGCCTCGCGCGCGATCCGGCAATCGGCGAAGACCAATCCATAAGGCTGGTCGGCCGGCGTGCTCGGCGCACTGAGATAGCCCTGGATCTCCGCGCCGGGGACCAATCGGCTGACGATCTCGCAGCGATCGAACAACGCCGCCGCGCCGCCGAAAATGAAGTCGACGCATCCCGAAATCCGGCAGTCGCTGAAGCGCGCGCGACCCTGGACGTAGAGCGTATCCTGATAGCCCTCGATCGCGCAGTTTTCGACGCGGGAGCGGTCGGCGCCACGGCCGAGCGACAAGGCCACCGCCTGCGCGCCACCACTCGCCTGGGTGATGCGGTCCTGGAGAAAATCGAAGCTGTTGCGGATGGTAAGGTTGCGCAAGGTGGCGCCCGGCGCCTCAACGGTCAGCGTGGCCGAGCCGCCGGTGCCCCATTTCCCGCCGTCCGGACGGTGAAGGCCGGCCGCGGCACCGAAGCTGATGATCGTCCGCGGCCCGCTGCCCGCGATCGTCACATTAGGCGCGCGGACGACGCATTTCTCGGTGAAGACCCCCGGCCCGAGCTGGATCGTGAAAGGTTTCCCGCCGGCGCGATCCGCCAGCTCCAGCGCGGCGGCGAGGGTTGGAACGGTGCCTGGGCGGCCGTTTGGATCGACAGCGGCGCCCCGATTGCTTGCGGGCACGGCGAGCGCTCGGGACCCTATGCCCAGTGCAACGCCGCCGGCGAGGAACCGCCGCCGATCGAGGGCGTACAAAGCCATCAATGGGTTCCGCTCAACCCGGACGGGGTCGCGGCCGCATCCAGTCATGTCCTCTCCCCAGCGGTTTCTCCGCTTTTTTCAGCCGGCGCGAGGTTGTCATCTTCCGGCTATGATGGTAGCGATACCAGCCGAGTGATACCGGTGTCAATGCCGGATCAGGAGAGGTAGAATGCGCCTGAAAACGGGGCCAAACGGGCCGACGCGCCGCGCGATCATGGGGTCGCTGTCCGCCGCCGCGGCGTTGCCATTCCTTCCCCGCGCCCGGTCCGCGACTCGCGTCCGCAAGTCTCCTCTGACACTTTGGTACGAACGACCGGCTGCGGCATGGACCGAGGCGCTGCCCGTCGGCAACGGCCGCATCGGTGCGATGATCTTCGGCGGAATCGCCAAAGAACGCCTGCAATTAAATGAAGATACACTGTGGGGCGGCGGCCCCTACGACCCCGTCAATCCTCAGGCAAAAGCCAATCTGCCCGAACTGCGCCGCCTGATTTTTGCCGGCCGGTACGCCGAAGCGGAAGCCTTCGCCAACGCGCATGTCATGGCGACGCCATTGCGCCAGGCGTCGTATAAACCGATCGGAGATCTGGCGATCGAGATGGTCGGGATCCGCGATATCGATGCTACCGGTTACCATCGGGCGCTCGACATCGATTCCGCGGTCGCCGAAACCCGCTTCACGGCGGGTGGCATCACTTACGCCCGCAGCGTGCTAGCGTCTCCGGTGGACCAGGTCGTCGCGGTCCGGCTGTCGGCCAATCGGCCGGGTAAAATCTCCTGCCGCTTATCGTTCACCTCACCCGAAAAGGCATCGCGGTCGAGCATTGAGCGGAGCGACACTCTTGTCCTGAGCGGCCGCAACGATCCGGAAGGCGCGATAGCCGGAGCGCTGACGTTCGAAGCCCGCCTGCGCGCGCGGTCGCGCGGCGGCACGATCCGGCCCGATGGCGACGCGCTGGTGATCGATGGTGCCGATGAGATCGTCCTGCTGATCGCGATGGCGACGAGCTACCGGCGCTATGACGACGTATCCGGCGATCCGACCGCGATCACGCGCGCGCAGATCGACAAGGCCGCGGCGCGGTCGTTCGCCGCGATTGCCGCCGACACCACAGCCGAGCATCGCCGTCTGTTCCGCCGGGTGGCGATCGATCTGGGGCGGACCGATGCCGCCGACCAGCCGACCGACGTCCGCATCAAGCAGTCCGAGACCGTTGCCGACCCCGCGCTCGCCGCGCTGTATTTCCAATATGGCCGGTACCTGCTGATCTCTTGCTCGCGCCCCGGCGGACAGGCGGCGAACCTGCAGGGACTGTGGAATGAGAGCCCCCGCCCGCCCTGGGGCAGCAAGTATACGATCAACATCAATACCGAGATGAACTACTGGCCGGCCGAGCCGACCAACCTGCCCGAATGCGTCGAGCCGCTGATCCAGCTGATCCGCGACATCGCGCAAACTGGAGAGCGCACCGCACGCGACATGTACGGCGCGCGCGGCTGGGTCTGTCACCATAACACCGACCTGTGGCGAGCGACCGCGCCGATCGATGGTGCCAAATTCGGGCTGTGGCCGATGGGCGGCGCCTGGCTGTGCACGCATCTGTGGGCGCATTACGATTACGATCGCGACAAGGCCTTCCTGGCCTCGGTCTATCCGATCCTGCGCGGCGCCAGCCTGTTCTTCCTCGATACGCTGCAGACCGATCCGACCACCGGTCATCTCGTCACCAATCCGTCCATGTCACCCGAAAACGGGCACGGCCACGGATCGTCGCTGATCTACGCGCCGACGATGGACATGGAGATACTGCGCGACCTGTTTGACCAGACCGTCGCAGCCGCCGGAATCCTGGGACGGGATGCTGATCTCGCCAAACAGATCGCCGACGCCCGCGCGCGGCTGTTGCCGCTGCAGATCGGCGTGCAGGGCCAGCTCCAGGAATGGCCGATGGACTGGGACATGCAGGCGGACGACCTGCATCATCGCCACGTCTCGCATCTCTATGGCCTGTTCCCGAGCCACCAGATCGATATCGAGCGCACCCCCGACCTCGCCCGCGCGGCGAAGAAATCGCTCGAGATTCGCGGCGACAAAGCGACCGGCTGGGCGACCGCCTGGCGGATCAATTTGTGGGCGCGGCTGCGCGACGGCGATCACGCGCATTCGATCCTCGCCTTCCTGCTGGGGCCGGAGCGCACCTATCCCAACATGTTCGACGCGCACCCGCCGTTCCAGATCGACGGCAATTTCGGTGGCACATCGGGGATCACCGAAATGCTGATGCAGTGCCAGGACGACATTATCGACCTGCTGCCCGCCTTGCCGAGCGCGTGGCCGACGGGATCGATCTCTGGCCTCCGCGCGCGGGGCGGCTGCACCGTCGATCTCGCCTGGCGCGACGGGAAGCTCGCGCGCGCGGCGATCACCGGCAGCGAACCAGGCAGCCGCAGGGTGCGCTGTGCCGGGCGATCGATCGAGGTCGAGATAGTGCCGGGCAAGCCGGTACCGATCCGACCGGTGCGCTTCGCATGATGCCGTCCGCGCAACCGCATACCGGCTTGGGGGAAGATCGATGGAACTGAACCGGCGTGGTTTCCTGGGCGTGGCGAGCGCCGGCGTGGCGGCAGGCTTTGTCGGTACGACTCATGCGGCACCCGTTCTGCTCGAGATTCCCGATACCGGCTGGAAATTGTGGATCGACCGCGAAGCACGCTATCTCGACGACCGCATCTTCCTCCCCTCCGACGTCAACCTCGCAACATTGCCGGTCAATCCACCGACGGGAGGCTGGAACACGCTCGATACAGCCGGAGCGCTGACCGTCACGCTCCCGACCACGGTCGAGGAACATCTGTGGGGCAAGTTCGGCGAACGCCCCTATACCGCCGACGAATATCGCTACGCGGAAACCGACCCGGTCCCACAGAACGGCGCCTATCGCGGCGTGTCGTGGTGGTATCGTTCGATCGACATTCCGGTGGCCGCGCGCGGCAAGCGCGTCATGCTCCATATCCGCGGCGCGCGGATGCGAGCGGAAATCTATCTCAACGAAAAGCTGGTCGGCTATTCGATCATGTCCGAATTGCCGATCGACTGCGACCTGACCGGGGCGATGCAGCCAGGCCAGCCCAATCGGCTCGCGATCCGCATCACCAATCCCGGAGGGCGCTACGACTGGCGCGATTCAACAACGATGCAATGGGGGGCCGCCAAGCTCTTCCTGTCGCACGGCTTTGGCGGGCTCGATCGCGGCCTGACGCTTAGCGCGCATCCGATCGACGCGCATATACGCGACGCCTGGGTGCTCAACACACCCGATCCGCGCGTGATCAGCGCGCGAATGGAGATCGTGTTCGAGCGCGCGCCGCGCGATATCGCCGCGTTGCGCGCACAGGCGACGCTCGCTTTGCTCGACACCAGGGGCGCGACGCTACCCGCGACGGCCAGCATCGATTCGCTGACGCTCAACGGCAAGATTGCCACCGCGGTCTTCACCTTGCGCGCGACCGAAGCCGAATTGTGGAGCCTCGAGACTCCGACGCTCTACCTGGCGCGGTTCGGCTGGGGCGACGACATTCGCAAGGTCCGTTTCGGCTTCCGCTGGTTCGCACCGGACGGGGTCGGCAGCAACGCGATGTTGCGCCTCAACGGCCGCCGCGTGCGGCTCTATTCGGCGATCTCCTGGGGCTATTGGGGCTATAGCGGGCTGTGGCCGACACCCGAGCTTGCTCGCCGCGAAGTCACCTCGGCCAAGGCGTTGGGGCTCAACTGCCTCCATTTTCACCGTAATGTCGGCAAGGCGGAGGTGTTCGCCGCACAGGACGAAATGGGGCTGCTGCGCGTAATGGAGCCAGGCGGCGGCCGTTTCGCGATCGGACGCGACGTGAAGCCGGGCGAGCAATTGTCGCCCGCGGATCGCTTCAGCCGCACCTTCCTCGTCGAAAAATGCGTCGCGATGGCAAAGGCGTTCCGCTCGCATCCCTCGCTGGTTCAATACACATTGCAGAACGAACTTGGCGCCAACCTCGCCAATCCGGACGTCCAGGCGGTATTGACGGCGATCCACAACGTCGATCCCAGCCGAACGGTCGTGCTCAACGACGGCTTCGTCCAGCGCGGCGCGGCGCAGGCGATGTACCTGCCTTACGATAACCATTTCTATCGGTCGGACAGGGAGCAATGGGGCGGCTGGTGGAACAATCACCAGGGCGCGGGCGACCAATGGTACGACAAATTCTATCGCGGCAAGGACGATTATATCCACCGCCAGACCGGCAAGCCGTTCATCGTCGAATTCGGCGAGATGGAAGGCTGCGCGGTCGCCGATAACCACGCGAAGATGGTCGCGGACATCACCCAGCGAGGCAGTTCCTACGATCTTGCCGACCATCGCGCGACCCTGACCGCGACCGAGGCGTTTCTCGACAAATGGGGCTTTCGCAAAGCCTTCCCCACCGCGGAAAGCCTGTTCCTGTCGATCGGCCGCAAAGCCTATGACAGCTGGCAGAATTATCTCGAGAATATCCGCATCGGCGACGAAGTCGACATCGCGTGCATCAGCGGATGGGAAACGACCGCGATCGAGAACCATTCGGGAATCGTCGACAATCTCCGCTATTTCAAGGCCGATCCGGCGCTTGTCCGCGCGAGCCTGTTGCCGATACGGCCGGTCGCGAAGCAGCGCCGGCTGGCTTATGCGTTGGGCGAAAGCGCGGAGGTCGACCTCTATCTGTTCAACGACAGCGGCGAACAGGTGCCGGGAACGCTCCGCCTGTCGGTGATCGGACCCGATGGCAGCGAGCGCGACGTCGCGACCTATCCTGCTCCAACATTCGAGCCGGATGTGATGCGGCACTTGATCGCCGAGCAGGTCGCACTTCCCGCTTTTGGAGTGCCCGGCCCGCACCGCGTCCGTTTCGCGCATTCGGCGCATCCCGACGCGACATTCGAACGTACCTTGTGGATCGTCGCGCCCGCGGCAAAGCCGGCCCGCCCGATCAGAATCGCGGTCACCGGGGTAGCGCAGTCCCTCCGCGCGCAGCTGACGGCCCTCACCGGCGTGTCGGCCGAGGATTGGAAGCCGGGCGGCCGCTACGACGGCATCGTCGCGCAGGGCCTCAAGGTCGACGAGATCGCGCGGCGCCAGATCGGCGAGCAGACTGGCCTCGAGGCGCAGCCGAAGAAAGGCGAGAAGCCCAAACTGGTTCTGGGCGAGATCGACGGCGCCGTGCTCGATGCGGTGAAATCGGGAACGCCCCTGCTCGCGTTCGTGCCAGAGGATGGTCTGGCCGACGGGGTCGCCCGCCAGCTCTCCGCGCTCGGCCTGTTCAGTTATGAGGGCCAGGTCGGCGACCTCCGCGCGCCATGGATGGGGAATTGGAATTACCTCCGTGCGCATCCCCTGTTCGACGGCATCCCCGCGGACATGGCGACCGGCGTGCTGCATCAGGTCGAGGGTCAGGCGTCGAACGGCCTGATCGTCGATGGCGAGGGCGTCGAGGTGATCGCAGGCTACAGCCGTGACCATGACCGCCGCAACGGCGCAGCGACGCTGATCGCGCGCCATGCCGGCATGCGCGTCGCGGTCCATCGCATGCCCGACATGGTGGCGCCGTTGCAGCGCCGATTCCTGGAAAATGCCGTCCGCTGGCTCGCCGTCGGCGCGCGCGCCTGACATCGAAATCGAGGGAGAGATAGATATGCGTAGTTGGACGATGGCACTGTTGCTGGGCGGTGCGCTTGGATCGGCGGCGACGGTTGAGGCGAGAGTGATCGGTTCGATGACCCCCGCGGCGCCGATCACCGAGGCCAGGATCGCGACGTTGCCGGCCGCAGAACGGGCGGTTTGGACGGCCTATCTCGCCAAATCGCGTGCGCTGATGGCGGCGGACAAGGCGGCGCTCGCGGCCGAGCGCGGCAATGCGGCCTATCCCGAGGCGCCGCATCCCGGCCGGTCCGGCGGCTGCGGCATGCCGATGGACCGGCCGCCGGCTTGGTATGCCTCTGACGAGGCGCGGCACATCGGCGACACCATCGTCAGCTTCCAGACTCCCGCCGGCGGCTGGGGCAAGAACATGGACCGCAGCGGTCCGGTGCGGGCGCGCGGCCAGCATTATGTGCCGATCGAGAATTTGCCGGCCAATGCCCGCGAGGATATCAAGACCGCCGATCCCAATTGGGCTTATGTCGGCACGATCGACAACAACGCGACGACATCCGAGTTGCGCTTCCTCGCCCGCGTCCAGGCGCAGGCGCCGGGTCCGGCGGGAGAGCCCTATCGCCGTGCCTTCCTGAAAGGCGTGCGCTATCTGCTCGACGCGCAATTCCCCAACGGCGGCTGGCCGCAAGTCTATCCGCTGCAAGGCGGCTATCACGACGCGCTGACCTTCAACGACGACGCGCTGTCGCAAGTCGCCGAGCTGCTCGCCGACGTCGCGGTACGGCGGAGCGACTATACCTTTGTCCCTACCCCGCTCGCTGCCCAGGCCGAAGCCGCCGAGGCGAAAGCGATCAAGGTCATCCTGACGACGCAAGTCGTGGTGGACGGAAAGCGGACCATCTGGGGTCAGCAGCACGACGCGCTGACGCTGGCGCCCGCCGGTGCCAGGAACTTCGAGCCGATCGCCTTGTCGTCCGACGAAAGCGCCGACCTGCTGCTGTTTCTGATGAAGCGCCCCAACCCCTCGCCCGCGATCATCGCAGCGGTGCGCGACGGTATCGGCTGGCTCAAGGCACATGCCCTGTACGGCGTCGAATGGACCCGCAACGAGCCCGGCAGCGGCGGCCGCAAGCTGATCGCGAAAGATGGCGCCGGGCCGCTCTGGTCGCGTTATTACGACATCGCCACCGGCAAGCCGATCTTCGGCGACCGCGACAAAACGATCCACGACGACGTCAACGAACTGAGCGAGGAACGGCGCAACGGGTACAGCTGGTTCAATGCCGGACCCGCCAAGGCGGTATCCGCATTCGACCGCTGGGCTCCTGCGTCCGCACACAAAACAGGCAGCTAGCCACGCCGAGCATTTCCAGCCGCTCGCTTGCGGCAACGACTTTGCCTATGCATCGCGCATGATCGGCCTCCGCTCCGCCATCGCGCGCCAGGTGCGCAGCTTGTTGTCCGATCCCGCCAATCGGCCGATCGAGCGCGCGTTCGACGGTAGCGGGTTGTTCGCGCCCGATTCGGTCAGTTGGCGCGTCCATATCGACGTCACCGGTATGATGGTAGGCGGCATCGCTGCCCTAATGCTGCAGATGCTGCACCCGCGCGTGCTGGCGGGCGTGTGGGATCATTCGAGCTTTCGCGACGACATGAATGCTCGGCTGAGAGGCACAGCGCGCTTCATCGCCCAGACCACGTTCGAGACGCGTGCGTCCGCGCAAGAGCAGATCGCACGCGTCCGCAACATTCACGACGCGGTGTCGGGAATACTGCCCGACGGCACCCCGTATCGGGCTAGCGATCCGCATTTGCTCGCCTGGGTCCACGTCGCGGAAGTGTCGAGCTTTCTCGCCGGCTGGATCCGCTACGGCGAACCCGCGATGAGCGTCGCCGACCAGGATCGTTATTATGCCGAGGTTGCGCTGATCGCCGAGCTGCTCGGCGCGGATCCGATCCCGCGCAGCCGCGCCGAGGCGGACGCGATCATCCGCGACTTCCTGCCCGAATTGCAGGCTGATACGCGCAGCCATGAAGTGCTCCACATCCTGCTCGACCAGCCCCCACCGAGCCTGATGCTGCTGCCGTTCCAGGCGATGACGATGCGCGCCGCCATCGACCTGCTGCCCGACTGGGCACGCCGCATGCACGGCCTCCGTCGTCCGAGCCTGAGCCGCCCGGTCGTCCATGCCGGCACGCGCGGCATCGCCGAGGTCGTGCGCTGGGCGCTGAAGTCCTGACTCAGGCGATCGACGCGCGACGCCGGGCGTAGAGGAAATAGATCGCCAGCCCGATCCCGTTCCAGATGAAGAACGATATCTGCGTAATGCTCTGCAGGCTGGTGAAGAGGTAGAGGCAGCCCAGGATCGCGATCGGCGCGACCAGCCACACCAGAGGCGTGCGGAATGGCCGCGTCACCCCCGGATCGCGCCGGCGCGACACCAAAACGCACACCGCCACCGCGATGAATGCGCACAATGTCCCCGCATTGGCGAGGCTGGCGATGACGTCGAGCGGGACGAGTGCGGCGAGCACCGACACCAAAACCGCCGTCACCGCGGTGATCCGCGCGGGCGTGCCGCGGGTCGACACCTTGGCGAGACTTGCCGGCAGGAAGCCATCGCGCGCCATCACCAGGAAGATCCGGCTCTGACCGTAGAGGAAGCCGAGGATGACGGTCGGCAGCGCGATCGCCGCGGCCGCCGCGACCACTGTCGCGACGCTTCCCTGCCCGATCTCACGCAGGATCAGCGCGAGCGGCTCGGGGCTGTTCGAGAATTTGGAGAAGTGCAGCGCGCCGACCGCGACCGCGGCGACGACCATGTAAATTACGGTGCATGCTAGCATCGACCCAACGATCCCGATCGCCAGATCGCGTTCGGGCCGTTTGGTTTCTTCCGCGGCGGTCGAGATCGCGTCGAACCCGTAGAAAGCGAAGAAGATGATCGCCGCCGCACCCATCATGCCGTATTTGACCCCGCCCGCGCCCGGCGTGCTGCCATAGCCGAGCGGCGCGAACGGATGCAGGTTAGCGGCGTCGAAATGCGGCAGTGCCACCGCGACGAACAGCGCCAGCGTCACGATCTTGAGCACCACCAATGCCGAGTTGATCCGCGCGCTCTCGCGCGTGCCCAGCATCAGCAGGCCAGCGACGACCGCGATGATGAAGATCGCGGGCACATTTATCCCCGGCGTCGCAAGATGGAGATCGCCCCCGGCCAATGTCCCGGCGAGCGTCGGCCCGTGCGTCAACACATCGGGCAGCACGACCTCCAGTCCTTTCAGAAATCCGACAGCGTAGCCGGACCAGCCGACAGCCACCGTCGCCACGACCAGCGAATATTCGAGGATCAGTGACCAGCCGACCACCCAGGCGATCACCTCGCCCAAGGTCGCATAGCTATAGGTGTAGGCACTCCCCGAAGCCGGGATCATCGTCGCCATCTCGGCATAGCAGAGCGCCGCCGCCGCGCAGATCGCGCCCGCGACAACGAAGCTCAACAGCACTGCGGGTCCGGCACGATCGGCGCCCACCCCGATCAGGGTCAGGATCCCGGTGCCGACGATCGCGCCGACACCCAACGCGACCAGATGCGGCCAGCTCAGCGTCCGCGCGAGCTGATGCTCGGGCGGCGCTTCGGTGATGGTCTTGCGGCGGAGAAGACTTGGCATTGGCACCCCTAATTTGCTCGTCTAGGGCAGGTCGTAACAGACGAAACTGTCCCGCGGGAGATGACAATGGACGCCACGCTCGACTTCGCGCTCGGCGAGACCGCCGACATGATCCGCGACACCACCAGGCGGTTCGCGAGCGAGCGGATCGCGCCTTTGGCCGCGAAGATCGATGCCGAGGACTGGTTTCCCGTCGAGCTGTGGCCGCAGATGGGCGAACTCGGCCTGCACGGCATCACGGTCGAAGAGGAATATGGCGGGCTCGGGCTCGGTTATCTCGAGCATGTCATCGCTTGCGAGGAAGTCAGCCGCGCCTCGGCCTCGGTCGGCCTGTCCTATGGCGCGCATTCGAACCTGTGCATCAACCAGTTGCGCCGCTGGGCCAGCCCTGAGCAAAAGGCGAAATATCTCCCCAAGCTGATCTCCGGCGAACATGTCGGCAGCCTGGCGATGTCGGAGGCGGGTGCCGGATCGGACGTGGTCGGGATGAAGCTGCGTGCCGAAGAGGTTCAGGGCGGCTATGTCCTCAACGGCACCAAATTCTGGATCACCAATGCGGCCTATGCCGACACGCTCGTCGTCTATGCCAAGACCGGCGAAGGCTCGCGCGGCATCACCACCTTCATCATCGAGAAGGGCATGCCCGGTTTCTCGATCGGCCAGAAGATCGACAAGATGGGGATGCGCGGCAGCCCGACTGCGGAACTGGTGTTCAACGATTGCGAAGTGCCCGAGGAGAACATCATGGGCCCGCTTAACGGCGGGGTCGGCGTGTTGATGTCGGGGCTCGATTACGAACGCACCGTGCTCGCCGGCATCCAGCTCGGCATCATGCAAGCCTGCCTCGATGTCGTCATTCCCTACGTCCGCGAGCGCAAGCAATTCGGCCAGTCGATCGGTACCTTCCAGCTGATGCAGGCCAAGATCGCGGACATGTATGTCGCGCTCAATTCGGCGCGGGCTTATGTCTATGCGGTCGCCAAATCGTGCGATACCGGCAAGACCACCCGGTTCGACGCGGCAGGCGCGATCCTGCTGGCGAGCGAAAATGCGGTGAAGGTCAGCCTCGAGGCGATCCAGGCGCTGGGCGGCGCCGGCTATACCAAGGACTGGCCGGTCGAACGCTTCGCGCGCGACGCCAAATTGCTCGACATCGGTGCAGGGACTAATGAAATCCGCCGCATGCTGATCGGCCGCGAACTGATCGGCGCGGGATCATAGGAGCTATCCGCCCATGAAGCTGATCGGTCAGTACGATTCACCCTTCGTCCGCCGCGTCGGGATCACGCTGACACTCTATGGCATCGCGTTCGAACACCTGCCCTGGTCGACCTTCGGCGATGCCGACAAGATCGCGCCATACAATCCGCTGCGACGCGTACCCGTTCTGGTGTTCGACGACGGCGTGTCGGTGATGGACTCCGGCGCCATCGTCACGTTGCTCGACGAGATGGCGGCCAATAACGCCGTGTTGACGCGAACCGGTGCCGACCTGCGGACCATGTTGCGCTGGTGCGCGCTCGCCGCCGGCGCCGCCGACAAGGGCGTGAGCCTGGTCTATGAAAAGGCGTTCCGCGACGGCCTGCCAATGTGGGTCGAGCGCTGCCGCGCGCAGGTGACCGATACGCTCGATCTGCTCGATCGCGAGCGCGCCGCGGCAGGCAAATGGTTCGGCGGTTCATCGATGAGCCATGCCGACTTGTTGACGGCAACCGTCTTTCGTTTCATCAGCGAAGCGCTCGCCGGACAGTTCGACCTTGCCCGCTGGCCGGCGCTGGTCGCGCATTCCGAAGCATGCGAAAAGACGCCTGCCTTCCGCGCGATCTACCAACCATATGAACTCACACCGCCCAACGACTGAGCGATGTGGCGGACGGTCATCCTCTATGCGCTGGGGCTAGCCGTCGCCGCGGTCGCGCTTGAGCAACTCAAGTTCCGCTACGCCGCCGATGAGATTTCGACCGATCTCTATGTCGGTCTGCTCGCCCTCGGCTTTACCGCGTTGGGGTTGTGGGTGGGTCATCGGCTGACGGCGAAGAAGCCCGCCGCGCCGTTCGAGCGCAACAATGCGGCGATCGCTTCGCTCGGTCTTACCCCGCGTGAGTGTGAGATCCTGGATCTGCTGGCCTCGGGCCAAACGAACCAGGAGTTGGCGCGCGTCCTTGGCGTGTCGCCCAATACGGTGAAGACGCACCTCGCCAATTTGTTCGCCAAGCTCGAGGTCGACCGTAGGGTCAAGGCGATCGAGAAAGCGCGGTTCCTAGCATTGATCGAGTAGCAAAATCCTCCGCGTATCGGGGAGGATTTTTGGTGCCGACTTCGACCGGATTCGCGAAAATCACCCGTTCGGGCGATAGTGTCCCGGGGAGCGAGCGGTGATGACCTCGCCGTTCGCAACAGGGGAAACATCATGACTCCGACACTTCGTTATTCGCTCATCTATGGCGGGCTCGCCAGTGCCGTGCTCGCCGCTTTCATCGCGGTGATCGGTTTCCTGCATCATCGCGTGGAATGGGTCGCGACACAGACCTTTGGCTATTCGGTCATGCTGGTAGCGATGAGTTTCGTTTTCATCGGCGTAAAGCGGTATCGCGACGTCGAGGGCGGCGGCGTGATCAGATTCTGGCACGCGCTGGGGCTCGGTCTGCTGATCGCGCTGATCGCGACCATTGCCTACATCCTGATCTGGGAGCTGTACCTGGCGGCGACCAACTATCGTTTCATGGACGACTTTATCGCAGGCGTGCTCGCCAAGGCGCGCGCCAGCGGGAAGAGCGCAGTCGAGATCGCAAAGCTGAGCGCGGACCTCGACGCCATGCGAACGATGTACGCCAACCCGCTGATCCGCCTGCCGATGACGGCGATGGAAATCGCACCGGTCGCCCTGCCGGTCGCGCTCGCCTCGACCATATTCTGCAATCCGCGACTGCTGCCCGCGCGCACAAACGTCAGAGCAGCATCACCTTCGCCGTCACGGACAGACCCGGCCTGAGCGTCGCCAGCCCGGCTTGGCCGGGGTCGAGCCGGATGCGCACACCAACGCGCTGGACGATCTTGGTGAAATTACCCGACCCAGGCTCGAACGGCAGCAGAGTGAACTCGCTGCCCGATCCCGGCGCGAAACTTTCGACCGTGCCGTTCAGCGTTTCGCCAAGAGCGTCGACATAGATTTTCGCCTTTTGCCCTTCGCGCATGCCGCGGGTCTGCGTCTCCTTGAAATTGGCGACGACGTAGAGCGAGCGTGTCGGGACGACGGTGAACACGCGGCTGCCCGGCTGGACGAAATCGCCGACCTGGACCTGGCGATTGCCGACCACGCCGTCGATCGGGGCGACGATCAGCGTATGCCCGCGATCCTGGCGCGCGAGGTCGAGCGCGGCGCGCGCTTTCAGCGCCGCGGCTTCAGCGGATGCGACTTGCGCTTCGAGCACCGGACGTCGTGCGCGCGTTACATCGGCCTGTTCGCTCGTGACGCCGAGTTCGGCGCGCGACTTGTCTGCAGCCGAGGCCGCGCCGATCGCGGTCGCCTTGATCCGCTCGGCGTCGCGGCGCGTGGCGAACCCCAGCCCCAGCAGCGAATCGTAGCGAACCTTGTCCGCGTTCGCGCGGCTGAGCTCGGCATCGGCCGAAGCGATCACCGTGCTCGCGGCGCGTACCTGCGCCGACGCGAGGCGCTCGTCGGCGCCGAGTGCCGCCAGCGACGCGCGCGCAGTCGCAACGCCGGCTTCGGCGTCGGTCAGCGCGGCCTGGGCCGCCTGAACCTTGGCGTCATAGTCCTGGGTATCGATCCGGACGAGCGGATCGCCCGCGCGCACGATCTGGTTGTCCTTGACCAGCACCGCGGCAACCAGCCCGCCGACCTTGGGCGCAACCGCGCTTGAATCGGCGTGGAGATAGGCATTGTCGGTCGACTCGCTCGATCGCGGCGCTGTCAGCCACAGAATGCCGGTAATCGCCACCGCGAGCGCGATCAGCCCCATGACGAGGGCGCTGCGCGGCACCGCGAAACGCTTCCTGGCGGGAAGTTCGGACGCCGTCGCGGCGTCGGTCGAATTGAAGGGAGCATTCATTTGGCAAGCACCAGCAAGGTGGACGTCGCGGTCGCCATCAGGCGCCCGTCGGCATCGCGGATATCGGCTTCGGCAAAGGCGACGCGGCGGCCGATATTGACCACTCGGCCCTCGGCGCGGACCGGTCCCGTCGTGTCGTTCATGCCGCGCAGATACGAGACCTTGAGCTCGAGCGTGGTGAACCCCTGATCGGGCGTAAGCATCGAATGTACCGCAATCCCGCAGGCCGAATCGAGCAAGGTCGCGGCATAGCCGCCATGGACCCCGCCCATCGGATTATAATGGCGCTCATCCGGCGTTCCCTCGAACACCGCACGTCCGCGCTCGACCTCGACCAGGGAGAAGTCCAGCGTCCGTCCGATCGGCGGCTGGGCGCCGCGGGCGAGCAAGTCGCGAACCTGCTGCAGACCGTCAGGCGCATCGGCCACGTCGCTCACTGCCGCCCCTCCAATCCATAGCGCGCGACCAGTAAGGCGTGCGCATCGGCCAGGATCGCGTCCGATTGCGCCGGATCGGCAACCGCCCTCGACAGCGCCACCGCACCGACCATCTGCGCCAGCATCGCCGATCCTTCGGCATGCGGGTCGGCGATGCCGATGCCGCCGAGTGCCTTGGCCAATCGGACCGTCAGCGCTTCCACGCCCTGGCCGAAGCGCCCGCGCTGCTGTTCGCCCGACCGCGCGAGGTCACCCGACAGAGTCGGCAGCGGGCACCCCCGCTCGCGACGGTCGCGATGCGCCGGGCTCAAATAGAAATCCACATAGGCCCTGAGCGCGGCGCGCGGATCGTCGGTCTGCTCGATCGCGTCCGACCGTCCGCGCGCGTCGTCGAACATCGTCCCGATCGCATCCGCGATCATCGCGTCCTTCGACTCGAAATGCGCGTAGAAGCCGCCATGCGTCAGCCCGGCGCGGGCCATCACCCCCGCCACCGCGACGCCCTCGGGTCCCTTGGCGCGGATCTCCTGCGCGGCCTCTTTCAACACGCGCTGGCGCGTCTCGGCCTTATGTTCGTTCGAATAGCGCACTTGAACGCCTCCTTTATATGACGCATATAATATAAACGCAGCCGGAGGCAAGTACGTTGGCGTCGATACCACTCTCCCCCCAGGGGTCGGCGCGCGCTCCGGCTGCACCGTTCGATCCCTCTCGCCTGACCAACCGCCAGAAATATCTGATCTTCGGCGTGATGGCATTCGGCCAGTTCATGGCGTTGATCGATATCCAGATCGTCGCCGCCTCGCTCAACGAGGTTCAGGCCGGCCTGTCCGCCGGACCCGACGAGATCAGCTGGGTACAAACCGCCTATCTGATGGCCGAATTGGTGATGATCCCCTTCTCGGCCTTTCTCGCCCAGGCGCTGTCGACGCGCTGGTTGTTCGCGCTGTCGGCCGGGTTGTTCACCATCTCGAGCATGTTCTGCGGCTTTGCCTGGAATATCGAATCGATGATCGTGTCGCGCGCGATCCAGGGCTTTGTCGGCGGCGCGATGATCCCGACCGTGTTCGCGACCGGCTATGTCCTGTTCACCGGCAAGCAGCGTGCGATGATCCCGGCGATCCTCGGCATGGTCTCGGTGCTCGCGCCGACGCTCGGGCCCACCGTCGGCGGCTGGATCACCGACGCGATGGGCTGGCGCTGGGTGTTCTTCATCAACGTCGCGCCGGGCCTGATGGTGACCGCGCTGACGCTCGTGCTGATCCGCGTCGACACGCCCAATCTCGCCATGCTCAAGCGAATCGACTGGGTCCACCTCGCCTCGATGGCAGTGGCGCTGGCGGGTCTCGAATATGTGCTGGAGGAAGGGCCCAAGAACGAGTGGTTCACCGACATCCGCATCCAGATCGGCGCCTGGCTGACGATCGTCGCCTTCGTCCTGTTCCTAGAACGGTCATTCCGGTCGAAGGGGCCGATCGTCAAGCTGACGCCGTTTCGCAAACCCACCTTTGTCTTCGCCTGCGTGTTTAACCTTGTCATCGGTTTCGGCCTCTATGCCGGCACCTATCTGATCCCACTCTTTCTGGGCCGCGTGCGCGGATACAATGCGTCGGAGATCGGCAGCACCGTCGTCATTGCCGGCTGCGCGCAATTGCTTGGCGTGCCGATCGCCGCCAGCCTGTCGCAGCGCGTCGACCAGCGCATCGTCATCACGTTCGGCCTGGCGCTTTTCGCCTTCGGCTTATGGCTGTTCTCGGCAATGACCCCGGACTGGGGCTTCGCCGCGTTGTTCTGGCCGCAAGTGGTGCGCAGCTTCGCGGTGATGTTGTGCATCGTGCCCTCGGTCGGCCTTGCGCTCGGCAATTTCGAAGGGCCGGAATTGCGTTATGCCTCCAGCCTGTTCAACCTGATGCGCAATGCCGGCGGCGCGGTCGGGATTGCCTTGGCCAATACCTGGCTGGCCGACAATACGCGGCTCCACGCACTGCGGCTGAGCGAGGCGCTGGGTCAGTCGGCGAAAGCCGCCAACGACACGGCCGCGGCACTGGCGCACGAACTAAGCGCAGTGACGCCGGATCCCGCGCAGGCGCTGTTGATGGCACAAGGACTGATGAGCCGGATCGTCGGGCGCGAGGCACTGACCCTGGCGTTCGATGACGTCTTCCGGCTGATGGCGTATTTGTTCCTCGCAGCGCTGGTGATGGTACCGTTCTGCCGGCCCCCACGCGTCGGCGCGGCGCCACCGCCGGATGCGCATTAAAGAAGCGTCACGGCACCACGCCGTAACCGGCATAGGTCTGGTCGATCCGCTTGCTCATCACCATCGCGGCATCGATGTCGGCCTTCGCCCCAGCCGCGTCACCCAATCGCTTGCGCGCGACGCCTCGGACATAAAGGCTGCCGCTCTGTTTCGGCTCCAAGGCGAGCGCGTCATCCATATCCTTGATCGCCGCCGCCCATTCGCCGCGCTGGAAATGCACCAACCCGCGGCTGTCGAGGTTGGCGGACACGCGCTTTGCGGTCACCGATTTGTCGCATTGCGCCAGCGCCGTATCAAGGTCGAGCTTCAGCGTCGCCCGCGTCCAGCACGCGGAATTGAGTGCGATCCAGTCGGTGGGAGCTTTGGCTAATTGCTTGTCGACCAACGGCAGCAATGCCTTGCCGTCGCCGGTCACGGCGGCGACCATCGCACGTTGCTGGGCAATCGCATTGACGTTCGGATGAGCGGCGACTTGCGTATCATATGCCGCCAGGATCGCCGCTTTCGCAGCGGGGTCGGCGACCAGCTTACGAAGCACGATCAGTGGGATGTCACGCTCCGGTTCGGTCTTGATCTGGCCGAGCACGTCGTTGAGCTGATCCTTTGGCGCGGGGCGCAAGTTCCACTGCAACCGCAAGAAATAGGCATCGCCAGTTGGCTCGATTGCGATCGATTTGGTCGTCTCGCCAAGCGCCTCGTCGACCTGGCCCATCACCGCCAGAATATTGGCAAGCAGCGCGTGCGCCGTCGCGTCGTCGGGTTTGAGCTTCACGACCTCGCGCGCATCGGCCAGCGCCGCATCCCGTTTCGATTGCGAAGAATAGATGCGGACACGCATGGTGCGTGCCTCGACATTATCGGGTTGCTTCGCGATCGCCACGCCCAAGTCGGCGAGTGCTCCGTCATATTGTCCGGCGGCCACCCGCGCTCCTGCGCGCATGGTGTACGACTCGGCCTTGTCGGGAAACAGCAACACCATGCGATCGTAGAGGATCAGCGCGTCATCGAAACGGCCCTGCCGCTGCAGCACTTGTGCCTTTCCAAGGATTGCCATGGGAAAGCGGCTGTCGCTCGCGAGCGCCTGGTCGAACGCGCTCGACGCCTCATCCATCCGGTCGAGCAGCATCAGCGATTGGCCACGCCCGGCCAGCATCTGAACACTCTTGTCGCCGCGCGCGATCCGCCCATCGATCAGCTTGAGCGCTTCATCACTTTTACCGGTCGACCAGAATTGCGCGACCTGCCTTAGGTCGGCCTCAAGCTGGCCGGCCCCCGGCTCGTCCGACTTCGCTCCCGGCTTGGCCGCGATGGCGGCGCCGGCAGGTGCGCGAACGAAGACGCGCTTCTTCCACAATTCATCAACTTGATCGTCGGCCGCCTTGGCATCGGCATAGCTGATCTCCGCCGCCTTGTTGCGCGCCATCGTCGTCATCTCGAACCGCTCGCCTTTCAGCGCGACGGTGCGCACATAATGAACACCGCCGATGGTGGAATCGACCGCTTCGCCGTCGAGCGAGAATCCCTTGCCGCCATCGGGCAGCAGGATGGTCTCGCGATAGGCATTGTAATTGTCATCGACCTCGACCGGCGCGGCGTCGGGATTCTTGTCGCGCTTGGACTTCAGATAGTGTCCGACCCGGGCATTGTCGGCTTCATAGCTCTTGCGGCCGTAATCCTCACCCGACCAGTCCATTTCCGCGGTACCGGCAAAGCTCAGCGTAACGTCGCCAGTCACCTCGTCGATCTTGGACCCCACGTTCGAAACGGTCAGGAAGTCGAAACGCCCCGTCCACATCTTGCGCAATACGGTCTCGCGATCGGTTGCCGCCAGCATCGACAGCATCATCCGCGTCCGGCTGGCCAATTCGCCGCGATAGACCAGCGTTCCGCTCGCCTTTGCGGGCTTGTCGAGGCCGGAGCGCGCATCGAGATCGAAGGCCATCTCGCTTTGCGGTGCCGTCGGCGGGGCGGGGGTCAGCGCGACCAGCTTCGGCATCTGTGCTTCGAGCGGCAGCGCCCATTTGAATTCCGGTACCGCGATCCGATCGATATTACCGTCGCCGAACCGCGTGCCGTCGAGCCAATAGACTTTGCCGTCGATCACGGCGCGCACGATGACGTGATTGAACCGCCCCGGCATCGGCAGCGCGGCATCGACCCCATCGCCGTCCGTCGCCGAAACCAGCGCGGGATCGGCGGTAATGCCGAGCGCGTGCAGCATCGACAGCAGCAGTACGGTCTTGCCTTTGCAATCGCCGCTGCGCCCGCTCCAGACCACGTCGGCGGCCTCGGGCTTGTAGGCGCCAAGCCCATCGACACGCGCCAGATAGCGCACTTGCGATTGCACGGTCCGCAACGCCTCGGTCGCGCGAATCTTGGGATCATTGGACATGGCCGCGATCCGCTTCACCTCGGCCATGACGGGCGAATCGGGCGTGATGGTCGCCGCCGTCTCGAACAATGGTCGCATCAACGCCGAGACCGCATCCCAACTGGCGAAGTCGGAGAATTGCACCATCGCCATCCTGCTGTAGCGATCGGGTGCGCTCGCCGGCGCTTCGGGCTTCTTCCAATCGTCGCGGGTCAACGTCGCGATCTGGAATCCGCCCGCCTTGGTCAGCACCGGCACCGGCGCCAGCGGCCCAGCCATCCAGCGCACCGCGCGACCGATCGGCCAGCTTACCTTGACCGTCAGACGATCGCTCGACGGCAGCACGTCAAGCGGTATCGCCGTTTCGGCATGGCCGGCCAGCACCGGATTGCTCATGTCGGTAGTATAAGCGAGTTCGATCTCGTCGCCGACGCGCAGGTCCGGCACTTGCAGCACCGCGGTAAGCATGCCGTTGATCATCGCCGATTCGAGCTGGCTTTCGCGTCGCAGGATCTGGAACCCCTTGCCGTCCTTCATCACGTCGATCGTCTCCGCGCCGCGGTGGATCAGCACTCGATTGACGGTCATCTTGCCGATCGTCGGCTGCCAGATGACGTAGATCGTACCCGCCATCTGCAGGCCCTCGGGCGTGTTGACCCGCATGATCTGGCGCGTGACCTGATGCGTGCCGCTATCATCATAGCGAAGCTGCATGGTCATCAGGCGCACGGTGATTGCGCCGTCGAACGTGCCCGGCGCCGGTTCGGCAATGTCGGTCGCCCAGCTAGGCCGCTCGCCGAAATGCAACACATCGTCGGCACGCGCCTGTCCAATGCTCAGCATCGCGCATGCGGCGATCAGCAACGCCCGGATCATGATGTTACGCCCCCGAAAACAACCCCTTCGACCTGATAGCTTAGACCGGTCACGGACAAAGACAATTGCCCGATTAGGTCGAGAATGGGTCGATCGCCTCAGGCGATCACCCAGCACGGAACATCCCCCGCCGTGACCGTCCCGTTACGGCCAACGGGATAGCGTTCGCGATCGGTGATCGCCGCAAGCGTCGCGCGGTCGTCGGGTGCCACGGCTGCCATCGTGCGCGCACCGTCCTCGGTTCGCAGGATGACAACGCCGCGGTCGACCGTCCCATCGCGGCGATAGAGGATCGTCGCGGTTTCGAGTGTCGCGGCGCCGTCGGTGGGGCTCACGATCGGCGGAACCGTTCCGCGCCGGTTCTCGGCATCGCTCGCAACCGAATAGTCCTGGTCGAACGAGCGGTTGGGCTGGGCGGAACTCAGCACCAAAGCGTGATGCTTAGTGACGAACTCGCCCTGCCCATAAAGCAGTCCGGCGCCGCCGCCCGACCGCAGCCGCCGCACCATCGCCGCGGTCGCATGGAGCATATAATCGTTGAGCGGCGCGCCGAAAAAGGTGAGCCCGCCGGTCACTGTCGGCACGACATCCTCGCTCAATTCCAGCGTCCGCCGCGCCATCTTGGGCACGCAGGGAAAGCAGCTGTACAGTTCGATCGCATCGAACGGCCGGCCATCGTTCAAGCCGCTCGCGCGATCCAGTACTGCGTTCTGGGCCGAGCTTGCCGCATAACCGTCGCGGGCCAGGTAGTCGCGCGGCTCGTCGGCTACAGCACCTCCGATGAGATAGATCATCGCCGCCGGATCGATCCCGGCCGCTCGCGCTAAGGCCAGGCTCGTCACGATCACCGCCGCGCCCTGATTGACCATGGGGTTGGCGACCATCAGCTTGGTGTAAGGCCAAGCGATTAGCCGGTTGTCGGTCGTCACACGGGCAATGTCGTCGGCAGCGTATCGGCGCCCGAGCCAACTCGACGGGTTGTCGGCCGCGACCGCCGCATATCTTGCCCATAGTTCAGCCGATTCCGCTTGCGCCACGGCGGGCGTCTGGCCCCAGGTGCACGCGCTCGCCATCTCATAGAAGGGGTAGACGTTGACTGGCAACGACGCGCCCAGCGCGATCGCCAGCGGGTGGAGATAGGTCGCCCGCTCGACCCGGGCCGGCGCGTCATGTGCGAACGGTGGCCAGGGAAGGTCTGTGCCTTCCTTCTGCGCTCGAGCCGCACTGTGCTGCGCTTCACCGCCCGCGATAAGTGCGACTTGCGCCTCGCCTCGCGCGATCGCCAGCGCGGCTTCGTGGGTCAATTTGGTCGGCGTCTCGCCGCCGATCAGCCCATAGCTAAGCGAACGTGGCGCGATGCCAAGCCGCGTCGCTAACTCGCCGAGCGGGTCGGCATAGCGCCAGCTTACGAGGTTGACGACATCGAGCCGATCAACCTGGCGAAGCAACCCGCCACCAGCATCCTCGTCCGCGCGCCGCGCGGCAAGCGCCATCAGCCCGATCGGATCGAGCGCGTGACTGAGCGCCGCCGGACGATCGACCGCCTCGCCACAGCCGACAATGACCGGCGTGCGATCGTCCGGCGTCACGCGCCTTACCAGACGTGGACGCGGTCGCCCGGCGCCAGATAGCGCTTGTCGCCCGGCTTGATGCCGAACGCGTCATACCAGGCATCGAGATTGCGCACCGTCTCAACCCGCAGCGGCGCCAGCGCGTGAACGTCGGTCGCGATCCGCGCCCGGATCGCGCGGTCGCGCATCTTGGTCCGCCAGCTCTGCGCGAACGCCAGGAAGAAGCGTTGATCACCCGTCAGCCCGTCGATCACCGTCGCCGGCCTGCCGCCCAGCGACGCGTGATACGCCTCATACGACGCGGTCAGGCCGGCGGTGTCGGCAATATTCTCGCCCAGTTCCTGCTGGCCATTGGCGTACAGGCCCGGCAGCACCTCATATTTGTTATACTGGTCGATCAGCGCCTTGCCCGATGACTCGAACCGCGCGAGGTCGGTCTTGGTCCACCAATTGTGCAGGCGGCCGGTCGAATCGAAATCCGATCCGAGATTGTCGAACGAGTGGCTGATCTCATGCCCGATCACCGCACCGATCGCGCCGTAATTGGCCGCCGGGTCGAAGGTCGGATCGAAATAGGGCGTGTTGAGGATCGCGGCCGGGAAGTTGAGCGCGTTCTGCAGCGGCAAATTGACCGCATTGACGGTCTGCGGTGTCATCCACCATTCGCCGCGATCGGGCGCCTTGGCGAGCTTGCCGATCTGGTAGCGGTAATTGGACAGCCTGGCGCGGAGCAGATTGCCCGCCGGATCGGTCGCGCTGACCGCATAATAAGGACGCATCGGCCAGGTGTCGGGATAGCCGACGCCGACCTTCAGCACCGACAGCTTCTTGCGCGCTTCGGCCTTGGTCGCCGGCGCCATCCAGTCGAGCGCGGCGATGCGCTTGTCGAACGCCGCGACGATGTTCTTGACCATTGTCTGGATCGCCACCTTGGACGATGCGGGGAAATATTTGGCCGCGTAGATTTTGCCGACCTCATACCCCAAAGCACCGTTGACCGCGCCGATCGATCGCTTGTCGCGCGGCTGCTGCGCCGGCGTGCCGGTCATCTGCTTGCCGAAAAAGTCGAATTTGGCGTCGTCGAACGCCCTGGGCAACGTAGAAGCGACTTCGTTGATGCGGTGGAAGGCGAGCCAGTCCTGCCACGACTGCATCGGCTCGCTGGCGACGAGGCCGGCGAGCTTGGTTGTCGTCTCGGGGTTCCAGACGATGAAATTCTGCTGCTTGGGCAGGCCGGCCGCGGTCCAATAGGCATTCCAGTCGATTCCCGGTGCCTTCTTCGCGAAATCGGCGCGGGTCCAGGGATTGTCGCCCTTATGCGCATCCTGCGCGGTGACGATGTCGGTCTGCGCCTGGGCGATCTTCGTCTCGAGCGCGAAAACGCGGCCGGCCCGCGCCTTGGGATCGCTCATCCCCGCCAACGTGAAGACCTTCTCCAGATAGTCCTTATACTCGTCGCGGAGCTCGGCCATCTCCTTCTTGTCGGACAGGTAATAGTCGCGGTCGGGCATGCCGACGCCGCCCTGCATCAGATACGGCGCGTTGATCGTCGGCTTGTTGAGATCCTGCCCGACGAACAGCCCGAACAGATTGTCGGTCGAGGCGTAATTGTTGTTGTTGAACGGATCGGTATCAGCCCGCATGTTGGCGCCGAGCATCGCCGACAATTGCGCGCGCGTCTTGAGCGCGTCGATCGGCGCCAGGATCGGCTTCAGCGGGGCGGTCCCGCGCGCCTCGATCGCGGCGGTATTGTTATAGGCGTCGTAATAATCGGCGATGCGGCGCAGGTCGCTGCCTGATTTCGCCTGCGACGCCGCGGCACCCTTGATGATGTCGGCATTGCGGCTCTCGGCGACCTTGAACACGTCGAGCCCGACCCCGATCGACGAGCGGTCGGCGGGGATCTCGGCGGTCTTCAGCCAGGCGCCATTGGCATAAGCGTTGAAGTCGTCGCCGGGCTTGGCGTTTTGGTCGATGAGCGATTTGTCGACGCCCGATTTGGTCCCCGTCACCGCCTGAGCAAGAGCGGGAGCCTGCCACACGGCGACCCCGCCTGCGGTGGTGGCGAGCAACATAGCGGCGAGAATTGAGCGCTTCATCGGGAACCCTCTTTTTTATCTGGTGTATGACTCGCTGGCTACACCAACACAGTTTGCCGCGCTAGGGCCCCGCGCGGCTTCCCAATACCAATCCGCACGGCTAGTCAGTGCGGCATGAGCGCACCCGTTCTCGACACTCGCCTTTCCCCCGACAGCGACCAGTTCCGCGCCAATGCTGCGCACAATCGCGCGCTGGTCGACCGTTTGCGTGCCGACGTCGCGACCGCCGCTCTCGGCGGCAACGAGAAGAGCCGCGAGCGCCACACGGCGCGCGGCAAACTGCTCCCCCGCGACCGGGTCGAGCGGCTGCTCGACCCGGGCTCGCCCTTCCTCGAGATCGGCCAACTCGCCGCCTGCGACCTGTATGATGGTGAGGTCCCCGGGGCCGGGATGATCGCCGGGATCGGCCGCGTCTCGGGCCGCCAGGCGATGATCGTCTGCAACGACGCCACGGTGAAGGGCGGCACTTATTACCCGATGACGGTCAAGAAGCATCTCCGCGCACAGGAGATCGCCGAACAGAACCGCCTGCCCTGCATCTACCTGGTCGATTCGGGCGGCGCCAATCTGCCGCACCAGGCCGAGGTGTTCCCCGACCGCGACCATTTCGGGCGGATCTTCTTCAACCAGGCCAATATGTCGGCGAAGGGCATCCCCCAGATCGCCTGCGTGATGGGCAGCTGCACCGCCGGCGGCGCCTATGTCCCGGCGATGAGCGACGAGAGCGTGATTGTCCGCAACCAGGGCACGATCTTCCTCGCCGGCCCTCCCCTCGTTCAGGCCGCGACCGGCGAAGTGATCAGCGCGGAGGATCTCGGCGGGGGTGACTTGCATGCACGCAAGTCGGGCGTGGTGGATCATCTCGCCGAGAATGACGAGCATGCGCTGACCATCGTCCGCGACATTGTCTCGACGCTGCAACGCGATCGCGGGCACGATATCGAGCTGCGCGAACCGCGTCCGCCCAAGTTCGATCCGTATGACCTGTACGGTATCATCCCGCAGGATGTGCGTGCGCCCTACGACGTGCACGAGATCATCGCGCGGCTGGTCGACGGATCAGAATTCCAGGAGTTCAAGGCGCTGTACGGCAGCTCCTTGGTGTGCGGCTTCGCCCACATCTGGGGCATGCCCGTCGCGATCCTCGCCAATAACGGCGTGCTGTTCAGCGAAAGCGCGGTCAAGGGCGCGCACTTCATCGAGCTCGCCTGCCAGCGACGTATCCCATTGCTATTCCTCCAGAACATTTCGGGCTTCATGGTCGGCGGCAAGTACGAGGCCGAGGGCATCGCCAAACACGGCGCCAAATTGGTCACCGCGGTCGCCACCGCGAGCGTGCCCAAGGTCACCGTGCTGATCGGCGGAAGCTTCGGCGCGGGCAATTACGGCATGGCCGGCCGCGCCTATAGTCCGCGCTTCCTGTTCACCTGGCCCAACAGCCGGATCAGCGTGATGGGCGGCGAGCAGGCCGCGTCCGTGCTGGCGACGGTCCATCGCGATGCCGCCAAATGGACGCCGGAGGAAGTCGAAGCCTTCAAACAGCCGATCCGCGACGATTACGAAGCGCAAGGCTCCCCCTGGCACGCCACCGCGCGGCTATGGGACGACGGCATCATCGACCCCGCCCAGACCCGTGACGTGCTCGGCCTTGCCTTCGCCGCCTGCCTCAACGCCCCAATCCCCGAAGCCCCGCGCTTCGGCGTGTTCCGGATGTGATGGCGAAATGTAGCCAACGAAATCCTCCCCGGTCCGGGGAGGAATTTAAGGACGCACCATGATCTTCTTCCCCCTCCTTCTGCTCGCATCCGTCGCCGACCAAAAGTCGAGCGACAAGCTCCCGCCCGCCAATCCGCTTCCCCCGCCCGCCAGCGAGGAGGGCCAGGTGATGGCGCCGATCAACGCAATGTTCGACGGCCTCGCCCGCCGCGATTCCGCGATCATCCTCGCGGCGATGCGGCCCGACGCCACCGCCATAGTCGCCGCGGAAAAGCCCGACGGCACGCGTAGCGTCCGCCGCCTGACCGGCGCCGAGTTCGCCGCCGGCGTGAAGCCCGGCCCGGAACGGTTCGAGGAACGGCTGAGCGATCCCGCGATCGAGATCGATGGCGACATCGCGATGGTGTGGAGCCCCTATACCTTCCTGATCGACGGCAAGGTCCATCATTGCGGCGTCGACCATTTTGACCTCGTCCGCGAAAGCGGTTCGTGGAAGGTCGCCAATGTCACCTGGTCAAGCCGCACCACTGGCTGCGCCGCGCAATAGCCTGACCGCATCGCTTCCGGAGGAGCCGACGATGATCTTTCTTCCGCTGCTGCTCGCTGCCTCGGCGCCCACAGCCGACAAGGCGCCCGCTCCGGTATCGGCGAGCGACGCGGCCGCGGTGATGGCGCCGCTCAAGGCGTGGTTCGCGGGGATCGACGCGACCGACGCCACCGCGATCCGCAACCAGATCCGGATCGATGGCGGCGGCGGCGCGACCATTGCCGTCAGCCGCCCTGACGGCACCAAATTGGTGCGCCACGTCACCTGGGAAGACTATCTGGCCAAGATCAAACCGGGCGAGCACCGCTATCACGAGCAGTTCACCGCCAGCCCGATGATCCAGATCGACGGCGACATCGCGATGGTGTGGGGCGACTTCACCTTGTCGGTCGACGGCAAGGTCGCGACCTGCGGCGTCGATCATTTCGATCTGGTGCGCGAGAATGGCGCGTGGAAAGTCCAGAACGTGACCTGGTCGCAGCGCACGGCGGGATGCCCGGCGGCGTGATGATCGCGGCATTTTTCCTCGGGCTTGCTCCGGCCATGCTCGATCCGGGACGAGCGGAGGTCCTCGCGGTCGTTGACGCTGCGTTCGCGGGAATCGCTGCCAAAGACGAAGCGGCGATCCGCGCGCAACTGCGCCCCACCGGCACCGCGACGGTCATCATGGAAAAGGTCGATGGCAGCCGTACGGTGCGCAGCGTCGATCTCGCCGCGTGGGCCAGCGTAGATTCTGGCCCCGAGCGCTATAACGAGCAGATGGTCGCGCCGACCATCGCGATTGACGGCGCGATAGCGACCGTATCGGGGCGCTACATTTTCGCGATCGATGGCACCATACGCCATTGCGGCTACCAGCATTTCGATCTGGTGCGTGACGCCGGCGTCTGGAAAATTCAGAACGTCACCTGGTCGGTCCGGACCTTTGGATGCGGCGCGACGCGCGCACGGAGACAATGATTTGCTGACCTCCCTCCTCATCGCCAATCGCGGCGAGATCGCCTGTCGCATCATCCGCACCGCGCGGGTGATGGGGATCCGCACGGTCGCGGTCTATTCGGACGCCGACGCCAGAGCGCTCCACGTCCGCCAAGCGGATGAGGCGGTGCATATCGGGCCCTCGCCCGCGCGCGAAAGCTATCTGGTCGGCGACAAGATTCTCGCCGCAGCGAAGGAGACGGGCGCCGAGGCAATCCACCCCGGCTACGGCTTCCTGTCGGAAAATGCGGACTTCGCGCAGGCGGTGATCGATGCCGGGCTGATCTGGGTCGGGCCCAAGCCCGACAGCATCCGCGCGATGGGGCTGAAAGACGCCGCCAAGGAGCGCATGATCGCCGCCGGCGTGCCGGTGACGCCGGGTTATCTTGGCGAGGATCAGCGCCCCGATCATCTGAAGGCCGAGGCCGACGCGATCGGCTATCCGGTGCTGATCAAGGCGGTTGCCGGTGGCGGCGGCAAGGGAATGCGGCGGGTCGAAGCGTCGGAGGAGTTCGCCGACGCCTTGCTTTCATGCCAGCGCGAAGCCGCCTCGTCGTTCGGCGACGATCGCGTGCTGATCGAGAAATACATCCTCTCGCCTCGCCACATTGAAGTGCAGGTGTTCGGCGACAGCCATGGCAATGTCGTCCACCTGTTCGAGCGCGACTGCTCGCTCCAGCGCCGCCACCAGAAGGTGATCGAGGAAGCCCCCGCCCCCGGCATGGACGAAGACACGCGTGCTGCGATCTGTGCTGCAGCGGTCCGTGCAGCAAAAGCGGTCGATTATGTCGGCGCGGGCACGATCGAGTTCATCGCCGATGCCAGCGAAGGCCTGCGCGCCGACCGCATCTGGTTCATGGAAATGAACACCCGGCTCCAGGTCGAGCATCCGGTGACCGAGGAGATTACCGGCCAGGATCTGGTCGAATGGCAGTTGCGCGTCGCCTCGGGCGAAGAGCTGCCGCGAACGCAGGACGAACTCGAGATCAACGGCTGGGCAATGGAAGCACGGCTCTATGCCGAGGACCCGGCCAAAGGCTTCCTGCCGTCGATCGGCCGGCTCGAAGCGTTCGATCTGGGCGACGATGCTCGCGTCGATACCGGGGTCGAGCAAGGCGCCGACATCTCGCCTTTCTACGATCCGATGATCGCCAAGGTGATCGCCTGGGGTGAGGATCGCGAGGAAGCGCGAGAGCTGCTGGCCGACGCCTTGTCCGACGCGATCGTCTGGCCGGTGCGGTCGAATGCGGGCTTCCTGGTCGAAGCACTCGAGCATGAGGCTTTCGCCGAGGGGCATGTCGACACCGGCCTGATCGCGCGCGAGGGCGATGCGCTGATGCCGCCCGCTCGGCCGTCTGACGAAGCCTTGGCCGATGCCGCCGCCGCGCTGATCGGCGAGCTGCCGATGGCAGGGTTCCGCCTCAACGCTCAGGTGCGGCGTACCGACACCTTTCTGCTCGACGGCGCCACGATCGCGATCGAGCATGATGTGGCGGAGCCAGGATCCGAGGCAGTCGACAGTTTACTGATCGCCGAGGGCGGCCAGGTCTGGCAATTGACCATCTGGCGTGCGGCGGGCGGTACCGCGGGCGCCGCCGGCGACGGCGCGATCCTGGCGCCGATGCCGGGTCGGGTGATCGCGGTTGACGTCG
The DNA here is from genome assembly GCF_056401155.1 of Sphingomonas sp. P4_G2. Lineage (NCBI taxonomy): Bacteria > Pseudomonadati > Pseudomonadota > Alphaproteobacteria > Sphingomonadales > Sphingomonadaceae > Sphingomonas > Sphingomonas sp. P4_G2. The sequence continues at coordinate 1,075,819 of NZ_JBFUJY010000001.1, read as the reverse complement.
CAGCCGGCGATACGGTGGCCAAGGGCCAGAAGCTGCTGACGCTCGAGGCGATGAAGATGGAGCACGGCCTGACCGCGCCATTCGATGGCCTAGTGGCGGAGTTGAACGCGGCGGTGGGATCGCAGGTGCAGGTCGATGCCTTGCTGGTCAGAATCGAGAAAACCTGATGAGCCCGCGCTGCGATGCCCCGGGCCGGACACGCACGATCGGCACCGCCGCGACCTTGCGATAGGTCGGTGTGAGGCCTAAGCGGCGGGCATGGCGAAGACCCATCGTTTCTTCTCGCACCACGCGCACGAATTTCTGCGCGTGGCCGCCTGCACCCCGGTGGCCAGTGTCGGCGACATCGCCGTCAACGTCCGCGAGACGATCGCGCTGGCGAAGCGCGGACACAAGGAAGCGTGCGATCTGCTCGTCTATCCCGAGCTCAATCTCACCTCCTACGCGATCGACGATCTGCATCTGCAGCAGACGATCCAGCGCGCGACCGAAGCGGCCTTAGCCGAAGTCGCGGCGGCGACCGCCAAGCTGCGGCCGGTGCTGCTGGTGGGCGCCGCAATCCCGCGCAATGGCCGACTCTATAATTGTGCGGTGGCGATCCATCGCGGCCGGATTCTGGGCATCGTGCCCAAGACCTTCCTGCCCAATTATCGCGAATATTATGAGAAACGCTGGTTCGCCAGCGGCGACGGCGTGGTGCGGACAGAGATCGACATTGCCGGGCAAGCCGGCGTGCCGTTCGGCACCGATCTGATCTTCGCCGCCAGCGACCTGCCGCATTTCATTTTCCATGCCGAGATCTGCGAGGATTATTGGGCGCCTGTCCCGCCTTCAACCTGGGCCGCGCTGGCCGGTGCGCTGGTCTGCTGCAACCTGTCGGCGTCGAACGTCCTGATCGGCAAAGAACGCCAGCGGATGCTTCTGTCGGGGTCGCAGTCCGACCGGGCAGTGTGCGCTTATGTCTTCTCCGCCGCGGGTCCAGGCGAAAGCACGACCGATCTCGCCTGGGACGGCCAGGGAATGGTGCACGAATTAGGCGAGTTGATCGCCGAGTCCGAGCGCTTTCCGGCTTCATCGGGACTGTTGGTCGCCGACGTCGATTGCGGACGGGTCCGGCACGAGCGAATGCGCAACAGCACGTTCGCCGACGCCGCGCGCTTCGCCGGTATCGACGACGCGGACTATCGCTTCATCGGCTTCGAGGCGAAACCCGATTTCGCCGATGTCGGTTTCAAGCGCGACGTGCGGCGCTTTCCGTTCGTTCCCAACGCGCCGGAGAAACTCGACGCCGATTGCTACGAGGCGTTCAATATCCAGGTCTCCGGGCTGATCCGCCGCGTCGAGGCGGCGCGCGCCAAGCGGCTGGTGATCGGCGTGTCGGGCGGGCTCGATTCGACCCATGCGCTGATCGTCGCGGCCAAGGCGATGGACCGGCTGGGCCGCTCGCGCGACCATATCCTGGGTTATACGATGCCCGGCTTCGCGACCAGCGAGGGGACCAAGTCAAACGCCTGGGCACTGATGCGCGCGCTGGGCGTGGCGGGCGACGAGATCGACATCCGACCCGCCGCGAAACAGATGCTCGAGGATATGCGCCACCCGTTCGCCAGTGGCGAACCGGTCTATGACGTGACCTTCGAGAACGTCCAAGCCGGCTTGCGAACCGATTATCTCTTCCGCCTGGCCAACCAGCATGACGGTCTGGTGGTCGGCACCGGCGACCTGTCCGAACTCGCGCTGGGTTGGTGCACCTATGGCGTCGGCGACCAGATGAGCCACTACGCGGTCAATGCCGGCGTGCCCAAGACGCTGATCCAGTTCCTGATCCGCTGGTGCATCCGCACCGACCAATATGATGCCGAGACCGACCGCGTGCTCGACGCGATCGTGGCGCAGGAAATCTCCCCCGAGCTGGTCCCCGCCGGCGCCGACGGCGCGATCCAGTCGACCGAGAGCAAGATCGGGCCGTACGAGCTCAACGACTTCTTCGTCCATTATATAGCGCGCCACGGCATGGCGCCGTCCAAGGTCGCGTTCCTGGCGCTGAAGGCGTGGGAAGATACGAGCGCGGGTCGCTGGCCACGCGATTTCCCGGCGGCCGCACGGAACGCTTACGACTTACCGACGATCCGCTTGTGGCTGGAGAAGTTTCTGTACCGCTTCTTCACGATCAGCCAGTTCAAGCGCTCGGCGATCCCGAACGGGCCGAAGGTTTCGGCGGGCGGAGCACTGTCCCCGCGCGGAGACTGGCGCGCGCCATCGGACGGCACCGCCCAGCCCTTCCTGGACGAATTGGCCGCGAACCTGCCCTGACGCGCATTTATGCCGTTTCAGCCGAGCTGAAACGGGAACGGTGCCGCCCTCCGCAGCCATTCCGACAATGCTGCGCATCGCCTGAACCTTGGGCTGCTCCGCCCGCTCCCCCACCCGGCCTCCCATAGAATATTCTGATTGGGAGGTCGGGTGGGGGAGCGGGCCGGCACCGCAACCGAAATTAGAGTCCGATCTGGAGCGTCGCGCGCAGCGAGATCGCGGCGCGGCTCTGTTGCTCCTCGGCACCCACTTCGCCGCCGATGCGGAAGCCGGGCGAACCGCCCGACGCGCGGAAGCGGCCGACCCAGCCATCGGTGCGCTTATCGGGGATCAAGGTGAAGGCCTGCCCGCCCGCGAAGTTCGCGGTGGTCGCGCCCAATTCGCCGCCGAGGATCTGGCGGCGGCCACCTTCGATCTCGGTGTGGAACCAGCCATCCTCGGTCGACCCGAAGGTGAGACCGACCGCCATCGTCGCGTTGGCGGCGAATTCGTCGCTGGTGCGCTTGGCGATCGACAAGTCGAATGCCTTGCCGCCGCCGGTCTCGGTATGGGCGTCTTCGTCCAGGCGGTAATAGTCGACCGACAGGATCGGACGGAAGGTCAAATGCCCGACCGCACCTTCATAGGATGCGCCGCCGGTGGCCGAGAGCATCTTGCCGTTCCACTTCGAACTGTTGCTCAGCGCAACCGCCGTGCTGGTGCCGTCATTGCCGCTGAAACTGCGCTCGCTGGCGAAATTGACGCGCGCCGCGGACACGCGAGCGAACGGACGCAGGCCGCTCCAGTCGCCGCGCCAATAAGCGGCGACTTCATACTGGTCCGACGACACCGTATTGTCGGTCCCGTTGTCGTTATCGTTACCGTGCAGATAGGCGAGCGACAGGCCGAAATTGCCGAGCTTGGTCTTGTATTCGGCGCCGCCGGACGTGCCCCAGCCGTTGATGTCGTAGGACGCGGTGTTGAGGAAGCTTTTCGATCCGCCATAGGCGACTTCCTCGAGCCAATACCCCCAATGCCCCTTGTCGACATAGGGCGCGCCGCCATCGGTCAGCATCCGACCGATCGCGCGCGATCCGGCGCTGACCGCCGCGAAGGTGCCGCCGGCATGGTCGGGCAGCATCTGGCGGATCGCGGTCTGGAACGCGGTGCCGTCGGTGATGTTGAGGAACGAATTCGCGACCTTGCTGTCCTGGCTCAGCGCGGCATAGATCGCGCCATAAGCAGCGGATCCCGAGCGGTTGAGGCCCAATTCGGTCGTCGTCTTGGCCGCGATGTCGATCGCGATCTGGTTGGCGGGACCGCCGGTCGCGATGCTGGTCTTGTACATATAAGGCAGCGAGACCGCCGAAGTCGTCAGGTTGCTCGCGCCGGTGACCGTGCCGGCGGTCAGGATGGTGTAATGCCCGGTCCCGGTGACGAGACCGGTCAGCTTGATCGCCAGCTTCGAATTGGCGTCGAAGCTTGCCGTCCCGGCGACGTTATACTGGGTAGCGGTGTTGGTCGTGGTGTTGACCGTGACGCCCAGCGTGCCCCCCCCGGTCACCGCCAGCGAGCCGATCGAGACCGGCGTGGTGCCCGTGTTGGTGAACTTGCCGCCATTGACCGTAACCGCGAGGCCCGAGGCATTGGCGAGCGTCCCCGCAAAGGTCGAGGTGCCGCCGATGGTCAGCGTGTCCGCGCCGCCGCCAAAGTCGACCGCGCCGGTATAGGCCGCCGTGCCGGCCAGGGTCATCGTGTCGTTGCCGGCGCCGAACGTGGCATTGCCGGTCATCGTGGCGTCGCCCGACATGGTGAGCAGGTTGTTGCCCGCGCCGAACGTGACGTTGCCGGCAAGCGAGCCGTCGCCCAGATCGAGCGTGTCGTTGCCGCTGCCGAGGCGGACGTCACCGGCGATCGACGGCGCGGTGCCGCTGGCGACGACGATCTGCTTGACCGTCGCGCCGCTCGTGTTGGCGCTGAGGTCGATCGCGATATTGCGGGTCGATGTCGTGTCGGCACCGCTCGCGGTGATCGCGCCGCCATTTTCGACCGAGGTCACGCTGCCCGATTTGTCGACGATCGCAGTCGCGCCGGCGGCGGTTCCTGCAACCGCCGAGATCGTGCCGGTGTTGCGGATCGAGGTCACATTGGCGCCGGCATCGACTACGATGGCCTGCGACAGCTGGCCAGCAGAGGACGCGCCGCTAGCGGTGATCTTGCCCGAATTGACGATGGTCGGGACCGTCGCGCCGGCACCGATACGCAGCGCCGTCGCATTCGCCGCATTGGCGGTCGCCGCGACCGTGCCAGTGACTTGCATGCCGTTGGTGACGGTGACCGCTCCGCCCAGCCCGCCGATCACGACGCCATTGGCGTTCACGCCGGCATAAAGCCCGTTGCCGCTCGCCGTGCCGTTGATGACGAGACCATAGCCGGCGGTGTTGGCGACGGGACCCAAGGTGACCGAATTGCCGACCGCACCGATCTGCAACGCGGCAGCCGATCCGTAGGAGGTGATCGCCGCCGAGCCTTCGTCGGCGTCGGGGATGCCGTCTTTGTCGGTATCGGGATCGGTGGTGCTGGTCGTCGGCGCGACGGCGAGGACGACGCCACCGCCGACATTGCCGGTGATCGAGACCGCGGGACCACCCTGGAGCAGGTCATCGGCGTCGAGTTTGCTCGGATCGCTCGGCACGGTGGTGTAGCGATAGCCCGTGCTGGAAATCGCACCCTGCAAGGTCAGCGCGCCCGAGACATTGCCGTTGATCAGCACCGCGCTTGACCCGCCGCCTTGCGCGGTGACCGTGCCGGCGATGCGCGCATTGCCGTTGATGTCCCCGGTCTTGACGCCGGCCGAATTGTTGCCCGTGACCGCGATCGTGCCGTCGGTCGACAAATTGCCGTTGAGCGCGCCGCCGAGCACGATGCCGTAGGAATTGTTGCCCTCGACAGTGATCGTCGAGCCCTTGGCGTTGGTGATCGCGCCGGTGAAGGCGCCGGCGGTGCGGATGCCGGCGCGCCCGGTGCCGGCGGCGAACGGGCCGTCGAGGTCGCCGTCATTGTCGGTATCGGTCGGCGTATAGGTCTCGTCGACAATGATCTTGCCGGTATTGTTGATCGAGCCGGTCACGCCGGCCGCGGCGCCGATGCCGGTCGCATTGTCCGAATTGGTGATCTGGATCGTGCCGGCATTGCTGACGCCGTTATTGCTGTCGATGGTGACCGCCGTGCCGCTGGTGACCGTCACCGATCCCGCCGAAGTGATGCTGACGTCGGACGGCGCGCCATTGTTCGCGGTCGATGTCTTCACCGGCGTGGTGATCGCGGTGGAGATCGTGCTTTGCGCCGCGGCGGGAGTGGCGGCGAACAGAATGACGGGGGTCAGGCAAGTCGAAGCAAGCAATACGCGCATCTGAAGTCCCTTTTTCGGATGCCCGTTTGGGGAGGGTGGCACCCGTTCAAAGGCGATGACGGCGCAGACGCGGCGCAACCTTGGGGGTTAGGGTAAATTTTTCCTAGAACGCCGCGTCGAAGCCGATCCGCACCGTGCGCGGACGCAACGGCGTGATCTGCTGTTCGCTGAGTATCGCGAACGGCGTGCCCAGCGCGAAGCGGTTGCCCACTTCGTCGGCCAGATTGGTCACGCTGGCGGTCAGCGCGAAGCGATCAAACGACAATCGCGCCGAGATCCGCGTGTCGAGATAGTCGCCCTGTTCCGCCCCCAGGATCGGCCCGACGCCCAGCCGTGAGTGGCCGGTATATCGCGCCGATGCCGCGAGCGAGATCTGCGCCGTATCGGACACCGCGAATTCGTATTTCACCGCCCCGCGTGCGACGACATTGGCGATGTTGGGGACGCGACCATAAGTCACGGCGTCGGCGGCGACCGCATTGACGATGTGCGACGTCGCCGGCTCGCTGTTCGGGCCGGGAATGACGAAGCTGAGGAAGAACGGGCTGGGATTGACCACCTTGCTGTCGTTAAGCGAGACGCCGGCCTCCAGGCTCAACCCGGGCGCCGGGCGCCAATCGGCCGATGCCGATACCGTCCAGATCCGCCCGTCGCCGATATTGGCCGTGCTCGGCAATCCGCGCCCATCGATGAAATCCGCCTGGATGTTGCGCCACAAGGTCCGCGACACGCTCAGCGAGACGCCGATCGGGTCGATCCCAGGCACGCCATGCCGCATGCCGAACTCGAACGTCGCGGCGCGATCATTGCGGAACCGCCGGACGAAGTCGCCCTCGATCGCCAGCCCGCCGGGCCGGAAGCTCTCCTGATAGCGGGCGTAGAGCGTCAGCCGATCGAGCGGCGTCGCCGACAGCGCAAACGACGGCAGGAATGCGCTTTCCTCGCGTTCGGCCGTCACGTCGGCATTGAGCCGCGCGATCAACGGCACGACGTCTGCGCCCTCGCCCGTCAGCCAGACATGGCTGTAACGGCCGCCCCCGGTCAGCGTGAGTTTGGGCAGCAACTCTACCGACACTTCTCCATAGCCGGTCGCTTCGGTGATGCGATTGACTACGCCGGTGGCAGGGAGCGGCATGTCGGGATCGCCCATGGCACGACTGAGCTTGGTTGTGTTGCGCACGACGCTCATCCCGAAGACCCAGCCCAGGCCATCGGTCATCGGCCGCGACAGGCGGTTTTCGAACGAGAACAGGTCGGTATGGTTGTTCTGCTTGAACAGACGCTCGGGACCGTTGGGCTGGGTGGCGTCGTAGCGCTCGTCGAGCCGTTGCCGCGCAACGCCAAGCGACGAGACAAACAGCAGGCCACTGTCGAAGCGGCGGCTCGCGACCAGTTCGCCCAGTGCATAGGTCGCGTCGCTGCCCTGGGGCAGCCGGCTGTTGCGAGTCAGCGGCGGCGCGTCACGATCGGCATATTGGCTGTCGAGATTGCGCGTCTTCTGAAACGTGCCGCCTAGATCGATCATCCAGCCGCCGACCTTGCCGCGCACTGTCGCGCGCCCGCCAAAAATGTTGGAGCGGTTGATGTCCTTCTTTCCGAGCAGCGGGTTGTCGATATAACCGCCCTCGGTAATGCCATAGCCAAGCACGCGAATGCCCAGCGCATCCTCGGCGATCGGCAGGTTGAGCACGCCGGCGAGATCGGCGCCGGGCGCACCGTGCCAGGTCGCCGAGACGCCGCCGGTCAGCGACCCGCCTATCGTCGTCAAATCAGGCGTGTTGCGGATGATGCGGATGATACCACCGAGCGATCCGGCGCCGTAGAGCGTTCCTTGCGGCCCCTCGAGCACTTCAACCGAGCCGACATCGTAGAGCCGGAGGTCGGGATCGGGCGCATTGTAGGTCAGGCGCACGTCGCCGAAATATTGGCCGACGGTTGCCTGGGTCGGTCCGGTGAAGCTCGAATCGGCAATGCCGCGGATGAACAGCTTGTTGCGGCCGGCACCGAGATAGGTCGACGACACGGTAGCGACGCGCGAGATGATGGCATCGGTGCCATTGTCGGAGTCGCGACCCAGATCGAGGCCGCCGATCACGGTGACCGCGCCGGGGAAGCTCTGCAGCCGCGTGTCGCGCTTGCTCGCCGTCACGACGATGTCGTCCGCCGCTTGCGGCTGCGGCGCGGGTGTCGGCGACGTCGGACGCTTGATGGCGATGGCGCGAGCGATTGGCTTTGCCCTGGGCGGCGGCGCCGGGACGATCCGCCAGACTCCGGGCGCCGGCGATACCGCCCGAGCCGACGTCCCCTTCAGCAACAGCTGAAGCGCGCGGCCGGCGCCCATCGTGCCGCGCACCGCGGGCACGGGCCGTCGAAGCAAGCCGGGATCGTTCACCGCCACAACGATGCTGACGCGCGCCTGCGCACCGAGTGCCGCGATCGCTTGGCCGAGCGTCCCAGCGGGAATGTCGATCGCCTGATCCTTCGCCTCGGCCGGCGATACGATCAGACAGAGCCCCGCCAACGCCGCGGGGCCGGCGAAACCCCTCATGGTCCGGCGATCACCCACCCTTTGCCTGAACGGCGCACATTCGCACCGAGAAGGATACCAAGCCGCGCCATGGTCGGCTCGACGCCACCGTCGAGCCGCACGACGCCACGGAACGGCCGCGCGGCGGCGGCGTCGCTGACGCTGACCGGCACGCCGAGATTGCGCTGCAGGTCGGCGGCAACGCGCGACAGCGGCGCGCCGTCATAGAAGAGTTGGCCGCCGCGCCACGCGCCGACATCGGCCGGCCTCACCGCGCTCAGACGGCCGGTGCGCTGCCCCTTGGCGAGCGTGAAGCGCTGGCCGGCGGGCACGTCGATACCGGCCTTGCCCGGATCCACTATCACCATGCCTTCGCTCACGGCGAGATCGAGCGCCCCGCCGCCGGTGGTCACTTCGAATGTCGTCCCGGCGTCGACCAATGTCGCGTCAGCGGTCTCCAGTCGGAACGGGCGCGCGGGATCGTGCTTGACCGTGAACAGCGCCTGCCCGTGTTCCATCCGCGCGAACCGCTGATCCTTGCGGTCGAGTTGGATCCTGGTCTCGCCATTGAGCTCCAGTTTGGTGTCCGCGAGGACCAATGTGCGGCGTTCGCCTGCCGCGGTCTGCACCGAATAGAGATCGCGCGACGGCCAGGCGAGCCAGGATCCGGCAGCGACCGCGAGTGCGACCGAAGCCGCTATTGCGCCGCCCAGCCAGCGGCGACGCGACGGAACGATCGGCTCGTCGAGATTGGGCCCGGCCTCGGCCGGCCAACGCACCCCGGTCAGCAGCGCATCCAGGTCGCAGTCGGCGGCGGCGGTTTCGGAATAAGCGCGCGCATGCGCGACGTCCGCGGCGAGCCATGTCTCGAACGTTTCCCAGTCATCGAACGAGGGATCGCGCTGGCGGATCAGCCAGGCGATGGCTTCCTCCTCCATCTCGCGCGTCCAGTCGGTCATGTCCGCCTCCTATTAGCGAAGACGGACTCGGTCGGGTCAAACCTCATCGATCGACCTCCGATAGTCGAGCAAGGCGCGATAGGCGCGCCTGAGATCGGCCTCCACGGTGCTCAGACTGACCCCCAATTCGCGCGCAATGTCGCGTTGCTGGACGCCGTCGATGCGGTGACGGCGAAAGATCGTCGCGGTGCGCACGCCCAATCCGTCCAGCACCGCCTGTACGCCGGCCAGCGTCTCTCGCGCGACCAGGCTGCGGTCTGGCGGCGGCGCGTCGGAGCGGTCGGGCTGGGTCGGCCCCGCGGCCTCACTCCAATCCTGTTCGCGCCGTTCGGTCTGGCGCCGCGAGCGGAAGCGATCGACCATCAAATTGTTAGCCGCGCGGTAGAGATAGGACAAAGGCTGGGCGACTGGTCCAGCATCCGCGGTCGCAACGCGCACGTAGAGGTCCTGAAGCACGTCCTCCGCTGCGTCCCCCGCGCCGCGCGCAATCAGGAATCGCAACAGCTTCTCCCTGTTCGCGAGGATGACGGCCTGAAGGCCGGAGGGAGGAACGTCGTCCATAGGCGGCGAAAAGGCATGAACCCGAAAGGGAAGCGACGCCCAGTACGGCGTGCGGCGCCGCTTATCCAGCCCCATTGACGGCGGCGGCAACCGATCGATCCGCGATCCGCGGTCGCGACTGCCGGAAGGCAACCATTTGTTACGGCGCCTGGCCGAACAGGCTAGCCGAGGGCAGCACCTCGCTTACGCCCGAATGCCGCGTCACCGCATAGGTGAATCCCGGAAGCAGCGCATAGGCGCCGACCCGGCCATCCCGACCCAAAGCGAGAAAACCGACCTGGAGCCCTTTGATCGCGTCGCCGCGTAACTGCGCGATATGCTTGACCGCTTCCTCGCACGCCGCCTGGGGCGACAGCCCGGCACGCATCGACGCGACGACCCGGGCGGTTCCGGCGATCCGCGTCACTTCCTCGCCCACTCCAGTAGACGCAGCCGCGCCTACTCCCTTTTCGAGAAACAGCCCGCAGCCGGCCTGGGGCGAATCCCCGACCCGCCCGCGCATCTTGAATGCCATCCCCGATGTCGTGCAGGCCGCGGCCATCGCGCCGTCCAGACCGCGCGCCATGATCCCGATCGTGTCGTGGTTGAGCTTCGATCCCGGCGGTCCCGGCAGGCGGTTCTCGATATTGGCGATCGGCCGGTAATTCGCGGTCTTGAGCCATTCGCGCCAGGCCTTCTCGGCGTCGGGCGTAAGCAACTTCGTGCGCTTCATGCCCTGGTCGAGTGCGAAGCGAGTCGCCCCCTCCCCCACCAGCAAGGTATGCGGCGTCTTTTCCATCACCAGCCGTGCGACCGAAATGGCGTGGACGACATCTTCCAGCGCGGCGACCGCACCGACACCGCCGCGATCGTCCATGATGATCGCGTCGAGCGTCACATGGCCGTCGCGATCGGGATAGCCGCCATAACCCACCGAATGATTGGTCGGATCGGCCTCCGGTACCTTGGCTCCCGCCTCGACCGCGTCGAGCACCGAGCCGCCGGCCTTGAGGCGCGCGAGCGCGGCCTCGTTCGCTGCTTTGCCGAAATCCCAGGTGGAAAGGACGGCGACCGGATCGGTCTCGGCCGCTTCAGCCGTGGCCGCCGTGAACACGGCGGCCGCGCCGATTGCCAATGCCCCGCGCCGTGAAATGCCGTCGTTCATGCACTACTCCCTTTTTCCGCTAGCATTGTGCGCAACCGTTGCACGATGGACTGATCGGTCGCACGTCGCGGCCCCGTTGCAAAGCCGAGCCGCAACGTGGCGGCATCGGGTTCGGCACCAGGACGACTCGCCGATCCATGGACTTCGCGCACGCCGGTACCGGCGATGATCCGCGCGACCGTATCGGGCGTGACGCCCGATCCCGCGATGATCGATAGCCGCTCCCCGGCTGCCGCGACCATCGCCGCAAGCGTCGTCATGCCTTCGACCGCGGTCGGCGCGCCGCCCGAACTCAAGATCTTATCATAACCTAGCGCGATCGCCTCGCTCACAGCCGCAACGGGATCGGGGACAAGATCGATCGCGCGGTGCAGGACGATCGTCGCATCCCAAGCGGCGTCACGAAAACGCTCCAGCGCTTCTCGGTCGAGCTCGCCGTCGGGACGCAACGCACCGACGACAACACCGGCCGCGCCGCCGGCGACCGCCCGGCCGATCTCCTCGACCATCAATGCCACATCGTCGTCGCTATAAACGAAGCCGCCCGCGCGCGGACGAATCATCATGTGGATCGGACAGCCAGTCCCCAACGCGTGATCGAGCAGGGCGGCGGACGGCGTCAGGCCGCCCAGTTCGAGTGCCGAGCAAAGCTCGATGCGATCCGCACCACCGGCGACCGCTGCATCGACCCCGGCCGCATCATCGACACAGATTTCCAGGATAGCGCTCACAGACTCATTCCTAAGCGGCTTCACCGCATCTTGCCAGCGTGGCGCACGCGCGCGCGCCTTGTGACGTGGTGCTCGCGAAAGAGACATTCGACCGCCTCTTAGCGAGCGAGCAGTGCGACAGCGAGTGAACCTTTCAGTGCGTTCGCGCGATTCAGCCGGCGATGGATACGACCGTGGCTGCTTCCAAGGACGTGACCGACGCAAAGCCGGTGGTGGGCTTTTTTGGCAGTCGGACCTGGCGGACCATTCGCAACCTCCTGGTCGGCGTGCTCGCGACGCTCTTCATTATCTGGTTGGTCCTGTTCATCACCAAGGGTCGATTTTTGAAACAGCCGTTCGAGAGCGTCACGACCCGCATGGCGGGTCGCGCCGTAAAAATAGAAGGCGACTTCCAGCTCTATTTCGCGCCGATGAAAATCAAATTCTACGCGGAAGGGTTGAGCATCGCCAATCCGAAATGGGCGACCAAGCCCAATCTGTTTCAGGCGCAAAAGATCGATATGCGTGTTTCGCCGTTGAGCCTGATCTTCGGCAAGCGCCGCATCTACCGGCTCGACCTGACCGGCGGTTCGGCCGACCTCGAATGGAATACCGGGCACACCGCCAACACCTGGACGTTTGCCGACACGGGCGGCAAGCCGTTCGAACTGCCGCGGATCGATCTCGCGACGGTGGTGGGCACGAAGGTGCGGTATGTCGATCCGCGGATGCGGCTGCTCGCCGACCTGGGGATCGATCCGATTGCCGCCACCAACAAGCAGATCGGAAAGGCGGTCGAGCTGCACGGGACCGGACAAATTCGCGACACGCCGTTTCGTCTTGTCGCGCAAATGATGTCGCCCGACGCGACGCTCGATCGCGGCGAGAACAAGCTGGTCGCGCGTGCCTGGGCCGCAGGCAATGTAATCGACGTGGCGGGGACGCTGCCGTCGGCGACCGACATCGAGGACGTGCCATTGCGCACCCGCGCGCGGGGCCGCAACTTGGCCGAGCTGCTCGGCATTATCGGCGTGGTGCTGCCCAATACTCGCGATTATGCGTTGCGCGCGCAGCTGGTGAAGGACGGTTCTGAATATCGCTTCACGCACATGGCCGGCCGGTTCGGCGACAGCGACCTCGCCGGGCGGCTGACGATCGTCAATGACGAACGGCTGCGGCTCGATTCGGTATTGGCCACGCGCGAGCTCGACATCGTCGATGCCGCTCCCTTCATCGGCTACAATCCCGATATCGTCGCAGCCAAGGGCGCAGTCGCCGCTGCCGCGGCAACCGGAGCCGCGCCGCAACGCGTGCTGCCCGACGCCGCGTTGCCGGTCACGGGGTTGCAGCGTTTCGACGCCGGGCTGCGCTGGACGATCCAGGATATCAAGTCGCGCAACGTGCCGATCTCCCATGTCGACCTGACGCTGGCACTCGATCGCGGACGGCTGGCGCTGTCGCCGTTGAGCTTCGCGATGGCGCGGGGCAGCGTCGCATCGGACCTGATTTTCGATACGCGATCGCGGCCGGCGCTCGACACTTACGACATTCGTCTATCGCCCACACCGATGGGCCGACTGCTCGCCGGTTATGGTGTCGACGAGTCGGGCACGAGCGGTACGATAAAGGGCCGCATTCAATTGAAGGGGCGCGGCGACACGATCCACGATTCGCTCGCCACCGCGAGTGGTCGTGTCGCATTCATCATGCCGAGTGGCAGCTTCTGGACGCGCAACGCCCAGCTGTCGGAACTAGACATCGGCACGTTCATTCAAAAGATGTTCGAGCATAAACTGAAGGAGCCGGTGCAGATCAATTGCGGGCTCATCGCGTTCACCGTGCGCGATGGGGTTGCCGCCGCCGACCCGATCATCATCGACACGAAGAAGAATGTCATCCTCGGCCGTGGCGGGCTGAGCTTCAAGAATGAGAGCCTCGACCTCGCCTTTCGCGCCGACGGCAAGCAATTTTCCTTGTTCTCGGCTCAGTCGCCGGTCGGGCTCAACGGCTATTTCGCCAAGCCGAGCATACAGGTGATCAGCCCGGAGTTGCTCGCTCGCGCCGGCGGAGGCGTAGGATTGGGCGCCGTCGCCAGTCCGCTCGCCGCCATTCTCGCTTTTATCGACGTCGGCGACGCGAAAAGCGCCGCGTGCGGGCCGATCCTGGCCGGCGCTCACGCCCAGGCGATGCGGACCACGAAGGGCAAGCCGCGCGACGACGTCGGCAACGGCACCACCGCCAAATCGGAGAGCGGCAAAGAGTCGGCCGCGGATCGCAAGAAACAAAAGAAGAAATTTCTCGGGATCTTCTGAATGCGAACACACCGGCGCCGATAGAAAGAGACTTGAGGCGGTGCGCGGCCTTTCCGGACGCCGCCGCAGACCGCCGGTCGACGGTCGCGACCGCCGCGACTTTACCCCTTTGCGTCGAATTTGACGGGTCGATCGTTCACGCATGCGTGGAAGCTGTGCCGGAGGAGAGACGCATGAATGGCGACGTGAACGCGGATGGCGAAGACACGCATGCAGAGCGTGCCGAGGTGCATTTCCTGGCCGCGCTGGCCGACGAATTGATGCGCGGGCTGCTGCTGGCCGGCGTCTTATCGCAAGCGCAGTTGAACGAGATCGAAGCGGCGGTCGCTGCGCGCGTGGGATCTCCGCCACGGGCGTGGTGACGCAAACGACCGTCGACGAACTCCCATCGACCGGCTGGGCCGATGACACAATATTACTGCCAGAAGCAGGAGCGTTTCACCCAGCCTCGTTGTTCGTTGATGCGGTGGAGGTGCGCCGCAGATCGAGGTCCTCCGTTGTAATCAACCGACACCCCTCTTTTCAGAAGGAAGTCTTCGGAAAAGACGATCGCCTCCGCCTCCGGATTCGCTGCGCAATCGGGGCTCTGGCTGGAAGCCGGCAAACCAGCCATTTCGTCAAACCAGCGATAGAATCCCGTGTCGATGCCGCTCGCTCTCAATATCGCGCCCTGGCGCGCGACATCTTTCGTCAGCCTTCCGCGCCACTCTCGCGACAGCCGATCGCTGTCGACCTGCGGGTTCGCGGCCAACACCTTTTCCTTATCCCGATCCAATCTGTCAGCGAGGGAGAGGGACGCACCGCCGTGAAAACGCGACCACGGCACCTTTCAAGATGCCCTGCATTTTTTGAGATTCTATCATTTGCAGGGTAATCGCTCGAGCGTCAGTTCCCGATACGGTCAGGCTTCTTCCACCAGGACAGCGTGTGAACATCATGCGACGTCGTCCACACGCCCTTCCGCGTATATCGCAGGGCGCCGCTGCCGGTTTCCTTTCCGACCCGCGCGCGAATGGTCAGCGTTACGGGATCGATCACCACGAACGTCTGGCTGGCGGTCGTGCGCAGCCAGATCTTGCCGCCACCCGCGTCGATATCTCCATATTTCAGGGTCTCGTCGACCTTGACGCGACCGGAGACATCGCCGGTTTCGGGGTCGATCCGGGCCAATGTCCCGTCCCCCTGTTCCTGAACCCAGACCGCGCCCTCGCCCGCGACGAGGAAGCCGGGCTCCCGGCCCAGCACGGTTCGGTGGACGACAGCATTGGTCTGCGGGTCGATCTTCTGGAGGCTCTGCTGGTCGGCGCTCACGGCCCATAAAGATCCGAGACCGAATGCCAGATAATAGGTGCTGGGATCGACCGGGATCGAGGCCGTCACCTTGTTGCTGGCCGGGTCGACGCGGACGATAACGCCCTTGTCGTCGCTCGCTACCCAGATCGATCCCGCTCCGGCCACGACGTTCAGTTCGCCCTTGGGATTGGCGATACCCGTCGCGATCACGGCTGATTTCTCGGCCGTCTTGAGGTCGATCCGGTTGAGAGTGCGGTCCTGACAGTCGGCGACCCACAAGGAGCCGAACGCGACCGCCATCGCGCCGCAGGGGTGCGGCATGGTGACTTCCGCGAGCTTGCGCTTCTTCGACCAACGCTCGACCCGGCCCTTGTTGGTAGCCCAGACCGACGAGCCGTCGACCGCCAGGAAATCGGCGAACCCGGGAACGGTGAGCACCCGCTCTTCCTGGGCGAAAGCGGCGGAGGCGGACGCCAGCGCAAGACCTCCCGCGATCGCCATGACCATTCGGCCCCTGTTCAAACATGCATGCAGGATCACGAAGAAACGCCTCTCGATCGATATCAAACAGGAACGGACGGCAGCCTAAGCGTAATTCCGTTTCGCCTTGATCTTGTCGATCAGCGGCCGGAACGGGAAGATCATCTGCTCCACGATCGACAGGCGCCGACGGTCGTCCTGGCCGACCAGTTCGGATTCGCCGTGGCGATAGGTGCGGAACACGCGATCGATCAGGATCAGCGAGTTCGCATAATTGCAGCGCGTGTCCTCATAGGCCACCGAATGGTGCAGGCTGTGGTTCTGGATGGTCGTGAAGAAGAACCCATACCAGCGCGGCGGATCACAGCGCGTATTGGCATGCGCAAACGTCGACACCACGGAGAGGACGTTGAAGGCGCAGAGTTCGGCAGCCAATGGCAGGTCGAACAGCGCCACCACGCTGAGGCTGATCAGGAAGAGCTCGATGGGATTGCCGACCGCGCCCTTCATGGCATTCAACTGGGTGATGTGATGGTGCGGCGCATGCGTCAGCCAGAAGGGCCCGTAATTGTGCATCAGCCGATGCATCCAATATTGGCCGAACTCGATCAGGAAGATGACCAGCGCGACCTGGACGACAAAGGGCAGATGCATGGCCCATTGCGTCGTGATGCCCAGTGAATGCTTGGCGGCCTTCAGCGGCTCCTCGGCCAGCTTGGTGGTAGCCCAGGATATCGCGGTCGCGCCCAGGACCATGTAGAAAAGGTCGGTGAAGAACTCCTTCTTCGTCAACCGCCAGCTGGCATGCCGTTCATTGATCCACTCGAGCCCCAGCACCAGCAATGTTGTGAGGGACGTGGCGATGGTGAGCGCCCAGGCGTTTGTGATCCAGGCTTTAGGTCCGAGCATCCAGAAAAGCACGATCGCCACGACCATCGCTGGTTGCACGTAGCTGAACAGGATCTTCTTCATAGCTCTTCGCTCCGGTAGGTCGGCGAAAGGAGGTCTTCGGGTCTCGCGGGCATCCGGTCCGATGGCCCGCAAGTGTTCACGATCAGCCATGCCTGCCCTGCATGCCCGCACGGTAAGATGATGGCCTCGACGCCGCAGGTGGCCGAATGACGTAGGCTCGCGCCTGCGGCGACGGCGCCAGCCTGGTCCTTACCGGCGCCGTCGGCTTGCTGTGGAGAGGCACAGTCTGGCCCCTCTCGCTCAATAATGAATACGCAAATCGACGCCGACGCGACGGGGCGTCAGCACGCCGAGGGCGTAATAGCGCTCGACCACATCGGTGCGGACCTGATTGTAGGACGAGACGTCATTGCTGATCGCGGTCACCGCATATTTGTCGAAGATATTGTCCGCGAACAGACCCACCTCGAAGCGCTTGCTGATGTAATTCACCGTCAGGCTATGAGTGACGTAGCTCGGGATTTTCTCGCCGTTGCCGCGAAGCCCGACGCGCGAATAGATATCGCCGCGATAGATGGTGGCCCAGGTCGCCTCGACCTTGCGCCCGTCGCCGAGCGGATAGGTGTAGGTAAGCTGGGCGCTGCCCGAATTCTTGGCCGATCCGGGCAGCCTGTCTCCCGAGAAGGCGTCGTAGCGGACGCCTTGGCTGACCACGAGCCCAGAGACGTCTTCGGTCAGGTGCGCATCGACATAGGAATAAGTGGCGATCAGGTTGAGGTTCGGGGTGATCTTGAGCGCGCCCTGGACATCGAAGCCCTGGGAGATGGCGTTGGCGCCATTCACCGTGATCCCGATCGCGCCGTTCACCGTCTGGCTCGGCACCTGCACACCTTTCCAGTCGATACGATAGCCATCGAGCGTCAGCTGGAGCCGCTTGTCGAACAGGCTGGCGCGCACGCCGAGCTCGATGTTGCGCGTCTTGTCCGGCCCATAGACCAGCTCATTGGGCAAAGCGCATAGATTCTGGCCTGGCGGCAGCGGCAGGATGCAGGGCACCACCCGGTTGACGCCGCCGATGCGATAGCCGGTCGAATAAGTGAAATAGGCCAGCAGATCGTCGCTGAACTTGTACGAGGTGTTCGCCTTCCAGACGATGCCGTCCTTGCCAGTCGATCCGGTTCGGATCCGCTTCGGGAGGATCGTCGTCGAAGGATAAGGATCAACGCCGCTGCCGAGAAGCGGCAAGGCCGACCCGCCGGCGACATCCGAATCATATTTGAAGTAGCGAATCCCGCCTGTCACTTGCCACTTCTTGGTCACGTGCAGCGTGAGCTCGCCATAAACCGCCTTCTCGATGTCCTTGCTGTTCACCTGCGAGATATACTCGAGATTGTCTGGACGATTGACGCCCCAATATCCGGACCATTGCGCGAAACCGGGCGTGTATTCGTGCCGGTGGGACTCAAATTCCAGGCGGTTGTAGAACCCACCGATGACCCAGTTTATCGGGCCGCCATGGGTCGAGACGAGCCGCACTTCCTGATCGAACTGCTTATATTCCCGTTCGTTGTTCGCGTAGGACGAAAACTGCGGGAATGCTTCGTAACCGTAGTTCAGATCGAGCAGGAGATCGGTATTGTCGTCCGTGTTGCGGATGTGCTGCTTCGTATAGGCTGTCGTGCTGACAAGCTGCGCGACATTGAAGAGATTGATGTAGACCTCGGCCGAGAAGAGGTCCGACTTGCGCACGAACGGCTCGAGATAGCGCCAGGGGCCCTCATATTTCCCCGTTCCGAGCACACCGGCGCCGTTGGCCTGGCGCCCGCCGGTCTTGGTGCTCTGATGGGCATAGGTGAAATAGGCCCTGATATTGGGATTATATTCGAGCAGCAGTTGGTTGCGCGTGGTGAACGTGCGCTCATAGTTCACATCTTCGGCGCGCTTGAAATTGGCCGCATAGTCCGCCGTGCCGCCAAGGGAACCGGTCGATCCGCCCGACGCACGAACCGGCTGGGGATCGGAGACGCCCGGTTGCTGCAGCAGATAATTGTAATCGATGAAGCCGGCATTGCTGTAATAACCGGTCGAGGTCCGGAACGCGACATGGTCCTTCAGGATCGGGACGTTGACGGCGATATCGCCGCTGCCGCCGAAATCATCCGAATGCGATTCGGCATAGCCGCGGCCATGCAGGTCGACCGAGAAGCGATCCGTATCGGGCCGATTGGGAATATAGCGCACCGCGCCCGCGAGCGTGCCGAGGCCATAGAGCGTGCCTTGCGGCCCTTGCAGGACTTCCACCCGGCTGATGTCGATCAGCTTGAAGTCCAGATAGAGCGGAACCTCGCCGAGATAGACGCCGACCGCATTGTTGGAATTGGCGCCATCGACGCTGGTGTCGCCGGAGGCAATGCCGCGCAGGATGATCTGGCCCGTCGAGGCTGGGCCGGTATCCGCTATCGTGACGCCAGGCGTGAAGTTGCCGAGCGCGCGGATGTCGTCGAGCCGTTGGTTCTCGATTGTCGCGCCGGATACCGCGCTGATGTTGATCGGGGCATCCTGGAGTGTGGTCCGCCGGCGGCTGCCCGTGACCACGATCTCGTTCGGCGTGTCGGGAGTGGAACCGGAAGAAGCATCCTGCCCCGAGGCGGGCGCTTCCTGCGCCAGCGCAGGCGTGCCCGCAACGCTCACGAGCGCGGTTGCGCAAAGCAAACCCGTGCGAGAAAGTCGTCCCATCTTCTACCCCCCTTTGGGTTTTATGTGATCCCGAGCGCCTCCTCTCACACCCTCTCCGCGCGTCGACTTCTCCGAGTCTTCGCGTATTACGAATCAGCTAAACGATAATAACATTCCTGTGACATGGGGTGTTTGACGTAAGCCGATCCGCAAGGCGTACGCCCTACGTCAAACTGCCCATGTTGCGGCGCAGCAAGGGGCCGTATCCGGGCGTGATGGTTGCTCCCGCTCGGGCTCGGCCCGTATCAAGGCCCGCATCGCGGCCCCTCTGCTTCTTCCTGGGCCTCGCCATGAGTGCGACTCCGGGGACCGCAATCGCCGCACCAAAGGCTCGCCTGGTCCATTGCGGCGATGCGACCTGCCTCCGCATCTCCGGCCGTCGTCCCCATGCCGCGGTGGCGGTCCGGGTCTCGGGCCATCCCCTGGTAGTCGAGGGCAACCGCTCCTGGCGCGCGACAATGCCGCTGGCGACGGCACGCGACTGGGCAAGCGCCCATGACGGCACGCTGATGGTGACCCTGGCCGACGCACGGACCGGCGACGAAAGCACCGAAGTTGTCACGCCGCCACCGGGTGCGCTCGGCAAGCGGATCGAACTCGCCACGTTGATAGTGAGCGCATACTGATCTTCTATTTAGTAATACTCGTCATTATACTTGAAATAACTGTCGGCCGGCACTAATTGACCGACACCTGATCGCCGAAGAGCGCCGGGCAGAACAGACGCAGGAGATGATGATGAAGATCGGCATTGCGGCGCTCGCCGCGCTCATGGTTGCCGCGCCGGCCTTTGCGGCGCCCCGTGACAATCCCTTTTCGGCGGATAGCGCAGTGCTCGATTTGCGTGGGCTCGATCTCGCCAGCGTCGAAGGCCAGCAACGTCTCGCGATCCGGATGGACAAGGTGGCAAATATTGTTTGCGGCGAAGGGATGAGCTCCATCCATCTCGCCCTCGGCGCCCAGGCGCGTGCCTGCCACGCGGACGTGATCGCCGACATTCGCTCGCGTATCACCGCCGCGACGGCGGTCACCAGCATTGCCAAGGCAGATCAGCTAGCGATGCGCTGAGGCAATCCCGGCCAAATCGGGCGCGGCGCCTGGTGGCAGGCGCCAGCCCGATCGCCGGCGAACGGATCAGTCGATCGCGATCCCTTGCGCCTCCAGCCAGGCGCGCGCGGGCGCCAGCGCGGCAGCATGTTGCCGCCACCGCGCCACCGAATCCCGATAGATCGGACGACGGACCTGCGCGGCGCTCGGTGTCGACACCGCACCGGAATGGGCGTGAAAATTCAGGCATTGGTCGGACCAGTCGAGCCCGCAATGGGCCAATAGCCGGCGAGTCTCCCCTTCCTGATCCTCGACCAGCGCTTCGTAGCTGAGCTCGAGGATGCGGCCTGGCAAAACCTCGCGCCAGAACGCCATCAGTCGATCGAACCGCGCATAATAAGCGGCGATGTCGAGAAGATCGTAACTATAGTCATAGTAACGCGATCCGATGGCGAACAAATTACGGAAGTTGGCCAGCACGGTATCCATCGGGTTTCGCCGCAGGCAGACGATCGCCGCGTTCGGCA
Source organism: Sphingomonas sp. P4_G2 (assembly GCF_056401155.1). NCBI lineage: Bacteria > Pseudomonadati > Pseudomonadota > Alphaproteobacteria > Sphingomonadales > Sphingomonadaceae > Sphingomonas > Sphingomonas sp. P4_G2. The sequence goes on along the minus strand of NZ_JBFUJY010000001.1, from coordinate 1,054,907 downwards.
GTGCGCGGGCAGCGATCCCCGCATAGAAGAAATTGCCCGGGAACTTATCGACGAAGCGCCGCGCCGGCATCCGCCGGTGATGCGCCGCGCGGGCCAGATAGTCGCGGCCCATCGCGCCCGTGTCCCCTACCGCCGCCGCCAGGACCGTCTCTGGATCGAGAACGGTGCGGCTGCGCGTTCGCGACGCCGCCTTGACGGCGAGCGGCATGGCCTGAAGTTCGCCGACGCTCTCGACCCCGGGATGCGATGCAAGGATGCGATCGACCAGCGTCGTGCCGGTGCGGGGCATGCCGATCACGAGGATCGGCGCGTCGGTAGCGCCCTCCCCGTCCGGCGCCCGCATGACACGCGGCCACGCCGTTTCGACCGCATCGAAGATCGCGGCGTCGCTCGCGAAATCATAAGCGAGCGCGGCGCGATGCGCGGTGTTGATCGCCACAAGGTGTTCGAGCGCTTCTTCCGCGCGACCGATATCCTCGAGCTCCTTGACCAGCGCATAGCCCGTCAGCAGACGATCGCGTCCCGGCGGGGAGCGACCATGCGCGGTGCGAAGCCGCTCGACATGGTTGCGGGCGGGAGTCTGTTTCCGCAGCCCGGCCAACAGATGATGGGCCCTCGCGTCGTGCGGCGCGCGGCCGAGGATCAGTTCGAGCACCGCTTCGGCTTCGTCGGTCCGGCCGAGGAAGCTTAGCGTGGCCGCGTGATTGTACCGGAACTGGTCGTTTTCCGGCGCGAGATCGACCGCGGCGACGAAATGCGGAAGCGCCGCATGGTGATCGCCCAGGCGCGCGTAGACGCACGCCATTGTGTCGCGCCCGAGGGCATCCGCGGGAGGCGCCGCCTCGGCCGCGCGAAGCGTGGCCGCGGCATCGCCATCACGGCGGACCAGCGCATAGAGACGCGCGAGCTGGGCGCGATATTCACCGTGCGGCGCGATCGCGACCGCCTGTTCGATCTGCCGAATGCCATCCTGCACCCGACCGGTCTCGGCATCGGCGATGCCGAGCAGGAAATAGGCTTCCGCCTGACCGGATGGATCGGCCAGGCGGACCGCCGCCAGGCGGCGCGCGCCGGCGAAATCACCACGCTCGAGCATGGCACGCCCCGCAGCGCTCAGGGGTTCTCCCATCCTCTGCGGCGCTCCGGTCATGACCTATTGCGACAGCGTGCTGACCGCGATTGCGGTGGCGGAAGCACGATTCTCGACGCCCATTTTCTCGAAGACCTGCTCCAGATGCTTGTTCACGGTACGCGGGCTGATGTGCAGGATTTCGCTGATCTCGCGATTCTGCTTGCCGCGGCTGATCCAGACCAGAACCTCTGCCTCGCGCGACGTCAGGCCATGACGCTCGGCAAGCAGGCGCTCGGCGTCCCCTTCGCGCCGCTCGGTCAGCCGGAACAGCCATTGGTCGGCGCTGCTCTGGCGCAGGAACGTGCATTCCACCGTCGTCTCATCGATCTTGATCGATGCCTGGGCCCCGGGCGGCACGTCGGCTTGCTGGAGATGCCTGACTGTCGCGGCAAGTTGTTCCGGCAAACGGCCGTCGCGCGGCGCCCAGCCGGCGAACAACCGCTCGATCATCGCGGTGGCCAACGGCGTCAGCCAGATGGTCGCGCCGGCATCGTCGATCGCGAAGGACGGTCGCCCGGCGGTGTCGAGCGCGAGCTGGCTGCCCTGTGCGACGCGGGCATTGGCCAGGTGCACCGATACGCGCGCCAGCAATTCGTCGACCACGATCGGCTTGTGGACATAGTCGACCCCGCCCGCCTCCAGCCCGTGCACGACATGCTCGGTCTCGGTCAGCCCGGTCATGAAGATCACCGGCAAATGATGGAAACGGCTGTCCGCCTTGATCCGGCGCGTGGTCTTGAAGCCATCCAGACCGGGCATTACGGCATCCATCAGCACCAGATCGGGCGTGACATGTTCGAGCAGCTCAAGCGCGGCGAGCCCGTCGACCGCAATCAATACGGTCATGCCGGCCTGTTCGAGCGTCGCGGTCAGAAAGCGCAGCGATTCGGGCGTGTCGTCGACGACAAGGATGGTCGCGCGCGTTCCGCTTCCCGGACTAGTCGCCATTGCCGAGCCTCCGGGCAAGCCCGCGCAGATCGAAATCGTCCAGATGTCGTCGCATCTCGGCAACCGCCCCGGCGCTGTCCGGCACCTCGGCTTCCAGGTCGGTCAGGAGCGTTTCGATCGCGCGAACATGGCCAGTTTTGACGTGGCGCCGCAGGGTCACGAGATAGGGCTCCGCCGCCGGGGGAAGCGAGCCGATCGATCGACTCGCCTCGCGCCCGGCCTGGCGGTCGCCGGCAGCGATCCAATCGATCCCGAGCTGCCGACCGATCATATCCAGCAGCGCATCGAGAGCGACCGGTTTGGACAGGAAGGCGTCGTGATGGCTCTGGCCATCGCCGCCAGCACGATATTCATGGGCGTTGGCCGAAACCATGACGATCCGCAGCGCCTCGCCAAAAGTCGCGCGCAACTGCGCCGCGATGTCCCATCCGCTGCAGCCCGGCATCTGGATGTCGAGCAACACCAGATCCGGCGTGCAACGCTCGGCCAGAGCCAGTCCCTCGGCTCCTCCGGTCGCCGCGAAGACGACGAAGTCCAGCGGGCGCAGCAAATGCTGCACGACGGTGAGTTGGGAGGGATTATCGTCAATGACCAGGATCGTCTTGCGATCTCCATTATAGCCGGTCACGCGATCATACGCCGGCGCGCCCGTCGGCGCGACCATCGGTTCGGGCAATAATAATTGGAGTCGAAAGCTGCTGCCGCGGCCGACTTCGCTCGTCACCGTCACTTCCCCGCCGAGGATCCTCGCGAGCACACGGGTAATGGCGAGGCCGAGGCCGATCCCCGGCTGCATCGCCGCGTCGAGCGACCCGCCGCGCTCGAACGGCTCGAAAATCCTGTCGAGATCCTCGGGCGCGATTCCGATGCCGGTGTCGGTGACATCGACCTGCGCCATTTGACTGCGATACCGAATCGTCAGCGTCGCGCCGCCCTTGTCGGTATATTTGATGGCGTTGGACAGCAGGTTGATGAGGATCTGCCGCAGCCGTTTCTCGTCGGTGCGGACGAACGGCGGCAACCGGCCTTCGACTTCATAGTCGAGCGTAAGTCCCTTGGCCGCCGCCTGCATCCGGAACATGTCGACGACATGATCGAGCAGCGCGGGCAGGCGAACGACATCCTGCCGCAGCTTGAGCAGACCGCTCTCGATCCGCGAAATGTCCAGCAGACCTTCGACGAGGTTGGTGAGATGCTCCGCGGAGCGTCGGATTACGCTGCCTGCTTCAACTGGCGGGATGCCGTCTTCGCGCTCGAGCAACTGGGCATAGCCATAGATGGCATTGAGCGGCGAACGGATTTCGTGACTTACCGCGACGAGGTAGCGGGTCTTGGCGGCATTGGCGGCCTCCGCGGCCTCCTTCGCGCGCGCGAGTTCGTCATGCGTCAGCCGATGGGCGGCGATCTCGTCCTGCAGAATCTGCGTCTGCCGCAGACGCTCCTGCCGCGCGTTGCTGCGCGCCTTGCGCGCCAGGATGAACACTGTCCCGATCAGACCGGCGACGACCACCGCCGCACTCAATATCATCCCTCGGAACGCGTTCGTCATCGTGCCGCCTATACCCAGCGCCGTCGCCGTTGGGCTCTCGACTGGATATCGAGAGCCGGCCGGCCCGCAAGGCCCTCTGGGATAGTGGATAAATGACGCATTGCAGCATAGCAAAATGAGGTGACACGTCCCATGGACTCGATATATATTTTATTACCGGATTGCGCAAACGTAATATCGGTTGCAGAATGCGCTCACCGGTTTCCGAGCGCAGGGCGCGAAACAAGGGGAAGAACATGGCGAACTGGATGTCAAAAACGCTTTTGACGATGGCGACCGCAGCCATGCTTCTGACCACCTCTTGCAGTGGCGGTGCACAAAAAGATGCTGCGCCGCGGCATGACTTTTCGATCGGCTGGTCGATCTATGCCGGCTGGATGCCGTGGCCCTATGCCCAGAAAGCCGGCATCGTGAAGAAGTGGGCCGACAAATACGGCGTCAAAATCGACTTCGTGCAGGTCAACGACTATGTCGAGTCGGTCAACCAGTTCAACGCCGGCAAGCTCGACGGCGTCACCGTCACCAATATGGACGCGCTCACCATTCCCGCCGCCGGCGGCAAGGATACGAGTGCGATCATCCTGGGCGATTATTCGGACGGTAATGACGGAATCGTTCTGAAGAATGCATCGAGCATTGCCGACATCAAGGGCCGCACCGTCTATCTCGTCGAACTGTCGGTTTCGCATTATCTGCTGGCCCGCGCGCTCTCGACGGCCGGGCTTCAGCTTTCCGACGTGAAGACCGTGAACACGTCCGACGCGGACATTGTCGGCGCCTTCGCCAATCCCAACGCCACCGCCGCAGTCACCTGGAACCCGCAGCTCACCGAGCTGACCAAGGTCCCGAACGCGAAACTGGTGTTCGATTCGCATCAGGTGCCGGCCGAGATCCTCGACCTGCTGGCGGTCGACACCGCCACGCTCAAGGCCAATCCCAATCTCGGCAAGGCACTGGCCGGCATCTGGTACGAGACGATCACCCTAATGCAGCGCAAGGATGCCACGGGCGCCGCCGCCCGCGCCGAGATGGCAAAGATGGCCGGATCGACCCCGCAGGCGTTCGATGCCCAGCTCGTCACCACTCATCTCTACAATACGCCGCAAAATGCCGTGGCCGCCCTCAAATCGCCTGCGCTCGCCAGCACGATGATCAAGGTGCGCGACTTCAGCTTTGCCAAGGGCCTGTTCGGCACCGGCGCCAAATCGGCCGACGCTGTCGGCATCAGCCTGCCGGGCGGAAAGACGCTCGGCAATCCGAACAACGTGAAGCTGCGCTTCGATCCGAGCTATATGGAACAGGCCGCGGCGGGCAAGCTCTGAAGAGATCGCAGCCATGCGCTGGGTGAACGTCAAGCCGAACCGACGCAGCGCGGTCTTACTCGGAACCTTGCCGCTGCTGGTGGCCCTGGTCGCCTATCTGATTGCGTCCGCTACCCGTCACGCGGCCAATGCCTCGGACAAGGTGCTGCCCACGCCTGCGGCGATGGCGGAGGCGATGCGCGGTCTGTTGTTCGATGCCGATCCGCTGAGCGGTCGGATCATCTTCTGGGCGGACACCGCCGCGAGCCTCGAGCGGCTCTGTCTCGGGCTCGGCATCTGCGCGCTCTCGGCGCTGCTCGTCGGCATGGTGCTGGGCGTCCTGCCGGCGGCACGCGCGACCTTCGGCGCCTTCGTCACGACCATTGCGGTAATCCCGCCAATCGCACTCCTGCCGGTCCTCTTTATCGCCTTCGGGCTCGGCGAGACGGCGAAGGTCGCGCTGATCGTGATCGGCGTCGCTCCCTTCCTGATCCGCGACCTCGCCGACCATGTCGCGGCCCTCCCGCAGGAGCAGTTGGTCAAGGCGCAGACCCTGGGCGCGAGTAGCTGGCAGCTCGCGCTGCGTGTCGCCCTGCCGCAAGCGCTCCCACGCCTGATCGCCGGACTTCGCCTGTCGCTGGGGCCGGCCTGGGTCTATCTTATCTCGGCCGAGGCGATCGCATCCGACATCGGGCTCGGCTACCGGATCTTCCTGGTCCGTCGCTACCTTTCGATGGACGTCATCATCCCCTATGTCGCCTGGATTTCGCTGCTCGCGATCGCGATGGATATTGCACTCATGCAACTGAGCCGTCGCGCCTTCGCCTGGGCGCATCAGGATCAGCGATGAGCGACCTCCTCGCTTTCGACAATGTCTGGCTCGAATATGGCGACAAGATCGTGCTCGAGCGCGTGACTCTCAGCATCGCCGAGCGCTGCTTCGTCTCGATCGTCGGGCCGTCCGGCGCGGGCAAGAGCAGTTTCCTGCGCCTTGCGCTGGGCCAGGAATCCCCGAGCCGTGGCCACATCCTGCTCGACGGGAAGCTACTCACCCCCGAATGCGGACCCGATCGCGGCGTGGTCTTTCAGCGCTACTCGGTGTTCCCGCACATGAATGCGCTGCGCAACGTGATGTTTGCTCGGGAATGCACCAAGGCGCCGTTCACCGCGCGTCTGTTCGGTGCCGCCCGGCGGCGCGCGGCCGAGGAAGCCGAAGCGATGCTGATCGAAGTGGGTCTCGGCGATTCGCTCCATCTGTATCCGTCCCAGCTTTCCGGCGGCATGCAGCAACGCCTGGCGATCGCCCAGGCACTGATCGCGCGGCCGCGCGTGCTGCTGCTCGACGAGCCGTTCGGCGCGCTCGATCCCGGCATCCGGCAGGACATGCACCGGCTCATCCTGCGGCTGTGGGAGGAGCATGGGCTCACCGTCCTGATGGTGACGCATGACATCATCGAGGCCTTCAAACTGGGCACACGCGTGCTGGCATTCGACAAGCGACGCATCGATCCGCACGCACCGCACCGCTTCGGCGCGACTGCGGTCTACGACCTGCCACTGACGAACAAACTGCCGCTGGACACGCCCGACGTATCGGTGTCAATTATTACGATTGACAGAATCAGTAATAATGAAGAGGGATAATTCCGTGAAGGACCCCACCCCCTCCAGCCTGGCCCGGCTCAGCATGAGCCTACCCGCCGAGCTCTCCCGCCAGCTTGACCTGATGGTGGAAGAGCGCGGCCTGCCATCGCGTTCCCAGCTGATCGCGGAGTTGATCCGCAACGAGCTTGCCCAGCATGGCGCTACCGTGCGGCCGGAGGACATGCTCGCCGGCACGATCACCCTGGTCTATCGCGGCGACATGGGGCGCGTTCGCCATCAACTCGCGCAAACCCAGGCCGAATATCTCAAGGAAGTGATCTCCTCGCAGCACGTCTTCCTCGAGGACGACCAGTCGCTCGAGGTGCTGCTGGTACAGGGCCCGGCCGTCCGGCTGCGCGATCTGTGCGATGCGCTGCGCAAGGTACGCGGCGTGCAGCAGCTCCGGCTCTTCACCACCACGGCACTGCTGCCTCCGCTTCACGAGCAGGAGCGTGGCGCGCTTCAGGCAGGGGACAAGGCGGCATGAGCGCAACACTTGCCGATCCCAACGCCGCGCGCGCCCATGCCCGTGCCATGGACGGCATCGTCGTCGAGGCGATGCCGATCCTGCCGCCCCAGGCCGACGACCTGCCGGCGGGCATCTCGTCCGACGACCTGCTGTGGGAAGAGACGATCGCGGGCGGCGGCTATGCCTCCCGAGCGCTCGCACGGGGCACGCGCCTGCGGCTGATCGATCTCGAAGGCGATGCCTGCGCGTCGTTGCTGCTGTTCAACGCCGCCACGCCGACCGAGCGGCTCAACATCGCCGACACCGTCAAGGTGCAATGGGACGCCTATCCGTCGACGGGTAGCCTGTTGCTGTCCGACATGGGCCGCGTCCTTGCCAGTATCGAACAGGACGATGCCGGCACCCACGATGCCTTTTGCGGCGCTTCCAGCGAAGCGTCGAACCAGCGCCATTATGGCGACGGCCGCAATTCGGGCGCGCATCCCAATGCGCGCGACCGGCTGCTGCTCGGCGCCGCGAAACATGGGCTGGGCCGGCGCGACGTCCATCCCTGCATCAATCTGTTCAAAGGCGTGCGGATCGCCGCGGACGGCGCGATCGTGCCGGAGCTCGGCCCCTTCACACCGGGCCGCGCGCTCGTCCTGCGCGCGGAGATGGACCTGATCCTGGTCATCGCCAATTGCCCGCATGTTCTCGACGGACGGCCGTGGAGCGTCACGCCACTGCGCGCCACTGCCTGGCGCGGTGCGGTAGCCGCTGCCGACGATCCGATCCGCACCGCGACGCCCGAGCGGCGGCGCGCCTTTCTCAACACCGAAGATCTGTATCGCCGCTGATGGAAAATGATCCGCATGTCGCTGGCCTCACCGGCCAGATCGTCCACGACGAGATCGTGGCTGCCCGCGCTCCCTGGATGCATCGCGTGAAGGCCGGGAAAACGCTCCGTATCATCGACCTCGAAGGCAATCAGGCGGTCGATTTCCTGCTCTATGCGACCGACGACGACGCCGAGCGCTACAGCGCGCAGGACACGGTGGCGGCGCAGGCGAACATCTTCCTGCGCACCGGCAGCGTCCTGCTGTCCAACGAAGGCCGGCCGATGATGACGATCACCGGCACATCGGTCGAGTATCATGATACGATCGGCGGCGCCTGCTCGATCGAGTCCAACAGCCTGCGCTACGGCCATCACACCAAGGCGCAGCATAGCTGCGTCGACAATTTCCTCGAAGCCAATCTGCGCGACGGCCGCGGCAAGCGCGACATGGTCTCGAACGTCAATTTCTTCATGAACGTGCCCGTCGAAGCGGACGGTGCGCTCGGCATCGTCGACGGCATTTCGGCACCGGGCCTTTCCGTCGACCTGCGGGCCGAGATGGACGTGACCGTCGTCGTTTCGAACTGTCCGCAGATCAACAATCCCTGCAACGGCTTCAATCCCACGCCCGTCCGCATGATCGTGACGGCATGAACTTCGGCACGGTCCTGATCGCCAATCGCGGGGCGATCGCTTGCCGGATCATCCGCACGCTGCGCACCATGGGCATTCGCTCGGTCGCGGTGTTCTCCGACGCCGACGAGGCGTCGCGGCATGTCGCCGAAGCCGACATCGCCATACGGATCGGCCCTGGCCCGGCCGCGGAAAGTTATCTCGATACCGCGCGCATTCTTGCCGCCGCCCGCGAAACCGGCGCCGACGCGATCCACCCCGGCTACGGCTTCCTGTCGGAGAATGCCGACTTTGCCGAAGCCTGTGCCGCCGCCGGCATCGTCTTCATCGGGCCGAAGCCGGACAATATTCGCGCCTTCGGGCTGAAGCACAGCGCCCGCGCGCTCGCCGAGGCCGAGGGGGTGCCGCTGGCGCCCGGCACCGGGCTGCTGGCGGATGCGGAGGCGGCGATCGAAGCCGCCGCGCGGATCGGCTACCCGGTCATGCTCAAGGCAACCGCCGGCGGTGGCGGCATCGGCATGCGCGTCTGCGCCGATCCTGCCGCCGTGCGCGACGGCTATGCCGCGGTGGCGCGGCTTGGCGCGGGCAATTTCGGCGACGCCGGTCTGTTCCTCGAGCGCTTCGTGCCCCGCGCCCGGCATGTCGAGGTGCAGATTTTCGGTGATGGAACGGGGCGCGTCGTCTCGCTCGGCGAACGCGACTGCTCGCTCCAGCGCCGCAACCAGAAAGTGATCGAGGAGGCCCCTGCCCCCAACCTTCCCGACCATGTCCGCGCCGCGCTGACCGACGCGGCAGTGCGATTGGGCGCGGCCGCCCGCTATCGCTCGGCCGGGACCGTCGAGTTCCTCTACGATGCCGAGCGGCAGGACTGGTTCTTCCTGGAAGTGAATACGCGGCTGCAGGTCGAGCATGGCGTCACCGAGGAAGTGACCGGCATCGACCTCGTCCAGTGGATGGTGCGCGGTGCAGCCGGCGATTACGGCTTTCTCGACGCGCCTGTGCCGCGTCCGCGTGGCTGGTCGATCCAGGCGCGGCTCTATGCCGAGGATCCGGCGCTCGACTTCCGGCCCGCCGCGGGTTCGCTCACCGACGTCGCCTTCCCGGACGACGCGCGGATCGAGACCTGGGTCGAGAGCGGCGCCAAGGTCTCGCCCTTTTACGACCCGATGATCGCCAAGCTGATCGTGCGCGGGGAGGATCGCGACGCCGCGGTCACGGCGATGCAGGCAGCGCTCGACGCGACGCGCCTGGCCGGCATCGAGACGAACTTGCGGTGGCTACGCGATGTCGCGCGCGCCGACGATTTCACCTCGGGCGACGTCTCCACGCGCTCGCTCGAGCGGGTCGTGCATCAGCCGCGCAGTATCTCGGTGCGTGCGGCCGGCACGCTCACGGCCGTGCAGGACTTTCCGGGGCGGATCGGGCTGTGGGATGTCGGCGTGCCGCCGTCCGGACCGATGGACGCCCGCGCCTTCCGGCTGGGCAACGCGCTGCTCGGGAACGATGCGGCGGCGGCCGGGCTCGAGGTGACGGTGACGGGCCCAACGCTCCAGTTCAACACACCGACACGTATCTGCCTGACCGGGGCCGAGTTCGAGGCCACGCTCGATGGCAGGCCGGTGCCACGCAACCAGGCCATCACGGTCGACAAGGACCAGCTGCTGGCGCTTGGCCGCGTCCATGGTGGCGGCATGCGCGGCTACATTCTGTTCGCCGGCGGCCTCGACATTCCCGCCTATCTCGGCAGCGTCAGCACCTTCGACCTGGGGGAATTCGGCGGACATGGCGGCCGCAGGTTGCTCGCGGGCGACACGCTCCACCTGGCACCGCACCCGCCCGCGGTAATCCCCGGACCACGGGTGATCGCGCAGCCGGCCTTCGGTCCGGACTGGACGATCCGCGTGCTCTACGGTCCGCATGGCGCGCCCGATTTCTTCGCCCCCGAGGATATCGAGACGATCCTGACGGCCGACTGGCGTGTCCATTACAACAGCAACCGTACCGGCGTCAGGCTGGTCGGGCCAAAACCCCATTGGGCGCGCCAGGACGGTGGCGAGGCCGGGCTCCATCCGTCCAACATCCACGACAATCCCTATGCGATCGGCTCGCTCGACTTTACCGGCGACATGCCGATCATTCTCGGCCCTGACGGCCCCTCGCTCGGCGGGTTCGTCTGCCCGTTCGTGGTGATCGCGGCCGATCTCTGGAAAGTCGGCCAGCTCGCGCCGGGCGACCGGATCCGGTTCGTGGCTGTCAGCCTCGCCGATGCGGATGCGGCGAGTGCGGCCGAAGAGGAATGGATCGAGGGGCGCCCCGCTCGCCCCGTCACGACGACCGCAGGCAGCGGATCGGAGGCGATCCTGGCCGAGATCCCGCCGCAGGGTCGTCGCCCGCGTATCCTGTATCGCCGCCAGGGCGACCGCAATCTGCTCGTCGAATATGGGCCGATCACGCTGGATCTCGAGCTGCGGTTGCGGGTTCATGCGGCCACGACGGCGCTTGCCGCGCTGGAGCTGCCCGGCATCCTCGACATCGTCCCCGGCATCCGTTCCTTCCAGGTCCATCTCGACGGCATCCGCATCAAGGAGGACAAGCTTCTCGATCGACTGATGGCGATAGAGGAACAGCTCGGCGAGCTCGACGACTTCGCGATCCCCTCGCGCATCGTGCATCTCCCGTTGAGCTGGGATGATCCCGCCATTCATCAGACGATCGAGCGCTACATGGCCGTGGTGCGCGACGACGCGCCGTGGTGTCCGGACAATATCGAGTTCATCCGTCGCGCCAATGGGCTGGCGAGCGCGGATGACGTCTATCGCACCGTTTTCGATGCGCGCTACCTCGTCTACGGACTCGGCGACGTCTATCTGGGCGCGCCGGTGGCGACACCGATCGATCCGCGGCATCGGCTGGTCACGACCAAATACAACCCGGCGCGCACCTGGACGCCACCCAATGTCGTCGGCATCGGCGGCGCCTATATGTGCATCTATGGGATGGAGGGCCCGGGCGGCTATCAGCTGTTCGGCCGCACCATCCAGGTGTGGAACACCTATCGGCAAGGCGGCGCCTTCACCGAAGGCAAGCCCTGGTTGCTACGCTTCTTCGACCAGATCCGGTTCTTCCCCGTGAGCCACGACGAACTCACTGAGTGGCGCCGTGACTTCCCGCTCGGTCGCCGCACGATCGAGATCGAGGAGACCGAATTCCGCCTCGCCGACTATCGCGCCTTTCTCGCCGAGAATGCCGAGTCGATCACCGCATTCGAAACCAGCCGCAACGCCGCCTTCGCTGCCGAGCGTGCCGAATGGGAGCGGCGCGGCGAGTTCGATCGCGTCGCCAGCCTGAGCGAGGAAGTCGACGACAAACCCGCCGACGCCATCACGCTTCCCGAAGGCGCGGAGCTGGTCGAGGCCCCCTTTGGCGGCAGCGTCTGGAAGTTGATGAAAGCACCCGGCGACCTGGTCGCGGCCGGCGAGACGATCGCGGTGATGGAGGCGATGAAGACCGAATTCCCGCTCACCAGTCCCGCCGCCGGGACAGTCGCGGCCCTCTATGTCGTCGAGCGGCAGAGCGTTACGCCCGGCGCGCCGATGCTGGCGCTGATCCGATCGTGACCGCGCTCGACCGCCTGTCCGTCGAAGCCATTGCAGCCGACGTACAGTCGCGTCGCCGCTCGGCCGCCGACGTGATGGACGAGGTCATCCGGCGCCTCGACTTTTATGACGCAGTCCAGCCCGCGGTCTGGATATCCCGCTTCGATGGCGCCGCGCTCCGCGCCGCCGCCGCCGCGGTCGACCAACGGGTCGCCGACGGCGACGCGCTGCCGCTTGCCGGCGTGCCGTTCGCGGTGAAGGACAATATCGACGTCGCTGGTCTCGCTACGACCGCCGGATGCCCGGCTTTCTCCTACGTACCGTCGCGGTCGGCGACCGCGGTAGAGCGGCTGGTCGCCGCCGGGGCGATCCCCGTCGGCAAGACCAACCTCGACCAGTTCGCCACCGGTCTCAACGGTACCCGCAGCCCCTATGGCATTCCGCGCAACGCCTATAACCGGGCCTGGGTGAGCGGGGGATCGAGTTCGGGCTCAGCGGTCGCGGTGGCAGGTGGGCTGGTCGCCTTCGCGCTCGGCACCGACACGGCGGGATCGGGCCGCGTTCCGGCCGCCTTCAATCACCTGATCGGCTTCAAGCCGACGCGCGGACGGTGGAGCAGCCGCGGGCTCGTCCCCGCCTGCCGGACACTCGATTGCATCACGGTCTTTGCCGGGACGGTGGCGGAGGCCGGACTTGTCGATGCCATCGTCGCCGGCTTCGATCGCGAGGACAGTTTCTCGCGGTCGCTCGACGACGCGCCGCGCGCGCATCGCCGGATCGGCGTGCCGCGCGTCGACCAGCGCCCCTGGTTCGGCGATATCGACTCCGGTTTCCTCTATGACGCGGCACTGGCCAGCCTCGATGCCGAGCTGGTCGAGATCGACATGACTCCGCTCAACGAGGCGGCCCGGCTGTTGTATAATGGCCCCTGGATCGCCGAGCGGACCGCGGCGCTTCAGGATTTGCTTCGCGACGACCCGGAGGCGATCCATCCGGTTGTTCGCAGCATCGTCGAGGAAGGCCATACCTACAGCGCGGTCGATGCCTTCGCGGCAAGCTACCGTCTTGCCGACCTCGCCCGGGCAGCGGAGGAGATGTGGGCGACAATCGATCTGCTCGCCTTGCCGACCGCCCCGACCAGCTATCGCGTGGCCGAGATGCTCGCCGCACCGATCGCGCTCAACGCGAGCCTCGGCGCCTATACCAACTTCGTCAATCTGCTCGACATGGCCGCGATCGCGGTCCCGACGGGTCAATATCACAGCGGCGTCGGCTTCGGCGTCACGCTGATGGGACCCGCCGGCAGCGACCGCAGCCTGATCGACCTGGCGAAGACACTTTTCCCCGCGCCGGCGCACCTGCCGCCGCTCGACCTGGAGGGACACATGGAGACCGTAAAACTGGCCGTTGTCGGTGCGCATCTGAAGGACATGCCATTGCACTGGCAACTGACCTCCCGTGACGCACGCTTCGTTGGTGAAGCCAGGACCGCCCCCGTCTACCGGCTTTACGCCATGGCGGACAGCGTGCCGCCCAAGCCGGCGCTGGTCCACAGCGGCGACGGCGCCCCGATCGCGATCGAGATCTACGAGCTCGACATGGCGGCGTTCGGCAGCTTCGTCGCCGAGGTTCCGCCTCCCCTCGCGATCGGCACCGTGACGCTGGAGGACGGTAGCCTGGTCAAGGGTTTCGTCGCGGAGCCGCGCGCGACCGTCAATGCCGAGGACATCACCTCGCTTGGCGGATGGCGGCGCTATCTCCAGCGATAGACCCCGTCCGGACGATGCGGCGCCAGGCGGCGCAGCGTGGGGACACATCCAAAACGACCACAATGATCAACCGGTGGCGCTCCCGGCCGAAGCGCGCGCCCTATGCACGGAGTGAAACGAGCATGACCGAAGCCGCCCTGGGAACGACGATCCAACTGCATGTCCTGGACCTGGTGGGCGAGACCCGCCTGATCGAGGGTGCGATCGGCAATTCGCTGATGGAGATCATCCGCTCGTCCGGGATCGATGACATTCCGGCGTTCTGCGGTGGCTGCTGCTCCTGCGCGAGCTGCCACGTTCATGTCGATCTGGCCTTCGCCGCGATGCTGCCCGCGATGTCGCAGGACGAAGATGATTTGCTGGAAAGCTCGGCGCATCGCTCGGCCGGTTCGCGCTTGTCCTGCCAGATCCCGGCGTCGGCGGCACTGAGCGGCATCAGGCTGACGATCGCACCGCAGGAATGAGCGCATCTCGATGACTGCCGCCCGGGAGCGAGAGAAGGACATGAACGATACGACCACAGAGTCCCCCTCCCGCTTGCGGGAGGGGCTAGGGGAGGGCGTGTGGTCCTCTACTAACCAACAGGTCCTCCCCCAGCCCCTCCCGCAAGCGGGAGGGGAGAAGACGTTCACCCGCGACGAGATCGCCGCGTTGTTCGATCTCCCCTTCACCGACCTCGTGTTCCGCGCCGCCGAGGTGCATCGCGCGCATCACGCGGCGAACGAGGTGCAGCTGTCGACGCTCCTCTCGATCAAGACCGGCGGCTGCCCGGAGGATTGCGGCTATTGCTCGCAGTCATCGAGCCATGAGACCGGGCTCAAGGCGACTAAGCTGATGGACGTCCGCGCCGTGCTCCAGGCCGCCGCGCAGGCCAAGGACAATGGCTCGTCGCGCTTCTGCATGGGCGCGGCGTGGCGCAATCCGAAGGACAAGGACATCCCCGCGCTCGCAGAGATGGTGAAGGGCGTGCGCGAGATGGGGATGGAAACCTGCATGACGCTCGGCATGCTGACGCCGGATCAGGCGAAGGCGCTGGGGGAGGCAGGGCTTGATTATTACAACCACAATATCGACACCTCGCCGGAGAATTACGCCAACGTCATCTCAACGCGCAGCTTCGAGGACCGGATCGAGACGCTCGAGAATGTCCGCGGCGCGGGGATCAACGTGTGCTGCGGCGGGATCGTCGGGATGGGCGAGACGCGCGCCGACCGCGTCGGCTTCAT
Organism: Sphingomonas sp. P4_G2; assembly: GCF_056401155.1. NCBI lineage: Bacteria > Pseudomonadati > Pseudomonadota > Alphaproteobacteria > Sphingomonadales > Sphingomonadaceae > Sphingomonas > Sphingomonas sp. P4_G2. The sequence goes on along the minus strand of NZ_JBFUJY010000001.1, from coordinate 1,039,823 downwards.
CCATGCGCTCGCCAGCCTGCCGGTCCATCCCGAGAGCGTGCCGATCAATGCACTGGTGCCGGTCAAGGGCACGGTGCTCGGCGACATGCTGGCGGACACGCCCCTCGCCAGGATCGACGACATCGAGTTCGTCCGCACCGTGGCGGTCGCGCGGATCACCATGCCGGGCAGCATGGTGCGGCTGTCGGCGGGACGCGAGAGCATGAGCGAGGCGGCGCAGGCCCTGTGCTTCCTTGCGGGTGCCAATTCGATCTTCACCGGCGAGAAGCTGCTCACCACCGGCAACGCCGGCGACGATCGCGATGCCGCATTGTTCGCCAAACTCGGCATCTCATCGGCACAGCTGCCGAGCCAGCCATCGACGGAGACGAGCGTATACGTCCGATGACGTATGCCGCCGCAGCGGGGTTCCGGATATCCAGAGTCGACACTCGGGATCGCGGGGACAAGATGGACGGAATTCGCGTCGGCAAAAGGGTGATCGGAGCACAGGCGCCGGTAACCGTGGGCTGGGAGAACATCCCCAGGGTGGAAGGCGGCCCGGTGAAGCAGTTCATCTTCACCTGGTTCCAGCCCACGATGCTCTTCGCGCTGATCGCGTTCTGGTATTACGCACCGAATTCCATCGCCAAGGCATCAACCGCCGTCGGCATCGGCATCGGCTTCAAGGCGCTGCTGCTGGGGCTGGAATGGGTGAACCCGCGCTACGAGAGCTGGCGCCTCACCTGGAAGGAACTGGTCACCGACCTGTTCTATGTCTCGCTCGGCTATACGCTGCTCCGCATTGTCGACAGCTACATCGGCGACGGCGCCATGATCGAAGCCGTCCAGCATTCTTTCAACTGGGACAAACTCAAGTGGTTCACGGGACTGCCGCTGCTGGTGCAGGCCTTCCTGATCTCATTCATCTTCGATTTCGGACAATATTGGATGCATCGCGGGATGCATAATTGGTACCCGCTCTGGCTGCCCCATTCGGTGCATCACTACATCACCCAGTTGAACATCAACAAGGGCGCGGTCGGCAACCCCGTCGAGCTGTTCCTGATCGGCCTTGGGATCGGCGGATTCTTCGATTTCCTGCCGCGGGCCGCTCTCCTCGCCGGGGCCATCGGCCTGGCGGTCGGGACCTATCAGCACATCAATGTTCGCTTCAACACGCCGCGTTGGTGGCGCTTCCTGTTCAACACCACCGAACATCACAGCCTGCACCATTCGCAGGACTTCGAAGCCACCCGCAGCAATTATTCCGGTGTCTACATCTTCATCGACCGCATGTTCGGCACGTGCGTGGACGGCGAAGCGGAACTGCTCGGGATGGAAGGCGGCCGCCGCATGTCGATCCGCGAGCAGATGACCCATCCCTTCACCGAGGGCTGGAAGACGCTCAAGGAACGATTCGGCCGGCCGGCGGCCGTGGTGCCCGCCGAGTGATGACATTGCTCCGCCCGCACAACCTCCCGCTACCCGTTCGTCACGCCCGAGCCGCCATGAGCGGCCCGGGTTGAGCCTTGCTCCGAGACGGTATGGAAAAGCTCTCCCCGATGGAGATCATCACGTGAACCTGCGTTTCATCGACTGGATCTGGCACATCAGGGGCAGCCTGGCGCTCGCTCCCGGGCAATCGGGCAATCAAGCCTTTGACAGGCTCGATTCCCTGTTCCGCCAGACCGGGACCAGCCACGAACGGACCAGCGACACGCTGACGTTCCGCAAGAAGGACCAGGCAGCCCAGGACAAGATGTCCGTTTTCGATGGTGGCGTCCTGCGGATTGAACGAGGCGCGGCCGGCGCCGTGCTGCGCTATCATCTGACCAGCCGGGCGTTGCTGTTCTGCTTTCTGGCGCCGCTGCTATTTCTGGGCATCGCCCAGTTTACCATCGTCGTGGTCAAGCACCAGAAACCCTCAACCGACGCCGCAAAGTCCGCAAAAAAAGACGCGCAGGTGCTGCCGATGAACCCGATCGACAAAGCCCTGGGCGCACCCGCACCCGAAAAGCCTAAAAAGGATGGCGCGGACAAGGCCGAAGGCAAGAACAAGAAACCCTCGCCGACGCCCGCCTATGTCTTTGCGGCGATCTTCGCCTTTCTCTATCTCGCTGGGCGAATTCTCGAAGACAGGCTGATCAAGGCGCAGTTCAAAAAGAGATTGCTGGGCACATAGCCCTGGACCCACTTCGTCGCCCGGTAGTCATGCCTTCTCCCCTCGGCCCGCGATTCCTGATCCGCTAGACCTTGCACTTCTTGCCCTCGAATCCGTCCTTCTCGTCGTCGATCCACGCGACGATCTCGCGGTCGCTCCATCGCGACGCGAAGGGAGAAACCTTGTAAGGCGACGGGAACTTCCCTTCCTGAATGCGGCGATAAATCATCGACTTCCCAAGCTCGACCCGGCGTTTGACCTCGTCGAGCTTGAGCAAGCGGTCAGGATGATCGGAACCGCTCATTTCCGGCGGCAGTTTGACCGGCGTTCGATATACCCAGCAGCCCTTCGATCTCGGCCGAGGTGTATCCCCTCGCCGACCAGCTCGAGGCACTCCCGCTCTACCTCTCGCAATATATTGAAGCGCATAAATCCGAATATTATGCATCACTCAAAGCCGCGCAGCAGCAACTGGACTGAGCTGCGGCCGTCGCTTTTCTGGCCGACGCGATCACCGGGTCGGTCGACGAACTAATGGTCACACGCGACGCTCTTCGGTCACTCGCCCAGGCATGGCGGGCGCGCCGCCGCTTTCGTCAGCATTCGGCAGCCTTGCGCGCACTTGAGCTACTTGCCAGCTACCCGGTGGTGACTGCCAAAAGGCTCGCGGCACGTCTCGATCCCGGCGGCACTCACCGCGATCGAACAACTCGAGCAAGTGGGCGCCTTCAGGAGAAGACCGGCTACGCCCGTAACCGTGTGTTCGTCGCAACCGAAGTGCTGGCGATTATCAATCGTCCGTTCGGCGACAAGCCCATCCTGCACGGATAGCTCGTCCCGTCGGCCACTCCCGGATCAAACGTCGGCGGCAACGCGACCTTAGGCCGGAACGCCGCTCCTGTTCGTGCTATATCGAATATGCTCCGCGCCGCCGGACCGGGAACCGGAAGTCACGGTTCACCGGCACAGGCCTGAACCGCCGGCAGTGCAACCCGGTCGGATTTGCCGGGCGCAGGGCGAGTCCTTCTGGTTTGGGCAGACCTGCGCTCAGCATGTCCGCCCAGATGAGCGCCAGCAAGCGGAGCGCGAGGCGCGTAATAGGGCACGCATAATCCGCCTCCGCTGCCACGATCATTTTCTGCAGAGGCACAAGATCGGTGATCGCAGGTTGCCGGCCACCGATCTTCCGCCCCCCCCCCCCCCGGGACCAGACGGAGATTGGCGGAGCCCCTCACCCGCCCTATTAGAAGCGCGCCCGCACCCCGACCCGATAGATGCGGCCGAGCGTGTCGTAGAGCGCCGGATTCACGTCGAGTCCGGTATTGGTCTGCGGCGACGGCGCAGGGTCGTGGTCGAACACATTGTCGACCTTGAAATACAGGGTCGCCTTCTTGCCGATGTTCACCGAGCCACCGATATCGATATAGAACGCGCCCTTCATCTTGTTGTAGTCGATCGTGGGGTTGTTCGCGGTGGAGACGGGACACCCCGTCGTGCAGACGACGTACTGGTGGCCAAACACGCCGTCGGAGAACCAGCGCTCCTGCACGTCGAGGCTGAACGCATCATTTGAATAGCTCTGGACAGCCAGCCATTTCCAATAGGGCGTATTACCCGAGTTGGCGCCGGCCTGATCGACCACGGCCACGCCGGCAATACCCGCATCGACCAGGAACTTGGTGACGTGCGTGCCCAATGCCCGAACCGTGAAGTTGCCCGGCAGGCCTAGTGGCTGCTTCCATTGGTAGCTCGCCTCGATATCGAAACCACTGGTTTTCCATGACGCGAGGTTGAACGGCTGAACATTGATGAAATTGCCGCCCTGCACGGGGCTGTTGAGGACGAACCCGCCACAGAAAGCCTGGTTGCCGGAGAAGCAGAAATTGACGATCTGCTGCGGCGTCAGGGTAGAGACCACGCCTTTCAGGTTGATATTGTAATAGTCGAACGACAGGCTGAGCCCGGGTAGCCAGGACGGGCGCGACAGCACGATGCCGAGTTCGGTGTTGCGGGCGATTTCTGGCTTGAGATTGGGGTTGCCGACCGTGTTCTGGAAAGCCTGTACCGCTACGTTGCGAAACGGATCGGTGAAATTCGGCAAGGTCGTGATCGTCGGCGCCGCGAACAGTTCCGACAAATTGGGCGCGCGCACGTCGCGCGAGGTCACCGCGCGCAGCCGGATGCCGTCGAGCGGGGTGGTCCAGGTGCCGCCGATCTTCCACGCCCAGACGGTACCCGACGTGCTGTAATGCGTTCCGCGGCCTGAGGCGTTGAGATTGGCCCGGCCGATCGCCTTGCTGTCGAACAGCGGCAGATCGAGTTCGAGAAATCCTTCGTAGACGTCGTATTTGCCGTGGCCGTTCTTATAGTTGCCGGCCGCCCAGCTGCTGCCTAGCTGCGAATTGAGCAGCGGATCGGCCGGATAAGCGGGACTGTTCGGGCTGATGCTGGAAACGCCGGCGCCATAGGGATCGGCGTTCACGCGATAGAATTCGCGACGATATTCTCCACCGAAGGCGACCGACAGCGGACCCGCCCATAATTTGAGCGGCTCACCGGAGAAGTTCACGCTGACCACATCCTGAGTCAGCCTGGTGTGCTGAAACGGTCCGTTGACCGGCGTGACATAAGCGAGTGCCGCCGAGGACGGCGCCGCGCCGCCGAACACGTTGATCGGCTGGCAACCGAGCGAGCGCGCCGCTGGATCCGCGCAGACAATCGCACCGTTGAGCGTGATCGCGTTGGCCGCGGCGGCGTAGCGATTCTGCAGAACGATGTCGTGAACCTTGATGTTCGAAATGGTAATGGAATGCTGGTAATAGCTATCGTAGGACCAGCTGGATCCGAGGACATCGAATTTCCCCTTGGCCCCGCCGACGAAGCGGTACTGGCGCCGGTCGGTATAGACTTTGGGATCCGGGAAGGATCCGTTGCTGGTCCCGAAGCTGAACTGCGTAATCCCGGCGGTGGCGCAGCGATCCTTCACCAATTGCGGCACGAACGGGTTGGCGCATTGAACGGTCAAGCTCGGGCGGCCATATCCGGGGCTCGGCTGGTTGCTGGTCTTCACCACACCCACGTCGACGGTCGCGTAAATCTCGTTGTCGGGGGCGAAGTCGTAGCCGATCCGGCCGAAGCCGTTGATGCGCTCGAGCGACGATTTCAGCGACGCTCCGCTACCAGGCGCTCCCGACAAATCGCCGCCGACGCAGAAACTGTTGCCGGGATAACAGCCGGTGACGGCGCCGGTGCCAGTAGGCTGGCCGCCCGACCCGTAGTTGAAGTTGAACGGCGCACCGTTCCGATCGAACGCGATCCCCTGCAACGGGCCGTTGTTGATCAGGCCATACAGGGCATATTGGTAAGGCTGGGCATAATCGCGATAGAGATATTGCGGCAGGCCGTTGTTGGTCTGCCCGGTATTGACCAAGGTGCTGGCGCGATACCAGTCGCGGCTGCCGGCGAGATCGGTTCCGAAATCGCCCGCCCCGACACCATCTTCGTGATCATATTCGCCGCTGACGATCAGGTGCAGGCGATCGTCGAGCAACTTCGTTCCGTAGGCCGCCTGGACGAGGCCCTGCTTGTCGTCGCCATAATTGGTGATGCCGCCCTGCACGTTCGCCTTGAAACCGACGAACCGCGTGTCGGTGATGAAGTTGACGACGCCGCCGACCGCGTCCGAGCCGTAGGACGCCGACGCGCCGCCGGTCACGACGTCGACCCGCTTGATGAGCAGTTGCGGAAACAGGCTGATATCGGGGACGCCGGTGACGTTGGCGCCGCCGACGCGCTGCCCGTCCAACAGGGTCAGCGTGCGAATCGCGCCGAGCCCGCGGAGCGAGAAAGAGCTCAACCCCTGCTGCCCGCTCGACGTGCTGAACGTGCCGGTCGCCGCGCCCGTCGATCCTTGCAGTGACGGCAATTGGGCGATGGTGTTGAAGATGTTTGGCTGTGCGTTCTTGAGGATCTGATCCTCGCCGATCACGGTCGTCGGGGTCGGCGCATTGAAGCCGTTGGTGGTGATGCGCGAGCCGGTGACGATGATATCGCCCGGACCGGAAGAGGGGGCGGCCGGAGCGTCGGGAGCCGGTTGCGATTTGGCGGGTTGATCGGGCGCCGCGGCGGCACTGTCCTGCGCATGGGCCGCGCCGGGGACCGCGGCCAGCGCGGCCGCCAGCGCGATCAGGCTGGCGAACGTTCCGCGGCGGGCGGTCGACGCCGAGTCGCTGCAGCTGCTGACTATGACCATATTCTTCTCCCCTTCCTATGTCGCAGCGCGCCGGCCGAGGGACGGGGCAACGATCTCAGTTAGCGCTACCTACAGAAAGGCGGCGCGCCGATCATCTACGACCAAAGTCGCAGAGCGGGCGGAAACGGGGATCAAGGATCAGGGATGCGCGGCGTAGAGCGCGTGGTGGGTCAGGATGAACAAGGTCCGTCCATCCGCTCCACCGAACAGCAATTGCAGCGGGCGCGCGGGCACGTCGATCCTGCCGATCTCCGCGCCATTGGCGGCGTAGACGAACACTTGTCCATTGGCGACAAAGACGCGCCCATCCGCCCCGACTGCGACGCTTTCCCCGCCGCGCGCGGCGAACGGTTTGAGGTCGGTGATGCTTCCGCCCGCGCCGAGCCTGCCCGAATAGGTGCGGTCCTCCGACGCATTGGCGAGGTATAGCGGTGCGCCGACCTTGCCCGTCACGAAGCCATAGGTGTCGAGCGTATCGGAAAAGCGCCACACCGGCCCCTGCTGCCATACGCGATAGGCAGGCAGCACAAGGCTGTGGTCGGGCGAGACATATTCGCGCGGTTTAGCCACTGCCACATCGCGCGCGAACATCTCGGCAAGCGTGACGAAGCGGTCGCTCGCCGGGTCATATTGGTCGCGGAACTCGCCATTGACCCAGAAGCTGCCAGGCAGAACGACCCGGCTATCCTGGCGGCCGGCGACGGGCGTCGGCGCGATGACACGAACCGCCTGAGGGCGCGCGGGATCGATGCTGAAGACGGTCGCTTCGGGTCCGGCGGATGAAAGCACCAGCAGGTTCCCGGAGCGGTCAACCGCGAGGTTGACCGCATCGAGCGGTGCGTCGGTGACGACCGACAACCCCTCTTTGTCGGACCAGCCATGGATGCGCTGGAAGACGCGGTCGACGAAATAGAGCTTGCCCGATGCGTCTACCGCGCCGCCGCCGAGCGAATAGAAACCGTCCGCGAGCAGGGTCGCGGCCGCGATCGATGGGGTCGAAGGCGCGGCCGTTGCGTCGGTCACGTCCAGCACCGCGAACTCGCGCTCGCGCACATCGAGGCCGCGCGTGACGTCGCGGATCGCGTTTTCGAACGAGAATTTGCTCGCGCGAAGATACGTCCCGCAGCCGTTCGCATCGCAGGTCGCGAAACCGCTCTCCGCGTTGACGTGCAGGTTGCGGAAGCGGATGTCGGTCGACTGGTACAATCGTACCGCCTCCGCCGCGGGTTGGAGCGAGCGGGTGACGCGATAGCCGTGAAAATTGGCGAACAGGATGTTGCGTGAGTTGCGCACCTCCAGCGCGACGGCGTCGCGGCTCTCATTCGCTTCCTCCTCGGTCTGGGGCGCGAAGAACCGCCAGTTCGCGACGCGATCGAGCACGATCTCCGCGCGGCGATGGTGCTCGGCCGACATCTCATAGACGCGACCGGGGGTCGTCGTATCCGACACGTACAGCCCAGCCTGGGCATAAGTGTCTGGCGTCCACAATCCGTTGAAGGTGCCGCCGCCGCCATCGGTCACCCACAGGCTGGCATATTGCCCGTCCCACTTTTTCTTCGGATCGGCGTCGGCGGTCTGGTTGGCGTTATAGGGATTGAACCGGCTGCCATCGGCGAGGTTGGTGCCGTGGCCTCCCTGGAACTTGACATCGTCGACTAGCGACTCCTCGCCTGCTCGCCATAGCAATGCCGTCGCGCGCGGATTGACGCCGCCGGTGAACAGCCCGAGCCCGGAGATGATCGCATCACCTCCCTTCGCGCTCTCAACCAGTGCCTTGGGACTGCCGACCCCACGATAGCCGGGACTGTCATCGGTCAGCACGATCTGCGTAAGGCTGGGGTGCAGGCCGATCAGCACGCTGTCGGGACGTAGTCGTAACGTCTCGCTGATGCGATAGAAACCGGTCGGAAAATAGACGATGCGCTTCGCGTCGATCGCACGCTGGATCGCGGCGGTGTCGTCGGTCGCGTCGTCGCCTTTCGCACCGAAATCACGAACGTTGCTCCAGGCCGCGACCGGCGGGAGCGCACGGATAGCGGGCTTCGGCCGGCTCGGCAGAGCCGACAATGGCGCGGCGTCGAGCCGCGTCTCGACTCGTCCCGTCTGCCCGAGACCGGCAAGCGTCAGCCCGTGCGAGAATGCCACCACGCGATAGCGCGCGGCAGGACCTGCGACGGTCCGCCCGCTATCGCGAAAACGTGCGAACACCGGCGTGCCGCTCGCGGTCGCATTCTCGAATCCGATCTGGGTGAAGGCGCTGGCTTCGTTGCTGATGACGACGCCCGCGCGGGCGACATTCTCGAAGCGCACATCGCTGCCCCACAATTGGTCGCCATAGCCACGATCGATCTCGATCCCCACTGGCACGTTGCGTATGGCGACGTTGACGAGAGTCAGCGACGCCTCATGTTCGCGGATCGCGGCGTCGCGCTGCCCGTCAAAGGTCGAATCGAGCAACGTATATTGCCAGGCCGGCGACGGCTTCTCGGTCAGAATGCCATAGCGCCCGCCATGAAAGGTTAAGTCCATCCCCAGATTGCCGGCCTGGTAGATGCCGGCGAGCGCCGAACCCAGACGAAAATCGATATGGCTCAGATACGCATGCTGCGCGGCATGGAAGCGAACCGCGGTCGCTGCGGGATTGCCCTCGCCAATCTCGAAATCGACATTCGACAATGCCGAATAGAAGGTGCCCGGATTGGCGTCGGCGACCTGGGGATCAAACGGCACGCTAGTCGGCGGCGGCACCGGCACCGGCCCCCGCTCGATCGGGCCGTAAAGGCCCGGCCGCGCGGCGCCGGGGCGATTGCCGGCAAACAGCACCATGCTGCCGATCCCTTGCTGGAAACCGGGTGTACTGGGTGCCAGCACGATGGTTGGCCGCGCGCGGCCGACGCCGAATATCCGCACGCCGGGCCAAACATAAATCGTGCGTGTGATGCGGTAGCGGCCCGCGGGAAGAAAGACGAGGCCGCCCCCGCCCTTGGCCTCCGCGGCATCGATCGCCGCCTGGATTGCGGCGCTGTCGTCGGCGACACCGTCCCCTTGTCCAGCCACGGCGACCGCTCTCGGATCGATCGGCGCCGATGCGAATGCGGACGGGGCGCGAGCGGCCCATCCCGGCGCGGTGCCGGCGACCAGCAACGCGATGACGCTTAGCATCGATAGACCGCAGGTTCTTGCCATCACATCCGCCCTCGCCTTCAAGCGTGCCGGATTAAACGCCCATCGTCACCTCGTTGATAGCGACGAAGGTCGTAGTGGCGTTCACTCGGCAGCTGCCCGATAGGGGGTGATCCGTCCGCTCGGGATGGCGCAAGGGGTCGAACGAAACGATGCAGCCACGACGACCGACGACAGCGCTGCGCGCCCGCGCAATCATCGTGATGGGAGTGAGTGGCAGCGGCAAGTCGATGCTGGGCCGCTGCCTGGCGGAAAAGCTCGATTCGACGTTCATCGAGGGTGACGATCTCCACACCGCCGATGCCGTCGCCAAGATGCGCGCGAGCCATCCACTGGACGATGCGGACCGCTGGCCCTGGCTCGACAGGGTGGGCGCCGCTGTCGGCGCCGCCGTCGCGCGTGAGGGCATGGCAGTCGCCGCCTGCTCCGCGCTCAAGCGGCGTTACCGTGAGCGGCTGGCGATGGCGGCGGGCATTCCCTTGCTGTTCGTGCTGCTGGACGCACATCGTGACCTGCTGTCGCGGCGGCTGGCTGATCGTCCGCATCATTTCATGCCGACAACCCTGCTCGATAGCCAATTGGCTACGCTCGAACGACCCGATGCCGACGAACCCGCGATCGTGCTCGACGCCGCCCGCCCGCCGCTCGCTTTGTGCGCGGAAGCGCTCGCCCGGGTCCTACAGACCGCCGAAGCAGGGATGCACGGCGCGCCCTGATCTAGGGCATTAGCCGCTTTCGTCCCTGCGATAGGTGCCAGCGCATCGCCAGCGCGGCGCCGTCGGCATCATGCACTCGGATTGCCTCCACGATCGCATCGTGCTCGCCCATCATCGCCTCGATCACTTCGGGCGGACGAGCGCGTGAAATTTCGACGCCCGCCTTCAAAATCCGCAACACTTCGTCGTGCAGATGGTCGAACAGCGACAGAAAGGCGCCGTTCGCGGTCGCTTCTGCTATAGCGCGGTGCAGCGCCCAGTCCTCGTCATGGGCCGGTGCGCTCGACAACAAGGCCGCGCGCAACGCCGTCAGCGCCGCCTCGATCGCCTCCATCTGCTCAGACGAACGGCGTTGCGCCGCCAGTCGCGCGGCCTCCGCCTCCAGCACGAACCGGACCTCATAAGTGCCGAGCGTCGCGGCGAGATCATCCATCGCCATATGCGCGCCGAGCCGCTCGGAGGGCCGGCGTTTGACATAGGAGCCCGCGCCGCGCCTCGACTCGGTAATGCCGTCGCTTGAGAGCCGCACCAGCGCCTCGCGCACGACGTTGCGCGACATGCCGAACATCTCCGCCAGCCGTGCCTCCGACGGCAACCGGTCGCCCGACGCCAATGCCTCGTCGGTGATGATGCGCACGATCGACGTATAGGCCCGATCGGCAAGCCTGCTCTCGTTCATGGATGCCCTTTCCACCGGTCAGACGACGTAGCTGAGCGCCACGACGAACGCGAGACCCAGCACCGAGATCGCCGTTTCCAGCATCGACCATGTTCGGAACGTGTCTGGCATCGACGTGCCGACATAGCTCTTGACCAGCCAAAAGCCTGGATCGTTGACGTGGCTGAAGAACACCGATCCGGCGCCGATCGCCAGCACGATCAGTTCGGGCGGAACGCCGGAAGCGGCCGCCACCCCTGGCATCACGCCGACGGCGGTGATCGTCGCCACCGTCGCCGACCCGGCCGCCAGCCGAATGCCGACCGCGATCAGCCAGCCGAGCAATAGCGGCGAGATAGCGTGCGCCAGCACCAGTCGCGCAAGCAAATCGGACAATCCCGCGGATACCAGCACCTGTTTCAACGCGCCGCCCGCGCCGATCGCCAGCAGGATCGCTCCCGCCGCGCCCATCGTCTCGTGCCAGATCGCGTCCTGCACTTGCGTATCGGCCAGCCGCCGCCCGAACAGCAGCGGCAAGGCCAACAGGTTGGTGATCAGCAACGCGAGCACCGGGTTGCTCGCCGCCACCAGCCATCCCGAACCCTTCTGCCCGGGGATCATCTGGCCCAGTTCGCCGGCGGCAATCAGCAGCACGGGCAGCATCACGATGAACAGCGCAGCGTCGCGTCGCGGCGTCGCGACCGCAAGCGGGCGATCGCCGAGTACCGGCGGCGCCAACCGGACGCCACGCGCGGTCACCGATGCCAGGACGGGACCGGCGAGGATCGCGACAGGAATCGCGATCAGGATGCCGTACAGCATCGTTCGTCCCAGATCGGCGTGGAGCGCTTCCACCGCGAGCAGCGGGCCAGGATGCGGCGGCACCAGCGCGTGAACCACGCCGAGCCCGGCAAGAGCTGGCAGGATGAGCCGCAGCCGGGCCGCGTCACGATCGCCCTCCCCCGGCATCGCTTCGGCCGCCGCAACGACGATCGGCAACAGCAACACGAGCCCGGTCTCGAAGAACAAGGGCAGGCCGATGAGCATCGCGACTCCGAGCGTCGCCCAGGGCGCGGCGCGCGGCCCCGTTATCCTCAGCGCCCCATTGGCCAATGATGCGGCCGCGCCGGAAAGGTGGAGCATCGCGCCGAGCGACAGGCCCAGCGCGACGACCAGGCCGGTACCGCCGACGATATCGCCGACCCCTTTCTGCACCGCCTTGGCGATGTCGGCGAGCGGCATGCCGGCAAGCAATCCCACGGCGAAGGCGCCGCACAGCAAGCCGATGAAAGGATGAAGCCGCCCGCGAACGATCATCGCCACCGCCAGCGCGATACCGGCGACCGCAGCCACCAAAAGCCGGATATCGGCGGCGTTCATCGGCTGCGTACCAAAATGGTCGGATCGCCTGTCATGCCCCTCCCCTTACGATCTGCGCGGCTCTGTGGCCCACGTCCAATGCGGACAACCTGTAGAACAGGTTTTTGGTCATCTCAATCAAATTGAGCTTGAAAACGCCGCGTAAATGCTGAAATAGTAAAAATCTGTCCAACTGATTCCGGAAAATACCGGCGCAAACGGGCTTAGGGAGGATCGAATGGCGGACCCCGAATCAGAAACCACGCAGGCGGACGCGATCGCGCGCCTGACACCTACCCAGATCAAAGTGCTACAAGGCGTTCGTTCGGGTCAACTGAACAAGCAGATCGCCTATGATCTTGGTATCGCGGAGGCGACGGTAAAGGCGCACATGACGGCGCTGATGCGCAAGCTGAACGTGCGCAACCGTACCCAGGTGGCGATAGCCACGCAGTCGCTGGCGCTGCGAGCTTATTGATGCGGCGCCGGATCTGCCCCGGCTCATTTCACATCCCACGCAGCTGACGAAAGACCGGCTATGACCAAGAAAGCCTGGCTGGCCTCCGTGGCCTGCTTGTTCATGGCCTCGCCCGCCGCGGCGCAATCCATATCGGTCTATCGGTCGATGCCCGCCGACCCTCGCGCCGTCGTTGCGCACGGAGTCGGCGACGGGCGAGCCGATGACAGCGCCGCGATCCAGCGCGCGATCGATGCCGCGACCGACGGCCGCAGCGGCGGCATCGTTTTCCTGCCGTCGGGCCGCTACCGGATCAGCCGGACGATCTTGATCCGGTCCGGCGTGCGCGTGTTCGGTGTCGGGCCGACCCGGCCGGTGATCGTGCTTGGCGACGGCACACCAGGTTTCGGTTCAGGCATCGCGGCGATGGTCAGCTTCACCGGCGACGACCAGTATCGCGTGGGCAAGGTCGCCGAGCCGCCGCCGACCAGCGTCCCGTTCGATCCGTCGGTCTTCGATGCGACCTCCAGCACTTTCTATTCAGCGCTGTCCAACGTCGATTTCGAGATCGGCGCGCAAAATGCCGGCGCGGTTGCGGTGCGCGCGCGTGTCGCGCAGCACGGTTACCTCCGCCATATCGACTTCCATATCGGCTCCGGATTTGCCGGCCTCTATCAGGCGGGCAATGAAGCGGAGGATTTGCGTTTCTTTGGCGGACGTTATGGAATCGTCACCGAGAAGACGTCCCCTGCCTGGCAATTCACGCTGATCGATTCGAGCTTTGAGGGGCAGCGCGACGCCGCGATCCGAGAGCACGAGGTCGACCTGACATTGGTCAATGTCGCGATCCGCGACACGCCGATCGGGATCGAGATCGACCGCGGCTATTCGGATTCGCTATGGGGCAAGCGGGTCCGGTTCGAGCGCATCCGCGACGCGGCGATCGTCGTCAGCAACGAACGCAGCGTCTTCACGCAGATTGGATTCGACGACGCGATCGCAGACGAAACGCCCGTCTTCGCGCGATTCCGCGACAGCGGCAGGACGGTGAAGGGGCAAGGCGCGCGCTATCGGGTCCGCGATTTCGGCTATGGTCTTTCCCTGCCTTCCCCCGGTGGCGGTGGTGACGGCGATTATGCGACGGTGGCGGATATCGTCCCGCTCGCCCGCATGCCCGCCCGCCCCAGCCCCGCCATTCCCGCGCTGCCGCCGGTGAGCGACTGGACAAATGTCCGTACCTTCGGCGCGACCGGCGACGGCACCACCGACGACACCGCGGCGTTGCAGCGCGCGATCGACGCACGTCGGGTCCTGTATCTGCCGATCGGCCGGTATCGGATCACCGACACGCTCCGGCTCCGTCCCGACACCGTGCTGATCGCGCTGCATCCGGGATTAACCCAATTGTTCCTACCCGATGCCTCGCCCGCTTTCGGCGGCGTCGGCGGGGCGAAGGCGATGGTCGAAAGCGCGCGCGGCGGGCCGGCGATGGTCTCCAGCCTGGGGCTATGGGCGGGCGTCGCCAACCCTCGCGCAACGGCCCTGCTGTGGAAGGCGGGCGAGGCGTCGCTGGTCAATGATCTTAGCGTCCGCTTCAACCCCGGCGCCCTGCCCGCGTCGGGCAACCCCACCGCCTCGCCAACGCCGCGCTTCGACGGTCGGCGTCCGAGCATCTGGGTGACCGATGGCGGCGGCGGCACCTTTGCCGCGATCTGGTCGCCCGATACGATCGCCCAGGCCGGGTTTTACGTTTCCGACACGACGACGCCGGGGCATGTCTACGAATTGTCGGCCGAACATCATTACCGAGCAGAGATCGTGCTCGACCATGTCGAGAACTGGGAATTCCTGGCGCCGCAAACCGAGCAGGAAATAGCCGACGGGGTCAACGCGATCTCCACCGAGATGCGCAATTCGCGCAACATTCTGTTCGCCAATTATCACGGCTATCGCGTGGCGCGGTCGCTCGGGCCGATGGACGCGGCGGTGAAGCTGTACAATTCGGGCGGCATCCGCTTCCGCAACGTCCACATAAACGCGGAAAGCGGCTTTGCCAGTTGCGATGCGAAAGGATGCGGAACCTTCACCAGGGCAAGCAAATATCCGTTCGAAAACGCAATCCGCGACCTGACTCGCGGTACGGAGGTCCGCGAGCGCGAGTTCGCCCGGCTCGACGTCTCGCCCGCTGCCCCATCCGCATCGGCTGTCCCCCAGACTGCGATCCCGGTCACCGCAGGCGTCATCAAGCGCGCCGGCGGGTTCCATTCGATCGCCGGCGCGGCGGTCGACCGGTCGGGAAACCTGTTCTTCATCGACCGTACTTTCCAGCGCATCTACGGCTGGTCGGGCGAAAACGGTCTGTCGCTCGTCGCCGACGCGCCGCTCGATCCGGTCAACCTGGCGGTCGATCGGTCGGGCAAGCTGTTGGTGTTATCCTCCGCCGGACGCGATGGCACGGTGTACAGCATCGATCCGGCAAAGCCCGCGACGGTGCGGGTAATCGAGCCGACCCCTGTCCAGTCGCACGGTGACAGAGCGACATTGTTGCCGGTCAACGTCTGGGCGAACGGCGAATTCGCCGACCGGATCGACCCCGTCACGTACCGCTTCCCGCCGCTGGCCGACTTCTTCGTCGCCAAGATGGGCCAAGCCAAGCCGCTCGAATATGTTTCGTCCGATGGATCGCTGGCCTTGCCGGCGTTCCGCGTATGGAACCAGGGTCCCGACGATCATCGCGGATGGCGCTGGTCCGACTCGCTCGACGCCTATGGCCTGGTCAGCGCCCGACCTGGCGAGCGCGTGTACCTGACCAACGCATCGGAGAACCGTACCTATAGCGGGCTGGTCGGCCCGGGCGGCGCCGTCACCGATCTCCACATCGTTGCCGACCGTGGCGGAGAAAGCGTCGCCCGCGATGCCGCCGGCAACCTCTACGTCGCCAACGGGCAGGTCTATGTCTATGCGAAGGACGGGACGCGGACGCGGCGGATCGATATCCCCGAACGTCCGCTGCAACTGGTGCTTGGCGGCCGCGATCGACGCACGTTGTTCATCCTGACTCACCATTCGCTGTACACGCTGGACCTATGAGCGGGTACCATCATCACCACAGGAAGCCCGGTTGAGGAGGTTTCGGAACGAGGAGGCCGCGAATGGGCTGGGGACGTCGTGAAGTGCTGGGAGCAGCGACGTCGCTCCTCGCGATGTCGAGCTCGGTAGCGCGCGCAGTACCGGCGCGGCCACTGGGCTATGCGATCGTCGGGCTCGGCCGCTATGGTCTCGGCGTCATTATCCCGCAATTCGCCAACTGCGCGCAAAGCCGCCTTGCCGCGGTGGTCAGCGGCGATCCGGCCAAGGCGCAGCGCGTGGCGGCCGAACACGGACTGCCGGCCCGGTCGATCTATTCTTATGCGAGTTTCGACTCGATCCGCGACAATCCCGACGTCGATATCGTCTATGTCTGCCTGCCCAACTCGATGCATGCGGAATATACGGTGCGTGCCGCCAAGGCGGGCAAGCACGTCATGTGCGAGAAGCCGATGGCGGTGTCGGTGGCGGAATGCGAGACCATGATCGCTGCGTGCAAGGCGGCCGGCCGCAAGCTGATGATCGGCTATCGCTGTCATTTCGAAGCCTACAATCTCGAAGCAATGCGGTTGGCGAGGAGCGGCGCCGTGGGTCATACCCGCTACGTTCGCTCCGAGCACGGGTTCGTGCAGCGCAATCCGTCGGAATGGCGGCTGAAGCGCGCGCTGGCGGGAGGCGGCTCGCTGATGGACATGGGCATCTACAGCCTCCAGGCGGCGCGCTACATGATCGGTGAGGAGCCGGTGGCGGTGACCGCGCGCGAGTCGACCGACCGGCGCGATCCGCGCTTCACGCAAGTAGAGGACATCATCGACTGGACGCTCGAGTTTCCGTCAGGTGCAATCGCCAGCTGCCAATCGATGTATAGCGCCAACCAGAACCACATCCTGCTGATGGGGGATCAGGGGCGCATCGAGCTGGAGCCGGCCACACGGTACGACGGCAACCACATGTGGCTCGGCAAGGATGGACGGGAGCGCGAGGTAACGCCGCCGCCCGGCCCGGCGGCAACCCAGTTTGCCGGTCAACTCGACCATCTGGCGCAATGCATCCGCACGGGGCGCGAGCCGATCGTATCAGGCGAGGAAGGCCTGCGCGACATGCGTATCATCGAGGCGATCTATCGATCGGCGCGCGAGGGTCGGACGATCAGGCTGGCCGGTCAGGCATGAATCGTACCCTGCCCATCATGAATCGTCGCTCCGTCCTGACGGCGGCCGGAGCGTTCGCCACGACCGCGGCGTTCGGCACCCAGCCGAAGTCCTCTGTCCGCCGGCTGTCGTCATCTGCGGCGCAATGTCGAACGCCAGCGGCTGCCCTGACCCGGGTTTCCCCAAGCCCAGCGGTATTCGTCAGGCAATGTTGCGCTGGTCCGGGGACCATGGCTGGGAAGGATTGCGCTTGGGCGCCGCACTCGAGGTGAAGGGAGTATCGCACGCCGTCCGTTGGGCATGTCGGCAGGCACTGAACCTGGACGGGTCACTGACCCTGCGACAAATCTCCGATCGTTCTAATCTCGGAATCGGATGACCTCGGATCAATCTGGTCGCGCGGTTGGGCGGCGCGAACCTTGGCATCGGTCAGCAATGTCGGTCTCCCGAAAAGTACCACGTTTTTCGACCGCGCATACCACGTTTGAGTCCCCGAATTTCGCCGGATGGGCGCGAACGGGTACGGACGGCCGTGGCCGAGCTGATCGACTAAGCGTCGGTTTTCAGGAGAAAAAAGTCGATCCCAGTGGACCAGCGGGGACCCCTGTGGAGGGCCCCGTGGCGGAGAGGGTGGGATTCGAACCCACGGTACCTTGCGGCACAACGGTTTTCGAGACCGTCCCAATCGACCACTCTGGCACCTCTCCGCACTGGGAGTTCCGCACCTTTATGCACTGCCTGGACGGTGCGGGTGCTGGTCGAAGGCGGCGCCTCTAACGCACGCGGTCCGCGCGCGCAAGCGGTCCGCTTGTGCAGCGCCGAAGAAACTCTACATTATGATTATGACTCGTTCCGAACCCCATGACGTGCTTTCGCAATCCGGCGTGCCGATGCCTGCGGTGGCGACCGCGCGGTTCACGATCGGCGATGTCGTGCGCCACCGGATGTTCGACTTTCGCGGGGTGATTTTCGATATCGACCCGGTCTTCGCCAACACCGACGAATGGTATGAATCGATCCCCGAGGAACTGCGCCCGTCCAAGGAGCAGCCGTTCTATCACCTGCTCGCCGAGAACGGGGAATCGAGCTACGTGGCTTATGTCAGCCAGCAGAACCTGCTGCACGACGATAGCGAGGAACCGGTCGATCATCCGGCGATCGACGGGCTGTTCACCGGCTTTGCCGATGGCCGTTACAATCTCCGCCGCGAGCATCGACACTAGAGATTGGCCGACGTGCCACGCTGGAAATGAAAAAGGGGGCCTTTCGGCCCCCTTCCCTTTTGCGATGTCTTCGCGCCGATCAGAAATTGAACGCCACGCGGCCATAAAGGAAACGTCCGTTGAAGCCGAACGGCGACAGTGACGAATAGGGCAGGAAATAGCTGTTGGGCGAGAACGCTCCGCCAAGCGGCAATCGATCGGGGTAAACGTCGAACACGTTGTCGGCGCCCACCGCCAGCGTGATCTCCTTGATCGGATGAACGCGCAGTTCGACGTCGGTGACCCATTTCGGCGTCATCTTGAAGTCGCCCGCGACCGTGCCGAGCGGAGCGGACAGCGCGCCACCGGCCGCGCTCCATACCGTTCCATAGCGGTTGGTGCGCACCGTCGCCCCGACGAGGCCCAGATCCCAGTCGACCGACAGGTTGAGCTTGGTCCGCGGCTGACCGTCCGTCAGGCGGAACGATTCCTGGCGCCCGAACAGAACCAGACCCGGGAGCGACGGCAAGACTGCCCGCTTGATGATCTTGGTTTCGTTGTAATTGTATCCAGCCGTGAGCACGAATTTGCCCGCACCGAAATCGGGCACGCGATACGTCGCGACGATATCGAGACCCTGGGTCCGCGTGTCGACGCCATTGACGAAGAAGCGTGCCGAGGTGACGTTCGTGATGCCAGCCGCAGTCAACAAGTTGACGACGGCCGCGCCGGTCAGGTTCTCGGTCAGCACCACGCGGTCCTTGATGCGGATATTGTAATAATCCGCGGTCAGACTGAACCCGCTGAACGGCGTGAGCGCCACGCCGCCTGCCAGGTTGAGGGCCTTTTCAGGCTTGAGCTGCTTGCCGCCGAGCGCGGTCGCGACGGGGCTGGTAGCCGGGAAAGTGCCGACCTCGATCAGCTGGGAAACGCCCCCTACAACGGTATTGTTGGTCGAGGTTGTGGCGAAATATTGCTGCGCCAGGCTCGGCGCGCGGAAGCCGGTCGAGACCGACCCGCGGATTGCGATACCCTTGATCGGCTCGAACCGGGCAGCAAGCTTGCCGTTCACCGTATCGCCGAAGTCGCTGAAATGTTCGTAACGGCCGGCCGCCTGGAGCGTGAACGCCTTGGAGATATCGGCGTCGATTTCGCCATAGCCGGCCACGCTGTCGCGCGAAACGTCGATCGCGTTATTCGGACGGAAACCGGGGAACACTTGCGCGCCCCCGCCGGCGCCGTTGGCCGAATAAGGGCCGTTGATATAGCTGTCGACCTCGCCCGCGCGGATCTTGAAGTTCTCGTTGCGATATTCCGCGCCGAAGGCGATGCCCAAGCTCGACAGCCAACTGACGTCGAACTTCCGGTTGACGTCGAGGTTTGCCGTGGTCTGACCGAACGCGATCCCACCCGCGTCGAACCGGCGTGGCGATGCAATACCTCCCAACGACGTGTTGAAGCTGTTGATCGTCTGGTAATCGAGCTGGTTCGACCCATAGACGACCGATAGGTCGGTGTTCCACGAGCCGAGGTTGCCCTTGACGCCGACCGCGCCAGACACATCCTCGATCTGGCTCTGAATCTTGGGCAGGAAGCCGTCGGGATAATAAGGGACGAACACAGTGGTCGACGCAGCATAGTCGCGGTTTCTGGGGTCGTCGGAGCGGCGATAAAAGCCGGCGCCGATGCCGTCGCGAATGCCGTAGCTTCCGAAGGTATAGAGCTCGAAATTCGGCCCGAGGTCGATTCCCGCGTTGACGAATAGATTATAGTCGGTCGCCTTGCCGTCGCCATAACCGTGCGTGAAGCGATCGATGGTCAGCTCGCGCGGATCCCCCACCGCGAAATATTGCCGCCGCGGGTCGGGACCGGATCGATTGGTCGGATCGCGATCGCGGAACTGTGCGGAGAAGGTGAGATAGCCGCCGTCGCCGACCGGTAGGCCGACCCGGGTAGCAAGTGTCAGCGTATCGCCGTCGTGCCGTGTGCGCTCGTTGCCGTCGTTGAGCTTGAGGATGTCGCCCTGAGCGTTCGACCCGGGCACGGCGACGGTCGGCACGCCGCCCGTCGTCGCAACCCCGGCGACGTCGTAAACCCCGTCCATCGTCGTGTCGTACTGGCCATAGGTCACCGAGCCGCTGACCCCGACCTTCTTCGACAGCTGGATGTTGATCACGCCGGCGATCGCGTCCGATCCGTATTGCGACGAAGCACCGTCGCGCAGCACCTCAATCCGGTCAATCGCGATCGGCGGAATCTCGTTGAGGTCGACTGCGCTCGACCCACGGCCCACCGATCCATTCAGGTTGAGTAAGGCGGCGGTGTGGCGGCGCTTGCCGTTGATAAGGACCAGCGTCTGGTCGGGCGCAAGACCCCGCAGCGTCGCCGGACGAAGCGAATCGGTGCCGTCGGTCAGCGACGGTTGCGGGAAGTTGAACGAGGGGACGAGTTGATTGAGCACCTTGTTCGTTTCGGTCTGGCCTGACGCGGCAAGCTGGTCGCCACCGATCACGTCGATCGGCACCGGCGATTCGGCGATGGTCCGGCCAGGGATGCGCGATCCCGTCACGACAATGTCCCGCGCGGGCGCAGCATCGGCGCCCGCATCGGCTGGAGCCTCCTGCGCAAAGGCAGGCATGGCCAACGCGAGTGCGGAGACAGTGATCATGGATTTGATGACGATTGCGCGATTCATCGCTGATTCCCCATTTTTGTTATGCTTACCCTGGCGGCGACGGCCCCTTCTCCGACGCTTCCTATGGCGACCTTATTCCGTCACGCCGATGTCACAACAAAGTTATGTTGCACGCGCAGAATACGCATTATTGGTGTGGCACATGGGCAACACGCTATCCGAACGTTTCCGCTATCCGGCGCAGGTTGACAGGGCGCGGCCCTTCGCTTAGTCGGCCGGTCTTTCCCGTGCTGGATGCGTCCGGCGCGGCCTACTTATTTGGAAGTGATGAGGACCATGTTCGCAGTCGTGCGCACGGGCGGCAAGCAATATCGCGTCGCCGCCGGAGACAAGATCGTCGTCGAGAAGATCGACGGAGAAGCCGGTAGCTCGGTCACGCTGGGCGACGTCCTGCTCGCCGGCGAAGGCTCGGAGCTGCAGTCGACCGACGGCCTGACCGTCGCCGCCGAGATCATCGCGCAGGCGAAGGGCGAGAAGGTTATCGTCTTCAAGAAGCGTCGTCGTCACAACTATCGTCGTCGCAACGGCCATCGCCAGAACCACACGATCCTGAAGATCGTGTCGATCGGCGCCGCCGAGAAGAAGGCTGCGCCCAAGAAGGCCGCCGCCAAGAAGACCGAAGAAGCCGGCGCTGAAGCCCCGGCTGCCGAAGCTTAAGATCGGGAAGAGTAGAGATGGCACATAAGAAAGCAGGCGGTTCGTCGCGCAACGGTCGCGATTCGGCTGGCCGTCGCCTCGGTGTAAAGAAGTTCGGCGGACAGGAAGTCGTCGCCGGCAACATCATCGTGCGTCAGCGCGGGACCAAATTCTATGCCGGCCGCAACGTCGGCATGGGCAAGGACCATACCCTTTTTGCGCTTACCGACGGTCGCGTGACCTTCCACGAGGGCAAGCTCGGCCGAAAGTTCTGCTCGGTAGACATTATGGCGCAAGCCGCAGAATAACGGGCAACCGCACGGGTTGCCCACCAGGGCGACCCGGGTCTCGGGCTAACCAGAGACCGAACAAGGGAGACGGGTCGCCCCGGCTCCCTTTTTTCATGCTCCCTCCACTTCCGGGTCGCGGAAACGTCACATCGACGTGCGAGCGGCCCGGCACGATACGGAGAGTGAGATGTTCGCGCGGACCAAGAGACTGACATTACGTCCCGGCTGGCCCGAGGACGCCGCCGCGATCGCTCGGGCGATCGGGCATGAGGAAGTCGTGACCAAGCTGTCGCGGGTGCCCTGGCCCTATACCGAGGCCAATGCCGCCGAATGGCTGGCGACGCCACGGGCGAAGGACAATGTGTCGTTGTCGATCCTCGCGCACGAGGAGGCGACGCCGCGGCTGGTCGGCGGGATCGGCATCCACCCCGCCGAGGATCTCGGTGGCTACGAAATAGGCTATTGGCTGACGCCCGACGCCTGGGGCCGCGGCTATGCGACCGAGGCGGGCAAGGCGGTTCTGGGCATCGCGCAATTCGCGTTGGGCCTGAAGAGCCTGCGCTCGCGCTATTTCGTCGACAATCCCGCCTCGGGCAACGTGCTGACCAAGCTGGGTTTCCGGCCGACCGGCCGCACCGCCACCTATTGCCTTGCACGCGGCCGAGAGGTCGAAAGCGTGACGCTCGCGCTCGACTTCGATGCTGACGAACCCGCATGCCGAATGGCCGCATAATACCTCCTCCCCCGTGACGGGGGAGGAGTCTCGGCCTCGCCTCCCGTGCGACGGGCAGGTACCCGACAGATTGATTTCACACCCCAAAGCGCCGACAGGTCGTCCATGTCCGTAAGTCCCCTCCCCGTCCGCCGTCGCCTGAGTCCCGAGGAATCGCGCGATGCCGCGCTCGATGCGGCACGCAGCCTGTTGGTGGAATTCGGCCCGCAGGCGGTGACGCTGAAGGCGGTGGCCGCTCGCATCGGACGGACACACGCCAATCTGCTCCACCATTTCGGCTCGGCCGCGGGGCTGCAAAAGGCACTGATCGAACGGATGGCGGAGTTCATCTCGACCACCATCCGCGAAACCGTGATTCGCCAGCGCGCCGAAGACCAGAACCCGCGCGAGGTCGTCGATCTGGCGTTCGATGCGTTCGACACGGGTGGCGCCGGTGCGCTAGCGAGTTGGATGATCCTGTCGGGCAACGAGGATGCGCTCGACCCGATCCTCAACGCGATCCACGATCTGGTCGACGAACTGACCGAGGGCCATTCAAAGCAGGATCGTCCGATCGAGGACGAAACGCTGCAGCTCGTCATCATGGCGCTGGGCGACGCCTTGTTCGGCGCGCCGCTCGCCCGTGCGCTCGGCCTGCCGCGCGACCGCGCACGCCAGCTCGCTTATCAGGCGCTGCGCGACGGCAATTCGCCCGATCGCTGACGATCCACCCGATTTGGGACAAGGCCAATAGTGCGCGGGACGCTGGTCGGCTTCAAGCCGGCCCGCGCTGCCCTAGATCGCGCTCATGCCTTTCAGCCCCGATACCAATGCCTTGATCTGCCGGATTATCGGCCACCGCCGCTCGCAACGAGTCTGGCACGAGGGCAACGGCTACCGCGCGCAATGCAAACGTTGCGGCACCGGCATGGTCAGGCCGCGCGGGGCGTCTCACTGGACTGCGTCGCGGTCCGAGAGCGACTAAAGGCGCGATAATCGGACGGCGTCATGCCAAACCGTTCGCGAAACAGCCGGCCAAGATACGCGGCATCGCAAAACCCCCATCGCTCGGCGACGTCCGCGATACGGTCGCGCTCGCTGGAGTCGCCGAGCGCCGCTGCGACACTCTCCAGCCGGCGCCGCGTCACATAGGCATGCACGCCGCCCTCGTCCTCGAACAGACGATAAAGCGCGGAACGCGACATGCCCAATGCGCGGCACAAGGTCGCAACCGTCAGCGTCGCCGAGCCCAGCCGCGCCTCTATCTCCGCCCGTGCACGCGTCATGGCGGCGCCTGCCACTGCTTCAGGTGTCGCACGGCCGCCGCGTTCCTGGGCCACCGCGACCGCGAGCAAATCCATGACGGTCCCCGCCAGACGCGCGCCCTGTTCGACCGGCAGGCGATCGGCGTGACGCCAGATCTGCTGTAAATGCTCGCGTAGCAATACCGCGGTGGAGGGCGGGATTGCCAGGCCATGGAGCGAGCGAACGCTCGGCAGATATCGTTCGGCCAGCGCGCGCGGGACGTGAAAATAGGCGGTGGAGCTCGCCTCCGAGACGTGGTGCTGCGGCTGTGCCATATCGGTGAGCAACGTCGATTCGCCGAGTGCATCGAGCGCGGCGCCGTTCATGTCCCCCTGCGCCCTGCCGCGAAACCGCACGTTGACGACCAGATCGTCGACGCCGTCGGCAACGGCCATTGCCCGGGTCCGCTCGAACGACTGCCCCGAGATTGTCGAGAAATGGATCTTGAGCGGCCCCAGCATCACCAGATCGGTGGCGACGTCGAACGGCTCGTGCGGACGTGTTTCGTACAACCGCCCCACGGTCGATGGCGAACGACTGCACCACGCTTCGTGCCGATCGCGCTCGGGCAAATCGCCCGTTGCGAACCGTCCGCCGAAAAGCGACGCGCCGACATGAGACACATCAACGACCATCTTGATACCCCCGCGTCTCCGTTATGTGCGCCACAGCAAGAAAGGCAATTGCCTTGGATCAAGCGGCGTTCGAATATGGGAATGACGGTCGGGGGTTAGCAGCGCGGCGTTCCGCGGCTAAGGCGGTTCAATGCACTTCCTCGATCAAGCCAAGATTTTCGTCCGTTCGGGCGCCGGCGGCCCCGGCGCGGTCGGCTTTCGGCGCGAGAAATTCGTCGAATATGGCGGCCCCGATGGCGGCGATGGCGGCAAGGGCGGCGACATCGTGTTCGAAGCCGTCGCCGGGCTCAATACGTTGATCGACTTCCGCTACACCCAGCATTTCCGTGCGCCGCGCGGGACCGGCGGCGCGGGGTCGAACCGCACCGGTGCCGGCGGCGACGATCTCGTCATCAAGGTGCCGGTCGGCACCCAGATCCTGGCCGATGACGAAGAGCGCTCGCTGCTCTTCGACCTCACCAAGGTAGGCCAGCGCATCGTCTTCCTGCGCGGCGGCGACGGCGGTCGCGGCAATGCCAGCTACAAGACGTCGACCAATCGCGCGCCGCGCCAGCACGGTACCGGCTGGCCGTACGAAGAAGCCTGGGTGTGGCTCAGGCTCAAGCTACTCGCCGATGCCGGGCTGGTCGGATTGCCCAATGCCGGCAAGTCGACCTTCATCAACCAGGTGACCAACGCGCAGGCCAAGGTCGGCGAATATGCCTTCACCACGACGCGGCCCCAATTGGGTGTAGTGCGGCACAAAGGGCGCGAATTCGTCGTGGCCGACATTCCCGGGCTAATCGAAGGCGCAGCCGAAGGCGCCGGAGTCGGCGACCGCTTCCTGGGGCATATCGAGCGCTGCCGCGTGTTGCTCCACCTTGTCGACGCCAATGATCCCAACGTGGCCGAAAGCTATCGCATCGTGCGCGACGAACTCGAAGCCTATGGCGGCGGGCTGGTCGACAAACCGGTAGTGGTCGCACTCAACAAGATCGACACGCTCGACGACGAGCTGATCGCTGCCTTGTCCGCCGAACTCGAGGAAGCGACCGGCGCCGAGGTAATCCCGATTTCCGGCGCGAGCGGCGTCGGGGTCGATTGGGTGCTCGACAAATTGCTCGAAGCGATCCCGACCAACGACTCGCCCGTGGACGACGACGGCGCCGAGGATGAGGTGCAATGGTCGCCGCTGTAATCGTTTCGCCGGTAGCGGGACGGCGCGACGCCCGCTAAGCGCAAGCGCGATGCCCGAAACCTCGCCCTTTGCCGCGGCAGGCTGCCCGCGCTTGATCGTCAAGGTCGGGTCGTCGCTGCTCGTGACGCCGGAAGGCGAAGTGCGGCGCGACTGGCTGGCGGGACTCGCCGCCGATATCGCCGCAGCGGCACGGGGCGGACAGCAGGTCGCGATCGTCTCATCGGGCGCGATCGCGCTCGGCGCCCGACGACTCAAGCTCACCAAGGGCGGACGGGCGAGCCTGGAAGATGCGCAGGCCGCCGCCGCCACTGGCCAGATCGCGCTGAGCCAGGTCTGGGCCGAGTGCCTCGGCGCCGAGGGGTTGACCGCCGCGCAGATGCTGGTGACGCTCGACGATCTAGAGGATCGCCGCCGCTATCTCAACGCCGCGGCGACCCTGGGCCGACTGCTCGGGCTCGGCGTGGTGCCCGTGATCAACGAGAACGATTCGGTCGCGACCGAGGAAATCCGCTTCGGCGACAATGATCGGCTGGCGGCGCGGGTCGCGCAGGCGGCGGGCGCACAAGGTGTGCTGTTACTGTCCGACATTGATGGGCTCTATGACCGCGCGCCAACCCTGCCCGGCGCGACGCTGATCGATCGCGTACCGCGCATCGACGCGACGATCGAGGCGATGGCGGGCGGGTCGACGTCCGGCATGGGGTCGGGCGGCATGACCTCGAAAATCCAGGCCGCCAAGATCGCGACCCGCGCCGGCATCGCGCTGGCGATCGCCTCCGGCCGGGTGGATCATCCCTTCGCACGTTATGTCGAGACCGGTCATGGCACGCTGTTCCCGGCGCAGCGCGCCGCGCCCGCACGCAAGGCGTGGCTGGGCGGGCGGCTCACGGTGCGCGGGACGGTCCATGTCGATGCCGGCGCGGTTGCCGCGCTCAACCAGGGCAAGAGCCTGTTGCCCGCCGGCGCCGTTCGGATCGAGGGCGACTTTGCGCGTGGCGACCTGATCGTGATCGCCGGTCCTAGCGGCGTGATCGCGAGCGGGCTCGCCGAATATGACGTGGCCGACGCCGTGCGGATCGCGGGCAAGCGCAGCGACGAGGCCGCCGCGATTCTGGGCTATGCGCCGCGCGCCGCGCTCGTCCATCGCAACCACATGGTGCTGGCATGACCGTTATCGCGGTCACCGGCGGCACCGGGTTCGTCGGCAGTCATTTCATCGAACTTGCTTTGGCCCAGGGCCATCAATTGCGCGCGCTGACGCGGCGGCCGCAGCCGGAGCGCGCCGGAATCACCTGGATCGAAGGCGCGCTCGACAAGCCGGACAGTCTGACGGCGTTGGTCCAGGGCGCCGACGCGGTGCTGCACATTGCCGGCGTGATCAACGCGCCCGACCGCGCGGGCTTCGCCGCGGGCAATATCGAGGGGACGCGCGCGCTGATCGCCGCGACCGAAGCAGCCGGCGTCCGCCGCTTCGTGCAGGTATCGTCGCTGACCGCGCGCGAGCCGGACTTGTCGCTCTATGGCTGGTCCAAAGCGGAAGCCGACAAATTGCTGATCGCCAGCAATCTCGACTGGACGATCGTCCGCCCGCCGGCAATCTTCGGCCCGCGCGATCAGGAGATGCTCGAGCTGTTCAAGCTCGCCAAGCGCCATGTCGTGCCATTGCCCCCGGTCGGCGGACGAATGTCGGTGATTGCTGTCGGCGAACTCATCCGGCTGTTGCTGGCGCTCCCGACCAGCAACGCGCTGATCCGCGAGATCGTCGAACCCGACGACGGCAGGCCCGATGGCTGGGACCATCGCGATTTTGCCCGCGCGATCGGCGTTGCGATGGGCAGCAAGGTGTTGCCGTTGCCCCTGCCCCGCCCGATCCTCGACGCGATCGCCGCGCTCGACGGCCTGTTCCGCGGCAAGAACGCGAAGCTGACACCTGACCGCGTCGCTTATTTCTGCCATCGCGATTGGGTCAGCCATGCTCGGCCGCCGACCGACGTCTGGGCGCCGCAAGAGGAAACGCCAACCGCGCTGACTGCCACCGCGCAATGGTATCGCGCCCAAGGGTCGCTATAACCCTGCCGGAAAGCCGCCGCATTTGGCGGGCAACGCCTTCGCGACCACAAGGACATGACAATGAGCGACCGCGCAGCAATATTCGAGACCGTCACCGGCCTGATCCAGCCGTTCAACAAGAAGGGCGTCGCTCTGTCCGACGCGACCACCTTCCAGCACGATCTGGAGTGGGACAGCCTGACCGTCATGGATTTCGTCGCGGCGATCGAGGATGAGTTCGACATCATCATCACCATGAACATGCAGGCCGAGATCGAGACCGTCGGCCAACTGGTCGATGCCGTCCAGAAGCTGAAGAACGCCTGACCACGGTGGACAAGGAAGACACGATGACCGACGCTATCGACACTGCCGAGGCGCTGCCCGAGCATCCCGCCACGGTCGCCCCCGAAAGCGATCTGATGTCGAAGTTCGACGGCCTGATTGCCGAGCGCCAGGCGTTGCTCGACAGCGGTGTGACCGATCCGTTCGCGATCGTGATGGAGCAGGTGAAGTCACCGACCGAGGCGGTGATCAAGGGCAAGGAGACGATCCTGCTCGGCACCTACAATTATATGGGCATGACCTTCGACCCCGACGTCATCCAGGCGGGCAAGGACGCGCTCGACCAGTTCGGATCGGGCACCAATGGCAGCCGCATGCTCAACGGCACCTTCCGCGACCATATGGAAGTCGAGCAGGCGTTGCGCGATTTCTACGGGACGACCGGGGCGATCGTGTTTTCGACCGGCTATATGGCCAATCTCGGCATGATCTCGACGCTCGCCGGCAAGGGCGAGTACGTCATTCTCGACGCCGACAGCCACGCCTCGATCTATGACGGTTGCAAACAGGGCTATGCCGAGATCGTCCGCTTCCGCCACAACGATGTCGAGGACCTCGACAAGCGGCTCGGCCGCCTGCCCAAGGAGCCAGGCAAGTTAGTCGTGCTCGAAGGCGTCTATTCGATGCTGGGCGACGTCGCGCCGCTCAAGGAGATGGTCGCGGTCGCCAAGAAGCACAATGCGATGGTGCTGTCCGACGAAGCACATTCGATGGGCTTTTACGGGCCCAATGGCCGCGGCGTGTACGAGGCCCAAGGTTGCGAAGACGATGTCGACTTCATCGTCGGCACTTTCTCCAAGTCGGTTGGTACGGTCGGCGGCTTCTGCGTCTCCAACCACCCCAAGTTCGAGGCGATCCGCCTGGCCTGCCGTCCCTATATCTTCACCGCCAGCCTGCCGCCGTCGGTCGTCGCCACCGCGGCAATGTCGATCCGCAAGCTTCAACACGCGCACAACAAGCGCGCGCATCTGTGGGAAAACGCCAGGCAATTGCATGGCGGACTGACCCGGATGGGCTTCAAACTGGGCACCGAGAACCCCGACAGCGCGATCATCGCGGTGATCCTGGACGACCAGACCCAGGCAGTGATGATGTGGCAAGGGCTGCTCGACAGCGGCGTCTATGTGAACATGGCGCGGCCCCCGGCGACTCCGGCCGGCACCTACCTGCTGCGCTGTTCGCTGTGCGCGGAACACACGGCCGACCAGATCGCCACGGTGCTGGAGCGCTTCGAAGCGGCAGGCCGAGCAGCGCGCGCGATAAATTGAGGGAACCTACGGGGTTTCCTAGATTCAACCGATTCGGTACAAGACGGCCATGAGCGGGAACGACGCCGAGCCGGGGCTCGTCGATCAGGCACGCACGGTCTGGCGGGGCATTGCCCTGGCGGTCATGGCGTTACTCGGCACCGGCATCGTCGTCGCGCTGATCGTCATCCTGTCGGATACGACCGCGCAGCGTGATCGCGCGCTCAAGGCGCAGAGCCATAGCTATGACGTCATGATCCTGGCGCGCACGCTGTCGGGCACGATAGCGCACGCCGAAGCGGCGCTGGGACGATACGTCATGAGCCGCGACCAATTGGTCGGTCGCGAATATTATGACGAATGGAGTTCGGCGGGAAACCAGATCGACCGGCTCGATGCGCTGACCAATGACAATCCGATGCAGCAGCATTTGATCGACCAGTTGCGCGCCACCTATGCGGAACGCGGCAAGGAATTGGCGGTCACCGCGCTCAGCACCTCGTACAAGAAGGACAGCCAGGCCTATTCGCGCTTCTACGCCGCGGGGAAGTCGGCAACGTTGCGTGATATCGACCGTCAGCTCGACGCGATCATCGATTCCGAACACGGATTGCTTGACCAGCGCGTCGCGGCAGCGGCGGCATCGATCCAGCGCTCCAACACCGTTGCGATGATCCTTGCGCTGTTCGGCATGCTGATCCTGAGCGCGGCGGTCGTGCTCGGCTGGTTGACGATCGGCGTGATGCGCGAGCGCGCCGCGGCGCGAGCCGATGCCGATGTCGAACGCGAACGGTCGGCGGTGCTCGAAGATGCGGTGAACGAAGCCACCCAGGCATTGCGCGCGCAGGAAGCCAAGCTGCGCCAGGTGCAGAAGATGGAAGCGGTCGGCCAGCTGACGGGTGGAATCGCCCACGATTTCAACAATATGCTGGCAGTCGTTCTGGGTGGGTTGGAGCTCGCCCGGCGCACGCTGAAGAGCGATCCGCAAGGCGTCGGCCGTCATCTCGACAACGCCACCGAGGGCGCGCATCGCGCCGCCGCGCTGACCCGGCGCCTGCTCGCTTTTTCGCGCGAGGAGGCGCTCAACCCCGAACCGCTCACGCCGATCGCCGCGATCGAGGGCATGTCCGATCTGCTCGACCGCACGCTGGGGGACGCGATCACGGTGGAGACGAGCGACGACGGATCGGCCTGGCATATCTGGGCCGACCGCCACGAGCTTGAAAACACCATCCTCAATCTCGCGGTCAACGCGCGCGACGCGATGGACGGTCGCGGGCGGCTGACGATCCGAGCCAGCGCCAGGACGCTCGCGGCCAATGAGATCGGCCATTGCCTGGCGGGCGACCACGTCGCGATCGCGGTCAGCGATAGCGGCTGCGGCATGGCGCCGGAAGTTCTGGAGCGGGTGTTCGAGCCGTTCTTCACGACGAAACCGGTCGGCAAGGGCACCGGCCTAGGGCTCAGCCAGATCTTCGCCTTTGTTCGTCAATCGGGCGGCGAGATCGCGATCACCTCGGTTGAGGGCAAAGGGACCACGGTGACGCTGTATCTCCCCCGTCACGTTGGCGTCGGAGACGTGGCGGCGAAAACAGATACGGCGATGCCCTCCGCGGTGCCGTCGATACGCGGCCTCGGCGTGCTGGTGGTCGAGGACGATCCGCGCGTCCTCAACGCCACGATCGGCGCGCTGGAGGAACTGAAACATCGTGCCGTTCCGTGCCCCGACCCGCTCGACGCGCCGCGCATCCTCGACGATCTTGGGCCATTCGATCTGGTCATCACCGACGTGCTGATGCCCGGCCAGACCGGGCCGGAGATGATCACCGGATTGTTGGGACGCCGCCCCGATCTCGCTGTGCTATTCGTCACCGGTTATGCCGGCGAGGGGTCGGCGGCCGATTTCGGCGGACGACCGGTCCTGCGCAAACCGTTCACTATCGCCGGGCTGGAACGGGCGATTGCCGATGCGATCGCGGATCGACCCACGCCGACGGACCAATTGGCCGCCGAATAAAGGCAGTTTTTCCGGCTGACGCGGACCGAATGCCGCCCTATAGCCGTTCGATCATCTCCCTAGCCGCTCCCGGCCGAGAAGGATCCGTTTTCCGTCAGCCATGAAGTCCATCGACCGCTACATGGCCCGGCTGATCGCGTTGCCGCTATTCTCCACTCTGGTGATCGCGGCGATGCTGCTCGTGCTCGACCGCATGCTGCGGCTGTTCGACTTCGTCGCGACCGAAGGCGGGCCGATCAGCGTCGTGTGGCAGATGCTGGCCAATTTGCTGCCCGAATATTTCGGCCTGGGCATCCCGATCGGGCTGATGCTGGGCTGCTTGCTCGCCTTTCGGCGGCTGGCGACCTCGTCGGAGCTCGACATCCTGCGCGCGGTGGGGATGAGCTATTGGCGGCTGCTGCGCGTGCCGTACATGTACACGATTGTCCTCGCGATCCTGAACCTGTTCATCGTCGGCTATGTCCAGCCCAAGGCGCGATACGCCTATGAGAATCTGCGCTACGAACTGCGCACCGGCGCGCTCGGCGCCTCGATCAAGGTTGGCGAGTTCACCACTTTCCCGAATAACGGCCCGACCGTGCGGATCGAGGAAAGCAAGGATGAAGGGCGCGAGCTGAAGGGCATCTTCGTCCAGCGCAACGACGACAAAGGCGGCTCGTTTGCAGTCACCGCGGAAAAGGGCAAATTCTACGCCGCGCCCAATCCCGACGAGATCATCTTCCAGCTGACCAACGGTACGCTTGTCAGCAAGGAGGCGAAGGTCGCGGTGCCGCGCGTGCTGCGCTTCAACATATGGAACTTCCCGATCCGCTTGCCCCCGACCAGCGCGTTCCGCGCGCGCGGCGGGCGCAATCTGGAATTCACGCTGCCCGAACTTGCCCAGATCGGCCGCGATCGAACGCAACCCGAACCGCTGCGCGATACCAGCCGCGCCGCGTTCCATTTCCGCATCACCGAGGTGGTGTCGATGTTCCTGTTGCCGATGCTGGCGCTGGCGCTCGGGGTCCCGCCCAAGAGATCGTCGTCCGCGCTGGGCGTGTTCCTGTCGATCGTGATCATCGTGACCTATTTCAAGGTCAACGAATATGGCGAGGGGATCGGCGGACTGGGTCGGGTCGACCCATTCATCGCCTTGTGGGTGCCGTTCGCGATCTTCGCCGGACTGGTGCTGTGGATGTTTCACACCATCGCGTTCGTTCCCGGCGGCCAGCCGATCGGCGCGCTGGAACGCGTCTTCGCCAAGATCAGCAAGGTAGTCGTGCGCTGGCTTCCATTCCGGCGGCCACGCCGCAACGGCGATGACGACGAGCCGGAGGCCCAACCGGCATGATCTCGATGCAGTTCTTCCCGTCGCGAACGGTGACGATGTACATGGCGAAGAGCTTCCTCGTGCGCACCTTCGCGGTGCTCGCGGCGCTGGTCATCGTCCTCCAGTTCCTCGACGCGCTGAGCGAATCGGGACGGATTCTCGCCCATGCCGGCAACGGGCAGGCCGAAGTCTGGCATTATATCAGCCTGCGCACGCCAGAGATCATCGCCCGCTTCCTGCCCTATTCGGTGCTGCTCGGCGCGATCATCACCTATTCGACGCTCAATCAAAATTCGGAAGTGATCGCGATGAAGGCGTCGGGCCTGTCGGCGCATCAGGTGCTGGCGCCGATGATCATCGCGGCGATCGGCGTCGCGGCTCTCAGCTTCGCGTTCAACGACCGGATCGTGAGCCGGGCGACTGCCACGCTCAACCGCTGGCAAAAGGTCGATTATGCACCGATCCCTATCGACCGCGGCGATCGCGTCAACATATGGACGCGGTCAGGGGACGATCTGATCAACGTCAAGCTGGTCAAGGGTCGCGGCGACGCGGCAACCCTGACCGACGTCACATTCTACGACCGCGACAAGGCCGGCGAGCTGCAGGCGACGATTTCCGCTCCGCATGGTCGGCGCGAAGGCAAAGGCTGGCGGATCTGGCCGGCCCAGAAGTTCGACGTCACCAGCGGTGTGGCGACCAACCTGGGCGCTGTAGTGGTTGGTGAAGGCGTGCGCCCGGACCAGTTCACGCTGGCGACGGTCGATGCCGATGGCCTGTCGTTCACCGAATTATGGTCGGCGATCGGCGACCTCAAGGCAGCGGGCCGCCCGACCAAGGCACTCGAAGGCGATCTGTGGCATAAACTGTCCGGGCCGCTATCCTCGATCCTGATGCCGTTGCTGGGCGCGATCGCGGCGTTCGGCATCGCGCGATCGGGCAAGCTCTTCATCCGCGCCGTGGTCGGCATGGCACTGGGCTTCACCTATTTCGTGGTCGACAATTTCGCGCTCGCGATGGGCAATCTCGGCGCCTATCCGCCAATGCTCGCGGCCTGGGCGCCGTTCGTGCTGTTCCTGATGATCGGCGAGGCAGTCCTGATCAGGACTGAGGAATAGCCGCTCCCCTCTCGCTGGCGGGAGGGGCTGGGGGAGGGCCTGTTGTCCGCTCTACCCAAAAGGGATTCTCGGGAAGGCGACACGCCCTCCCCTAACCCCTCCCGCCAGCGGGAGGGCAATAATTCAACGCGGTTGAAACGTGCTCTTCACCAGCCGCGTCGCGAGGTGCGGCAGGCCCTTGTAATTGCCCTTGTGATAAGGCGAGTCCGGCTCGAGCGCCGCGGTGATCCGGCGATGCGCGGTGCCTAGCGCATGATAAGGCAGCCCCGGCAGCAGATGATGCAGCGCGTGATAGCGCAGCCCAACCGGTGCCCATAGCATCGGCAGCACCGCCGGCGGCGGCACGTTGACCGAATCGAGATATTGCGCGGTCACCGTCATCGCTTCGCCCTCATTCTCCCAGAGATGCGCGACTAGCGTCCGCACCTGATTGATGACCGCGACCGCCGAGGCGACGATCAGGAAGGTCACGAAGGCTTTGAGCGGGATGACCCCAGTCGCGGTCAGCGCGATCAGCGCGATCGACCACAGGCTGGCGGCAGCCTCCAGCCGGTGCCACAGCCGACGCGCCTCTCCCTCGGGCGGCCTGCGCTGGAATGACGGGTTGATCTGCAGGCCCGAATAACGCGCGACGATGACACGGCGCAGCGCCGGCACGGCCAAAGAGAGCGGCGTGAGAATGGCGTAGCGGACCAGCAAGGCGACCGGCGCCAGCGCCGACACCAGCAGGAACACCGGCAGCGTCCAGGGCTTCATCAGCGCCAGCGGCAGATATTCGGGGTCTTCCACCGTGCCGTAGCGCGTCCGGGCGTGGTGAAGATTGTGCACGCCTTCGTACATGAAGCTCGGCGTCAGCAGCGGAATGCCGACCAGCAGATTCCAAACCAGCCGGAAACCCGGCACCGCCGAATGCTTGATGTGGGTGAGTTCGTGGATGAAGCTTTCGGCGCGATACAGGGCGAGAACCGCGACGGCGCCCGCCGCGATCGCCCAGCCGGTCGACGGCGCTAGGATCGCGCCGGCCAATGCCGCGTAGCCGATCGCCGCCGACAGCAGCATGTCGGACCAGTAGATGCGCGGATTGGGCACGTTGAGGTCGCGGGTCAGATCCGCCGCCGCCTTCAGCATTGCCCTGTCGTCGTCGATCCGCGCGCGCACGGGCGCGGCGCTGGCCGCGCCGGCGGTGCGGCGGTCGAGAGTCACAATTGTATCCATGGGGAGCGCCATTGGCCGAACATAGTGGCGACACGGTGGCATTCCAACGACGAAGCCGCCGCTGATCAGGGTGATCGCAATTCCTCATCATGCGTAAAACGGCACGCCGCCGGGATTGTCGAAGCAACGGACAAAGCCTAACGCGCGGACTGTTCCAGCGCATGAGGTGCCGATGCCCGGTCAAGTGACCATCCGCCCGATCGACAGCAAGGGCGACCTGAAGAAGTTCGTCGCCCTGCCCTATCGTCTGTACAAGGACGATCCCAATTGGGTGCCGCCGCTGAAGGGCGACGCGCTGAAAAAGCTGATCCCGGGCAAGAACGGCTGGCTGAGCCACGCCAAGCAGCAATTGTTCCTGGCCGAGCGCGACGGCAAGGTCGTCGGGCGCATCTCAGCGCATATCGACACCTTGGCGCTCGAAATGCCGGCCGACCAGGGTTTCGGACCCGGCTGCGGCCAATTCGGCTATTTCGACGCAGAGGACGAGGCGATCGCGCAGGCGCTGATCGCCGCCGCCGAAGCGTGGCTGAAGGATCAGGGCATGGACCGCGTGCTCGGGCCGTTGAGCGCGTCGATCTGGGAAGAGCCCGGCTTGCTGATCCAGGGCTTCGACCATCCGCCGACGATCATGATGGGGCACAACAAACCCGAATATCAGGGCTGGATCGAGCGCGCCGGTTATCAACCGGTCAAGCAGGTCATGACTTATGATCTCGACATCTCCAAGGACTTCCCGCCGATCGTCCAGCGCATCGTCCAGATGGGCGAGCGCAACGAGCGCATCCGCATTCGCGAGGTCGACAAGTCGAAGTTCGACGAGGAAGCGGCGATCATCCTCTACATCCTCAACGATGCCTGGTCGGACAATTGGGGGTTCGTGCCGTTCACCCCGCCCGAGATCGACGATATCGGCGTCATGCTGAAGCCGATCGTCTATAACGACCTGATCCGTATCGCCGAGCTCGACGGCAAGCCGGTCGCGTTCATGATCACGCTCCCCGACCTCAACGAAGCGATCAAGCCGTTGAACGGCAATTTGCTGCCGTTCGGCTGGGCGAAGCTGTTATTGTGGCTGCGCAAGCCCCAGGCGAGGACGATGCGCGTCCCGCTGATGGGGGTGATCAAGGAATTGCAGGCGTCGCGGATGGCGAGCCAGCTGGCCTTCATGATGATCGAATATATCCGCCGCGCCGCCATTTCGAAATACGGTGCGACGCGAGGAGAGATCGGCTGGGTGCTCGACGACAATCAGGGCATGAACGCCATTGCCGACGCGATCGATAGCAAGGTCAACAAGGTCTATCAGATCTACGAGAAACGAATTTGAGCTGGCCGCGATCTATTAGCGGCAGGTCCCAACAATATTCCGACCCTGGCCGCACGGGGCCATTGGTGTACGACCAGGGCCGAAAACCGCTCAACGGTTGAGCGGATCGAAATTGTCTTCGCGCATCCAGGCTTCGCGAGTCTTGCAGATCTTTCGCTCAATGCGGGATCCTGTAATGGCGCCGACCACGCAATATTTCGGTTGCGCCGTGGACTCGGCGGTCGGCGTAGCGCGCGCTGCGGGTGTCGCATCGCTAGCGGTCCGCGGCTCGGCGGCTTGCGCGGAACCGGCAATCATCGTCAGTGCCGCAGCGGTGGCGAACCCTGTCATCATGGTCTTGATCATAGCTTCATCCTTTGGAACGACGCGGCGGATGCCGCGCTTCTACGTTGCTCAGTTGTTTTGCGGCTTGGTCGGGTCGACGCCTTCGACGCGCCATTGATCGAGCGTCTTGCACACCTTGCGGTCGATGATCGTGCCGGTCGTCGCGGGGACGAGGTAGCAATAGCGCGTCGACCCATTGGCGGCGGTTTGCTGACCCTTCGCGGTCCCAGCGTCGCTCTTGACCTTGCCCGAGGCGAGCGCGGGGCCGCCCACAAGGACACCCAACACCGCGACGGCAGCGATCGTGTATTTGACCATCTTCCTGCTCCTAACTAGCTGGCGGGGGTGACCAGCACGTGTATTGGTGCATTAAGTATGCCAAACACTAGAAACGTTATAGATCAATGGTTTGTGTGACGACTACAGTTGTAGACATTGGCGCAGGGAACCAAAGCGCGGGAATTCGCACCAAAGATCGGCGGAACGCGCGGCGCGGTTTACGCAGACGTCAGAAGCGGCGCGCGATCCCCGCATAAAGCTCGACATCCGGGGCATTGCGATCGAGCCCGGCGACGGCGCCGACATCCAGTTGCAGCGTCTTGCGCGGCATCCAGGCCAGCGATGCCGACGCAAGATCCTGCGTGGTCGATCCCGACGGATCGTCATCGCGAACCAGTTGGTTTTCCAGCGTGAAGGTCAACGCATCGTTCAGCGCGACACCGACGCCGACCACGCCGCTAAAGGCGAGATGCCGCCCGCGGCCGCCCTGGTCGACCGCGGCGTCGACTCCGGGCGTGATTTCTAGGTTCACGGTCTTGGAGAGATCATAGGTTACCGGCACGACCAGCCCCGCTCCCCAATCGCCGGCCCCTATCGGCGCGCGGCCGACCGGCAGCGTCACGAACGGCTGGACTGCCACCGACAGTCCGCTGCCGTCTGGATTGTGCAGATTGGCCTTGATGCCGAACGTCGCGTCGCCGGTGCGGGTCGTACGATCTACTGCGTCCCCAGCCCTTTCGCGAACGATCCCCAAGGGAGTCCAGCCAACCTGCGCTTCGACCGTATCGGTCAACCCGATCCGCACTGATGTATCGCCGATCAGCACCGTATCGGTGCGGTCGCCGCCTTGTTTGTCGAGCGTCCAGTCGCCGAGCGAGGTTTCGACCGACACCTGGCCCGGCGCCATGGTGCAAGCCGGCGTGCCGAGCCCCGGCCGCGCGGGGCAATAATCGCGGTCCTGATCGCCGGCATGCGCGACGGTGGGAGCGAACAAAGCCGTTGCGAACAGCACGAGTGTTGCGCCAGCTAGCCGGGAATGGAAGGCCATCGGCCTAGCGCAGCCGAACCCAGGTGGGGGCGTGATCGCTCGCCTTTTCGCGACCGCGATACTCCCTGTCGACGCCGGCATCGGCCAGGCGGTCGGCGGCGACCGGGCTGAGCAGCAAATGGTCGATGCGAAAGCCGGCATCGCGCTGCCATGCACCGGCTTGATAATCCCAATAGGTCCACACCCCGCCCTTGGGGTGGCGCGTGCGCAGGCTGTCGGTCCACCCCTGGGCAAGCAGCGTACGATAACGCTCGCGGCTTTCCGGCTGCATCAGCGCGTCATCGGCCATCGCGCGAACCGAGAAGGTGTCGTCATTATTGGGAATGACGTTATAGTCGCCGGCGAGTACCACCGGCACTTCCTCGGCGAGCAGATCGCGCGCGCGATCGGCCAGCCGTTCCATCCATTTCAGCTTGTAATCGAACTTGGGACCCGGCTGCGGATTACCGTTCGGCAGATAGATCGAGGCAACCACGAGCCCCTCGACATCGCATTCGAGATAGCGGCTGTGCGCGTCCTCAGGATCGCCGGCTAGGCCCCGCTGCCGCTCGACCGGGTCTCTGCCCTTGGCCAGCACCGCGACGCCGTTGAAGCCCTTTTGCCCGTGCCACACCGCGCCGTAGCCGGCCGCGCGAATGTCATCGATCGGGAATCCGTCATCGGCCGCTTTCAGTTCCTGCAGGCAAACCACATCGGGCTGTTGCTCGGACAGATATTCGACCAGCCGCTCGAGCCGCGCCCTGATGCCGTTGACGTTGTAGCTGACGATCTTCACGCGGTGCTTTCGTTCGATTGCGGCCGGCCCGCTCCCCGTGCGGAGGGCGGTTCGGTGATCAGCAAAAGCTTACACCGAGAAGGACGAACCGCAACCACAGCCCGAGGCTGCGTTGGGATTTTCCACGGTGAAATGCGCGCCGCCGAGCGTGTCGACGAAATCGACCGAACAGCCGCGCACCAGATCGAGGCTCATATCGTCGACCGCCAGCTTGACGCCATCGGTCTCGACCACGGTGTCGCCGTCCTCCAGCCCCTCGGCGAGGCCGAATTTATACTGGAAACCAGAACAGCCGCCGCCTTCTACCGAGAGGCGAAGGATGGCAGGCTTGCTTTGGCGCTCGGCGATCCACGCCACGCGCTTGGCGGCGGCGGGAGTCAGCGCAATGTTGTCGGCGAGGGTAGCCATGGTGGGGAGATAGGCGCTCGCCGCCCGCTCAGCAACACATGCGGACGGCAAGATACGAAAAGGGCCGCCCCGGTTGCCCCGGAACGGCCCCTCCTCTCGCGTCCCTCGAGAAATCAGTCGGCCGAGTCCGCCGCCGGAGCGGTGCTGACCGGAACGGCGTTGAGCTGCGGGCTCTTGATCGCCTGGAGATAATCGGCGGTCTGCAGGAACGGCATCGGATTCACCGCGCGGCCGTCGATGCGGACCTCATAATGGAGATGCGGACCGGTCGAGCGGCCGGTCGAGCCCGACATCGCGATCAGCTGGCCGCGCTTCACTTTCTGCCCGGCGGTGACCAGGATCTTCGACAAGTGACCATAACGGGTCTGGATGCCACGGCCATGGTCGAGCTCGACCAGATTGCCGTAGCCGCCCGCGCGCTCCGCACGGTCGACCGTGCCGTCGGCGGTGGCATAGACCGCGGTACCGGTCCCGCACGGAATGTCGACGCCCGGGTGGAACGCCGCGGTGCCGCGGAACGGGTCGCTGCGGATGCCGAAATTGCTGGTGAATTTGAGATTGCTGACCG
Source organism: Sphingomonas sp. P4_G2 (assembly GCF_056401155.1). Lineage (NCBI taxonomy): Bacteria > Pseudomonadati > Pseudomonadota > Alphaproteobacteria > Sphingomonadales > Sphingomonadaceae > Sphingomonas > Sphingomonas sp. P4_G2. The sequence continues at coordinate 1,000,136 of NZ_JBFUJY010000001.1, read as the reverse complement.
GCTGAACCGACGGGATCGAGATCAGGCCGTCCTGGAGCGTATCAAGCTTCTTCCAGGTCTGGAACAGAGCACGGAATTGGGCGTCGGCGGCCATGTCGGCGGCGGCTTCTGCGCTGTCGGCGGCTTCGTACGGGCCGCCCATCGCGGCGCTTTTGGTCTGGAAGCGGCTGGGGTTGATCCCCAACGCCTTCGCCCGCTGAAGCGCGGCGATATATTTTTTCTCGGTGGTGATCCGCGCCTTGATCGCCAGCGTCACCTGATCGTGCTCGACCTGCGCCAGCGGCGCGACGACGTCGGCGGCAGCGGCAGCAGCCTCGGGATCGATCGGCTGATAGGCGACCGGCTGGACCTCGCCCTGCCCGCTGATCGCGGCGGCAAGCATCGCCTGGCGTGCCTCGACGCGCTTGGCGCGGGCATCGGCGACATATTTGATCTGCTGGATCTTGGCCTGCATGCCGGCGACCTGCGCCTCCATCTTGGCGACTTTCGCCTCGGAGGTGAGCGGCGTTCCGGTGAGGCCCGACAGCGCCACGGCGTTCACGCCTGCCTGTGCAACGCCATACGCCGAGAAGCTCAGCGTGATGGCACCCGCGACAGCAACCGCGGCCTGCGTACGTCCCGCGATCGAGAAACGACGAAGATCGCGGCCATCATGGAAAATGAAATCGCGTGTTTTGAAGAATTGGCGGCAGCGAGCGAACGCCTCCTGCAAATTCGTAAGTTTGATCATGCGTCCCCGGCGACCCTGGCGACGATCCCCGCATTAACGGCGATCATGAAGATGGTTAATCCGGACCCAGCCCCTCCGCGCCCGGTTGTTACCGGTGACAAGTGCCAGCATGTCGTTTTCATGCAAGAGGCGCGTAATATTCGCGGGGCAGACCGGCAGCTTCGCGGGCTGAGTCGTTGAATGGCGGCTTAATCATGCCGCGAAAATGGCGCCGCACCAAGTCGCGCCAATGCGTTTCCGGCGCGATTCCAGTTGATTCGCACGCAGCGCGAAACCACGTCGCGCCATACGCAACATGACGTATCTCGTCGGCGAGAATACGCTTGAGGATAAGAGCGGTTCCCTCGTCGCCCGCGGCGAGGAAGCGATCGATCGTCGCCGGCGTGACGTCGAGGCCTCGCGCTTCGAGCACCATCGGCACCACGGCGAGCCGCGCAAGCGGGTCGTGCGCGGTCGCTTCGGCCGCTTCCCACAAGCCGTCATGCGCCGCGAGCGCGCCATAATGGCTACCCAATGCGCGCAGCCGCCGGTCGAGCAGCGCGAAGTGCATCGCCTCATCGGCGCCGACCGACAGCCAGTCGTCGACGAAATCGCGCGGAAAATGGCCGCCGAATCGCCCCGCGAGATCGAACGCCAAGTCGATTGCGACGAACTCGATATGCGCGAGCGCGTGGATCAGCGCGATCCTGCCGCGTTGCGATCCTCCCTTGCCACGCCGAGGCATGCGATTGGGCGGGAGCAGCTGGGGTTCGGCGGGCCGCGTCGGCCGATCGGGCATCGCGACGTCGAATTGGTGCGCCAGATTGCCCCGGCGCCAGGCGCGCACGACTGATCGAGCGCGTTTGACCTTGGCGGCGGGATCGCAGGTTTCGAGCACCGAGCGACAGGCGGCGGCGATAGTGATGCTGGTTTCGACCGAAGTCATGCGGGCGGCCTACCCTGTTGGTGAACTCACGCCAACTTCCCGCTCGCTCACCCTAGTTCCCGCACCGCGGCCAGCACCTGTTCGGCATGCCCCGGAACCTTCACCTTGCGCCAGACTTTCGTCAACTTGCCCGAGGCATCGAACAGCCAGGTCGAGCGGTCGATCCCCATATACTCACGGCCATAGAGCTTCTTCGACACCCAGGCGCCGAACGCTTCGATCACGCCGGTCTCATCGCTCGCGAGCGGCACGGTCAGCGCATATTTGTCGGCAAATTTGCGATGCTTTGCCGGCGTGTCCTTCGACACCGCCAGCACGGTCGCGCCGGCCTTGTGGAAGTCGGCCAACAGCGCGGTGAAATCCTGTGCTTCGCGAGTGCAACCGGCAGTATCGTCCTTGGGATAGAAATAGAGCACCAGCGGCTTGCCGGCGTAATCGCGCAGGTTGATCGTCGCGCCGTCAGGCGCCGTCAGCACCGCGTCGGGCAGCGTATCGCCGACATCAAGTCCCGCCATTTGTCTCTCCACTCACCGATTGCCAGACCCGCGCGACTTCCTGCCGGGTCGCGTTGAAACGCGCAACCAGCGCGTCCCAATTGTCGGCGCCGAGCGCGCGCAGGATCAGTTCGCGGGTCGGGGCCGATGGCGGCTCGTTGTCCGGTGCGACCAGCCGCAGCAACACCAGCATGCGCGTCAGGAAGCGGTAATCCTCACCGAGCGACGCGGGAACGATCCTTTCCTGCGCAAGCATGTCGATCGCCGGGTCGAGGTCGGGGTCGATCGCAACGCCCGGATGCGAGAGCTGAGCGACATGGACGGCGAATTCGAGATCGACCAGCCCGCCGGGCAACAGTTTGGCGTCGAGCGATCCCTGCGGCGGCTTGTGCCGCGCCATTTCGGCCCGCATGTCGACCGCGTCCGCGATGAGCTTCGCCGTGTCACGCGGCGCAGTCAGCACCGCGTCGATCACCGCGGCTACATCCTGACGCGCACGCTGCGACCCGAACACGGCGCGCGCGCGGGTCAGCGCCATATGCTCCCAGGTCCAGGCGTCCTCTTGCTGATATTTGGCGAAGCCGGCGAGCGACACGACCAACGGGCCCTGCGCCCCCGATGGCCGCAACCGGGTATCGATCTCGTACAGCGCGCCGGCAGCGGTCGGCACCGACAGAGCGGCGCTCAGGCGTTGCGCGAGGCGGTTATAGTAATGAACTGCGCCCAGCGGCTTGGGGCCATCGGATTCGGCGGAGAAATCGCCGGTGAAGAGATAGATAAGGTCGAGGTCGGAAGCATGCGTCAGCGCTCCGCCCCCGAGCCGCCCTAGCGCGAGGATGAGCAATTCGCTGTCGGGTACATGGCCGTGCGCACGCGCGAACTCGGCCACTGTGGCCGCGCCGAGAACCTCGATCGCGGCTTCGGCGACGCGCGCATAGCCATGCGCGACCTCCAGCGGGTCGCTGGTCCCGGCAACCAGTTGCGCGCCGAGCGCGAAGCGTTTTTCGCCGACCACGAGGCGAACCCGCTGCAACGCGGCTTCGTAATCGTCCCCCGCCTCACCCGAGCGCATCTCCTCGGCAAGCGCGGCGACATCACCGACCGGCTCCAGCGCGGTCGCGTCGATCAACCCGTCGAGCAACGCCGGCCGACGGCTCAACGCGCCCGCAAGCGGCGGTGCGTGGCTGAGGATCGTCGCCATCAATTGCCCCAATTGCGGCCGCGCCTCGATCAGACGAAAAAAATTGATCGCGCTCGGCAGCCGCGACAACATCGTGTCGAGCTGGACCAAAGCAGCGCGCGGATCGGGTGCCTGGCCGAGCGCCGTCATCAGCCCCGGCAGCACCGCCTCAAGCGCCTGGCGCGCAGCCGGGCTGCGCAACGCAGGATACGAGCCGCCACGCCATCGCTCGATCATCTGGACAGCGCTGGCGCCGTCGTCGAAGCCGATCGCGCCCAGTTGCGCCGACAGGCTGTCGGCGTCGCTGGCCAGCGCCGCCTCGTCGCGCGCATCGAGCGAATCATAGATTTGCCCGACCCGTTCGACATGCGGCCGCAGCATCGCGATCAGACCCGCGCTATCCTCGAACCCCGCCAACCGGCTTACGCCCTCAAGCGCTTCTCCCGTGCGCGGCAACGCATGAGTCTGGCGATCGTCGACCATCTGCAATCGATGTTCGACCGTGCGCAGCGCGACATAAGCGGACTTCAGCGCACTGGCCTCTTCGCTCGTGATGCGACCGCCGGCGCACAGCCGGTCGAGCGCGTCCATCGTCGCCGGGGCGCGGAGCGATGGATCGCGGCCACCATGGATCAGCTGATGAATCTGGGTGAAGAACTCCACCTCGCGGATGCCGCCTCGCCCGCGTTTGAGATCATAGCCCGGTCCAAAGGCCTGGCCTTGCGCGTGGTGATCGCGAATCCGCCGCGTGATCTCGCGAATCTCCCCAACCGCGCCGAAATCGACCGCCCGGCGCCAGACGAAAGGCCGGATCGCGTCGAGAAAACGTTGACCGAGCGCCACATCGCCGGCGCAGGCACGCGCGCGAATGAAGGCGGCGCGTTCCCAGGGCAGCGCCTGGCTTTCATAATAGGAAATCGCCGCGTCGACCGGCAACGCGATCGGCGTCACCTCCGGCGACGGCCGCAGGCGAAGGTCGACGCGGAGCACATAGCCCTCGCCATCGCGCGCCTGGAGCAGTTCGACGACGCGGCGCGCGATCCGCACCGCCGCTTCCACCGGCTCCTCGCGCACGCGATGCGGCAAGGTCGTCGGGTCGAACAGCAGGATCGGATCGATGTCCGACGAATAATTGAGCTCGTGGCTGCCCTGTTTGCCGAGCGCGATCCCGGCGAAACCGCTCACGTCGGCATCGGGCGCCCGCTCGTGGATCGCCGTGCGGATGGCGAGGTCGAGCGCGCGATCGGCGAAGTCGGTCAGCCGCCGCGTCACGCCGACCAGGTCGAGCGCTCCGGCCAGATCGGCGATCGCGACAATCAACGCTTCGCGCCGGCGCGCCCGACGCAGTGCCACACTGACGGGCAGATCAGGATCGAACGGCGCCGGATCGGGCACCACACCTTGCGCCAATTGGGCGGCGAGGTCGGGCTGCTGTTCGAGCGCGAGACGTAGGAACGGCGCGTGCGCTTCGGCCCTGGCGACGGCATCGACGAAATTCTGCGCAGTCACCATATTGGCCCAATGGTTTCAGCAAAGGCTGAAACGGTTGCGGATGACACCCTAGAGCACTCATTCGCGCGCGCCAATCGTTGCGCGAAAAGCACAATTTGATCCAGATCAATTAAACTGACGACAAAGTGGCAACAAATCGTGGCAAACGACGTTCTACGTCGCATGAGCCCGCCCAATCCGCACAGTCAGGCGACGCATTCCGACAGCCACCATGTCGTGCATCGCCCGCGCGAGAGCGATGGCGTGGGCATTGCGCTGCGCCAGATTTTTACCGGCGCGCCGAGCCTTCCGAACGACCTGACGTCATTGCTGAGGCGACTGTCGAAAGACAATTAGGGTCTCTGATCACGCGTCGATCCGACACGGAATATAGTTCAAACTAGCCAGCAGGGTGCCTAGTTTCCGAGCGACAGTTGCGACGGCCTTCGAAAAAGCAGGATGGATTTGAGGCACCTCGACCTAAGTCGAAGCCGCTCTATTCCTCGTCCTCGTCGATATCGTCGTCGCCCTGATCAGGCGCCGGGCTATGGTCACCGCTCAGGTCGTCGACCTCGTCCATGATCGTATCGAGCGCGGTGCGGCCGGGATGATCGGGGGCGTTGCGGCGCGACGTGAGTTGCCCACCGCTCAGGATCGCCTCGAGCGCGACGCGCCCGCGCGCGACGCGGCTCTTGATCGTGCCGACCGCGACCTGACAGATTTCGGCGGCCTCTTCATAGGCAAAACCGCCCGCGCCGACCAGAATGAGCGCCTCGCGTTGCGGCTGCGGCAAGAGCAGCAGCGCACGCTGCATGTCGCCCAGCTCGACATGCTTGTCCTGACTGGCGGGCGCGGCGAGGATGCGGTCGGCGACCAGATCGTCCCACTCGCCCTTAAATCGCGCGCGACGCATCTGGCTCAGATACAGATTGCGCAGGATGATGAAGGTCCAGGCGCGCATGTTGGTGCCGGCCTGAAAGCGTTGCCGCGCTGCCCATGCTTTGAGCAAGGTTTCCTGCACCAGGTCGTCAGCGAGGTCCCGGCTGCCTGACAAGGAACGGCCGAACGCACGGAGATGCGGGATCACTTGCCCCAGCTGTTCCTTGAACTCCGGATCCGACAAAGCGACGTGCTCGATCGCCTCCCCATTGTCATCCACATTGCCGGTCGCTGTGCTGCTCATGGAACTCCGTCGAACGTGGGGCCGCCAACGAGCGACCGAGAGGATACATAGGGTGACATGGGCGCCAGGGCCAAGCCGGACCGCTCCATTATTGGTGGAACAGCACCGGGCCCCAAACGATCGCCGACAGGATTACCACCGCCAGCACCAACGAAATACCGAGGACGTAGCGCATGACGCCGGGCGTCGCGCCGGCCCGTGCATGCTCGGCATCGGTGTGCACCGAAGCCTCTGAGGGAGTGGGTTCAGCCATCATGTCAAAACGCACAAATCCCGTTTTGGCTCCGTAACTGATGGAACTTTGAGTATTTAGACAGAATTCCCGAACCTTGGCTCGACAAAATGCGGCCGCCGGCGGCATCCTGTCGGATATCGCCGGCGGCCGAGCGCATGTTAAGCGAGACCCATGGGTCAAGCGGGCACGGTCGACTCGTCGAAAAACAGCGCCTGGCTGATCGCCGCCTTCACGGTCGACCGCTGGAACGGCTTGGTGATGAGGAAGGTCGGCTCGGGCCGCTCGCCGGTCAGCAGGCGTTCGGGGAAAGCGGTGATGAAGATGACGGGAACCTGGAATTCCGCGAGGATGTCCTTCACCGCGTCGATCCCCGAACTGTCATCCGCCAGTTGGATATCGGCGAGCACCAGGCCGGGGCGATCGGCCATCGCTGCGGCGACGGCTTCGTCGCGGGTAACCGCCACACCGGTGACGTCATGCCCCAAATCGCGGACAATCGTCTCGATATCCATCGCGATGATCGGCTCGTCCTCGATGATCAGCACCCGCGCACGCGTCTGCTGCTCGATCTCGGCGAGCGCTTCGGTGACGAGCTTTTCGACCTCGTCATTCTCGACGTCGATCAGATAGGCCGCGTCCTCGGTGGTGAAGCCTTCCATCGCCGTCAACAGCAGCGCCTGTCGTGACAATGGCGTCATGCGCGCCAGCCGGGCTCGCGCAATCGCTTCCTGCCCGCTGACATTGTCGCCGCTGGGCGTTTCGGTCTCGCCGGGATTGGCGCTCTGCCAGATCGCCTGGAACGTGCGGTACAGGCCGAGTCGCGGCTCGACGTCGCGCGGAAACTCCTCCGGTGCGGCGACGATCGCCTCGAGCGTGGCCCGGACATAGCGGTCGCCATGTTCCTGGCTTCCCGTCAACGCCCGCCCATAACGACGCAGGAACGGTAGATGAGGGGCTAGCTGCTGACCGAGCGACATGACGATTTCAATCTCCCCGATAGGATGCCGGCCTTTAGTGGGGGCCCGGCTTGGTGAATGCAACGCGGCAAATTTTCTGTTCGCTAGTGGAACAATCGAGATCGTTTTTGGTTTCACAGACATGATGGCGCATTCTAAGCGTCGTGTCGGGACCCCCTCTTGCGGGTCGTTTTCTGTTCCGGCATGGCCGGCATGTATATGAGGGGGATTGCGTTGCAGCCTGGCCGGCCGTCGTCAAAGCGGGACAAGAAGTCCGACGACAAGGATGACAAGGGCAAAAAGGGTAGGGACGAAGCGATGGGTGCCGCCCTTCGCTCGGTCTATCATGCCGCCGCCAGCGAACCCGTTCCCGATCAGATGCTCGATCTGCTGAACAAGCTGGGATAGCCCATGGGCGGCCTGACGGCTGGTGAGCGGGCGGCGGGTACGCTGGGCGCACGCGTCGCGCGCATGCCGACCGGCGCCAAGATTTTCATGATCCTCGGCGTGGCGCTGTTGCCGTTCGCCGTGATCGCTTTCTTCGCGACCCTGTCGACCACGCGCCAGGCCGGCCAGGAAGCCGCCTCGCAATTGCGCGTCGCCGCGCAGGAAAGCTCGCGCAATCTCTCGATCGAGCTGGTCGGCGACATGACCGCGCTGACCTCCGCGATGAAGGCGCTGGCGATCGATCACGGCGATACGCCGAGCTGCGCGCGCGTGCAGGGTGTGTTCGCACAGTCATCGACCACCGGCGCCGGGTTCATGATCGTCGATGGCCAGAACCGCCTGCTCTGCGGTTCGCGCCTGCCGGTGGCGATGCCCGAACAGATGCGCGCCAGTGGATCGACCGCGCGGATCGTCCCCGACAAGGGGATCGTGCTGGCGATCGCCGCTCCGGGTGGCGAGGTGCGTGGCGCCGCTTTCTTCCCTGCGGCGTTTCTCTCGGAAATCGCCAAACCGTCCGGCTTCGCGTCCGATTATGAGGAATCGCTGAGCAGCCCTGGCAGCTCCGACCGGCTGGTGCTGCGGTCGTTGGGCGGCGACAACCCGCTCGATCTGTACGTACCGGTCCGCGCGGCACTGGGAATCGGCGACCTGTCGGTTGAAATGCGGATGCGGACCAAGGTGCTGACCTCTCCGATCCTGATCGCGCTGATCTTTCCGATCCTGATGTGGATCGCGGCTGCCGGCTTCGCCTGGTTCGTCGTCGATCGCCTGTTGATCAAGCCTTTGCGGACGTTGCGCGCCAGCGTCGCCGCCTATCGTCCGGGCGAAGTGATCGATCCGGCGGTCGTACGATCGCTGCCGGCGCAGGAAATCCGCGAACTCGGCGAGACGTTCCGGTCGCTGAGCCGGACGCTGATCCTGCATGAGGCCGGGCTGGCCGAAGGACTGGTGCGCCAGACGCGGCTGACGCGGGAGGTCCACCATCGCGTGAAGAACAATCTGCAAGTCATCTCCAGCCTGATCAATCTTCACGCGCGCGGCGCCCAGGCGGCCGAAGCGGCGCGCGCTTATGCCTCGATCCAACGACGCGTCGACGCGCTGGCGGTGGTCCATCGCCACCATTTCGCCGAGATGGAGGATAATCGCGGCCTCAGCCTGCGCTCCGTGATCGGCGAGCTCGCGTCCAACATCCGCGCGACCAGTCCCGAACATTCGGGGCTGTCGATCCTGCTCGACGTTGAACCCTGGCTGGTCACCCAGGACATCGCGATCGCAATCGCCTTCCTGCTCACCGAGATTATCGAACTCGCGATCAGCGTCATTCCCAACGCACAGATCCATATCTCGGTACGCGAGGGGGAAACGCCCGGCACCGCGATCCTGCGCGTCACATCCCCCTCGCTAGTCGATGGCGACGCGCTGGTCGGGGCGTTGGGGCAGCGTTACGCCAGGGTGATCGAGGGCCTGTCGCGCCAGCTTCGCGCGCCGCTCCACCATGACCCGCTGACCGGATCCTATGAGATCGCGGTCGCCGTGACGGGCCGCGATTAAAAAAATTTTGGCCGGTGCATTTTTTTTGGGAACAACCTCGAAAAAGGTGCGTTTGGCTTTTCGGATAGCGACCTTATGCCCCCCCGCTCTCGCTATCCACGACATAGGCCCGGAAGCGTCAACCCCTCCCCCCCCGGTGGCGCTTCCGGGCCTAAATTCGTCAAAGTCCAGTGGGATAGCCAAATAGCCAAGATGAAACGCCGCCGGAACGAATTCGGCGGCTCGATCATTGGCGTGCCGGGGATTCCCGCCAGGGATCGGCAAAAACTCAGAGTCAGAAAGTTCGGGAGAATTCATGATGAACAAGATTATCGGTCTGTCGCTCGCAGCGACGGCACTTTTGCTCGCCGGCTGCAACACGATTTCGGGTGTGGGCCGGGATGTCAGCTCGGTCGGCAGCACGGTCTCGAAGACCGCCGACAAACACAAATAAGACGGGCACAAATAGGCTGGTTCAGGCCGTTTCGGTGTCGGGGGCTGGCTGGCGATCGCGACGGCGATGCGTCAGCCAGATCACGCCAAGCGTCAGCACGTACAGGCCGACCAGCGGCAGCGCGAGCATGATCATCGACCCGGCATCCGGCGGGGCCAGGAACAGCGCCACCGCAAAACATCCCAGGATCGCGTAGCGCCACGCGCGGACGAGCTGCTCCAGCGTCACGATCCCCGCACGCTCGACCAGCATCAGCAGCACCGGCATCAGGAATGAGACGCCGAAACCGAACAGGAACTGCATGATGAACTTCAGGTAGTTGTCCGCGGCCGGCAGCGCTTCCTGCTGTACGCCGCCGACATTGCCCTGATAGCCGAGCAGGAAGTGCAGCGCGCCCGGCACCGCAAAGAAATACGCGAAGCTCGCCCCCAGCCCGAACAGCACCGGCGTCGCCAGCAGGAACGGCAGCAGCGCGCGCTTTTCCTTGCGATAGAGCCCGGGCGCCACGAACTGCCACAGCTGATTGGCGATCACCGGAAAGGCCAGCATGATTGCCGCGAAGAACGCGACCTTCAGTTGCACGAAGAACATCTCATAGGGAGACGTGTAGATGAGCTTCGGAAACCCGGCCTTGACCAGCGGATGCACCAGCACCGCGAAAATCGGTTCGAAGAAATAGAGGCAAGCGCCGAACAATAGCGCCAACGTGCCGATACTGATGAGCAGGCGTTTGCGTAGCTCGATCAGGTGATCCATCAACGGCGCGCGGCTGGCGTCGATATCGTCCTCGTCACTCATCGCCTAATCGCCCGGCGTTTCGACTGGGGCAGCCGCCTTGGGCTTGCGCGCACGCGGTTTGGGCGCGGTTGGCTCGACGGTATCCAGCGACATCGCCTTCTTGGCCGTCTTAGCGCGGGGTTTGCGCGGTGCCGGGGCCGGGTCGGTTTCCGGCGCGGCATGGATTGGTGCCGGCTCCGGAGCAATCACCGGCTGCTCGACCATCACCGGCGCGGGATCGGCATCCGACACGTCCTGTGGCTTGGGCGCCATCAGTGCCGCCATGTCCACGGTCTGCGGGAATTCGCGCATGATGCGCTCATTCTCCGCCTTCCACTTCTTTTCCATCTCCGCGAATTCCGACTCGCGGATCATGTCGTCGAAGCCGGAGCGGAACTGGCGCGCCAGCCCGCGCGCCTTGCCGACCCATTGCCCGGCGAAGCGCATCGCGCGCGGCAAGTCCTTGGGCGGAATGACGAGCAACGCCACCGCCCCCAATACCAACAATTCGGTTGGGGCTATATCCAGGATCACGGCCGGATGCCTCTCCGGCGGCGCTTAGCGTTCGGCGTCGCGGACGCGTTCGGCGGTCGCCTCGACCGTTGGATCGGTCTGCCGCTTGGCCTCGATCCGGCTGGGCGGGACGGCATCGTCATCTTCCGCCATACCCTTCTTGAACTGCTTGATGCCCTTGGCCACGTCACCCATCATGTTCGAGAACCGGCCACCACCAAGGACCAGGATCGCGATCACACCAAAGATCAGCCAATGAACCAGGCTGAAACTACCCATCACAAAATCTCCCAAAGGCGTGACATCTATCTAGTCTGCATCGCCATCATTTTCCACTTCTTCCTCGCTCTCGCCGGCAATGGATAACTCGGCCATGGCAAGATCGATCGGATCGAGCAGCCCGGCAGCCCGCAAATCGTCGATCCCGGGGAGGTCGCGGCGGCTGGCGAGCCCGAAATGGGTGAGGAATTCCGCGGTCGTCGCGTACATTAACGGCCGCCCTGGCGTCTCACGCCGGCCAGCAGGTCGCACCCATCCCGCCTCCATCAGCACATCGAGCGTCCCCTTGCTGATCTGAACGCCGCGAATCGCCTCGATCTCGGCGCGAGTCACCGGCTCGTGATAGGCGGTGATCGCCAAGGTCTCGATCGCCGCACGCGACAGCTTGCGCGGCTCCTCGCGGTCGCGACGCAGCAAATGCGCAAGATCGCCCGCGGTCTGGAAATGCCAGCGATCGCCGCGCCGGACCAGTTCGATCCCGCGGCCGGCATAATCTTCGGCGATCCGCTCCAGCGCGCCGCGAACGTCGATGTCCTCGCCGACATGCGCGCGGATCGAGTCGATGGTCAGCGGCTCCTCGGCGGCGAACAGCACCGCTTCGACCGCGCGGACCGGATCGTCAGGATCGATCGTCATGCCTCCGCCCTTTCGCCGGTCGCCTTGAGATAGAGCGGCGCGAAGGCCGATTTCTGGCGCAATTCGGCCTTGCCCATCCGCGCGAGTTCGAGCGCCGCGACGAAACTGGAGGCGAGCGCCGACTTGCGAAACGCACCGTCCAGGCTGTCGGGCAGGAAGCTTTCGATCGTCGCCCAGTCGATATGCTCGCCGAGCAGCCGCGATACGCGCTCGAGCGCGGCATCCAAGGTCATCACCAGGCGATCATGGACAACGTGGAAGACCGGGCGATTGCGTGCGTTGATCTGGCCATAAGCGGCGATCAGGTCATAGATCTCGGCCTGCCATTGTGCCTTGCGCACCGTCCGCAATCCTTCGGGCGCGGCGCGGCGGAAAACATCGCGGCCGATCCGGTCGCGTGCGAGCAGCCGAGCGCCGGCATTGCGCATCGCGTTGAGCCGCTCGAGCCGCATCTGCAGCCGCAGCGCCAGTTCCTCGGGACTCGGTTCGATCTCCGGATCGCGCGGCAGCAGCAGCGCCGATTTGAGATAGGCCAGCCACGCCGCCATCACGAGATAATCGGCCGCGACTTCGAGCTTCAGCGTGCGGGCATGCTCGATATAGGAGAGATATTGCTCGACCAGTTGCAGGATCGAAATCTGCTTGAGGTCGACCTTTTGCGATCGGGCGAGCGCTAGCAGGAGGTCGAGTGGGCCTTCCCATCCCTCGATGTCGAGCGTCAGCGTGTCGTCGGCGGCGTCCATAGGCACGCTTTTAGGCATAGACTTTCGCGATACCAAAGCCGGAGGTCAGCGCTGTTGTGGATAACGCCCGCCAAGCCACACATCGTCATCCCGGTGCTAGGCCAGAGCCAACAACTCATCCCGCTTGGCGATCAGTTCCGCGAAATCGCCCTGCGGCGCGACTCCCCGCACCGAGGCCATCGCACGGTCGAGCCGTTCGAGCGACTTGGCCGGCATGTCGTTGAGCAGCGAGGCGATCTCGCGCATCTCGTCCATCCGTCCCCAGCAATCGAGCACGATATCGCAACCGGCGGCGATCGCCCCCGCGGCCTTCTCCCCTGCCGTCCCCGACAACGCCTTCATGTCGATATCGTCGGTCATCAGCAGCCCGTCGAAGCCGATCTTGCCGCGGATCACCTGCTCGACGATCACCGGCGACATGGTCGCGGGGCGTTCGGGGTCCCAGATCTGGAACACGATATGACTGGTCATCCCCATCGGCGCGTCCGCCAGGCGGCGGAAGGGCTCGAGATCGATCTCCAATTCCTCCTCCGACGCGGTCACCGTCGGCAGGTGGAAATGCGTGTCGACCACCGCGCGGCCATGGCCGGGCATATGTTTGACCACGCCGACCACGCCGCCGGCGCGCAGTCCTTCCATGATCGCCTTGCCCATCGCCGCGACGCGCATCGGCTCGTGTCCCAACGCACGGATGGTGATCGCCTCGGTCGTGTCGCGCTGGCTGACGTCGAGCAATGGCCAGCAATCGACGTTGACGCCGACTTCGGACAGCATCAGCGCGGTCGCCTGAGCATTGACCCGCGCCGCCTCGATCGCGCTCATCGGCGCGACGTCGTAGAGCCGGTCGAAATCGGGGCCGGCGGGAAATTGCGGCCATTCGGGCGGCTGCATCCGTTGGACCCTGCCGCCTTCCTGGTCGATCAGGATCGGCAGCTCGTCGCGGCCGGTCAGCTCGCGCAAACTGTGGGTCAACGCGCGGACCTGCTCGCGATTCTCGATGTTGCGCTTGAACAATATGTACCCGGCGGCGTCAGCGTCCTTGTAGAAGGCGCGTTCGTCGTCGGTAAGGGTCAGGCCGGACAGGCCGAAGATCACGGGCTTCATGGCGGTGCTTCTACTCGCGCGCGCCTGGGGTTCAAGGCTGGTCAGGCTGGCTCAACCATATGCCCGAACCCGATTGTAGGCCGTCTTGCAGCTTTCGCCGACGTGACGAGACTCCACTGATCGATTTTTCCGCTCGCGGAGATCAGATTAACTCATCGCATAAATGATTGCAGCGCTTCGCCACACAAGCCACAACCGCCGAGCGAGCCGCGAGCCGGCTGCGCACCCGATCCGATAGAGTCCCAGCGCCGGTCGCACCGGCGCGAACGAGAGGAAGAACGAGATGGATGCTGTAACCGAAGGTAGCCCGCTGAGCGATCCGAACAAGGAACCCGCGGCGCTGCGCAGCTTGCTCGGCCGAACCAACCGCGACTGGTGGCCCAATCATCTCTCGCTCGACATCCTTCACCAGAAGGGGATCAGTGGCAATCCGATGGGCGACGACTTCGATTATGCGAAGGAATTCAAGTCGCTCGACCTCGCCGCAGTCAAGCGCGACCTGACCGCGCTGATGACCGACAGCCAGCCCTGGTGGCCGGCCGATTACGGGCATTACGGTCCGTTCTTCATCCGCATGGCATGGCATTCGGCGGGCACGTATCGCACCGGCGACGGCCGCGGCGGCGCCAATGCCGGACAGCAGCGCTTCGCTCCGCTCAATTCCTGGCCGGACAACGGAAATCTCGACAAGGCACGCCGCCTGCTGTGGCCGATCAAGCAGAAATATGGCCGCAAGCTCAGCTGGGCCGACCTGATGATCCTGGCCGGCAACGTCGCGATCGAATCGATGGGCGGCCCGGTGTTCGGCTTTGGCGGCGGCCGCGCGGACGTGTGGGAACCCGAACGCGACATCTATTGGGGCACCGAGGAGGAATGGGTCGGCAGCGCCAACAGCAAAACCCGCATCGACGAGGAAGAAGGCCGCGCGCTGGAAAGCCCGCTCGCCGCGATCCAGATGGGCCTGATCTACGTCAATCCGGAAGGACCGGGCGGCGTGCCCGATCCGCTCAAGTCGGCCCGCGACATCCGCGAAACCTTTTACCGCATGGGCATGAACGACGAGGAGACCGCAGCGCTGACCGCCGGCGGCCACACCTTCGGCAAGGCGCATGGCGCGGGCGATGCCAGCCTGGTCGGTGCCGAGCCGGAAGGCGCCGACATCGCGCAACAGGGTCTCGGCTGGCAGTCGGGGCATGAGAGCGGGATCGGTGACCATACCATCACCTCGGGTATCGAGGGCGCCTGGACGCCGACGCCTACGACCTGGGACATGTCGTTCTTCGACATGCTGCTCGACCATGACTACGAGCTGGTGAAGAGCCCCGCCGGCGCGAAACAGTGGCAGCCGGTCGGCAATCCCGAAGAGACGCTGGCGCCCAAGGCGCATACGCCCGGCGTCCGCGTGCCGACGATGATGACCACCGCCGACATGGCGCTCAAGATGGATCCCGAATACCGCAAGGTGATGGAGAAATTCCGCGCCGACCCGGCCTATTTCGCGGACGCCTTCGCCCGCGCCTGGTTCAAATTGTGTCATCGCGACATGGGGCCCAAGGCGCGCTACCTCGGCCCCGACGTTCCCGCCGAGAATCTGATCTGGCAGGACCCGATCCCCGCCGGTCCGCGGCTGAGCGATGGCGACGTCGCAACGCTCAAGGGCAAGATCGCCGATTCGGGTCTAAGCGTCGCGCAGCTCGTGAAGACCGCCTGGGCCTCCGCCTCGACCTGGCGCGGGTCGGATCATCGTGGTGGCGCCAACGGCGCGCGTATTCGCTTCGCGCCGCAAAAGGACTGGGAGGTCAACGAGCCGGCCGAGCTCGCCAAGGTGCTCCAGGTCTATCAGCGCATCCAGGCCGATTTCGGCGGCGCGGCCAAGGTCAGCATCGCCGACCTGATCGTGCTCGGTGGTAATGTCGGCGTCGAGCAGGCCGCAAGGGCTGCCGGCCGCAGCGTGACGGTGCCATTCACCAGCGGCCGCGGCGACGCGACCGCCGAACAGACCGATGCGGAAGGCTTCGCGGTACTCGAGCCGCGCGTCGACGGCTTCCGCAATTATCTGCAGGTCCGGTTCAACGTGCCCACCGAGGAATTGCTGGTCGATCGCGCCCAGTTGCTCGGGCTGAGCGCGCCGGAAATGACCGTGCTGGTCGGCGGCCTGCGTGTGCTCGGCACTAATCATGGTGGCTCGAAGCATGGCGTGTTCACCGACCGGCCGGGCCAGCTGACCAATGACTTCTTCGTCAACTTGCTCGATATGGCGACCGCTTGGCGACAGATCGACGACAGCGCCGACGAAGAGTTCGAGGGCAATGACCGCCATACCGGCCAGCGCAAATGGACCGGCACGCGGACCGATTTGGTGTTCGGCTCGAACTCGCAGCTGCGCGCTCTGTCCGAAGTCTATGCCTCGGCCGATGCCGGCGACCAGTTCGTCGACGAATTCGTCAAGGCCTGGGCCAAGGTGATGAACGCCGATCGCTACGACCTTATCTAAGGTCAAACAGTCCCGCCTGGCCGTATCGGCCGGGCGAACAGAGCCGCCGGTGCCCCCTCCCCCTTGGCGCCGGCGGCTTTTGTTTTGACGACATGCCGCTCCTACGCGACCGCCTCAGTGCCGATCGGCAGGGGCAAACCGCGAAAGGCTGCCTCGTCCAATATACCCGCACGCTTCGCCACGATGGTCGGCACCAATGCCTGGCCCGCCACGTTGACCGCGGTGCGGCCCATGTCGAGGATAGGATCGATCGCCAGCAACAGACCCGCGCCCTCGAGCGGGAGGCCCAGGGTCGAGAGCGTCAACGTCAGCATCACCGTCGCTCCGGTGAGCCCGGCGGTCGCCGCGGATCCGATCACCGAGACAAAGGCGATTAAGCCATAGTCGCCAAGGTGCAGCGGAATGCCGTAGAATTGCGCCACGAAGATCGCCGAGACCGCAGGATAGATCGCCGCGCACCCGTCCATCTTGGTGGTGGCGCCCAGCGGTACCGCGAAGGCGGCATAAGCTTGCGGCACGCCCAGCCGCCGCTCCGTCACGTCCTCGGTCACCGGCAAGGTTCCGACCGACGAGCGCGACAGGAAACCGAGCTGGATCGCCGGCCAAGCAGCCGCGAAAAAGCGCAGCGGATTGAGCCCGTTGGCCACCAGGATCGTCGGATAGACCAGCAGCAGGACGATCGCGAGACCGGCATAGACCGCGATCGCGAATGCCCCGAGCGACGATAGCGCATCCCAGCCATAGCGAACCAGTGCATCGGCGATCAGCGCCGCGCTGCCGATCGGCGTGAGCGCGATCACCCAGCGCAGCAACCGACGGAAGATCGCCAGTGCGGACGCGTTGAACGCTAGAAACGCCTCGCCGGTCTCGCCGATCCTGACCGCGGCCGCGCCGACCGCGAGCGCGGCGACGATCACTTGCAGCACGTTGAACGACACCGCAGTCGAGGCGACGCCATCGGTCACCGTGGTCGATGCGCCCAGCCCCAGCGCGTTGGCGGGGACCAGCCCTTTGAGGAAATCGAGCCAGGATCCGGTCGTGCCGGGCGCCTTGGCAGCGCCGGCGGCGACCGATGCATGCAGCCCCGGCTGGATCGCCAGCCCGAGAAGGATGCCGATCGCGACCGCGATCAGCGCGGTGACCGCGAACCACAATAAGGTCCGGGAAACCAGCGCAGCGGCATTTTCCAGCGTGCGCAACGCCGCGACCGAGGCGACGATCGCGGTGAACACCAATGGCGGCACCAGCGCCTTGAGCAATTGGACGAAGATCTGGCCGATCGTGTGCGCCGTCTCGCCGATCGCCGCACTACCCAGCCAGCGCGCAAGTAGGCCGACCGCCACGCCGGCAGCCATGCCGATCAGCACTTGCGCGCCGAACGTGAGTTTGATCCGCGTGCTCACGATGCCACCCTCCGCGCCGGCGGCCGGGCGCGGGCCAGCGCGTCGCCGAGCGCATCGGCCTCCGCGCCGTGCAGCCGAATGGCGCCCGGCTGGACGATCACGCTTTCGGGCGGGACATCGTCGAGCAGCCAGACATTGCCGCCGATGGTCGAGCCGCGGCCGATCGTCACGCGGCCGAGGATCGTCGCGCCGGCGTAGATGACGACATCGTCCTCGACGATCGGGTGCCGCGCATAACGTTCGCGCGGCGCCGTGCTCGCGTCCCATAACGGGCTGCGCGCGCCCAGCGTGACATGCTGATAGAGCCGGACATTCGATCCGATGATCGACGTCTCGCCGATCACCACGCCGGTTCCATGGTCGATGAAGAAGCGCGGTCCGATCGCGGCGCCAGGATGGATATCGATGCCGGTCCGCGCATTGGCGAGTTCCGAAATCGACCGCGCGACGATCGCCGCGCCCAATGTGTGGAGTTCGTGCGCGATACGGTGATGCAGCGTCGCAATCGCGCCGGGATAGCTCACCAGGATCTCGTCCACGCTGCGCGCGGCGGGATCGCCGATAAAGGCGGCGTCGATATCGCTGTCGATCAATGCCCGGATGTCGGCCAGGGTCGCCGCGAAATGCCGGATGAGCGTGGAGGCATGATCGTCGTCGAACGGCGCCGCGCTCTCCAACTGCCAATAAGCGATTTCGGCGTCGATCTCCTGTCGCAGGATATCGAGCCCGTCCGTCAGGCGCGCGGCGACGAAGGCGTCCTCCTGCTCAGGCCCGCCGCGAAACCCGCCGAGACGGCGCGGGTACAGGGCTGCGGACAGATCGCGGATTACCTGCGCCAATGCTTCGGGTGACGGAAACCGCACGGCCGGCGGTTGGCGGCGCGCACGCGATTTGAGCCGCGCATCGCGCAAGTCGGCAACGACGCCCTGGATGAATTCCGCCGACACGTCGTCGATCAAATTTCCGGCCACCATCGCAACGCCACCACTGTTCAACAAGGGAAGCGGCCCGGCTGCTAGGGGACGGCCGGGCCGCAGTTTGTGTCCAGGGAGCGGACCGCCTCTACCTAATCCATAGTATTTTGATGGGAAATACAGCTCTGCTTGCCATAGCCCAAGGATCGCTTGTGCGGTGGGGGGATTGTCCCGCCGCGCGATGGGATAACATTGCCCCCGCCCCCAGCCGTCATTATCCTGCCGTTATGCGCCAGCGAATCCTGATCGGTCTTGCCCTCGTCCTCATCCTGGTGGGCGGCCTCTATCTCTATTTTGCCCAACCCGATGAAGCGCGGCTCAGCATCGCGGCGGTCAGCGGCAGCCGGCCCGACATCACGCCGGCGCGGGCACAGATCTGGCCGACGATCAAGGTCGCCGACGCGGTGGGGTGGAAACAGGGGGAGATGCCGACGGCAGCGGCCGGGCTCAAGGTCAACCCCTTCGCCTCCGGGCTCGACCATCCTCGCTGGCTCTACCGCCTGCCCAATGGCGATGTGCTGGTCGCCGAGACCAATTCGCCGCCACGCAAGGGCGGCGGGATCGCCGGCTGGGTGATGAACTATCTGCTCGACAAAGGCGGCGCCGGCGTGCCCTCGGCCAACCGCATCACCTTGCTGCGCGACGCGAATGGCGACGGCGTAGCCGAGATCAAGCAACCGTTCCTGACCGGGCTCAACTCGCCCTACGGCATGGCGCTACTCGGCCCGTATCTCTACGTCGCCAATACCGATGCGCTGGTGCGCTATCCCTTCACCCCGGGCCAGACCAGGATCGACGCCAAGCCCGAGACGGTGATCAAATATCCGGGCGGCGGCAATCATTGGGCGCGCAACGTCATCGTCGCCGAAGACGGCAAGACGTTGTACCTGGCGGTGGGATCGTCGAGCAACATCGCCGATAATGGCCTGGACGCGGAGAAATTTCGCGCCAACATCCTTCAGGTCTATCCCGACACTAAGACCTTCCGCATCTATGCCGCCGGCATTCGCAACGCCAACGGCATGGCGCTCGAGCCCAGAACCAAGGCGTTGTGGGCGGCGGTCAACGAACGCGACTTGCTCGGCTCCGACAGCCCGCCCGATTATTTGAGCGCGGTGGAAGCCGGCGACAATTTCGGCTGGCCATGGTTCTATTGGGGCGGCTATCCCGACCACCGCGTGAAGCCGGAAAATCCCGGGCTGCAAGAATATGTGAAGCGTCCCGATTACGCTTTGGGGCCCCATGTGGCGGCGCTGGGGCTGGCCTTCGCCGACGAGGCGCGGCTTGGCCCGCAATTCGCCGACGGCGCCTTTATCGGCGAACATGGATCGTGGAACCGCCAGCCGGTGTCGGGTTACCGCGTCATCTATGTGCCGTTCGGCGATAATGGCTTTCCCACCAAGGGAGCGAAAGCGGTCGACGTGTTGTCGGGTTTCCTCGACGCCAAGGGTCAGGCGCGCGGTCGTCCGGTCGGCGTGACCTTCGATGCGACGGGTTCATTGCTGGTGGCGGACGATGTCGGCAACGTCATCTGGCGGGTGAGCTCGGCGACGCCCGTTCCGGCGCCTTCGCCGAGCGCGGCGGCGACTCCGAAAGCGTCTCGCTAAGTTTTATAAGGGGCGGGCTGCAACTGGCCCCCCGACCGCGCAGCCCGCACACCCGTACGACACCGAAGGGTCCACGCTTCGACGCGTATCTTTTCCCTCGATTCCGTTGCTTTACACCAACTTGCCCGATTCATGCGTTGACGATTGTATCTTAACTGCCCAAAATGGGTCACTGCGGGGGCGGGAGTGAGTCATATGGCTGCTGGCGACCGCGTTGCTACGGTTCCCGAGGGCATGAGCGATCACTGGCGCACCGCCATGTTCGCGCTGACCAATTTGTTCTTGTCGATGCACCACACCTTCACCGGGCATGACGGCGAAAGTCCCACGGCCGTGCTGATTTACTGCACGGTATCGGTCGGTAACATCCAGAAATTGATGCGCGAACGCAGCGTGCCACGCGAGTATACGGCAACCGCAATACTGCCGCGCGAATGGGTCGTGCCGATGTCGCGCAGCGCGATCGCCGCCGCGACCGGCCTGGCGAGGGAGACGGTGCGCCGCCACGTCGCGCAAATGATCGAGTCGGGCCTGTTGATCGAGGATCCGCGCGGCGGCGTGACGGTGGTGCCCGGCGCCATCCAGACCCGCGCGCTCGAGCCGTTGCTGGAAACTTTAGTCACCGAATTCTCGCGCACCGCGGACGCGCTGCTGCGCGCCGGGGTGATCGAGGTTCAGACGTCCTGACGAGCAAGTTTATTCAAGCAATTTAGGCGCTTCCTTGGCGAGCTTCGCGCGGATGCGGTCGGCGAACAGCGCCAGGAACGGCGGCAGGTCCACGGCCGCGATCACTCGGTCGCCGCGCACGTCCAGACTGGAGACGACGCGCTGCCCCATCGCCGCGACGGTGAAATGGAGCACGTCAGCCGTCCAGTGATGCTCGACCTCGGCCCCGCCGGGAAACCAGCCCGACAATTTGCCGATGCCCGCATCGACTCGCCGCCGCGCCTCTGCCAGCCCCAATTTGTGCGATACCTCGACAACGATCGGATCGCTCATGTCGCGAAGAATCCCGCCGTGTTCATGTGGCAAACAATTGCGCGTCATCGGCGAACGCCTTGAACTCCAGCGCGTTCCCCGACGGGTCGAGGAAGAACATCGTCGCCTGTTCGCCGGGCTGGCCGACGAAGCGAATATGCGGCTCGATTCCGAAGGTGATTCCGGCCGCCTTTACCCGGTCGGCCAATGTCCGCCACGCGTCCATCGTCAGCACGACGCCGAAATGCGGCACCGGCACGTCGTGACCGTCCACGGGGTTGGACACCACGACGGGTTTCGCCGTGGGATCCAGATGCGCCACGATCTGGTGTCCGAACAAGTCGAAGTCGATCCAGCTGTCCGAACTGCGCCCCTCGGGACAGCCCAGCGTCCCGCCGTAAAAGGCGCGCGCGGCGGCGAGATCGTGAACGGGAAAAGCGAGGTGGAAGGGTCGGAGCATGTCTTCTAGCTACCGCCCGCAGAGCCAAACGTCACCCCGGACTTGTCGATTGGGGCTAGCGCGCTTCGTCATTTCGCAGCCATAGCGCGAGGCGATGCGTCGTCTCCTCCCGTTCCTGCCACTCGCGCTCGGCGCCGTATCCGCGTTCGGCGTCGCGCCGTGGAACTGGTGGCCGCTGACCTTGGCCGGGTTTGCGGTCTGGTTGCTCCTCATCCATGGTGCCGGCTCGATTAGACAGGTCTTGGGAATGGGCTGGCTGTTCGGGCTCGGCCATTTCGCCGTCGCCAATTTGTGGATTCAACAGCCGTTCGAATTTCAGGACGCGATGCCGCCTTGGCTCGGCTATCTCGCGGTGGTCCTGGTCGCGGCCTATCTCGCTCTCTTCCCAATGCTTGCCGCCGGCCTCGCCTGGCGGCTCGCGAGCCCGGCGGCGAAAGGCGATCAGGCGCCGCGCGTCGACACGGCATTCGTGCTGGTCGCGGGCGTTGCCTGGATCGCGACCGAATATCTGCGCGGGACCATGTTCACCGGCTATCCGTGGGATCCGCTGGCGGCGACCTGGATGTCAGCCGGACATTTGGCGAACCTGGCAGCCTATGTCGGCACCTATGCGCTCTCGGGGCTGGTGGTGGTCGCCAGCGGCTGTCTGCTGGTCGTCATCGTCGACCGACGTGCTTACCTTCCGATGTTAATCCTGCTTGCGCTGATATTCTGTGCGCCAGCCTTCGTTGGAGGTGATCCGCCCGTCGTAGCAAATGTCCGCATCGTGCAGCCGGACTTGCCCGAGGAAGCGAAACCGACCGCCGATTACGCCGAAGCAAATTTCCAGGCACTCGCCCGCCTGTCCGGAAAACCCAATCCCGACCATCCACGCCTGATCCTGTGGCCCGAAGGCGCAATCCGCTTCCCCGTCGAGGACGGTTATCCACGCTATGTCTACGACCTGATGGGAAGCGCGCAGACCGCGCGCATCCGGATGGCCTCGCTACTTGGCGACCATGACGCCATCCTGACGGGTACGCAGGGCATGTATTTCGACAAGCGTACCGAGAATATGATCGCTGCGACCAATTCGATCGCGGTGATCGGACCCGACGCCCAACTCCACGGCCGCTACGACAAGGCGCATCTGGTGCCCTATGGCGAATATCTGCCGATGCGCCCTGTGCTCGAGGCGATCGGCTTGTCGCGGCTCGTCCCCGGCGATGTCGATTTCATTCCCGGACCGGGCCCGCGGACCATGACTATCCCCGGCTTCGGCAAAGTCGGCATGCTGATCTGCTATGAAGTGATCTTCTCCGGCCATATCGTCGACCCGGCCAATCGACCCGACTTCATCTTCAACCCATCCAACGACGCCTGGTTCGGTACGCTGGGCCCGCCCGCGCACCTCGCCCAGGCGCGCTTGCGCGCGATTGAGGAAGGCCTGTCGATCGTCCGCGCGACGCCGACCGGTATCTCGGCGATCATCGACCCCGATGGCGCCGTCCGCCAGAGCATCCCGATGGGCCAGGCCGGCGCGATCGAGGGCAGCGTCATGCGCGGCTCCCCCACCCTCTTCTCGCGCCTCGGCAATTGGATGGCGCTGATCGTCTCGGCGATTCTGCTCATTTGCGCGATTGCCATCCGGCGGCTCGCTCGCTAGGACCCGCAGCCTCATATAAGGAAAGCTTTATATGGGCATGGCAACGGCCCGGCTTTCCGCCAGACCCCAGAGGAAACTCAATGCGTTCCAATTATCTCTTCACGTCCGAATCGGTCTCCGAGGGCCATCCCGACAAGGTCGCCGACCAGATTTCCGACGCCATCGTCGACCTGTTCCTGTCGAAAGACCCCGAAGCGCGCATCGCTTGCGAGACGCTGACCACCACGCAGCTGGTCGTGCTGGCCGGTGAAATCCGCGGCAAGGGCATCATGGACGAGGCCGGTAACTGGGCACCCGGCGTTCGCGACGAGGTCGAGAAGGCGGTCCGCGATACCGTGAAGCGGATCGGCTACGAACAGGACGGCTTCCACTGGGAAACCTTCCGCTTCGAGAACAACCTCCACCCGCAATCGGCGCATATCGCGCAGGGCGTGGACGCCAGCGGCAACAAGGACGAAGGCGCCGGCGACCAGGGTATCATGTTCGGCTATGCCGCCAACGATACGCCGGACCTGATGCCGGCGACGCTCTATTACAGCCACAAGATTCTCGAGCAGATGGCGGCCGACCGCCACTCCGGCAAGGCGCCGTTCCTCGAGCCTGACGCCAAGAGCCAGGTCACGCTGCGCTATGAAGGCAGCAAGCCCGTCGCCGCCACCGCGATCGTCGTCTCGACCCAGCATGGCAAGGGCTATGACGAAGGCGAGAAGGAAGCCGAGCTTCACGCTTATGTGAAGCAGGTCGTCGCCGACGTGATCCCCGCAGGCCTGCTCAGCGACGAGACCGTCTATCACATCAACCCGACCGGTAGCTTCGAGATCGGCGGCCCCGATGGCGACGCCGGCCTGACCGGCCGCAAGATCATCGTCGACACCTATGGCGGCGCCTCGCCGCACGGCGGCGGCGCGTTCAGCGGCAAGGATCCGACCAAGGTCGATCGTTCGGCGGCCTATATCACCCGCTATCTGGCGAAGAACATCGTCGCGGCCGGCCTCGCCCAGCGCGTGACGATCCAGCTGGCCTATGCGATCGGCGTGTCGAAGCCGCTATCGCTCTATGTCGATACGCATGGCACCGGCACGGTCGAGGACGACAAGCTGGAAGCGGCGATCGGCAAGATCGAGAAGCTGGGCGGCCTGACCCCGCGCGGCATCCGCACGCATCTCGGCCTCAACAAGCCGATCTATGCGCGCACCGCGGCGTACGGTCACTTCGGCCGCAAGCCCGAAGGTGACTTCTTCCCGTGGGAGCGCACCGACCTGGTCGACGACCTCAAGGCCGCACTGGCCTGATCCTGATCCGATCAACGGATCACGCAAGGGCCGGGGAGCGATCCCCGGCCCTTCTTCGTTGGCGGCGCCGATTGGCTTTCGACACATCTGGTTCTAGGCGGGCCCACAATGAACGATCCGACCACCATCCGGCGCCTCTACGGCCGGCGCCAGGGACATAAATTGCGCCAGGGCCAGTCGGCCTTGGTTGAACAGCTGCTGCCCGCCGTCGAGGTCCCGGAAACCGGTCCGCTCGACGCGCGCACCTTGTTCGGTGATGATCGCCCGCTCGAGCTGGAGATCGGGTTTGGCGCCGGCGAGCATCTCGCGGGCCAGGCAGCGGCGCGGCGCGATCACGGTTTCATCGGCTGCGAGCCCTTCCTCAACGGCGTGGTCGGCGCGCTCGGCCATATCCGCGATCAGGGCCTGGAGAATGTCCGCCTGCACATGGGCGACGCGCTCGATGTGCTCGAGCGGCTGCCCGACGCCAGTCTGACCCGCGTCTACCTCCTCCATCCCGATCCCTGGCCCAAGGCGCGTCACGCCAAGCGCCGGATGGTCAATGACGGCCCGCTCGACCTGATCGCCGCCAAGCTCAAACCTGGCCATGAATTCCGGTTGGGTACCGACGATCCGACCTATTGCCGCTGGGCGATGATGGTGATGAACCGCCGCCACGACTTCGTCTGGACCGCGCAGGCGCCGCGCGATTTTCTGACCCGCCCCGACGACTGGCCCGAGACGCGCTACGAACGCAAGGCGCGACGGCAAGGACATGAGGTCTGGTATTTCACGTACATCAGAGTGTAATATTTTGTCAGAACCGCGGGTTGAAGACTGTCAGCAGGGGGAAAGTTGAACCGAGCAAGCCGACACCGCGATTGGCGCCAGTACCCTTCATCGCTCGGGTGTCGACCTAACCGTCCGCAATGCGCCTCAGTCGCGGTCTTCGATGCCGCATGAAACGTCCTTGAAAGCCGTCGTCGCTCAGTCGACCAGCCGACGCTAGTGCGCCACGGGCCAACCGTCAGCCGTCCATCCAAGCGCCTGGATTCTCAACGTCGGGACACCTTTATTCCGCGCGTCGTAGGCGTGATAGACGAGAAAGTCGCGTCCACCGTCAGCCAGGATGGCGACGTGCCCCGGTCCTCGCCACCGGCCACTCGGATCGAGCTTGGCGTGAAGCACGATCTGACCATATCCCTTGCTCATCGGCTTGCCGTCATAGTCCAGATACGGCCCCGTCACGTCTTTCGATCGACCGACCACGGTGTAATAGCTGCTGTCGGACCCTCGGCAGCAGAAATCGTAGGATGCGAACAGGTAATGATAGCCGCCGCGGGCAATTAGGAAGGGTGCTTCCACCGCGTCCGGATTCGGCCGCCGGATCAAGGAATATACCGTCTTGTCTTCGACCGACGCCAGTCCCGTTGCAGGATCGAGCCGCACCATCTTGATCCCCGTCCAGAAGCTGCCGAACGTCAGCCACGATCGGCCATCGCCGTCGGTGAAAACGTTGGGGTCGATCGCGTTGAAATCGTCGGCGCGGGTCGAGCGGACCACCAGTCCCCGATCGGTCCAGCCCTTGCCCGGCGCGGCAGGATCAAGTGCCGGCGAAGTGGCAAGGCCAATCGCCGAGACGTTACTGCCGAACGACGACACGGCGTAGTATAACCGATACTGGCCGCCGCTATAGGAGATGTCCGGCGCCCAAAGCCCGCGCGCGGACGGGATCATCCGCCTCGCCCAATCCGGCACCGCGTCGAACACGGTTCCTGCCCGCCGCCAGCTGAGCAAATCCTTGGAGGTGCGGATCGGAATCTGTCCCCCGTCATCGGGCCGGGTGGTGCTGAATACGTAAAAGGTGTCGCCGGCCTTGATGATCGCCGGATCATGTACGCCAGTGATATCGCCGGTCATGTGGTCCGCGATTATGCCAGCCGGCGCGGGTTTTTGCGCGCTGAAAGCTGCGGACGCCCCCACCGACAGCAACGCGACGGTTGCCAATGACAGGCCCGACCGGATCGACAGGCGCCTCATTGCCAACCTCTCGCGTCAGAACTTGAAGCGCAGCCCGCCGCCGAAAGTGCGATCATATTGGCGAGTGTCGCGGGGCTCGAAGGTCGTGGTCCCGAAATTGTCGTGGTAGGTTTCGCCCAGCAGGTTGGTCGCATCGACCGTGATGGTGATGTTCTTGTTGATCGCGTAGCTGGCAGAGAAATCGAGAAAGGCGACCGGCGAGACAACCACACGCCCGCCTGCGAAAGCGTCCGAATAGCTATCGGTATAGCGGCTGCGCCAATTGTAGGCGAGGCGGGCCGAGAGTCCGTACTTTTCGTAGATCGCAACGAGGTTGTAGGAATATTTCGACAGCGGCACGATGTCGCGGCGCACGCCCGTGACCGGATCGTTCACGTGCCCGTCCGAATAAGTGAAGCTGGCCTGCGCGCCGAAGCCGCTCAACGGCCCGGGCAGGAAATCATAGAATTGCGTGTAGGATATTTCGACACCCTTCAACTGACCACCGCTGGTATTGCGCGGGCGGGTCACCAGAAAGGTCTGAAGCGTGCCGTTCGAGGCGACCAGCTGCTCCGCCGCGGAGTCGCTCTGGATGTAGCCATCGAGCTTCTTGTAGAAGCCGGCGACCGTGAACGAGCCCGTGCGCGAAAAGTACCATTCCGCGGTCAGGTCGATATTGGTCGACTTGACGTCGCGAAGGTCGGCATTCCCGCCCGAGGCCGTGCCGTAGAATCCTTGGTTGCCCGTCGCTCCCGTTTCGACCTGGCTGATCGCTGGATTGAGCGCCGCGAATTGCGGCCGAAGGATCGCCTTTCCAGCGACCGCCCGCAGAACGATTTGGTCGGTCGGGCGCAGCTTGAGCGTCAAGCTGGGCAACCAGTCCAATTGGTTGCGCTTGCCGTTGATCGGGGACAGCACGGTTTGCGCCGGCGAGGTCGGCGTGGCGGCCAGGTTCGTCACCCGGATTGCGTTCAAGTCGGTCGCCGTATTGACGGCGCGGACACCAATCGTTCCCTCGAACGGCATCGATCCGAGATCGGCCCCGAACTGGGCTTGGGCGTAGGCGGCGAACACACGTTCCTTCAGCGAGAAGACCTGCGCGGGGTCGAACGCGGGTGCTCCGGCCGGCCGGCCGGCAAGCGCCCGCAACGTGTCGATATTGCCGCGGATCCAGCTGCTGGAGGTCAACGCGAAGCCGTCGATGCCCACCCGGCCGTCAATGATGTTGTCCGACGAATTTGTCGAAAAGTTCGCGTAATTCGCCGTCGGCGTGAAGCCCAGCCCGTAGCCGCCCGTCGGCGTGCCGGCCGAATTGCCAGTGCGTTCGGCGTAGCGCGCGCCGATCTTGAAGTTCTTGAGGAAACCGCCGTTGAAGGTGTGGAGAACGTCCGCATGCGCCGCATATTGCTCGCTGGTCGCGACATTGGCGTTATCGAATAGTGTGAAGAAGTTGAGGTTTGCCGGGTTCCTGATGTCGAACCCGTTGAAATTGACGCTCGGCGTCCGGTCGCTGTCGAAATTATAGTCGATCCGGGGAACCACAAAGGCGGTATCGACGACATATTGCCGACTGGTCACCTTGCTCTTGTTGTAGGTGATCTCGCCCGACAGCACCGTGTCGCCGGTCGTGTAGCGCGTCCCGAAGTTCGCCTGATATCCATCGGTGACCTGATGAAAGGTCTGCTTGCTGGTGATCGTAAAGTTGTTGACCGTGGTGATCGTGTGCGCAACGGGGCCACCGGTATCGCTTCCGGCCGAACCATCCTGAACGCTGGTGACCGTCACGCCCCCGGCCTTGGGCAGCCCGACGAAGAAGTCGACGTCATAGTCCTGGCGATACCCCGTATAGAGACCATCCAGGTAGAATTCGAGGTTGGGGGTCGGCCGCCACTGCAGCGCGACGCTGACGGACGGGCGGGTGCGATTGCCGTCGGTGACAAGGCCGCCCACCGTGTCGGGAATCCGGGTCGGATCCGTCCCTGACAGCGGATTGAAGCCGAAGTTGAAAGCGGTCTGATCCTCGTACTTGCGATTGTTGTACGAGGCCGCAACCAGGATACCGAACTCCCCGATTCCGGTCGTCCAACGGTCGCTGATCAGGCCGCTGAGGATGTAGCTGCCCTTGCCGCGCTGGTCCGAATAGATCCCGCGCGCGCCGCCGGCGATCTGCAATCCGTCAAAGTCGAACGGCCGCCGCAACCGGATGTCGATCGTGCCCGAAACGCTGCCCTCGATCTGTTCGGGCAGGTTGGTCTTGTAGACATCGACACCAGCAACCAGCTCCGCCGGAATGTCCTGCAACGCGACGCCCCGGCCGGTGCCGGTAAACGTCTCACGTCCGTTGATCAGCGTCTCGATGTCGGGCAGGCCGCGGACCAACACCGTTCCGACCTCGCCGCCGCTGCGCGAAACCTGGATACCAGTCACGCGCTGCAAGGCGTCGGACACGGTATTGTCAGGCAATTTGCCGATATCCTCGGCGACGATCGAGTCGACCACCTGCGAAGCGTTGCGCTTGATCGCCTGCGCACCCTGAAGGCTGGCGCGGACGCCGGTGACGACGATATCCTTGTCAGCGCCGTTGGCGGCGGCGGCATCGCCGGGGGCCGCGCCACCCTGTGGGGTTCCGGTCTGATCTTCGGTCGTGCCTGCCTGGCCGGGCTGCTGGGATTGCGCTTGCGCCGAGGCATTCGCCGCCGCGAACAACGCGAAGATGGAAACCGATGCTAAGATGAAAGGCTTGGGTGCCACGTGATCCTCCCCCAGAGATGGCAATGGGATGCGTTCTGACGACGCTAATTACTCCGACATAAATAAGTCGAGTCGCGCCGGTTCGCAAGCGGAATGTTGCGGCTTTCGGTGTTTCACGAGCGGACCGCCGAATCGCCGCACGTTAATCGCTCCGACTAGAGCGCGCTGCGAATGGGCGCATTTCGGCTATTCGCGGTGAAGAGCGTGTCGCGCTCGGCAGGACCAGGCGCCCGAGCGGCAGCATGTCGGCGTCGAGCCAGCGGCCTATAGGCGCTGCACTTCTCCACGCAGGGCTAGTTGCGCCTCGATCAGCGGCCATTCATCCCAGAAATCGTCGGACATCCGCCACATCTTCGCCCGAGCGCAAAATGGGCAGCGCAAGCGACCGGGGTCTCGCCGGGCGAGAGGAGAGGATCATCGCCGCGATCGCAACGGGCCATTGGCGACCGGCACGCCGAAATCGGGTGTGCCGTCGGCGTGGTACCGGAAATATTGCATCCGCGTATGGCGATTGGGGTCGAACAGCGGGTCGCCCGTGATCTTCTCATAATCGCGCCCGTGATAGACGAGGACGTCGCGTCCGCGCTCATCAACGGTGAAACTGTTATGCCCGGGGCCGAACACCTTGTTCTCGCGCGAGGTCTTGAAGACCGGCACGGGCGACTTGGTCCAGTTCGCCGGGTCCATGATGTCGGCGGCGTCGCGGCAGGAGAGCATCCCCATGCAATAGCGCGCGTCGGTCGCGCTCGCGGAATAGGTCATGAACAGCCGGCCGTTTCGCGCGAGCACCGCCGGCGCCTCGTTGACTTTGAACCCCTGCACTTCCCAGTCGAGCGTCGGCACCGATAGCCGTGCAGGCTTGGCCGCAAGCGTCAGCGGGGTTGCGAGGGGCGCGATATAGAGGTTGGAATTGGTCTCGATCCCCGGCTCGCGCTGCGCCCAGGCGAGATAGCGCCTGCCGCGGTGGACGAAGCTCGTCGAATCGAGCGTGAAGGTATCCCACGCCGTTTGCAGTTGGCCGAGCACCGACCATTTGCCCGTCATCGGGTCCGCGCCGTCGCATTCGATCGCGTAGGTGCGGATGCGGAACACGTCCTCGCCGCCACCGCTGGGTCCTGCGGCGAAATACATGACCCACTTACCGTCGATCAGGTGTAATTCCGGCGCCCAGATGAAGCCGGACATCGGTCCGCTGGCGAGATGCCGCCACAGCACCGCTTCACGTGCCGTGGAGAGGCCCTCCAACGTCCGCGACCGGCGCAGGACGAGCCGGTCATATTCGGGAACTGACCCGGTCATGTAATACCAGCCATCGTGGTGGCGAAACACCTGGGCGTCAGCCCGCTGCCTGACGACCGGATTGACGATCGTCGGCGCGGATGAGGTTCGGGCGAAGGCGGGTACGGCGGAAGTGGCGGCGGCCGCCGCCAGGAAATTACGCCGGGAAAGCTCTTGCATCACATCAATCCTCCGCTTGCGGCCAGCCGTCCGCACCCCAGTGGATCCGTGCGATCCTGAGTGTCGGCGCGCCATTCTTTTCGCGATCATAAGCATGGTAGGCGAGATAATCGGTGCCGCGGTCGCGCAGCACCCCAACATGGCCCGGCCCACGAAAGCGTTCCTTTTCGGGCAGGTCGGCGCGCAGCAATATGGTGCCCCCACCCCGCATCATCGCGCTGCCGTCCTTGCCAAGATATGGCCCGATGATCGCGCGCGCACGGCCGACGACGGTATAATAAGTGCTCGCGACGCCCTTGCAGCAATAGTCGTAGCTGGCGATCAGCCAGTAGAAGCCGCCGTGATCGATGATGAACGGCGCTTCGACCGGATCGGGCGCGCCGGCCGGCACCGGGCGGCGCGCGATCGCACGGGGCGCCTCACCCTCCTTGGCCAACTTGCCCGTCTTCGGGTCGAGCGCAAAAAGCTTCAGCCCGGTCCAGAAGCTGCCGAGCGCGAGCCAGTGGCGCCCCTTCCGATCGATCACGAAATTGGGGTCGATCGCGTTGAAATCGCTCCGCTCGGTCGACATCACGACCAGCCCCTCGTCGCGCCAACCATAGCCTTGCGCCTTGGGGTCTAGTGTCGGGCTAGTGAACAGGCCGATCGCCGAGCGGTTCGACCCGAAAGTGGAGACCGCGTAATAAAGCCGGTAGCGTCCGTTCACATAGGAGATGTCAGGCGCCCACATGTCCTGCGTGCCGGGCACGGCCCGGGTCGCCCAGTCGGGCAGGCGATCGATCAGCGCGCCCGCCGCTGTCCAGTGAACGAGATCCTTGGACGTCTTTGCGCGAACGAAGCGCCCATTGTCGCTGCCCGTGCTGAAGACATAATAGGTATCGCCCTCGCGGATGATGACCGGATCGTGCGTCGGCACAAGGTCGCCCGTCAACTGGGCATTGAGCGGCGTACCCGGCGGCGCGGACGCAGCGACCGCGGCCGCGCGCGCAGACGAATCCGGGCCGACCCTTGGACCTTCATCAAGGCCATCGCCGGGATGCTCGACGAATTGGGTGAAGGTGCGCGTGCCGTAGATCGGCCGGGACATATCCGCACGGACGGTCGCGGTGGCGCTGTCTCGCGCCGTCGCGGTGGACGCCGTCACGACGACAATCGCGAGTGCACCCAGCATCGTCGTGACCCGTACCGTCAACTTGTCCTCCCCATCACCGCTGCGCCGGCTTTCCACCGTCACCATTGCGGCAACTACTCCGACATATTAGCGTAGTACGGCCAATGCAATCGTCGTTTGATCGCAAGCGTCGAACTGATAAGGGAGCGAGGGGAGATAAGAATGACGGATGAAATGTCCGCGCTCGATTCAGCGCGGCGTCGCCCCGATGGAGCGCGGCAACCTCGCGGCACGGGCCGCCGGCTGCACGGCGCCATCGCCCGCAAGCTCGGCACCGCGATCGTCTCCGGCGAATATGTGCCGGGGGACATTTTGTCTGGCGAGGTCGCCTTCTCCGAAGCGCTCGATGTCTCGCGCAGCGCTTATCGGGAGGCCGTGCAGGTGCTGGTCTCCAAGGGGCTGGTGGAGAGCCGACCCAAGGCGGGAACCCGCATCCTCCCGCGTGACCGCTGGAACCTGCTCGATCCAGATGTCCTCGCCTGGGCGTTCGCGGGGGAGCCCGACACCCACTATGTCCGCTCCCTGTTCGAGCTGCGCGCAATCGTCGAGCCCGCCGCTGCCGCACTCGCGGCCGAACGCCGCGACCGCGTCGAGCTCAAGACGATGAAGGATGCTGTGGCTGCGATGCGCCGGCATACGCTCGCGACCGAGGAGGGGTGCGCGGCCGACCGCGACTTTCATAACGCCATCCTGCGCGCGACCCACAATGACGCCCTCGTCGCGCTCTCCGCCACCGTCGGAGCGGCGGTCAAGTGGACGACCCAGTTCAAGCAACGCCAGCGCGCCCTACCGCGCAACCCGATACCCGACCATGCCCGCGTTTACGACGCCATCGCCGCGCAGGACGCCGACGCCGCCCGCGACGCGATGCGCGTGCTTGTCGACCTCGCGCTCGAGGACACCCGGAGCGCGATGCAGGCCTGAGCCGGCGATTTTTCTACCAATGGTTCGACCGAAATCTGCCGGCAGCGCATGAGCGTATTGGCGACCAACTCGAGCAGCGCGCGATCGCCAGACGATCTCGACTCGGCTGATCGGCCAGCGAATGGCCGTTATAGTGCGCGGACGGCCACGGTGCGCGGCTCGGCGGCGGCAATCGGGTTGCGGACCGGGAGCACAAAGGGTGCCGCGGAAATCTCGAACACGTCCCCGGCCTGCGTCTTGATCTCGTCACTGAATGACAGGGTCGCCGTGCCGAAGAAATGGACATGGACGTCGCCCGGTCGGCAGAACAGGTCGTATTTGAAGTGATGATGTTCCAGATTGGCCAGGCTGTGCGACATGTTGGCCTCGCCGGAGACGAACGGCTTCTCCCAAATCGTCTCACCGTCGCGAACGATGCGGCTGGTGCCCTCGACATGCGCGGGTAGGTCGCCCAGCAGCAGCTCGGGGCCGAGCGCCGCGGGGCGCAGCTTGGAATGCGCGAGCCACAGATAATTGCCACGCTCGGTGACGTGATCGGAAAATTCGTTGGCGAGCGCATAGCCGAGCCGGACGGGCATACCGTCATCGGCGATCAGATAGACTCCCGTGACTTCCGGCTCCTCACCCGCGTCGAGGGCAAAGGCGGGAGACCGCAGCGGGCTGCCCGGCGCGACGATCTGTGAGCCATCGCCCTTGTAGAACCATTCAGGCTGCACGCCGGCTCCGTTCTCCGGCTTGCCGCCTTCGACGCCCATCAGGAACATCTTCATCGAATCGGTTTGCTGGGCGGCGTCGCTGATCGCGCGGTGCATTTTGTCGCGGCCCTCGGCCGAGCCGAGATGGGTGAGGCCGGTCCCGGTCATCAGCAGATGCGCAGGATCGGCATGGTCGATCGGCGCAAGCAGCTCCACCGTGCCGAGGTCGAGCGCTTCGCCCTCCCCGGCGGCATCGACGAGCGCGGCCAGCGTGGCGCCTTCGGCAATCGCCCGCCGTGCCAATGCCAGTGTCGTCTCGGCGCCCGGTACGATATGCGGCGCACCGCCGTCGCGCAGCGCCGCCACGCCCCGCAGGCCATCGGCGCCGCGATACTGAATCAAGGATAGGGTCATCAGGTCGTCTCCAAGTCAGCCCGCGGTTCAGGTCAGCACCAGCGCGCCATCGATGCGGCGCGCGGCGTCAGAGGGATTGTCGCTGCGGAGGGCGGGCGGCAGCGGCCGGTCGGGTAGGTTCTGGAAAACACGCCGGTCGCAGGAGATCCGCGATCGCCGGCGCCCCACCCGAAGGCGCTGCGATGGAAACCGGAACCGAAAGCATCCGAAAAACCCCTCCTCGAGCGGCGGCGTTGCCGAAAGCAAATCGCGCGCCCGCCGCTTTACAATTTGTCTGAGTTTAAACTATAGAACCTACAGGTCAAATCAGGAGGGGAACATGGCAATTGCGCCATCCGCGGTAACTCGGCTTGCCGGCATTCTATCGGCACTGTCCGGGCTGCTCGCGTCCACTTGCGCTTTCGCCGCGACGGCCGAGCGTTCGGCGTTCGGCACGCTTCCCGACGGCCAGGCGATCGAGGCCGTGACGCTGACCGGCGCGAATGGGGTGAAAGCCCGAATCATCACGCTCGGCGCAACGCTTCAGGCGCTCGACGCGCCCGACCGCGCGGGAAAGATCGCGGACGTGACGCTCGGCTATGACGATGCCAGGAGCTATGTCGAGCATCCGAATTACTGGGGTCAGACGATCGGGCGCTATGCGAACCGGATTGCAGGTGGGAAGTTCACGCTCGACGGCAAAAGCTACCAGCTGACCCAGAACGACAAGGCCAATTCGCTTCACGGCGGCACCGTCGGCTTCGACAAGCGCGTGTGGCGAATCGTCTCGGTCAAGAACGGCCCGGTCGCCAGCGTCACCCTGGCGCTCACCAGCCCTGCGGGCGACCAGGGCTATCCCGGCACATTGCAGGTGACGACGACCTACACCCTCGACGACAAGGGTAGTCTCACCATCGATTTCGACGCGAAGAGCGACGCGCCGACGATCGTCAATCTCACCAACCACGCGATCTTCAACATGGCCGGCGAAGGCGCTCCCGGGGGTATCTATCGCCATCGGCTGACGATCCCCGCAAGCCGCTACACGCCGGTCAATGCCCTTTTGATCCCGACCGGCGAATTGAAGGCGGTCGCGGGCACCGTGTTCGATTTCGAGAAGGGGCGCATCATCGAGGACGGGATCCGGGACGGGCGCGACCCGCAGATCGTGATGGGGCGCGGCTACGACCATAATTTTGTGCTCGACGCCGGCAAAACCGCGGAGCCCAAGCTGGCGGCGCGGCTGGAAGACCCGGCCTCTGGCCGCGTGCTCGAGCTATTGTCGGATCAACCCGGCGTGCAGATCTACACCGGCAACTTCCTCGACGGGACGCTCGTGGGCAAAGGCGGGCATCTCTATCGGATGGGTGACGGCATTGCGATGGAACCGCAGCTGTTCCCCGACACGCCCAATCAACCTTCATTCGGTTCGGCGCGCGTCGCGCCGGGGCAACCCTATCACCACCGCATGATTTACCGCGTGTCCGTGGCCCGCTGAGTTCCAGAGAGACCCGACTATAACGGCCGAGGCTGGCTTGCGCCCTGATTTCAGGCGTTCAACCCGTTGAAGGGGCGCCCCGAAGCTGCCATTCCTTCGCTTGAGAAGCTGCTGGGAGCTTTCTCGGTGGGAAAACGGTGGTCAATTACCGAGGACGCCGAACTGCCCCGTTGCAGCTTCTGCCAAGCGGCGACCGGAGGTTCGCCTTTGCCGTCGCCAAGTTCGCAAGACTGGTCGGACCTGAATCAAATCCTGACCGGGCCGCTGGATGAGGATCGCACGGGCGTCGGCACTTGTTTTCTGGTCGCGGTCGCTGCGTTTTTGCTTGGCTCACCTGTAACCATAATATTGAGATAGGCCGAGTTTATGCGGCGGTGAACCGTCCGTTTCGGGGCGGATTTGATTTGTCGACTCGGCGGATCTTGCCGTAACATGCAGCGACAGGTCGCAGCCACGACTGTCAGGGCGAAAACGCCGATCGTCACGAACATTGGAAGAACCCGACGCCGCAGGTTTACCTGACGGTAAGGGCAGCTTTCTCTGGAACGGCCGCGCTCAAGAGCGCGCAGCCGAACATGGGGCTGGTCTTGACTCAGGGGGGGGACATTGCGGCGCGGGACGGCCTGTTTGGCGCGAGCACGGCAATCTCCCAATTGCGCGGCTATCTCGCCAAGGTTGCGCTAAGCGACGCCACGGTGCTGGTGACTGGTGAGACGGGTACCGGCAAGGAGCGGGTGGCCAGTGCGGTGCATCGGTTGGGCCCGCGCGCGGCCCGGCCGTTCGTCGCGGTCAATTGCGCGGCGATTCCCGACAGCCTGTTCGAATCCGAGATGTTCGGCCACGAACGGGGCGCCTTTACCGGCGCGCAGTCCAGCTTCCCCGGTCGCTTCGTCGAGGCGGACGGAGGGACCCTGTTTCTCGATGAGATCGGTGAGATGACGCCGCCTGCGCAGGCAAAGCTGCTGCGCGTGCTGGAAGATCGCACCGTCACCCCGGTCGGATCGCTCCGCCGTCAAGCGGTGAACGTCCGGATTGTCGCGGCGAGCAACGAGCGGCTGGAGGAGCTCGTCGCCGAGCGCCGCTTTCGCGCCGACCTTTTCTATCGGCTCAACGTCGCGCGGATCGAGATGCCCCCGTTGCGTGCGCGGCCTGAAGACATCGGCCCGATCGTCGACCAGTTCATCGCCGAGCAGAACCGCCGCCGGTCGCTGCACGTCGGACGACCCGACACGGCATTGCTCGATCACATGCGGCGCTATGATTGGCCGGGGAACGTCCGCGAATTGCGCAATATGGTCGAGGCATTGTTCATCGATCCGCCCGACGGTCGCGCGGTCGGGGTCGGTGATTTGCCCCCCGCCTTCCGCCGCCTGTTCGAGCAGAATCGCTCGGCGGGTGAGCCCGAGCGCGAGCGGTTGGTCAATGCGCTACGCCAGACCAACTGGAACAAGGTCGAGGCGGCGCGGCAAATGAACTGGTCGCGCATGACGCTCTACCGCAAGCTTGCCAAATACGATCTCGATTCCGACCCGAACGGCGATTCCAATGATGTCACACTGTGACACTCGAGAGTGTAACATGCGACAGCCGGAATTATGGCTCAATCCGCCAGCTTTTCAAAAAAGCCCTGTAAAATAGATCGATAGCCTCGTTCGGGCAATTTGGCCCGAGCCTTGCTGAAGGATTCTCATCGCAACGCGAGAGGTTCCGTGACAGCAACCGACCTTGAGCCCGACCGTTACCCGGCAGGCGCCGCAGCGCGCCCCGACCGGCCGCCGCTCGCTTGCTATGCGAACTATTTCGAAGTCGGGCACAACGCGTTCGAGTTCCTGCTCGACGCCGGCCAGGTCGAGCCGCAATCGGGCGACATTCAGCTGATGAGCCGGATCGCCGTCAGCCCGGTTCACGCCAAGTTACTGGCTACCTTGCTCAACCAGTCGATCGCGCAGTTCGAACGCGCGCACCACGACATCCCCGACATTGCCGAGCTCGACGGTGACTTGTCGATCATCAACCCTCAGGAATTCGAACGGCGCGCGATCAACGCCCGCCGCAAGCGCACCGCCGCCGACGGCAGCGCGCATCCCCATCGTGACGAGAGGTAGAATCATGGCAGCGCAACTCCGCCCCAGAAGCCTGAAGGTGACCGACCGCTTCCCGATGCTCAGCTTCACCATCTGGACCGACAGCCCGCCGCGCGTCGCCGAAGTCGTGCTGGCGACCGACCCCGGGTTATTCGTCAGGAAGGAGGGGCGGACGCCATCCACTTTCTACACCAGCCGTGAGCACGGGATGCTTTCGGTGCCGCGTGGCGAAGCGGTCTATGTCGTGCCGCCCGAAGTGCTGGCGCGGTTCATTTCTGCCGACAAATTGTGGTTCGGACTCGCCACGGCGACGCCGCCAACCGCGACTGATTGGATGGTCGACGCGATGCCCACGGCATCGAGCCCGTACATCTCGCTCGGCGAGCTGAGTGACCGGGCGTTGCGCCGCGTCCGGATGTTCCCGACGCGCGTCAGCGGAGCCTATGTCGCCGGGCCCGCTTCGGTCGCGGAATGGGCTGGCGACCGCGCCCAGCCAGGCACGACGCCGGCCTCGCCCGCTCCCGCGGCGGGACAGCCTGCGCCGGTCGGGAATAGTGGCACTTCATCGCCAACCACTGCTCCGCCGGCGCATGGGAATGTGCCTTATGACGATGGTTTTGGGCCGCTGCCCCCGCTCAAGGCCGTCGACCAGGGCCCGGTCACAGCGCCGACAACCGCGACCCCACCCACGCTGGGTGCGATCGCGCCCGCTCCGGCGACCGCGACGGCGCCCGCGGCAACCGCGGCGGGCCTCGCCTTCGGCCGAGCGTTCGACGTCGATCCGGAGAATATGGGGATCGATGCCG
Source organism: Sphingomonas sp. P4_G2 (assembly GCF_056401155.1). NCBI lineage: Bacteria > Pseudomonadati > Pseudomonadota > Alphaproteobacteria > Sphingomonadales > Sphingomonadaceae > Sphingomonas > Sphingomonas sp. P4_G2. The sequence goes on along the minus strand of NZ_JBFUJY010000001.1, from coordinate 961,828 downwards.
CGCCCTACAGCGACGATTCCGCTTCGCCACCGGTGGCGCAGGCGAGCGCGCTGGCGCTGACCACCGCCGATTACAGCCGTGTCTCGCGTATCGCGCCATCGCCGGCCTTCACCGCGGGGCGCAACGGCACGACGATCGACCGTATCGTTATCCACATTACCGATGCGCCGACCACATCGAGCACGGTCAACACCTTCACCGCGGCAGGCGCCCAGGCCAGCGCGCATTATCTGGTCGGGCAGGACGGCGAGATCGTCCAGTTCGTCAACGAGGCCGACACGGCCTGGCACGCGAAAGGCGCCAACCGCCGTAGCATCGGCATCGAGCATGTCGCGATCAAGCAAGGCGGCGCCTGCTACCCCAAGCCGGGCGGCGGCCAGCAATGCTATCCCTATACCCCGCCGACCGACACGCAATATTGCGAGTCCGCGGCACTCGTCACCTATCTGTGCGACAAATACGGGCTGACGCCCGACCGCACGACGATCATCGGCCATCGCGAAGCCGATCCCAACACCAGCCATGGCTCGTGCCCCGACGGCGCCTGGGACTGGGATCATTTCATGAATCTGGTCAGCAACCGCTTCTGCGCGCCGCAACCGCAGCCGACCGGCCAGTCGCTCGGCGTCGCGCATGCGCTCGACGGGGGCGGCAACACGATCGAGATCAAATATCGCGCCTTCATCCCGTCGCCGCTGATCAAGGGGCCGCTGTCGGACTACGACCTTGGCAGCCACCTGATCGGTGGCGAGGATTTCGGCGGCGACAATCGCAGCTTCAGCTACGACCAGGGTACCAGCCGCGCCGAGATCACCGCGACGCTGACCCTGGGAGCCGACAGCGGCATCAGCGACCTACGCACGGTCGACCGGCACTGGGGCGAATCGACCGCCTACGATTCGACTTACACCTATCATGTCGACGGCAAGCCCGATTGGTGGATGGACAAGGTCGCCGGTGGCCCCGGCCCGTCGCGCCGGGCACGGCTGGCGGTGAGCGATTCGAACCTTCGCATCTATCAGGGCGCATCGAGCACCAGCCGCAGCATCCTGGCGATGACCAGCCAGAGTTCGGTCGTGTCGATCGAAATGGCCGGCGCGCTGCCGCTGATCACCTCGCCCGACATCGATTCCGACGTCGCCATCTATCTCAAGCAAGGCGCCAACGGCCCCGAAGCGATGATCGTCGGCGACCATGACGGCTTCCCGGCGCATGAACTCTATATCAATCGCCAGTTGGTCTATTCCTATGACCCGGTGGCGAACGGCAAGGGGCCGGACTCGCTTATGGCGCCGACCGATCAGGATATCAGCACCAGCTGGATCCCGATCCAGGCGCTGCCATCGGCGGCGGCGCAGTCGCTCGGTGCGGCCGCGCGACGGGTGGCGGCGCGTGCGTCGCGGCACCCCGCCCGGCTGTCGCACGCGATGGCGGGGTCGTCGCTGGTATTCGCCGACGTGCCCGGCCATTGGCACATGGTCGACTACAAGCATGTGAAGCTGACCTCGGTGGCGTGGGACAACGCGCCCGATCAACCAGTCGCGTTCGTCTTCTTCGGCCATCCCAATGTCGATTTCGACGGATCGCCGACCGCCTATCACCCCGACGACACCGGCGACGACAATCTCGCCAATGCGGTCAGCGACGATGGCCGCTGGGTCGGCGTGGTCGCGATGACGCCGTCCGATCCCCAGGTGGTGAACGGCAACGCGTTGCTCGACCAGCGCCCCGAGCGCGAGAAGAAGGGCCGCTATCCGGTCATTCAGCAAGCGAAGAACAGCGACCCGTCGCCGGGCTATTACGTCTCGCAAACGGCGCGCGCGGCCGATGCGTCGCAACCGGCCTACGCTCAGCGGCGCTATTTCGACGCCTCGCGCGTCCCTTATGGTGCGCTGTCGGGCAAGCTTCGCGACCAAGGCATGGCGCTCGGCGATTTCGGCCTCGCCATTCGCCACGACCAGGCGCTGCAGAGCCCGTTCTACTTCGTCGATTCGGGCGGGGCGCAGAGCTCGGCGCTGGGCGAAGGCTCGCAGAAAGTCGGCACCAATCTCGGCGGCAGCGGCCGCGGCAGTCGGTTCAACAACAATTTTCCGGTCAGTTTCATCGTCTTCCCGCACAGCGCCTCCGACCAGAGCGGGGCGCTCGACGACGCGGCGATCGGCTCGGGCGTCTCGGCCCAGCTTGCTCAGCTCGCCACCGCGAGCAATGCGCGCGACCTCGCGCTGCTGATGGCGGCGAACGAAGCGGCCCCGGGCGGCACGCCCGCCGGCAAGGCCGGCCTCGACACTTATGCCGCCGACCCCAGCCGGGCACTGCCGGGCAATTTCGCGACGGTCTGCGCCGGCTTGCGTGCTTTTGGCTTCGCGTTGCCCGACCCGGCCGCCGCGCAAAGCTATGGCAGTGTCCGCGCGCTCGATGCCGACGATTGGTCGATCAATTGGGACGAGGTCTATCCGATCCCGCAACCGACCGACAACAGCTGCTGGGCGACCGCCGCGGCGATGGTGATCGGCTGGCGCGACCGCCAGAGCGTCTCGCCCGAGCTGATCGCGCAATGCCACAACCTCACCAGTTCGCTGACCAGCGGCCTCGCGCCCGGCGACAAGCGCGCCTTCGCCAATGCGATCGGCCTGACGGTCGAACCCAATGCCTGTTACACGCCCGAGGGATTCCGCGGCGTGATCGAGGCGAACGGGCCGATCTGGGTCACCGCCGACGTCCCCGGCATCCACGCGATCGTCGTTACCGGCATGTATCGCAAGGACGGCGCCTATTACGTCCGCATCACCGATCCCTGGGACCGCGTGGTCGGCTCGCCCGGCGCGCCGGGCAATTATGCCGACACGCACCAGACCGGCAGCCAGTACATCATGACCTATGACGCCTTCACCACCGAGTTCGAGGCGGCGGGCAATATCGACCGGATCCAGTTGCTTCATTCCGGCGGAACGTTCGGCCACACGATCAACCGCGGCAGCGCGACGGGGGCGGGCTATGCCTTCTCGCTGGGCGCCACTCCGCCGCGCCGCGTGGTGGCCCGGACACACGCTCTGGCCGATCCCGCGGCCGGCGATGACGGGTTCGGCGTCGGCATCGCGCTGACGCGCCAAACCAGCAGCAAGAACGGGCGTAATTACGACCTCGCCCAACTTGCCGGCATGGTCCTGCCAGAGAACGCGCTGGCGGGTGGGGCAGGCGCGCCGGCAATGCCGGGCGAACGCGTGGTGCTCGACGACTGGCCCTATATCGAGGGGCCGAGCGGGCGCACCCAGGCGGGCGTCGCGATCGACTGGAAATTCCAGGGCGGCGCGGTCGGCGATATCGCCATCACCCCGACCGAGGGCCAGGTGCTCGACGGCTGGAGCGCCACGGTGCGCGCCGACATCTGCCGAAACGGCTCGACTCCCGAGCGGGTCGGGTTGACGGTGCGGGTGACCACCACCTTCAGCCGCGCGGGCGAGGAGGATCAGGTCGCGGTCACCGAGGTGACGCTGTCGGGCGATGGCCGCCAGCAGACGCGGCACGGCGCCGATCGCGCGCCGGCCGATCCGGTCACGCCCTCCGCGCCCGCCCCAACGCCAGCTCCCGCTCCGGTCCCGCAACAGCAATTGCAGCCGGCCTGAGCCCGGCGCGCGGATAACGGCTGATGGCTCGCCTCATCCCTCCTCCGCCGCCGGCGCGCGGCAGCATCGCTCCGGCGATGGCGCTGGCGCGCGACGCTTTCGGGCGCGAGATCGCCGATCCAAGCGCCCCGGCGGGCGATGAATCGACCGATGGCGTGCTGCCGGCGTCGGACACGACGACGACCGGCGGATCGACCGCGCCCAAGGAAAAGGCGACCGATGCGCTCGGGCGGCGCGCCGGCGCCTTGTCCGACGAGATCGATTTCCCGGCCTTCGTCGCGTCGCTGGTGCACGGCACGTTCGATGCGATCGTCGACAGCTCGATCAAGCAGATGGAGGCCTTTGCCGACCTCGTCAGCGCTGTTTCCAAGCCGCTCGACCAATTCACCCAGGAAAACGTCACCCAGGGGCAGGCACGCGCCTGGCTGGTCGAGCAATATCCGCGCGACGTGACCCTGGTGCAGAATGGCGGCGACTATACGCTGGCGCCGCTCACCAAGCCCACCAGCAATGGCAGCAGCGACGACAGCGGCGACGACGCTGCCGAACCGAGCTGGCTCGCCGACTTCGGGGAGGACGGCAACGAATTCTCGGCCGACACACTCGAGAACAACATCCTGCCCAAGGCGCGCGAGCGCGTCGCGCAGCAGCGCCTGTCGACCTTGTCGACGATGGTGCTGCTCGGCATGCAGCGCGTCGTCATCAAGGACGGCTCGATCGGCGCGCGGCTACGCTTTCGCGCTGCGGCGACCGACAATGCCGCGGTCCAATATGCCACGTCGAACGACCCCGGCACCGGCGGTACCACCTGGGGAGCGCGTGGTAGCGAAGGCGCGATCACGAAGGTCTCGACGGTCGGCGTCAACGCGCAGTCCGACAGCGAGCTAAAGGCCGAATTGTTCGGCGATGTGAAGATCAACTTCGCGTCGGAAACGCTGCCGCTCGATCGCTTCGTCGATGAGGCGCAGCGGACCTTGCTCGAACGCCATAGCCGCCAGGCGGCGCCGAAGCCCGCGGCCGCAGTGGCCGCGCCCACCCCGGCACCTGCCTTGCCCGCTCCGCCGACGCCCGCGCCCGCCCCCGTTGTCGCGCCGGCCCCCGCGCCCGCGCCCGCCGGAGCGCAGGCATGAACGGCCGCCGCCCGCTCGGTGAATTGCTCGGCGATCTCGCCGATGCCGCGCACCTGATGGGCGGTGGCGGTGCCGTCCGCGCGCGATCGCTCGAAATGACGTTGCCGATCGACGTACGGTTAGTGACGTCGGCCACGGGTACCGAAGTGATCGGCGACGTGCCGTTGTTCGTGACGCGCACCGCCTTCGATCCCGAGCCCGCCCGGCTCGCGGTGACGTGGCACGTGGTACCGGCCGACGGAGGCGCGTCATGAACGGCACCGCGACACTCCGGCTCGAAGACTTCATCCAGGCGGTGCAGAGCCAGCTCGACAACGCCCAGTCGGCGATGGCGATCAAGGCGCGCAACCTCAACCTGCCGCTGACCTTCGCGATCAAGGACATCAACCTCGATCTGCGCGCGCATGTCGAGTTCACCGACAGCGAGATCCGCATTCGCCCCGCCGGCCCGGGTGAAACCGACACCAGCATGTTCCACCTGGTGTTCACCGCGATCACGCGCCCGGCGATCGAGGAGAACGCGGTCGCGATGTCGGACGATCCCGACGACCAGCCGCTCGACGAACTCGGCGACGAGCTGACCAGCGACGAACGCAAGCGGCTCGAATGGGCGGGCGTGCGGACCGTCAAGCAACTCCAGCGCGCCGAGGAAAAAGGATCGGTCCACACCATCGGCCGCGTCACCAACCTGTCGATCGACCGGCTGCGCAAGGCGCTTGACCGTTCGTCCGAACCTCTGGTCCAGCGCGTCGAGCCGGTGCGTCCGGCGCCGGGTGCCGATCCCGAAGCGCCGCCGATGATCCGGGTCACCGGGCGCAACCTCGTCCGCGGTAATCTGTTCCCGCACGTCCGGATCGGCGACAAGCCGGTGTCGATCCTGAAATCCGCGTCGAACGAGTTGCTCCTCGCGCCGAGCCACGACCAATGGGCTGGCGAACTCGCGATCGCGCCCGAACCGGCGCTGTCGACCGCGATGAGTTTCGACCTCAGCGCGTTCGCGCCGGTCCGCCGTTCGGCCGACACCGCGCCCGAGCCCGTCCTGGCGCCGATCGGTATCGCCGCCATCCCCGAACCGATGGAGACGCGGCAATGACGATCCGCGCACTCGGCACGCCCTGGGCCTCGCCAGGCGAACGGCAATACAGTCTGCCGACGAGCCTGATGCTCAAGCTCGCGCTCGGGGAAGCGCCCGCGCACGTCCCCACGGTGCGCGACATAGCGCGCGGGGCGCTCGCCGCCGCGACCTCGATCGACGGCGGTGCGATCGACCGCATCATCCGTGAACGAACGGGCGGGTTCCGCACCGCGCGGATCTTCTCCGCAGCGGGTGCGCATGGCGCCGGGCATGGTCATCTCGGCTATGACGCAATCGAGCAGCAGACCGGGATGGCGCGGACGCTGATGCTGCGCGTCCCCGCCGGCACGCCGGTCGGCCAACTCTGCCAGACGCTCGCGCAACTGCCGACGGTCGAAAGCGCCACGCCCAATTACGTCGCGGTGACCCCGTTCGACGCCGCCCACGCGCTCGCCGCGCCCGACAATGACGATGGCTGGGCGCCGCGTGAGATGGTGCGCCTGGCCGAGGCGCATGCGATCGAACCGGGCGACGACGGCATCGTGGTCGGACTGGTCGACAGCGGGGTCGAGAAGCATCCCGAATTCCCCCACACCTTCCGCGCCGGGTTCGACACGGTGCGGCTCGAAAGCGCGGACGTCGCGCCGGGCGTGCAACTGCTCGGCGATCATCGCCGCAGCGACGGCAATCCCGAGGATCGCTTCGTCGGCCATGGCATGGGCTGCGCCGGGATTATCGCGGGTGAGGGCCTGCGGATGCCGCGCGGTTTGGGCGGGGCGTGCCGGATCATCCCGATGCGCGCGCTGGCCGCGGCGCGGTTGCCGGGCAAGAACAATGCGGTCGGGCTGGGCGCGATCAGCGACCTCGACATGGCGATGAAGCTCGCGGTCGATCTCGGCGCCAAGGTCATCAACATGAGCTTCGGGACTGACGATTCCGCGCTGGCGCCGCACAGCCCGAAACCGCACGCCGACACCGTCGCTTATGCCATCGCGCGTGGCTGCATCCTGATCGCGGCGAGCGGCAATAACGGGCGCGAGACGATCTATTGGCCCGCCGCTTATCCCGACGTGATCGCGATCGGCGCGGTCGGGGCGGATCGCCGCCCAACCGCCTTTTCGACGCGCGGCGACCATGTCGCCTTGTGCGCGCCGGGCGAGCGCGTGCTGACCACCGCGATCGACGGCTATCAATATGCCACCGGCACCAGTTTCGCCGCACCGTTCGCGGCCGGGGCCGCGGCCCTGCTCGTCGCGCGCAGCCATCGCCGCGCCCGGCCGATCGATGCCGAGACGGTGCGCAACATCCTGATGCGGACCGCGCAGCCCTTCGCCGCGAGCGGTGTCAGCGGCTGCGGCGCCGGCATTCTCGACGCCGCGGCGGCGCTTGCCGCACTCGACCAGGATCTCGACCGCGCGCTCGGCCAGCCGGGCGACGGGGATGACGATGGAGGCGCCGATGACGGCTGATCCGACATCCCCACGCTGACCAGCCAATCCCGAACGAATTCAAGGAGACACCAAGATGAACACGATCAATCCCGAAACCCGGTTCCGCGACCTTGCCGACCGCGAGCGGATCGCGCACGATCGCCACGTCAATACGGTCGCACGCCTCGTCGCGATCGAGAAGAAGGGCCGCGCGCTCAGCACCGCCGAACAGGCCGAGAAGGAGCTGTCGGAAAAGATCCTCGACGAGATCGCCAAGAGCCAGCGCAACAACAGCAAGATGGATGAGGTATGCGATCCGCTGTTCGTCGGCGCGCGCACCTTGCTCAACACGCAATCTCTGATCAGCCCCGAGCTGCGCACCGAAGTCGACGGCGGCAAGTTGCTGTTCGACGTGGAAGAGAATCAGCCTTACTCGATCGTCGCGCTGACGATGGGTATCCTCGCGCTCGACGGCGCGACCGCGCCGCCGGTCATGTTGGTCCCGCAGCATACCAACAAGACGGGAATGACCATCGTCGCCGGTGGAAAAGGCAACGGCCTGACGATCTATCCAAACGTCAATCATCCGCTGATGGACACCTTCACGCGGCAATTCTTCGCTGCGGTGGGCGAGGCGCGAAGTTATGGCGAGCTTGCCGACCGCGTTCTCGTGCTGCTGGCGCGCGAGGGTGATCCCGACGGACGCGGCGGCGATGCGCCGGGGATCAGCACGCAGGAATATGCCGCGGTGTTGCGAGGGCTTGCCCAGCGCAAGGTGACCGTCACCGAGCCGCAATTGCGGCGCCGCGTCAACGAAGTGCTCGATCAGGTCCAGAATATCGGCGGCGAGGACAGCATCGCCGATCTCGGCATCGACTTGCCCGATCTCGAGGATCTCGCCGACCAGACCATCGTCGCCGAGAATGTCCGCGTGATGGGTCCGATGATCGTCTCGGCGATGTTCGAGGAGTTGAAAGTGTTCCAGGTCGTCGACCGCATCGTCGAGCAATTCCAGCATGGCATGCTGCCGATCGGCCCGGGCAATGCCGGCAAGATGCTCTACCGATATTGGCGCGAGGCGCCCAACCGGATGTCCGAACAGGAGCGCAAGAACTTTGCTGCGATCACGCTCGGTATCCCGGGCGGCGATCCCGGCGGGATGGTCAATCGCGAATTCAACGATCTGTGGATCCGCTTCGTCTCATCGGTGTCGTCGTTCATCCGCCAGAGCGAAGTCGATCAGTTGCTGCGTTCGGCGACGCCCAGCCCGATCAGCCACCAGCAAGTGCGCAAGGCTGCTCGCGATCTCGCCGGCAACCTGTCGCTCCACGGATACGGCATGGCCCATTATGCCGCGCGCGAGATCCAGTCGCAGGTCAAGTTCATGATCGGCCTGCTGCAGGATCCCGAGATCCTGGGCTCATACGGCGCCAAGGACATGTGGCAGGTGGTCGACCAGGTCGCGACCTACGAGCTTGGCGGGGCCAAGACCAGTTCGCGCTATCGGACGCTGGCGACCTGCGGGACGATCATCACGGCCTGGCTCGCCAACAACGTGGTGCGGGTCAACGCGGCGACCGGCCCCATCATCGACATCGATCAGGTGCGCAACCCGGATGTCGCCGCGACGCATCGCTCGACGATCGATCCGACCGACTACGACCTCGTCAACGCCTGCGAGCTGTGGCTCGCCGATACCGCGACGACCGACAGCCAGATCGAGGAATTGTCGCAGCCGCGCGAGGCACCGCAAATGACCTCCAAGCCGATCCAGATCCCCGCCATGGCCCGCGACATGCTCGACGGGATCGGCGACCTCGGGGTCGGGCTGGGGCGCGGAACGCCGGCGCACCCCGCTTACGCCAACGGCCATGGCTACCGCCCGAATTGACCTCGGGCGGTCGTCCACCCTCGAACACTTGAGGAACAGACAATGCCATTTCCTTCACGAGACGCGCCGCTGGTGCAGCGGGTCGAACACCGGCTCAAGAGCGCGGCACGCGCGCTCGGCACCGCCGATCCGTTCGCGCCGTCGCGCGACCTGTTCATGCGGACCTTCGCCTATCCCGCCGACGATCCGCGCTATCGCGACAATGCGCTGATGCCGATGGCGGCGCCATTCGAGCCGAGCTTTTCGGAAACCCAACCGGGCAAACTGCGCTTCACGATCGAACCATTGCCGCCCCAGGCATCGTCGATCGACCGGCGCGACGAATCGACCCGCGAGATGCGGCGACTGGTCGGCAGTTTCATGGGGCGAGACGCATTGCGCTGGTTCGACCAGGCGAGCGAGCCGTATCGCGGTTTTGCGCGGCCCGGCGGCAACATGGATTACGGAGCCTTCTTCGGGTCGAGCTTCGACCGCGAAGGCCTCTATGCGTCGAAAATCTATTACGAGTTGCCCGGCGGGCGCGGGATGATCGACGACATGCCGGTCACGCTCGGCCGCATCGTCCAGGCCGCGCTGCAATTGGTGCCGGGGCTGAAGCCGCTGTTCACGACGATGGCGGCGCAGCGCGACATGGGCGGGCAACGGCTGACCTTCGCCTGCACCGAACCGTTGCGGCTTGCCGACCTTCAGCCGGTGATGGACGTGCTCGGCATCGGGCATCGCCTGCCGGGCATCATGCAGATGCTCGGGCTGGTGCTGGGTGGGCGTTTCGAGTTGCCCGCGCACGGCGCGCTGCTGGCGTTCGGCGACGGGCCAAACGGCCCCGATTTCGAGATTTACGTCCTGCTCTCGGCGATTCCCGACGTGCCCCCCAGCTTCCTCAGCCTGCTCACGATGGGATTGGCCGAGCGCCCGCGCGGGCTTGCGGCGCTCGAACGTTGGATGGGCGCGTTCACGCCCGAGGACGAGCATTGGCCGGGCCGCTTCTCGATCGTCAGCCTGCGCACCGATGCGACCGCGCCGCCGCGCGTCAGTCTCTACCTGCGCCCGGTCGAGTTCGAGTTGCCGCCCGAGGCGCTCCAAGCCGCCGCCTGACCCGAAAGACGCTTTCCCCGCGAGGTTCGCCATGTATGCCGCCGCTCAATCGATCGCTTCGCCGCCGCCCAGCCGGCCCGCAGGGCCGACGCCCGATCCGCACGTGCGGCAGAGCGTCGCGCAGTTGCTCACCCAGTCGGATGCGTTTCGTCGGATGTCGCCCGGCGACCAGCAGGACATCGCGCGCAACACCGCGTTGATCGCCGACTATCTGGCGCGGCCCGAAGGCATCCAGGGCAACCGCATCCCCGGCGGGATCGGCCAGCCGGCGGCGCAGGCGCTGGCCGAGGGCGACGACAAGTCGGCGGCGGAAGCGAGCTGGCAGGAACGCAACGCCGCGGTCGATGCGATCGGCAAGGACGAGTTCAAGGCGGACGCCGCAACCGCCGCCGCTAACACCGCCGGATTACTGCTCAACCAGGTCCAGTTTCCGTCGTTCGTCTCGGCGTTGATCAGCGGCGTCTTCCAGTCGATCACCAAGAGCTCGATCGAGCAGATGCAGGCGTATCAGGAGATGATCGCCTCCGTCGCCAAGTCGCTCCACCAGTTCATGGACGACAATGTCTCGGACAATCAGGGGCGCGACAATATGGTCGACCAGTTCCCCGACTTGTTCCAGATCGGTCAGAGCGACGACGATTGGGGCGACCAGCCTGCGGGTCCGAAGCTCGAGTTGCGCGAGGGTGTCGACGAAGGCGACGCGCTCAAGCAGGTCAACAACAAGCTCCAGTTCGAGAATGGGGCGCTCAAGAGCCTCGACCTGTCCGATGCCAATGTCGAAAAGGCGCTGATCGAGAACAGCCGGATGCAGCTCGCGCGCCAGCGACAGCAATTGATGGCCAGCATCGTGCTGATGGGGATCAATCGCATCGTCGTCACCGACGGCAAGATCTCGGCGAAGATCATCTACGACGTGCGCGCCAACGACACGATGTCGAAACGCCGCACCGCGAGCGCCGTCGACATGGCGCGCGACCGATATGGCAACGTCCAGCAGACCTCGTCGGGTTCGGGCAAGTATGACAGCGGCGGCAAGCGCGACTATAGCCGCAGCGACGGCAATACCGATTACAGCGCGGATTATTACGCCAAGGGCGAATATCAGTACGAGAACAAGCCGATCATCACCGCGCAGACCGCGGCGTCGGAAGCATCGACCGCCGCGCTCCAGACCAAGATCCAGCTGTCCGGCGCGGTCGACGTCAATTTCAAGAGCGACTATTTGCCGCTCGACAAGATGGCGACGCCGCAGATGATCGCCGCGATCCAGGGCAATGCCACCCCGGCCGACCCCAATGTCGTGCCGAGCCCCAAAGCAGCCCCGGCGGCGCCGGCGCCAGCCCCGGCACCGGCGGCTTGAGGGGGCCGCGATGTTCGTCGCCCCGCCACAGCGTTCGTCGCCTTCCCAGGGCGGCCTCCCGCCGACCAGCGCGGAAGCGTTCGACGCCACGCGCCCGGAAGTGCGGCGCCTGCTGACCGCCATCCCCTCCTTTCTCGATCTGCCCGACCATGAACGCAAGAAGATCGCCGCCGACACGGTACGCGTGCTGTCGTACATCGCCGATCCCAACGGCGTTCGCTCGGAAATCGCCGGGCGCGAGGCGCGCGGCGAGATAGCGCCGGTCGCGGCGGCATCCGCCGCGCCGATCGCCGGCGCGCTGGCCGACCCGGTCGAGGACACCAAGAAGGCGCTGTCGCAAAGCCCGGGTTTTGCCGGCAAGGATTTCGTCGCAGGCGCGACGCAGCAGGGCGTCGAGCAATTCGGCCAGATGGTTCAGAAGGTCGATTTCCCAAAGTTCGTCGGCGGGCTGATCAAGAACGTCTTTCAGGCGATCGTCGAAAGCTCGATCGAACAGATGCGGGCTTATGGCGAACTGATCGCCAATGTCGCCAAGACCACCGACCAGTTTATGCGCGACAATATCGGCGAGGCCTCGGGCCGCGACTATCTCGCCGACGCCTATCCAGATACCTTGTCGGTCGGCACCAGCAGCAATGCCGACGGTTTCGCCGACGGCGACACGGCCGCCCAGCCGCCGCCGCGGCTCGAGGCGACGGGCGAGAATGCGGAGGTTCGCCTGGCCGAGATCAGCCGCGACATGAACGTCAATCCGCCGGTCACCGACCTGAGCGACGCCAATGCCGAATTGCGGCTGGTCACCGCCGCGCGGCTGCAAATGGCGAAGCAGCGCCAGCAATTGCTGTCGTCGATGGTCATGCTGGGGATCAACCGTATCGTCATCACCGACGGGTCGATCAACGCCAAGGTCATTTTCGACATGCGCGCTAGCGACACCGCCAACCGTCATTACACCGCGTCGATGAACGACCGCTCGGCCCAGAAATACAAGGAAAGCATGAAGGCCGAATATGGCAGCTGGTACACGCCCTACAGCGCCAGCGCGGCGTTCGAGGCGACGCAGGAACATGTCGCGACGGTCGGCTCCGCACTCGATGAGACCAGCGAGTCCAAGGCCGAGGTCAAGGCCAAGCTGTCGGGCGAGGTGCGGGTCAATTTCAAGAGCGACTATCTGCCGCTCGACAAGATGGCGACGCCCGAGATGATGTCGGTGATCCAGGGTAATTCGACGCCTTACAATCCCAACGCGAAAGCCGCCACCACGTCCGCCGCGGGGACGTCCTGAGCCATGAGCATGTCCGCCATCGCTCCGATCGCCGACGCACAGCTTTGCGCGGCGTTGTCGACTGGCGAGCGGCTGGTGGCACGCGCGACCGCGCCGGGCCTCGCCTTCGCGCTCGATCAGCTTGGCGATATCGACATTCCCGACGCCGCGACTGATCGCGTCGACAAGGCGCAATTGCGCGCATTGGCCTCGCTCTACCTTGCCGCCGATCTCGAACCCGCCGGGATCATCCCCGCGGTCGAAACGCTCGCAGGCCTGTCTGCGACCGGCGCCACGACGCTGGACCTTGGTGGCGCGGAAAAATTGGTCGCGACGTGGTGGCACCACCGCAACGAGCGCGTCAGCGCGGCCGAACGCGGTGCCTTCTTCTCGCGCCTGTTTGGTACCTCGGCCGGTCCTGTCGCGGCAGACGCCGACCGCAATTTCCAGTTCGAGGACCGCATGCTGGAATTGTGCGAGTCCCTCTACAAGCTCGACGAATTGTCGGCGGGCGATCCCTATGGCGGCAGCGCGCAACAGGCGAGGGTGCGCGCCGCGGCGCGAGCGCTGGTCCAGAACCTCGCCCAGGCGAGCGGTGGGATCACCGCGTTCATGGCGGGCGAGATCGTCCAGATGCTCAAGGACGCCTTCGCCATCGTCGGCCATCCCGACCTGCGCCATGCCTTCGGCGCGCGCGACGTGTGGGACGTGGTGACGGGCATTGCCCGCGCCGCCCATCGGCAGCCGGTTCAGCCAAGCCCCTATGTCCATCGCGGCAAGGCCGGGATGACGGTGATCGCCTGGCTTGCCGACATTGCCGATCGGGTTTCGGGAGCCGGGCCGTTGGTGGCTATCGGCGATGCCGTGATAGGCGCGGCGGCCGACTGGATCGAGGCGACGCTCAGCATCGGCGAAAGCGTCGCCTCGGACGCCGCTACGGCGATCGCGCCGCCACCGCCGCCGCCTGCAAGTTCGTCCTGGGCCGCGCTGGGCGGCTGACATGGCGTCGGCTGCCTTTTTGGCGCCGGTGCCCGTCCCGCGGCCGGGCCGACCTGGCGCACGCGATGATGTCCGCCATAACGTCCGCGCCCTGTTGTCGACACAGCAGGGGTTCAACGCGCTCGACCAGGCGACGCGGCGCGATCTCGCGCGCGGACTGGTCAAGATCGGATCGGCCGCGCTCGACCATGACGATCTGCAGGCCGCCCGGCAACCGCGCCCAGTGCTCGCGTTGGCGCAGAATGCGGGCTCAGAATTTTCGGGCGTCGCCGTCGATCGCGTCGCCGGCACGACCCAGGCGGTGCTCAACGCGGTGTCGTTCCCGCGCTTCGTGACCGAGCTGATCAGCGGCGTGTTCAAGGCGATGAACGATTCGAACCAGCAGCAGCTCACCGCGTTTGTAGAGCTGATTCGCAATGTCGCGCAGACCACCGAGGGATTTGCCGACAGCAATGTCGGGGTGGGCGGCGCGCGGCAATGGCTCGCCGAGCATTTCCCCGCCTCGTACGAAGTGCAGGGAGGCGACGACAGCGACAGCCTGCCCGAGGATCTGAGTGGCCTCAGCCCCGACGAACGGCGCGAGCGCCAGGCGGAGATCGAGGCCGAGCGCGCCGCCTCCACCCGGCTTGCGTTCAAATCGGGAGCGCAGCCGCCATCCGAGGCGATCCTGCGGAGCACCCTGGGCATCGCGCCAGGCGATCCGGTGCCGCCCGGATCGAACCCCGAAACGCTCGTGCCGTTCGTCCAGCAGACACTGGCGCGCAACCGCCAGCAATTGCTCGCGACGATGATCCAGATGGGCCTTCAGCGCATCGTCATCGAAAGCGGGCGGCTCAATGCTGCGATGAACTTCCACATCGATGCGACCAGCGCGGCAACCAACGACCGCGGCTCGCAATTCGACCTGCACAATACGACCAACGCCAGCGTCAATGCCAAATTCGGGCCCTGGGGCGCGGAGGCCAAGGTCCAGAACACGATCGGTTACGTCACGACCGATCGCACCCAGACCACCGAGAACATGCATACGGACGTCAATCTGAGCAGCGGGGTCGAGCTGGTGTTCCGCACCGATTACGTTCCGCTCACTCGGCTGGCCGGCGTCCAGGATGTGGAGCGAATCCGCGTCAATACGATCAACCCCGATGCTGAGGCGGCGCGGATCGCCAGCGACCGCACGGCGCGGCAGACGGCGGAATCGGCCGACGAAGCGGCTCGCGCCGCGCGACTGGATGCCGGCCTACGCCCGCCGTCCGCACCGTCGACGCCCGTGCCTGTTTCTGCGCCAGCGCAGCCGGCTTCGGGCCGAACGACGCCGACCGGAGCCGCTGCTGCCGGAACTCCCGTGACACCTGGGCATTCGGCGCCGGTAGCGGGGGCGCAGCCGGTGACAGGGGCGCAGCCGGTAGCGGGGGCGCAGCCGGTGGCGGGGGCGCAGCCGGTGGCAGGGGCGCAGCCGATCGCAGGGGCGCAGCCGGTAGCGGGGGCGCAGCCGGTGGCGGGGGCGCAGCCGGTCGCAGGGGCGCAGCCGGTCGCAGGGGCGCAGCCAGTCGCAGGGGCGCAGCAGCCATCGGCCGGAACCGGAGCGCGGCCCGCGACAACTGCCGGCTCGCCCCCGGCAACGACGCCGACGGCAGTCGCACCGGCATCGGCGCACGCCGGTTGACGCAGCGGGCCTTAGGGACAGTTGTCCGCTTTATTCGATTGACGGTCAGGGCGGCTAGCCGGCCTACGGCCCGACTCCAGTCATCCGATAGTTCACGTTCGTGATGTCCGCTTTCGCGGAACACTGGGCCAAAAGCTGCCAGTCCGCAGTCGGCCCAATATCTGCCGTTGCCACTTAGGCCCTTTTGGCGAAAGTGACATGGCTTGGGGAGCGGTATTCGTAGAGCATGCGTGGCGGCACACGTTTACCCCAGTTTACTCTCGAGCGTGATTGCTGCGTGATTGCTAAGCCACTTCCCAAGCCGCAGAGTCGTGGGATGACCTAATTTTTTATCACACATATTCAAAAGATTAATCCAAACCTCAGAGTGGCATATTCTAAACTCTGGTATTTCCGCTATTTACGGGTCTGACGATCGCCGGCCGACCGGAACGCTGGCGGCGGCGTCAAACCCGGACTATCGTAGCGCGCAATGACCGAGCGTCGCGACAAGCCCAGCTTTGCCAGCCTGTTCAACCGCGCCCGCGCTGAGGCGGAGGGGACGGCGGCCGTTTCCCCGGCACCGCCCGCTGAACCGATGCCCTCCCAGTCGGCAGAAGCACCACCGCCAGTCGCCCCCCCCCGCCGCGACGAATGGGCGTATGAAGCAATGCAATTCCTGGTCGACCCGGCACGCGTGCGTATCTGGCCGGGCAATGCGCGCATCTATGACGACCTCAATCCCGACAATTGCCGCGACCTGATCCAGTCGATCGCGACCGAAGGGATCCAGAAGGTTGCCGCAGTCGTGCGGCCTGTCTTCGACGACGCTCTCTACGAATATGAAGTGATCGCCGGCACGCGGCGCCATTTCGCGGTGTCGTATCTGCGTGCGACCAGCATGCCGTCGCTGCGCTTCCTGATCCAGGTCGAAATCCTCGACGACGAGGCCGCCTTCCGCCTCGCCGATCTGGAAAATCGTGCGCGCAAGGACGTGTCCGACATCGAACGCGCGCGCAATTATGCGGCCGCGCTGCACGATCATTATGACGGCCATCTGACCCGGATGGCCGAGCGGCTGGCGCTGTCCAAATCCTGGCTATCCAAGATGATCCGGGTATCGGCGCTGCCCGATCAGTTGCTCGCGGCGTTCGGGTCCCCGAGCGATCTCCATCTCAAGCCGGCCTATACGCTAGCGCAGAAGCTCGACGGGCCGGCCGGGCCGGTGATCATGGCGACCGCGATCCAGATCGCCCGCGCGCAAATGGCCCGCCGTACGGACGGTCTGGCGCCCTACCCCGCAGCGGAAGTGCTGCGGCAGCTCAACGACGCGTCGAGCCCGCCGCCCGAGCAATCCGCCGAACTGCGCGGCCCCACCGGCCGGCTGGCGATGAGCGCGAACGCCAACAAGAACACCTTGACCCTGAAGCTGCATGCCGGCTCCGGCGTCACGCGCAAGGCGATCACCGAAGCGGTGCGCGCTGCGCTCGATGCCGCCGAGGCGAAGGGTTTCTCGCTCGGCCTGTCGTCACGGGACGAGAGCGATTAGTCGTTGATGCCAGTCGGCCTGGACGACTGATCCGGCGACTGTCCGCTCCGCCGCCACATCCCCTGAAGCACGCGGCCGAGCATTGATGGCCCACCGGGCCGGAGCAACAGCCAGTCGCGGATCACCGGCCCCGGTTCGGCGCCGATCGTGCTCTTGTAACCGCTGTCGCCCGCGCCCCAATCGACCTTGGTCATACCCTGCTGCAGCGCCCGGACGAGATTGCGATAATAGAGGAGCCTGCCCGGCGAATGTTTGGCAAAGGCAGGATCATAGCTGTTGGCGATGGCGTATTTGAGCGTGCCCAGATTGAGGTCGAACGAAAAGGCGGCCGGAACCCCATCGACCGTCAACAGCGCCGCCGACATCATCTCGGCGATCACCGGATCGGCGGCGGCCTGGCGCCAGAACGCGCCATGGCCACGCTTGGTGAATTTGGCGTCGCTGCCATCGGTACGCGCGGCGATCCAGCTCTTCTGTTCGACCGTGGCAAGCTGATCGAATCCGCCTCCTGCGAGATCTCCGCCGCTCAGGAAACGCCAGTCGAGCGCGCCATGATCCGCCAGATGCTTTTCATGGAAGCGGTTCTTCTTGAGCGTCGATGCGCGCGGCCACGCCCCCTGGCGTTGCGCAGCGGCCATGTCGAGCAGATAGGAATCGGCCACGAAGCGGTCGAGCACGACCCAGCGCCGTCGCCTCGCAGCCGCGATCAGCCCGCTAACCGCAGGGTCGCCATCATAGGAGGGCCCGATGCGCAGGCCGTTGACCTCTTGCCCCAGTCGATCGACCAGCACATCGAACGCGCCGTCCGATGCGTCGGCGCAAGCGGGGAAGCCGCGAAACGGCCAATAGCAGCCGGGGATCGCGGCTAGCCTCGCGGCCTCGGGTCCGAATCCGGCCAGCGGCAGCGCAATGACCGGATAGCCGTCGCGTTCGACGATCAAGGTCCGCGCGCGACCGCCATAAGCGGCAATCGCTGCGGCGAACCATTGGTAACGGAGGAATCGGTATCCCTCGTCCGCTTGCTCCGCGACCGCATCGATCAACGCCGACAGTCCGTCGAACGCAGTGGCGCGCATCGCGGGGGGCAGGCGGGTGAATTCGCTGAGCAACATCGGCTTGGTCATGGCGGCCGGCTATACCGGTCAGCCGTTACCAAGCCGTTTTTGGCGAAAAAGACATGGCTCGCGACCCTCGGTGCAAGCGATCGCACACTCCTATCGCTTCCCTAATCGCCGTCAGCCCGTCATGATGCCCCGCGATGCAGCCCAATACCGTCTCGACGATCGCCCAGACCATCCAGCTGTCGCTGTCGCCGGTGTTCATGCTGACCGGTATCGGCGCCTTGCTCAACGTGCTGGTCGGCCGGATGGCGCGCGTGGTCGACCGCGTGCGCGACCTGGAGAAGCTCCATCCGTTATCGAGCGGCCCGGATCGCGACCGCTACGTCTCGGAACTGCGCATCCTCGACCGGCGCATCAGGGTGATCAATTTCGGGCTGTTCCTGGCGGTGTCGAGTGCGGTGATGACGTGCCTGGTCGTCGCGCAATTGTTCGTCGCCGAACTGATCGGGCTGCGCATCGCGACGATCGTCGCCCTCACCTTCACGCTTGCGATGCTGCTATTGATCGCGGCGCTCGTCAGCTTCATCGTCGAGGTCCGCACCTCGCTGCTGGCGGTCAAGGTGCGTGAGGAGTTGCTCGAAGAGCGGCAGGGCTAGCGCTTACCCTCCACCCCGGCTCCCGCATCAGCCGTCGGCGCATAGGACGGCGCGACCCGCGCCTTCGACGCCTGCTCATAGACATAACCGGCTTCGAGCAGCTTGCCGTCGCTATAGGCCGGGCCGATGAACGACAATCCGGTCGGCAAGCCACGCACCAGCCCCATCGGTACGGTCAGATTGGGATAGCCCGAAATCGCCGGCAGTTCGGACGAGCTCGGCCCGTTATACTGGTCGCCATAAATCGGATCGCTCAACCAGGCCGGCCCATAAGTCGGCTGCACCAGGATCGTCGCATCCGCCTGTTTGAGCATGCCGTCGATCGCCGCTTTGGCGAGGCCGAACGATTTGTCGCGCTGCGCCTGATAGGTCGGCTCGCCCGTCCCCTTGGACTTCGCCGCCATCTCGAAAATCTCCTGCGCGAAATAGGGCATTTCGGCATCGGCATTAGCGGTGTCGAACGCGATCACGTCGTCGATCGTCCGCGTCTTCACGCTGGGCGGCGTCGAGGCGAGATATTTGTCGAGGTCGGTCTTCAGCTCGAACTTGAACACGTCGAACTCGGCGTCGGCCATGCCGTCGGTCTTGGGCCGCTGGACATCGACCAGCACCGCGCCCTGCGCCTTGAGCACCGCCAACGCCTGATCGAAGCGCGCAGCAACCAGCGGCGACATGTCGGGGCGGTAGACCGCGATCCGCGCTCCCTTGAGTGATGCGGCGGCCAGTCCGGCGGTGAAGTCCTTGCGGTATTTTCCCGCATCCTTGGTCGCCGGATCGGCCGGGTCGCTGCCGATCATCGCCGAGAACAAGATCGCGACGTCGCTGACACTGCGCGCCATCGGCCCCGGCGTGTCCTGGCTATGGCTAATCGGCACGACATAAGTGCGGCTGACCAGCCCGAGCGTCGGCTTCAGCCCGACCAGTCCGTTGATCGATGAGGGGCAGACCACTGATCCGTCGGTCTCCGTCCCCAGCCCCGCCGCGGCGAAACTCGCTGCCACGGCCGCACCCGTCCCACTCGACGAACCGCAGGCGGTGCGATCGAGACCATAGGGATTGCGCACCAGTCCGCCGATCCCGCTCCACCCGCTCATCGCCTTGGTCGAGCGGATATTGGCCCATTCGCTGAGATTGGTCTTGCCCAGGATAACCGCGCCCTGCGCCCGCAGCAGCGCGATGACCGGTGCGTCACGATGGGTCAGATTGTCCTTGAGCGCCAGGCTGCCAGCGGTGGTCGGAACGGGATCCTTGGTTTCGATATTGTCCTTGATCAGGATCGGGATGCCGTCGAGCGGGCCAAGCAGCTTCTTCGCCTTGCGCCGCGCGTCGCTCGCCTTGGCTTGTGCAAGCGCATCGGGATTGATCGCGATGATCGCGCGCAACGCCGGACCTTTGCGGTCCATCGCCCCGATACGATCGAGATAGGCGCGCGTGATGTCGGCGCTGGTGTCCTGTCCCTTATCCATGCGCGATCGCAATTGATCGATCGAGACCTCGGTAACGGCATGTTGCGCCGGCACATCCTGCGCGATCGCGGGCAACGGTGTGGCGAGCAGGATCAGAGCGGCGAAGCGACGCATGGCAGTCCCCTTTTATGGCGCGCCTTCATCGTCCAACTCCTCCCCTTCGACAAGCGGGATGCGCAGGTTATGCTATCGTCATGACTGCCCCGCTCGAAACCCAGGCGATCATCATCGGTGCCGGCATGTCGGGGCTGCTGGCGGCGATCCGGATGAAGCAGGCCGGGGTCGATTTCGCCGTCCTCGAAAAGAGCCTGGAGGTCGGCGGAACCTGGCTCGACAATTGCTATCCGGGCTCCGGCTGCGACGTGCCGAGCCACCTCTACAGCTACAGTTTTGCGGGCAATCCGCATTGGTCGCAGCTGTTCGCGCGCCAGCCGGAGATTCTCGACTATTTCCGTGACCAGGCGAATCGTTTCCAGCTGCGGCCGCATCTTTGCCTGGGCGTCGAGGTCGCGAGCGCCGATTGGGATGAGGCGAGCACGCGATGGACGGTAACGTCGATCGACGGCAATCGCTGGCGTGCCCCGGTGCTGATCGTCGCAACCGGCCAACTCAACCGCCCACGTACCCCCGATCTGCCGGGTCGCGAGAGCTTTGCCGGCGCGCAGATCCACACCGCACGCTGGCACGCCGATGCACCGATCGCCGGCAAGCGTGTCGGGGTGATCGGCACCGGCGCCAGCGCGATCCAGATCGTACCCGAAATCGCGGAGGAAGCCGCGCATCTCACCGTGTTCCAACGATCGCCGCATTGGGTCATTCCCCGCATGGACGCGCCGATCGCACCAATGGTGAAGCGGCTCTTCGCGAGCGTCCCGTTGCTGAGAAAGGCGTTTCGCGCGCTGATCTGGCGACGGCTGGAGGCGACTCACCCGGCGATCGCCGAGCCGGGCGGCGCCAAGGCGCGCGAGATGGAGAAGATGGCGCTAGACTATCTCGCCGCTACCATTGCCGACCGCGATTTGCGCCAGGCGCTGACTCCCGATTTCCCGATCGGCTGTAAGCGCACGCTCGTGTCCGACGATTATTATCCGGCGCTCGTGCGCGACAATGTCACGCTCGAAACGCGCGCGATCGACCGGATCGAACCGGCCGGCGTGCGGCTTACCGACGGCACACTGATCGAGCTCGATACGATCGTCTGGGCAACCGGGTTCGAAACGCACGGCTTCGTCGCGCCGATCGCGATCAACGGGCCGGACGGGAGTCTGGCACAGGCCTGGGCGAACGGCGCCAGCGCCTATCGCGGCACCACCGTCGCCGGCTTCCCCAACCTGTTCCTGCTCTATGGCCCCAACACCAATCTCGGGCACAATTCGATCATCTTCATGGTCGAACGCCAGATGGAATATGCGCTGCCGGCTATCCTCAAGCTGGCGCGCGGCGATGCACGCCGGATCGCGGTCACGCCCGATGCGCACCACGCCTATAACCTGACGTTGCAGGCGCGGCTGGCCACCACATCCTGGGCAGCCGGGTGCGGCAGCTGGTACAAGACCGATGACGGCGTGATGCCCAACAACTGGGCCGGCAACACCGCCGAATTCGCGCGGATGATGAAGCGTTTCGATACCGAAGCGTACGAGATCGCCTGACCGTCGGGCCGGCTCAAGCGGCCGGCGCAGGGCTTCAGCCTGACGTGTAGCCCAGCGCGTCGAAGGTGCGCTGCAGCCACCAGAAGCTCAGCCCGGAAATCACGACTACCGCAACCATCAGGCCCCAGCCGATCGTGGTCAGTTTTCGGTTCGCGGCGTCGCGATAGCTCCAGCGCGCGCCGCCGATCAGGAAGAACAAGCCGAATACCAGCAAGGCGGGGACGAGCACGAAGATCTTGAGCGAATAACGGACTTCGGCGGCATGCGCCTGCGCTGCCTGTAACGGCTGCCAGATACCCCACCAGCCGAAACCGACAAAGGCGATCAGGCAAAGCAGCCCGCCCAGGCGATATTTCACATCCGCGGTCATGACGTCCCCGTTTTTAGCGTTCGATAGGCTATAAATGAAAAGAGGCTGCCGGGGATTCCCATCCCCGGCAACCTCCTAACATGGTCAGCGGCCGGAAGCTCCAGCCCGGAGGACCATGCGGACCGCTATTCCTGTGACCCTAAGCGTTGATTGAGGGAGGATACCCCCCGCAAAGGATCGGCGGACTTAGCGGCGCGTCCCCCGAACGAACTGAACCGACCCCATTGCTGAACCATGAGACATCGGATCACCTCCTTTCGCTTGTTGAAACACCGTGACCAACACTGGCCACGACCTCAATGTGAATCGTACGGACTCGTAATTCAAGTCTTGTAATGTTCGAGAAAATCGACGATTCTCTCCCGCCTGTTGCTTGTCAGCGCCCGAACGCGGCGCGGAGCTCTTCTTTTGCCTTTTCCAGCACCTTTTTCTGCTTCGCCGGCAGGTCCTTGCCCGCGCGGTTGATATAGAAAGTCAACATCGACATCGCCGATTGGAACGGCGCCCCCTTGCGGCGACGACTGAGCTCGGCGGAGCGCTTGAGCGACAAGGCGATCGATTTCGGATCGTCGCGTGTGAAAACGTCCTTCTCGAGATCGAGCGCATCCGAATGCTCGGTGACGTCCTGCGACCATTTCTTTGCGGCCGTCATCACTCAATGCCGCTTGAAATATTGCACTTCGCGCTCGTGCTTCTCGGCGCCCTCACGCGTGTCGAATGTGCCGAGGTTGCGGCGCTTGTGCGTCTTGGGGTCGACCTTGCGCGAATAGAGCCGGTATTCGCCCGATTTGAGCTTGCGGATCATGTGTCATCTCCTCGCGATCGGAGCATCGCGCGGAAAAGTGGGAACCGGTTTTCCGCACCAGCGATGCGACAACAAGGGCACAACGTGCGAGGCGACGAACTTATCCCCGGCAATCCTCGATCACGCGGCCGAGTTCGGCATAAGGCGGCACGACCAAAGGCGCGGCGCCGGCGCGATCGACGACGAACCGCCCGCGGCTGAAGACCATCGCGTCGAGCATGGCATCGCTCGGTGCGAACTGGCTGGCGACATAACCAGCATCGCCGCCGGTCGCGCGCAGCGAGATCGAGCGCGTCAGCGTCGTCGTACGGATCGTCGCGGCATCGCCGGTCCCCTGGACCGACAGATACATCGCCCCGCGCGTACGATCACAGCGCAGGGTGAGAAGCGCATCGGCGCCGACCGGGCCGAACAAGGCGATCGAACCCACGCCATCCTTGCGATATGCCCAGTCGCCCGGCGTGAACGGCCATTGGTTCCAGTCGGACGCGAGCGGCGGCGTGACGACCGGGGGCGGGCTCGGCTGCGCCACGGGCGGCGGTGCGGGCCGCGCGACCGGCGGCGGCGCGGGTGGCGGGACGCAGCCGGCGAGCAAGAGAGCGGCAGACGTTGCGACGACGACGAACTTGTAGCGCATCGGCCGACCATGGCCGTGCGCGACGCCGGCCTCAACCCCAAAGCGCCATTCGGGCGTGGATCGGCGACGTACGTCGCGCTACGATCGTTTCGCATTCATCCGCGAAAGGGTAAAAGTGGCCGAAACGAGCATCCAACCGCTGGTGGCGGCGACCCTGGACACGACAATGAAGGTCCGGGGCCGGGACGGCGGCAAGACGATCGGTACGCTCCACGCGTTCATGGTGCACAAAAGATCGGGCCGCGCGATGTACGCGGTGCTGAGCCTGGGCGGTTTCCTGGGCATCGGCAAACATTTCTACGCGGTGCCGATCCAGCTGCTCGCCTATGACCTCGCCGCCGATGCCTATGTCGCCAGCGTCGAACCTAAGACCCTGGAGGGCGGCCCCAATTGGTCGGGCGCAGCACCCGATTTCGACCAGGCTTATGCCGATCGACTGGCGAGCTATTACGGGGCCGAGAAGCAGGACCTGACGGTCGGGTAGCTCAACCGGTCAGGCTTTTCGCAAAGACCTGCCAGGCGGGTATCATGTTGAGCACGATGCGGATGACCTGGGTGAGCAGGAAGAATGCGCCGCCCCATTTGGTCGCCGCGTGCAGCTTGCCCGTCGTGCGCAGATCGTAGGCGACCAGCACCAACAATAGGAAGTCGGTCAGCACCATCCCGCCTAAGGGCGGGGTGAGCGGCAAATGCGACATCCGCGTGACCCGCGCCAACGGTGTCGTCAGCAGCGCGAGCGTGCCGAGCAGCATCAGCCGCTTGTGCCAGGCCGCGCGCTTGCGCATCGCCACGGCCCAGCCGGTCAGCACCGCGAAGGTCAGGACCGCGCCGAGCGGGAAGACCAAGGGTGGGCCCGATGGCGGCAAATGCGCGGCAGCGGTGACCTGTTTGGTGATGATCGCCGTCGCGATCCCCAGCGGCACCATCGCCACCGCGACCAGCACCGCCACCGGCCCGACGATACGATGCACGTCGGCGCGCCCGGCGGAGATCAGACCGGTCTGAACCAGATAGAGCAGCATCCAGAGGGTGAAGACCACGCCATGGACATGAACAAGCAGTGACAGCCGCGGACCGCCAAATACGCCGGAGAGATAATAAGATGGCGCAAAGCCCGCGAAGGTCAGGACGATCATCGCCCCCGCCATGCCGAGAAAGAAGCGGCGCTCCCTGCTCAACCGCTCGTTAACACGCCCCGCGACCGTCGCCATGCCGATCTCCCTTTATTGCCGGGAAAGTCAGCCGCTGGAGCGGGAGAACGATAGGATAGAAACGACGTCGGGCGCTGTTCAACGCGAATTTGGCGTCTGCAAGCGGAATTCAGCCGGGCCAGGTCAGCCGCATTGCCCGCGTGGTAGAGCCGAACGGGGTAATCACGCCGCTCCGACAATGCCGGCCTTGCGCCGGCATCCACCGGACCTCCGACCCAGAAGGCGAGCCTTCAGTAGGAATCGTGAGGATCGGAACGGCTGCACGGTAGACCCCGGCACAAGGCCGGGGTGACGGTTGGAAGAAGGGCATGACCCTATTACGCGGTCTTCGGCGCCCAGCTCTACCGCCGACTCCCGCTCCCGAATTTCTTCTGCACTTTCCCGTAGCGCGTCTTGCGCGTGCCCGGCTTGCCCTCGTTCGAGCGGCCCATCACCGGCGGCAATACGCGGTCGTCCACGGGCAGGCCGAGCTCCTCCGCCTCTAGCGCGCGGATTTCGTCGCGCAGGCGCCCGGCTTCCTCGAATTCGAGGTCCGACGCGGCTTTGCGCATCTTCTTCTCGAGCTCCTCGATATAGGCGCGCAGATTGTGCCCGACCATGTGCGGGCGGTCGTCGTCGATCGGGACGGTGACCTGATCCTTCGACGCGACGTGCGCGATGATGTCGCCGATATTGCGCTTGATCGTGGTCGGCGTGATGCCGTGTTCGAGATTATACGCTTCCTGCTTCTCGCGGCGGCGATTGGTCTCGTTGAGCGCGCGTTCCATGCTGCCGGTCATGCGATCGGCATAGAGGATCACCCGCCCCTCGACATTGCGCGCGGCGCGGCCGATCGTCTGGATCAGTGAGGTTTCCGAGCGCAGGAAACCTTCCTTGTCGGCGTCGAGGATCGCGACCAAGCCACACTCCGGAATATCGAGGCCTTCGCGAAGCAGGTTGATGCCTATCAGCACGTCGTAAACGCCGAGCCTAAGATCGCGGATCAGCTCGATTCTCTCCAGCGTCTCGACGTCCGAATGCATGTAGCGGACCTTGACCCCCGCCTCGTGCATATATTCGGTCAGGTCCTCGGCCATGCGCTTGGTCAGCGTGGTGATCAGCGTGCGATAGCCCATCGCCGTGGTCTTGTTGCACTCCTGGATGACGTCCTGGACCTGCTCCTCGACCGGGCGGATCTCGACCGGCGGGTCGATCAGGCCGGTCGGGCGGATGACCTGTTCGGCGAACACGCCGCCGGTCTGCTCCATCTCCCAGCCGCCGGGAGTCGCCGAGACATAAGTGGTCTGCGGGCGCATCGCGTCCCATTCGTTGAACCTGAGCGGCCGGTTGTCGATGCACGACGGCAGACGAAAGCCATATTCGGCAAGCGTGATCTTCCGCCGATGGTCGCCCCGCGCCATGCCGTTGATCTGGCCGATCGTCTGATGGCTCTCGTCCACGAAGAGCAGTGCGTTCTCGGGTAGATATTCGAACAGCGTGGGTGGCGGCTCGCCCGGCAGGCGCCCGGTCAGGAAGCGCGAATAATTCTCGATTCCGGCACAAGATCCCGTTGCCGCAATCATTTCCAGGTCGAAATTGGTACGCTGTTCGAGCCGCTGCGCCTCGAGCAACTTGCCTTCGATCTGCAATTCCTTGAGCCGCTCGGCCAGCTCGTGCTTGATCGCTTCCATCGCCTGCTTCAGCGTCGGCCCGGGCGTCACATAGTGCGAATTGGCGAACACGCGGACGTAATTCAGGCTCGCCACCTTCTTGCCTGTCAGCGGGTCGAACTCGGTAATGTCTTCAATATCGTCGCCGAAGAACGACACGCGCCAGGCGGTGTCCTCATAATGCGACGGGAAGATTTCCAGCGTGTCGCCCTTCACCCGGAAATTGCCGCGCTGGAACGCCGCGTCGTTGCGCTTGTACTGGAGCGCGACCAGCTTGCGCACGATCTCGCGCTGATCGACCGTCTGGCCTTTCTTGAGGTCGAAGATCATCGCCGAATAGGTTTCGACCGAGCCGATACCGTAGAGGCAGCTGACCGAGGCGACGATGATCACGTCGTCGCGCTCGAGCAACGACCGCGTCGCCGAGTGCCGCATGCGGTCGATCGATTCGTTCACCGAGCTTTCCTTCTCGATGTACGTGTCCGACCGGGGCACATAGGCCTCGGGCTGGTAATAATCGTAATAGCTGACGAAATATTCGACCGCGTTATCGGGGAAGAAGCTCTTGAACTCGCCATAGAGCTGCGCGGCGAGGATCTTGTTGGGCGCGAGGACCAGCGCCGGCCGCTGCAGCGTTTCGATCACCTTGGCCATGGTGAAAGTCTTGCCCGACCCCGTCACGCCCAGCAGCACTTGATCGCGCTCGCCGGCCAGCGCCGCTTCGGTCAATTCCTTGATCGCGCCCGGCTGGTCGCCTGACGGTTCGTAGTCGCTGACCAGCTTGAACGCCTTGCCGCCCTCGACCTTTTCCGGTCGCTCTGGACGGTGGGGGACAAAGGACTGACCGGTTTCGGGTTCAGCCAGGCTGGTGCGAATCTGGATTGCCATAGTTCGCGAATATGGTGACTTTAGCGCCCACCCGCAACAAAGCGGGAACGGTCGCGCCGAAATCCACCATGGAGAGAGAAAAGATGCGCACCACCCCCCTGATCGTCGCCACCGCCGCGCTCGCGCTGGCCGCTTGCGGAGAGAAAACCAGCTCGACGACGATCACCACCAATTCGGAGACCGGTACCGTCACCACGACCGGCGACGCGCTGCCGACCGCAGCCTCGTTGAAGATGCAGCCGGGCAAGTGGGAGACCACGATCACGACGCTCGAAACCAAGACCAGTGGCCTGCCCGCAGGAATGCCGGCTGGCATGACACCCCCTAAACCTGCGCCACAGACGATCACCGCGTGCGTCACCCCCGACATGGCGACCAAGGGTCCGGGTGAGATGCTCAAGAACGCAAAGGTCGACTGCACGATCAAGAGCAGCACCTTCACCGGCGGCAAGATCGCGTCAGAGGCGTCGTGCAAGCTGCCCAACGGTACCATGACAGTGAACACGACGGGATCGTACAGCCCGACCGAAGTCTCATATGATACCGAAAGCACGATCAGCGCCGGGCCAGTCAATGCGACGACCAAGACGCACACCGTCTCCCGTCGTGTAGGAGAATGCAGCTGATCTGATCGCACTACTCGTGACGGCGCGATTTTCTGCGTCGTCACGGGCCGCCATCCGGTGGAGAAACGCTAATCCGTCCGCCGATACGCCACACGCCACATCACCACCGCGATACCGGCCGACATCATGCCCATGATCAGAGCGGTGGCGATGCCGCTTGCCCAGCGGAACAGCAAGGTACGCGCGTCCATCGCGGGCATTTCGACTAGGCCGTAAATCCAGGTCTGCCCGCCCAGGAACACGACGAAGCCGATCGCGGCGCCGAGCAGCGCTGCGCTGATCGGCCCGCGGCGACCCGCGGCGTGGAGCAGCATCCAGGGAAAGGCGGCAAGCGCAGTGACGGCGAGCGCGGTCAGCACCGATCCGATGACCAAAGCGATAGCCAGCGTGCCGATCGCGAAGGTGCCGCCGAACAGCATCAGCAGAACGGCGATCGCGCCGCCCATCAGCCCACCCGCGCCGATCGCCAGGCCGACGCGATCGAGCGACGTTTCGTAGCGGCGTCGTTGCGCCATTGTTCGGGTCATTGCGACACCCCCTCCCCAGCGCCTCATAGCATCGGGCGCGACCGACCCCAAGCGGTCACGCGACCCATTGCGGTACATCAGCGCAGCGCCGCAACTGCCGGAGTGTCGAGACAGCGCAACAGGTTATCGCGCGTGACCGGCGGACGCGCAGGCTGCGGCGCAAAGGCGGGCACGTCCATCGTCCGGCCGATCCGCACCGCGGAGAATCCGCGTTGTCTAGTACACGCCTCCGCCGCCGCCAGCAGCCGCGGCGGCGTGTCCCAGCCTTCATAGGACAGGCGGAACGTTCCCCAATGGATCGCGATCGCCTGCGCCGCGCCGAGCCGGCGATAGACCTCAACCGCGTCGACCGGGCCGACATGGCTGCCTGCTGCCATCTGCCCGGCAGTGAAGCGGAACGCGCCGATCGGGATGAGCGCGAGCCGGATCGGACCGTAGGACGCCGCCTGGTCCGCCCATTTGAGATCGCCCGCGCCGGTATCGCCGGTGAAGAACAGATTGCCGCCTGGCAGTCGCACAACGAACCCCGACCAGAGCGCACGATTGCGATCGGCGAACCAGCGGCTGTCCCAATGATGGCCGCGATTGACGACCACGCTCACGCCCGGCCGGACCGCGATCTGGCCACCCCAATCGAGCGCGCGCGCGGGCACGCCGGCCTGGCCGATCACACTGTCATTGCCCAGGCTGGTGACGATCAGCGGATGGTCGCGGTTCCACAGCTTTTTGAGCGTCGCCAGGTCCATGTGATCATAATGATCGTGACTGACCAGCACGAGGTCGATCTTGGGCAGGTCCGCGAACCGGATGCCCGGCTCGGCGACGCGGGTCGGCCCGATCCCGAACGGCCCCGCGCTCTTGCTCCACACCGGATCGGTCAGGATGTTGAGCCCCTGTGTCTGCACCAGCACCGTCGCATGTCCGACCCAGGTCGCGAGCATCCGACCGCCATCGACACGTGCCGGGGGTTTGGCCGGCGTCACCGCGACGCGATCCGGCCAGATGGGGCGATTGTCGCGAGCGGTCACGTAGCGCAGCAGCGTGCCGGTGCCGCCCGGCGGCGACAGCGCATCATCTGCGCCGTCGGGATTGATGAAACGCTCGCCATCGAAATGATCGCTCGCCGGCCCGCGATAGTAACGCGCGTCGAGGAAGTCGGGGACGATCGTGATCGCCAGGCACAAGAGCACGACCAGCCAAAGCAGCCCGGCACCGACACGTTTCACCCACCGCATCCGCGCCCTCTATCCTATGCGGCGCGCCGAACAAGCCCTATTGACTCCTTCGACATTTCGTTGTGTAAACACAACATATAATCGCGAGAACACACTAATTATGCTCTATAACCGCATTGCCTTATTCCGGGCCGAACACGGTATCTCGCGCAAGGCGCTAGCCGAAGCCGTCGGCGTAAACCCGCAGACGATCGGCTATCTCGAGCGTGGCGACTACAAGCCCAGCCTCGAGCTCGCGATGAAGATCGCCGCCCAGTTCGACGTCTCGATCGAGCATCTGTTTTCCTTCACCCCCTTCGAGCCCGTGGCGGCAGTCCTGCGCCGGGCGGGAGATACCGCATGACGAGCAAACCCTTTACCCAGCGCCTCGACGACATCGCCAACCGCACGGGCATTCCGGCTCTGGCAAAGGGACCGCCGCGGCGGCGGCCGTTGCGAGGATTGGCGCTCATCTCACTCGCGCTCGGAACGGCGGGGATGGCGACCGCCCTGTTCGGCGGCCGCATCCTATTGATCGGCGATGGAATATTATTGGCGGGCTTCGTGCTGTCTGGCTGGCTGCCGCTCATGGGCCCGATCAAGCCGTGGATGTCGTTCACCGAGCGCGTCGACGAACTGGACGCGGAGATCCGTGCCAAGGCGTATTTGACCGCACTGCCGGTTATTCTGTTTTTCGCCGTGTGCGGGCTGGTCGGCCTGCCGATCCTGGCATGGGTTCAGCAGCGCCCGCCGGCCGAAATGGTCGCGTTGGGCGGATTCGCCGCGATGTATCTGTTGATCCTGTGGAATGCGATCCCGACGCTTCATGCAAGCTGGCGACGGCCGCCAGCCGAGGACCTGGAGGACTAGAGGCTAGTCAGCCCTGGTCCTCATAGGCGAATTGCAGGATGCCCCAATGGCGGCCTTCGACCGCGATCGAGGCGATCACCTGCTTGAGCAGCACGACGCTGCCATCGGCGACCTGACGTCGATAGGCTTTGAGGCAGAACGGGTCGGTGATCTTGCACTGCTGCTGCGTCTCGGTGAACTCGAACATCATCCCGCAGCGCGCATGTTCCAGGTTCCAGCCATCGTCGCCGGGGCGCTGCGCGTGTGAGCGCTCGGGCATCGCGACCGCACCGAAGCCGTTACGGTCGGTGAAGCTCATCCCGAAAAAGCCCTTATAGCTCCGCGCCTGTTCCTGATGCGGCCGCGCCGCGGGGATGATGAACGGCTGGACCGGGTGGGTGTAGAGCGGCGGATTGGTGCCCGGGATTTGCTCATAAGTGTCGCGGAACAGATCGGCGATCGAGATCCTGCCATCGGCGACCGCACGGGTCAGCGCGTCCGACACCTGTTTCGCGGCATCCAGGCCGAACGCGATGTACGGCGAATCGATCATCTCCACACCGCTCTCGGCGAAATGTTGGAGCAGGGTGTTGGTGTCGTCGCTGACCGTCGTCACGCGCTCCGACAGACGCTGCAGTCCATCGGCATTGGCGCCCGACGTGGTCGACAGCGCGCCCAGCCCAGTGCGGATATTGCCGACCGAGTCGACCATCGATCCGATACGGTCGCTGACGCGCTCGCTCGATCCCGACAGGTCGCGCATCAGCGCGCCGAGGCGATCGACCAGTTCCTCGATATCCTTGCTGCCCTGATGCGCGGTCTTGGCGGTCTCGACGCCATGCGCGACGCGGTCGAGCATTCCTGCGGCCTCGCCCGCCAGCGCGCCGATCGAGCGTTCAATCGTCTGCGTCGCCGCGGCGGTTTCCTGCGCCAGTTTCTTGACCTCGCCGGCGACCACGGCGAAGCCGCGCCCGGCGTCGCCGGCGCGCGCCGCTTCGATCGTCGCGTTGAGCGCGAGCAGATTGGTCTGGCTGGCGATCCCGCTGATCACTTGCGTCACGTGGCTGACCGAGGCGAGCGCCTCGTTGAATGCGCCCAGGCTAGCATGGATGCGGCTGACCTGGTCGATCAGGTCGACGACGTTGATCGAGGCGTCGGACAGCTGGCGCGTCGAATCCTCGATCACCAACCGCGCCGCCGCGGTGCTGCGCCGTGCTTCTTCCGCCGCACGCGCGACATCGGTGCCGTCATCGGCCAGTCGCACGGCTTCGCCGCCGATCGTGTCGATCGTCGTCGCCTGCGCGGTCACGCGCTCGGCCAGTTCCGTAATGTCTGCTTGCAGGTCGAGCGTCCGGATGCCGAGCTCGCCCGACATCTTGGCTGCCTTCCGTACCGTTGCTGCGATGTCCAACCGCGTCGCCCCCTGAATCCCGCTGCCTTCAGCAACTAAACGGCGAGGGTTAACGAAGCTTTAGGCTCGTTTCGTAGGGACAGAAAACCAGCCGGCCGCACCGGCGATCGCCGCCACCGCCGCGGCCAACCACAAAGCGGCATGAAAAGCGTCGATCGACACGCCGCGGCCGCCGCCCGTCAACACCAGCCCGATCAGCGCGACCGCGACCATGCCGCCGATCCTGGCGGTCGCATTGTTCACTCCCGATGCAGCGCCGGCATGGTGGCGATCAACCGATGCCATCACGGCGTTGGTCAGCGGTGCGACGGCGGCGGTCATGCCGATGCCGATCAACAGCATCGACGGCAGGATATGTGGGACGAACTCGATCGCCGCGCCGGGAATGATCCGCATCGCTGCGAACCCGGCCGCGACCAGCAACGGCCCCGCCGCCAGCATCCAGCGCGTGCCGATCCGCTCGGCCAGCGCGCCCGCCGCGCGCGATCCCGCGCCCATGATCAACGGCAAGGGCAGGATCGCCGCACCCGCCGCGGTCGCCCGCCATCCGGTCGAAATCAAGAGATAGGGCAGGAGCAACAACACACCGCTCAGCGCCGCATAGAGCAGGAAGGTCAGCACGGTGATCGCACTGAAGCTTCGCGTTCCGAACAGGCCGAGCGGCACCATCGCCCGCTCGCCGCACCGGCTTTCCCACCACAGGAATGCCGCCGACGCGGCCACCCCGCCCGCAATATAATATGCCGCACCCTGGCCACCCGATGTAGCGATCGTCAGCCCCCAGACCAGCAGGCCGAGCCCGATCGTCGCGAACGCGCCGCCCGGCCAGTCGGGTTTCGCCGCTTCCGGATCATGCCCGCCCTCGACCGCGACCGCCGCAAGAATGGCGGCGGCAACGGCGATCGGCACGATCAGCCCGAACACCCAGCGCCATCCTGCGGCGTCGACCAGCCAGCCGCCGACGATCGGCCCGATCGCCGCGCCGATCGCGCCCGCCGCGGCCCAGGTCCCGATCGCCTTGGCACGCGCCTCGCCATCGAAATCGGCGCCCAGGATCGCCAGGCTCGCCGGCGTCAGCAGCGCCGCACCGACGCCCTGCGCGATGCGCGCGGCGATCAGCCAGCCAAGCGTCGGCGCCGCCATGCAGCCGATCGAGGCGAGCGCGAACAGCAACAGTCCGGCCAGGAACACCGCCTTGCGCCCGAGCGAGTCGGCCAGCGCGCCGCCGATCAGGACCAGCGCCGACAGCGGCAGCATATAGCCATTGACGATCCACTGGATTCCCGCGGCATCCGCATCGAGCGCCTTCGCCATCGCCGGCAAGGCGACATTGACCACCGATCCGTCGATCATCGCGACGCTCGATCCCAGTACCGTCGCCCACAAGGCACCGGCGCCGGCGCGGTTGGACGCTGCGCCGGTCATGCGCGCCAATATCCCGCCATCAGCTCGCTCGCCCAATCGGGTTGGCGCACCTCGCCGCGCGGCAGGAACTCGCGCAACACCGGCTTGATGTCGATCACTGGCGTGCCGTCGATCGCGTCGAGCCCACGGACGTGCAGGCGCCTGCCCTCGATCTTCTCTATTCGACAGACGGTGATGCCGATCCGGTTGGGCCGGTTCTTGCCGCGCTGCGCGAAGATGCCGACCAGCGGCCAATCGGCGCGATTCCGCGGGTGACGCGCCCCGGTCTCGATCTTGTCTGGCAACACGCGATCGAACACGAAGGCGATCTCGGCATGGCTGAAGTCGCCAAGTCCAGCCAGCGCTTCCGACCCGAAGCGCGGATCGAGTTCGATCACCGCGGTCTCGCGGTCCCAATCGTCATCGACCGCTTCGGCGCGGCCGCCGCGCACATAAGCGATCGCTTCGATGTCGAACGCCATGCCTGTCTCCTCACCACGCTCCGGCAAGCGCCAGCACTACGCCGATCGCCACTAGCAGCAATCCCGCGACTTCGCTCTTGGCGGTCTTCTCGCCCAGATAGAAATGCGCGAACGCCATAGTGAAGGCGACCTCGACTTGCCCGACGATCCGCACCAATGCGACCGGCGCCGAGGCGAAGCCGGTGAACCAGCAGGCCGAGGCGACCGACGACATCAGCCCCACTTGCCCGGCGGTGCGCCATTCGGCGAACACCTTGGCCACCTGATCGCGTTCGCGCCAGACCAGATAGCCTCCCTGCATGATCGTCTGCAGCAAGACCGTCGCCGCCAGCACAATCAACGCGGCGCGGATGTGATCGGGCGTCGCGACTTCCATCGTCGCGCGGCGGATCGCGATCGTCGTCAGCGCGAAGACGAAGCCGGAAGTGATGCCGTAACGCGCCGCGGGCTGGCCGAGCGAGCGCAACAGCTCGCCCGGCCCCATCCTTTTGCCGCCGGTCGACAGCACCATCACGCCGACCACACCGAACCCGATCCCCAGCCAGGTGAGAACGCTCAGATGATCACCGAGCAGCACCACCGACAGGATCGCGCTCTGGACCGCCTCGGTCTTCGAATAAGCGGTGCCGACAACGAAATTGCGCTCGCCGAATGCCATCAGCAGCAGATTGGTGGCTACGATCTGCGCCAGGCCGCCAGCCGCGCAGAACAGGACGAACCAGTGCCCCAAGGTCGGGAACGCCGCAGGCGCGATCACAAACTGATAGGCCAGCATCATCGCCACCGCGACCGGCAGACCATAGAGATAGCGGACCAGCCCCGCCGCATTGACCGACAGGGTCCGCGACATGCGCCGCTGCACCGCCGTGCGCCATGCCTGGAGTGCGCCCGCGAGCAAGGTCGCGGGCAGCCAGATCGGGAAGCTCACGCCTCGCGCGCCTGGACGGTGCGCGCAAGGAAATCGAGGATCGCCTTCTCGTCCTTGCCCTTGGGGCCCCGACCGACCCGAAACAGCAATGCGCCGAACACCATCATCGCCAGCGGCATGCCGCCGAACATCCCCCAGAATTCGAACGGCGCGCCGCTATAAGCCGCGAAACCGGCGGCGATCAGGAAGATCGACAAGAATCCGAACCAGAAGATCATGAAACCCGTGACGTTGCTCGCCGGTCCGATCTTTCCCTCGATCCGCGTCCCGCTGCCGTCGGGTCGCATCGTCGCGGTCAGCCGGACATTCATGTTGGTCTGGATATTGGGCCGATAGACGAACAGCATCATGTCCTGCTCGCTGCCATGTCCGGTGACGCCCTTTTTGGGCTTGGCCTTCTCGCCACCCAGCACGTCGCGCAGCTTTGTCGCTAGCGTGACTGGGTTGAGCGGCGAATGGAGGATGATCTTCCTACTCATTGAGGCGCACGATCCGATCTGATCGGGAAGCTCATTCGGGGTGCGCCTGCGCCGCAATCGTCGCCCCGGCGGAGGCCGGGGCCGCCACGTTGTCCGGCACGTGCTCCGCCCCACCATTCAGCTGGTCCCAAAGATCATCCCAATTAGGATTCTGCTCCGAAATCAGGCGGCATTTCCATACGCGGTTCCAGTTCTTCAAGCGCTTCTCGCGAAGGATCGCATCGTCGATCGAGTCATGTACCTCGATCAGCACCAACCGCGTGCAGTCCCATTTCGCCGCGAAGGCTGACCCGCGCTTCTGACGATGGGCCTCGATTCGGGCTAGGCTCGACTTCACACCGATATACAACACGCCGAACGGCCTGTTCGTCATGATATAGGTGTAGCCGCCTCGCATAGTCCCTCGTCGCCCCGGCGAAGGCCGGGGCCGTTACGTTATCCGGCTAGCGCCTCGCGTAAAACCCGGCGGCCCCGGCCTCCGCCGGGGCGACGAATTACACCCGCTCCAACAACTTCTCTTTCGCGATCTTCTCGCGCCACACCAACGGCGCAAGCTGGTGGACGTTATTCCCCTCGCTGTCGACCGCGACCGTCACCGGGAAATCCGCAACCTCGAATTCGTAGATCGCTTCCATCCCAAGATCCTCGAACCCGACGACCTTCGATCCCTTGATCGCGCGCGCCACCAGATACGCGGCCCCACCGACCGCCATCAGATAGGCCGATTTCGCGTCCTTGATCGCCTCGGTCGCGGCCGGACCGCGCTCGGCCTTGCCGACGCAGGCGAGCAGGCCCTGGTCGAGCATCATGCGCATGAACTTGTCCATCCGCGTCGCGGTGGTGGGGCCCGCCGGACCGACGATTTCCTCGCCGACCGGATCGACCGGCCCGACATAATAGATCACCCGGCCCTTGAAGCTGACCGGCAATTCCTCGCCCTTGGCCAGCATATCGGCGATCCGCTTGTGTGCCGCGTCGCGGCCGGTCAGCATCTTGCCGTTGAGCAGCAGCCGGTCGCCCTGCTTCCAGCTCTGCACCACTTCGGGGGTCAGCGTATCGAGATCGACGCGGATCGCCGCCTTGTCGGGCGTCCAATTGACGTCGGGCCATTCGTCGAGCTTGGGCGCTTCGAGAAAGACCGGCCCCGACCCATCCAGCGTGAAATGCGCGTGGCGCGTCGCGGCGCAATTGGGGATCATCGCCACCGGTTTGCCCGCGGCATGGCACGGCGCGTCCATGATCTTGACGTCGAGGATGGTCGACAGCCCGCCCAGCCCCTGAGCGCCGATGCCGAGCGCATTGACCTTATCGAAAATCTCGATGCGCAGCGCCTCGATATCGGTCTTCGGCCCGCGCTCCTTGAGTGTCGCCATGTCGATCTGTTCCATCAGCGCCTTCTTGGCGAGCAGCACGCAATGCTCCGCCGTCCCGCCGA
This sequence comes from Sphingomonas sp. P4_G2, assembly GCF_056401155.1. Lineage (NCBI taxonomy): Bacteria > Pseudomonadati > Pseudomonadota > Alphaproteobacteria > Sphingomonadales > Sphingomonadaceae > Sphingomonas > Sphingomonas sp. P4_G2. The sequence goes on along the minus strand of NZ_JBFUJY010000001.1, from coordinate 925,017 downwards.
TGCCGATCCCGAGCATACCGGGCGGGCACCAGCCCGCACCCATCTGAGGCAGCATCTCAAGCACCCAGTCGACGATCGAGTCCGATGGATTCATCATCTTGAACTTGGACTTGTTCTCCGACCCGCCGCCCTTGGCCGCGACGTCGATATGGACCTTGTCGCCCGGAACCAGCTCGACATGGAGCACGCAGGGCGTGTTGTCCTTGGTGTTGCGCCGCGTGAAAGCTGGGTCGGCGAGCACCGACGCGCGCAGCTTGTTTTCCGGGTTCAGATAAGCGCGGCGTACGCCCTCATCGACGACCTCCTGCATCGAGCGCGAGGTGTCATCGAGGCGGCAATCCATGCCCCATTTGACGAACACGTTGACGATGCCGGTATCCTGGCAGATCGGCCGGTGCCCCTCGGCGCACATCCGGCTGTTGGTCAGGATCTGCGCGATCGCGTCCTTGGCCGCGGGCGACTGCTCCGCCTCATAGGCGGTCCCGAGCGCGCGGATATAATCCATCGGGTGATAGTAAGAGATGAACTGGAGCGCGTCGGCGACGCTCTCGATCAGATCGGCTGCGCGAATGGTCGTGGTCATGAAGCTGCGCACTAGGCACCCACGGCCGGTAGCGCAACGGGCGCAACACCTTCAGCCGAAGCGCCGCGCCAGTTCATCGATTGCGTCGATATGCTCCTGCCGGCGCTGCCCCGCGATCAACGCATAAGTCACACCGGTAACAGCGCCGAGCATGGCAATCATCACCACCGTAAAAATCACGGCGCCGATCGCGGCACCTCGCGCGCTCGGGATCAGGAGCACCATCGCAATCCCTGGCAGCCCGAGCATGATCGCGCCGCCCAAGGCATACCAACGCAATTTGTCCTTACCCTGTCGCCGTAGTTCGATGCGGATGAAAACACCGAACACAAGCTGGATCAGCAATATGAGGCCCCACAGCGCAATAGCTTGCGCGACGAGCGACCGGTGCGGGCCAACAAGGATCACGAACAAGACCGCCGGAAATGGCGCAGCAAAGAACGCAATTATCTGTCGCATCATCCGCTCCCCCAGACGTGCACTTATCCGAAATCGGCGTCTAGCGCAGCGATCCGCTTGCGCTGCCGCTGTGCCGGCGTCCCGATCCCGGCTAGCAACCAATAGAGCCCGCCGGTCACCCCGCCCGCGATCACGTAACTAACGGGAGCGATGATAACCTGCGCGGTAAGGTCGTAATAGCGGCCCAACCGTATCGCCATCCAGATGGCTATGCCGATCGACGGCACACCGTACATAGCCGAGCCGATTAGCGCATGCGCCATTAGTGTCGCCCGTTCGCCGCGCGCCAGCGTCAAGCGCAACGGGATGCCCAATATGACCTGCAATCCGAGCAGAATTACGTAGGTGGCGGCGAATGCCGCCGCTTGCGACCCGAACAGCGGCCGAACATGCAGGATCAGGGGCAGCAGTATAGCGGCTGGAATGGGCGCTATCAGAAAGGCGAAGAACGCTCGCATGAAGCGAGAGTGCCTCGCAAGACGGGGCTTTGTCATCCGGCAATTCGTTCGAATTGACGTAATCGCTCTTGGCGCCTTTCACCCACCGCTAATCGCAAACGATAACTCTGGCGCCGGACGGGATGATGGCAGAAGAAGGATTCAATGTTTCTGCCCAAAGCCTTCGCCTTCGACGTGTTCGGCACGGTGGTGGATTGGCGCAGCGGAATCGCTCGCGAGGCCGCTCCGTTGCTCGACGGCTTGGGCCGTACCGACATCACCCCCGAGGCGTTCGCCGACGGCTGGCGCGCGCGGTACCAGCCGGCGATGGCGCGCGTGCGATCAGGCGATCGGCCCTTCGTCATTCTCGACACGCTTCACCGTGAAACGCTCGAGGACTTGCTGGTCAGCCTGGAGATCGACCCCGGCGCGATCAGCGACGAGCGGCTGCATGATTTGACGCTTGCCTGGCACCGGCTCGATCCCTGGCCAGAGGCGGTCGCCGGGCTGACGCGGCTGAAGCGACGATTTCCGGTCGTCACGCTGTCGAACGGCAATATCGCGCTGATGCTCGATATGGCGCGGCGTGCCGCCCTGCCCTGGGACGCGATCCTGGGTGCCGAGTTCAGCGGTCACTACAAGCCCGATCCCGAAGCGTATCTCGCCACCGCCCGGGCGCTGGCGATTCAGCCGGACGAACTCTGCCTCGTTGCTGCGCATCACAGCGATCTCAGTGCGGCGCGCGGTTGCGGGCTGCTCACCGCTTATGTCGATCGTCCAATGGAATATGGCGGCCGCCCCGCGCCCGACCGCGGCTTCGCGCAGGATTGGGAATGGAATGTCAGCAGTTTGACGGAACTGGCCGACGCGTTTGGAGCCTGATCCCGCTTATCGTCATCCCGACCTCGTCCGTAACCGTCCCTCATAATCGCGCTTACCGATCGGAACGCCCCGCGTCCGCAATATGTCGTAGGCCGTGACCGCGTGAAAATGGAAGTTCGGCAGCGAAAAGGAGAGGATGAAGGTCTCCGCCATGAAGGCGAGCCGGCGCGGGCCGATCTGTAAATCCAGTTCCTTGCCCGCGCAGTCATTGACCTCTTCCGGCGTGAACGCCGCCAGCGCGGTCTCCGCTCGCCTGACCATCGCTTGCAGGTCGGCGAACGGCATCGTCCCGACGAGCGGCGGCGGCTCGAACACGCTCCTGATCAGCGCTTCCACACCCCAGACAGCATGATGCGTCAGCGCCTCGATCTGGAAATGGAACGGCGCCATGTCGGGAAAGAGGCGAGCGTTCACGAACTCGTCGGGGTTGGCGCCATTCTCCTGGCAATGCTTGTCCGCGCGGTCGAGAAAGCCAGCGACGGCGCTCACCGTCTGTTGGAAAGTCGGCACGCTGAGATCGTAGAGTGACGTTGCCATCGCTGTTTCTCCCCGACTGCCGAGCTAGTCCCGCCCCTCGGGCGCGCCGAGCGGGAAATAATGACGGTATGGCCGAGCCTCATCGAGCGCTCGGGCATAGCTCGGGCGTGCGAGCAAACGGTCGCGATAGGCCCAGACGTTGGCGAACGACTTGGGGATGGCATGGCTCCAATCGGCGTAGAGCAATGCCGGCGCCGCCGCACAATCGGCCAGGCTGAACGCATCGCCCGCGGCCCATTCGCGCCCCGCCATATGCTTGTCGAGCAGGGCATAGGCCGTGTCGAGCGCGCCCTGCCACCTGGCATCGTCCTTCGCCTCGCGGCCAAGCGCACCATAGACAAGACGTTGCTGCGGATAGCTGACATAATTGTCGAAGAAGCGATCCCACATCCGCACGTCGACGGCCACGATGGGGTCGTTAGGAATCAGCGGCTTATCGGGATATTTGGCGTCGAGATATTCGATGATCGTCGTTGTCTCGAAGACCAGGCGCCTGTCATTGTCGCTGGCCCCATCGGTCAGCACCGGGAACCGCCCGATCGGCCACAGCGCAGCGAACTCGCTCGCCATCGGCTCGCTGCCGTCGAGCATCACTTCCTCGAACGCCACGCCCTTTTCGTAGAACGCAGTCTTGGCCTTCTGGCAATAAGACGACAGCGGGTGTGCATAGAGCTTCAAGGTCATTTGGCCTCTCCCTTCGACAGCACGATGTGCAGCGCGCGCTCGCCCATCACCTGCTGGGTCGGGACATAGCCGAGCGCGCGCAGGTCGATTCCCTCGAACATCGCCTCGCCCTGCCCCAGCACGATCGGCGACACGGCGTAATGGAGTTCATCGATCAATCCGGCCTGGAGATATTGCCGCACGGTCGACACGCCGCCGCCGATCTTGACGTCGAGATCGCCCGCCGCCGCGCGCGCTTGCTCGAGCGCACTCTCGATCCCGTCAGTGACGAAGATGAAGGTCGTGCCGCCCTCCATCTCGATCGGCGGATGTGGGTGATGGGTCAGGATATAGGTCGGGGCGTGATAAGGCGGATTGTCGCCCCACCAGCCTTTCCAGTCGGTCCCGTTCCAGTCGCCGCGGATCGGGCCGTACATGTTGCGACCCAGGATGAACGCACCGAAGCCGGTCATCGCGCGGGTGCCGAAATCGTTGTCGATCCCCGTCTCGCCATCCTCTTTGCCGATCATGGTCCGGAAAAACCGTGTCGGGAAGAACCAGCCATGCATCTCTTCGCCGTTCTTGCCGAGCGGATCGTCCAGGCTCTGCTCGGGTCCCGCGCCAAACCCATCGACCGATACCGAAAAAGCGCCAACACGTACCTTGCCCATCATCTCTCTCCCACTCACGGCCGCTCGATGAAATCGATCGGACGCACTTCGATTCCGCCGCGCCCGAATTTGTCGCCGAGATGCGTTCCCGGATGCAGCTTCGCGATCTCGACTGCCCCGTCGATATCATCGGCCTCGACGATGAAGAAGGCACCGAACGGCTCGGGCGTCGCGGCATAGGGACCGGCCTTCGCGATCACCGCGCCATTCTCGACAAACAGGGTCCGCGACTGTTCGGGCATGCCGAGCGCACCGATCACTTCGACCTTGCCGCTCGCCTTCAGCGCCGCGTCATGCGGCGCGCAGATCGCGCCGATCTCCTCGAAATCCGCGGGCTTCAACTCGGCGAAGCGCGCCGATTCGTAATGGCACAGGCACAGAAACTTCATCGCATCCTCCTCGCAAAACTGCTTGCAATTCGCAAGCGGTATATGCATCGGCTAAATTAAGCAGTTGCATTTTGCAAGCAGTTTTTTACATTGCATGTATGGCTGAGGCGATGCGGTCGGGATGCCCGATCAATCTATCGATGGAGACCCTGGGCGACCGCTGGAGCCTGGTCATCATCCGCGACATCATGTTCGGCAATCGTCGTCACTATCGCGAACTGCTCTCGCAATCGGACGAAGGAATCGCCTCCAACATCCTGGCCGACCGTTTGAAAAAGCTGATGGAGCGCGGGCTGCTCACGCGCGCCGACGATCCCAGCCACAAGCAGAAGGCGATCTACAGCCTGACCGAACCGGCGATCCAGCTGCTGCCGGTGCTCGCCCAGATCGGGGCTTGGGGCCGCCGCCATCTGCCGACCACGCCCGAGCTGGCGATTCGCGCGCAATTACTCGAGGAAGGCGGACCGCCTTTGTGGGAGGCGTTCATGGCCGAGCTGCGCCATGAACATCTCGGCACGCCATTGCCGCCGAACCACGAACCGGTATTGCCGCGATTGACCGCCGCGTACGAAGCGTTGGCTAATTGCGCCTGACCGGCGATACAGCGCGCCGGACTTCTTGGAGAGACTCGCATGCCGACCGGCCGATCATTGCGGATGATGAGCGCGGCCCTGGCGCTGCTCGCGATCGGCGCCACCGACCGGCCGCAACGCGTGTACAATACGCTCGACAATCGCAACCTGTCGGAATCGACCGTCGATCGTATCGTCCAGCGGATGATGACCGCGAACCAGGTTACCGGGCTTGGCGTCGCGGTGATCCGCAAGGGCAAGATCGTCTTCATCAAGAGCTATGGTTATGCGTCGCTGGAGAACAAGGCGCCGCTGACGCCGGCGACGATCATGCCCGGCGCCTCGCTGACCAAGGCGACCTTCGCCTGGATGCTGATGCAATTGGTCGCTGAAGGGAAAGTCGATCTCGACAAGCCGATCGATCAATATCTGGCCAAGCCGCTGCCCGACTATGCGGCTTATGCCGATCTCAAGGGCGACGAACGCTGGCGCAAGCTGACCTTGCGGATATTGATGAACCACAGCAGCGGCTTCGCCAATTTCCGCTTCTTCGAGGACGACAAGAAGCTGCGGTTCCACCGCGACCCGGGTACGCGCTACGGCTATTCGGGCGAAGGCATGCATTTGGCTCAGTTCGTGCTCGAACAGGGTCTTGGCCTTGACGTGGGTCAGGAGATCCAACGGCGTGTCTTCGACCGCTTCCGGATGGGCGACACGTCGATGACCTGGCGCGACAGCTATGACGGCCGCTTTGCCTATGGCTACACCGCGGACGGTCAGCGCCAGCCCTTCGCGCATCGACGCAAAGTCGACGTGGCCGGATCGATGGCTACGACCTTGGCCGACTGGGCGCGTTTTCTTGCCGCGGTTTCGCGCAGCGACGGCCTGGGACTCGCCACGCATAGGGCCATGGTCCGCCCCACGATCTGGATCGACAGCCCTACCCAGTTTCCGACGCTGCGCGACGATCGTACCAATCGCTGGAAAGCTATGAAACTGGGCTATGGCGTCGGCTGGGGCACGTTCGAAAGCCGGTTCGGCCACGCCTATTTCAAGGAAGGGCATGACGACGGCACCGAGAATTACGCGATGTGTGTCGACACGCGCCAGAGCTGTATCCTGCTGATGGCCAATGACAATCGCGCGGCGGCGATCTTCGTGTCCTTGACCAATCAATTGCTCGGGCCGGTCGGCCTTCCCGCCGAATGGGAAGGCTACCGGCCCTAGGGTTTTTCATCCCCGCTCGCTGTCGAGCGAGGCCATGCCCTGCGCGGGATAGCGATCGCCTCGCACCGCGTCGCTCGGCACCGCCGCCTCGATCGCGGCAAGATCCTCAGCGCTGAGCGTCACGTCGAGCGCGCCCAGCGCTTCCTGCAGCCGCGTGCGGGTCTTGGCCCCGACCAACGGCACGATGTCTTGCCCCTGCGCCGCGACCCACGCGATGGCGAGCTGCGCGGTGGTGATGCCCTTGGCATCGGCAATCGCCTTGAGCCGGTCCGTAATCTGCAGATTGGCCTCAACATTGCCCGCCTGGAACCGCGGCGAATGCGCGCGGAAATCGCCCGGCTGCGCGCCGCCCGACGCCTGCCAATGCCCGCTGATCAACCCGCGCGACAGCACGCCATAAGCGGTGACGCCGATGCCTAGTTCGCGCAGCGTCGGGAAGATGCTGTCCTCGGGCCCACGGCTGATCAGCGCATATTCGATCTGCAAGTCGACGATCGGGTGCATGGCGGCGGCGCGGCGGATCGTCTCCGATCCCATTTCGGATAGGCCGATATGGCGGACATAGCCTGCCTGCACCATCTCAGCGATCGCGCCGATCGTCTCTTCGATCGGCACATCGGGGTCGAGCCGCGCGGGGCGGTAGATGTCGATATGATCCACCCGCAGCCGCTGCAGCGTGTAGTGGAGGAAGTTCTTGGTCGAGCGCGGGCTCGCGTCGAAGCCGATGAATGCCCCGGCCGGGTCGCGCAACCCGCCATATTTGACGCTGAGCTGATAAGCGTCGCGCGGCATACCGGCGATCGCGTCGCCGATCAGCATCTCGTTATGGCCCTGGCCATAAAAGTCGCCGGTATCGAGCAGCGTCATCCCGGCGTCGAGCGCCGCGTGGATCGTCGCGATGGCCTCGTCGCGGTCCGCCGGCCCGTACGCGCCCGACATGCCCATGCACCCAAGCCCGATTGCCGAGGTCATCGGTCCACTCTTGCCTAGCCTGCGCTGTTCCATCGTCTGTCTCCTTTGAACTCGGCATATGGCGAATTGGCGATCGTACGATAAGCCATGACAAGCGAGACGCCCCGTGCGAAAATCCGTACAATGGCGACGCCCAATCTCGATGACTTCGCGCAATTCGCGGCCGTGGCTGCCGCCGGTGGTTTTCGCGCCGCGGCGCAAACCAAAAACCTGTCGGCGTCATCACTGTCGGAAGCGGTGCGCCGACTCGAAAGCGATCTCGGCCTCCGTCTGCTCAATCGCACCACGCGCAGCGTCACGCCGACCGAGGCGGGGCAACGGCTGCTCGATCGACTCACGCCGGCATTGGAGGAACTCGCCCACGCGGCCGACGATCTGGTCACCGAAAGCGGCCAGGTCAGTGGCACCTTGCGCCTCAATGTTCCCGGCATCGTCGCCTGGCATATCCTGCCGCCGATCGCTGCGCGGTTCCTTGTCGCGCATCCTGGCATCCGGATGGAAGTGACCGCTCAGGACGAGTTGGTCGACATTCTCGCGGCCGGATTCGACGCCGGTATCCGGTACGAGGAGCGCATCGACCGCGATATGATCGCGGTGCCGATCGGCCCGCGACGACAGCGCTTCGCCTGCGTTGCCGCTCCTGCCTATCTCGATCGCCACGGCACGCCCCGACATCCGCAGGACCTTGCCGGACATCAAAGGCTCGGCCACCGTTTCGCGAGCGGCAGGCTCGCCGCCTGGGATTTCGAACGCGGGGGTCGCCGCTATCGCATCGCCCCCGATGGGCCGCTCATCACGACGTCGGTGCAGATGGAGATCGCGGCGGCGGTCGCTGGCCTGGGAATAGCGGCGGGTTTCGAAGAATTCTTCACCGCCGAACTGGCGCGCGGCACCCTGGTCGAAGTCTTGAGCGACTGGATGGAGCCGTTTCCCGGTCCCTCGCTTTACTATCACAGCCGCCGGCTGATGCCGGCGCCGCTGCGGGCCTTTATCAATTTCATTCGAACCGGCGACGCGAGCTGACTGCGCCGTTCGCTCCGACTCGGCCGTCTATTTTAGGTCCGGCTGAAAGCACTTCCTAACGTCTTCGCGCTACGGGCATGGTCATGTCCGTTCGTCCGAGCCGATCTGTGGCCGATGCAACGCGTTCCACCTGGGGCGCGCTGGCGCTCGACGTCGACGCCACGCCGGAGACGATCGAGGCCCGATTGCAGCGCATTGGCGAGTTGAGCGCGGTCTGGCCGTTCGTGCTGTTCGCCCAGTTGCTCGCGCCGCTCGTCGTTGGCGTGATCGCGCATTATACCGGGCATGACGATCTTATCCGCCTGGCGGCGCTGCGCGGCGGCGTGATTGCCGCGGCATCGATCGCCGCTCTCGCCCAGCTCAAGCTCAATTTCGCGCGTTTCTGGCCGACCCATGTCCAGATCCGTACCCTGACGCTCTGTTCGGGCGCGCTTGGCGTCGGGCTCCTGTCACTACTGCCGCTGGTCGCGGCGTTTCCAGTGGGCGAATATCATCTCGCCGGGTTCATCGCGGTCTTCGCCGGCGTGACGATCACCGCGATCGCGATCCATCCGCTGCGCGCCGCGACGTTGGTCTTTGCCGCCGCGCTCGCCGGCATGGTGCTGATCCATACCGGGCTCGGCCTGCCCACGGCGATCGCTTTCCTGGCGCTCGCCAGCCTGACGATCTCGACCGTGCGACTGGCCCGCAACGACGTCGAACGCAACCGGCTCGACGAGGCCGAGAGCAGTTCGGGCCGTCTCGCTGCGCAATTGGTGCGCGAGGTCGAAGATCATGGCGACGGCTGGTTCTGGCAGACCGACCGCCACGGCCTGATCACCTATCTGTCGGCCAAGGTCGGGCGCGAATTCGCCCGGCTCGGCGTCGAGCCGATCGCCGGCAGGCTCACCGACATCTTTCGCATGGATACCGAAGCAGGCGACACCGAGCGCACGTTGAGCTTTCACTTGTCCTCCCGCACCAGCTTTTCCGACTATTCGGTGTGCCCCGCCGTCGACGAGGATAGCGAGCGCTGGTGGTCGATTTCCGGCCGGCCGATGATCGACGAGCTCGGCCGGTTCCAGGGCTTTGTCGGATCGGGCCGCGACCTCACCGAAAAACGCCGGTCCGAAGCCGAGATTACGCGCCTCGCGCTGTTCGACGGCCTGACTGGGCTCGCCAATCGCCAGCGCATGCGTGCCTCGCTCGACAAGACGCTGGCGCCGCAATCGGGCCATGCCATCACCTCGCTGTTGCTGCTCGACCTCGATCGCTTCAAGGCAGTCAACGACACGCTTGGCCACCAGATGGGCGACTCCTTGCTGAAACAGGTGGCGCAACGGCTGCAACGGTCGGTCGGCGACGCCGGATTGGTCGGTCGGCTAGGCGGCGACGAATTCCAGGTCGTGGTGCCGGGCGAAGGCAATCGCGATCGCCTGGGGGATTTGGCAAAGGGTGTGATCGCGGCGCTCTCGCAGCCATATTTCATCGATGGATCGTCGATCACGATCGGCTGCTCGGTCGGTATCGCAATCTCACCCGAGGATGGCAGCGACTCCGAAACATTGATCCGCAATGCCGACCTCGCATTGTACGAGGCGAAGGGCGACGGCCGCGGCGTCCACCGCTTCTTCCGCAGCGAGTTGCTCGCGGGCGCCCAATCCAAGAAACAGCTCGAAGACGATCTGCGCCACGCCTTGGTCGGCAACCAATTCTACGTCGCCTATCAGCCGGTCGTATCGACCGAGGGCGAGCAGATCGTCGGCTATGAAGCGCTGATCCGTTGGGACCACCCGACGCGCGGCGCGATCAGTCCGGCCGAATTCATCCCGATCGCCGAGGAATGCGGGATGATCGAGACGATCGGCGAATGGGTGCTCAGGACCGCGTGCCGCGAGGCGGCGGGCTGGCCGAGCCATGTCCGCGTCGCGGTCAACGTCTCCCCGATCCAGTTCGCCAATCCGGCGCTGCCCGCTATCGTCACCTCCGCGCTGGCCAATTCCGGCCTGGCACCGCATCGGCTCGAGCTCGAGATCACCGAGGGCGTGTTCGTCAACGAAAACGCCAGTTCGGAAAAGATGTTCAAGTCGCTGAAAGGGATCGGCGTGCGTCTGGCGCTCGACGATTTCGGTACCGGCTATTCGTCGCTCGGCTATCTCAAGAAAGCGCCGTTCGACAAGATCAAGATCGATCAGAGCTTCGTGCGCGGCGCCGCCGTGCCGGGCAACCGCAATGCAGCGATCATCAAGGCGATCGTGACGCTGGCCAACACGCTCTATATGGAAACCACCGCCGAAGGGGTCGAGCATCAGGATGAGGTCGAGCTGATCCGCGAACTCGGCTGCAGCCACATCCAGGGCTATGTCTATGGCAAGCCCGCACGCAGCGAGGAAGTCATCCGCCAGCTCCAGGCCGCCGGTGGCCACGCCACCCCGCTCGGCTACAAGGTCAGCCGCAGCCCGCGATCGACGATGCTGCGCTCGGCCATTCTCGACCTCGGCGTCACCAAGGGCGAAGTCCGCATCCGCAACATCTCGTCGACCGGCGCGCTGATCGACGGCATCGAGTTTCCCATCGATCCGTCGGGCGTCGACGTCCAAATCGAATTGCTCGAAGGCCAGATGTTCCCGGCAACCGTCCGCTGGGCCAAGGACGGCCGTGCGGGCCTGGAATTCGCGCAGAATTTCAACCTCGAGCGGCTCAACGCGCCGGTCCCGACGCGCAAGGTCCGCAAAGCGAGCTGAGGGACGCGCGCCGTCGGACCCAGGCGCTACAGCCAGGGCCGCTCGTCGGGCCAGTGCATCGGATAATGGTTCACATAGTGCGCCAGGCGCGGCTGGTCGCTGCGATTGGCGCTGGCGCCGTGGGGGATTTCGTGGCGCCAGATGACGAGATCGCCCGCCCCTGCCGGCACCGTGACCGCTTCGGACGACAGGTCAACGGTGCGGGGATCGGCACCGCTCAGGCTCGCGATCCAGCCATCGGCCAGGCGATGGTGGAAGCCCGGCACGACCTGCAATGCGCCCTGATCGGCGGCGGTGTCGGTCAGATAGAGGATCGCCTGGGTCTCGAGCGCGATCGGCGCGGTCAGATTGCCATCCCAGTGCAGATGCGGCCCGGGAAAGGTGTAGCCGGGCCGGATCGGCGGGTTAAAACTCAAGCGGTCGGTCGACACGATGAGGTCGGCATGGCCGTAAAGCTCGGCGAACCCCTTCGCCATGCGCATCGAGCGGCGCGGCACGTCCATCGTCGGATGCTGGAAATGCTGGATCATGATGCCGTTGGTGCGCGGTCCGTACCAGGTCGCGGGATCGGCCGGATCGGCATCGAGGATCGACCAGAGATGCTCCGCGATCGCCGCCGCCTGGTCGCTTGTGATCGCCTGGCGCAGCACGACGACGCCGTCGCGATCCCATCGCGCCAGGTCGTCGGCGTCGAATACCGGCGCCATCGCCATCACCGCCGCCTGGCGCGCGACCTCCTCGGCCGGCGGTTCGGCGCCGTCATACCAGGCGGTGTAGCGCGCCAGTCGTGCCGCGTCGGGCGCTCCCGCGGTCGCCTCGATCCACGCGACGAATGCCGGCCAGTCGGGCTGGGCCTGTCCCAGCATCGACATCGTCTGTTCGAGCCCGAGACCGAGTATGTCGAGCAGCGTCCGGATCGGCACGGGACGTGGCTCGGCCGGCGAATCGTGGCGCGTCGTCCGCGCCCATAAAGCCCGGAGTCCGCGAATCTGATCAAATGAAGCGATCGGATCAGTCATGACTCGACCCGACCACAACCGGTTGATACGGTCCAGCTATCGACCACAATATTTTTGCGTGTTCCGTGTTCGTTCCCTTGCCTTCGCGGAAGCCCGCGGAAACTCGCGCGTCGCGGCGAATGGACCGGATCGGACCTTCCGTGAGTCGAGTCAAAATAGCGACGAATGGAGTCACTAATTCGTCATTTACGGTATTGCGTCCGACGCCGGATAGGCACAATCTGTTGTAGTTCGGTTCGGGGGCGACCCAAGCACTGGTGGAAATCCAGTCGCGATCTTATATCGCGGCAGGACCCTGCTCGTGCTTTTTAAACAGGCTGTGGACTATTTTTGTTCTCGCCTGTGGAGCCCGAATGGTAAGGTGGGGGTTCGTTCCCCCGAGTCGATTTGTGCGAGCGGAAAAGCAGGGGCGAGAGATGGATTTCAGAGACACCGAAGGAACGGGCGAAAATATGGCGACCGATGCGATCGAGGCGGCAGCGGCGACGGTGCAGGCGAATGCGGCACCCCGGACGAAGAAGCGCGATTCGAAGTCGATCGCCAAGCCATATCCAGTCGAGGTCGATCATTCCCGCGACGACCTCCTGACCGATTTCGGCAAGGACACGCTCAACGACCGCTATCTGCTGCCGGGCGAATCGTACCAGGACCTGTTCGTCCGCGTGGCGTCGGCTTATGCCGATGACGGCGCGCACGCGCAGCGCCTGTACGACTATATCTCGCGTCTGTGGTTCATGCCGGCGACACCCGTGCTGTCGAACGGCGGCACCGGACGCGGCCTGCCGATCTCGTGTTTCCTCAATTCGGTGCCCGACAGCCTCAACGGCATCGTCGATACCTGGAACGAGAATGTCTGGCTCGCCTCGCGCGGCGGCGGCATCGGCACTTATTGGGGCAATGTCCGCGGCATCGGCGAGCCGGTCGGCCTCAACGGCAAGACCAGCGGCATCATCCCGTTCGTCCGCGTGATGGACAGCCTGACGCTCGCGATCAGCCAGGGCTCGCTGCGCCGCGGTTCGGCCGCCTGTTATCTCGACATCTCGCACCCGGAGATCGAGGAATTCCTCGAGATCCGCAAACCGTCGGGCGACTTCAACCGCAAGGCGCTCAACCTGCACCACGGCGTGCTGATCCCCGACGCTTTCATGGAAGCGGTGCGCGACGGCTCCGAATGGTCGCTCAAGTCGCCCAAGGACGGCAGCGAGCGCGGCAAGGTCGATGCCCGCGCTTTGTTCCAGAAGCTGGTCGAGACCCGTCTCGCCACCGGTGAGCCGTACATCATCTTCGCCGATCACGTGAACTCGACGATGCCCAAGCATCATCGCGATCTCGGCCTCAAGGTCTCGACCTCGAACCTGTGCTCGGAAATCACCCTGCCGACCGGCAAGGATCACCTCGGCAAGGATCGCACCGCGGTGTGCTGCCTCAGCTCGCTCAACCTCGAGACCTGGGATCAGTGGAACAAGGACGAGCATTTCATCGAGGACATCATGCGCTTCCTCGACAACGTGCTGCAGGATTTCATCGACCGCGCCGAGCCCGGCATGGAGCGCGCCGCCTATTCGGCGATGCGTGAGCGGTCGGTCGGCCTCGGCGTGATGGGCTTCCACTCGTTCCTCCAGGCGCGCGGCCTGCCGTTCGAAGGCGCGATGGCCAAGTCGTGGAACATGAAGATGTTCAAGCAGATCCGCGCGCAGGTCGACGCCGCGTCGATGGCGCTGGCGGTCGAGCGCGGCCCCTGCCCCGACGCCGCCGACATGGGCGTGATGGAGCGGTTCAGCTGCAAGATGGCGATCGCACCGACCGCGTCGATCTCGATCATCTGCGGCGGCACCAGCGCGTGCATCGAGCCGATCCCGGCCAACATCTACACCCACAAAACGCTGTCGGGATCCTTCTCGGTCAAGAATCCGTATCTCGAGAAGATCTTCATCGAGAAATCGAAGAACAGCGACGCGGTGTGGAACACGATCCTCGAGCGCGGCGGCTCGGTCCAGCATCTCGACTTCCTCAGCCAGGAGGAAAAGGACTGCTACAAGACCAGCTTCGAGATCGACCAGCGCTGGCTGATCGAGCTCCAGGCCGATCGCACGCCCTATATCGACCAGTCGACCAGCCTCAATCTGTTCATCCCGGCCGATGTCGAGAAGTGGGACTTGTTGATGCTCCACTTCCGCGCGTGGGAACTGGGCGTGAAGTCGCTTTACTATCTCCGCTCGAAATCGGTGCAGCGCGCCGGGTTCGCCGGCGGGGTCGAAGCCGACAACACGATCGAGGCGCCCAAGTTCGAGCTGGGCGAAACGACGGACTATGACGAATGCCTGGCGTGCCAGTGAGGTGGCAGAGCTAGGCGGCCACCAATCTCCCTCTCCCCTCGTGGGAGAGGGAGGGAGCGGCGCGCAGCGTCGCGGAAGGGTGAGGGGGAATGCGGACGGCCTGACCAAGCGCCAACTGCTGCCCGCCTCGACCACCGCCAGATCGCGTGACCTCCGCAAGAACGCCGGCGATCCCGAGCTCGTCATGCGGCGGGCATTGCGCGAGGCTTTTCCTGAGGCGAAATTCCGCCATCAGGTGCCGATGGGTCGTTATCATGCGGATTTCTGCTCGCATGGTGCCAGGCTGATCGTCGAGATCGACGATGCGACACATGCGTTGCGCAGGGATAGCGATGAGGTTCGTACGCGTTTCCTCAACGACGAAGGATATCGCGTGATCCGCTTCTGGAACAATGATGTGATGGGTAATGTCGAAGGCGTGATCTCGGCGATCGCGGATCACTTGCCCGATGTAATGAAGGGGGCAGTTCGTGGTTGAGCGTCCCCCTCACCCTTCCGCGGCGCTACGCGCCGCTCCCTCCCTCTCCCACAAGGGGAGAGGGAGCCGGGGCGCTACAATCTCCCTCTCCCCTTGTGGGAGAGGGAGGGAGGCGCGTCGCGCCGGAAGGGTGAGGGGGAGTCTCCCCTCAAGCCTGCTCTTCCTCCTCGAACTGAACCGCCACATCAGCATTGGCGCTCAGCCGCACCGTGTCGCCCTCGATGTCGGCGATCAGGCCCTTGGAGATGTAATGGTGGTGCCCGGCATGGCTGCCCTGCCCTTCCTCGACATCCGCGCCCGAATCCTTCTTGGTCAGCTTGATGCGGTCGCCATCGACATGATCGACGGTGCCGACATGGACGCCGTCGGCGCCGATGACTTCCATATGCTCCTTGATCTGGCTGAGATCGACCATGGTCATGCTCCTTGTAGTGATGAGGGTTACGCGGGCAGAACGCGCGACAGCGAAGTTGGTCGCATGCCCCTGGTCGGCGCCTTAGAGGCGCTCGTCCTCGAACGTGACCGCGACATCGGCATTGGCGCTCAACCGCACGGTATCGCCCTCGATCTCGGCGATCAGGCCGGCGGGGATGAAGTGGGCGCGCTCGCCTTCCTCACCACGCGTGCCGGTCGGACGCAGCATGATGCTGTGGTGCGTGACCGCATCGACGACGCCGACTGTGACGCCATCGGCACCGATCACGGCCATACCCTCGCGGACGTTGCTCAACTGGCTCATCGTTCTTTCTCCTCTTGTCGAATGGCGACACACCATTGGCCTAGGCGAGGCCGTGGGCGCGCGGCATCCGGGATTTCCCGCATGCCCAATGCCGGTCGCTACGGCGCAAGGAAGGCGGCATGAACCGCGCGCCCCTCGTCATGTATGCGGTCGCCGGCGTCGCCGGCGCGGGCGGGATCATCGTCCTCACGCGTCGCGCGGCGAGCGAAGGCGCGATCTATGCCCAGCGCATCGGCGCGACGATGCTGCTCGCGCTGGCCGCGATCCTGACGGTGTTCGCCACCGCGATGGCGAGCTGGGGAGCGGGCGCATGAGCGGCGCACGCGACTATATCGCCTGGTCGTTGCTGACGGCGGGTCTGGTCACGGCCGTCGGCTGGGCCATTGGCATCGCGACGCGGAAGTTTGGCGCCGTCGATAGCTGGCACGCGTCGAGGGGGCGCCGTCTGCAACGCCGGCTCGATCGCCGTCTCACGCGAGGCGAGGACAATTATTTCGAGGAATTGCGCTCGATCGAAACTGCCATAGCGCAACATCAGGCGAACACGGTTCCCGGGGCGCCACAGAGGTTCAGAACCGCCAATGACGTGCTAACCGTACTATACGTCTTTTGGCTCGGCTTCGTACTGGTCCAGTGGCTAGGCAAATCGCTGATCGGAATCGAAGCGCCGGCTTGGGCGGAGGATCTTGGACTAGGGTGGATGCCGGTTTTCGGCGTCCAACAGATCCTCGCCTCTTTTGATTCAAACGCCTACAATGCTCTCGGATCACGTATTCTCGGCTTTTGCATATTAGCCATGGGTGTCTTTGTCGTCGGCACAAGCGTGATGCACAGGCTCGGAGGGCACGCATCATGAGCGGCGCCCTGCTCCTCGGCCTGATCTCGTTGGTCTGCGTCACCGACCTGGTGATTGCCTTCTATTTTCTCCGCATGGCCAACCAGGCGGATTCGATGGTCGGCGCCGCGCCCCAGGCCGGCGCGGTCAATCCCGAAGCCGCGCGCCGCTTCGCGCGCGTCCTGTTCATGGCCACGCCCGGTATGTGGCTCGTCGTCGCTCTTCTGTCGTTCGGGATCGTCCCGATCGGCGGCATCATTCCCATCACATTCTAGTCCGGAGTTCGCCCATGTCCCTTCTCAGTGCCCGCAAGACCTACAAGCCCTTCGAATATCCCTGGGCCTATGAATATTGGAAGCGCCAGCAGCAGCTCCACTGGCTGCCCGAAGAGGTGCCGCTGGGCGAGGATTGCCGCGACTGGGCGCAGAAGCTGTCGGACCATGAGCGCAACCTGCTGACCCAGATCTTCCGCTTCTTCACCCAGGCGGACGTCGAGGTGCAGGATTGCTATCACGAGAAATACGGCCGTGTGTTCAAGCCGACCGAGGTTAAGATGATGCTGACCGCGTTCAGCAACATGGAGACGGTGCATATCGCGGCGTACAGCCATCTGCTCGACACGATCGGCATGCCCGAGAGCGAGTACGGCATGTTCCTCGAATATGCCGAGATGAAGGACAAGCACGACTATCTGCAGCAGTTCGGCGTCGATAATGACGAGGATATCGCCCGCACCCTGGCGATGTTCGGCGGCTTTACCGAGGGTGTGCAGCTGTTCGCCAGCTTCGCGATGCTGATGAACTTCCCGCGCTTCAACAAGATGAAGGGCATGGGCCAGATCGTGTCGTGGTCAGTCCGCGATGAGAGCCTGCATTGCGAAGGCATCATCCGCCTGTTTCACGCCTTCGTGCAGGAACGCGACTGCCTGACCAAGGCGGTGCGCGACGATATCGGCGACGTGTGCCAGACGACGATCCGGCTGGAGGATGCGTTCATCGACCTGGCGTTCGAGCAGGGCCCGGTCAACGGCATGTCCCCCAAGGAGATCAAGAAGTACATCCGCTACATCGCCGACTGGCGACTGGGCCAGCTCGGCATGAAGCCGATCTACATGATCGACGAGCATCCCCTGCCCTGGCTGACCCCGATGCTCAACGGCGTCGAGCACGCCAACTTCTTCGAAACCCGCGCGACGGAATATTCGAAGGCGGCGACGCGTGGGCAATGGAACGACGTGTGGGACAGCTTCGACAAGCGGCAGAAGGCGAAGGCCGGGCCTGCGGCGAACGAGGATGTCGGGAGCGGCGAAGGGGATATGTTCGATAAGGCGGGGATTGCGGCGGAGTAAACGATCTAGGAGGGGGAGCGTTGCTTATCGAACTGGGCTTGGTGACCACCGCTTTAAGTGCTGGTGGCGCCTTGGATAAACTTGCGACCCCCTCATTCAAAGAACGGGCCGTAGAATTAATAAAACGATCTAACCAACTAGATTGGCATTCCTACATTGCTGCGTGGGCGTGGAAATTATACACACAATTGTATGGCGTAAAATCTACATCTGGCAGATTCTTACTTAGATCATCTATTGCCTATGTATTACTCATCGGTGGATCAATATTATTTCTGCCACTATATAGTTCATCGAGATATGATACCATAGTATCGGTATGGACATATGGAAGCTCTGCAGAAAAGCTGAGCTGGATGATTTGCCTATTAATAGGCCTGCCGTTATACATATTAGCAAATGCACAAACTTTATATTTTTTAGAAATACTAAGAACTACTCCAAATTTCTTCAAGTTTTTACTAGTTGCATATGCAGACTTTCTTATCACTTCTTCTATCGCCCTTTTTGGCGTACCCGCCGCTCTGCTCGCTTGCTCATACATCGACATCACATCCACGCAGCGAAGTATACCAATCGAAATTAAGTTCGATCGGCTCCTGGATAGCCCGCTCGCCGAAACGGCCAGAGCGCTAGATAACAAAATAACCGATCCAGAACTGTATGATGTCATCACACATCAAGATAAAATATTCACGATTGACGTCAGTTATTCCTATAAAGGAAATAGATCTAACAATGGAAACGACCTGGACTTCTACTTAACTCGAAAAGAAGTTCGAGCAGGCCACATATCGCAGGCATCCATGTCTGCCGACGGAAAGTCGATTCGACAGACCGATGCGAGCGGAAATCCAACGGGCTACCGCAGCTTGGAATTAGGCTTTTCTTCAAGCACCTCCTCGGTAGAGTTTCGTGACAAAAGATCTTTTGCACAAGTTCTAGATAATTTTTGCAAAAAATTCTCTATAAGTATGTTTTTAGCGAATGATCGTAGCATCCTAGTTGAAAGAGACTCTGTAAATCTGAATAATATATATTCCGCCTGCCTTCACGAACGATCTGTGCTCATAACTCCACTTGTCACTTACAATAACAAAAATGTGAGTTACTCACAAATTTACAACTATTATCTCCAGTTAAATTTGCAAGATACAATGAGTAATGTAACCTCCGGGGTTGGATCGTATTTAACTTTCTCACCCTATCTTGCTCTATCTCCAGAAAATGGACAGGGATGGTTTCATAAACACAATATCGCCGAGAGAGATAATAGAGAGGCAGTTGCACTGGACAATCTTCTCGCCGAAACCCTATTTTATGACCTTGGCGGTTACAATTGGATCATAAATAAGGGATCTCCTGCAGGATCAATGAATTTTGCCATATATAGCACGGCCTTGTTCAATGTAATAGTTATGTCGATATTTTTCATTGCGTTTCCAATTGTTAAGATTGCATCCAATTTCGATTTTATATCAAAATATATAACTATCGAAAATCTTCCATTCACCATTTCTTCCGCCGTATTGTCGATATGGTTATTAGTTCTGATATTTATCGCCACTTTGCTTTTTTAAGCATGTTCGTTTGGATGGCGGTGACGGTTTACTGACTTCCGAAATAGCTTCACATCGGCCCCGGGAGAGCCCAATGCCCGAAGCCCACATCGACCCCACCCGCGAGCAGTTCGACGCCTTCAAGGCGCTCCCTCGCGACGCGCCGATCGCGATGCTCAACCTGGTCCGTTATCGCGAGCGCGCCGCCTATCCCGACGACCATGACTGCGCCGCGCTCGGACTGACCGGGGCCGAAGCCTATGCCCGCTACGGCGCGGAAAGCGGCCTGATCTTTCGCCGCGTCGGTGGCAATGTCATTTGGTCGGGTGCGCCGCGCCTCGTGCTGACCGGGCCGGCGGACGAGGCGTGGGATACCGCGTTCGTCGCGCTCTACCCGTCGGCGCATGCCTTTCTCGAGATGGTGACCGACCCCGCCTATCGCGTCGCGGTCGTCCATCGCCAGGCGGCGGTCGCGACCAGCCGGCTGATCCGCTGCGATCCTCGCGAGGCGGGTGCGGGCTTCGCCTGACGGCGGCTCACGCCAGACCAGGTTCCTCGTCGAGCGCCGCGCCCTTGGTATCTGGCGCCCTCGCCGACAGAAGCTGAGTTGCGTTCACCAGGACGATGAACGGCCAGACGAAGACCCAAAAATCACTGGCTTGCTGGGGACGCGGGACAGGCCACCACGGCTGCCCCCAAATGAACATCATGGCCATCGCGACCCTGCCGAGATGGCCAAATCCCGATGGCCCTGGCCTTGCTGCGGCTGTATTCCCGCCAGTGGCGAGCAAAACAAACACGCCCAAAATCATGAGCAGGGCCACGAAATCTTCCATCCGATTCCACGGCATGCCGAGGAACGGCATTGCGATGACGGCATAGGCGCAGAGCAACGCGACGAGCGCCAGCCATTGTACTCCACGGAGGTTGCGGAGCCAATCGATCCATCCGGTCATGACAAGCTCCCCTTTCAACCTAATCCTACCACGTCGGCTAAGCACCTAAAGCCCTTGTCGAATATCGTCTTGGTACACCCCCAAATCTTGACGAACCCGCCGCCCAACGGCACATCAGCGGCGTTCACCACCCCTGAGGGAAGTATGAAGGAAATTGTCGCCCGCTGACCTGACGGCCCCGGTTTTGCCGGAGGCGCCGTCGTCATGCGCTCGACCCGCCGGGACGTCCCGGTCGGGCGGCGCGGTCGTTTTCTCGACTGACGGGCACATTCCACGTGAACATTTCCAAGTACGAACAGCGCGTGCTGCACGCGCTCGCGCAGGGCGGCGCGATCCATCACCGCCGTGACAGCAACGGGCGGATCGTCGAGGCGATCTGCTTCACCCGCGAAGGCCATGTGCTGACGGACGGCTCGCTGCCGGTGTTCCGCAAGCTCAAGCGGCGCGGGCTGATCTTCAGCCAGAGCGGGCAGCCATATCGGATCAGCCGGTTGGGGCTGGCGGCGGTGCGGAGTCAGCTGGATAATCGCTGAGCGCCCGGAAATAGCCCCGCTATTTCCGGTACCGGCGGTCAGCGCGGCCGGCCTCGCGTCAGCGAGGTCCGACGGCGCGGCTTTGCCGCGCCGCTACGCACGGGAGTGAGGACGTGTCCCCATTTCCGCCCGAGGCACGTCGGAGGCGGGACAACAACCGCCCTGCCCTCACCCTTCCGCCGCTCTGCGAGCGGCTCCCTCCCTCTCCCGCATACGGGAGAGGGAATTTTGCGTGCCGCGTCTGTCCTATCGCCGGTGTCGCAACGGCCCTATGTCCCGGCCAAATCGGGGAGGAGAGCCCGCTTCATCCTGGGGCAAGCTTGCCTGAGCTAACCAGCCGCGAGCGCGTGCCCCGTGCTCGCCTGCCAATTGAGGATTCGATGCGCTTCACTCCCCTGATTGCCCTGACCGCCGTCACCGCCATCGCGATCGCTACCCCGGCCGCCGCCAGGACCGAGAGCTTTCATGCGGCGCTGGACGGCACCGCGATCCCGACGACGACCGGATCGCCCGCGCATGGCCGCGTGACGGTCAAGGTCGACACCAAGTCGCAACGCGTCTCGGTCGAGCTCGACGTCCAGGGGATCACGCTCGATCAGCTCAACGACGCCTTGGTCGCCAAGCCGATCGGCCCGGTCCATTTCCACCAATATCGCACCGCCGACGATGTCGAAGCGGTGCTGCCCGTGCCCTATGGCGCCAATTATCGCGCGACCAAGACCGGGTTCCACGTATCGATGCGCAACTACGCCTATGCCGAGGGCGCGAAGCTGCTCAACGATCAGGATACGTTCGAGGAATTCGTCGACGCGCTGAACGCCGGCAAGATCGTGATCAACATCCACACCGACAAATTCCCGGATGGCGAGATCAGCGGCAAGGTGATGCCGAATTAGGTGGTGAGGTCATAAACAGGACCGTGGGGGAATGGCGGAAAGCGGACATCCGCTGGCAACGATTCTTGGATTAGGAAGCCGGTAAATTATTCATCCCGTACATGGGAACTTCTGAGTTTAAACCTCATATACCGCGCTTCAAAATCGCGAAGTGCGGACGCGACGCGTTGTCGCTCGTTGCCCGCGCGAGCCTCCTTGATTGCCTTCAATTTGGCGGGGCGACAGTCAGACATTGCTCGTCTTACGCTTCGGGGAGGCAGGCTATTGTCGCGATCCGTCACGCATTTGACATACGGCCACACAATCCGCCCTACCGGATTGCCGTAGTTAAGGCGTAATGTATCCCAGTCCGGCACGGCCAAGCTACTGATCGCCAGAAGTATCAACATTCCCCGATGATAACATTTTGAAGAACGACCGCTACTGGGTCGCTTCCTGCCAAGCGGCTTTTTGAGCCTACCGCCTGCCGCCGCTCCGCACCCCTATCCCTTGGGCTTGTCGGCCACCCGGTACTTGTCATGGCAGGCCGAGCAGGCGTTGCGCACCACGCCCCATTGCGTCGCGAAGCCGGGCTGATCGCCTGCCTTGGCGAGGTCGGCGAGCTTGGCCGCCTCGGTCGCCAGTGTCGCCGCCGCCTTTTCGAACCCGGCGCGGTCGCTCCACACGGTCGGCAGCGCCTTGGTCGTGCCGCCGTCGCTGCCCGCAGGAAACAGCCCGGGCAAGGCGCGCGCCCAGGCGGCGATCGCGCCGGCGGCGAAGGCCTGGGTCTTCACGTCGCCCTTGGCGTCGATCACGCCTTTCATCCCGCCAAAGGCCGCACCTTGAAGCTTGAACCCCGCCTGCCGCGCCGCGATCAGCTGGTCCGCATCGGCGCGCCGCGTCGCCGCCGCCGCGGTCAGCACGCTCGCCGCCATCACCAGTATCAATGCCGACATCGTTCTGGTCATCGCGCCTCTCCCTTGGTTGAAGTCGCGCGATGCTATGACCGTGCGAGCGATCGGGCAATCCCGCCGTTAACCGGCTTTGCGGAGCGCGCGTTAACTGTGCCGGGCTATCGTCCGGTGATGATCTCGACCAAAATCTTTCGCAGCCGATGGTCGGCGCTGTTCTGGGCGGCCGGGATCATCTGGACGGCGTACGACGTGGCGAGCGCCAATACGCCGGATCCGGTGACCAACAACAGCGTCGCAGCCGACACCGACGCGACCGGCGTCGCGGTCGACAATGGCGACCTGGCGGTGCTCGCCAACGCGATGGGGAATTAGGGGCTGAGGTCGTAGCATTTAGCCCTAACCGCGAAGGTCCTGGTTCACGGCACCTTCTTTCGAGTCGTCATGCCGGGCTCGTCCCGGCATCCACTCCTCCACAATCGAGCTGAGGCATTGTTGCGCAGTGGATGCCGGGACGAGCCCGGCACGACGGCGGTGTTGTGGGTACCGCCTACTTCCCCGCGAACAGGAACGCGACCGCGCCGACCAGGCAGAGAAACGCCCCCAGATGCCGCCAACCGAGCGGTTCACCCAGCACGGTCACCATGAACACGCCGAACGCCGCGAGCGCGATCGCTTCCTGCGTCACCTTGAGCTGTCCGCCCGACCAGCCGGCGGCATAGCCGATGCGGTTGGCGGGCACCGCCAGGCAATATTCGAAAAAGGCGATGCCCCAACTGATCGCGATGACGATCCACAGCGGCTTGGCCATGCCGCCCTTCAAATGCCAGTACCACGCGATCGTCATGAAACAATTGGACAGCGCGAGCAGGGCCACCGTCCACATGCCGGTCGATCTCTTTCGTTAGCGAATGACGGTGCACGCGATGGGCGGCTGACCCGGCGTCGTCAAGGTCGCGGCATCGCCTTTGCCGCGCAGCTCGTATGGCCCCTTCTTGTACCAGATGCCCGATGCCGGCTTCTGCCCGTCGAGCGTCGCCAGCGGCCGGGCGTTGCGGGTGAGTTCGGCGGTGTCGCGCTGATTATCGAACCGCACCGCGAATTTGCTCCCGTCCATGCAGCGGTAGCGCGCGCTGACCACCGGCGGCGTGCCGCTCGTATCGCCAGGACCGGTTCCGTCATCCGCGCCCGGTTTCGCACCACCCTTGCCGGGGGCCGGCTTCAGGTCGATCGAATAGATGTGCCATTTGCGCTGCTCGGACGTCGCGCCATCGACGACGGTGCGGCGCAGGACGATCGTACCGGTCTGGTAATCGGGCCGGCCGTCCTTGAGCCGGGCATAGACTTGCACGGGCACCGAGACATAGCGGCTTCCCGCCGCGCCCTCGATCTCGCCCGGGCCGCCGATATTGGCGTGGTATTCCTTGTATTTGGCAAAGCTTACGGCGAACGCCGCTGGGCTCAATTTGCTGTCGGCACCGTCATCGCCCCACAAGGCGCGGGCGGCGGCGTATTTACCGCCCTCGATGCTGGCGAAATAGATCTGGACGACGTTCGCCGCCCCCTGCGCGCTGTCGGGGGTGAACTTCCCCTCGGAAACCGGCGTCCGGTCATCGGGCAGCCCGCCCGGCTGGCCGGGCGCGGCGGGTGCCAGCGGCGGTTCATCGTCGGTAGCCGGCGCCGTCGCACCGTTGGTCGCGACCTCCGACACATTGTCCGTCGCATTATAGCTGTTGATGTCGCCGCGTGCGCGTTCGGCGGCATCGT
Organism: Sphingomonas sp. P4_G2; assembly: GCF_056401155.1. Lineage (NCBI taxonomy): Bacteria > Pseudomonadati > Pseudomonadota > Alphaproteobacteria > Sphingomonadales > Sphingomonadaceae > Sphingomonas > Sphingomonas sp. P4_G2. The sequence goes on along the minus strand of NZ_JBFUJY010000001.1, from coordinate 900,523 downwards.
TGATATCGACTTCGCTATTGCCGGTCGTGGTCGGCTGCGAACAAGCGGCAAGGCACAGGAACGGAACAAGCAAGACGGCGCGCAAGATGAAACCCCCGGACAATACGGTGATAGGGGGTGTGAACGTTCCGACGCCCGCGTCGTTCCCGCGTCAGAAGACGCCCTTGAACTGATCGTTGCCGACAAACCCCAGCCGCGTGACGCCCGCGCGCTTCACCGTCGCCAGCACGCGGTCGAACGTCTCGTAGCGCGCGGCGGCATCGGCGCGGATAGTCAGCGTGGCATCCTTGTCCGCCATCGTCGCGACCAGTTGATCGGGCAACGCGCTCTCCGTGGTGGCGGCGCCGTCGAGGCTGAGCGCGCCCGACGCGGCGATTTCGAGCCGGTGCATCTTGTCGGGCGACACCGGATGGCCGGGACCGCTCGGCAAGTCGACCGCGACCTTGTGCGTGGCGACCGGCAAGGTGAGGATCATCATGATCAGCAGAACGAGCAAGACGTCGATCAGCGGCGTGATGTTCATCTCGGCGATCGGTTGGGAATGGGCGGTATGGCTGGCCATGAGCGTTCTCCCTTTAAGTTACGTGATAACGTATCATATCAGAGAAAGATGGCAAGTGACTCCCCTCCCTGCTTGCAGGGAGGGGTCGGGGGTGGGTGCGCGCGTCTGCGCGCCTACAAAGACTCAATAGTTGATCGCCAAAACAGCGACGAGCGAGGCATCGAACCTCGCCCGCCGCTATACCCACCCCTTGATCCCCTCCCTTGTCAGGGAGGGGAGATTAGGAGGTCGACAACTCGCTTCCCCTCAGCAATCCTCGTATTTCCAGTTGAGCTTCTTGCCCTCGCGCGCCTGCTCGACCGTCTGCGCGACCCGCTTGGCCCGCGTTTCGTCGCGCTTGGCGTCGGCTACCCATTCGCAATATTCGCGGCGGCAACTCGGCGCAAAGGCGTTCCAGTTCGCCGTCGCCTGCGCGTCCGCCGCCAGCGCGGTGGCGAGCGTTGGCGGGACCTCGGCCTCGGGCTTGCCGGCACGGGCCGGCCGCTTGGGTTTTTCACCGGCATCGATCTTGGCCAGCGCCTGGTCGAGCCGCTCGAGCAGCAGCGTGTCGGGCGGCAGCGTCGCGACGTCGGTCAGGCGGCCATATTGCCCCATTGCGTCGCCTTCCTTGCCGGTGGCGAGCCCCAGCCGGTCCCAGAAACCGAACGCGGCATGCTCCTTGAACGCCGCCATATTGGCGAGCAATTCGCCCTTATAGGTGAAGAACGGCATGCTCCATTTGATCGTTTCCTCGACCGCGGGCGCATGGCCATGGATCAGGTCGCGCAGATGCGTGAGGATCGGTTTCGCGAAATCGTTCTTGCTCGCGATATAGGCGTCGACGCGCGGGTCCCTGGACATCGGCTCTCCTTTCGGCTTCCGGTCGGGCCGAAAACCTAGGGCCGTCGCTAGCCGGCGGTCAACGCCGATGACATGGCGCCAGGAATTGGGCGTCAGGAATTGGGCGTCAGGAATTGAGCGCCTCGTCGTCGGCGTCGGACAAGTCGTCGTCGTCGGAATCGCCGTCGTCGAATCCGTCCTGGACCTCGTCCTCGTCGATATCGTCCTCGTCCATGTCGGCGTCATCATCTTCTTCACCGACATCGGCGTCGGACATCTCGACATCGTCCTTGTCTGGCTCATCGCCCAGATCGGGGTCGAGGTCAGTCAGGATCGTCCCGTCGGTCGGCCCGTCGCGCGTCGCTTCCAATATTTCGGCGCGCTGGCTTTCGTCATAGCCTTCTTCGTCGAACCCGTCGTCGCCGGGGGTCTGCCCCGATACTTGATAACCGCCCATCTCCATCTCCATGCCTGGCATGATGCGAACGGCGGCGCGGGCTTCGGGTTCCGTCAGGCGCTATACTAAGCGGGGCGAAACAGGCGACCGCGCTCGACGATTGCCGCCAGCACCAATGCTACCACTCCCGCCGCCAGGAAGCCAAGGTGCAGCGGCGTGGTAGTGCCGTCGAACGCCATGCCGATCAGCCCACCGATCGCGGCGCCACCGGTGGTGACGACGAATCCCTGCAGGCTCGACGCGGTGCCCGCGATCTCGCCCATGTTCATCATCGCCATCGCGGAGCAGTTCGACGCGGCGAGGCCGAAACACGCCATCGTCACCGCCTGGAGCGCGACGAAGGTCCACAGATTCTCCAGGCCGAGATGGCTGATCACCAGGCTGGTCGACGCCGTCACGATCAGCACGACCATCGCGCCGTGCGAGATGCGCCGCATGCCGAGCCACATGACGATCCGCGAATTGAGCAGATTGCCGCAGGCCATCGTCACCGCGCAGGCGGCGAAGATCAGCCCCAGCCGATTGCCCTGGTGGAACACCTTATCGACGATCGGCTGGATCGACGTGATGTAACCGAACAGCGCACCCTGCAGCCCGATCACCGCGGCGGCGTAGCCCACCGACAGCCGGTCCTGCAGCGTGCGTTTCCAATTGCCTAAAAGCAGCTTCGCCTCAAGCGGCACGCGGCGCTCGACCGGAAGCGTTTCGGGCATGCGGAAAATGAACCATGCCGCCACCACCGCGCTGGCAATCGCGATCATGTTGAAGATCAGCCGCCACGATCCTCCCAGATTCACTATCGACTGGCCGATGCTCGGGGCGATGATCGGGAAGATCATGAAGGTCATCACTGCCAGGCTACTGACCCGCGCCATCGCACGGCCGGAATAGCAATCGCGGATCAGTGCGATCGTCACCACGCGCGTCGACGCAATCGCTACCCCGGCGCACACGCGCGAAATCAGCAGCAGGTCGAAGCTCTTCGCCATCGCGCAGACCAGATTCATCAGGATGTAGAGCACCATCGAGCCGACCAGCACCGGCCGCCGGCCATAGCGATCGGCGAGCGGACCGTGGACCAACTGCGCTGCGCCGAACCCGCCCGAGAACATCACGATCACCAGCGGCAAATCGTGGGCCGAGACATTCAGGTTTTGACCGATCTCCGGCAGCGCAGGCAACATGGTGTCGATGCCGAGCGCGCCCAGCGCCATCAGCGCCGCGATCAGCGCGACGAACTCCACGAAGTGGATCGGCGACGAGGATTCGGCGCGAGAAGGATCTCCAGGCTGCGGCATCCCGCCCCCATGCCCCAGCCGGGCGAACAAATCAGCCCCGAAAAAATTTTGTCACGCAAGCGGAATAGGGTGCCGCCACCGGACCGATCACGGCCATTGCCGGTCGCGGGTACAGGTCCTAAGCCACTGTCCTTCCGGGGGTGGAAACGTGAGGAGAATCGCATGAGCATCTTCGGTACGATCAAGGACGCCATTTTCGGCTCGGCCGCACCGGCGCCCGCGCCGGCCCCAGCTCCTGCCGAGGCAGCGGCGCCTCCTCCACCCCCGCCTCCCCCGCCGGCAACCCTGAGCGAGGATCAGATCTATGCGGTGCTCGAAAAGCACGCCGAGGCGCGTGGCGAACCGCTCAACTACAAGGAATCGATCGTCGACCTGATGAAGGCGATCGGCCAGGATTCGAGCCTCGACGCGCGCAAGCAGCTCGCGACCGAGCTCGGCTATACCGGTGATCAGAGCGACACCGCGACGATGAACATCTGGCTCCATCAGAAGACAATGGACAAATTGATGAACGGCTGACGCGTTGGACTTGTTGTGGCGGGCGCCCGAGTGTATTATAGATATAATGCACTATGGGAGCCCGCCATGCTTCGTTTGACACCTCTCGCCGCCGCCGCGTTGGCGCTCGCCGCCTGTGGCGACCATGACGGCAACAGCACCTCGATCAGCTTCAGCGGCAACAGTTCGGACGGCGCCGTGTCCGGCGGCATCGACAGTTCGGGCAACCTCAAGATCGACACCAACGGCTTTAAGGCCGATCTGAAGCTGCCCAAATTCTCGGTCGACGCGAGCAATTTCGAGATGAACGGGGTGCATCTCTATCCCGGCTCGACGATCAGCTCGATCAACGTCAATGGCGGCGACGACGGCAAGGACAATGGCAAGGATTCCGGCAAGGTCCGCGTCGCCTTCACTAGCCCGGCCAGTGCCGCGACGGTGCGCGACTGGCTCAAGGAACGGCTGGGCAAAGCGGGTTTCACCCTGTCCGCCGATGGCGCCGGCCTGACCGGCAAGACCGACGACGGCAAGCCGTTCGCGCTCAAGCTGAGCGACCAGGGCGCGACCAAGTCGAGCGGCACGATCGATATGGGTGGATAATACCCCGTCACCGCAGCGAAAGCTGGGGTCTCATGCCGCAAGCGTACCTAAAGCCTCTTAAGACCCCAGCTTTCGCTGGGGTGACGGGCGGGCGGCAGGGGTGACGGATGAATGGCGAGGGTCTATCATCCCCGCTTTCGAGAATTCCGGACAATAGAAAATGCTAGACACCCCCTCTGCCCAGGTCCCCGCCCTCAGCCTCGCCGACGAAGCGCGCGATCCCGCCGCCTTTGCCGCCGCGTTTGGCGGGTCGTTCGAACGGTTCGGTTTCGCGATCGTCGCCGACCACGGCATCCCGCTGCCGCTGATCCAGCGCGCCTGGAGCCTGACCGAGCAATTCTTCGCGCTGCCCGAGGACGAAAAGCACGGCTATTACGACAAGGCCTGGGGCGGACAGCGCGGCTATACGCCGTTCAAGACCGAGATCGCCAAGGACGCCAAGCACGTCGATCTCAAGGAATTCTGGCATGTCGGGCGCAACTTGCCAGAGGGCCATCCCGCCGCCGCGACGATGATGCCTAATGTCTGGCCGTCGCGCCCGGGCGATTTCCAGGAAGCGCTGACCGACCTGTGGAATGCCTTCGACCGCGCCGGTCTCCGTCTGCTCTCGGCGATTGCGCGGCATTTGAAACTATCGCCCGATTATTTCGAGACCGTCGTCGATCACGGCAATTCGATCCTGCGGCTGCTCCATTACCCGCCGATCCCGGCCGATGCCGAGGGCGTGCGCGCCGGCGCACACGAGGACATCAACCTGATCACCTTGTTGCTCGGCGCCGAGGAAGCCGGGCTCGAACTGCTCGACCGCGACGGCAAGTGGCTGGCGATCCGCCCACCCGAAGGCGCGATGGTGGTCAATGTCGGCGACATGCTGCAGCGGCTGACCAACAACGTGCTGCCGTCGACCACACACCGGGTCGTCAACCCGCCGCCCGAACGCCGCGGTTTCTCGCGCTATTCGATGCCGTTCTTCCTCCATCCCAATCCGGAATTCCTGATCGAGACGCTGCCGAGCTGCATCAGCGCGGACAATCCGAACCGCTATCCGACGCCGATCACCGCGCACGATTATCTGCACGAACGGCTGGTCGAAATTGGCCTCGTGAAAGCCTGATCGTTTCGTGCTAAGACTATTTCTGCAGCAAGAGGAAGTTCAGCAAGGGAAAGTATCGTGTATCGCGAAACCTTGATTGTCGGCGCGCTTGTCGCCGCACTGACCGCCATTCCAGTGGCCCATGCTCAACGAACACCACGCAACCAATCCGGCTTCCAGGCACCCTATACCAGTTATACCGGGCAAGGAGCGTTTCGGAGCGGCGCGGAAACGAGCCTTCGCTACATGCCCCCGCCAAATCAGAAGCAAATCGCACAGATGGTACGATGGAATGCGGTGGGCCAGTGCGTCAGCGCAGAGGACCGCGAAGCGAGTTTGACGTGGGTCGGCGGGGGCCGCGGGGCCAGTCTCGCCCGGGCTCGGCTCGAGCCGGCCTTCGCTCGCTGCCTGGCGGATAGCGGAATCACCGATCCGAACGATAAGGCGCTTCGTCGCGCGGCACTTGCCGACGCGCTAGGCGTCAAACTAGGGCGATAGTTTGAAATGAGGGGCATGGGGGCGATGCAGCGTTTTATCGTGGCGGCGGGTCTGCTGGCTGGCGCAACCTGGTTGTTACCAGGAGCGATGGCACGACCGGCGGTCGATCTGTTCGCCGGCGAACGCGACGACGTCGCGCGCGTGGAGCGGACGGTGCCGAACCCGACCGGCCTGCTGCGCTTGTGGTCGACGGTGGGGCGTTGCGTGGTCCAGCGCGACCGTAACACCGCGCTGACCTTTGTCCGCGCGCCGCTCGGCTCCGATCTGTCGCTCGCCGCCGCGCGCCGGCTCGATCCGGTCTTCGCCGGGTGCCTGGCCGGATCGCGCGTACCCGGTCCGTCCAGCGTGGTGCTGCGCCGCGCCGCTTTGGCCAACGCGCTGGGCATCGCCGGAACGCGCATCTAGGGCGCTCACCACTTTTTCGACCGATCCGCTTCGCTGCGAACGCTTGCGGCGAGCGGCAAAGTTCCTCTACGCGGGACAGCGATGACTTCGATCTCCCCGCTCCGCGTTGCGCTCGCAGGCCTTGGCACCGTCGGTGCCGGCGTGATCAAACTCCTCGACGTCAATGGCGAGCTCATCGCGCGGCGCGCGGGCCGGCCGATCGAGATCGTCGCGGTGTCCGCCAGGGATCGGGCCAAAGACCGCGGGGTCGATATCGAACGGTTCGACTGGGTCGACGACACCGCGGCGCTGGCGCATCGCGACGACGCCGATGTGGTGGTCGAGCTAATTGGCGGATCGGATGGCCCGGCACTGACGCTGGCGCGCGCCACGCTGGCCGGCGGCAAGGGACTCGTCACCGCCAACAAGGCGATGATGGCGCATCACGGGCTCGAACTCGCCGAAGCGGCCGAAGCAGCCAATGCCCCGCTCAAGTTCGAGGCAGCGGTGGCCGGCGGCGTTCCGGTCATCAAGGGCCTGCGCGAAGGCGCCGCGGCCAATGAGATCAGCCGGGTCTACGGCATCCTCAACGGCACCTGCAATTTCATCCTGACCAAGATGGAAGCCGAAGGACGCGACTTCGCCGACGTGCTGGCCGAGGCGCAGGCTTTGGGGTTTGCAGAAGCCGATCCCAGCTTCGACATCGACGGCGTCGATGCGTCGCACAAGCTGTCGATCCTCGCCAGCCTGGCGTTCGGCACGCGCCCCGCTTTCGCCGATGTCGCGACCGGCGGGATTCGCCACGTCCTCGCCGCCGATATCGCCGAAGCCGCGACCCTCGGCTATCGCATCCGCCTGGTCGGCATCGCGGAAGCCGGGTCGAAGGGGTTGTTCCAGCGCGTCCACGCGCATCTCGTCCCGCTCAGCCACCCGCTTGCACATGTTTCCGGCGCGCTCAACGCGGTCGTCGCGGAAGGCAATTTTGTTGGCCGATTGCTGTTCCAGGGTGCCGGCGCGGGCGACGGCCCGACCGCATCGGCGGTGGTCGCCGACCTGATCGACATCGCCCGCGACGAATTCGGGCCGCCTTACGCGATGCCCGCCGCCCAGCTCACCGCATTGCCTGCCGCCGATAGCGGCGAGCGCCGCGGCCGCGCCTATCTCCGCTTCATGGTCGCCGATCGGGTCGGCGTGCTGGCGGAGATCGCCGCGGCGATGCGCGACGCCGGTGTCTCGATCGAGAGCCTGATGCAGCGCGGTGTCAGCGCCGACGGCAGCGTGCTCGTCGCGATCGTCACGCATGAGGGACCCGAACGCGCGGTGGCCCAGGCGCTCGAAAAGCTGCGCGGGTCGCAAAGCCTGGCCGGCGAGCCGCTCTGGATGCACATCCTCGGCTGATCCTTCGGGAGCCTTCTCCCTCAGGGCAGCAGTTTCCCCTCGGTCGACGGCGGCGTGTCGTCGAACGGAATCGCGACGCGGCCGGTTTTGTCGGGCTTCTTCGCGAACGCCTTTTTGGCAAGGTCCGCCGCCCCCTTGATCATCGGCACGAGCGGCGGACCGAATCCGACGACGCAGCTTCGGCTGATCGGACAGGGCGTGCCTTGGGCGGCCAACGCGCCGGTGCCGCTCTTATACGGATTGGACGGCACCGGCCCGTCGGGCGTTATCTCTTCGGGATAGGGCAATGTTTGCGAGGGCAGCGGATTGCCGCACACGACGATGTCCTTGCCATCGACATGGCGGACGCATGGCTCGTTGGCGACAGGGACCAGGATCGAGAATCGCTCCGGCGTGTCGGTGGCAGGTGTTTGGGGTGGCACGGTGGCGGGCGCCACCGCAGCCTGCAGCGCCAGAGACAATAGCAATCCGGGCATAAAGATCCCTCCCGCGAGCAATGTACCGCTCGAACCCGGCGTTAACGCGGCAGGAAACTTGCCCGCAAGGTATCGATCGGATCCTGGCTCGATCGCAACAAGGTGCGGCGCTTGCTGAGGCAGCGCATCGCACCGATCACGTCGCATTTCCTGCCGTCATCGGCAAGCGCACGATCCTTGAGCGACTGCGTATCCTCGCTCGACGCCGGCAGTCGATATCGATCGGCGCATACGCCCACACATCGCGACGGCGGCGCCGGTGGCTTGAGCGTGAAATTCAGCTTCAACGGCGGGTTGTGCGCCGCGGCGCCCAACATGACGAACAATAACGGCGTGAGCATCGGACGACCCCTGTCTCGACCACCCCAAATGCCAACACATGAGGCCACAAGACGTTCCGCTGCGCCAGAGGGTGCGCCCGGCTCGGCCCTATTTCTTCTGCAATCCAACGTGTTTACGGGGCGATCGGTCGCTCACCCATCAACGACACGCCGGATCGCGTGCTGACCGATACCCCGGCCGCGCCGCAACCAACGAGAAAGGTCGACTTTTCCTGGCAATTATTGGTCCTGGCGAGCATCCGCTCGCGCTCGGCCGGGACGCCTTCATGCCTGGGGTCATTGGGGTCGATCACCGTCAACGGCGCGCGATAGCGATCAGCCTCGCGCCGCCCGCAGATAACGATGTCGTCGGGCTGGTTGTCATGGCAGTCGATCGTGGCCCGGGTTGCGGCGCGGTAGCGCTCCATCGCCGTATCGAGCTGCGGGGCCGCCTGCATCATCACCAGCCACCACAGCATGATCCGACTCCGCCGATGTTACGACGGATCCGTAATGACCTACGATTGCGGCGGTTTCGCGTCAGGCGACGATGCGCGGCACGCCCAGCCGGGGAATTTCGATCGCCGGACAGCGATCCATCACCACCTTCAGCCCAGCCGCTTCGGCACGCGCCGCGGCGTCCTCGTTGATGACGCCCAATTGCATCCACACCGCCTTCGCGCCCGAGGCGATCGCCGCATCGACCGCTTCACCCGCCGCTTGTGGCCGACGGAAGATGTCGACGATGTCGATCGGCACGCCGATCTGGGCGAGGTCGTGGAAAACGTACTCGCCATGAACATGCTCGCCGGTGATCTGCGGATTGACCGGGATCACACGATAGCCGTGCCGCTGCAGCATCGCCATCACGCCATAGCTCGGGCGATCGGGCCGGTCCGACGCGCCAACCATCGCGATCGTGCGGGCGTTGGTCAGCAACTCGCGGATATCCTGGTCAGCGCTGAGCGGCATGTCCGTCTCCCAAATTCATTCGGCTAACGACCGGCGGAAAGCCAGTCGTTCACTTTCCCGGCTATCTCTCCGAACGCTGCGCCTTCTGGCCCGTTCCCGGCAGCCGGCGGTGTGCCCGCGTCTGAGGCGATCCGGATCGCCATCTCGAGCGGCACGCGCCCGAGGAACGGAACACCCATCTCCGTCGCCGCGGCCTCCGCGCCGCCCTGTCCGAACGGATCGGAATATTCGCCGCAATGCGGACAGCGATAGCCCGCCATATTCTCGATCACGCCGATCACCGGCACGCCGGCCTTGCCGAACAGATCGGCGGCGCGGCGCGCATCGATCAGCGCCAGATCCTGCGGCGTCGAGACGATCACCACGCCCGCCGGCTTGTATTTCTGGATCATCGTCAGCTGCACGTCGCCGGTACCTGGCGGCATATCAACCACAAGGGTGTCGGCGGCGCCCCAATCGCCCTCGATCAATTGCCCCAGCGCACTGGCTGCCATCGGACCGCGCCAGGCAATGGCCTGACCGGGCGCGACCAACTGGCCCATCGACAGGATCGGCACGCCGAATGCGGTCGGCACCGGGATCATGGTCTTCTCACGCGCCCGGGGCTTGATCCCCTCGACCCCCATCAGGGTCGGTTGCGAGGGTCCATAGATATCGGCATCGACCAGCCCGACCTTGCGTCCGGCCCTGGCCAGCGCGATCGCCAGATTGGCGGCGACAGTCGATTTGCCGACTCCGCCCTTGCCGCTGGCCACCGCGATCAGCTTGCGGCCGACACGCTCGCTGGTCATCGCGATGCGCACCTCGCGCGCCTCGGGACCGGCCACGGCAGCGGCATGCACCGCCGCCTCTAGCGCCTCGCGCGCCTCCGATTCCAACCCGGTAACGTCGAGAATCACGCTCGCGCGATCGCCATCCAGCCTCACTGTCGCGCGGTTGCCCGCCACTTCTGCGACGCGTGCCGCCAACCCCATCTTTTCGTCCATGCGCGCCAGATAGGGCCGCAACCGCCGCTTGCCACTGTTTTTCCGCGCAGCGGCACCTATAAAGACGGATATGACGATTGCCTTGCCGTGGCGGCGCCGCCTTTCCGAAACCATGTCCGACAAGCCGAAAAGCCCCTGGGGAGGTGGTGGCGGCGGCGATTCCGATGGCGGGAGCGGCGACGGCAATGGCGGCGGCGACGCCGGCCCGCGCAATCCCTGGGCGCAGGCGCCGGGATCGCGCGCTCGCGGCCCACGCGCGGCCAGCGGCATCGAAGATTTGCTGAAGCGCGCCCGTGGCGGCGGCGGCGGTGGCGGCGGTAATTTCCGCCTCCCCGGTGGCGGCAATGGGCGATCCTTGTGGCTGGCGGGCGTCGGCTTACTGGTCGTGTTGTGGATCGCGTTCACCAGCTTGCACGTGATCGGGCCGCAGGAGCGCGGCGTGGTGACCTATTTCGGCCGCTATTCGGGCACGATCGGCCCGGGCTATAACTGGACGCTGCCCGCGCCGATCGCCTCGGTTCGGACGATCAACGTCATGGGCATCCAGACCTTTCAATTCCCCGACAGCGACAATGGCGGCGGCGGCCCCAATCTGGTGCTGACCCGCGACGGCAATCTGGTCGATCTCAGCTATTCGGTGCAGTGGAACATCATCGACCCGCAGAAATATGTGTTCGAGCTCGACAAGCCCGATGACGCCGTGAAGGCCACCGCGGAAACCGCGGTGCGCGCGGCGATCGCCAATTCGACGCTCGACGACGTGCTCGGGGCGGGCAAATTGTCGATCCAGACCCAGGTCGCGCTCACCATGCAGCAAATCCTCGACGATTATCAGTCGGGCATCCGTATCGTGAACGTCGCGCTCAACAATGCCGCCGCGCCGGCGCAAGTGAACGACGCCTTCAAGAACGTCACCGCCGCGCAGAATGAGCGGCAGTCGAACGTCACCCAGGCGCGCGGCTATGCGCTACAGGTGGTGGCGATCGCCCAAGGCCAGGCGGCCGCGTTCAACAGCGTTTATGAGCAATACAAGGTCGCGCCCGAAGTGACGCGCCGCCGCATGTATTACGAGACGATGGAAGCCATTCTGTCCAAGAACGACAAGACGATCATCGAGCCGCGCAACATCGCGCCGTTCCTGCCAGTGCCCGGGAATATCAGGAAATTGCCCGACGCCCCGCAAGCGGAGGCACGCTGATGACTTGGTTGCGTAACCCGATCACACTCGGCGTCGTCGCCTTGCTCGCGGTGATCCTGCTCGCCAGCACGGTCGCGATCGTTCCCGAAACCAAGCAGGTCGTCGTCGTCCAGTTCGAAAATCCGATCGGCACGGTCAATCGCTGGAAGCCCGGCGAAGCGCTCGGCCAAACCGGCGCGGGGCTGATGGCGCGCATTCCGCTGGTCGATCGCCTGATCTGGATCGACAAGCGCGTGCTCGATCTCGATCTCGACAACCAGCCGGTGCTGTCAACCGACCAGCAACGGCTCGAGGTAGACGCTTTCGCGCGCTTCCGGATCGTCGATCCGCTGCGTTTGGTGCAGTCGATGGGCCTGACCTCGGGCACCGAGGATCGTGTCCGCGCCCAGCTGACGCCGTTGTTCGCCTCTGCCTTGCGCTCCGAACTCGGCAAGGTCGATTTCAACGCGCTGCTGAGTCCCGAACGCGGCCAGTTGATGGACAATATCCAGATCGCACTGCAGCGTTACGCGCGCAATTATGGCGTCCAGATCATCGACGTCCGCATCAAGCACGCCGATTATCCGGAAGGATCGCCGCTGCAATCGGCGCTCGACCGGATGAAGAATACGCGCGAACAACAGGCGCAGACGATCCGCTCGGAAGGTCAGCGCGATGCGGCGATCATCCGCGCCCAGGCCGATGCGCAGGCAGCGAAGATCTACGCCGAAGCGTTCAACAAGGATCCTGCTTTCTACGACTTCTATCGTGCGATGCAGTCCTATCGAGTCACGTTCGGGCCCGATTCCAACGGCAAGCTGCCGCCGGGATCGACCAACCTGATCCTGACGCCCGACAATTCGTACCTGAAGGAATTCGAAGGCAACGGAAAGTGATGTTCTGAACCGATCGGAACGTGGCGGGTTTGACCAATCACGTTCCTTGCAGTTCGTTCATATTCAATCGCCGTTCAGGCTCCGGTGGGCAAGAACAGTCCAACTGGGGCATATCGAGACGAAGAGGATTCACCCAAGTGCGCTACGCCTACGCCATTACTACCGCCCTGCTGCTCGGGGGCGCCGCTACGACCGTGTTGTCGCCTTCCTATGCGCAGAACGCGCAGAACGAGCCGGGCACCATCTCCGCCGCAGCGCCCAAGGCCGGCGCGCCGATGAGCTTCGCCGACATGGTCGCCAAGCTGCAGCCAGCCGTGGTCAATATCTCCACCAAGCAGAAGGTGCAGGTCTCGTCGGGCGGCAATCCGTTCGGCGACTTGTTCGGGGGGTTGCTCGGCCAGCAGGGCCAGGATGACGGCCAGCCGATCACGCGCGAGGGGCAGAGCCTGGGGTCGGGCTTCATCGTTTCGCCCGACGGCTATATCGTCACCAACGCGCACGTCATCACCGCCGCGGCCAAGGGCAAGATCGAATCGATCACCGTCACCTTGTTCAACCGCAAGGAATATGTGGCGAAAGTGATCGGCAGCGACACCGCCTCCGACCTCGCGGTGCTGAAGGTCGACGCGACCAATCTTCCGTACGTGAAATTCGGCGATTCGACCAAGGCGCGGGTCGGCGACTGGGTGATCGCGATCGGCGAGCCGTTCGGCTTGGGCGGCACCGTCACCGCCGGCATCGTCTCGGCGCTCAACCGCGTCACCGGCCAGGGCGGCGCCTATGACCGCTTCATCCAAACCGATGCGGCGATCAACAAGGGCAATTCGGGCGGCCCGATGTTCGACCTGAACGGCAACGTGATCGGCATCAACTCGCAAATCTATTCGCCGTCGGAAGGATCGGTCGGCATCGGCTTCGCCATCCCCGCCGCCTCGGCCAAGCCGATCATCGACACGATGATCAAGGGCGGCAAGGTGCAGCGCGGTTATCTCGGCATCGGCCGCCAGCCGATCGACGAGGATATCGCCGGCACGCTCGGCCTGCCCAAGGATCGTGGCGAACTGGTCAACCGCGTCGAGCCGGGCGGGCCTGGAGAGAAAGCGGGGCTGAAACAGGGCGACGTGATCGTCGCGGTCAATGGCCAGGAAGTGAATCCCGAACAGACGCTTCCTTATCTGGTCGCGAACGTCGCGCCGGGTGGCGCCGCCAAGCTGAGCGTCATCCGCGACGGTAAACCAATGACGGTCACCGCGATCGTCGGCAACCGCCCGAGCGAAGAAGAGCTCGCCAATTCGATCACCGGCGGCAATGACGGCGACGATGATGGCGACGGCACGCCCGGCAACGGTGCGCCCGAACTCCATGCCGGCGTCAATCTGCTCGGCGTGCAGGTGACCGCGCTCACCCCGCAGATCGCCAATACGCTCGGCGTCAATCCGGGCCAGGTCAGCGGCGTGGTCGTCACCGGGGTCGACATGTCGAGCGACGCGGCGGCCAAGGGCCTGCAGCGCGGCGACATTATCTCGTCGATCAATCGGGTGCCGGTGCGCACACCAACCGAATTTGACGCGCAGATCCGCGCGGCGAAGACGGCGGGCAAGACGACATTGCTCCTCTACATGACCCGCGCGCGCCAGGGCAGCCAATATATCGCGATCAAGCTCAAGGGGAACTGATCGATCGCCTCGAAGCTTGGCAGCCCCGGGGCTTGCCAGTTAAACCTCCCTCGTCCCTCAGCCGGGACGAGGGAGTTTTTGCATGGGTGACATGAGCACGATTTTCATCGGTGCGGGCGACAAGGGCCGGTGACGGTGCGCATTGCCTCGATTCAGGTTGGACAGATCGCGCCGCTCGGTCCCGACCGCGTGGCGAGCGGGTTCATCAAGAGCGCGGTATCGGGCCCGATCACGGCCGCCGCGCTCGGGCTGGATGGCGATCATCAGGCCGATCTGTCGGTCCATGGCGGCCCCGAGAAGGCGGTCTACGCTTATGCGTCCACGCGCTACCCCGATTGGGCGGTCGCCTTTCCCGATCTCGCGCCGCGCTTCGTCGCCGGCGCGATGGGAGAGAATCTGACCGTCGACGGCATGATCGAGGACGACCTCTGCGTCGGCGACGTTCATGCGATCGGCGGCGCACTGCTCCAGGTCTGCCAGCCGCGCCAACCCTGTTTCAAACTCGCGCTGGCGCTCGGCGAGCCAAGGCTAGGCAGGCATATGGTGAGGACCGGACATTCGGGCTGGTATTATCGCGTCCTGCGCGAAGGATCGATCGCGCCGGGCGACGAGATCGTGCTCGCCGAGCGACCCAATCCCGGCTTCGGGTTTCCGCGGCTGGTGACGATCGTCAATCGCGGCGGCGCGACCGTGCCCGAATTGCAAGACCTAGCGGCGATGCCCGGGCTCGCCAGCAATATCGGCCGCCGCGTACGCGAGGCGCTGGCTGCTGCATGATGCCTCTGCTGATGAATTGGTCTAGCGTGCGATCGAGACTCGAGGACGATAGCGATGAATGACTTCTCCACCGACTGGATTGCCGCCGGCGAGGCAGAACTCGCCGACGTGGTGGCACTGCGACGCGCAATCCATGCCGATCCCGAAATCGGCAACCAATGTCCGCGCACCACTGCGAAGCTGCGCGCCGCGCTCGACGGATTGCCGCTCGAAATCCACGAATCGACCTCGACCACCGGCTTCATCGCGATCCTGCGCGGCGGCGGCGACAATGGCCGCACCGTGTTGTTGCGCGGCGATATGGACGCGCTGCCGATGCCCGAGGAGACCGGGCTCGATTTCGCCAGCCAGGTGCCCAATGCGATGCATGCCTGCGGCCATGACAGCCACTGCTCGATGCTGGTCGGCGCCGCACGTGCCCTTTCCGCGCGCAAGGACAGCCTGCCCGGCACCGTCGTCTTCATGTTCCAGCCGGGCGAGGAAGGCCATCACGGCGCGCGCTTCATGATCGAGGACGGGCTGCTCGATATCGAGCGCCCCGACAGCGCCTTCGCACTCCACATCTATCCCAACGCGCGCGCCGGTGCGATCCAGACGCGCCCGGGTGCCCTGCTCGCCTCGACCGACGCGCTCAATTTCACCATCCGCGGCGCTGGTGGCCATGCCGCCATGCCGCATGATGCGATGGACCCGATTCCAGTCGCGGCCGAGATCGTCACCGCTTTGTCGGTGTTCATCGCGCGCCAGATTCCGGCGACCGACCCCGCCGTACTGTCGATCACCAAGATCGAGGCGGGCAGTGCCTACAACATCATCCCCGACGAAGTGCAGATGATCGGCACGCTGCGTACGCTCAGCCAGAAGACGCGCGAAAAGGCGCGCGAAGGGTTGAAACGCATCGCCGAGAATATCGCCATCGCGCATGGCTGCACCGCCGATGTGCGGATCGACGACGGCTATCCGGTGACGATGTGCGATCCGCGCGCGGTGTCGCTGCTCAAGCAGATTTCCGAGGACCTCGAGCCCGGCCAGTGGCAGCCGATGCCGGCGCCGATCATGGGCGGCGAGGATTTCAGTTATGTCCTGCGCGAAGTGCCCGGCGCGATGGCGTTCATCGGTGTCGCGCCCGAGGGTTCCGAGCCCGCCAAGAACCCGCCGCTCCACAATACCAAGATGACGATCGAGGAATCGGTCATGGCCAAGGGCATCGCGATGCATTGCGCCTATGCCGAACGCTTCCTTGAGAACGGGTTCGATTGACCACGCCGCGCGAATTGAGCGCGGCCGAATTCGCCGCGTGCTTCGACGAGCCGATGCCCGACGTCACCGACGACGAGGATTCCGATCTCGACATCGACATCTGGCCTTATGTCGATTCGCTCGACCCCAAGTCGCTCGGCGTGGAGAGTTTCGACGATGTCGATCGCGTCTATCAGGACGCGCGCGGCCGCTATGACCAGATCATCATCGAGACCGACCGGCCCGACATCTTCCTGGTCGTGGTGGTCGATATCGAGGCGAGATCGATCCATGGCCATCGCCTGCTCGACCTCAACGTCGAATATGGCCTGATCCCCAAGACCGACTGAAGGTCCGTACTGAGCGATGCTCGTTGCCGATCCCGACCTGATCGCCCGCTGGGCGGATGCCTGGGCGATTTCGCGCGGCGCGGCGATGCCGGTGGCGCGCCACGGCGGTCTCTATATCCATGTCGATCAGCCCGACCAGATCGGCCGCTACATCTTCGCGCAGCTCGACGCCGATGCAATCCGTCCGCTTGCCGCGAGCATCGGCCGTTCGTTGCTTTACCTCAAGATCTGCGCGCCGGCCGACGCTGTCCGCCCGCTATTGCCCCATGACTGGGAGATCGCCACGCCCGGCTATATGATGACCGCACCTTTGTCGGTCATGCTCGACCGGGCGCCAGCCTTTCCAGCTGAATTCGAATTACGCATCACATACAGCAACTCCATTACGTTTGCGCATATATTAGGCGCTGCCGGTGAAGAAGCCGCGCGCGGCCGAATCGTAGCGGTCGATGACCTGATCGTGTTCGACCGCATCCGTACCGCCGATCAATATCAGCGCCGCGGCCTGGGCAGCGCGATCATGCGCGCGCTGGCAGCCAAGGCGCGGCAATCGGGTATCAAAGAGGCGATGCTCTGTGCGACGCCGGCTGGTCGCGAGCTCTACACATCGCTCGGCTGGTCGTTGCACAGCGACTACACCACGGCCTCGCTGCCAGCGACGCAGAATCTTCTGTCCTAGACCCGCAATAATGTGCCACGTTCCGGGCAGACAACCGGGGCGATTTCCGTTCAGCGCGGCGACACACAGTCCGACGCACAACGGTCATACCGCGCCGGCACCTTGAACACTAAACCGGGTTTTGCGCATGACCACCGCCACCACCCGCCCGATCGCCGAGCTTACCATTCGCGGCGTGATCCTGGGCGGCATCATCACCATCCTGTTCACAGCGGCCAACGTCTATCTCGGGCTGAAGGTCGGGCTGACCTTCGCCACGTCGATCCCCGCGGCGGTGATCTCGATGGCGATCCTGCGGATGCTGCCGGGCAGCAATATCGTCGAGAACAACATCGTCCAGACGATCGCGTCGGCGGCAGGGACTTTATCGGCGATCATCTTCGTGCTGCCCGGGCTGATCCTGGTCGGCTGGTGGCAAGGCTTTCCCTATTGGACGACGGTCGCGGTGTGTGCGACCGGCGGCATCATGGGGGTGATGTTCTCGGTCCCCTTGCGGCGCGCGCTGGTGACCGGGTCCGACCTGCCCTATCCCGAAGGGGTCGCGGCGGCCGAGGTGCTCAAGGTCGGCACCAGCACCGATGGCGGTGAGGAGAACGCCAAGGGGCTGCGGATCATCGTGATCGCTTCGCTGATTTCGGCGGGGTTCCAGTTGCTCGCGACGCTCAAGGTAGTTGCCGCGGACGCCGCCAAGAACTTTCGCATCGGCCCGAGCGTCAGCGGCGTTTCGACCAGTTTCTCGATGGCGTTGATCGGCGTCGGCCATCTGGTCGGGTTGTCGGTCGGCGCGGCGATGTTCTTCGGCATGCTGATCGCCTGGGTCGGGCTGGTGCCGTGGCTCAGCGCGCATGTTCCCGGCGCGACCGACGCGATCGTCACCGACATCTTCCGCAACAAGGTCCGCTTCGTCGGCGCCG
This sequence comes from Sphingomonas sp. P4_G2, assembly GCF_056401155.1. Lineage (NCBI taxonomy): Bacteria > Pseudomonadati > Pseudomonadota > Alphaproteobacteria > Sphingomonadales > Sphingomonadaceae > Sphingomonas > Sphingomonas sp. P4_G2. Next base: position 882,454 of record NZ_JBFUJY010000001.1, on the reverse strand, counting down.
GCACGATCGGCGTCGCGGCGATCTGGACCTTGTTCAAGATCCTGGGCCCGATCATCGGCGGCATCCGCTCGGCAATGGCGGCGGCGAGAGCGCGCGGTCAGGGCGAACTGCTCGAATTGACCGAGCGCGACCTGCCGATCTCGATCGTCGGCGGCACGATCCTGCTGATGCTGCCGCTGATCGCCGTCTTGCTGTGGGAGTTCTCCGCCGGCGGCCCGATCCGCGAACATGCGGTTGCCGTGATCGGCGGCACCGTGATCTACATCGCCCTCGTCGCGGTCGTGATCGCATCGGTGTGCGGCTATATGGCCGGCCTGATCGGCGCGTCGAACAGTCCCGTGTCGGGCGTCGGCATTCTCGCCGCGGTCGGCGCGTCGCTGCTCCTGCTCGCCTTTTTCGGGCACCAGACCGATCCGCACCGTGCCAGCGCGCTGATCGCTTATGCCCTGTTCACCACCGGTATCGTCTTTTCGGTGGCGACGATCTCCAACGACAACCTTCAGGACCTAAAGACCGGGCAGCTGGTCGGCGCGACGCCGTGGAAGCAACAGGTCGCCTTGGTGTTCGGAGTGATCTTCGGCTCATTGGTCATCCCGATCGTGCTCGATCTGCTCAAGAACACGTTCGGCTTCGTCGGCATGCCCGGCGCTGGTCCCAACGCGCTGCAGGCCCCCCAGGCATCGCTGATCGCGGCGCTGGCGCAAGGCATTCTCGGCTCGGGCATCGACTGGTGGCTGATCGGGACGGGCGCATTGATCGGTGTGATCGTGATCGCGATCGACGAGACGCTCGGCAAGATGGGCAAGATGCGCTTGCCGCCGCTCGGCGTCGGCATGGGCATCTACCTGCCGATGGCGCTGACCCTGCTGATCCCGGTCGGCGCGCTGATCGGGCATTTCTACGATCGCTGGGCGCAGCGCACCGCCAATCCCGATTTCGCCGAGCGGATGGGCACGCTGGCGGCGACCGGCCTGATCGTCGGCGAAAGCCTGTGGGGCGTCGGCTTCGCGTTCTTCGTCGCGGCGCGCGGCGGCGAGATCCCGGCCGGGATCATGGGCGTGAGCTATGCCCAATGGGCCGAGCTCGCCGCCTTGCTGGTCTTCTTCGGATCGATCGCCTGGCTCTACAGCCGCACGAAAAACATGGTGCGCTGATCGGCGATTTCCCCACCCGTTAGCGGGAGGGGAAATGGCATCACGTCACACCAGCGTCGCGACCAGCGCCTTGATCGGCACGAAGGCGAACGCGACCGAGCTGTCAGCCACGCCGTACGGCAGGAACAAGCTGTCGCCATGGCGGATCGCGCCGCACGAATAGACGACGTTGGGCACGTACCCCTCGCGGTCCTGATCCTTGGCGGCCAGGATCGGTTCGATAGTGCGCCCGATCACCTTCGACGGATCGTCCTTGTCGAGCAGCACTGCGCCGACCGAATATTTACGCATCGCGCCGACGCCATGGGTCAGCAACAGCCAGCCCTCGTCGAGCTCGATCGGCGGGCCGCAATTGCCGATCTGGACCAGTTCCCACGGATAACGCGGCTCGAGCAGGCGCGCGCCTTCCTCCCAATGCGTCAGCCGATCCGAATCGAGCAGGAAGAGATTCTCGCCATCCTGTCGTCCGATCGCCAGGTACCGACCGCCGACTTTGCGCGGGAACAGAGCTATGCCCTTGTTGCGCGCCGCGGGTCCGGTCATCGGCACCAGGTCGAAGGCGCGGAAGTCGCGGGTGCGCAACAGCTCCGACTGGATCTGCGATCCGTTATAGGCCGTATAGGTGCCGAGCCATTCGACTTCGCCATCGTCGTGGCGGAACTGGACCAGGCGGAGGTCCTCCAGCCCCTTCGATTGCGCGTCGGTGATCGGGAAAATCACCGTGCCCGACAAAGTCGAATCGCGATGACGGTGGACCGTCACCGGTCCGGACGGCACATGCTCCTCGTCACTGCCATGGACGTCCGCCGCCGTCGCGAAGGGCGGTTCGGGGGCGAGCTTGAGCTGATTGTCGGAGGTGATGATGCCTTCGCGGAAGGCGACCGACGAAATGTGCCCCTCACCCACCGAGCGCAGCGACATCAGGATGCGCATCGATCCCTTGGGCATGCCGGTCTGGTCGAAATGCGGCACCGCGCTGGGGTTCATCAGCGCCGCCGCGGCGTAGGAATATTCGTGGCAGAAATAGGCGCCGATCAGCTGGCGCTTCTCGTCACCGATGTCGCGCCCGTCGAGCCCGAGCAAATCCTCGATCTCGTCATAGCGCGTCATGAACACGCGGCGCGTCTGCCAGTGACGCGCCTCGAAATCCTTGAGCACGACCTCAAGTTCGTCGCGCGTTTCCTGCGCCGACATCGCCAGAACCGCCCGGACCAACCGATCGGTCCGGCTGGTCCCGCCGCCAACGGGGGACCAGCCGATATGGAATGGACGAACGACGACTCGCGACGGGTCGGCGTGCAGCCTGAGGCTGTGATGAAATATGTCGAGCAACGGCCATCCCGCTTGCAACCTTGATCCAAGCGGCGCCGCGTGTCGTTGCTACGCGACGGCGCGACCCGTCCCTGCCACGGTTCCGGCTGCCTTTCCAAGTGCGGAAATCGCGCAAGAGGCCAATTGCAGTGCTAAAATCGACTCGGCGCCCTGATTCCGGTTCAAACCGCCCGGCATCAGGCCGTCGAAACAGCCGCCGTCCTGCACCGTCGCCAGCGGCAGGTCGAGGTCGTTCTGCCCCAGATACCAGCGATACGCCCGGTTCGCCTCTTCGACCCAGCGCACGTCGCCGGTCGCCTTGAACGCCGCGGCGCACGCATCGATCGTCGCTTGCGCTTCGAGCGGTTGCTGATCGAACGGCAACGGCCCTTCATAAGGCCGCCCGAAACTCTCGGTGCCGACGGCGCGGAACCGGCCTTCGGGGCTGGTCTGCTGGGCCACGATCCAGTCGAGTGCACGCAAGCCAGTTTCGATCAGGTCCTGGCGCTCGAGTGCCATGCCCGCGCGGATCATCGCTTCGGGCAAGCGAGCGTTGTCGTAGGCAAGAACGATCTCGAACCATTCCCATTCGGGCCGGCGCGTTTCCTGGAGCAGATCGGCCAGATCGGCGGAGAAGCGTTCCAGGATCGTGCGCGACCGCGCATGACCGGGATGCGCGCTCAGCATCGCCGCGGCGCCCAGCATGGCGAACGCCTGCGATCGCGGGCTGCTCAGATCGAACGCGATCCCCGCCGTCTCGTCGAACAGACGCGCCGCCCAATCGCGGTGCTTGGCGAGCGTCGCCCGCTTGGCAGTGACACCCAGCGCCCAGATCGTACGGCCGTTCGAATCTTCCGACCCCGCGTCCTCGCACCAGGTGCGATCGAAGTTCATGAAATTGCGGAAACGCCTTTTGTCGGGGTTCCACGCATATTGAATGAACGCTGCGTAGGTCGTCATCCATTTGTCGCGGCTGTCCTCGTCGAGATCGTCGATCGCGGTCATCAGCATCAGCGCCCGGACGTTGTCGTCGATACAATAGCCGTGGCGAAAGTCCGGCACCGAAAGGACGGCGTGCTGGAACATGCCGGTCGCGTCGCTCATCCGTTCGACGGCGGCGATGCTCGGCTTGAGCGGGGTCAGCGGCTTGGCGCTCCTGATCCGTCGCGGTGCCGCTGCGACGATCGCGTCGATCCCGGCCATGCCGGCCTCGACAAGGCGCGGCCAGATCATCGTACGACCGCGAGCATAAGCGCGCCGCATCAGTTCGGCGCGCTCCGCATCGTCGGCCAGCAGCCGCGAAATCTCGCGTGCAAAGCCCTCGACATCGCCGAAATCGACGATCACGCCATGGCCGTCGGCCAGGATTTCGGTCGCGTGGATATAGGGCGTCGACACCACTGCCTTGCCCACGCCGACCGCATAGGACAGGGTTCCCGACGTGATCTGCGCGGGGTTGGTATAGGGCGTAACGTAGAGGTCGGTCGCCTGGAGATAGTCGAGCAATTCGTCATGCTCGAGAAAGCCGTCGATGAAGCGGACATGGTCGGCGACGCCCTTTTCGGCGGCAAGCGCCTTCAGCCGGTCACGATAGGCCTCGCCTTGCTGCGCGACCAAATTGGGATGCGTGGCGCCCAATACGACGTACAGCGCATCGGGCTTGGCTGCTACCACCTCGGGCATGGCGGAGATCACGCTTTCGATCCCCTTGTTCGGCGCCAGCAGACCGAAGGTCAGCAACACCTTGCGCCCTTCCCAGCCGAAACGCGATTTCATGGTGTCGGGATCGACCAGCGGACGATCAGGCACGCCGTGCGGGATCATCATGATCGTCCGCGGATCGGCGCCATAGACGCGCATCAAAATGTCGCGGCCGATATCGGCCATGACGACGACCCGTGCGGCGCGCTTGAGCAAGCCGTCCATCACCCGACGCTGATCGTCATTAGGGGTTTCCAGGATCGTGTGCAGCGTCACGATCACGGGAATGGTCAGCCGGTCGAGCAACGCGAGCAGATGCTCGCCCGCCGGCCCGCCAAAGATGCCATATTCGTGTTGGATCCAAACCGCCTGAGCACCGCTCGCTTCGATCGCGCGCGCGGCGCTCAGATAGGCCAGGCGATCTTCCTGCGCGATCGAGCCGGTGACTTCCGGCGGATAATCGTACCCTTCTGGGCGGTCGTCCATCGCATAGACGTCGACCTTGATGTCGGGGAAGCGGTCCTGGAGCGCCAGATACGTATCGGTAGTATATGTCGCAATGCCGCATTGCCTCGGCAGGAAATTGCCAATCAGCGCGACGTGTTTGGTACGGGGCAGAAGAGGCGAAGTCGCCATTGTGACCCTTTCACAAGTAATTTCCGGGCATTGTTGCCCGACTCACACCTCCCTGAACGGATTGAAAGGAATATGGTTGCGTTCATGTTGCATTGCAACAAAGGATTCGCGTTGACCTGTGTTAAACCCGGGTAGGTCAGCCCCGTCCACGATACGTCGGCACACCTTGATCGGGCAGCCACAGACCATCCGGTACCGGTCCCGATTGCCAGAACACGTCGATCGGGATCCCGCCGCGCGGATACCAATAGCCGCCGATCCGCAGCCATTGCGGCTTCATCTCGGCGGTCAGCCGTTCGCCGATTCCGACCGTGCAATCCTCATGGAACGCGGCATGGTTGCGGAACGAGCTCAGGAACAGTTTGAGCGACTTCGATTCGACGATGGTTTCCGCCGGCACGTAATCGATCACCAGATGCGCGAAATCGGGCTGGCCGGTCACCGGGCAGAGCGAGGTGAATTCGGGCGCGGTGAAGCGGACCAGATAGGGTCGGCCCTGGCGCGGATTGGGGACGTAATCGAGCACCGCCTCTTCGGGCGATGCGGGCAGGCTGCTCGCCTGGCCAAGATGCTTTGGGTTCATGGCGGAGGATATAGGAGGCTGTGCCCGGCGCGTCACCCCGCGCGCCGCGGACGCCGGCGCGAGGTCCGCGCGATAATGAATTCATCCTTTCCTCCACCTCGACGGCGTCACCGGTCCGCGCTAACATCATCACGCCGTCCCTTTCCTCCCCGGGCGAGTTGGTGTTGATCGACAGTAAGAGGAGACGATGATGGACGCGCTGGTGACCACCGAATGGCTGGCCAACGAATTGGGAGCGAACGACCTTCGCGTGGTCGACGCAACCTATTTCGGTTCGGTGCCGGGCAGCCCGGACGGCGATCCCGCGGCCGCGTTCGAAAAGGCGCATATTCCGGGCGCGGCGTTCTTCGATATCGCGGAGATCGCCGATCTCAACAGCCCGCTGCCGACGATGCTGCCCCCGCCCGAGAAATTCGCCAGCCGCATGCAATCGCTCGGGCTCGGCGACGGCAGCCGCATCGTGCTGTACGACAATTCGCATTACCACACCTCGGCACGCGCCTGGTGGATGTTGCGCGTGTTCGGCGCGCACGACGTCGCGATCCTCGACGGCGGCTTCGCCAAATGGCAGGCGGAGGGGCGCCCGGTCGAAAGCGGCAAACCGCAGCATCGCCACCGCCACTTCACCGTCTGGGCCGATGACAGCCAGGTCCGAACGCTCGATCAGATGAAGGCCAATGTCGACAGCGGCGTGGAACAGGTGCTCGATGCCCGTTCGGGTCCGCGCTTCACCGGCGAGGAACCCGATCCGCGCCCGGCGACCCATGCCGGCCACATCCCGGGCTCGAAGAACCTGCCATACAAACAACTGCTCAACGATGACGGCACGTGGAAGACCGGCGACGCGCTCAAGGCGGAGTTCGAGCGCGCCGGGGTCGACCTGTCGAAGCCGCTGGTCACGACCTGCGGTTCGGGCATCACCGCTGCGGTGTTGCTGTTCGGCGCCCACCTGCTCGGCAATGACGGTGCGCTGTACGACGGCAGTTGGTCCGAATGGGGAGCAGATATGTCGACCCCCAAGGCGATGGGTGCCGCCTAGGATCGGCACTCGATTCTTGTCCGCGCGTGCTTCCCGGCCTAGCACGGGCGGATGGCCGGTAATGAGAACGACAAGCCCCCTACCCGCGTGGTGACCGCAGGGCGGCGCAGGGAATGGACGCAGGGGATCGTCAATCCGCCAGTGTGGCGCGCATCGACGATCCTCTACGATTCGGTCGAGCATCTGCGCGAAACCGGGCGCGGCGACACCCGCCATCGGCTCTATTACGGCCGCCGCGGGACGCCGACGCAATGGGCGCTGGCCGATGCGCTGACCGAACTCGAGCCCGGCGCCGAGGATACCTTCCTCTATTGCTCGGGCGTTGCCGCCGTCACGGCCGCGTTGCTGTCGGTGCTCGATCCGGGCGACGAATTGCTGCTGGTCGATTCGGCTTATGACCCGACGACCAATTTCGCCGCCGGCTTCCTCAAGCGGATGGGCATCACGACGCGGCATTACGATCCGCTGATCGGTGCCGGCATCGCCGAACTGTTCACCGACAAGACCAAGGCGATCCTGCTCGAAAGCCCGGGCAGCCTGACCTTCGAGGTGCAGGATATCCCGGCGATCGTCGTCGCGGCCAAGGCACGGGGCATCGTCACGATCCTCGACAATACCTGGGCGACTCCCTTGCTCTTTCCGGCGATCGAAAAGGGGATCGACCTGACGGTGCTCGCTTGCACCAAATATGTCGTCGGCCATTCCGACGTGATGCTGGGATCGGTGACCGCGGCGCCCGGCTATTTCGCCAAGCTGCGCAATCTGAGCTATCAATTGGGCCAGGTCGCCAGCCCCGACGATTGCTGGCTGGGATCGCGCGGGCTGCGCACCATGGCCGTGCGGTTGAAGCAGCACGAGGCGGGCGCGCTCGAGATCGCACGCTGGCTGGCGCAGCGGCCGGAGGTTGCCACCGTACTCCACCCCGCCTTGCCGAGCTGCCCAGGACACGAATTCTTCATCCGCGACTTCAAGGGATCGTCCGGGTTGTTCGCCTTCGCGCTCAAAGGAGGCACCGAAGCCAGCCGCGCCGCGTTCATCGACGCGCTGCGATTGTTCGGCATCGGCTTCAGCTGGGGTGGCTTCGAAAGCCTGGCGGTCACCGCCGATCCCCGCCGTGCCCTTGGCGTGCCCGATCATGGCGGGGCGCTGGTCCGCCTCCATATCGGGATCGAGGACCCAGCCGACCTGATCGCCGACCTCGATCAGGCGTTCGCGGCGTTCCGCGCGGCGCAGGAATGAACGACGCGATCGCCTGGTTGAGCGCGCAGGGACTGGCGGTCCCGCGCGGCAGCGAGGCGACCGAATTGGCGATCGTCTTCGGTTTGATCGTCGCGGCGCTTGCGCTCGGCGTATTGGCCGGCCGCTGGCTCGGCCCGCCGATCGAGGCGCTGTGGCGACGCCAACTCGGCCATCATGCCGAGGGGATCGGCCCGCGCGTGCCCTCGGTGGTCCGGCATGGCGCCGCGGCACTGCTGCTGTCGATCCTGCAAGCGGCTGGACAATGGCCGCCGCTCGCGGCCGGGCTGATCGGCTTTTTCCTGGGCGCCGCGGTGGCGCGGATGGCGGCGCAAATCCTGCGCGGCCTCAACCTCGCGCGCTGGATGGCGTGGAGCGTCGCGCTCGTCCTGTTCGTCGCGATCTTCAGCCATTCGATCGGCGGGCTTGCACCGGTCAACAATACACTCGATTCGATCGGCTTCGATCTCGGCTCGTGGCGCTTTTCGTTGCTGCGAGTGATCATCGTACTGGTGACCGTGATCTGCCTGCTCGCGGCGATCCGCCTGGTCAACCGGCTGGTCGGTCACGCCATCGTCAGCACCAGCAGCTTTGACCCGACGCAGAAATTGCTCGCGCAAAAGCTGGCCGGGATCGCGACGATCACGCTCGCTTTCTTCATCGGCATCGACTTGCTCGACATCAGCCTGACCAGCCTGACGGTATTCTCCGGCGCGCTCGGCCTGGCTGTGGGGTTCGGCCTCCAGAAAACGGTCGGTAACCTGATCGCCGGGATCATCCTGTTGCTCGATCGCTCGATCAAGCCGGGCGACGTCATCGTCGTCGCCGACAAGGATGTCGGCTGGGTCAACAAGATCGGCGTGCGCGCGGTCAGCATCATCACGCGCGACGGCAAGGAGCATTTGATCCCGAACGAGGATCTGATGACCAAGCCAGTCGAGAACTGGTCCTATACAGACCGTAACGTGCGCGTCCGCATCCCGGTGACGGTCGCCTATGATTGCGATCTGCCGCTCGCGCAGGAACTGATGCTGCGCGCGACGGCGGAAAGTCCGCGCGTGCTCGATATGCCCAAGTCCAACGTCTGGCTGACCAAATTCGGCGAAATCGGCATCGAGCATGATATACTGGTCTGGATCAACGATCCCGAAAGCGGCGTTGGCAGTATCCGCTCCGACGTGCTGAACCGGCTCTGGCTGCTGTTCCGCGACCATGGCATCATCATCCCCTATCCACGCCGCGACGTTCATCTTGTCGGCACAGCTGGGCCCGACTGATCTCCTGAAGTGTTGCATCGGCGCAACATCGTTACGCTCATAGGCGCTATTGAGGTCGAATAGTGTTGTGCACCGCAGCGAAAATCGGCACTCTGCCTGCGTGTACCCGGCTCAACGGCCCGATCGGCATTCGCCGATACAGAGGCTGGACCGGTACCGCAGGCGGGACGAACGCACTTTTCGCTTCGAAAGGAAGATAATGCGCTTGTCTCACATCAGCCTTGGCGCGCTGGCGCTCGCCATTGCGACTCCCGCCTTGGCGGACCCCTTGCCCGCTACGACGCCGGCGCCCGATGCAGCGGCTGCGCCCGCGGCATCCACGTCGGCGGATAACGGCACCCCTGCCGCGGTTGCGACCGTCGACGATCCGGCACCGGCGCCCGCCGCTCCTGCCGCGGGCGATGGCCCGACCGCGCCGCCGCCGGCCTTCACCATCAACGGCTCGGTGACCTTGATCTCGGATTACCGCTTCCGCGGCATTTCGCAGACGAACCTGCAGCCCGCGATCCAGGGATCGCTCACGGTCACCCATTCGTCGGGCTTCTACGCCTCGGTCTGGAGCTCGTCGACATCGGGCTATGTCACCTTCTCGGGCACCGGCAGCCAGGAAATCGACGCGATCGCCGGGTTCAAGAAAACCTATAGCGGCGTCACGTTCGACGCCGGCGTACTCTATTACATCTATCCGCGCTCGCGCCCCGCCGGCGACAACAGCAAGGGCGATTTCTTCGAGCCTTATGCCGATATCGCCTATACCTATGGGCCGGTGACCGGCAAGGTCACGGTCAATTACGCACCCAAGCAAAAAGCGCTGGCACTCGACCAGGGCCAGACCGGCTTGTTCAAGAACAACGACAACGTCTATCTCGCCGGCGACCTGTCGGCGTCGATCCCGAAGACTCCGCTCGGGCTGACGGCGCATCTCGGCCACACCTGGGGTCCGAGTTGGCTGTCGCTGGGCAAGGAATATACCGATTGGGGGTTGGGCGCGACGCTGACCTACAAGCAATTGGTGTTCGGCGTCAGCTATGTCGACACCGATGGCACCTTCACCCTGGCCAATGGCAAGAACGCCGCGCGTAGCGGCGTGGTCGTATCGCTCGGGGCTTCGTTCTGACAGTCGCGACCGGGGGAGCCCTGCTCCCCCGGTTTCGCTGGCGCTGGGTCGGCGGACGATGCCGGCACAGCCGATTTTTGTTGATGTAATATTGTAACGTCGCGCGGTTAGGCCTAGATGGGCGCTCGATGCATTCCGCGATTCGCCTTTCCTGGTTGGCCCGTTTCCCCCAGCTCGATCGCTATGCGATGGGTCTGTCGGGGCTGTGCGCGGTGCATTGCTTCGCCAGCGCGGTGCTCGTGGCGCTCGCCTCGACCGCCGGCGGCATGCTGCTCAACCCCGCTTTCCACGAGATCGGACTGACCGTCGCGATCATCCTGGGCGCGCTGGCGCTGGGGCGTGGCATCTTCGAACATGGCTATATGGCGCCCGCGGTCACCGGATCGCTGGGGCTCGGCATGATGGCCGGCGCGATGCAGCTTCCCCATGGCAATGGCGGCGAGACTTTGTGGACCCTGATCGGGGTCGCGATCCTGGCGCTCGGCCACGATCTCAACCGGCGCGCAGCGCACTAGGCCCTGGGCGACCCGGCCCGCTTGGGCCATTGCTCTATCCCATCACAATCCCTAAATTCCCGGGCATGGGCGCACATCATCATCACGACCATCATGAGGCGTCCGGCGTCGAATTGACCAAGGTCGCGCAGGCGACGCTGGAGAAATCCGGCGAGCAATGGACGACGATGCGCGCGAGCATCTTCGATGCGCTCGCCAAGTTCGACAAGCCGGCCAGCGCCTATGACATCGCCGACGCGGTGTCGAAAACGGAGGGGCGCCGCGTCGCGGCCAACAGCGTCTATCGCATCCTCGATTTGTTCGTCGGTGCCAATCTGGCGCGCCGGGTCGAAAGCTCGAACGCCTATATAGCCAACGCGCATCCCGACTGCCTGCACGATTGCATCTTCCTGGTCTGCGACAGCTGCGGACAGACCACGCATATCGACGACGACAAGATCGCCAACAATGTCCGCCACGCGGCCGAAGCAGCGGGTTTCTCGCCGGTGCGCCCGGTGATCGAGGTGCGGGGTAAGTGTTCGGACTGCGAGGACGCGGGACCCGCAATTTCCTGAAGGAAGATCGATGATCGATGGTCACGGGGACGTTGGCGGTAATTGTGGGATCAATGGCCACATCACGTGCCCAGAACCTGTTGCGACGGCCGGTTCCGCATATGTAGCGACCGCTTCGGCACCGGTTTTGGGTCAGGTGGGCAATGTTGAAATTACGATGCCCGTCAGCAAAAAACTGGCCGAACGATTGAAGAAGTAACGGCCTGACATCTGCTGCCGTCCTCAGGCCAGCACCTTCCCCATCCGCACCCCCGGCACCGGCACGTCGCGATCCGCCATGCTGTCGACGCGCTCGATCGTCTCATAGCCGCATGCGCGATAGAGCGGTTCTCCCGCCAACGTGCCCATCAGTTCGGCCCGCGTGAACCCGGCCGTCCGCGCGGCTGCCTCGTTCGCCGCGAGCACCATCCGGCCGATGCCGCGCCGGGTGAACCCGGGGTCGGTGTACATTGCCCGGATGCGCGCCGCGTCCTTGGCGGGATCTAGCACCGCCGCATCGCGCGCCACCGCCCCGGCATCGCCACCGTATAAAGTCGCGCGATAGCTCCAGCCGCCGCAGCCGACGATGCGGCCGTCGCCATCCTCGACCACGACATAGGTGCCGTCGGCGATCAACTGGGTATCGAGCCCCATACTCAACCGGCTCGCCGCGACCTGCTCGGGCGTCAGGTAGTCGCTTTGCAATTCGCCGATCGCGCGATCCATCAGCGCCGAGATTGCGGGAATGTCGGCCTCTGTCGCGATCCTCGTCTTGAGCGCGTCCGTCATTTACCGTCGAGCATCGATACAGTGGCGGTAGCGGGCGGCTCCTTGGCCATCGACGCGGCCACACGCTCGGCGCCTTCCATCACGCGCAGCACATTGCCTCCGGCCAGCTTGGCGATCATCTCGTCGCTCCAGCCGCGGCGCATCAATTCGGCAAGCAACGCCGGATAGGTGGCGACGCTGTCGAGTCCGTCGGGCAAGCTTTCCACGCCGTCGAAATCCGATCCGATCCCGACATGGTCGATGCCCGCGACCTTGACGACATGATCGATATGATCGGCGACCATCGCCAGCGTCACCGCGGGGCGCGGATGTGCCTTGTCCCATTCCGCCAGCGCCGCCTTCGCGCGATCGGGCTGGCCGATATAGAGCCCGCCATAAGGCGGCGCATTGTAGCTCGCCTTTTCACCGTTGCGCGCCGCTTCCCATTGCCGCCGGGCCTCGGAGACATAGCTCGGGGCATAATTGACCATGATCACGCCGCCATTCTGGGCGAGCAGTTTCAGCACCTTGTCGGACACATCGCGCGGATGGTCGTCGAGCGCGCGCGCCGAGGAATGCGAGAAGATCACCGGGGCCTTGGACACGCGCAGCGCGTCGATCATCGTGTCCTCGCTCACGTGGCTGAGATCGACCAGCATGCCGAGCCGGTTGAGCTCGTGGACCACCGCCTCGCCGAACTTGGTCAGCCCGTCATGCTGGGGATTGTCGGTCGCCGAATCCGCCCATTCGATCGTCTTGACGTGAGTCAGGGTCAGATAGGAAGCGCCGAGCGCGCGATAGGCGCGCAACACCGAGAAGCTGCCGTCGATCTGGCCGCCACCTTCGACCCCCAGCATCGACGCGATCCGGCCCGAGGCGTGGATGCGCCGCACGTCCGCCGCCGTCACCGCGGGGGCGAAGACATTGGGATAGCGCTGGAAAATGCTCTTCATCAGCCCGATCTGATCGAGCGTCTCCTTGACCTGCTCGGGCCCGGACAGATTGGCCGAAACGTAAACCGACCAGAATTGCCCGCCGACATGCCCTGCGCGCAGCCGGGTGATATCGGTATTGTACTTGGCCGGATCGAGCCGCGTCAGATCCATCGTCCAGCGCGCATCGCCCGCTTTGTCGGTCAGCGTCTCCGCCCAGTCGTTATGCCCGTCGATCAACGGCGTCTTGGCCAGGACATTGGCGACGCGGGTTTCGTACGAAGCGGGACCGGCGCTGATCATCAGCGGGGCGGCGAGCAGCAGAGCTAAAGCATGGCGCATGGACCGCGAGCCTAGCCGGGATTGCGGGTAGCTCAAGTCCTACCGGGAGTTATGGGATAGGTCAGGGAGGGAATATCTTTGCGCTCAGCCCTCTCGCTCGTTGAGGGGCCGTCAGACATTTGCCCCTCTCCCGCCTGTGGGAGAGGGAGGGCCCCACCGCCGAAGGCGGTGGGAAGGTGAGGGTCTTCTTTCTTCTTCTTGAACTCCTCCGCTTGGAAGAAGAAAGAAGACCCTCACCCAACCTGCACCGGGTGAACAGCGCCCCGCGCTGTTCAGGTCATGCCGGGGGCATGACCGACCCGGTGCACCCGCGAGCGGGAGAGGGCTACATCGGTTTGTGGTCGGTATCGCCCAACCAATGGGGTTTTACGCCGCCACTGGCTCCTCCACCGGCAAAACCTCATCGGGCTGCGGCGTCATCGTGCGGCACACCACCTCGAACGCCCCGTCCTCGATCCTGATCTCGTTGAACGACGGCGGAGTCGAGCGCGTGCGTTCGGACAGGGTGCCGGCGCCGATCATCCGCACCACAGCGTCGCCGTCGCGATGTTCGACGTCGAACGCGTCGTGGACATGCCCCGTCAGCACCGCGTGCGCCCCCGCCCTGACCAGTGCCTCCAAAGCCTCGGCGCCACGATGCGTCTGCTTCGACAGGCGCTTGTGCGGCTCGATCAGCGGATGATGGCACGCGATGAAGACCAGTTTGTCCTTGGGTACAGCGTCCACCAACGCCAGCGCCTGCTCGAGCGCATGCCGGCTGACACGACCCGACGCCCAGTTGAGCCGGAATTGCGCGCGTGCGGTGGTCTTGAGCGGCACGATCGCGATGCCCGGCAGTTCGACCGGCTTTTCGATCATGCGCTCGATCTCGCGAATCCGGCGATAAGGCGTGAATATCCGGGCCAGCAGGTTGAAATAGGGCAGGTCGTGGTTGCCGACCTCGACAGTGACGGGCCGGTCGAGCGATCGCAGCCACGCCAGGCCCGCATCGAATTCGCGACGCCGTGCGCGCATCGTCAAGTCGCCGGTCATCACTACCGCGTCGGGCTTTTCGGCCGCGACCAGCGCGTCGAACCAGGCGATCGCTGCTTTGTCCTCGCGTCCGAAATGGACGTCGCTGACATGGAACAGTCGGATCATGCGTGCTCTTTCACGGTGGTGATGAACTGTTGCCTGCTACGCCCGACCGTGATGGTCGTTCCCGGATCGAGCATCTGCGGCTCGCCGTCGAACAAGGCTAGTACCGGGCGGCGCTCGGCGATGCGCACTTGCTGGGCGCGAATTTCGGTCACCGACTGGGCCGCGAGCCAATCTCCGGTCACCCAATTCCAGCCGAGATCGGCGATCGCGCCGGCATCGCGCGCATTGACCGCGGCGATTTGCAGATGATCATCTTGCGCCCGGATATAGGCGCCCTGGACGCGGGGCGGGAAGCCAGGTGCGCCGGTCAAATGCACGCCATGCCCGAACGTCCGCCGCCAGGCCTTGCGGATCGCCGGCCAAATCTGGCCCAGGCTGCCCTCGCGCACATGTTCGCGGGCGCGATACCAGCTTGCCGCCGGCCCGACGATCATCCCGACCAGCGCGCGATGCTTTCCCGCCTCGACATAAGCGAGCGCGACGCGCTGTTCCTGCTCGTGCGCCGCTTCCAGGATCGCCGCCGGATCGGCGTTGCCGTGCAATACCTTGGCGAGCATGTTCATCGTGCCGCCGGGCAGGATCAGGATGCCGCCATCCCAAGCCGCCAGCGCGCACGACGCCGCGTTGATCGTCCCGTCTCCGGCGAACAGGACCACGGTGTCCGCCCCGACATGATCGAGATCTGCGGCCGTCGGCATCGCCTGATCGGGGAAATCGGTGCGCCCGACGAAGCTCAGCCCGCGTTCGGTGCAGGCCGCTTCGATCGCCTCGGCCTTTTTTGCGTCTGATGAGCCAGAATGCGGATTGGTGATAAACCAGAGTTGTTCCATGCCCGACGCACAACGCCCCGGCGGCGCGAAGTTTCAGTCGGGTAAATCCATCGTTACCCGCAAGCCGTTGGCATCGCTCGCCGTGGTCAATGTGCCGCCCGCCTGCTTGGCAAACGCTTCGATCAATTTCTGGCCGAGCCCGCCATCCTTGCTCTTGGCGCGCGACCCGGACGGAAGCCCGACGCCGTCATCGGCCACGGTCAGCCGCCATCCGCCCGCGGGCAGATGTTTCCAAGCTACGCTGATCGTTCCTGTCTCCCGGTCCTGAAAAGCATGTTTGGCGGCGTTGGTGACGAGCTCGTTGACGACCAGGCCAATCGATACCGCATGGTCGCGCGGGATATGGGCGGCGTCGGCATCGCAGGTCAGCGTGATGCCGCCGCGCAACAGCAAGGCGTCCGACAGCGCGTCGCACAAGTCCTTCAGATATTCGCTGACATTCACCTCGCTCGCCTGACCGTCGCGATAAAGATGGCGATGCGCGCGCGCGATGCTGTCGACGCGCATCAACGCCGATGCCAGGGCTTCACTGGCGGCCGGATCCCTGACGCGACGGCGCTGGATGTCGAGGATGCTGGCGACGATCTGGAAATTGTTCTTCACGCGATGCTCGAATTCGCTGAGCATCAGGTCGCGGTCGGCGATTTCGCGATCGCGCTCGGCCGTCGCGCGATGCACCGCCCGGCGAAAGGTCTCGGCCAGCGATACGGTCAGTCCGGCGGAAATGACGATAGCGAACAAAGTCCAATAAGGGCCGCTTTGGGAGGTCGCCGGCGCCGGCAGATAGATAAAGAAAAACGCATAGCTGACGGAAATGACGGCGGTCAGCAGCCCCGACTGCCACCGAGCGAACAGCGTGGCGAGCATGATCGCGGGGAAGACCAGCGCGAACACTGCCGCACCGGGTGCCAGGACATTGATCCCGAGGCGAATCAGACCCGCCGCGCCGACGCACAACAACGCTACGCCGCACTGGGTCGCCCAGCGCGGTACCGCCGGGTACAACCGGTCGGGCAGATCGAGTTCGCCAATCCTGGCCATATATGGACTGGGCATCGTTACGCCCCTCGAAGTCAAGCCGATGCGGCCAGATAATGATCCTTATCGGTTTAGAAAGGCAGCTTCTTGCCCGATCGTCCAGCCAAATCAGTGATGTAGTGCCAAGCCACGCGCCCCGACCGACCGCCGCGACGGGTCGACCAACCGACCGCTTCGTCGGGATCGAACGACAAGCCGAACCGGTCGGCATAGGCACGGACGATCGCCAAATAACCCGCCTGGTCGACGACATGGAATCCAAGGCTAAGCCCGAATCGGTCGGCAAGCGCGAGATGATCGTCGACGCTGTCGCGCGGATTGATCGCGCTTTCCTGTTCGGCGATGTCGCGCGGTACCAGATGGCGGCGATTGGCGGTTACTACCAACCGCGCATTGGCTGGCCGCGCCTCCGCTCCGCCCTGGAGCAGCGAACGCAGCGCACGGGCATCCCCGCCGGCGTCGAAGCCGAGATCGTCGAGGAACAGCACGAACGCGCGCGGCAGGCCGTCGATCCGGTCGAACAGCGCCCGTAGGCCGTCCATCGCCCCGACCTCGATCAAGGCGAGCTTGCGACCCTCGGCCTGGACCGCCGACACCGCGCTTTTGACCAACGCCGACTTGCCGGTTCCGCGTGCCCCCCACAACAATACGTCCTGCGCGGCGAAGCCGTCCGCCAGCCGGCCGAAATCCTCGACCAGAGCGGCTTTTTGTGCATCGATCCCCAAGAGGAGGTCGAGCGGCAGCGGATCGAACTTGCGCGCGGCGGCCAGGCGCCCGTCGCGCCAGATATAGGCCGGATGCGCGAGCGGATCGGCATCGGCCGGGACGGCCGGCGCAATGCGTTCGAGCGCGGCGGCGATACGGTCGAGCGGGTCGGTCATGACGGCCGCGTTACACGGCTTGGCGCGTTCAGCCCAGCGTCTTGAGCAATGCCTGGGCCGGCGCGCGATCGGTGAAGCCGGGATCGGCGAGCAACGCCGCGATGGCAGCCTTCGCTTGGGCATTGCGGCCGCTATCGGCATAGACTTGGGCCAAATGCCAGCGAATGCCGCTCTGCTTGGGGGCGAGCGACGCAGCTTTCTCGAACAGGTCGATCGCCTTGGCATTCTCGCCTGCCGCATATAGCGCCCAGCCATAAGCATCGGTCGCCGCCGGGCTCATCGGCGCGATGTCGTAAGCCGCCGCGCCATAGGAGACGGCATCGTCAACATTGTCCGCCCCGACATTGGCGTAGGCGAGTTCGGACAGCAGGCCTGAATCGCGCGAGCCGACGCGGGCGCGCAAATCCTCCAGCGTCTCGACTGCCCCGTCCCAGTCGCCCGATGCGATTTGCCAATGCGCGGCAAGGCGCAAAGCAGGCACGCTTTCGGGATGTTGGGTCAGGAACAGCGCCAGCACGCCGGTCGCCTCGGGCCGACGCCCCGCCTGATCGAGCGCATCGACCGTTCGCAACATGGTCGGCTCGTCGAACTTGATATCGGCGGCCTTGCGATAGGCATCGGCCGCCTCGCCATATCGGCCCATCGTCATCAACGTGTCGCCGACCAGCAGATGCGCCGCCGGCGCGCCCGGCGTCGCTGCCTGTAGCGCGCGCGCCCGCGCCAAGGCGGTATCGCCCTGCCCGGCATCGATCAGCCCGCGGACCACGGTGACCGCGAGCACCGGGTTGGTCGGATCCTTGTCGGCCGCGCCGGTCAGCACCGCGAGGCTGTCGTCGGTGCCGAACGGCGTCGCCCCGGCGCGCACCGGCCAGGCCGAGCGGTCGAGGAATTTGGCGGCCCAGTCGCGCTCACCGGTCGCCTCGAACGCGCGCCCGACCAGGCCCAATGTATAGCTGTCGGCATCGCCGCGCATCGCCACCGGGCGCAGCACGTCGAGTGCGCCCTTGGCATCCCCCGACCGCAGCAGCGCCGCGCCGAGCAGACGGCGCGCGGTGATATTCATCGGCTGTCGCCCAACCAGCTCGCGCCACGCCCCGATTGCCTGTTCATAGGCGCCGGCCTGGTAAGCGAGCGTGCCGTTAAGCAGCAACGCGCCAGGCAGATCGTCGATTCGTCCGCCGGTCCGCTCCATCATGCTGCGCGCGAGATCGTAATTCTCCGCGCGCGCTGCGAGCACCGCCTGGAGATAGAAGGCCTGCGGGCTCGCCGGCCGCGCGGCCAGCGCGCGCCGCGTGGCGCCGAGCATATCGGTGTAACGGCCGAGATCGCCCAAGGTCGCGGCATATTCGATCAGCGCCGGATGGTAATAAGCATCGCGCTGCAGCGCCGCCTCGAACCACGGCAAGGCGGCGTTCAGGCCATATTGCTCGCGCACTAATTCGCCGCGCAAGGTCAACGCCTCGAGATTGTTGGGGTCGAGCTCGACCGCTTTTTGCGCGTTACCCGACGCGCCGGCGATGTCACCCGCGCTATAGCGGATGCGCGCGAGATCGGACCAGGCGTAGGAATTGCCGGGATTGCCGTCGAGCAATTCGCCGAGCAGCGCCTGCGCCTCGGCCGCTTTGCCCTGCGCCGCCAGCGCGCGCGCGGTGACGCGCGTGGCATAGGCGCCGAACCTGGGATCCGCCTTGGCCGCCTCGGCCAACGCGCGCTTGGCGTCGCCCTGCAACAGCCAAGCTTCGGCCAGCAATTGATGCCCGCGGCTCATGTCGAACCCTGCTGCTGCGGCGCGACCGAGTTCGGATTCGGCGCCTACGCCATCGCCCAGCGCAAGGAAGGTCTTCGCCAACACCGCATGCGCGGCGCCCCATTGCGGATCTTGCTTGACCGCCGCCTGGGCATGCGCCCGCGCGGCGTTGAAATTGCCGTCCTGGAGCAGCGCCAGACTATACCCCAATTCGGTGCGCGCGCCGGTCGCGTCGGCCTGCGCCGGTGCGGTCAACGTCGCCGTGACACCGATGATAGCGGCGATCGCGGTCGCGCCGATCAGCGCGCTTTTGACGATGGTCTTCATGGTCCCGGTCCTAGGCATGGAGGTCGTAATTCTTGAGCAAATCGTAGAGCGTCGGACGGCTGATCCCGAGCAGCTTGGCGGTGTTCGAGATATTGCCCTCGGCGCGTGCCAGCGCGTGGCGGATCGCCTTGCGGTCGGCGCTCTCGCGCACCGCCTTCAGGTTGATCGGATCGGGTGTGTCGCGCTCTGCAAGATCAAGATCGATCGCGGTCACGCTTTTGCCGTCGGCCATGATCACCGCGCGCTTCATGCGGTTTTCGAGTTCGCGCACATTGCCCGGCCAGCCCCAGGCATCGATCGCACTCAGCGCATCGGGCGACAGGCCGGTGACCGGCCGGTTCATGGTCTTGGCGTAATGGTGCAGGAAATGCTTGGCGAGCAGCACGGGATCGCCGGTGCGCTCGGCCAGACTGGGGATGCGCACGACGATCTCGGCCAGGCGATAATAGAGATCTTCGCGGAACGTCCCGCCGGCAACCATCGCATCGACGTCCTGGTGCGTCGCGCAGACGATCCTGGTGTCGACCGCAATCGGTTTGCGTCCGCCGACCCGCTCGATCACCCGTTCCTGCAGGAAGCGCAGCAACTTGACCTGGAGCGGCAGCGGCACGTCGCCGATTTCGTCGAGGAACAAGGTCCCACCATCGGCGAGTTCGATCTTGCCTTCGGTCGTCTTGACCGCGCCGGTGAACGCGCCCTTTTCGTGGCCGAACAATTCGCTCTCGAGCAACGTCTCGGGGATCGCCGCACAATTGATCGCGACGAACTGGCCCCTGCGCCCCGATTTCTCGTGCAGGCCGCGCGCCAGCACTTCCTTGCCGGTACCGCTCGCCCCGAGCAGCATCACTGACACGTCGGCATTGGCGACGCGCTCGATCATGCTGGTGACCTTGAGCATTTCGGGCGCGGCGGTGATCAGCCCGCCCAACGCCTCGCGTGACGTGGTGGCGAGACGCCGATTCTCTTCCTCGAGCGCGTGGACATGGAAGGCGCGCGCGACGATCAGGCCCAATGCGTCGATGTCGATCGGTTTCTGATAGAAATCCCACGCGCCCTCGGCGATCGCACGCAACGCGCTTTCGCGCGCGCCGTGACCGGAAGCGACGATGACCTTTGTATCGGGCTTCAACCGCAGGATCTCGGCAAGCGTCGCGAACCCTTCGCTAACCCCGTCAGGATCGGGCGGCAGGCCCAGATCGAGCGTCACCACCGCCGGTTCTTCGGCACGCACCGCGTCGATCGCCTCGCGGCGGTCGCCCGCCACGATCACTTCGTAATCGTCATAGGCCCAACGCAACTGGCGCTGCAGCCCGGCATCATCCTCGACGATCAGCAATTTCGGTCGTGGGCCTGTGTTCATGCCGCCCGCTCCATCTTGACTGGCGCGAGCGCCTCTCGAAGCGCGATGGTGAAGCGCGTGCCCTCGCCTTCGCGGCTGACCACGTCGAGCTTGCCGCCCATCGCCTGAATAACCTGGCGCGCCTCGAACGCGCCGATCCCGAACCCGCCACTCTTGGTCGAGGTGAACGGCCGGAACAGCCGGTCGCGGATGAAGCTCGCGCTCATCCCCGGACCGGAATCGATCACCTCGATCGTCGCACGCCCGACCACCACGCCAACCGGTTCACCCGGCGCGCTTGCCTCGATCGCGTTCTGGATCAGATGCCCCAGCGCCTGTTCGAGCCGCGCAGGATCGGCGACCGCGACGGCATCGCGCTTGCCCGTGACCGCGATCGGATGGCTGCCGCCGCGCCGCCGCATGACGCGCTCGACGATCGGCATCAGCTCGACCGCCACCGGGTCCTCGACCCGCGCCGAATTGTGCTGCGACAGACGTGCCAACAGGTCGTTCATCCGCCCGACCGAATCCTTCAACGTGGCGATCATGTCGGCGCGGAAATCGGGATTATCGGCATGGCGTTCGGCGTTGCGCGCGACCAGGGTCAACTGGCTCACCAGATTCTTCACGTCGTGCATGATGAAGGCGAAACGGCGATTGAACTCGTCGAAGCGGCGAGCGTCGGCCAGCGCTTCGTGCGCGCGCGCCTCGGCCAGATAGCTTGCGACTTGGCGCCCGGCGATGCGCAACAGGTCGAAATCCTCCCAGTCGAGCGAGCGGTCGATCGGCGGCCGCGCCAGCAGGATCGCGCCGATCAGCTGGTTGAGGTGGACCAGCGGCACGATCGCCCAGGCGCTCGGCTCGTCGAGCATCCATTGCGGCACCGCAGCGAGCTCGTCTGGCGGCGCCTCACCCGCGCGCACCGCGTCGAGTTCGATGATCCGGCTGTTCCCGGCCATCGCCTGCGCGAGCGTCTCGCCGGCGATGGCGACGGGCACGGCACCGAGCCAGTTCCATGTCGCGCCCAGACCGAACATCCCGTCGTCCGCCACCAGCAGCAGTCCCGCGGCGGAATCGGTGACGTCGGCGACCGCCTTGACGATCCGTTCCTCGAGCGGCGCCGCACCCTCACCGGGGGCGCCCAGCGTATCGGTGAAACGCGACCATTCGGCGCGATAATCATAGCGATGGTTGAACAGATGCTTGGCGACCATCACCCGCAGCCAGGCCTTGATCGTCGGCGACGACAGCAAGGTCAGCAAGGCGGCGGCCGAGCCGAACACGAAGGCGGTCTGCGCCAGCCGCGCATAGCTGCCGCCGAAATTGTCGATCGCGCTGATCGCCAGCACCGTGACGACGGCATAGGCCATCAGCGCGACCAGCGAGAGCGACTGCCACGTCACCGTTCGCGACAATTTGAGCGTCCAGTCGCCGTTACGATGGACCGCGATCGCCAGCAGAGGCACGATTGCGATCATGACCAGACCGCGTGCGGCGATCAATTCCTGCGAACCGTCGCCGCTGAGATAGGCCGTCGTGTACATTACGAGATCGGTCGTCCACATAATCGCGAGCGCCGCCACCGCGAGCCGGATACCACCACGGGCTCCGGGTGCTGCGACCGAATAGAGATGGTGCACCAGCACCAGCGCGCCGAGCGCGACCATCATCCGCAACAGGATGCGCACCGCCGCGAAGCCCTTGACCAGGTCGGCGGGCACCGACGCCTGGATCACACTCAGCACGATTCCGGCGAGCGCGACCAGCACGACCACGCCATAGATCATCGTCACCGCGCGATCGCGGCCTGCAGAATCGTCGCGCCGCAGCAAGGCCATCATGAAGGCGAGCCAGGCGATGTTGCGCAGGCTTTCCGCCACGCGCGCCGTCAGATCGGGGTTGCCGATCCCCGCGACCGCCAGCGCCCACAATGCGGTGATACCCAATGCCGCAACGAACGCGGTGCGCGGCACGCTGACCGCGCCGTCGCGCAATTGCGACAGCGCCAGCACCGCGAACAGCAAGGCGGCGAGCGCGTGGCCCCAAAGGATGACTGTCCCCGCCATTATTTGGGACCCAGCTTCGCTGTGTCCGCGCCGCACCGGCCCGCTCCCCCACCCGGCCTCCCATAGAGTACCGTAGATGGGAGGCCGGGTGGGGGAGCGGGCCGGTGCCGTACCAACAACATCAGCGCGCACCCTCGGGCCACAGCACGACGCGGATCGTCTGGAGCAGGATCAACAGATCGAGGAACGGCGAATAATTCTTGGCGTAATATAGATCGTATTCGAGCTTCTGCCGGCTGTCC
This sequence comes from Sphingomonas sp. P4_G2, assembly GCF_056401155.1. Classification (NCBI taxonomy): domain Bacteria; kingdom Pseudomonadati; phylum Pseudomonadota; class Alphaproteobacteria; order Sphingomonadales; family Sphingomonadaceae; genus Sphingomonas; species Sphingomonas sp. P4_G2. The sequence continues at coordinate 859,700 of NZ_JBFUJY010000001.1, read as the reverse complement.
TCGATCGACGCGCCATAGGGATAATTGATCTGCGCCCAGCCGGTAATGCCCGGCTTCACCATGTGGCGCTCGGCATAATAAGGCAGCTGCTGTTCGAGATCCTCGACGAATTGCGGGCGTTCGGGGCGCGGGCCGACAAAGCTCATCTCCCCCTTCAGCACCGACCAGCATTGCGGCAGTTCGTCGATCCGCACCTTGCGGATGAAGCGGCCGATCCGGGTGATGCGCGGATCGTCCTTCTCGGCCCACACCGCCTGGCCGTTGACCTCGGCATCCTGGCGCATCGAGCGCAGCTTGAGGCAATCGAACCCGACGCCGTAGAGGCCGACGCGGCGCTGGCGATAGAAAGCCGGGCCTTTGCTCTCGAGCTTCACCGCCAGCGCGGTGAGCAGGATGACCGGCCCCGCAACCAGGAGCAGGAGCAGGCTGGCGGTGATATCGAACAGCCGCTTGAACACACCCGACAGCATCCGCCCCGACGAGAAACCGTCGGAGAAGATCAGCCAGCTCGGATTGACGCTCTGCAGGTCGACGCGGCCGGTCTCGCGCTCGAGGAAGGTCGAGATATCGTTGACATGGACGCCGGTGGTTTTGATCCGCAACAGGTCCTTGAGCGGCAGTGCGTTGCGCCGCTCCTCGAGCGCCAGCACCACTTCGCTCGCGTTGAGCAATACGACATGGTCGGCGAGATTGTAGATCGCATCGCGCGCGATCGCTTCGGGGATCACTCGGTTGGCTTCGCTCATCGAGACATAGCCGACCACGACGAAGGCCGATCCGGGCTGTTGCTGCAAGGCTTTCAGCCGCGCGGCGCGCGGGCCGGCGCCAAGCACGACGACGCGGCGCTTGAACACATGGCTGCCCAGCATCTTGCCGAGCAGGATTCGGATGGCGATCAGCGCTACCGGCGCGATTCCCATCGCGTAGAACAGGTTCGATCGCCAGAAGGTTATCGCCGGCGACAGGAAGTACAGCACCGACAGGAAAATCACGCCGAGCGAGATCGCGACCAGGATGCGCGCGATCGCCCGACGCAGCGACTGCAGCGCGTCGGCGCCATAGACGCCGACCGCGATCATCGCGGTTTCCAGCGACACGGCGAATGTGAAGAGTTGCGGCAAGCGATTGACGATCGGCTCGACAATGCTGCCGAGCTGATGCAGGCGAATCGAATAGGCGATCTCCGCCGCCGCGATCAGCAACGCGACGTCGAGCAGTCCCAGGAACAAAACGGCGTGCGGCACATAGTGCTTGAACAGCCTGATCATCGTCTTCGCCTGCCTTTTCGGCCTCAGTGCAATCGTCGGGTGTAAGGTTTTCCGACAGGTTTCAGGCGGTGTCGCAGAAATTGACAAAGAAAGGCTGAACGCCGCGGAAACCGGCGACTTTCTGCGAGTTTGGCAAATCGTCGGAAGACCCTAGATTAGCATCAACCGCAAAGGACCCGTGAATGCCCGAGACGACGTCGATCATCCCTGTCATCCTCTCGGGCGGATCGGGCACGCGGTTGTGGCCGATGTCGACGCCGGAAACGCCCAAGCAATTGCTCGCGCTGACCGCCGACGAAACCATGCTCCAGCTGACCGCGCAGCGCGCCTCGGGCGACCATTTCGCGCCGCCGATCGTGGTCGCCAACCAGCGCCATGCCGAAGAGATCGAGGCACAGCTCATGGCGATCGGCACGCCGGCCCAGGCGCTGATCCTCGAACCGGTAGCGCGCAACACCGCGCCGGCGATCGCGCTCGCCGCGCTCGCGGCGGGCGACGGAGAGGCCGTCTTGCTGATCATGCCGTCGGATCATGTCATCACCGATACCGATGCCTTCCACGCCGCGATCCATGCGGCGCGGCCGATGGTCGACCAGGGCTGGTTGGTCACGTTCGGGATTGATCCGCACTCGCCGGAAACCGGCTATGGCTGGATCCATGTCGGCGAAGCAGTTGCGCCGCGCGTGCACAAGGTGACGCGGTTCGTCGAAAAGCCCCCGCGCGACCGCGCCGAGGCGATGCTGGCGGCGGGCGATCATGTCTGGAACGGCGGCATCTTTCTGTTCCGGGCCGACGCATTCCTGGGCGCGCTCGCGGTCCATGCCCCCGAAGTTCTGCATGCGGCTCAGCAGGCCATGCTCAAGGCCAGGCACGAAGGAGCGCGTGTCCACCCCGACCCGCAAGCCTTCGCCGCTTCGCCCTCGGACTCGATCGACTATGCCGTGATGGAGAAAACGCCGCGCGTCGCGGTCGTGCCGGTCAGCATGGGCTGGAGCGACCTCGGCAGCTGGGATGCGCTCCACGAACTGAGTACGTGCGATGGCAACGGCAACGTCTGCAAGGGCGATGTCGTCGCGATCGAGACCGAGAATTGCCTAGTCCAGGCCGATGGCGTGCGCATCGCTTTGGTCGGTGTGACCGACCTGATCGTGGTCGCCAACGGCAAGGATGTCCTGATCCTGCCGCGCGGCCGCAGCCAGGAAGTCAAGAAGCTGATCGAGGCGATGGAATAGCCGCCAAATTTACGGTAACAGCGCAAAAGTCATAAGCCAAATTGGGGTTATCGCACCTACCGATCCAGCGTGCGGACACCCTGCTTGGCGCGATTGCGCATCACACGGTCGTGCGGTCCGACTCCTGCGATGCTTGGTAATACCATGTTGCGCTACCTCATTCACAGCGGAGCTGTCATTGCCGATCCGGTCAATTCTCGCGCGAAATTCTCATACCAATCCGTCAAAAGATGCATAGATTGCCCGGTTAGCTTGCTATTGATAAGCCCACAAAACCTAGCGATGCGATTATGTGAATCGATATCTATCGAGACAAAATCGGCAGTCATACAAGGCAAATCCGGTGTAAGATTAGATATAATCTGATCCCATTCCCCACGACCTGACCGACATAACGCTGAATAATCTATGTCTTCCTCTTCACTTTTTTTCCAACAATACGTCACGATGCTGCATACATCTTCCGGTAGATCAAACTCTATAGAGTTACGATCTGAAACCAACAACTCTGTCATAATTCCTATGAGATCTAAAGGAATTTTCTGAGAGTTTGGCTCTATTTTCGTACCACCATTATTAACGAGATCAAATAGCATAAACCCCGGATAAACATACTCCTTTATTGTATCAATTATATGTCGAGAAGTATGCTCAATACGAACGTCATCGAATGAAATAATCCAATAGTTATCGAAATTCCTGGTAAATACCTTCACTTCGTCGCGGCATTTATTCTGAGCAACTTTCTTATCATCGTACGAAATTAGCAGACCGATACTTGGCCACCATGGGAAAAACCAGTCAGTACTCAATAGCATTGCCAATTTGTCGAAAAACGTCTTGTTCATAATCAGCGCCCTGGACGAAGAGGAATCGGGGCATACGCAAGCTTCCACGCTTCGGGAGGAACTTTACATCCCTGTTGGACCGCCTTTCGTATAAGGTTTCTAAGTCCGGTCTGCCACCCGGTCACTTGCTCGATATGCCCCCCCCAGTAGCCAGTTCCCTTTGGCAACGACGGACTGGGCGCGTAGCGCGCGAGATTATACAGATCAAACTTATCGACGCGCAAATCGGCAATTCGACTTCTAACTTGCTCCATATACCTGTATATTTCTTCGATTATTAGGCGGCATTCCTCTTCCTGCCGAGCTTTGCAATGTTGGTCGTATAGGAACACGCTCACTGCAGCGACCGCACCGATGGCCTCTCCCACGCCGATAGCGCGTCCCCATGGGGTGGCACGCCCGGGTCGGAGTTGTCGTTCCAACCACCAATCGACGGCAAATTCCGCGACATCAGCCGCCGCCGCGCCTCCAGGACTTAGGCCGGCGGGGTCAGTCTGTCCGATCGGGTTGCCGTTTGCATAAAGATAGGGATTAGCACCGCCCGAAAGGCCTATCGGGTCGGCCTGGATATACCGCCCGGTCGTGGGGTCGTAGTCGCGGTAACGGTTGTAGTAGAGGTCCACGAGCGTCCGGGTCTGTCCGGGAAACCCAACCAGTGTGTATCCCGGCGTCACCACATTGCGCAGATTGTCGGTGATCAGGATCGGTACGCCGAGATGATTGCCGTAGACCCAATTGAGCCCGGCGGGGGTCGCGACGGCGAGCGGGGCGTAGCCGCCCATGCCGTCATCTCCGCCAAAAGGCTCGGCAGGACTGCTCACCGTCGGGCTCAGCCAGATCGTCTCGGCCCGCACATCGGTATAGGACGAACCATATTCGCCCATCATCCGACCATCGAGATCGTACACATAATGGCGCGGATCGGTCGTCGTTCCACCCGTGATGCGCTCGTCGAAGCCGTTATATTCATTGACCAGCGTATCGCCGCCCGACACCTGGTAGCTCGTCAGCCGGCCGAAGCCGTCATAGGCCACGGTAATCCCGCTCCCCGGCCGCGTTTCGGCAATCGTATTGCCACGCCCGTCATAGGTGATCGACCGCGTGCCGGCGGCATCGACCACAGAAGCGAGCTGGTTCGTGCCCGTGTTAAGCGCGAAGGTCGTCGTCGATGCCGGCACGATGTCCGCGGGATTGGCGCGCAGCTCGGTGCGCTGCAGGTTGCCATTGGTATCGTAAATCAAATCCTGGCGCCGCGCGCTCCCGGATGCCAGCACGCTCTGCGTCAATCGCCCGACGGAATCATAGCCATAAGTGACGCTACGGGTGGAATCGACGTTGTCGGCGATCGACGTGATGTTGTCGTCATTGTCGTAACCATAAGTCAGCAACGAGACGTCGGTTCCTGCCGGGAGGTAAAGCCGCCTGCTCGCGAGCCGGCCGTCATTGCCCCAACTTTGCTGGAACAGGAGGCCGTTTCCGTATGTCGCCGACAGCATCGACCCGAAGGGTTCATAAGTGATGCCGGATATCAGGTATTGGAGCGGGGCGGAGGCATTCGCTCGCGTGGAAACCAGGGTTACGCGCCCGTACAAATTACGCGTGTAGTTCACGATCCGACCCGACGGATAGGTGATGCGCACCACGCGGTCAGCGTTGTCGTAAGTATAGGAAAGATCGGCAAGGACGGTCGTCCCGCTCTTCCGCCGCCTGGTAGTAATATTGCCCCGATGATCATAACCGAACTGGGTTTCACCGGTGCTGTCCACGGTAGAGACCAACCGTCCAATGCCGTACGAGCCGGTGATCAAATTAGCGTCATAGCTATAGTTGACGATTTCAGATGCTGGACGGCTCACCGGCGTCTTGCTCAAGATACGCCCCAGCGCGTCGCGCACGATATCGACGCGCTGCCCTCGCCCATCGATCGCCGCGATCACGTCGCCCGCCGCATCGTAATAATAGGTGCTGGTGCCGCGATCGGGGCTGACCTCCTGGATCAAGTCGCCAAAGCCATCGCGGACGAACGTCGTCTGAATGGATTTGGGATCCTTGAAACTGGTCGCTCGATCGAACGCGTCATAACTGCTCGTGCTGCTACCCGTGTCGGGCGCAACCGACGAGACCAGTTGATTGAGTCCGTTAAAAGCTTGGGCGGTCGCGAAGGATCGCGCCGAGGTGGTCGAGACGATGTTGCCGAGCTTGTCATAAGCCCAGGTTGTGGTGCGGCCGGCACCCAATGTCTCGGTCAACAAGCGGCCGAGACCATCGAAGGTACGGCTGCTCTCACGCGCCGTCGTGCCGTCCCATCGTTTCACGGATTGGAGCGTGACGTTGCCCATCGGATCGCGGGCGAAGGCGATCTTTTCGCCGTTCACCGTCGAGCGGATCGCGGTAACCTGCCCGGCAAGGTCGCGGTCGATCGCCATTTTAAATGTGCCTGGCAGCGTGACCCCGACGACGCGGCCTTCGACGTCATAATCGAAGGTCGTCACCGCGTCGCCCCCGGATGAAACCGGGCTCTTGACGGTCACGGTCGCTACCCGGCCGAGTTGATCATAAGTATACAGCGTATCGATGCCATTGGGGTCGGTCATCTTTCCCGGTCGACCATTCGCATCGTAATTGGCGAAATGCGTCACGTAACCAAGCGCATTGGTCGAGGTCAGCAGATTGCCGTTGGTGTCGTAGGTGAAGGTGGTGACGTCGTCCTTACCGTTCACATCGAGCCCCTTGGGCCCGTTGACCGACAACAGCCGGCCGTTGTCGTTCCAGGTGTAGGTCCAGGTCCTCGCTTGACCCGCGGTCGAGTAGGGAATGGTTTGCGTCGTTGTGTCGGTCGCAGTCTTCGTCAGCAACAATCCCGCCGGACTGTAAGTGTAATCGATGCTCAGCCCAGGTCGATCTTCGTGCTTGGGAAGATCGAACACTGGATCCCAGGTGAAGTTGGTCGTCCGCGCATCCGATGTCCCTGACGCTTCGCGCAACAGCGTGGGACGGAGCTGTCCGTCGATATCGACGTGCTGCTGCAGCCCCTTCTCATCGGTAAAGTCGGCGATCGCCATGTCGCCGACATAGCCGTAGTAATTATAGTTAGTCGTCGACCCTTCGACTCCCATCGAGGCGTAGTTGGTAACGCTTTGAAGCACACGCTGAGCGTCAGCCCAGTTATGCGCTTTATAGAATCTATAATCCTGTCGATATCCGAGCGGATTTGTCACCTGCCTTATGAACGAGGCCCCCCAAGACATGTCCTCCAGGTTGACGATTTGGTACTTGTTGAACCCGCCAGCGAGTTCGGTCGACGTGACCAACCCGGCCGCATCATAGGTATAAGTAGAAAGCCGGTTGCCGTTCTGGTCGACTTTGCCGGTCAGCGCATAAGGGATCGCCAAGTTTTCATAGAGATAGGTCCGCCCCCAAAGCAACGTGCCGGTGGATGAGAGGCGCTGGACTCCTTCCAGGCGGTCCTGGAGCTTGGAACCGCGGACGTCATAGTCCTTGCCATAGGTATAGTTCAGGCTCGTTCCATCCGGCAGGTCGATCTTGGAAATCACGTGCACCGCGTGATTCAGCGACAGGGTAGCTGCGGTTTCCCGCGGCGCGTCGGCCCAGGTCAGGGTCATTTGATGACCGAGGCTATCGGTCACCAGGTTGGGAAACTCGCCTGTGTCGGGATATGAATAGGAAATCTTGTACCCATCCGCCCAACCATGCTCAATTGGGACAAGATACCTGACGCCATCCGTTGGATTGCTGGGACCGGCCCGACGGAACAGGATATACTCACCCTGCTGCATATCCATCCGGACCTCGCCACCGCCATTAGAGACAGCCGATCCAGCATAGAAATAATCGTTACGACCGGACGACGGAATGGCGACCATCGATAGTCTGCGCCTAGTCGCCGCATAAGTGTGCCAGGTCCAGACGGAGTCCCCACCATCGGGAAGGAAGATGGCGAAGGAACCATCGACGTCTAGATATTCGAGCCTGCCGTTACCAAAAGCGAGCCTTCCAGGTACGACGCCGTGCCAGCGCGCACCAAAACCCGGAATAGCTGTTGGCGAGACAACGTTCGTATAGTCCTCTCCGAGACTGTAATATGTTCGATCGACCGAGAACCGTCGTTCGGCAGCGGAATAGTCAACCTCTTCATCGACCTTTGCTCCTTGGTTGAGCGCTACAGGATTGCCTACGGTCGGATTTGGAGAGCCATCAGGACCGCCGTCTTTACAACCGCATTGCGCACGCGAGCCGGTATTGGCATCGCCGCGCAGGCAGATGCCGGGATCCGCCAATTGATAGCCGGAGGGGCAATATGCTGTTGCGAGGGCGGAGAGGATGGTGTTGGAATTGGCGTTCAGCGTCCAGTTGCAAGCCGCCGTACGCCCGCCATTATAGGTCGGCGGTTGAAGCGTCGCGCCCGGGTTGTAATAATCGTGCTGAGCCTTGCAGGCCGCATCCGGGCTTGGCCAGTTTCCAGGATCACTCGGAAAATTGCCGCTCCAGAGTGGCGTTGGCGCATAAGCCGGCGGGGCCACTCCTTGCGCATTCGCCGTGACGGGGAACAATAGCAGCGTAAAGAGAAGAGCCAAATATGCAGCAAATCTGTGCATCGTCGTCATCGCCCCCGATCGAGACTCAATGCGGCGAAGGTGTACTGCGATCTCCAGCTTCACAAGGGGTTAAGTCCAAATAGAACGTAAATTTACCTTTCACTACAATATCATGACACGCACGCGGCCCTGCCTGCAAAACCGCGCAGTTGAAAGCTTCGGCGCCCGGCGAATTTTCGCCGATCAACGACCATCGGCAGCGTCGCCAGCTTTGAAGGCGGCGGAAAAGGCAGCTCCCAACGGGGGAGCAACCCGATCCTAAAAGTGCAGCTGCACGCCAATGCGGTACGTCGACCCATAACGCTCGCGTTCGGCCAGGAAGTCCTTGCTGCCCTGATAGTGGCGCCACGGCGAGTCAGTCAGGTTGGCCGCGTCGAAGTAGATCGTGTACTGCGGCGTGACCTGTAAACCGACGTGCAGGTCGAGCTGTCCCTGTGCATCCCAATAGGAGTCGGTGGCCGTGCTGGTGCCGACCACGTCGGAGAAGGCCGAGCGGTAATTGAACGCCAGCCGCGCGGTCAGGCCGTATTTCTCGTAGAAGAGGCTGACATTGCCGAGGTCATGCGACTGATAGGCGAGCGGGATGGCGCCGGCGCGGAACCCCGGTCCGGTGGCATGGCCCCAGACATGCGTGTAATTGGCCGACAGGCCGAAGCCGCTCAGGAAGCCCGGAAGACCGGTGAACTGGGTCTGGGCGTTGAGCTCGACGCCGCCGATGAACTCCTTGTCCATATTGGTATATTGGGTGAGGTCGATCTTCGGATAATCGGCCGCCGACGCGCCCGGAATGTCGCCCGGATTGGCAATACCCTTCTGGACGATCTGATAGATCGGGTTCTTGATGTCCTTGTAGAAGAAGCCGACGCTGAACAGGCTGTCCTTGGTCGGGTAATATTCGATCGCGGCGTCGAAATTGACCGCTTTATAGGGCTTCAGGAAAGGATTGCCGGCGGCGACTGTAGCCGGGTTCGGGTCATTCGGCGTCACCGTGATGAACGGCGCCAGCGTGCTGTAATTGGGGCGGCCGATCGACGTCGTGACCGCGCCGCGTAGCAACAAATTGGGCAACGCCGCGAACTTGACGTTCAGGCCGGGGAACCAGTCGGTGTAGCTGTTGGTGGCGCGGGCGTTGAAACTGTTATTGGCGGCCAGTGCCGCGGCATAGGCCGCGTCGGTCGTGATCGTCTTGCCGATCGCCGTGATCGCGGGACCGACGATCTTCGCCGCGGTCTGATCGCGCGTATTCTCGACGCGCATCCCTGGGATGACGGTCAAATTGCCGAACTTCAGCGTGACCATCGCATAGCCCGCCAGGATGCGTTCCTTGACGTCGTAATCGGGTGCCAGCGAGCCGCCCAGATTGCCGGCATAGTCAAAGGTCGCGGCGCTCGGATGGGCGGCGAGATAGGCCCGCGCCTTGTTCCAGTCGATCCGCTGACCGAAGTTGAACTGCCCGTTGTAGAAGTCGCTGTCGCCCAGAAACCCGACGGTATCGAGCGTCCAATTGGCGCCCTTGGTGCTCTTGTAACTGGTCAGATCGTGATCGTCATTCTTGTGACGGTCGAGATATTTGAAGCCGACCTGAAACGATGAATCCGTGCCGATGGCGAGCGGATGGCTATAGTCGATTCGACCCTGCCAGATGCGTTCGAACGTGAAGCGATGCTCGGCCTTCAGCTTGCTCTGGATGAAATTGGCCGGGTCCGAAAAGATCCCCGCATTCGTACCACTCGGCACCAACGTATAGGGGTAGGTCGAGGGATCATAGGTCGCAAACAGCGGGTTGGTCTTGGGCGGCGTATAGGTGAAGGTGAATTCACTGCGGATCGGGTCGACCTTTTCGGCCCGGGTCCAGCCGCCAGACATCGACAGCTTGCCGCCGCCGACATTGAAATCGCCGCCCAGGGTCACCGACTTGGTGTTGTCGTCCTCTTCGCGATGGCGGACCAGGATCGTCGCGGTGGCCGGCAGCGTGGACAAAGTGAGAGCGTTATAGGCCGCGGTACCCTTTGTCGGAAAATTGATCGCGAGCAGGTTCTGATCGCGAGTCTCATGGTCCTGATATTTGGAATAGCTCGAGCGGATATAGAGCTTGACGTCGTCGCTCGGCCGCCAATCGAAATTGCCGACAATGCCCAGGCGCGTGCGGTACAGGTTGTAGTCGCGATAGCCGCCGCCGGCCGGAACGGCCACGCCACCAATGGTGTTGGTCCAGTCCGAAGAACCCTGGAAATTCTCGGACTCGATCGGGCGTCGCGAATAATTGACCGACAGCACCGCACCGAACGTCTCGCCGGCGCCGAACCGGCCGCCGATCGTGCCGTCGACCTCATAAGGTGATTTCTTGTTGATGCCATACAAGCCGATCGCGCCCCGCGCGTCGAAGAAGAACGGCGCCTTGTTGTCGAACGCGGTCTTGGTCCGGACATTGACCTCGCCGCCAATCGCATTGGCATCCTGGCTCGCGAGCAGCGACTTGGTGACGACGACCGACTGGATCATCGCCGAGGGAAGATCGTCGAGCTTGACCACGCGGCCGTCCGGCTCGGGCGCGGGCAAAGTCTGGCCGTTGAGCGTGACGTTGACCAGGCTCGGGTCGATACCGCGAATGACGACATAGCGCCCTTCGCCTTGATCGTTGGCGACCGACAGCCCGGGCAGGCGCTTGACCGCCTCGGCGACATTCTGGTCGGGCAGCTTGCCGACATCGTTGGCGTGGAGCGTTTCCACGAAATTGTCGGCGTCCCGCTTCTCGGCGGTGGCGGCGCGCAGCGCGGCGCGGCTGCCAGTCACGATGATGTCGCTGCTCGGAGCATCGCTCGGAGCAGCACCGCTATCCGCAGTCTGCGGGGCATCGCTCGTGGCCGGCAAGGCAGGCGCGGTCTGTCCGTCGGCCGCGAATGACGGCGTCGCAACACACAGAGCGATAGCGGCGAGAGCGAAGCGCGACGTCGTGCCGCGCAGCGTGAAGCTGACCATGTCGTAACCCCCGAAGAGCTGAGACATTGGTAAATCCCAACGTCCCGTCGCAGCGCGCGCTATTCCCGGCGCGCGACATTCGCGCGACACCGGGGTGACGTCCGCGTTACGATTCGGGATCGGTTTTGCGACGTGGCGCTATAAAGCCCCTCCCCTAAAGGCGAGGGGCATAGATAGTCTCACGCCATCAACTTCTCGCAGGCATCCAGCGTTTCGCGGAACGTCTGGATGATCGCCTGATATGGCGCCGGGCTCGCCATATCGAGGCCGGCGCGCTTGAGGATCTCGGTCGGATAATCCGACCCGCCCGACTTGAGGACGGTGAGGTAAGTGTCGCGCTCCTTGGCGCCGCCTTTCAGGATCGCGCGCGCGAAATAGGACGCAGCCGAGATCGAGGTGGCGTATTGATAGACATAGAAGCTCGAATAGAAATGCGGAATGTACGCCCATTCGGACGCGTATGCGTCGGACACCGCAACCTTGGGTCCGTGATAGCGCTTGAGCAGATCGAGATACATCGCGCTGAACTTCTCGCCCGACATCCCCTCGCCCGCTTCGGCCTTGTCGTGCGCGGCGAGTTCGAACTCGGCGAACATCGCCTGGCGGTAGAAAGTCCCGCGCATGCCCTCGAGCTGCATGCCGAGATAATAGAGCTTCTCCTGCTTGGTCTTGGCATTCGCGACCATGTACGCGGCGAGCAGTTGTTCGTTACAGGTCGAGGCGATCTCCGCGAGGAACAGCGGGTAGTCGGACTTCTCGTAGACCTGGTTCTTGTTCGCGAGCAACGTGTGCATCGCATGGCCCCATTCGTGCGCGAAGGTGGTCATGCCCTCGTAATTGTGGCCGAGGTTGAGCAGCAGATACGGGTGCAGGTCATACGCCGCACCCGGGTTCATATAGGCGCCCGATTTCTTGCCCGGCCGCGGGAACGGATCCATCCATTTGCCCGCGGTCGCCTTGCCGAGCAGATCGACATATTCTGGACCGAGCACCTTGGTCGCCGCCAGCGTGTTGGTCCGCATGTCCGCGAGCTCGGCCTTCTGATCGAGCTTCACCAGCGGCGGATAGATATCGTAATAAGCCATGTCGGGCAGGCCGAGCAGCTTGCGGCGTAGCTCGAAATAGCGGTGCAGTTCGGGCAGGCCCTTGTTCGTCTCCGCGACCAGCGTCCGATACACGCCCTCCGGCACATTGTTGTTGGACAAGGACATGGCGAGCGAGGTCGGATATTTGCGCGCCTTCTTGCGGAACACGTCGGCCTTGAGCTTGGCGGCATAAGCCGCGCCGAGCGAGTTCTGGAACTTGCCATACTCTGCCCAGAAGGTGTCGAACACCAGCTTGCGGTCGGCGCGGTTGGGCGCGTCGCGGTTGAGCGTATAGGCCTGATCGTCGAGCCGCACCTGCTTGCCGGTCGACAGGGTCACGGTCGGCCAGGGAATGTCCGACGCGACGAGCTGCTCGCGGATGTCGCTCGGCCCCGACAGAGGCGAGCCCACGCCCGCCAACAGCGTCTCGCCTTCCGGCGACAAGGTGTGCTCGGCCTGACGCAACGTATCGGCGAGCGCGAAGTCGAAGCGCTTCTTCAGCGTGTCGTTCGAGGCGATGAACCCGTCGATCTTCGCCTTGCCCAGCGACAGGATTTCGGGAGTCGACCAGGCGGTGGCCTCGCCAAGCGCGGTGAACAGGTCGATCGCCTGCGCCTGACGCTCCTGATTGGCCGATACGCGCAGATCGGCATCGGCATTGAGGCTGGCATAAGTATAGACCCGGCTCGCCGCGCGGCCGATGTCGGATTGCGCGACTAGGAAGGCCGCGAGCGTCTCGGCGCTGTCGCCCAATTTGCCCTGGTATTTGGCCAGGCTCGGCACCTCGGCGAGCGTCTTCTTGCGCGCCTCGTCCCACGCCGCGTCGTTGGGATAGAGGTCGGTCAAATCCCACATCGCACCGGCCGCCGCATCCTGCGCCCAGGCCGGCATCGCGGCGACGATCGACACCATTGCCGCGGCGGTCAGCGCCTCGCGGCGCGAAAGTTCGGTCATGCTGTTTCCCTTTGAGCGCGCCGGTGGACCGGCATCATGAACGCGCTCATCCTGCCGCGACGGTCTGCCAAAGGGAAGTGTGTATTAGCGGGTTAGCGCACCGACGGGCAGGATCACCGGAATATTGTCGATCCGTGTGAGCCGCCCGGCCGCCGTCGCTGGCACCGCGACGTTGGGCGCCAGCACGTAAAGGCGGTGCCGATCGACCTGCCCCGCGGTGAACGCCGCGAGCTCGCGCCGCTGGCGCTCGACGGTCGCAACCGAATCGCGTGCCGCATAGACCAATCGGACAGGCTTGCCCTGGCCCACCGCGCGCCAAGCGACTTCCTGGAACAGCGAGAGGTCACGCGTCGCGTCGGGCGGTACGAAGGTGACGTCGCTCGCCGCCGCGACCGCGCGATCCCAGCGGAGATCGGGCGTCAAGACGTAGAGGCGATGCGCACCCGCCTCGGCACTCTGTGCGCGGACCACGGCCGCCATGCCCGACAGATCGAGGATCTGGATCGCCAGCAGCAATGCGAGCAGGCCGTCGGCCTGGGCACGCGGCAGGCGATAAGCGGCAAGGATCGCGACCAGGGCGAGGACATAGGCGACCGGCCAGAACAGCCGGCCCGAGGCCCGGACCAAATCCAGCGCCGCTATGAGGAAACTCGGCAACGGGACGCGCGGCAGCATCTGTCCGGCGATATCGGGATAATTGCTGATCGCGAGCAAGGTCAGCGCGACGAGCGCGGGGATCAGCCAGCGCAAGCGACGTAACGACGAACGCTGGTTATCCGCCGCCGGTCGCCTCCACATAAGCACTGCAGCGATCGGGAGCAGCAGGAGCAGCCCCGCGCCGAGATACTGGAACCCCTCGAACCCGCGACCCGCGCGCTGCGCGACGGACGGCAGGAGGCGCGAATAAACCGGCGTGCCTGGGTTTATGGGCGCGTCGATCGGCATCGCGAACGCGCCGTAATTGCCAGCCAGCGCATGTGCCTCTCCGGCGCCGAGCAGCCAGGCTAGACCCGCAACCATCGCCAAAATCGCCGCCGCGCCGCCAACCAGGACGACGCGCCGACGCCGATCCGCGATCACGAAGCGCTCGATCATTGCGGTCAGCCAGATCGCGCCGACCATCATCAGCAGGTAATTGTGCACCAATGCCGCGATCAGCAGCAGCACCGCCCAGCCCCGGTTCGATCCGGCCCGCCCCGGATCGAGGAAGCGCCACAGCGCCCACAGGATCAGCCAGTGCGCCATCAGATTGGCGTGGACATAGCGATTGGCGAGCGTCGGCAGCGCGGCGAGCAGCACGACGCCGCACCACAAGGCGATCGGCCCTGGTGCGTATTTCCTGAGCAACAGCCAAGCGAAGAAGACCTGCAGGAACAAGCAGACCAGAATCCATGGACCGACGAACTGCGCATCGGTGGGCAACAGCGAGGCGAGCGGCCGCGTTGCGACACCAATCAGCGGATTGCTGTCGGTGAACAATAAAGGCACGCCGTCGGGCGCGTTGAGCTGGCGCGTCCGCAGCACGCCCGGCGCAGGATCGTGCAGCCACGCGTGAATCCCCAACGCATTCTCGCCATTGTCCGACCCACGGATCAGCCAGCCGGCATTGCCGATATCGAGCGTTGCCGGGTGGAATAGCGCAAGGAACAGCGCCAGCGGCAACAGCAGCAAAGGCAATCGAGGCAGAAGCGCGCGCACCCCAGCGGCTTGCCCGACCTGCGCTACTTTATAGTTAACGGACGGCCAAAATCCTCTCGGCGAGGGGAGATTTTTCTGATCTGGGCTTGACTCCATAACGCGATATATATCACGTTATATTTATAGCAACACGAGGACGATTCGATGGTCGACGATGCGATAGCGTTCGAGGGAGCGGTTATGCTCGGCAGCCGCCTCAAGCGACTGGCCGAACGCTTCCAGACCGGCGCCGAACGCATCGCCATGGATTGCGGCCTACCGACCCAACCGAGCCAGATGCCCTTGCTGACCGCCCTCCACCGCCACGGCCCCCAGACGGTGGGCGATCTGGCCGAGCGGATCGGGATCAGCCAGCCCGCCGTGACGCGCATCCAATCACGACTGCTCGACCTCGGCCTGATCGAGACCAGCCGCGACGAACGCGACCAGCGAACCCGGACGATCGCGCTGACCGACAAGGGTCACGAGGCGATGGACCTGGCGAGGACGGTGCTGTGGCCGCGGCTACGCGCCGCGGTTGCCGAAGTGTGCGACGTCGATGCCTTCCTGGCACAGATCTCCGCGATAGAGACCGCGCTCGCCGCGCAACCGCTCGAGCAGCGCCCGCGCGGCGGCCTCGCCATCCGCCGGTTCAGCGATGAACTCGCGCCCGATTTCTATCGTATCAACGCGCAGTGGATCGAGGACATGTACTCGCTCGAACCAACCGATATCGACGTGCTCAGCCACCCGCGCGAACGGCTGATCGAGCCGGGCGGCGACATATTGTTCGTCGAGGATCCCGAGCTCGGCATCATCGGGACGTGCGCGCTGCAAAAGACGGGCGAGCGTCAGTTCGAGTTGACCAAGATGGGCGTCGTGCCGAAAGCGCGCGGGCGCAAAGCGGGCGAATTCCTGCTCCACGCGACGATCGAGCGCGCCTTCACGCTGGGGTGCGACCGGCTGTATCTGCTGAGCAACGCCAAGGGTGCGGCGGGCGTGCATCTCTATGAGAAGGCAGGGTTCGTGCACGACGAGGGAATTATGGAAGAGTTCGGCAAGCGCTACGCGCGGTGCAATGTGGCGATGCTGTATCGGGGCACGCAAGACAGATTTAGTTCAACGACCGTCGTTGCTTAGGTCGTTTTCTGGACGTCGGAAGGACACAATTCGATACTTCCGCGTGGCAGCCCCGCCCGCCCTCCATGGAGTATCCGAATGGCATCCCCGGCCTTCTGGATGCTGGCCAGAACGCAGAAATACCCCTCGCTTTTTATCTCGTCCGGACCTGACGCAACGTCCCCAGGACGCCGATGGGCGAGCATCCAGGCATAGTCATCTTCGCTGATCTCGATATTCGACCAGAGCGGCATGGTCTGGATGTTCCAGCTCTGACCTTTTCCATGCGTCCGATAAGCTCGCGATATCGCGATTGGCACCTGCCGATATGTGACTGTCTTCGCGGGCGGAAAGTCGATCCATCCCTCGACGATCTCGCTCGCCGGCAGGAGCGTCATCGAGACCGCCAAAAAACTCAGAAAAGAACTGGCGATCGTGAAGCCGATCCGATTGTAGGCCGGCCATGAATTTGTCGTCGGCCACAGGACGACAGCGCCGACGAGAGCGACAACAACGCCTGTTGCGAAATCCCATCCGATGACGTTGCTGTGGTCCGGCGCCAACTCGGTGGCGTCGTCGATCCTGCCCAGAACAAAGCTGAGCAAGAGCAGACACCCGCAGACGGCAAGCCATCCGATAGCCGGCTTTTCGAGCTTTCGTTTTACTGACGGGGTGCTCTGCACGGAGCACCGCTATCAAACGGAAAACCGGGAGTAAATCGTGACATCGGCCATCGCGCTGGATAAAAAGAAAGGCCGGCGGATCGCTCCGTCGGCCTTTCTTTTTGTGGTCGGGGCAGCGGCAAAGCCGCTGCCTGACGTCGGTCGGGATATTCGGCGGGGCCGAAGACCCGCCGTCCGTTCCGATTTCGTGTCGGGAGCAGCTCTCGCTGCTCCCGTCCGAAATCAGAAGTCCATCCCGCCCATGCCGCCCATGCCGCCGCCGCCCATGGGCATGGCGGGCTTGTCTTCCGGCAATTCCGACACCGCCGCTTCGGTGGTGATCAGCAAGCCGGCGACCGAGGCCGCGTCCTGCAGCGCAGTGCGAACGACCTTGGTCGGGTCGATCACGCCGGCGGTGACGAGGTTCTCGTACACGTCGGTCTGCGCGTTGAAGCCCTGCGACGGGTCGTTGCCCTCGAGCAGCTTGCCCGAAATCACCGCACCGTCATGACCGGCGTTCTGCGCGATCTGGCGCAGCGGCGCGTAGAGCGCCTTGCGGACGATATCGATGCCGCGGGTCTGATCGTCATTGGCACCCTTGAGGCCTTCGAGAGCCTTGGTCGCGTACAGCAGAGCCGTACCGCCACCGGGGACGATGCCTTCTTCGACGGCCGCGCGGGTCGCGTGCAGCGCGTCGTCGACGCGATCCTTGCGCTCCTTGACCTCGACTTCCGAGGCACCGCCGACCTTGATCACCGCGACGCCGCCCGCGAGCTTGGCCAGGCGCTCCTGGAGCTTCTCACGGTCGTAATCCGACGTGGTGTTCTCGATCTGCTGACGGATCGCTTCGGTGCGCCCCTTGATCGCATCGGCATCACCGGCGCCATCGACGATAGTGGTGTTGTCCTTGTCGATCGAGACGCGCTTGGCGGTGCCGAGCATGCCGATGGTGACGGTCTCGAGCTTGATGCCCAGGTCTTCCGAGATCATCTCGCCCTTGGTCAGGATCGCGATGTCCTCGAGCATCGCCTTGCGGCGATCGCCGAAGCCCGGCGCCTTGACGGCGGCGACCTTGAGGCCACCACGCAGCTTGTTCACCACGAGCGTGGCCAGAGCCTCGCCCTCGATGTCCTCGGCGATGATCAGCAGCGGACGGCCCGACTGGACGACCGCTTCCAGGATCGGGAGCATCGCCTGCAGGTTCGACAGCTTCTTCTCGTGGATCAGGATGTACGGGTCGTTGAGTTCGACCGTCATCTTCTCCGGGTTGGTGATGAAGTAAGGCGACAGATAGCCGCGGTCGAACTGCATGCCCTCGACGACATCAAGCTCGAATTCGAGACCCTTCGCCTCTTCGACGGTGATCACGCCTTCCTTGCCGACCTTGTCCATCGCTTCGGCGATCTTCTCACCGACGACGGTGTCGCCATTGGCCGAGATGATGCCGACCTGGGCGATCTCGTTCGAACCCGAGACGGGCTTCGAGCGCGCCTTCACGTCCTCGACGACCTTGGTCACCGCGAGATCGATGCCGCGCTTCAGGTCCATCGGGTTCATGCCGGCCGCGACCGACTTCATGCCCTCACGAACGATCGCCTGGGCGAGCACGGTGGCGGTGGTGGTGCCGTCGCCGGCGAGATCGTTGGTCTTGGACGCGACCTCACGGATCATCTGCGCGCCCATATTCTCGAACTTGTCCTTGAGTTCGATTTCCTTGGCGACGGTAACGCCGTCCTTGGTGATGCGCGGAGCGCCGAACGACTTCTCGATCACGACGTTACGGCCCTTCGGACCGAGCGTGACCTTGACCGCGTCGGCCAGGATATCGACGCCGCGCAGGATGCGCTCACGCGCGTCGCGGCTGAATTTAACGTCCTTGGCTGCCATGTTGGCTACCTTTCCTTATGGTTCGTCATCCCAGCGAAAGCTGGGAGCTTGTGGTGCTTGAGACCCCGGCGTGCGCTGGGGTGACGGAATTGATCAGCCGACGATCCCCAGGATGTCGCTTTCCTTCATGATCAACAGGTCTTCGCCATTGACCTTGACCTCGGTGCCCGACCATTTGCCGAACAGGATGCGGTCGCCGGCCTTGACGTCGAGCGGGGTGACCTTGCCGTCCTCGCTCTTGGTGCCGGTGCCGATGGCGACGACTTCGCCTTCCTGCGGCTTTTCCTTGGCGGTGTCGGGGATGATGATCCCGCCCGCAGTCTTCTCTTCCGCCTCAACACGGCGGACGAGGACGCGGTCATGCAACGGACGAAAGTTCATTTGCGTGAGTCCCTCAATAGGAATTGAATTGGGATTAGCACTCAGTTCCCCCGAGTGCCAACGCAGCGCATATGTGTCTCGTCTTCCAACTCGTCAACGGGGTCGGAAGATTCTTTTGCTTAAGCGGGGCGAGAGCATTCAAACCCGCGACGGACTGGGTCAGCCGGCCGCGGGCAGCAATCCCAGCCGCTCGCGCATCGCCCAGCGCGCGACGAGCAGCGCCGAGACGACGGCCAGCCCGACGGCGAGCCCGACCCAGATGCCGACGCCTTGCCACTGCAAATGGAAACCGAACAGGATCGCGGTGCCGAACCCGGCCACCCAATAGCCGAACGCCGCGACCACCATCGGAATGCGCGTATCCTGCAGCCCGCGCAGCGCGCCCGCCGCGACCGCTTGCGCTCCGTCGAACAACTGGAACATCGCGGCGACGGCCAGATACTGGATCGCCAGCGCCACTTCGCGGGCCCGCGCCGGGTCGTCGACATTGACGTAGATCCCGACGATCAGCTTCGGCGCGATCCAGATCGTCGTCGCGGTCAGTACCATGAAGCCGGTGCCGGTGACGATCGACGCCCAGCCGGCGCGGCCGATCCAGACGCGGTTGCGCGCGCCATAGGCCATGCCGACCCGGATCGTCGCCGCCTGGGCGATGCCGAACGGCACCTGAAAGGCGAGCGCGGCGATGTTGAGCGCGATGGCGTGCGCCGCGACTTCGGTCACGCCGATCAGCCCCATCAGGAAGGCCGCGCCACCGAACAGCCCGCCTTCGAGCGTAAAGGTCAGTGCGATCGGCGCGCCGAGTCGCGCGATTTCGCCCATCCGCGTCCAATGCGGCAGCCACCATTTGCCGAACAGGCGGTAGCGGCGCAGCTTGCCGTCGAACGCCAGGATCGCGGCATAAGCCAGCATCATCGCGATCGCGGTGACCAGGCTGGCGATCGCCGATCCCTCCAGCCCCAGCGCGGGAAAGCCGGCATGGCCGAACACCAGCAACCAATTGCCCAGCGCGCCCATGCCGAGCGCGCCCGCCGTCACCAGCATCGCCCAGCCCGGCCGGCCGAGCGCGGCGGCGACGGTGCGCATCACTCCCGCCCAGATATTGGGCACCATGATGAACAACAGGATGTCGAGGAACGCGCCGGTGCGTGCCGCCACCCGCGGATCCTGCCCCAACAGCAGCAGGATCTCCCGGCTGAACGCGAGCACCACCATGAAGAACAGCCCGCTGATCAGCCCCAGCCACATCGCCATGCGGAATGACCGCCTTACCTGGCGAACGGCATGTGCCCGCGCACCCAGTTCGGCGGCGATGATCGGCGCGCAGGCGCCGGTGAAGCCGATCATCGCCCACATGATCAGGCTGAACAGGAACACGCCCAGCGTCGCCGCGGCGAAATCGATCGCGCCCAGCCGCGCCACGAACATCACGTCGACGGCATAGACGCCCATCTGCAGCAGATTCGCGCCGACCAGCGGGCCGGACAGGCGAAACAGCGCCCATAGTTCGGCGCGCGTCGAGGCAGGGGCAGGGCCGGCCAGCGGCATGGGGGCAGCTAACGCGACCATAGGGACGGAGGCTCTAGGGCGTGTATTGTCTAGCGGCAACACTCTGGAGGACACTTAAGCCCCTCCCCTTCAGGGGAGGGTTGGGGTGGGGCGGCGCGGCAGGCGACACCCTCTGCGAGGCATCCCCCACCCCCGACCCTCCCCTGCAGGGGAGGGGCTAATAGGAGCCATAGGCCTGAACCCAATCATGCGTATTGCTCAACCATCACACTTGCGGCTATCGCGGCTTTAAGACACGCTGCATGGCGCAGTGGGAGACGATCGACGTGAAATTGGTACGCGGCGCCTGGAAGAT
The DNA here is from genome assembly GCF_056401155.1 of Sphingomonas sp. P4_G2. NCBI lineage: Bacteria > Pseudomonadati > Pseudomonadota > Alphaproteobacteria > Sphingomonadales > Sphingomonadaceae > Sphingomonas > Sphingomonas sp. P4_G2. The sequence goes on along the minus strand of NZ_JBFUJY010000001.1, from coordinate 839,128 downwards.
TCTGGTCGGCATCAAGGACGGCCTGGTGCTGATCTTCATGCTGCTGTTCTTCGGCATCCTGTTCGCCGCTTTGTCGGCCAAGCCCAACAGCACGGTCCGCGACGGAGCGCTGCTGCTCAAGCTCGACGGTCCGATCGTCGAACAACCAGAGAACGTCAGCCCGTTCGCCGCGATGCAAGGTGGCGGCAAGCAGCACCAATTCCGCCTGCGTGACCTGGTCCGCGCGATCGATGCGGCCAAGGACGATTCGCGGGTCAAGGTCGTGGTGCTCGATCTCGACGGCTATGGCGGCGGCTATCCCGCCGCGGTGACCGAGGTCGCCAATGCGCTCGGCCGGGTCAAGGCATCGGGCAAGCCTGTGCTGGCTTATGCCACTGCCTATACCGACGGCAGCTATCTGCTCGCCGCCAATGCCAGTGAGGTCTGGCTCAACCCGATGGGCGGCACGCTGTTCATGGGTCCCGGCGGCAACCAGCTCTATTACAAGGGCTTGATCGACAAGCTCGGCGTCAACGTCCACGTCTATCGCGTCGGCAAGTTCAAGTCGTTCGTCGAACCCTATGAGCGCGACGCGCAGTCGCCAGAAGCGAAGGAAGCGCTCACCGCGCTCTACGCATCGATCTTCAGCCAGTGGAAGGACCTGATCCACAAGGCGCGGCCCAAGGCGCAGATCGACGCCTTTCTGACCGCGCCGGATCAGGCGATCGCCGCGACCAAGGGCGATATCGCGCACGCCAACCTCGCCTCCGGCCTGGTCGACAAGCTCGGCGATCGGCTCGCTTTCGGCAAGCGCGTGGCGCAACTGGCGGGTGACGGTCCGAAAAAGGTCGCCGGTAGCTTCGCCGCGATCAAATATGACGATTTTGTCGCCGCCCACCCGATGTCCACCTCCGGCGACAGGATCGGCATCGTCACGGTCGCCGGCGACATTATCGACGGCAAGGCCGGACCCGGCACCGCCGGCGGCGACACGATCGCCAAGGCAGTGCTCGACGGCCTGGCCAAGAAGGACCTGAAGGCGCTCGTCGTCCGCATCGACTCGCCCGGCGGGTCGGCGCTCGCGTCCGAGACGATCCGCAAGGCGGTACTCGAAGCCAAGGCGCAAAAGCTGCCGATCGTCGTCTCGATGGGCGGGCTCGCCGCATCGGGCGGCTATTGGGTGTCGACTGCCGGCGACGTGGTCTTCGCCGAGCCCAATACGATCACCGGATCGATCGGCATTTTCGGCATCATCCCGACCTTCGAGAATTCACTCAAGAAGCTCGGCATCACTACCGACGGGGTGAAGACCACCCCTCTGTCAGGCCAGCCCGACGTCTTTGGCGGCACCAGTCCCCAGGTCGATTCGATCCTGCAGGCTTCGATCGAGCACGGCTATGCCGAGTTCATCGGCCGGGTCGCTGCCGCCCGCAAGATGACGCCGCAACGCGTCGACGAGATTGGCCAGGGCCGTGTCTGGGACGGCGGGACCGCGCGTCAGCTCGGGCTGGTCGATCGTTTCGGCTCGCTCGACGACGCCGTTGCGGAAGCCGCCAAGCGCGCCGGGATCGACGCCAAGAACGTGCGCCGCGTCTATCTGGAAAAGCAGCCCGGCTGGTTCGCCAAGTTGGTTCAGGGCTTTGCCGACAATGACGATGACGACGCCAGCGCGACCGACGACGCCAAGGCTGGTGACCTGTTCGCGATGCTTGCCGCGCAGCGTCAGGACGTGTTCGCCCGAGCGCTGGGCGATGCCAAGCGGCTGGCGACGGTCAATTCGGTCCAGGCACGCTGCCTCGAATGCGCCGGCTTCTCCGATGCCCGCCCCGACAACGACGACCGCACGCTGGCGCAGCTGCTGATCAAGGCCTTCTGGCAGTGATCGCGCTGCGCCCCGCCCGGCCCGAAGATGCAGCATCGATCGCGGCGATCTACGCGCCCTATGTGCTGACCGCGACGGTCTCGTTCGAGACGGAGGCGCCCGACGCGCGCGCGATGCGTAACCGCATGACGGCGAGCGATGGGCTCTATCCCTGGATCGTCGCGACCAACGGCGTCGAGGATGGCGATGCCGTCCTTGCTTATGCTTATGCTACCAAGTTCCGCGAACGGCCGGCCTATCGCTATGTCGTCGAGACCTCGATCTACGTCTCCGGGCCGGTCCAGGGACAAGGCGTCGGACGGCTGCTCTACCCTGCGCTGATCAACACGTTGCGCGCGCAGGGATTCGTCCAGGCGGTGAGCGTGATTTCGCTGCCCAACGACTATACGATCGGGCTGCACGAAGCGGCGGGCTTTCGCCGTCAGGGTGTGCTGCGTGAGCTCGGCTTCAAACAGGGTCGCTGGATCGATGTCGGCTTCTGGCAGCGCGAGCTCAACGATGCCGCGATTCCACCGGCCGAGCCCAAGCCGTTCAGCGAGATCGGCTTGGTTCGCGCCTGATGCCGCGATAGTTCGATCCCGACCTAAGTGTCGGCACCTGTACCGGCACGGCGCGTTGTCCCCGGCATGAATCACCTGTCCTCGCAACCCCAGGCACCGCGCGGCACCGCGGCGGCGATGGGACTGATCGCGATCGGCTTTGCCGGCAGCACGATGATCACGCCGCTTTATGCCTTGTATCAGGCCCAGTTCGGCTTCTCCGCCGTCGTGCTGACGATCGTCTATGCCGCTTATGTCATCGGCAATCTCTTAGCGCTGCTGTTCCTCGGCCGGCTGTCGGATCGCATCGGCCGACGCCCGATCGCCTTCGCCGCGATCACTCTATGCCTGATCGCGGCGCTGGTCTTCCTGACGGCGCACGGCACGGCGTGGCTGTTCGCGGGACGCGTCGTTAGCGGCCTCGCCGTTGGGCTAGCATCGGGCACCGGCACTGCCTGGCTGGTCGACCTCCGACCCGACGACCGCCCCCGCGCGACCCTGCTCGCGATCCAGGCCAACATGGCGGGGATTGGCCTGGGGCCGTTGATCGCAGGGCTGCTCGCGAGCTACGCACCGCTGCCGCTTGCCCTGCCCTTTCTGGTCTATGGCGCCGCTATCGCCACGGTCGCCGTGATAGTGACGCGGACTCGCGAGACGGTCTCAACCCGCGCGATCGACGCCGCGTTGTTCCGCCCGCAATTCGCGCTGCCGCAGGACGCGCGCGCCGCCTTTGTCGCGCCCGCCATCACCTCGTTCGCCACGTTCGCCTTTGTCGGTTTCTACGCGGCGCTGGTGCCGTCGATCCTGCACCAGGCGATGCATCTCGCCAGTCCGGCGATCAGCGGCGCGATCCTGGCGCAATTGTTCGCGGTCGCCGCCGCGACGATGCTGGCGACGCGCCGCCTGTCGAGCCGGATGGCGATGCTGAGCGGATTGGTGACGATCGCGCCCGCCCTCGCGCTGCTGGTGCTCGCGCAGTCGCAGCAGAGCCTCGCATTGTTGATGCTGGGAACGACATGTGGCGGCATCGCGCTGGCGCTCGGCTATCGTGGCAGCCTCGAGATCGTCAACACGATCGCACCCGCCGACCGCCGCGCCGGCTTGGTGTCGGTCTATCTGGTGATCTGCTTCATCGGCAATTCGCTTCCGGTGATCGGCGTCGCGATGGTCGGCGCCGTGGCCGGACCGGTCAGGGCCAGCGAGATCTTCGCCGGCGTGATGCTCGTGCTGGCCGGGGTGGCGTTCGTCACCGGGCTGCGCTTTGCCCCGCGTCGCCCAACCCGTGCTTGCGAAGCGCGCTAACCCGGCTCGCCCTTGCGATAGGCCGGCAGCGCCAGCTTCCAGTGCAACGCCGCCGCGCGCAGGCTGAACCCCGCGACGGCAGCAATGGCCGCGGCAACCGGTAGCGGCACGCCGAGCAACCCCAAAGCGACATAGGAGCCTGACGCCAGCGCGGCCGCTGTGACATAGATTTCGGGCCGCATGATGATCGACGGCTCCCCCGCCAGCACGTCGCGGATGATCCCGCCGACGCAGGCCGTCACCACGCCCATCAGCGCCGCCGGCACCGGGGGCACGCCGAACCCGATCGCCTTGGCCGCGCCGAACACGGCATAAGCGGCGAGCCCGACCGCATCGAACCAATCGAGCGCCGCCCCACGCCACCATCGGACGGGAGTCAGCCACACGGCGAAGGCAACCGCCAGGCACGCCGCCGCCGCGCGGCTGTCATGGATCCAGAATACCGGCGCCCCGATCAACAGATCGCGCACCGTCCCGCCGCCGACGCCGGTGACGAGCGCGAAGAAGCAGAGCGTCACCATCGTCTGCCCGCGCCTCGCCGCCGCGAGCGCGCCCGACGCGGCGAATACGACGAGCCCCGCAAGGTCGAGCCAAGGCGCAATCGCCGGGAGCCATTCTGGGGTGTGGGGGAGCATCGGACGAAGGGTAGCGCGACGCACCAGGCTTCGCCACAGGGTTTGAGTTCTGCAAAGCCCGGATGACGAACCAAAGGTGTCTAGGCTCCCCCAAACGTAAACGGTGCTTATCCCCTAAGAGCGAGGGTAAGGTGTTCCCCGCAAAAAGTGCATCCCGTACGTCAGCCGGCGCCCGCTAGCGGATCTCAAGGCGCTCGCGGCAAGCAAGCTCGGAAGATAATTCCCTCTCCCGCTTGCGGGAGAGGGAGGGACCCGCCGCCGAAGGCGGTGGGAGGTGAGGGTCTTCTTTCTTCTTGAATTCCAGCTGCTTGAAAGAAGAAAGAAGACCCTCACCCAACCCTCTCCCGTATACGGGAGAGGGCTAAAGATAAATGAGGGCGGAATCGGGGGAGCAGGGGTGGACAGCCGACTATGTCGCCAGTCCCCAAACGCAATTGGGGAGCCGGTGTTGCCACCGACTCCCCTGTCGCCGGACTTCGATCCGCTCATCACGTCTTGCGACCTGACCGCGCTTTCTGGTTTCGGCGGCTCGCTACGCCCGTGCTGTCCGAAGACGGCGCCAGGTTTCGCGCTTTGCTCCGTTCGGATCGTCTTGCGACGCTCCTCCCTTTGCACCGCTCCGATCGAATTGTCCGAAGACACTTCTCCCTTCGCGGATCGCTCCACCCCTCAGACCCGAAAGTCCCAGGAATCTCGCGTTTGCTTCGTTCAGATCGTCTTGCGACGTTCTTCCCTCGGCTCCGTTCCGGCCGAACCACCCGAAGGCATTTCGTCCATCGCGGTTTGCTCCACCTGGCTGGCCCGAAAGCTGCCCTGGTATCGCGCCGTTCCGTTCGGTTTGATCCGAAGACCCACCTGAGCTTCCCGGGTCGGTCGTCGGGGCCGGGTGCGATCATCCGAAGAGTCTCAGCAACCCGGCCACCGGCGGCCTACGAAGATAGTTTGCCGAAGCACCCTGTCTTCGCTTTGTCGCCTCGGTGCCCTTTTCATTTTCCCGGTTGCCCGGTTCATGAACAGCGTTCCGTTGCGACCCGCGATCATTCCACCCGAAAGCTTCCTGATCACGTTCGGTCCGTCAGATGCATAGTCCGGCCGTCGCGCTTGCGCGCTCCAATCGGACGCAGCAGCGCTGCCGTCCCTACCTCGAAACCGCTTTCCTCCCCTTGCGGGTCGGATGCACCTTCTCGAAGATCAAGTTCTTGAACTTTCTTCCGATTTCTCGGTGAACCGCTCTCGTTCTCGATGTCATCATGCTGTCACCAAAGCCGAGTCGCACCAAGCACGAAACACGTACCCGTCCCTGTGGATAACGTGGATAACGTGCACAGATGGCAGAAGCGTTGAAACAAAGTGTCGCGCGATCATTTCGTCCCGGATTCGGCACGCCATGCAACCCAATCGCTGCGAGAACGTTACGCACCCGGCATTGAATCACATCCACTACCAAGCAAGGGAAACAATATGCGTAAAGTTCTGCTCGCGCTCAGCGCAGCGTCGATGGTCACCTCGGCGGTCATTCCGCTCACGCAGGCCGATGCCCGCCGCTCGCAATATCGCGAATGGCGCGGCCGTGACGGCCGCACCTATTGCCGCCGCTCGAACGGCACCACCGGCTTGGTGGTCGGCGGCGTGGCCGGTGCATTGATCGGCCATGGTGTCGCCGGCCGCGGCGACAAGACGCTCGGCACGATCGTCGGCGGCGTCGCCGGCGCGTTCGGTGGTCAGGCGATCGACAAGACGATCACCAAGAAGCGTCGTTGCCGCTAAGGCGATACGATTAAAATGGGGCGCGGTTCGCAAGGACCGCGCCCTTCTTCTATGAGGAATGCATCATGCCCACACGCAGCGGCTCGGCAAAATACGAAGGCTTCGGCAAGGACGGCGTCGGCCATGTCTCGACCCAATCGGGCGTCCTCAGCGACCAGAAATACGGTTTCAACACCCGCTTCGGCGACGAACCCGGCACCAATCCCGAAGAGCTGATCGCGGCGGCGCATGCCAGTTGCTTCACCATGGCGCTCAGCTTCGCCCTCGCTCGTGAGGGTTTTACCGCCGGCACGCTCGAAACCAGCGCGAAAGTGACGCTCGACAAGCAGGGCGAAGGCTTCGCGATCACGCGTTCGGACCTGACGCTCGCGGCGCGTATCGACGGGATCGACGAGGAGCAGTTCGCGCGCATCGCCGCGGACGCCAAGGCCAATTGCCCGGTATCCAAAGTCCTCAACGCCGAAATCACGCTGGCGCATACGCTCAACGGTTGAGCAACGCCAATCTGTCGCCCTGATGAACGCGAGGTAGTTTCCCGTTCACGCAACCTCCCGGCCCTGCGGTTTGTTTTAACCGCACCCAAACAACGGGAGAATGATGATGCGACGGCTAATCATGGCCGCCCTGGCCACCAGCGTGACGATTACCCCGATCGCGGCGATGGCCCAGGACAATCCGTACCAGGCGCGCAAGGAATATCGCGACGAGGTCCGCGACGCCAACAAGGATTACCGTAAGGACCTGCGTCATGCCGACAATTGGCGCGACGTTCAGCGCGCGAATCGCGAGCGCAACGGCGAGATTCGCGATGCGCGCAGGGATTATCGCAGGGACACGCGCGACTGGCGCCGCTATCGCTCGTACGACTGGAACCGGACGGAGCCGGGTCAGCGATATTATTATGCCGACCGCTATTATCGCGACGGCCGCTATTATCGTCCCTATCACCTGAGCCGGAACGACCGCGTCTATCGCGGCTATGACGGACGCTATTATTGCCGACGTTCGGACGGCACGACTGGACTGATCGCCGGCGCGGCGCTGGGCGGGCTGCTTGGCAACGCCCTGTCGAATGGACGCTCGGCGACATTCGGCACCCTGCTCGGCGTCGCGGGTGGTGCGGCGCTGGGGTCCTCGATCGACCGCGGTCGGGTGCAGTGCCGCTAAGATCCTGATCGTTCAGGCGATAAAAATGCGAGGGTCCGGTCCCCGACCGGGCCCTCGTTTCGCGTCAGTTCGCGCTCGAGACGGGTGTCGTGCCGTTGAAGCGGATCGTGACGAATGAGGCGTCGCACAGATTGACCGCCGGGAAGACAGCGGAACTAGTGTCCGCGAAGGTCGCCTTGATTTCCCATTTGCACTGCGACGCGGCCTTGTCGAAATGGACCGTATTTCGGCCGCCGACCTTGAAGTTCTTGGGCTTCTCGCCTTCGTCGACCTTGTTCTTCTGCCATTGATTGGCACCGGCCGGCGACAGTTCGATCAGCGTGATTTCCTTGCCGGAATTGTTGATCAGGATGAAATCCCAAGCGTCAGCATAAGCGGGAGCGGCCAGCCCCAGCATCGCGACGCCCACCCCGAAACGGTAGCGCATATGACGTCCCCTAAGCCTCCCGCCTCTAAGCGGACGGGCGCGCGGGACTATCTTACAGGATGCCGCCTCCGAGGAACAGGCGGAACGCGGCAATCGCCATCAGGACGAGGTTGATGATCAGCCCCGCCTTGTTCTTCGACAGCGCGCCGAATAGCAGCCCAACCGCACCGATCAGCAGCCCGAGCCAGTTCAGCCAGCCCAGAAAAGGGATCAAGGCGACGAGCGTGACGACCAGCAGGATCACGCCGATGATGATCGAGAGCACATTGAGCATGTCGCGTCATATGTGGGCAATACACTTCGGGCGCAAGTCCAATGTCGTCATCATAGGCCGTTTCTTAACCACTTCGCAGGCATGGCGAGCGCCGAACCGATCGGAGTTTTTTGGGTGGGCATCACCTTTCGCAATCTGGCCTGGGCACTTGCCCCGCTTGCGCTCGCCGCGTGCGGATCGAAGCCGCCCGCCGACAGCAATATCGACTCGCTCGATGCCGAACTGGCCGGCGGCAATACGACAGGCAATAGTCGCGACCCGGCGATGATGAGCGCGCTCCAGGACCAGATCATGGTCGATCCCGCGCTGACCGGTCAGGCCAACAACGACGCCGTCCGCCCGCCGCAACAGCCCTATTCGGGGGCGACCCCGCCCGATTCGGTGGCGCCGTCCAAGACCGACGGCACCAATGTCGCCGACGGCACCGGTTCGTCGAGCGGCGGCAGCAAACCGGCCCCTGCCCCGGCCGGCGACTGCCCGCAATGCAAGGTCAAGCGCGATTCGGTGACACTGGGAGCACTGGCCCAGCGTCAGGCCGACAAGCGCACGTCAGGCTGCGCGCGTGGTCTGCAATATTCGACCGCTTGGGTGCAGCGCCTGCCCGCCGACATCCCGCTCTATCCCGACGCCCGCGTCGACGAAGCGGCGGGTGTCGCCGGCAATGGCTGCGCGCTTCGCGTCGTCAGCTTCTCGACCGGCGCCTCGGTCCAGACGGTACTCGATTATTATTATGGCCGCGTCACTGCCGCCGGCTATTCGGCCGAACATCAGGCCGATGGCGGCCAGCACGTGCTGGGCGGCGTCCGCGGCAAGGACGGCGGCGCCTATGTCATTTATGTCGAAAAGCGCGGTGACGGCAGGACCGAAGTCGATTTAGTCGCAAATAACGGGAACTGATTGGGTTCTCATCTCTTCTAGCCGCTTCAGCATCGACGCGAGCTCACCCTCCCGATAACGGACAGCAAGGGTCACGCCGTTCGCGTCGATGCTGAAACCGATCGCCACCAAGTGGCGATCGCCCCGGCGAAGGCCGGGGCCCATCAAGCGACCTCATCAGAATTCGTCATGCCGGGCTTGTCCCGGCTTCCAATGCGCAACAACGGCTTGATTCCGTTGTGGAGGGTTGGCCCCGGCACAGGGCCGGGGTGACGATTAGCATGGCGCGCACTCCTCTTCCCAAACCGCCGTTTGTCCGAATGCCCGCGTGCGGCTACAGCGCGCGAATGAATTTCCTTCTCGTCATGGCCGGCGGTGCCCTGGGCAGCGCCGCGCGCTACCTCGTGGGCAAGCTGACGCTCGGCTGGTTCGGGCCCGATTATCCCTGGGGTACGCTTGCGGTGAACCTGATCGGCGGGTTCCTGATGGGCACGCTCGCCGGCATGCTGGCGCGCACCGGCGGCAGCGAACATGCTCGCCTGCTGCTCGGCGTCGGGGTGCTGGGTGGCTTCACCACCTTTTCCGCTTTCTCGCTCGACACCGTGCTGATGATCGAACGCGGGCAATTGGGTATGGCGATTGCGTATGTATTGGTCTCGGCGATCGGCTCGATCCTCGCGTTGTTCGCCGGCCTGCACCTGATCCGGGCGGTGGCATGAGCGAGATCCGCACCTTCATCGTCGCGCCCGATGACGACGACATCCGGCTCGATCGCTGGTTCAAGCGGCATTTGCCCGACACCAGCTTCACCACCGTCGCCAAATGGGCGCGCACCGGCCAGTTGCGCGTCGATGGCGCGCGCGCCGCGCCGGGCGACCGCATCGCCGCGGGCCAGACCTTGCGCTTCCCGCCGCCCGAGCCGGTCCCGGTCGCCGGCAAGCCCAAGCGCGAACGCCCTCCCCTCACCGACGACGAGATCGCCTTCGCGCGCGAATTGGTGATCCATCAGGACGCCCAGGCCTTCGTGCTCAACAAGCCGCCCGGACTGGCGACGCAAGGCGGGACCAAGACCCTCCAGCATGTCGACGGCCTGCTCGACGCATTGCAGTTCGACAATGAGGGGCGGCCCAAGCTGGTCCACCGGCTCGACAAGGACACGTCGGGCGCCCTGCTCGTCGCGCGCACCTCGCGCGCAGCGGCATTCTTCGCCAAGGCGTTTTCGGGCCGCACCGCCAAGAAGGTCTATTGGGCCTTGGTGGTTGGCGTGCCGTCGATCGAGGACGGCATGATCGAGTTGCCGATCGCCAAGCAGCCCGGCACCGGCGGCGAGAAAATGCATGTCGACGAAGCCGAGGGCCAGCCCGCCCGGTCGCGCTACCGGGTGATCGAGCGCGCCGGCAATCGCGCCGCCTGGGTCGAGTTGCAGCCGTTCACTGGCCGCACGCATCAATTGCGCGTGCATATGGCGGCGATCGGCCATCCGATCGTCGGCGATGGCAAATATGGCGGCCCCGAAGCGTTCCTGACCGGCGGAATCAGCCGCAAGATGCACCTCCATTCGCGGCGCATCGCGGTCGACCATCCCGATGGCGGCAAGATCGACGTCGAGGCCGAATTGCCGACCCATTTCGCGGAAAGCCTGTCCGGCCTGGGCTTCGACCAGATGGCGGGCAACATGATGCCGCTCGACGAACCGGCGCCGCCGACCAAGCAGGTGAAAAAGGCTTGGGCGAAGGCGCACGCCAAGACGATGCGCAAGGAACGCAAAGGCGAACGCCGCAGCCGCGGTGCCGCTGTCGAGCCACGCAAATCTGGGTCGCGTCCCAAGCCTGCAAGTAGCAAGTCCACGGGATCCAAGTCTTCGGGCAACAAGCCCGCGGGTGCCAGATCGGCGGGTCCCAAGCCTGGAAGTCGCAAGTCGTCAGGCCCCCAGTCTTCGGGCTCCAAGCCCGCAAGCCCCAAGGGCCCGCCGCGCAGGGGCCGCTGATGCATCCCAATGCCGCGTTCCGCTGGGAAGATCGCGACGCGATGCGCGCGCTGGTCGCCGAACTCGGTTTCGGCGCGTTGTTCTGTGCGACGCCCGACGGCCCGCGCGTCGCGCATGTGCCGGTCGTGTGGCTCGACGACGCGACCCTCGGCCTCCATCTGGCGCGCGGCAACGGCATCGTCCGTCATCTCGACGGCGCGACCGCCTTGTTCGTCGCGCAAGGGCCCGACGGCTATGTCAGCCCCGATTGGTACGGGCTCGACAACAATCAGGTGCCGACCTGGAATTATGTCGCGGTCGAACTCGAAGGCACGATGCGGCGGATGGAGCATGACGCGCTGGTCGCGCAGGTCGATCAATTGACTACCCAACAGGAAGGCCGGCTCGACAAAACGCCATGGACGCGGAGCAAGATGGATCCGGCCATGTTCGACAAGATGACCAGCGCAATCGTCGGTTTCCGGCTGGAGATCGCCGCCTGGCGAGGCACGCTCAAGCTCGGCCAGAACAAGCCCGAAGCGGCGCGGCTGGCGGCCGCCGATGGCGTCGAGGCATCGGGACGGCGCGGCATCGCGCACTGGATGCGCAACGCATGAGCAGCCCGATAACCAGACTGGCGATCTTCGACTGCGACGGGACATTGGTCGACAGCCAAGCCAATATCTGTCGCGCGGTGGAAGAGGCGCTGACCGAAGCGCGGGTCGAGGTGCCGTCGCGCGACCGCATCCGCCGCATCGTCGGGTTGAGCCTGGTCGAAGCGATGCAGGCGCTGCTCCCCGACGCATCCGACGTGGATCACCGTTGGCTGGCGCAAGCGTATAAGGACAAGTTCTTCGCGATGCGGACGAGCGGCGTGCTCGCCGATGAACCGCTGTTCGACGGCATCGACGCGATCGTCGAGCAACTCGCCGGCGACGGTTGGATGCTCGGCGTCGCCACCGGCAAATCCGATCGCGGGCTCGACCATATCCTGACGGCGCACGGCCTGAAGCATCATTTCGTCACCTTGCAAACCGCCGACCGCCATCCGTCCAAGCCGCATCCGTCGATGATCGCGGCGGCGATCGCCGAGGCCGGCGCAGACCCGGCGCGTACGGTGATGATCGGCGACACCAGCTTCGACATATTGATGGCAGTCAATGCCGGGGTCCGCGCGGTGGGAGTCGCCTGGGGCTATCACCCCGCCGACGAGCTGGTCGCCGCGGGCGCGCATGGCGTCGCGCTCGCCGTCGCCGATTTGCCGCATCATCTGGAGGCACGATGACCGATTCCGCAATCCAATCCCGCAATCGCTGGCTGATCATCACCGCGATCCGTTTGCTCGCCATCGCCGGCGCAGTGTTCGCGGTGATCCTGATCGGCCGGGCGCCTACCTGGCCGCCAAAAGTGCTGGGCGTCGCGATCGTACTGTCGGCGCTCTACATGTCCTGGGCGGTTCCAGCCTCGCTCGCGCATCGCTGGCGCACACCCGACGAAGACGCGCCCAAGCGGACGACCAAGACGCGGCGATGAAGCGGTTCTGGAAGACTGTGACGGTCGACGCCGAGCGTGGCGTGCGGCTCGACGAGCGGCCCGTGCGCACCCCTGGTCGCGTGCCGCTATTGCTGCCGACCGACATGTTGGCCGAAGCGGTCGCCGACGAATGGCGCGAAGTAACGGATGATATCGACCCGCGCGCGATGCCGCTGACCGGCCTGGCCAATGCCGCGATCGACCGTATCGCACCCGATCCCGCCGCCTTCGCTGCTGGCCTCGCCGCTTATGGCGAGAGCGATCTCCTCTGCTATCGCGCCGAGAGCCCGCCCGACCTGGTCGCGCGTCAGGCCGCTTTGTGGGATCCGCCGCTCGATTGGGCGCGCGACCGCTATGACGTCCATTTCGAGATCGTCATCGGGGTGATCCACCGGCCCCAGCCCGAGGCGACGATCGCGCGGCTGGGCGCCGCGATCGCCACGCGCCGCCCGTTCGAGTTGGCGCCGCTGTCACCGATCGTGACGATCACCGGGTCGCTGGTCCTGGCGCTCGCGCTCGCCGAGCGCGCGATGGAGGCCGAAGCGGTCTGGGCGGCCGCCAATCTCGACGAGGACTGGCAGGCCGAGCACTGGGGCGAGGACGATCTGGCAGTCAAAGCGCGCGAGACCCGCCAGCACGACTTCGCGGCGGCCGCGCGGTTTCTGAGCCTCGTCAGCTAACCCCTAATTCGTCATGCCGGCCTTGTGCCGGCATCCACCGCGCGACAAACCCTAACAGTTCAGGATACGCGGCACGGTGGATCCCGGGACAAGCCCGGGATGACGGGCGAAATTGTGGCGGGCGAGCACCTCATCACCCAGCGCCGACTTGGTCAATTATCCGGCAGCTTGCGAATGAACCCGATTAGCCCGCGCTGGCGCGAGCGCTTGAGCCGTTCGGCCGTCAGGATCGTCTGGACGCACTCGAAACAATCGTCGAGATCGTCATTGACCAGGACATAGTCATAGCCGTCCCAGTGGCTGACCTCGGCCTGCGCGCGCTCCATGCGACGCTCGATGATTTCCTGGCTGTCGGTGTTGCGCCCCTCTAGCCGCTCGCGCAGCGTCTTCAGGCCCGGCGGCAGGATGAACACGCGGACGACGTCACCACCGGCGAGCTGGAACAATTGCTGCGCGCCCTGCCAGTCGATGTCGAACAATATGTCCTGTCCGGCCTCGAGATCCTTGAACACCGTCTCGCGCGGCGTGCCGTAGCGCTGGTCGAACACCCGCGCCCATTCGAGGAAAGCGTCGTCCTCGACCATGTCCTTGAACGTATCTGTGTCGACGAAATGATATTCGCGCCCCTCCTGCTCGCCCGGGCGAATCGGCCGGGTGGTGTAGGAGATCGACATCTTCAGCCGGCCGTTCTCTTCCGCCAGCAGCCGGTTGGCGATGGTCGACTTGCCCGCGCCGGACGGCGAGGACAGTACGAACATCAAGCCACGGCGCTTGAAGCCCGGCGGCTGCGAGGAACGGTGATCGACCATGCGCGCTAGTGGCGTGCGCGCAGGGGGCGCGTCAAGCGCTGGCGGGTTCGTTCCCGAACTTGCGCATCAGATAGCGTGCCCCGAGCACCGCGCCGCCGATCACGATCGCGGCGGGGACGACTCGCCTGGCGACTTTCCACGTCGCGACCCCGGCGAGCGCCCCGAGCGTTCCGCCTTCGCCGTCGCGCTGATCGATGTTGCGGCCGATGGCAGCGGCGACGAGGTCTCCGATCACGCAAAATCTCCCTAAAATCCGAGAGGTAAGCGTTGGATAGCGGGGAAGGTTCCCCAAAACGTCATCCCAGCGAAAGCTGGGATCTCAAGCCATATGGCGCCTTCGCCTGAGACCCCAGCTTTCGCTGGGGTGACGAAAAATTGCGGCGGCAAACACTAAAGCACTTGCTAAAGTGTTTTGCCCGGAATACTTAAGCGCATGCTTAACGAATCACCTTCCCTCGATCGCGTCTTCCACGCCCTCGCCGACTCCACGCGGCGGGCGATGGTGGAAAGGCTCGCGCTTCGGCCGATGTCGGTGAGCGAACTGGCGTCCCCCTTCGCCATGTCGCTCCCCGCCGTCATGCAGCACCTCGCGGTGCTCGAGGAATCGGGGCTGGTCCGGTCGCACAAGGCCGGGCGGGTCCGGACCTGCCGCATCGACACCGAAACGTTCGGCCTGGTCGAACGCTGGACCGCCGATTGCCGCAGCGAGTGGGAGAACCGGCTCGATAAGCTGGAGGACTATGTCAACACCCTGAAAGGACAGCAGAAATGACCGAGAAGACGATCATCCGCCCGGAACCGCTCGTGATCGAGCGCCATTTCGATGCGCCGCGCGCCATCGTGTTCCAGGCCTGGACGACGGCCGAGCATATGAAAAACTGGTTCAGCCCCGAACATTTCACCACGCCCGAGGCGGTGATCGAATGTCGCCCCGGCGGCCGCTTCGACCTCTGCATGCAGGCGCCCGACGGCCAGAAATTCTGGAACCACGGCCGCTTCATCGACGTGGTCGAGAATGAAAGCCTGTCGTTCGAGGCCGGCGCGCATGTCGACGACAGCGGCAACGCGCCGTTCGCGGTGCGGACCTACGTGACCTTCAGCGACGACGGTGATGGATCGCTGATGTCGGTGCGCCAGGAATATGAGATCTACGACGAGTCGGCCAAGGCCATGATCGGCGGCGCGCCCGAGGGCTGGCGGACCACGCTCAACAAGCTCGAAGCCGAAGTGGCTCGGATCAAGGGCTGATCAAAAACAGACCCTCACCCTTCCCACCGCCTTCGGCGGCGGGCCCCTTCCCTCTCCCGCATGCGGGAGAGGGAGGGAGGCGCGAAGCGCCGGAAGGGTGAGGGTCTGTCTCATCTTACCGTCCGACCATATCCTCCGCCCGCACGACGCGATCGAACGTCGCTTCATCGACCAACCCCAGATCCAGCCCCGCTTCCTTGAGCGTCATCCCCTCTTCATGTGCATGCTTGGCGATCTTCGCCGCATTGTCGTACCCGATCTCGGGCGCGAGCGCGGTCACCAGCATCAGCGAGCGATCGACCAGTTCGGCGATCCGCCGCCGGTCCGGTTCGAGCCCCTCGACACAGCGCTCGGCGAAACTCTCCATCCCGACCGCCAGCAGATCGATCGAGCGCAGCACCGCCGCTCCGATCATCGGCTTGAACACGTTGAGCTCGAGATGCCCCTGCATCCCGCCGACCGTCACCGCCTGATGATTGCCGATCACTTGCGCCGCGACCATCGTCAGCATCTCGCATTGGGTCGGATTGACCTTGCCCGGCATGATCGAGCTGCCCGGTTCGTTGGCGGGCAACATCAGTTCGCCGATCCCCGAGCGCGGGCCCGAGCCGAGCAGGCGGATATCGTTGGCGATCTTGGTCAGCGCGACCGCCAGGCTGTTCAACCGCCCCGAGAAATCGACCAACGTGTCGTTCGACGCCAGCGCCTCGAATTTGTTCGGCGCGGTCTCGAACGCGAAGCCGGTCAGATCGGACAGCTCGGCGGCGATCGCTGGGCCGAAATCCTTCGGCGCGTTGAGCCCCGTTCCCACCGCGGTGCCGCCCTGCGCGAGCTTGGACAGGCCATGCTCGATCAGCGGAACCAACCGCGTCCGCGCCAGACGCACTTGCGCATAATAACCCGAAAACTCGTCGCCGAGCGTCAGCGGCGTCGCGTCCTGAAGATGCGTGCGGCCGATCTTGACGATGTCCTGCCACGCCTGGGTCTTGGCGAGCAACGCCGCCTCCAGCCGCTCGATCGCCGGCACCAGCCGCCGCGTCGCCGCCAATGCTGCCGCGACATGCAGCGCCGTCGGAAAGCTATCGTTCGACGACTGGCTCATGTTGACGTCATCGTTCGGGTGGATCGGCGTCTTGCCGCCGCGTCTGCCCGTCAGCACCTCATTGGCGCGGCCGGCGATCACCTCGTTGACGTTCATGTTCGATTGGGTGCCGCTGCCGGTCTGCCAGATGACCAGCGGGAACTGGTCATCGAGCTTGCCCGCGACCACTTCCGTCGCCGCCGCTTCGATCGCGTCGGCCTTGTCCGCCGCCAGCCCATGCATGCGGTTCACTCGCGCCGCCGCCTGCTTCACCAAAGCGAGCGCATGAACGATCGCGATCGGCATTCGCTCGCGCTCGCCGAACGGGAAATTCTCGATCGATCGCTGCGTCTGCGCGCCCCAATAGGCGGTCGCGGGCACCTCGATCGCGCCGATCGAATCGGTTTCGGTGCGGGTTTCGGTCATCGCGCAGGCTCCTCGTGACGGGAGCGCCCGATTTGGCGTTACCAGATGCCGGGCACAAGCCTTGCGCGCACTCGGCCGGCATAGTCCCGATAACCCGGTAGCTTGTCGTGGAGCAGCCGGTCTTCCCACGCAGTACGGACGGCAAGCAGGACCGACGCGATCGCGGCCGGCACCAATCCCCACCACGACGCCAGCGCCAGCGATATTCCCAGGAACATCGCCACCGCGGCACTGTAGCCGGGGTGGCGGACGAAGCGATAAGGGCCGGAGTCGATCACGCGCTGATGCCGCTCCGACTGGATGCGCACGCCGGGCTCGAAGAACGGGTTGACCGCCTGCGCCCAGGCGGTGACCGCGATCCCACCGAGCAGGGCGGAATAACCGATCACGACCAACCACAGCGGCACGTGCGACCAATGCACCCTCCCTGCGTCAAGGCTCGCGACGGGAATGGTCACGACCATCGCGGTCAGGATCACCGCTACCAGCGGCAAGTCCCAGCGCTCGGTCCCCGGCTGGAAGCGACTGCGCGCGCGAAAAATGACCGGATTGATCTTGGCGAGCGCCAGTCCGGATGCCGCGAACCCGATCACCAGCGCGGCGACGAAAATCCAGCCAGGCACCCAGAGAATATCGCCGGCCGGCAGGAAGACGAGCAACAACAGCGAGATCGGCAGCGCGACCGCATAAACGATCGCCGTCGCGCGTGACATTGGTGTCGGATCTTGCGGCTGTTGCTGCGCCATTTCCACCCTACGCCGCCGCTGCCGGCTTGTTCCGGTGGGGTCATACTCGATCCGGCCGAGCCGCAGTACGACCACCGCCATCTCCTCGGATAGAAAAACACAGCGAAAGTAGTAAGTTGTCAACCGCTGTCGATTATCCACGCCAGCATGCAGCGTCGCGTCCCGCTCTCTTTGCTTCGGCCGGGCATGTTCATCCACGGCATTGAGGGCTCCTGGCTCAGCCATCCGTTCTGGCGCCGCCGCTTCCTGCTACGTTCGGACAGCGACATCGCCGCCTTGCGCGACGCCGATATCGCTTTCGTGACGATCGACACCGCGCGGGGGCTCGCGCCGATCGACGAGCCCGAACCGATCATCATCACCGAACCCGTTGTCGCCAATGTCCCTACGGGCATCACAGCCGAGCGCGAGCGCGCCGTCGACATCGTCGCGCGGACCAGGGAAATCATCCGCGGTGTTTTCGAGGGTGCCCGATTGGGCAAGGCGATCGACTCCGATCAGGTCGTCGCGGTCGTCGACGAGATTTCCGAATCGGTACAACGCAACGCATATGCCCTGATCAGCATCGTCCGGCTCAAGTCGAAGGACGATTATAGCTATCTGCATTCGATCGCGGTGTGCGCGCTGATGGTCAATTTCGCTCGCCATCTGGGCTTGCCCGACGACACCGTGCGCGAATTCGGCCTGGCCGGGCTGGTACACGACATCGGCAAGATGGACGTGCCGTCCGAGATCCTCAACAAGCCCGGCCGGCTGACCGATGAGGAATTCGCCATCGCGCGCCTCCATCCCGAACGCGGCTGCGCGATCCTCGATCGGGCGGAGGCCATTCCCGCCACCGCGATCGATGTCTGCCGCCATCATCACGAAAAGATCGACGGCACCGGCTATCCGTTCGGGCTGAAAGGCAGCGAGATCAGCCTGGCGGCGCGGATGGGCGCGATCTGCGATGTCTATGACGCCTTGACGTCGGACCGCGCGTACAAGGACGCCTGGTCGCCGATCGAGGCGGTGACCGCGATGCACGGCTGGCGCGGCCAGTTCGATCGCGACCTTTTATTCACCTTCTATCAAAGCATTGCCGTGTTCCCGGTCGGCATGGTCGTCCGCCTTCGCTCGCAGCGTTTGGCGATCGTACTGTCCAATGGCCGCCGCGCGAGTCGGCCCCGCCTGCGCGTCTTCTACGACACCGCCGCGAACAGCCTGGTCGATCCACGCGATATCATTTTGGCCGATGACGACGCGTGCAAGACCGTCATCCGCGCGGAGAATCCCGCCGATTGGGGAGCGCATGATTGGCCGGCGCTGTGCGTACACCTGCTGCAGGAGAGCGATAAGCTCGACCGCGACGTGATCGCGCGGTTGTGGGCGGGGGTCGAAGCGACGCCGGGAGAAACGGTCGAGATGCCCGCCAGCGATCGCGTCTCTCGCTGGCGGCCGAGTCAGCGGCTCGATTGAGTTAGGTCGTTACCAATCTCCTTCGTCATGCCGGGCTTGTCCCGGCATCCACCGTGCAACAACGCCTCAGCTCGGTTGTGGAGAGGCACAAGGCCGCGGTGACGGCAGAAAATGAGGCCAATTTTCCGCAGTAAGCAGGCATCCTCGGGACGTCACGGAAGTAAATTCCGTGACGTCGGACGCGGCTTTGCCGCGCCGGCCGGCCGTTCGCGTCGCTGAAGCGACCGCCGCGCGAGCCGTGCGGCTCGCTTCGGCTACTTCTTCCGTTTGAAATCAACGCTGACGACGTTCGAGCCGTCATCGACGCGCTCGACATGGTCGTTCTCGGCCTCGTCATGCGGCTCGGGACCGTCGGGGCCTTCCTGCGCCTGGAAGCGGAGTTCGAAATTGACCGCCGGATCGTGAAAACCGGTGATCGCCGAATAGGGAATGTCGAGCTTCGACGGCACTTGGTTGAAGCTCAGCCCGACCGAGAATCGCTCGTCATCGACTATCAGGTCCCAATAGCGATTCTGCAGGACGATCGTCATCTCGTCCGGGAATCGCTCGATCAGGCGTTCGGGGATGCTGACACCCGGCGCCTGGGTCTTGAACGTGATGTAGAAATGATGCTCGCCGGGCAGCCCACCACCGGCCGCGACCGAGCCGAGCACGCGGCCGACCACGGCGCGCAGGGCCTCCTGCACAATCTCATCATACGGAATCAGGCTATCGGGCAGTCCATCGCTCATATGCCTTGGGTAGCCGATGCGAGCGTCGGGTCAAGATTGCATGACGTGCAACACACCCATATGGGGGCGCGATGCGCACCGCGACGATCAACCGCAAGACGAGCGAGACGTCGATCGACGTCGCCGTCAACCTCGACGGGACCGGCAGCTATGCCGTGTCGACCGGCATCGGTTTCTTCGACCATATGCTCGAACAATTGTCGCGCCATTCGCTGATCGACCTCGAGGTCAAGACCGTGGGCGACCTCCATATCGACCAGCATCACACCGTCGAGGATACCGGCCTCGCGATCGGTGAGGCGATCAACAAGGCGTTGGGCGAAAAGCGCGGCATCCGCCGCTATGCCGATGCGCTGTCACCGATGGACGAGACGCTGACTCGGGTCGCGCTGGATATTTCGGGTAGGCCGTACCTCGTCTGGAAGACGGAATTCTCGCAAAAGCGCCTCGGTGAGATGGACACCGAGATGTTCGAGCATTTCTTCCACTCGTTCGCGCAGACCGCCGGGATCACGCTCCACATCGAGACGCTGTACGGCTCGAACAACCATCATATCGCCGAGGCGGCATTCAAGGGCCTAGCCCGTGCGCTGCGTGAAGCGGTCGAGATCGATCCGCGCAAGGCCGATGCGATTCCCTCGACCAAGGGGACGTTGTGATGCCGGCGACCAACGCCGACGCACCGGTCTGCCTGATCCTGATCAATTACGTCGTTTCGCTCGACGAGGTCGACCGCCACATGAAGCCGCATATCGGCTGGCTCGAGCGCGGCTATGCCGAAGGCCTGTTCCTGCTGTCGGGGCGCCGCAACCCGCGCACCGGCGGCGTGATCATCTGCCGCGGGCATAAGGCCGAGGTGGAAGCGCTCGCCGCGAGCGACCCGTTCGTGACCAGCGGCGCGGCGACGATCGAGGTGATCGAGTTCAATGCGAGTTGGGCGGCCGAAGCGGTCGCTCCTCTGTTCGCGTGACGCTCGCGCTGATCGATTACGGCGCGGGGAACCTCCATTCTGTCGCCAACGCGCTGAAGGCGGTAGGCGCACAGGACATCGCGATTACCGCCGATCCCGAACTGGTGCGCGGCGCCGACCGGATCGTGCTCCCCGGCGTCGGCGCGTTCGGCGCCTGCTCGGCGGCGTTGCGTGCGGTGCCGGGCATGATCGACGCGCTCGACCAGCGCGTGCGGCGCGATGGCGCGCCGTTCCTCGGCATTTGCGTCGGCATGCAGCTGATGGCGGATGTCGGCGAGGAAATGGGCGAGCATGAGGGACTCGGCTGGATCAAGGGTCGCATCCGCCTGCTGACCCCGTCGGATTCCACCGCCAAAGTGCCGCATATGGGCTGGAACGATGTCCGGCTAACCGTCCCTCACCCGCTGATCGAGGCGGGCGAGGCCTATTTCCTGCACAGCTATGCGTTCGAGGGCGACGATGTGGTGGCGACGACCGATCATGCCGGCTCGGTCGTCGCCGCGATCGCCCGCGACAATATGGCGGGCGTGCAATTCCACCCCGAAAAGAGCCAGCGCTACGGGCTGGAATTGTTGAAGAGGTTCCTGACATGGCGGCCGTGAAATGAGCCTGATCATCTTCCCGGCGATCGACCTCAAGGGCGGCAATGTCGTGCGCCTGGCCGAGGGCGATATGGATCGCGCGACGATCTATGGCGACGATCCGGTGGCGCAGGCGATGGCCTTCGCCAATGCCGGGTCGCAGCATCTCCACATGGTCGACCTCGACGGCGCGTTCGCGGGCAAGTCGGTCAATGGCGACGTGGTCCGCGCGGTGGTCGCTGCGTTCCCGGGTCATGTCCAATTGGGCGGCGGGATCCGCGACCGAGCGGCGATCGAAGGTTGGTTCGACGTCGGCGTCTCGCGATTGGTGATCGGCACCGCCGCGCTCGACAATCCCGACCTGGTGCGTGAGGCCGCGCGCGATTTCCCGGGCGGTATCGTCGTCGCGGTCGACGCCAAGGACGGCATGGTCGCGACGCGTGGCTGGGCCGATGTCTCGGATGTCTCGGTCGAAGACATGGCACGCCGATTCGAGGATGCCGGGGTCGCCGCCTTGCTGTTCACCGATGTCGGGCGCGACGGCCTGCTCAAGGGCTGCAACGTCCAGGCGACGGTCGATCTGGCGCGCGCGGTCGACATTCCGGTCATCGCCTCGGGCGGAGTCAGCGGGATCGCCGACATCCACATGCTCGCGCTCCACGCCCGCGACGGGATCGAGGGCGTGATTACCGGCCGCGCGTTGTACGACGGCCGCCTCGACCTTGCGACCGCGATCGCGGTGGCGGAGGCGGCGTGAGAACCCCCTCTCCCCGTGGGAGAGGGAGGGGCCCGCTCGGCGCAGCCGAGTGGGAGGGTGAGGGCAGCACGCTTTTCTCACTCCTGCCCTCACCCTTCCGCCGCTTCGCGGCTCCCTCCCTCTCCCACAGGGAGAGGGATTTATGACCGTCCGCGCCCGCGTCATCCCCTGCCTCGACGTCGCCAATGGTCGCGTGGTCAAGGGCGTCAACTTCGTCGACCTGCGCGACGCCGGCGATCCGGTCGAGCAGGCGCAGGCCTATGATGCAGCCGGTGCCGACGAGCTCTGCTTCCTCGACATCACCGCCAGTCATGAGGCGCGCGGTACGATCCTCGACGTCGTACGACGCACCGCCGAAGTCTGCTTCATGCCGGTGACCGTCGGCGGCGGCGTGCGCTCGGCCGAGGATGCCCGCGCCTTGCTGCTCGCCGGCGCGGACAAGGTCGCGGTCAATTCCGCTGCGGTGGCCCGCCCCGAACTCGTCAGCGACATCGCCGAGCGCTTCGGCAGCCAATGCTGCGTCGCCTCGGTCGATGCGCGACGCACTGCCGATGGTTGGGAAGTCTTCACGCATGGCGGCCGCAAGCCGACCGGGATCGATGCGGTCGCCCATGCGCTGCGCCTCGCCGAACTCGGCGCCGGCGAGCTGTTGATCACCAGCATGGACCGCGACGGCACGCGCGACGGCTATGACCTCGACCTGATCCGCACGATCGCCGACCAGGTCAGCGTGCCGGTAGTGGCATCGGGCGGCGTCGGCGGGCTCGACGACCTCGTCGCCGGTATCCGCGACGGCCATGCCAGCGCGGTGCTTGCCGCGAGTATTTTCCATTTCGGCGAGGCGTCTATCGCCGACGCCCACCGCGCGTTGGCCGCGGCGGGTATCCCGGTGCGCACGCCCATCTCCTGACCGTCACCCCGGACTCGTTCCGGGGTCCAACGCTCCGCAGCGGAATCCAGCCGTTGTTGCACGTTGGGTGCCGGAACAAGTCCGGCATGACGGAAAGTTAAGAGCCGCGCGGTATCACGCCCATCAAATGCGCTACCTCTTCGCCTTGCCCCTCCTACTGATCGCGACGCCCGCGCTGGCCTCGGTGCCGCCGCATAGCGGGGTGATTCACACCCGATCGATGCCCGAACTGTCCGACATCGCGTTATTCGGCATGGCCGTCGCGGGTGTCTGGCTGGCGCGGCGGGCGCTGCGCAAGCGCTTCGCCAAACAGGCAGATGCGACCACAGCTACGCCAAAGGATTGACGGCGGCGGCGCGGACAGGCAGCGCTCGCGCCATGAACAACGATCCGCTCGACGCGCTCGACGCGCTGATCCACTCGCGCAAGGGCGAGAGCGCCTCCAGTTCGTACACCGCAGAACTGTTCGTCCGCGGCCGTGCCAAGATCGCGCAGAAGGTTGGCGAGGAGGCGGTCGAAACCGTGATCGCGGCGATGCGCAAGGACAAGAAGGAACTGACCAGCGAGGCCGCCGATCTGATCTATCACCTGCTCGTCCTACTCGCCGATTCCGGTCTGTGCCTCAACGATGTACGCAACGAACTGGCGCGACGTACGGGCACCTCGGGCCTTACCGAAAAAGCCAATCGGAAGTCTTAATTCTCCCCTCCCGCTTGCGGGAGGGGTCGGGGGAGGGCATGTCCAAATCGCCACACCCCCCGGATTGGAGGCCACAAGCCCTCCCCTAGCCCCTCCCGCAAGCGGGAGGGGAACATGAGGTAACAATGCCGATCGACGCCACCCTGCCCTATGACGACCAGAACATCTTCGCGAAGGTGCTGCGCGACGAAATACCGTCGAAGCGCGTTTATGAGGACGAATGGGCGGTCGCGTTCCACGACATCAACCCACAGGCGCCAATCCATGTCCTGGTGATCCCGCGCGGGCCGTACGTGTCGTGGGACGATTTCAGCGCCAGGGCGTCGGACGCGGAGATCGCCGGCTTCGTCCGCGCGGTCGGCACGGTCGCACGCGACCTCGGCCTCGTGGCACCCGGCTATCGCCTGCTCGCCAATGTCGGGCTGCACGGCCATCAGGAGATCGCGCATCTCCACGTCCACCTGTTCGGCGGGCAGGCGCTGGGCCCGATGCTCGCGCGCTGAGTTCGTCGCAGGCGTAACCAATAAGGGATTGCGCGCGGGGGTTTTGCGACTAGGCTCCCCCGCCAGCACCAAAATACCACCTTGGGGGTTGGCTATTCATGATTTTTGACCGCGTAAAGTCACTGGACGCGATTCTCGCGACCGCCGAGAAGAAGGGACTCCACCGATCATTGGGGGCGTTTCAGTTGACCATGCTGGGCGTCGGCGCGGTGATCGGCACAGGCATTTTCGTCCTCACTGCCGTCGCGGCGCAAAAGGCAGGGCCGGGCATGATGCTCAGCTTCATGATCGCCGGGTTCGTGTGCGCAGTCGCCGCGTTGTGCTATTCGGAGCTTGCCTCGATGGTCCCCGTCGCGGGATCGGCCTACACTTACACTTATGCCGTGATGGGCGAAATGCTCGCCTGGATGGTCGGCTGGGCGCTCGTCCTCGAATACGCCCTGGGCGCGAGTGCGGTTGCCGTCGGCTGGTCGAACCATCTGGTCGGTGCGCTAGCAGACAGCGGATTCCATTTTCCCGCGATTATCAGCAACGCAGACGGCTTGATGGCCAAGGTCTCGCTGGCGTTCGGCAGTAAAGCAACGCCTGACCTTCTCGCCGCTGCGCAGCATGGCGGCTATATCAACGTGCCCGCTGTCGTCGTCGTTCTCGCCGTGACGGCGCTGCTGATCAAGGGCACGACCGAAAGCGCGATGGTCAACGCGGTGCTCGTCGTCGTCAAGCTGGTCGCCCTGACGGCTTTCATGGTGCTGACGCTCCCGGCGATGCACACAGCGAATTTCAGCCCGTTCACGCCCACCGGGTTCGGCAATCTGACCAGCGGAACGGGCTATGTCGGCGCGGCCGCATCTATCTTTTTCGCCTATGTCGGCTTCGACGCGGTTTCGACTGCCGCCGAGGAAACCAGGAACCCGCAGCGCAACGTGCCGATCGGATTGATCGGCAGCCTGATGATCTGCACGCTTATCTATCTGCTGGTGGCGGCCGGCGCGATCGGCACGATGGGGGCTCAGCCCGTAACGTCGGCGGCTGGTGCGTTCCTCGCGCCCGGATCGCCCGAAATGGCAGGACGCTGTACCGCGATCGTGGCGAGCGGAGTGACCGAGCCGCTGGTGTGTTCGAAGCACGCACTGGTACACGTGCTTCAGACGATCGGCTATCCCGTCATCGGCTGGCTCGTCGGACTTGCAGCGATCATCGCGCTGCCGTCGGTCGTGCTGATGATGATGTTCGGCCAAACGCGCGTATTCTTCACGATGGCGCGTGACGGTCTGCTCCCCGCGTCGTTCGCGAAGGTGCACCCGAAGTTCAGGACGCCGTATGTCGTGACCGCCGTCACCGGCCTTTTCGCTCTCATCTTTGCGGGGCTGCTGCCGGTGGGCAGCCTGGCGGACTATTCGAACTCGGGCACGTTGTTTGCGTTCGCGATGGTGGCGCTGGCGGTGCTGGTGTTGCGGGTCAAAGATCCGACGCGCAAGCGCAGCTTCCGCACGCCGGGTGTATGGATCGTCGCGCCACTGGCGATCATCGGCTGCATCGTCCTCTATCTTGCGCTGGATACGACGTCGAAGCTGGTCCTGGTGGGCTGGGGCGCAATCGGCTTGGTCGTTTATTTCCTCTACAGTCGCAGCCGCAGCCATGTCGGTCAGGGCATCATCGATGTTCCCGAACACGAAGCATATGGCGAGCTGGAGCCTCCGGTGCCCGGCACCGAGTGAGCGCCTGATCCAGGCAACAAGAAAGGGGCTGGAGTAGCGATACTCCGGCCCCTTTTCTTTTTTAGGCCCTCTCCCGCTTGCGGGTGCACCGGGTCGGTCATGCCCCCGGCATGACCTGAACAGCGCGGGGCGCTGTTCACCCGGCGCAGGTTGGGTGAGGGTCTTCTTTCTTCTTTTTCAGCCTCGTCCGCTTGGAAGAAGGAAGAAGACCCTCACCCTCCCACCGCTTCGCGGCGGCCCCCCCCTCTCCCGCTTGCGGGAGAGGGGGTTTCTGCTCAGCCCAGTTTGCTTGCCACCAGCTTCTTGAGATCCGCCAGCGGGCGCGGGCCGACATGCGAGATGCATTCGGCGGCGCAGATCGCGCCCATGCGCAGGCTGGTCGCGAGATCGCGGCCTTGCGCCTGGCCAGCGAGGAAGCCCGCCGCGAACAGGTCGCCCGCACCGGTCGTGTCGACCACGTGATCGATCGGCTCGGCGGGCACGCGGGCATGCTCGTCGGCATGGTGCGCCTCGGCACCATGCGCGCCGTGCGTGCACACCAAGGTCGGCACCCGCGCCGCCAGGCCCTTCACCGCCGCCTCGATATCGTCGGTCTGCATCATCGCGCGGACTTCATTGTCATTGGCGAACAGCAAATCAATCTGGCCGGCGTCGATCAACGCGAAGAACTCGTCGCGATGCCCTTCCACCACGAAGGTGTCCGACAGCGTCAGCGCTACCTTGCGTCCCGCGTCGCGCGCCAACGCGATCGCCCGCTTCATCGCATCGCGCGACTGTTCGGCGTTCCACAGATAGCCTTCGAGATAGAGGATCGCGCCGGCGCCGATCGTCTCCGCGTCGACCGCGCTTTCGGGCAGATACTGCGCCGCACCCAGGAACGTGTTCATCGTGCGCTGGCCGTCGGGCGTGATCAGGATCAGGCAACGCGCGGTCGGGTCGCCGCCGGTCGCCGGTGGGGTGGCGAAATGCACGCCGAGCGACTGGACGTCGTGCGCGAACACCTTGCCGAGCTGGTCGTCGGCGATCTGGCCGATGAAGCCGGTCGGCTGGCCCAAGGCCGCGAGCCCAGCGATCGTGTTCGCCGCCGACCCGCCCGACACTTCCTGCCCCGGACCCATCCGCGAATAGAGATCGTCGGCGGCGGCGGGATCGAAGATCAGCGCCATCGATCCCTTGGTCATGCCCTCGGCCGCGATGAACTCGTCGGTCGACTGCGAAAGGATGTCGACGATGGCATTGCCGATCGCGACCACGTCATAAGCGGGGCTGGTCAAGTCAGATATCTCCGGGAAATGGTTGGCCGCGCCGTATCGCCGCCGCTAGACAGAAGCAACGATGATCCGCGCTTTCCTCCTGTCGCTCGGCCAGCTCACCGATTCCGCGATCCTGCGCGTCTTCCTCAAATCGATCGGGTTGACGTTGCTGGTCTTCCTGCTGCTTGGCGCCGGACTGTGGTTCGGGACGCAATGGCTGTTCGTCGATCAACTCGGCTGGGGTGAGAACGCCGCCGGTCTCGCGATCATCGGCGAGTTCGTCGTGACGATCATGTTCGGCTGGGTATTGTTCCGCGCGGTGGCGATCGCGGTGATCGGCCTGTTTGGCGATCAGATCGTGATCGCGGTCGAGCGCAAACATTATCCCGACGCGCTGGCGAGCGCCCATGACGTGCCGTTCGCGCGGTCGTTGCACATGGGATTGCGATCCGCAGGTCGCGCGCTGGCGATCAACCTGGTGCTCCTCCCGGCCTATATCCTGCTCCTGCTGACCGGATTCGGCACGCCGTTGCTGTTCTTCGCCGCCAATGGCTGGCTGTTGGGAGTCGATCTCGGCGAGATGGTCGCGGCGCGGCATATCGCGCCGTCCGAGATGAAGGCATGGCGCGCCTCGACCCGCTGGGTGCGCTGGGAATTAGGGGTAATCGTATCGGGACTGCTGACCGTGCCCGTTATCAACCTGTTCGCGCCGGTCTTGGGCGCGGCGATGGCGGCGCATTTGTTTCACGGGAGGAAAGGATGAAGCGACTTCTGGCGATAGCGGGGTTGGCGCTGCTGCTTGCGGGTTGCGGCGAATCAACCATGGCGCGTCCGGCGACGCCGGTCAGCGCGGTGATCAAGCAGCCGCCGCTGCCGGCCAACGGGCTCGAGCGCGTGATGGGGCAGAATGCCGCCGGTCTGACCCAGACATTCGGGCCGCCCAATGCCGATGTCCGCGAAGGCACGGCGCGCAAGCTGCAGTTCCAGGGCACGTTCTGCGTGCTCGATACCTATCTCTATCCCGGCAAGAACGGCGGAGAGCCGACCGTGACCTATCTCGACGCCCGCCAGCCCGATGGAAGTCCGATCGACCGCGCGAGCTGCGTCGCGGCGTTGGCTCGGAGGGGTGGGGGTAAGTAACCATATAAGCCCCTCCCCTTCAGGGGAGGGGCTGGGGTGGGGCAATCGCGGGCGACGCGCTCTGCGAGGCATCCCCCACCCCCAACCCCTCCCCTGAAGGGGAGGGGCTAGATAGCTGTCCCAGCGCCCAGCGCGCTGCGTCCGCCACAACCTCTGACGGATCGTCGCGCAGCGCCTCAAGTACCGGCGCCAGCCCAACATCCCCACTATTTCCCGCCGCATAAGCCGCATTGCGCACCATCCGATCCCGCCCGATCCGCTTGATCGGCGACCCCGCAAACACCTGACGAAACCCAGCATCGTCGAGCGCCAGCAGATCGGCCAGCCGCGGCGCGGCGAGCTCGGCACGCGGCAGGAATGCCCGGTTGGCCGCCGCCGCCGAGGCGAACTTGTTCCACGGGCACACCGCCAGGCAATCGTCGCAGCCATAAATGCGGTTACCCAGCGCCTCCCGGAACTCCTCCGGCACCGGCCCCTTATGCTCGATCGTCAGATAAGAGATGCACCGCCGTGCATCGAGCCGATAGGGCGCCGGGAAAGCATCGGTCGGGCAGGACCGCTGGCACGCATCGCACGAGCCGCAGCGATCGCGCCCCGCCTGATCGGGCGCGAGGTCGAACGTGGTGTAGATCGCGCCGAGGAACAGCCAGCTGCCATGATCGCGGCTGACGAGATTGGTGTGCTTGCCCTGCCAGCCCAGCCCGGCCGCTTCGGCCAGCGGCTTTTCCATCACCGGCGCGGTGTCAACGAACACCTTGAGGTCGGCGCCCGGCGCTTCCGCCACGATCCACCGCGCCAAAGCCTTCAAGGTCCGCTTGACGAGATCGTGATAATCGCTGCCCTGCGCGTAGACCGAGATCCGTCCGCGCCCCCCCTCACCCGCCAGCGCCAGCGGGTCACGCCCCGGCGCATAGCTCATGCCGAGCGCGATCACGCTCCTGACCTCGGGCCACAACCCCGTCGGCGCGGCACGGTGATGCGCGCGCTCCTCCATCCAGATCATCTCGCCATGGCGGCCCTCGGCCAGCCATTGCCGTAGTCGCTCGCCCGAGCGGGGCGCGGCGTCGGCGCGCGCAATGCCGACCGCGGCGAAACCGAGCCTTAAGGCTTCGTCGCGCAAGCGGTCTTCGAATAGCTTGTGTTCGGTCACTTCGCCCCGCTACCACGGACGAACCAATCGAGGGAGGTCGCGTGTCTCAGTCTCTGGCCGTCACCGCCCACGGCCTCGTCAAGAATTTCGGTGGGCGGAGGGTGGTTGACGGCGTCGACCTCGCGGTGCCGACCGGCACGATCTACGGCGTGCTCGGCCCCAACGGCGCGGGCAAGACCACGACCTTGCGCATGCTGCTCGGCATCATCGAACCCGATGAAGGCGAGCGCACCTTGCTCGGCCGCGATCGTCCGCGCGACGCGAGCGACCATGTCGGCTATCTGCCCGAGGAGCGCGGCCTCTATCCACAGATGAAGGCGCGCGAAGCGATCGCCTTCATGGGCGCGTTACGCGGCCTGCCCTGGAAAATCGGGCGCAAGCGCGCGATCGAGATGATGGAGCAGGCTGGCCTCGGCTATGCGGTCGATTTCAAGATCCGCAAATTGTCCAAGGGCATGGCCCAGCTGGTCCAATTGCTCGGATCGGTCGTTCATCAGCCCGATCTGCTCGTCCTCGACGAACCCTTTTCGGGGCTCGATCCGGTCAACCAGGAAGGGCTCGAACAGCTGATCCGTGCCGAGCAGGCGCGCGGCGCCACCGTCCTGTTTTCGACCCATGTCATGGCGCATGCCGAGCGACTGTGCGACCGGCTGGCGATCATCGCCGGGGGCAAGCGCCGGTTCGAGGGCACCGTCGCCGATGCCCGCGGCATGCTGCCGATGCGCGCGCATTACCAACCCGAGCGCGACGGACCCGAAGTGGCGGCGATCCTGCCCGCCGACGCGCAGCATAACGGCCGCGACTGGGTGTTTCCGGTCCCCGATGACGCGGTCGAGGCAGTGCTGCTCAAGCTGACTCAATCGGGATTTGGCGTGGCGGGCCTGTCGATCGAACGTCCTGGATTGCATGACGCCTTCGTCCGCATCGTCGGCGCCGAAGCGCTGGCCCAGGCCGAAGCGGAGGCGCTGTGATGGGCGGTAATATCGGTCGCGGGCTGCGCCAGGCGCTGACCGTGGCGCGGCGCGATTTCATCGCCACCGTGTTCACCCCGACGTTCCTGCTGTTCCTGTTGTCGCCGATGTTCACGATCCTGTTCGGCGCCGCCGGCGGGTTCGGCGCGTCGAGCATGGCGCAGGGCGCCGCCGACCGCGCGCGCATTGTCGTGATCGCAGCTCCCGACCAGGCGCCAGCGATCATCGCGACCGACTGGCAATTGCGCCGGGTGTTCGGCCGCGGCGACATTCCGCCGCCGCTCGACGTCCTGACGCCGTCGGGCGATCCCGCCGCACAAGCGCGCGCGCGCGTCTCGGGCCGCGATGGCGATGTTGACGCGGCGCTTTATGGTCCACTCGAACGCCCGACGATCGTCTACGGTGGCGGCGGACGCGATGAGGCGGATTATCTCGCGGGCCTGGCCGAACAGGTCATGCGTGCGCAGAAACTGGGCTCGACCGCGCCGCTCAGCGTGCCGACCAAGACGAAGATCGTCCGCACCGTGGTGACCACCAGCGGCCATAACGCCGCGGCCTTGTTCGCGGTCATGGCGATCTTCCTGCTGACCCTGTTCCTCGCCGGCCTGACGATGGGCACGATGGCGGAAGAGCGCAGCAACAAGGTGATCGAAGTCCTTGCCGCCGCGGTCCCGCTCGAATCGGTGTTCTTCGGCAAGCTGATCGGCATGTTCGGCGTCGCTTTGCTGTTCGTCGGTTTCTGGGGCACGGTCGCGAGCCAGATCACCAGCATCCTGCCCGCCGGGACAGCGGCGGCGCTTGCGGGTGTGGCGCCGGCCGTCGGCAAGCCGGTCTTCGCGTTGCTGTTCCTGGCCTATTTCGTCATGTCGTATCTCCTGATCGGCGCGGTCTATCTGATCCTCGGCGCGCAGGCCTCTACCCAGCGTGAGCTTCAGCTGATGGCGCTGCCGATGACCGTCGTCCAAATGGCCAATGTCGGCATGTCGACCGCGGCGGCCGGTCGCCCCGGAAGCACGATCGCCTGGATCGCGGAGATTTTCCCGTTCAGCTCACCGATGGCGATGGCCGCGCATGCCGCCAATTCGTCCGCTTTGTGGCCGCACGCGGTCGCGATCCTGTGGCAATTGCTTTGGGTGTCGCTGGTGATCTCGCTCGGCGCGCGCTGGTTCCGTCGCGGCGTGCTGAAGTCGGGCGAAGGCCCCAAGCGCAAACGCAAGCAGCCGCAGCCGGCGAGCAGCTAGCCGCTCCACTATTGACATCTGTGTAAGTATAGGTTTGTCTCGCCCGATAAATGGGAGAGTGGGCATGGCGACTCAAGCCGAATTGACCGAGATGTTGGCGAAGGGTCCGACCTTCAAATATGAAGGCCCGGTCGATCCGCTCGACGTCAGCCGGCCCGAACTTTATCGCGACGATGTCTGGCAGGAGCCGTTCAAGAAGCTCCGCGCCGAGTCGCCGGTCCACAAGGTCGAGAATTCGGATTACGGCCCCTATTGGTCGATCTCCACCTACAAGCCGATCCTCGAGGCGGAATCGCTGCCGGACGTCTTCTCGTCCGAAGTGGGCGGGATCACGCTTGCCGACTTCCTGCCCGACAGCGACGTCAAGATGCCGATGTTCATCGCGATGGACCGGCCCAAACATACCGGCCAGCGCCGCACCGTCGCCCCCGCCTTCACGCCGAGCGAGATGGTGCGGATGAAGGAGGATATCGTTCGCCGCACCGCCGAAATCCTCGACACGCTGCCTTATGGCGAACCGTTCGACTGGGTCGACACGGTGTCGATCGAACTGACTACCCAGATGCTCGCGATCCTGTTCGATTTTCCCTGGGAAGATCGCCGCAAGCTGACCTTCTGGTCCGATTGGGCCGGCGATATCGAACTGGTGAAGACACCCGAACTGCGTGCCGAGCGGCTGACGCACATGTTCGAGTGCGGCGCCTATTTCCAAAATCTGTGGAACCAGAAAGTCGGCAAGGAGCCGACCCCCGACCTGATCAGCATGATGATCCATTCGGACGCCATGGCGGAAATGGATCAGTATGAGTTCCTGGGAAACCTGATCCTGCTGATCGTCGGCGGCAACGACACGACACGCAATTCGATGTCGGCGGCGGCTTACGGCCTCGACCTGTTCCCCGATCAGCGCGCCAAGCTCGAGGCGAATCCCGAACTGATCCCCAATGCGGTTCAGGAAATCATCCGCTGGCAGACCCCGCTCGCGCATATGCGCCGCACCGCGACGCAGGATTACGAACTGGGTGGCCAGATGATCAAGGAAGGCGACAAGCTCGCACTCTGGTATCTGTCGGCCAATCGCGACGAGACGGTGTTCGGCGACGACGCCGACAATATCGTCGTCGACCGCCCGAATGCGCGCCGGCACCTGGCGTTCGGTCATGGCATCCACCGCTGCGTCGGTGCTCGCCTCGCCGAACTCCAGATCAGCGTGCTGCTCGAGGAAATGGCCAAGCGCCGGATGCGCGTGAACGTGCTGGGCGAGCCCGAGCGCGTCGCGGCCTGTTTCGTCCACGGCTATCGCAAGCTGCCGGTCGAGATCAGCAAATATTGAGCTGACGCGTCGCGGCGGATTGAAACCGGCAGCGTTTATCGTCCGTACTTATATAGGTCCGATCGATGGAGCCTGTATGATGACGTTCGACCGCCGCCATTTCCTGACCCTGGCCGGCACCGGTGCCGCGACGATGCTGTTCGGCGGCTGTCGCGCCGCGCCCGTCGCGCCGCCCGAAAAGTTCGAGTTCCATTTGAGCGACGCCGAATGGCGCAAGCGGTTACCCGGGCTCTCTTACCAGGTGCTGCGCCACGAGGCGACCGAGACGCCCTATACCAGTCCGCTCAACAACGAGCACCGTGCCGGTATCTTCTCGTGCAAGGGCTGCGCGCTGCCGCTCTATTCGTCGAAGACCAAGTTCGAGAGCGGCACCGGCTGGCCAAGCTTTTGGGCGCCGCTGCCCAATACAGTGAAGACGCGTAACGACGGTTCGCTGGGGATGACCCGGACCGAAGTCCATTGCCGCCGTTGTGGCGGGCATCTCGGCCATGTGTTCGACGACGGCCCCAAGCCGACCGGTTTGCGTTACTGCATGAACGGAGCGGCGATGACCTTCACGCCGGGTAAGGCGTAGGGCTCATCAACCGATAGTAGCGGCTCGCTCAGTCGCGAACGCCGACCACTCCGCGCGCACCAACCGGGGCGATCGTGGCGACCGTCTGGCTGCGCGACGCGTCGAACTGGTCGTCATCGCCATTGTCCATCTTGGGCGCACCGGCGCCATAGATGAAACCCTTGGTCGGATAAGTCGTCGTGCCCAGGCCGCCCATCGGGCCGTACCAGACCTTGACCTGGCTCCAGTCGCCTTCGGGCGAGACGTCGATCGCGCGGACATTATACTCGACGCCGCCGCGGCGCGACCAATTGGCGTGGGTCAACAGGATCTCATGGTCGTTGACGATGCCCGACACCATCGCGACGTGGCCGAGCGGCATGCGGCTGAACGAAGCGAAGGCGAGGACCGAACCAACTTTCGGGGTGTTGCCGCGCTCATATTTGCCGGCGGCCTGCGACCACCAGGTGTTGGCGTTGCCGAAAATCTGGATACCCGAAATCTCGCGCGCATAAGGAGCGCACTGCCAGAACCGAGCCTGAGCCGGCACCGTCGTCGCCAGGGCGCAGAGCGCCACCAGCGCGAATCGCGCTGCCAAACCACCAAATTTCATGCGACCCCCCAAAAGGTCCGTTGAACTGTTGATGGTGGGTTAGGTGGACAAAACCGACATGGGAACCCTGTCGGCAGGATGAATGGAACCTTTCACGACGAACTGTGTTTCGTCGCCGGTGAATGCCCAAATGCGGTGCCGCCTGGACCCAATTCA
Source organism: Sphingomonas sp. P4_G2 (assembly GCF_056401155.1). Classification (NCBI taxonomy): domain Bacteria; kingdom Pseudomonadati; phylum Pseudomonadota; class Alphaproteobacteria; order Sphingomonadales; family Sphingomonadaceae; genus Sphingomonas; species Sphingomonas sp. P4_G2. The sequence continues at coordinate 805,054 of NZ_JBFUJY010000001.1, read as the reverse complement.
CGCCTGAGGCAGCCATATTTTGTGGCCGAAATCCGCCGAATCGCTACCGGTGTCACGGCGAGTGCGGCGCGCCCTCGGCCTCCGCCGCCGCGATCATCCGAGCCAGCCGCGCTTCGTGTTCGGTGCGGCCGAACGGGAATTTGGAGAACAGAATGGCCGCCACGATCGCCAGCGAGCCGTAGATCAGGATGAAGGCCAGCGTCAGATGGTCGATCACCGCCACCGGCACCATGCCGGGCTTCGCACCCTTGGGGAACGATACAAGATCGAGCAGCTGGCCGACGATCATGATGCCCAGGCCCGAGGTGCATTTCTGGACGAAGAAGGATCCGGCGAAATAGACGCCTTCCGACCGGCGGCCGGTCCGCGCTTCCGAATCCTCGACCACGTCGGCCATCATCGATGCGCCCAGGATGAAGGACGATACGCTGAGCGCGGTCGCGGTGACGAAGATCGGGAGGAGCAGGAACACCAGCGCGCTCGATCCCGGTGGCGGCAAGACGCCGGCGAAGCGCAGCCAATAGGGCATGGTGTGGAACACCGTCGCCGCCAGCACGAACGCCATCGCCGCATGCGGCTTGCTGGTGCGCTTGCCGACCGCAGGCGCGATGACGAAGGCGAGCGCCGCACCCAGCATCAGCGCGAACGGTAGCAGTTGCAGCGTCCAGGACTTGAACTGCCAGACGAAACTATAGGTGTAGTTGGACAGCGCGTAGCTGATCCCCTGGTTGGTATAGGCGCAAACGCCCGCCAGCATCAGGATCAGGAACCCGCGATTCTTGACTGTTTCCCACAGCTCGCCGAAATGCTCGCCGAGAGACTGGCTGCGTACGACCGTCTTGGGCAACCGCGCGATCTCGTGATGCGTGCCCAGCGCCGATGCCAGGATCGCGACAACCATGATGACGGTACTGGCGATTGCGAGGTGACCATAACCGACGCGATTGAGCAGGCCGTTGGGATAGGCGGCCGACGGCGTCAGGAACACGCCGTAAGCGAGCAACAGGATCGACAGGCCGCCCGCCCATCCGAACAGATAGCGATAGGAGGTGATCCGCGTGCGCTCGTCGTAATCCGACGTCAGTTCCGGCGTCAGTGCTTGGGACGGCACTTCATAGCAACTAACCGCGCTGCGCACGACGACCGCGGTCACGAACAGCCAGGCGAGCGTGGCGCCGCCGCTCAGATGCGGCGGGTTCCACAATAACAGCCATCCGATCGCAATCGGCAGCGCCGCCGAATACATCCATGGATGACGCCGCCCCCAGCGCCCGCGCGTGCGGTCCGACAACACGCCAATGAGCGGATCGACGAACGCGTCGCAGACGAGCGCGATGAAAATGATCAACCCGACAGTCGAGGCGTCGAGTCCGACTACCTGGTTGTAGAAGATCAGCAGGAACGTCCCGAACCCGGCATCCTTGACGCCGTACGCGACCGATCCGAAGCCGTAGCTTGCCGTAGTCCAGTTCGAAAGCCGGCGCGGTGCCGGCGTCGCCAGCTTGCTCACGAGGCCGCCGCCTCCAGTGATGAGAACAGGCCGGGCACGCTGTCGTCCCAGCTCGCGCGCGTGCCGATCAGCATGCCACCATCGACCAGGATATGCGTGCCGGTGACAAAACTGGCGTCATCGCTCGCCAGATAAGCGACCGCTGCGGCAATGTCTTCAGGCCGTCCGGCGCGCTGCACCGGTTGAGCGTGCGCGGCGGTCTGGGCGATCACGCCGTTGACATGATCGCGCACCTCGCCTTCGAGTCCCAGCGCCGAAGTGAAGATGTTGGTGGTGATGAACCCCGGCACCACCGCATTGACGCGGATATTGTGCTTGGCGAGGTCGGCGGCGGCGACCTTGGTCAGATGCAACACGCCCGCCTTGGCGGTCGAATAAGCGGTCGGCGCATAGCCGCTGCCCAGCGCGGAGACGCTCGACGTGTTGACGATCGCCCCACCACCGCGTTTCGCCATCAGCGGCGCGGCATAGCGGATACCCATCGCCACCGATCGCAGCAACAGGCTCATCGTGCGATCCCAATCGTCGGGCGAAATCTCGTCGATCTTGTCGCGCGCGCCCGCCGCGCCGGCATTGTTGAACAGGATGTCGAGCCCGCCCGCGGCATCGGCGGCGGCCAGCAACGCCTCGATATCGGCGACTTGCGTCACGTCGGTTTTCTGGAAGCGGATGCGGCCGTTCGAGGTTTCGGCAAGCTCCTGGCCGCCCGCGACATCGACGTCGCCGATCAGGACGTCGGCGCCTTCCTCGACCAATCGCAGCGCCGTCGCACGGCCGATACCGGAGGCGCCGCCAGTGACCACGGCGCGCTTGCCCTGAAACCGCATTCCATTCTCCTGCATGTATTTTTCCTGCAGCATAGAGGGGGCTTGAGGCCGGTCAATCCGGCTTTTCGAATTTCGGGTTTGTTTGATGTTGCAGCGAGCTTTGCGCCAAACTACCAACCGTCACCCCGGACTTGTTCCGGGGTCCAACCCGCCACAACGGAATCCAGCCGTTGCTGCACGTTGGATGCCGGGACAAGCCCGGCATGACGAGTTGGACATGGGGAGAGGAACGTCATGGCGCTCGACGCCGAAACCTTCGACGCATTGATCGACACCGTCCGCCGCTTTGTGACCGAGCGGCTTCGCCCCCTGGAAGCCGAGGTGGAAGCACAGGACGCCATCCCCGACGACGTCACCGCGGAGATGAAGGCGATGGGCCTGTTCGGCCTGTCGATCGCCGAGGAATATGGCGGCCTCGGCCTGACCATGCTCGAAGAGGTGAAGGTCGCGATCGAGCTCGGCCGCACCACCCCGGCGTTCCGCTCGAGCTTCGGTACCAATGTCGGCATCGGCAGCCAGGGGCTCGTCATGGCCGGCGGTCCCGAACAGAAAGCAGAGTGGCTGCCCCGGATCGCGAGCGGGGAGATCATTACCAGCTTCGCGCTGACCGAACCCGATGTAGGCTCCGATTCGGGCGCGGTGAAGACCAAGGCGGTGTGGGATGGCCAATCTTATCGCCTGTCGGGCACCAAGCGCTTCATCACCAATGCCGACAAGGCCGATCTGTTCACCGTGATGGCGCGGACCGGCGACGCGCCGGGCGGACGCGGTGTTTCCGCCTTCCTGGTCCCGCGCGACCTTGCCGGCGTGTCGATTGGCGAGCCCGAGAAGAAGATGGGGCAAAAGGGCGCCAAGGTCGCCGATGTCATTTTCGACGACGTGATCGTCCCCATCGAGAACCGGCTCGGCGCCGAGGGCGAGGGCTTCAAGATCGCGATGCGCGTGCTCGATCGCGGGCGGTTGCACATCTCGGCGGTGTGCGTCGGCGTCGCCGAGCGGCTGATCGCCGATTGCGTCGCTTATGCCAGCGAGCGCAAGCAGTTCGGCAAGCCGATCGCCGAGCACCAATTGATCCAGGCGATGATCGCCGATTCGAAGACCGAGGCGCTTGCCGCCCGCGCTTTGGTGCTGGAGACCGCCGCGGCCAAGGACGAAGGCAAGGACGTCGTGATGGAGTCCGCCGCCGCCAAATATTTCGCCAGCGAGATGGTCGGCCGCGTCGCCGACCGCGCGGTGCAGATCTATGGCGGCGCCGGTTATATCGCCGATTACGGCATCGAGCGGCTGTACCGCGACGTGCGGCTGTTCCGCATTTACGAAGGCACCAGCCAGATCCAGCAACTCATCATCGCGCGCGAGACGTTGAAGCGCGGGGGGTGATCGGACGGAGCGCAACAAGCCGTCGCCCCGGCGGCGGCCGGGGCCTCAAGCGACGGCGCGACGACCGTGCCCTCTGCGACGCGAGATCCCAGCTTTCGCTGGGATGACGATTTTTGGAAAACGGGAGACAGACATGGACACCAGCAAGTTCTTCAGCCTCGAAGGGCGCGTCGCGCTGATCACCGGGGGATCGCGCGGCATCGGCAAGATGATCGCCGCGGGATACATCGCGCAGGGGGCCAAGGTGTACATCTCGTCGCGCAAGGCCCCCGCCTGCGAAGAGACCGCCGTCGAACTCGGACCCAACTGCATTCCACTGCCGATGGATGTCTCGACCGTCGACGGCTGCAAGGCACTCGCCGCCAAACTGGCCGAGCATGAGGATCATCTCGACATCCTGGTCAACAATGCCGGCGCCGCCTGGGGCGTGCCGTTCGAGGACTTCCCGGAAAGCGGCTGGGACAAGGTGATGGACCTGAACGTCAAGTCGCCCTTCTTCATGACCCAGGCACTGCATGGCCTGCTCAAGGCGCAGGCGAGCTACGACAAGCCAAGCAAGGTCATCAACATCACCTCGATCGACGGCCTGCGGCTCAACCCGTGGGAGACGTACAGCTATCACGCCTCGAAAGCGGCGCTGATCTATCTCACCAAGCGGATGGCGGCGCGGCTGATCAAGGACGCGATCATCGTCACCAGCCTGGCCCCCGGCGCCTTCGCGAGCGAGATGAACCGCGCCGCGCGCGATCATGGGGAGGAGGTCGCCAAGAGCATTCCGATGCGCCGTATCGGCACCGACGAGGACATGGCCGGCGCCGCGATCTTCCTCGCCAGCCGCGCGTCGGATTATGTCGTCGGCGATACGCTGGTGGTCGATGGCGGCCTGGTCAACGCGCAAGTGGGCACGTCGATCGACGCCTAGGGCCGAAATTCCCTCTCCCTGTGGGAGAGGGAGAGTTCGAGCTTTGGCCTGCCCCCGGCAGGTCAAGGTCCGGTCCGGGGGACCGGACCTCGCTCGAACTCGCCGCAGGCGCGGAAGGGTGAGGGCAGCGACCGCCCCTGCCCTCACCCTTCGCTACTTCGCAGCTCGACCCGCGTCGGGTGAATGGCGCCCCGCGCCATTCAGGTCATGCCGGGGGCATGACCGACCCGACGCGCCCAAAGGGAGGGGGTTAGGAAGCCGCCGTGCCTTTTCCATTCTGCGGATGGTTCGGCGTCAAAATCAGCGTCCGCCCCTCCACACGCCAGCTCTTGAGCCGCGACAGGAAGTTCATCCCGATCACGTCCATGTCGCCGAAGGCCGGCGAACTGACGACGGGCAGATCGCGCGCGACGATATTGCCGATGCGCAATTCGGGCACCGTCGCGGTATCGGCGCGAACCGATCCGTTAGCGGTCTGGATGATCATCGGGAATGGGCTCGGGCTGAGCCGCAGCCCCGCCGCGTCCACGGTATCGGTCGACAAAGCGGTCACCGTCGCGCCGCTGTCGACCAGCATCTTGCGTTCGACATGGCCGAACCGGACGGTAACCCAGAAATGGCCGTCATCAGCCATCGGCACGCGCATTTCCTTGCCGACGACCTGTTGCCCGTCCTCAAGGTGCAGCATCTTGGCGACACGCGCGAACATCGGATCGAACCGCCCGCGCTCGCCGACCAGCATCACGATCAGCCCGAGCGAGACGACCAGCGCCGTCATCGATAACAGGCGCCCGACCACCCGAAACCGCCGAGCGAGCAGCATCAGCACGATAACGATGCCGATCAGGATATATAGCGGCAACGAGCCACCCAGAGCGTCAGCCATGCGCGCCACCTGCCATGGACTAGATGTATGGCGGCTGAGCGTTATGTCCAGCCTCGTGGCGGCGGGGCGCGGCCGAGCAGGTCTGCGGACGGCGACCCGAAATCACGGCGCGCTGCCGACCACCTTCGCCTCGTGCCGCGCCAGGCTATAGGCACGGCGCATGTCGCGCGTCATGCCACTCATCGCCCAGGATCTTGCCATGTCGGGGCAATAATGCGGATCCTCCCGCGATTCGTAGGGCGTGATCTCGGCGCCATGATCGGCGCAGAATCGCCGCGTCGCATCGACCACACGTCGCCGCAATTCGGCCCGCCCCGATGGCGTATCGGTCGAAACGTCCGCGACCCGGATGCTCAGCCGAGGCTCGCTCGCCAATGCCGAATGATCGGCGCAGGCGCCAAGCAGGATTGCGACAGCACAAATAGTGACCCGCATTCGTATCTCCTGAAATTGGGCAAGCCGGTCCCGTGGCGCGGAATCGCGCTTGCCTGGGTGACGTCGATGGATAGTGGCGGCTAGGTGCCGCTCAGTTTGTCGGCCTTGTTGTCGAGGTCGTCGGCACTACCGCGAAATCCCTTCGCGATAGCCAGATTGCTCGCCCGCACGGCGCTGGATTGTCCTGGCAGATTGGCGACGCGTTCGAGCTCTTCGGCGCGCGCGCGAAATCCCACGGCGGTGCCGCGCATCCCTTCGCCAAGGCCACGACGCTGTTCCTCCGCGCCGCGTTTGGCGGCAGCAGCGCCCCCCTCTTCCTCGCGCTTCGCCGCGGCGGCCTCTGCGTCCTGCGGCGAGTCATCGATCACTGCCCGCGCATCCGGCATGCCAGCCACCTGGCGATCCGTACCGCCCGTGGCCGCCAATGCGAACCGTGCGGTCGAGCTCCCCTTGATCCCGCTACCGAGGCGCTTCAACATTCGGCCGCCAGCGTGGCCGGTGCTGCGCACGGCATCGGGCCAAGCCGACGGTGCTGCTGCCGCTGCTGAGGGCGGGACAGGTGGCGCCGGCGGTTCGGGAATCGGCGGCTGCGGTGCCGGCGGCGCGGGAGCAATGCGCACGATATGCGCAGCCGCGAGCGGCACGGCAGTGCCCAGCGCCGCCACGAGCAGCAACGCCGGCACCAGCGGCCGCATGCGCCGCCCGGCGTCACCGTCGAGCACGGTGTTGATCCGGCGCGCCAGCGCGGTCCGCGAGAACGCCATGCCGTTGGCTTCGGAATGGACCGGACGTCCGCCGGCGACCGCGAGCAACGCCTGGGCATAATCGTAGCGGTCGACCCGGTCCAACGCATCGGCGTCGGCCGCCAGCTCGACCTCGCGCATCAATTGACGAGCGACCAGCCACACCAATGGATTGAACCAAAACAAGGCAATGGCCATGCGGGCGGCGACCAGCCCCAGCCAATCGAAGCGGCGGATATGCGCCATTTCGTGCGCGATGACCGCCTTCGCCTGTTCGGGGTGATCATGCGTCGCCGGGCCGATCAGGATCCAGGCGGGCACGATTCCCCAGCTGAGCGGCGTCGCGGCATGTGGCGAAACCAGCAAGCGGAGCGGTCGGCGGAAGCCGGCGGCTTCCTGATCCATCACCCGCCGCCAGTGCGGATCGATCGCGGGCTGAGCGGCGTGCGTCCAGCGCCGCAACGTCCACAGTCCCGTCAGGAAACGGACCAGGAGCAGCACGACCCCGGCAGCGTAGAGCATCGCCGCCATGACCGCGCCGTCGAGCGTCGCAGCAGGCGCGCGCGGCATTTCGGCCGCAGTCGCCGGGATGCTCCACGTTGCAACCGCGTTCGATACGGTCTCGGATGCCGGCAGCAAGGCGAGATCGAGTGGCGGCAACAACGGCGCGAGCAGGAACAACGCGAGCGAAGCGACCAGCGCCGCCTGCAGCAAAGCGGCGCGCTCCGCCGCCGGCCGGCCGCGCATCGCGGTGCTGAGGAGTAAGGCCGCGCCGGCGATCAGCGTCGATTTGCAGCCGAGGTCGATCAGCAAGCCCAGCATCATTTCGCATCCCGCCGGGCTTGGTCGATCATGCGCTGGAGCGCATCGATCTCGTCGGGCGCGAGCTTGGGCTCCATCCCCAGCAACGCGGTCGCCGCGCTCGCGGCAGAGCCGTGGAAGAAGGTCTGCACCAATCGCTGCAGTGCTCCTTCCGCAACCGCATCGGTCTGCGGCACGGGCGCATAAACATAGGCCTGGTTCTCGGTGCGGTGCGCTATCAGCCCCTTGGCCACCAGCCGCGCGAGCAACGCGCGTACCGCTGAATCGCTGGGCGGGTCGGTCATCGCGCCGCGGACGGCCGACGCGGTGCCCTCCCCCAGGCCGCACAGGATCTCGAAAATCTCGCGCTCGCGGCGCGGCAACGAATCGATCATCACGACCTCCTGCTACGTTTGTAGCATGCTACAAACGTAGCAGCAAGAGGCGTGTTCTCAGTGCATGAAACCCATAGTCGCCATTGCCATGGTTGCGATCAGATAAAAGACGATCAGCAACCCCGCGATCACCCCGCCGACTATTCGCAATATCGCCGCGTCTTTCGACGCGATCGCCCAGATGGCAAGGAACAGCGCACGCGCGATACCGACAGCGGCGCTGATGAGCGCGAACGTGGTCCCGATGCTCGCGGCAGACGAGAAGCCGCGATAAAGGGGAATCATCAGCGACAGGATCGGCATCAGCAGCGCCGGCACGATCGCCAATACCAGCCCGACGATCTTGAGCGCCGTTGCGTCGCGCGACTGCGCGGCCCACCAGACTAGCCAGAATGCGGCGGCGGTCCCCAGCCATTGCGGCAGCAGGACCCATACGCCCATCGCCGGGCTCACCGCGCGACCCCGCCCGCAGCGAGCACCGCCAGTGTGACCAACTCGCTCGCGGTCGAGGTCATCGGCGCGATCTGGACCGGCTTTTCCAGTCCGACCAGCATGGGCCCGATCACCGCGTCGCCACCCAATTCGCGCAGCAATTTGGCCGAAATGTTGGCCGACTGCAGCCCGGGCATGATCAGCACATTGGCCGGCCCTGACAGCCGAGCGAACGGATAATTGGCGAGCTGGCGCGGATTGAGCGCGACGTCGGGCGCCATTTCGCCTTCATATTCGAAGCTGACCTGGCGCTGGTCGAGCACGCCCACCGCGGCACGCAGATTCTCGAGCCAGCGTCCCTCGGGGTTGCCGAACGTCGAATAGCTCAGGAACGCGACGCGCGGTTCGTGGCCCATGCGGCGTGCGACGGCCGCGGTCTGTTCGGCGATGTCGGCGAGTTCTTCGGCGCTGGGGCGCTCGTTGATCGTGGTATCGGCCATGAACACGGTGTGCGTCTGGCCGACCATGACATGGATGCCGAACGCGGTCCGCCCGGCCTCGATGTCGATCACCTTACGTACTTCGCGCATCGTCTGGGCATAGGTCCGCGTGACCCCGGTGATCATCGCATCGGCCTCGCCGAGCTGGAGCAGGACGGCGCCGAAGATGTTGCGGTCCTGGTTGATCATCCGCTCGCAGTCGCGGCGCAAATAGCCACGGCGCTGGAGCCGCTGGTAGAGGAAATCGACCATCCGCGGCACCAGAGCCGAAGTGCGGCTGTTGTGGACCTCGTAACTCTCGACGTCCTTGACGCCGAGCGCACGCAGCCGGTCGTGGACGTCGTCGCGTCCGACCAGCACAGGCGTGCCATAACCGCCCTCGCGGAATGCCGCCGCGGCGCGCAACACGACTTCCTCCTCGCCTTCCGCGAACAGTACGCGCTTGGGCTGCGCGCGCGCGCCTTCATAGGCCTGGGCGAGCACACCGGTGGTCGGGTTGAGCCGGCCACGCAGCTGCTGGCGATAGGCCGCCATGTCGAGGATCGGCTTGGTCGCGACTCCCGAATCCATCGCCGCCTTGGCGACCGCGGACGGGACGAGCTCCATCAACCGCGGATCGAACGGCGCGGGGATGATATATTCGGGACCGAACGTATGGCGCACGCCATAAGCGACGGCGACTTCCTCGGGCACCGCCTCGCGCGCCAGTTCGGCGATCGCATGCGCGGCGGCGATCTTCATTTCCTCGTTGATCCCGGTCGCGCGGACGTCGAGCGCGCCGCGGAAGATGAACGGGAAGCCAATGACGTTGTTGACCTGGTTGGGATAGTCCGAGCGCCCGGTCGCGATAATCGCGTCGGGACGCGCTTCCTTGGCCAGTTCGGGGCGGATTTCAGGCTCGGGATTGGCCATCGCGAAGATGATCGGCGCTTTGGCCATGTCGCGCACCATGTCGGCGGTGACCGCGCCCGCCGCCGACAGGCCAAGAAAGACGTCGGCACCGTGCATCGCTTCCTTGAGCGTTCGCTTTTCGGTCACGACGGCATGCGCCGACTGCCATTGATTGATCTTGTCACGCCCCTGATAGATCACGCCCGAACGGTCGCACATGATGACGTTTTCATGCCGCACGCCCATCGCCTTGATCAGCTCGGTGCAGGCGATCGCCGCCGCGCCCGCGCCGTTGACCGCGACCTTGATGTCCGAAAGATGCCGGCCGGTCAGCAGGCAGGCGTTGATCAGGCCGGCCGCGGTGATGATCGCGGTGCCATGCTGGTCGTCATGGAAGACCGGGATGTTCATCCGCTCGCGCAGTGTCTGCTCGATGATGAAGCATTCGGGCGCCTTGATGTCCTCGAGGTTGATGCCGCCGAAGCTCGGCTCCATCAGCTCGATCGCGTCGATGATGCGGTCCACATCCTCGGTCTTGAGTTCGATATCGATCGCATCGACATCGGCGAACCGCTTGAAGAGGACCGCCTTGCCTTCCATCACCGGCTTGGACGCCAAGGCGCCGAGATTGCCCATGCCCAGGATCGCGGTCCCGTTCGAGATGACCGCGACGAGATTGCCCTTGGCAGTATAATCATAGGCGGTCGCGGGATCGTCGGCGATCGCTTGCACCGGAATGGCGACACCGGGCGAGTAGGCCAGCGCCAGGTCGCGCTGCGTCGTCAGCGGTTTCGACGCGATGATCTCGATCTTGCCGGGCCGCCCCTCCGAATGGAACAGCAATGCTTCGCGGTCGGAAAACTGCACGGAAGATTCGTCGGCCATCCTGGTCCTCTCTGTTGCGCCCGTCTTTAGGTGCGCCTTGGGGAGAAGGAAACCGGCTTCCGGGCCCTTGATGTACTTTTGCCGACAGGGATGCGCTGCCCGCCAGGCGGGAATCCGCACACTTTACCCACAGCAAAGGGCGAAAGCGGGATTTGCGCCGCAGATCGGCTGGGCTAACCGACGCCAATGGCTGACGCCGCCCCGACCCCGATGATGGCCCAGTATCTCGCCTTGAAGGCGGAGGCTGGAGATTGCCTGCTCTTCTACCGGATGGGCGATTTCTTCGAATTGTTCTTCGAAGACGCGAAAATCGCCAGCGCCGTGCTCGACATCGCGCTGACCGCGCGCGGCGAGCATGACGGGGAGAAGATCCCGATGTGCGGCGTGCCGGCGCATGCCGCGGTCGGATATCTGCAACGACTGATCAAGGCCGGCCATCGCGTCGCCATCGCCGACCAGACCGAGACCCCGGCCGAGGCCAAGAAGCGCGGCGGGTCCAAGGCCTTGGTCGCGCGGGCGATCATCCGCGTGGTGACTGCCGGTACCTTGACCGAGGAAGCCCTGCTCGATTCCCGCACCGCCAATTGGTGCGTCGCGATCGGCGAAGCGGCGGGCGGCATCGCTGTCGCCGCCGCCGACGTCTCGACCGGGCGGTTCGAATTGGTCGAGACCGATGCAGGCGGCTTGTCCGCCGAACTTGCGCGCCTGAACGCGGCCGAAGTGCTGGCGAGCGAAGGCAGCGCGTTTGAACATTATGCAACCGTGCTGCGCCCGCGCGGCGAGTTCGATTCGACCGCCGCCGAAGCGCGATTGAAGCGGGTCTATGGGGTCGCGACGCTCGACAGCTTCGGACAATTGAGCCGCGCCGGCATGGCCGCGGCCGGCGGATTGGTCGCCTATCTCGACCATACGGCGAAAGGCTCGCTGCCATTCCTGCGGCCGCCCCGGATCGGCAATGCCGGCGAAGCGATGGCGATCGACGCCGCGACACGCGACAGCCTGGAGCTCACCCAGACCCAGACCGGCCAGCGCAAGGGCAGCCTGCTCGACGCGGTCGATCGCACCGTGACCGGCGCCGGTGCGCGGTTGCTTGCCGGGGATATCGGCGCGCCGCTGATGGACCGCGCGGCGATCGAAGCACGGCTCGACCTCGTCCAGCGGCTGCATGACGACGGCGCCTTGCGCGAAAGCCTGCGCGCGACCTTGCGCAGCCTACCCGATATCGGCCGCGCGCTGGGACGTCTGGTCGCCGGCCGCGGCGGCCCGCGCGATCTGGGTCAGTTGCGCGACGGCCTCGATGGCGCCTGGCTGCTCGGCGAGCGGATCGACGCGCTCGATGCGCCGCCGCCATTGCTCCAGGACATCGTGCCTCGGCTGCGCGGCCATGGGTCGTTGATCGACCTGCTCAAGCGCGCGCTCGTCCCCTCACCGCCGATCGACGCGTCCGACGGCGGCTATATCGCCGAAGGGTATGACGCCGAGCTCGACGATCTGCGCGATATCGGCGCCGGCGGCCGCCGCGCGATCGCCGCGCTCGAGGCGGAATATCGCAACCGCACCGGCACGAGCGCGCTCAAGATCCGTCATAACGGCGTGCTCGGCTATCATGTCGAGGTTCCGGCCAGGGCCGCCGATCCACTGATGGCGCCCGACAGTGGGTTCACCCATCGCCAGACGCTGGCCGGCGTCGTCCGCTTCAACGCGCCCGAACTCCACGAACTGGCGATGAAGGTCACCCAGGCCGGCAGCCATGCGCTTGCCGCCGAGGCGGCGCATCTCGAGGAATTGACCCAGACCGCGCTCGCCGGTCGCGAGGCGATCGCCGCGACCGCCGACGCGCTGGCCCGGCTCGACGTCGCCGCCGGGCTGGCCGAGCGCGCCGCCGAGGACGGCTGGGCTCGGCCCAGCTTGGTCGATCATGCCTGTTTCGACGTCGAAGGCGGGCGCCACCCGGTGGTCGAGGCCGCCGTCCAGCGCAGCGGCGAACGCTTCGTCGCCAATGATTGCGTGCTTTCCGAAACCTCGCGGCTGTGGCTGGTCACCGGCCCGAACATGGGCGGCAAGTCGACTTTCCTCCGCCAGAACGCGCTGATCGCGGTACTCGCCCAGGCGGGCAGCTATGTCCCCGCCGCACGCGCCGAACTCGGGCTGGTCGACAAATTGTTCAGCCGCGTCGGCGCGTCGGACAATCTAGCGCGCGGGCGGTCGACCTTCATGGTCGAAATGGTCGAGACCGCGGCGATCCTGGCGCAAGCCACGCCGCGCAGCTTCGTCATCCTCGACGAAGTCGGACGTGGTACCTCGACCTATGACGGCCTCGCCATTGCCTGGGCAGTGGTCGAGGCAATCCATGAGGACAATCGCTGCCGCTGCCTGTTCGCGACGCATTATCACGAGCTGACGCGGCTTGCCGAACGCTGCGATGCACTGAGCCTTCACCACGTCCGCGCGCGCGAATGGAAAGGCGATCTGGTCCTGCTCCACGAAGTCTCCGAGGGACCCGCCGACCGTTCCTACGGCCTCGCGGTTGCGCGCCTCGCCGGGCTGCCGCCGGCCACGATCGCGCGTGCCAAGGCGGTGCTGGCCAAGCTCGAGGCGGGCCGCGCCAAGACTGGGGGGCTTGCTGCGGGACTCGACGACTTGCCGCTGTTCGCCGCCGCGATCGAGGCGGAGGAAGAGGAATGCGATGCCGTCCGTGCCGAGCTCGACAGCCTGGACGTCGACGCACTCAGTCCGCGTGAGGCGCTGGACGTGCTGTATCGCCTGAAACGGCTAGCGCACGACGCTTAGGGTCAGATTGGCACAATAGCTGTCAAGTCGGGCGTTCGGTCCGTTGCGGCCATTTCCGAACTGTGGCAGAGATCGCCTCGGGGACAGGAGGGGATTCGATGGATCGCGATAAACGCGGTCCGGCACCAGATCATCTGGCCGCGAAAATGGAGGGAAGGGCCATTTCCGCGCCCAGCCAGATCGGCGAAGCCTTGTGGCGCGGCCGGTTGAGGATGGGTTTGTCGCTGGATGACGTGGCGCGCCGGGCCGGCACCGACCTGCAGATCGTCAGTGCGATCGAGAATTCGGATTTCGGCCGACTGCCCGGCGCCGGCGCGACGATCGCGGCGGCACGTGCTTATGCCCGAGTCGTGAAACTGCCCGAAAAATGGGTGGCGTTGACCCTTGCCGCGGAGTTGGCACGGATCGCCATCTCCTCGTTGCCGATCACTTGATCCCGATGCGCCTCAGCTGAAATCGACCAGCGCCGGCCGTCCCGCAACATAAGCGTTTTTGGGGTCGTTGAACGGGAAGCCGCCGGGCACCAGTCGTCCGAACAGCGCCGCGGTCCGCATCGTCGCCGTGGCCCCCATGATCGCGGCGCCAGGCCCGGCCAGCAAATCGTCGGACAGCAGCACGCCTCGTCCGCGCTCGATCAGCTTGCCAGCCGCGACCGTCGCCAGGATCTGGCGTCGTACCGTCGAATAGGGGATCGTCAGCGCGCGCGAGATCGCCGCCGCGGAAACCGGATCGCGCTGCTCGATCGGCACGAAGGTAGCGGTTTCCGAATAACGACGCGCCAATTCGCTATCGAGCGTGATCCGCCGCACGCTCGCGACCAGCACCGCTCCGACGATGGCGAGTTCCAGCCAGTCCGACACGAACAAGCCGACATTGTCGAACGCGCCCAGTGCCAGGTCGATCGACGCCGCCAGCGTGATGTCGGCGCGATAGGGCTGATCGACTGTCGCGGTACGCGGGAGCGGCATGTCGAAGGCGTGGAATTCGTCGGCCAGCCAGACCAGCGAATCGTGCAGATGGACCAGCAATGCCGCGACATCGGGATCGTCGCGCAATGCAATCGGGATCACCACGCCATTATTCGTGCGCGCGCACAATCCAGCTTCGATTAGCGCGTTGACATGGCGGCGGACGGTTTCGAACGGGCGGTGCAGCGACTGCGACAGCGCGTTGATGCTGATGCCGCCACTATCGGCCTGGCTACGCGGCGCATTGGGCCAATCGGCCAGCACGTCGCCGCTGGCACGCAATATCGCCAGGAAGAAGATGCCGCGATCGAACACGAACGACCCGCCGGCAAGTTTGCGTACGATAGCGATCGCCCTGACCAGGCTGGTTAGCTGCGTTTCCACCAGCAGGCGCGAAGCCAGCCGCGATTGTGTCCGTTCCGGCGTTACCGGCGGCTCAAGGTTCATAATTCCCACCCCGCACCAAAAGAGGCGCCCTGCCAAGCCATTACAGTAAGATTACCGCGCCGCAAACTATCTGAGCGACCCAAATTCGGACGCTTTGTCAGCCGCAAAGCAGTCCTGGCCAATCAGCGTCGTTGCGGTAGCGGCACAATGGTGCGATCCTCCAATCGAGTCGGGGGGCTTCTGATGGATTTGTTTGGAGAGGAACTCGACCGCAACATGCCGGTCCTGTCCGCGGATGCGGTCGGTCGGGCGTTGCGGTCGGCGCGTGAGCAATTGGGATTGTCGTTGGCCGAGGTCGCCGACGTGACCCGGATGGCGGTGCGCCATCTCGAAGCGATCGAGCAGGCGCGCTTCGACGGTTTCTCCGCCCCGGTCTATGCGCTTGGATTCGCCCGCAACTACGCTCGTGCCGTCGGCCTGCCACTGCCTTGGATCACCGATTGCCTGCGCGGCGAGATCTCCGCGTTCTTCGCCGATCGCGAACGCTTCGATCTCGGCTGGACCGCCGAGGGGCTGCAGCACGGCCGCTAGAGGGAGTGGCCCGGCACCGTTACCGTTTCAGCTTTGCTGAAACAAATTCTAGGCCATAACCACGCGTGACGCCGCGTGCGTTCGCGACTATCGCCGGGTCATGCCCGCACGCTTCGACAGCCTGCCCCACCGCCGCGCGATCATCGATCGCCGCATATTGGCCGATGCGCTCAAGGCGCTGGAGGGCGACGACCGTACCAAGCTCCGCCACGCGGCGACCGCTCTGCTCAAACAGGCGCTGCAATCGGGCCGCGCCGAGATCGAGCGCCGGCTGCTCGAACACCCGTCGCGCGGGCTGGAGATCGCGGCCAGCCAGGCGTTCCTGATCGACCAGATTCTGCGCCTGCTCTACGATTTCACCGTCGAGCGGCTCTATCGGCTGAGCAACCCGACCGCCGCCGAGCGCCTGACCCTGATAGCGGTCGGCGGCTATGGCCGCGGCGAGATGGCGCCGCATTCGGACGTCGATATCGGTTTCCTGACGCCGTGGAAGGAAACGCCCTGGCACGAGCAAGTCGTCGAATCGATGCTCTATGCCTTGTGGGATCTGGGGCTGAAGGTCGGCCAGTCGACCCGCAGCCTCGACGATATGGTCCGCCAGGCAAAGGGCGACGTCACGGTCCGCACCGCTTTGCTCGAGGCGCGCTATGTCTGGGGCGACCAGGACCTTTACGACGAGGCCGCGCGCCGCTTCAAGGCGGAGGTCCAGTCGGATACCGCGCGCGTGTTCATCACCGAGAAGCTCGCCGAGCGCGACTTGCGCCATAAACGCATGGGCGACACGCGGTACGTGGTCGAACCCAATGTCAAAGAAGGCAAAGGCGGATTGCGCGATCTGCACGCGCTCTTCTGGATCGGCAAATATGCCTATAACGTCCAGAACGCCGCGCAACTGGTCGATGTCGGGCTGTTCACCCGCGCCGAATATGCCCAGTTCCACCGCGCCGACAATTTCCTATGGGCGGTGCGCTGCCACCTCCATTCGCTGTCGCGGCGGGCCGAAGACCGTCTGACCTTCGACATGCAGCGCGAGATCGCCGAGCGGATGCGCTTCGCCGACCGGCCGGGCAAGTCCAAGGTCGAGCGCTTCATGCATTATTATTTCCTGCAGGCGAAGGCGGTCGGCGACCTGACCGGGGTCTTTCTGGCGCATCTCGACGATAAATTCGCGGCGCGCGGGCGACGCTTCGGCCTGCCGGTGCTGCGCCGCCGCCCGAGCAAACTCAACGGCTTCGTGCTCGACCGTGGTCGGCTGGCGCTACCCGACGAGGATTTCCTCGCCCAGAAACCCAGCCGATTGATCGAGATGTTCGTGCTGGCCGACCGTCACGGTCTCGAAATCCATCCGCTGGCGATGCGCGCCGCCGCGCGCGACGCGAAGCTGGCCGACGACATTCGCCGCGACCCCGAAGCGAACGCCTTGTTCCTCGAGGTGCTGACCAGCCGCCACAATCCCGAGACCACGTTGCGCTGGATGAACGAGGCCGGGGTGTTCGGCCGTTTCGTACCCGATTTCGGCCGCGTCGTCGCGCAAATGCAGTTCGACATGTACCATCATTATACGGTCGACGAGCATACCATCCACGCGATCGGGCTGTTGAGCCGGATCGAACGCGGCGACCTGACCGAAGATCATCCACTCAGCCACGCGATCATGAAGCAGATCGCGTCGCGCCGCGTCCTCTATGTCGCGGTGCTGCTGCACGATATCGCCAAAGGGCGCGGCGGCGATCATTCGGTGCTCGGCGCCGAAGTCGCGCAGCGGCTGTGCCCGCGCTTCGGGATGACCGCGGCCGAGACCGAGACGGTCGCCTGGCTGGTCCGCTATCATCTGCTGATGTCGGCGACCGCGTTCAAGCGCGACCTGTCCGACTTCAAGACGATCCTCGATTTCTGCGAGGCAGTGCAGAGCCCGGAGCGGCTGCGCTTGCTGTTGACGCTGACGGTGGTCGATATCCGCGCGGTCGGTCCCGGCGTTTGGAATGGCTGGAAACGCCAGCTCCTCACTGACCTCTATGAAGCGGCGGAAGAAGTGCTCAGGCTGGGCCACAAGCAGAAGGGACGGAGCGAACGCGTCGCGGCCAAGCAGTACGCGGTCGCCGCCGCGCTCGGCTGGGACGACAAGACCTTCGCGTCGGTCGTCAAGCGCCTGCCCGAATCCTATTGGGTGGCGGAACCCGACCATGCGCTGATCGCCAATCTGAAGCTGATGGCCGAGGCCGGCGACGAGCCGTTATCGATCGCCAGCCAGGTCGATGCGGATCGCGGCGCGACGCTGGTCACCATCTACGCCGCTGACCATCCGGGGTTATTCTACCGCATCGCCGGTGCGATCAGCGTGGCGGGCGGCAACATCATCGACGCGCGGATCCATACGACCCGCGACGGCATGGCGATCGATAATTTCCTGGTCCAGGATCCGCTCGGCCGCCCGTTCGATGATTCCGCCCAGCTGACCCGATTGCGACGCGCGATCGAGGATGCGCTGGCCAATCGCAACAAGCTCAGCGACCGCCTCAAGGCGAAGCCACTACCGCGTCCGCGCGCCGAGGCGTTCGACATCAATCCCGCGGCCTTCGTCGACAACCATGCCTCGAACCGCTTCACCGTGATCGAGGTCAATGCGCGCGATCGCCCTGCCTTGCTGCACCAACTCGCCCAGGCGCTGTTCCAGTCGAAAGTGACAATCCACTCGGCGCATGTCGCGACCTATGGCGAGCGCGCGGTCGATACTTTCTATGTAACCGACCTGACCGGCGACAAGATCGAGGCGCCGGCACGGGTCAAGACACTCGAACGCCGGCTGGTCGATGCCGCGATGGGAGAGATGGCCGCCGAGGCGGCCTGACAGAGGAGGACGCAATGCCGGTACTCGGAGTTGGTGGAATATTCTTCCGCGCAAAGGATCCCGACGCGCTCAACGCATGGTATCGCGAGCATCTCGGCATCGGCGCGGGTTGCGCGGCCGAGGATACCGGGCCGCCGGAAGAATGGACCTGGAAAGTACAGGGTGGTCCGATGGTATTCGCGCCATTCAAGGCGGATACCGATTATTGGGCGGCCGACCATCAGGTCATGCTCAATTTCCGCGTCAACGACCTCGACGGCCTGCTCGAGCAATTGAACGCCAGTGGGATCGACGTGATCGTGAAACCGGAATGGGACTCGCCCGAAACCGGGCGTTTCGCGCGTATCCATGATCCCGAGGGCAATCCGATCGAATTGTGGGAAGCGCCGGCTTGAGTCTATCCGATCCCCAGCTGCCGGGCGCGGCGTTCAAAGCGAAGCTCCAAGACGATCTCGATGCGCTGACCCGCCGCCATCGCCGGCGTGCGCTGGCCGCCCGGACCGGCCACGATTTCGCCTCGAACGACTATCTCGGCCTCGCCGGGTCGCCCGACATGCGAGCGATCGTCGCCCACGCGCTGGCGCGGGGCGTACCGATCGGCGCGGGCGGATCGCGTCTGTTGCGCGGCAATCACGAAGAGCATGAAGCGCTCGAAGCGGAGGCAGCGCGCTGGTTCGGTAGCGAGGCCGCGCTCTATTTCAGCACCGGCTTCGCCGCCAATGGCGGATTGTTCGCGGCTTTGCCCGGCGCCGACGACCTCGTCGTCCATGACGAATTGATCCATGCCAGCGCGCATGACGGCATGCGGCTCGGCCGCGCCGCGCGCGTGTCAGCCAGGCACAACGATGCTGACGCCGTCGCCGATGCAATCGCGCAATGGCGGCGCGAGGGCGGCCGCGGCCGGCCATGGATCGCGGTCGAGAGCCTCTATTCGATGGATGGCGACCGCGCCCCGCTCGGCGATCTGGTGGCGATCGCCGACCGCGAGGATGCCGTGCTGATCGTCGACGAGGCGCATGCGACCGGCGTGTTCGGACCGGGCGGACGCGGGCTCGCTGCCGAATGGGAAGGCCGCGACAACCTCATCACCTTGCGCACGTGCGGCAAGGCGCTTGGCGCGGAGGGCGCGTTGGTCTGCGCCTCTCGCGCAGTGTGCGATATCCTGATCAACCGCGCGCGCGGCTTCATCTTCTCGACCGCGCCCTCCCCACTGATGGCGGCGGCGGTGCGCGGCGGCCTCGCTTTGCTAGCGCGCGCGCCGGAACGGATCGCCAAGTTGGATGACCTTGTGCGCCACGCGCACGACTGCCTCGTCCCGCTTGGCGCGCTTGCCAGCGGGTCGCCGATCATGCCGGTGATCATCGGCGATGATGCGCGGACGATGGAAATTGCCGCGCGCCTCCAGGCACAGGGTTTCGACGTGCGCGGCATCCGCCCGCCGACCGTCCCTGTCGGCACCGCGCGGTTGCGGCTGTCGGTCACGCTCAATGTCGACGCCGCGACGATCGATGCGCTCGCCGAGGCGCTGAAAGAGGTGTTGTGACCGCGATCGTCGTCACCGCCACCGGCACCGATATCGGAAAGACGGTGTTTGCCGCCGCGCTGACTGCCGCCCTCGACGGCTGTTACTGGAAGCCGGTCCAGGCCGGGCTGGATGACGGCGGCGACCTGGAGCGAATCGGACGATTGTCGGGCCTGCCGGCCGCGCGTCTGCTGCCCGAAGCCTATCGTCTGACCACCCCCTGCTCGCCACACCGCGCGGCGGAGATCGATGGCGTGACGATCGATGTGGACGCGCTCGAACCACCACGTTGCGACCGGCCCTTAGTGATCGAAGGCGCCGGCGGCGTGCTGGTGCCTTTCACGCGACAGGCGACATTCGCGGACGTGATGGCGCGCTGGCAGTTGCCGGTGGTGCTCGTTGCCGCGACATCGCTCGGCACGATCAGCCACAGCCTGGCCGCGATCGAAGCATTGCGCACACGCAAGGTCGATATTCTCGGGGTGGCCTTTGTCGGCGATGCTGTCGAGGATAGCGAGGCGACGATCGCGGATATGGGCGGGGTCAAACGCCTTGGCCGCCTGCCGATGCTCGACCCGCTCGACCCCGGTGCGCTGGCCGCCGCCTTCGCCGCCCATTTCGATCTGGCCGATTTCCGATGAGCGGTTCACCGGTCTGGCATCCCTTCACCCAGCATGGGCTCGGCGAACCGATCCCGTTGGTGACGCATGCCGAGGGAGCATTGCTCCACACCGCCGATGGCCGGCGCGTGATCGATGCCATCTCGTCCTGGTGGGTGACGACGCACGGCCATTGCCATCCGCGCATCATGGCCGCGATCGCCGCGCAGACCCAGAAGCTCGACCAGATCATCTATGCCGGTTGGACGCACGAGCCCGCCGAGACGCTGGCGCGCGGCCTGACCACGATCATGCCCCCCGCCCTCACCCACGTCTTCTATTCGGACAGCGGATCGACCAGCGTCGAGGTCGCGCTCAAGATGGCGCTGGGGTTCTGGACCAATCGCGGCGAGGCGCGGCACCGCATCCTGGTGTTGGAGCATAGCTATCACGGCGACACGATCGGCGCGATGTCGGTCGGCGCGCGCGGGGTATTCAACCGGGCCTATGCGCCATTGCTGTTCGATGTCGGCACGATCCCCTTCCCTGCCGAAGGTCATGAACAGGTGACGCTTGACGCGCTGGAGGCGGCATGCCGCGAGCAGCCGGCCGCGTTCATCGTCGAACCGCTGGTCCTCGGCGCCGGCGGGATGCTGGTCTATCCGGCGCACGTCCTGGCCGAGATGCGCGCGATCTGTGCGCGGCACGACGTGCTGTTCATCGCCGACGAGGTGATGACCGCCTGGGGACGTACCGGGACTTTGCTGGCGTGCGAACAAGCCGCGGTCGTGCCCGACATTTTGTGCCTGTCGAAGGGGCTGACCGGCGGCGCGGTCCCGCTTGCGGTGACGATGGCGACGCAAGCGATCTTCGACGCGCATCTGTCCGACGATCGCGCCAAGATGTTCTTCCACTCGTCGAGCTATACGGCAAACCCCGTCGCCTGCGCGGCGGCGGTCGCCAATCTGGAAATCTGGCGCGACGAGCCGGTGCTGCAGCGGATCGCCGATCTGAGCGCGCGGCAGCAGGCGCGACTCGATGCTTTATCGGGCGTGACGGATAAGCGGCGGATCGGGACGATCGCGGCGATGGAGGTGGCGGTGGGCGATGGCGGGTATCTCGCCGCGATCGGGCCGCGCTTGCTGAAGCATTTTCGCGAGCGCGACGTGCTGCTGCGACCGTTGGGGAACACGGTGTACGTGATGCCGCCTTATTGCATCGAGGATGCGGAATTGGATGCGGTGTACGAGGCGATTGCTACCGCGCTCTAGCCATCGTCGTCATGCCGGGCTTGTCCCGGCATCCACCATGCAGCTTGGCCAAGGCTAGAGGCACTAATTTCACGCTTGCCGCCCGGTGGACCCCGGCACAAGGCCGGGGTGACGATGCTATTTTGGGGCAACGGAGCCGGCGCGGAGTAAGTCCGCGCCGTCGGTCGGCGCTTATGCGCCGCCGGCCGAGCTCGCCGAGCTTTCGCGGAATAGCGTTCCGCTATTCCGCGTCGGCGAGCCTTACTTCGGCGAAAGCACCATCAGCATCTGACGGCCTTCCATGCGCGGATAGCTTTCGACCTTCGCGTCCTCGGCGGTGTCATCCTGCACGCGCTTCAACAGGTTCATGCCCAGCTGGCCGTGGCTCAGCTCGCGGCCGCGGAAGCGGAGCGTGACCTTGACCTTGTCGCCCTCACCGATGAACTTGTGGATGGCCTTCATCTTCGTCTCATAATCATGATCGTCGATGTTCGGACGCATCTTGATCTCCTTGATCTCCTGCGTCTTCTGGCTCTTGCGAGCGAGGTTGGCCTTCTTCTGCGCCTCGTACTTGAACTTGCCGACATCGAGGAACTTGGCCACGGGCGGATCTGCGTTAGGCGACACTTCGACGAGGTCGAGACCAAGCCCTTGGGCCTGCTCCATCGCCTCTTTGGTGTACATAACACCCAGATTCTCGCCTTCATGGTCGATCACTCGAACCTTGGGCGACTGGATCCATTCGTTGAATCGGGGGCCGTTCATCGGCGGCGCCTGGTTTGGTCGGCGCATCGTGGGAGGACGGATAGGTACTGCTCCTTTGGGTTGTAAGGTGCGTGATATAGAATTTTGCCGGAGGATTTAAAAGCCGGGACAGCAAAAGTAGGCATTTATGATTCGGAATAGCGGTTAGCGACCGGCACCGTGCGCCCCGGCGGCAACATTTCCTCACGATTGGGCACGATTACGGCAATGCGGCAGCGATAGTCAGGAGCCGCCGCCGGGACTCGGTCTCGCTATAGAAGACCGTGCCGGGCGGCCGCAGGAGGAACGTTCACCTCATCGCACAGGGGAATGTTCCATGATCTATCGCCTCGCCGCCATCGCGGCGGCGTCGTTGCTGGCCGCAATGCCTGCCTTCGCGCAGGAAGAGCCGCCCAAGTCGGTCACCGTGTCGGGCAATGTCGCCCTGGTGTCCGATTATCGCTTCCGCGGCGTGTCGCAGACCGACAAGGAAGCGGCGCTGCAGGGCGGCGTGACCGTCACGCACGAAAGCGGCGTCTATGCCGGTGCCTGGGCCTCGAACCTTTCCGGCTGGGGCACGTTCGGCGGTGCCAACCTGGAACTCGACCTGTTTGCCGGGATCAAGAAGCCGATCGCCAGCGGCACGACGATCGACGTCGGGCTGACCTGGTACATGTACCCCGGCGGCGCCGACACGACCGACTTCGCCGAGCCCTATGTCAAGCTTAGCACCACGATCGGACCGGCCAATCTGCTCGCGGGCATCGCTTATGCCCCGAAGCAGAAGGCGCTGGGCAATTTCTCCAACACGCCGCAAAGTCGCGGCCAGGCGCAGGACAATCTCTACCTTTGGGGCGATGCCAGTGTCGGCATTCCCAAGACCCCGCTGACCGCCAAGGCGCATCTCGGCCATTCCAACGGCAATCCCGGACTCGGGCCCAACGGCACCAGCGTGGCGCCGACCGGCGAATATTTCGACTGGTCGCTCGGCGTCGATTACGTGATCGGCCCGGTGACGCTGGGCGTGTCCTATGTCGACACCGACATCAGCAAGGCGAGGTCGGCCTATCTGCTGCCCAATTTCGCCTCGACCAAGAACGGATCGTCGATCGCGGACGCGACCGCGCTGTTCTCGGTCAGCGCCGCTTTCTGAGGCAAACGGGCGGCGAAGGACCGCCGCCCGTTGTTGGTATCACGCCTGCGCTTCGGCCTCCGCCGCGACGGCGAGGTCGGGCGGCATCGCGGCACGCTGCAATTGTTCGACCACCGCCGCCAGGGTCAGCACTTGCTGGCGATCGCTGCCCAGCTGGCGCAGCGCCACTGTGCCTTCGTCCGCCTCGCGCTTGCCGACGACCAGCAAATTGGGGACCTTGGCAAGGCTGTGCTCGCGCACCTTGTAGTTGATCTTCTCGTTGCGCAGATCGGTTTCGACTCGCAGCCCCGCCTTGCGCAGCTCGGCCGCGACCTGTTCGGCATAATCGTCGGCGTCGGACACGATCGTCGCTACCACCGCTTGCACTGGCGACAGCCACAGTGGGAAGCGCCCGGCGTGATGCTCGATCAGGATGCCGATGAAGCGCTCGAACGTGCCAAGGATCGCGCGATGCAGCATGATCGGGCGATGCCGCTCGCCATCGTCGCCGACATAGGAAGCGTCGAGCCGCTCGGGCAGCACCGTGTCGGTCTGAATCGTGCCGACCTGCCACGTCCGGCCGATCGCGTCGGTCAGGTGGAATTCGAGCTTGGGCGCATAGAAAGCCCCCTCACCCGGCAATTCCTCCCAGCCGAATTCCTCGGTGTCGCGGCCGGTGGCCTTGACCGCGTCGCGCAGTGATTGTTCGGACCAGTCCCACATCTCCTCGCTGCCGAACCTTTTGTCCGGGCGCAGCGCGAGCTTGATCGCGTATTTGTCGAACCCGAGGTCCTTGTAGACCGAGTCGAGCAGGTCGCAGAACGCCTGAACCTCGTCGATCAGCTGGTCGGCACGCACGAAGATATGCGCGTCGTCCTGCGTGAACTGGCGCACGCGCATGATGCCGTGCAGCGCGCCATGCGGCTCGTTGCGGTGGCAGCAACCGAACTCGGCCATGCGGATCGGCAGGTCGCGGTACGACTTGATCCCCTGGCGGAAGATCAGGACGTGCGCCGGACAATTCATCGGCTTGAGCGCCATCAGGTCGGCGGTGCCGGTAAAGATCGGCCCGTCTTCCTCGATCGAGGGAATCTCGTCGGGGACGACGAACATGTTCTCGCGATATTTGCCCCAATGGCCGGACTGCTCCCACTGGCGCGCGTCCATCAATTGCGGCGTCTTGACCTCGGCATAACCAGCCGCGTCGAGACGGCGGCGCATATAGGCCTCCAGCTGGCGCCACAGGATGAAACCCTTGGGATGCCAGAACACCGACCCCTGAGCTTCGGACTGAAGGTGGAACAGATCCATGTCCTGCCCGATGCGGCGATGGTCACGCTTGGCCGCTTCCTCGAGCCGGACGAGATGTTCGTCGAGCTGCTTCTTGTTGAGCCAGCCGGTGCCGTAGATGCGGCTGAGCTGGGCGTTATTCTGATCGCCGCGCCAATAGGCGCCCGACACGCGGGTCAACTTGAATGCCTGGGGATCGAGCTTGCCGGTCGAGGCGAGATGCGGACCGCGGCACATGTCGAGCCACGCATCGGGGCGATTGCCGGCCTTGTAGACCGTCAGTTCCTCGCCCCCGGGCAGTTCGGCGGCCCATTCGGCCTTGAACGTCTCGCCCTGCGCCTTCCAGCGCGCGATCAGATCGGCGCGGCTCCACACTTCGCGGATCAGCGGCTCGTCGCGCGCGATAATGGCGCGCATTTCGGCCTCGATCGCGGGAAGCTCTTCCTCGGTGAACGGTCCATGCTCGGGGGTCGGCGCGAAGTCGTAATAGAAGCCGTCATCGGTCGCCGGGCCGAAGGTGATCTGCGTGCCCGGGAACAGATTCTGCACCGCCTCGGCCAGGACATGCGCGAAATCGTGGCGCGCGAGTTCGAGCGCGTCCTTCTCGTCCCTGGATGTCACAAGCGCGAGTTGGGCATTGCCCTCGAAGGGCCGCATAATGTCGCGCAATTCGCCGTCGACGCGCGCGGCGATCGCCGCCTTGGCCAAACCGGGGCCGATCGCGGCGGCGATATCGGCCGGGGTCGTGCCGGGCGCGACCTCGCGAACCGAGCCGTCGGGGAGCGTGATCGAGAGCATTTCCATGGTCGTTCCTGTCAGTTGGCGCGCCTATGCACCGGGCAGCGTCCGAGGGAAAGACTGGAACGGGGAGCGGACGCCAACCTCACCCGTTCCCGGGCGAGGTAATCGGCGTGAACGTCAGTCGCGCGCGCCGAACACCCCCCGGAAACCCGGGGTAGTGGTGGTAGTCGTGGGGAACGCGCGGTTCATGGCCGGCGATATAGGGCGAGTTCGTAAACATCGCCACCCCCTCGATAATCACCCCTTATCATCGCCTTCCGAGCTTCGATTCATGCGGACGGTGGATCGCCGCTAAAGCATGCGCAGGAGGATCGCCCAATGGACAAGACCGTCATCCTGCGCCGCTGGTCGGCGCGCATCCGTACCGCCGATGAGGCGGACTATGTCGCCTATATCGCCGGCAC
Source organism: Sphingomonas sp. P4_G2 (assembly GCF_056401155.1). Lineage (NCBI taxonomy): Bacteria > Pseudomonadati > Pseudomonadota > Alphaproteobacteria > Sphingomonadales > Sphingomonadaceae > Sphingomonas > Sphingomonas sp. P4_G2. The sequence continues at coordinate 779,121 of NZ_JBFUJY010000001.1, read as the reverse complement.
TGGGCTCGACGATTACCGCGCGACGCCGGGCAATCTCGGCGCGCAGATGCTGGTCCGCACGCTCGGCAACGGCGAAAGCGAGGTCACCACGCTCAGTTGGTGGGAGTCGATCGATGCGATCGCGGCGTTTGCCGGCGAGGATATCGACCGCGCGCGCTACTATCCGGAGGACGACCGCTTCCTGCTCACCCGACCCGAATATGTCGAGCATCACCGCGTGGTCGGCGGTGCCGAAATACGTCCCGGCGCTAGCGCGTGACCATGGCGGCTGGCTGAGCCGTTAGGGTCCGTATTCAATTACCACGAGGTCGTGACGGAGCCGATTTTGGTGTCCGGCTAGGAGCAAGGAGGGAGCGATGCTGGTAGCATCGTGACCGACGCGCGACGACGTCCGGACGCCAAAATCGGCCCGCCGCTGTGCGGTTGCCCGCAGGAGCCCGCGGAGCGTCGTCGCTTGCTTGCGCGTAGCTTTAAGCTACGCGTCTGCGCTGCGCTCCTAGTCGGCGGGCTCCTGCGGGCAATCACGATCCTCGTGGTAATTGAATACGGACCCTAGGCCGATCAGGCGGCCTGAGCACCGACAATGTCGTTGCGATGTGCGCGCAACCGCGCATGGTCATCGTCGCTCAAATCGGGTGCCATCATTTGGCGCACCTGGGCGATATGCGCGCGGACGCGGCCGTTGAACCAGGCAACCCCGGCGGCAACCCCGTCCCAGTCGAGCGGCGCGTCGGCGGCGCGCGCCATGAGTTCGCGGACGTTGAAGCGCAGATCCTCGGTCAGTGCGATACACTCGACCTTGAGCTCGTTGACCCGCGCACGCGTGCTGGCGTCGGCACGCTCCAGCATCGGTGCGAACACCTCGCGGTGGACGAACAATTGGTAGGAGGCGAGGACCAAAGCGGAATCGGCGATGCGCCGCTTGATCAGCTCTTCGCTCCCCGCGTCGCGCGCGATCAGCCAGGCCTCGCCTTCGGCCATCATGCGTTCGATCTTGGCGTGATATTCTTCCAGCGTCTGCGGCATCGGGGACCTCTCGATCACCCGATCGCTAACCGGAATTGGTTAGCAAAGGCTTTGGAGAACTACGTAGTTCAACGGATGTGGCCAATATGGGTACGATTATCCCCGGGATATGACCTGGCCGAACGGCACGACATGGTTGTTGCTGTCATGCCCGATCAGCGCGCGACCCTCATACGGGACCTTCATGATCTTGCTCCAGTCCCAGGCGATCTGGTCGGGATTGTGCCCGAAATCGGCCTGACCGTCGGCGGGCGGCAAGGTGATCGAGCCGACGCGCAATGAGGCGATCCCCGCCAACTGGGTCGAATTGGCGACGTGGAACATCATCCGGTCGACGCGATAGAGATGCTCGCTGACTTCCTCGACCAGCAGATCGTGATCGGTCAGATCGGGCAGCCACGGCGTGCCGATCATTGCGTCCAGGATCGACAGGTTGAACGCCGCCGCCGGGCGCCCCGAACCGATGATCCCGGGATCGAGTCCCGCTTTGTCGCCATGGACCAGCCAGCCCAATGTCCGCCGGACCGAGGCGCCATTGTCGTTGCGCGTGACGTCGATCGGCATCGGGCCGTGGATCGGCTTGCCGATCTTGTGCGCGTAGAGCGCGCCGAGCATGAACCCCATGTCCGAATAACCGATATAGGATTTGCGCTTGGCGGCGTCTTCGAGGTGCGGGAAGATCAGCGGGAACAGCCGGTTCGACCCATAGCCGCCGCGCGCGAACCAGACCGCATGGACACTGGGATCGTTGGCATATTTGAGGAAAGTGTCGGCGCGCAGCTGATCCGGGCCCGCCCAGGTATGGCCGCCACCCGAGGCCCAGCTTTGCGGATCGATCACCAATTCGACATCGTATTCGGCGGCGATTGCCGGCAGCGCGTCGAGCGAATGTTCGTCGACCCGGTTGGCGGGCGCCATCACCGCAATTTTCATGTGCCCTGCCGTCCCGTTCTTGCCGTCGTCCGTGAAAGCGGGGATAGCCCGGCGCGATGGATATGAGCAAACCCTGTTTCTTCGTCGGGATCGGCGGATCGGGCATGATGCCGCTGGCGATGATCCTGGCGGCGCGCGGCGCGACCGTCGCGGGATCGGACCGCAGCCTCGACCAGGCGCGGCTGCCCGCCAAGTTCGACTATCTGCGCGACCTGGGCGTCACCCTGTTCCCGCAGGACGGCAGCGGCATCACCTCGCCCGATCAGATCGTCATCGCCTCGGCGGCGATCGAGCCGACCGTGCCCGATATGATCGCCGCGGAACGGCTCGATTGCCCGCGCCGTACGCGCGCGGAAATGCTTGCCGATCTGTTCAACGCCAGCACGATGCCGATCGGCGTCGCCGGCACCAGCGGCAAGTCCACCGTGACCGGGATGATCGGCTGGATCCTCCATGCGCTGCGCCGCGATCCGTCGGTGATGAACGGCGCGGTGATGAAGAATTTCGCCACGCCCAACGCGGCCTTCGCCAGCGCGCTGGTCGGCGGCGGCGACGCCTTCGTCAGCGAAGTCGACGAAAGCGACGGCTCGATCGCCTTGTTCGCGCCGCGCATCGCGGTGCTCAACAATGTCAGCCTCGATCACAAGAGCCTCGACGAGCTCAACCAATTGTTCGGCGACTTCATCGCCAAGTCCGAGATCGCAATCGTCAATCTCGATAACGAGGATGGGGCGCGGCTGGCCGGAACCTTGCCCGCCAATCGCGTGGTCGGGGTCGCGCTCAAGGCCGACGCCGAGATCATGGCGACCGACATTGTCGAAGAGCCCTATGGCGCCAATTTCCAGCTCGTCGCGCGCGGGCAAGATCCGGTCGCGGTCGAACTCCAGGTGCCGGGGCGCCACAACATCGCCAACGCGCTCGCCGCGATCGCCGCATGCCACGCGGCCGGCATCTCGTTCGAGGATGCGGCGGTCGCGATCGGCGGATTCACCGGGCTGCGCCGCCGCTTCGAACTGGTCGGCGAAACCAACGGCATCGCTGTGCTCGACGATTTCGGGCACAATCCCGACAAGATCGCCGCGACGCTGACGACGCTCCATGCCTTTCCCGGCCGGCTGATCGTGCTGTTCCAACCGCACGGTTACGGTCCGCTCAAGACGATGCGCCGCGAACTCGTCGCCGCCTTTGCCGATGGGTTGAAGCAGGACGACGTCCTGATCCTGCCCGATCCGGCTTATTATGGCGGCACCGTCACGCGCGAAGTGACCAGCGCCGACATCGTCGCCGATATCCAGGCGGCCGGCCGCAACGCCAGCCACATCGCCGATCGCGCCGAAGCGGCGGACAGGATCGCGGGGATCGCCCGACCCGGCGACCGCGTGGTGGTGATGGGCGCGCGTGACGACACGCTGAGCCTGCTCGCGGGCGATATATTGGCGAAGATCGCGGGTAGCTGAGGTTGCGTAAGCGGCGCACCGCTCGATAGGCCGCAAAGAAAGAGCGGCGCGCGGGTGTCCCCACGCGCCGCCCGGTATCTCGCTCAGTCGAAATTACTGAACGGTGATCGGCTCAGCCGTCAGCGCCGGCACGGCCTGACCCTGCAACATCACGGCGGAGTGGCCGCTGATCAGCATCGATCCCAGCAGGGCGGCGACGGTGTTACCCTTGCCTTCCTGACGGTGCTTGCCTTTCAGCGCATAGGTACGCCCGCCGACGGTAACGGTCTGGAACGCGACTTCGAACTTCGCCGACTTGCCGCCGATTCCCTTGCCGGTCCGCCAAGTGATCTTGCCTTTCACAGCCGCGCCGCGCGGAATGACGACCACCCCTTTTTCGACCACGTCGTTGACGACTTGGAACGACGCCTCGTCGCCTTCCTTCATCTTCTTCGACGTGATGTCGGCAACCGGAGCCACGGTCACGGTCGTGTCCGCAGGCAACACCGTTTCCGCCTGAGCGGGCACGGCAAATAACAGCGCACCCATCAGTGCGCCCATCGCATATAACTTCATTTCTTTCCCCCTGCCCTGCACGCCGAATCGTGCACTAACGACGGCAAAATGAAACCATCTCAAGCCGCTCACGTCAATCTACCGCTCACCCACATGGCGAGCCACCAAGGCACATGCTTTTTTGTAAAGCCCCCTTGAGCCGCCGGCGCCCGGGCTGCAGTTTCTACCCGTTCCCGGCGTCGCGTTGGTCCGTCAGCAAGCGCCGATCGTGACGCGCGAACAATCTGTTCCACAGCCGCACATTGGCGGCATGACGCGCGGCGCGTTCGCGGCGGCGTTTGCGGCGCTGCGGTTGCTGGATAGCCCGCATAACCAAGATCGCCGCCCCCGCTATTGCGCCGATCGCCAATATGAACAGCAATACCGACTCCACGCCCGTTCTCCCCCCAAGGCGATCCAATCGGCTTCATATCACTTTCGATATAGCCACTCCACCGTCATGCCGTCGCAGAGCGGGACACCCTAGCCACCACAGCGGTCGCCTGTTTTGTAAAGCACCCTTGACTGACAAGTACGCTTTACTGTAAAGCTCCCTTTACCGATTCGAAAGGAGACTTTACATGATCATGAGCCCCGCCGGTTGGCGCTACAACAAACGGGTGATCATCCTCAGCCTGATCTATTCCGCGTTCCTGATCGGCGCGGTTTATGGGTTCAAACATCATCTGGTGAGCGGCGCCTTCGCCTGGATCGTGGCGATCCTTCCCGCGCTGCCGATCATCGGCATCTTCGCCGCGATCGGCCTCTATCTGGTCGAGGAACAGGACGAATATGTCCGCATGCTGATGGTCCGTCAGACGCTCTGGGCGTCGGGCTTCTCGCTCTCGATCGCAACCGTGTGGGGCTTTCTCGAAAGCTTCGACCTGGTCAGCCATGTCGAAGTCTATTGGGTCTCGGTCCTGTGGTTCGGCGGGCTCGGCCTCGGCAACTTTGCCAACCGGCTGACGGTAGGAAGAGGTCGATGAACAACCGCCTCAAGGTGCTGCGCGCCGAGCGCAACTGGAGCCAGGGCGACCTCGCCGACAAGCTCGAGGTCAGCCGGCAGAGCGTCAACGCGATCGAGACTGGGCGCTACGACCCTTCGCTCCCCCTCGCCTTCAAGATCGCCGAGCTGTTCGAGCTCGCCATCGAAGACATTTTCGTTTCTCCGTCAAAGGAAGCCTGAACCATGAACCACTTCGCCCTCCGTTTCGCGGTTGCCGTGCTCGCGCCGCTGGCCATCCTCCAGCCCAATATCGGCCATTGCGCCCCCGCCGCCACGACGGGCGCCGTCGAGGTTCGGATGGACCACATCTCGGTGACCGAGACCGGCAAGGGGTCGCCGGTCATCCTGATCCCCGGCCTGTCCTCGCCGCGCGCGGTGTGGGACGGCGTGGTGCCCGATCTCGCCAAGGCGCACCGCGTCATCCTGGTTCAGGTCAACGGCTTTGCCGGCGACGATGCCGGCGCCAATCTGAAGCCCGGCGTGCTCGACGGGATCGTCGGCGATCTCCACACCTATATCGGCAAGCACAAGCTGCAGGGCGCGGCGGTGGTCGGCCATTCGATGGGCGGGCTGGTCGGGCTAATGCTGGCCAAGGCGCAGCCCGGCGATGTCGGCAAGCTGATGATCGTCGACTCGCTGCCCTGGTACGGCATGCTGTTCGGCCCCGGCGCGACGGTCGATACGGTCAAGCCGCAGGCGGCAGCGATGCGCGACCGCTTTACCGCGAGCTATGGCAAGCCCAGCCCGGCGGCGAACCAGGCGATGGCGGCGCGGTTCGCGCTTCGCCCCGATGCCCAGGCCAAGGTCGCCGGCTGGATGGGCCAGACCGATGCGCGCGTCTCGGCCGAGGCGATGTACGAGGACATGATCACCGACCTGCGCGGCGACATGGGCAAGATCGCGACCCCGATCACGATGCTCTATCCGACTTCGGCGGCATTGCCCAAGGCGGTGGCCGAGCCGCTCTACACCGCCGCTTATAAGGATGCGCCGCACGCGACGTTGGTTGAGGTACCCGACAGCGCGCATTTCATCATGCTCGACCAGCCGGCGGTGTTTCTGAAGACGCTGATGGCGTTTGTTGGGTGACCTCTATCTCCCCTCCCTGCTTGCAGGGAGGGGCTGGGGGTGGGTGCGCGCGTCTGCGCGCCTAAAAAGACGCATTGATCGACCACCAAAACAGCGTCGGACGAGGCATCGAGCCTCGCCCGACGCTAAACCCACCCCTTAATCCCCTCCCTGCGAGCAGGGAGGGGAGCCCTAATTCACCCCTCCTACTTCGTGGGAGGGGCTTTTTGTTTGCCCGCCCTCCCCCTACAGCCCTCCCCATGACCGACACCCCTGCCCGCCCCGCGCTCGCTTATCACCTGACCGTCGGCAAGGGGCCGCCGGTGGTCTTCCTGCCCGGTTATGCCAGCGACATGAGCGGATCGAAGGCAGTTGCGCTGGAGGACTGGGCGAAGGCGGTCGGCCGGACCTATCTGCGCTTCGATTATGGCGGCTGCGGCGCGAGCGAGGGGGACTTCGCCGATCAGACGCTGACCGGCTGGCGCGACGACGTGCTGGCGATGCTCGACATGCTGGCTGAACCGGCGATCCTGATCGGATCGTCGATGGGCGGCTGGATCATGTTGATGATCGCGCGCGACCATCCCGAGTTGGTCGCGGCGTTGGTCGGCATCGCGCCGGCGCCCGACTTCACCGACTGGGGCTTCTCGATGGATGAGAAGATGAAGCTGCTCCAGGACGGCAAATTCGAGCGGCCATCGCCTTATTCGGACCAACCGACCGTCTATACCAGCCGCTTCTGGCAATCGGGCGAGGCGTCGCGGCTGACCGCGTCGATGCTGGCGATCGACTGCCCGGTGCGCATCCTCCACGGCTGGGGCGATCGCGACGTGCCGCATGAGCGCACCGTCCATCTGGCGCGAATGATCCGTTCAGCCGATGTGCAGCTGACCTTGATCAAGGACGGCGACCACCGGCTGTCGCGCGATCAGGATATCGCGCTGCTGATCCGGACGATCGAAGGACTGTCACCGCACTCATGATCCTGCTCCCGCTGATGTTCCAGGTCGGGTCGACCCCGTCGCCGCTGTCGCCGAACGACCAGCGTTACGCTGCCTGCGTCTCCCTGGCGACGAGCGATCCCAAGGCGGCCGAAGCCGAGGCCGATCGCTTCCGCATCGCCGGCGGCGGCGCCAAGGCGCGGCAATGCCAGGGCATGGCCTATGCGCAGGAATCGCGCTGGAGCGATGCCGCGACCGCGTTCGAGGGTGCGGCGCGCGATGCCGATGCGGCCCGCGATCGTCAGGCGGCGCGTTATTGGGCGCAGGCCGGCAATGCCTGGCTGGCGGCGGGTGATGCGGTCAAGGCGCAGACCGCGCTGACCACCGCGATCACTGCCGGGACGCTGGACAATTTCGGCCGCGGTGAGGCTTTGCTCGACCGCGCCCGCGCCCAGGTCGCGGCCGGGCGCCTCGCCTCGGCGCGCGGCGACATCGATGCCGCGCAGGAAGCGACGCCCAAGGATCCGCTCGCCTGGCTGTTGTCGGCGACGCTGGCGCGCCGGATGAACGACTTGCCGCGCGCCCAGACCGATATCACCGAGGCGCTGAAATTGTCGTCGGACGATGCCTCGGTCCAGCTCGAGGCCGGCAATATCGCCGCTTTGTCGGGCGATGCCGATGCGGCGAGGACGGCGTGGCAGGCCGCGGCCAAGCTCGCGCCGGGTACCGCGACCGCGGACAATGCCCGCGCCGCGCTCGCCCAGTTCGATACGCCTGCCGCGGCACCGACAGCGCCGGTAGCTCCAGGCCCGGCGCCGGCCAAGAAACCCTGACCACTGTCTCCCCTCCCTTCTAGGGAGGTGCTGGGGGGTGGGTGCGCGCGTCTGCGCGCCCAAAAAGACTCTTATGCCGACCGCCAAAACAGTGACGAACGAGGCATCGAGCCTCGCCCGTCACTCAACCCACCCCCGCCCCCTCCCTTGCAGGGAGGGGAGATCTAAAGGTCGATCGGCCTACTACTCATCTCTGACTGGCGCCGCCACGCCCGCGCCCCTATCTCCCGCCTGCACCACCAGCAGGGAGACCGCGATGAAATATCTCCACACCATGATCCGGGTCAGCGATCCGGACGCGACGGTGCGGTTCTTCGAATTGCTGGGGCTGAAGGAAGTGCGCCGGTTCGACAACGAAATGGGCCGCTTCACCTTGATCTTCCTCGCCGCGCCCGAGAATCTCAACGAACCGGGCAAGCGCGCCGAGGCGGAGGTCGAGCTGACCTATAACTGGCCGCCCGAAGACGGCGAGGCCGAGCATTATTCGGGCGGGCGCAATTTCGGCCACCTCGCCTATCGCGTCGACAACATCTACGAGACGTGCCAGCGGCTGATGGACGGCGGCGTGACGATCAACCGCCCGCCGCGCGACGGCCACATGGCGTTCGTCCGCACTCCCGATAATATCTCGATCGAGTTGCTCCAGAACGGCGTGCTCGAGCCGGCCGAGCCCTGGGCGTCGATGCCGAATACGGGGGAATGGTGACGCGGTGAGTGCGGCAACCGATCGCTTCGTGGCACTGACTGGCGCGCGGCTGCCGCTGGTCCAGGCGCCGATGGCCAATTTCGCCGGCAGCGCACTGGCGATCGCGGCGCTCAAGGCCGGCGCGGTCGGATCGCTCGCCTGCGCGATGCTGTCGCCCGAGCAGGTCGCGGCCGAGGTTGCAGCGATCCGGGCGGCGGCAACGGGGCCGCTCAACGTCAATTTCTTCTGCCACACGCTCGGCCCGCAACCGGACGAGAGTGCCTGGCACGCCGCGCTCGCCCCCTTCTATCAGGCGGAAGGAGTCGCCCCGCCCGCCCAGCCGCCGGTGTTGCGCAAGCCGTTCGACGCGGCGATGGCCGAGGTGATCGAGACCGTCCGGCCGGAGATCGTCAGCTTCCATTTCGGCCTGCCCGAGCGCGACTTGCTCGATCGCGTCCGGGCGACCGGCGCCAGGATCTTCGGCAATGCGACCAACGTGATGGAGGCGCAGTTTCTCGCCGGCGCCAGGGTCGACGCGATCGTCGCCCAGGGGTTCGAGGCCGGTGGCCATGCCGGCCATTTCCTGATCGGCCATCGTCCGATCGGCGTGCTCGCCTTGGTGCGACAAATCCTGAAGGACGTCGACCTGCCGGTGATCGCGGCGGGCGGGATCGCCGATACTGGCGCCGTCCGTGGCGCCATCGCGGCGGGTGCGGCGGCGGTACAGGTCGGTACTGCCTATCTCCGCACGCCCGAAGCGACCACCAGCGCGGTGCACCGCCGGCGGCTGGCCGAGGCGGGGCCCGAGGATAGCGTCTTCACCAACCTGTTCTCCGGCGGGCTCGCCCGCGGCTTGCGCAATCGGCTGATCGAGGCGCTGGGCCCCGTCAGCGACGTCGCGCCGCCCTTTCCCTATGCCAGCGCGGCGCTGGCGCAATTGCGCGCCAAGGCGGAAGCCGACGGTCGCGGGGACTATTCGCCGTTATGGGCGGGGCAAGGCGTACGGCTCGCCGGCGACGGTCCCGCCGAAGAACTGACCGCCCGGCTCGGCGCCGCGGCGCTGGAAGGAAACAGATGAGCAAGCTCGACATCGTCCGCATCGCCGCGCTCAACGACAATTACATCTGGCTGGTCCACGATCCCGACAGCGGCGAGACGATGGTGGTCGATCCCGCCGAGGCCGATCCGGTGCTGGCCGAGGCCGACCGCCGCGGCTGGACAATCAGCGCGATCTGGAACACGCATTGGCATCCCGACCACACCGGCGGCAATGCGGCGATCAAACAGGCGACCGGCGCTCCGGTGATCGCCCCCGCCGCCGAGGCCGCGAAGATCCCCACCGCCGACCTGCTGGTGGTCGAAGGCGATATCGTGCAACTCGGCAAGCACATTGCGACCGTGCTTGAGACGCCAGCGCATACCGCCGGCCACATCACCTATCATTTCGCCGACGACGCCGTCGCGTTTACCGGCGACACTCTGTTCGCAATGGGATGCGGCCGCCTGTTCGAAGGCACCGCGGCGCAAATGTACGCCAATATGCGACGGCTGGCCGATCTGCCGCCCGAAACATCGGTCTATTGCGCGCACGAATATACGCTGTCGAACGCCCGCTATGCGCAGGTCGCCGAGCCTGACAATGACGCGATCGCCGACCGTCTGCGCGAGGTGGAAAAGATGCGCGAGCGTGGCGAGGCGACGGTACCGACGACGATCGCGCTGGAACGCGCCACCAATCCCTTCATGCGCGCACAATCGATTGAACAATTTGCCGAAAGGCGAGCCTCTAAGGATGTATTCCGCGGCTGAACCGGTGTAGGATCGGGCCGAGGGGATGCGAAGGAGCCGCTTATGCGTAACCGTATCTTTCCGCTCGCGCCGCTGGCCGTAGCGGCAATCGCGCTGTCGTCCTGCGCGATGACGCCCGCCGAGACCGCGCGCGCCGCCGATGCCAAGGCCGCGACCCAGGCGGCACTGGGCAAGGAACTCGCCGGGCTGACGCCGACCGAGACCCGGGAGTGTATGGACAATTACCAGTCCTCGTCGCTCAAGGCCTATGGCGGGACCCTGGTCTATAGCGTCAGCAAGAAGCTCAAGTACGTCAACGACACCGGCGGCGGTTGCGAAGCGGTCGAACGCGGCGACATCCTGGTCACCAAGTCGCCGAGCGGGCGGCTATGTCGCGGCGATATCGCGCGCACGGTGATGCCGGGATCGCGCATGCCGTCGGGCAGCTGCGCGCTCAGTTCGTTCACCACGTATCGCGCGAAGTGACGCCATGCGTATCTTGTTGATCCCCCTCGCGGCGCTTGGCCTGCTCGGCGCCGCCGCACCCGCCGCCCCGCGCCAGGAAACCATAGAGAGCGCGCTTGCCGGACGGATTGCGGGCAAGCCCGTCGATTGCGTCGACCATTCGCGGCTCGACGGCCCACAAGTCATCGACGAGAAGACGCTGATCTATCATGAATCGGGCCGTCGTATCTGGCGTAACGACCTGATCGGGGAGTGCCGTGGCCTCAAGCCGATGGACACGTTGATCGTCGACGTCTTCGGCACCCAACTGTGCCGCAACGACCATTTCCGCGCGCTGACGCCCGGCACGACGATCCCCGGCGCGATCTGCCGGTTGGGCAAGTTCACGCCCTACGACAAGCCGGCCAAGGCGAAGTAGAGTCGATTCCCTCCCAGCCGTCATCCCGGCGGACACCCTCGTCAACCCGACGTTGGTCTCAGGCGGTCGCGCGATGCTGCTCGAGATCCCAGCTTTCGCTGGGATGACGAATAGGCCGGGATGACGAATTGGCGTTGAATGTCGATCCGTTCTGGTGTTGCAACCTTGCCCCGCACCCCGCCCCTCGTCAAAGCACGAAGCGGCTGAGGTCGGTGTCGCGCGCGATCGAGGCGAGTTGCTTGTCGACATAGGCGGCGTCGATCGTCAGGCTGGTGCCCGACCGGTCCTCGGCGTCGAAGCTCACTTCTTCGATAAGCTTTTCCATCACCGTCTGCAGCCGCCGTGCGCCGATATTCTCGACCGCGGCGTTCACTTCGGCGGCGATCTTCGCCACCGCGCGGATGCCGTCGTCGGTAAAGTCGATCGTCACGCCTTCGGTCGCGATCAGCGCCTTATACTGCTCGGGCAGCGACGCCTTGGTATCGTTGAGGATGGCGACGAAATCGTCCTCGGTCAGGCCCTTCAGCTCGACCCGGATCGGCAAGCGACCCTGAAGCTCGGGCAGCAGATCGGACGGCTTGGCGACGTGGAACGCCCCGCTCGCGATGAACAGGATGTGGTCGGTCTTCATCGGGCCGTATTTGGTCGCGACCGTGGTGCCCTCGATCAATGGCAGCAAGTCGCGCTGCACGCCTTCGCGGCTGACCGAGCCGCCGCGCACGTCGCTGACCGCGATCTTGTCGATCTCGTCGAGGAACACGATGCCGTTTGATTCGGCATCCATCAGCGCGACCCGCGCAACGTCTTCCTGATCGAGACGCTTATCGGCTTCCTCCTCGACGAGCTTGTCCCAAGCCGAGGGCACGGTCAGCTTGCGGCGCTTCATCTGGCCCTGGCCGAATGCCTTGCCCATCATCTCGCCCAGATTGATCATCCCGACCTGGCCGCCACCGGGAATCTCGAACGGCATCTGGGGTGCTGCCTCCAGCTCGATCTCGATCTCGGTCTCGTTCAGATGGCCGTCCTTGAAGCGCTGGCGGAACGCCTCCCGCGTCGCGGTCGAGCTGTCGCGCCCGGTCAGCGCGTCGAGCAGGCGGTTCATCGCCGCCTCCTCGGCCTTGTCCTTGACCGCGACACGGCGGCGCTCCTTCTCGAGCCGGATCGCTTCTTCGACCAGGTCGCGGGCAATCTGTTCGACGTCGCGGCCGACATAGCCGACTTCGGTGAACTTGGTCGCCTCCACCTTGACGAAGGGGGCATCGGCCAGCTTGGCCAGGCGGCGTGAGATCTCGGTCTTGCCGCACCCGGTCGGGCCGATCATCAGAATGTTCTTCGGCGTCACCTCATCGCGCAGATCGGCCGATAGCCGCTGGCGGCGCCAGCGATTGCGCAACGCGACGGCGACCGCTTTCTTGGCGTCTGTCTGGCCGATGATATGTGCGTCGAGCGCGGCGACGATCGCCTTGGGAGTCAGTTTGTCGTTCATGTTCTTCCTCTTCAGCCCCTCCCCTCCAGGGGAGGGATAAGGGGGTGGGGGATATCTCGTAGAGTGGGTCGCTTGCGACTGCCCCACCCCAACCCCTCCCCTGAAGGGGAGGGGCTTAGGTCAGGTAGCGCTGTCGAGGCTCTCCAGCGTCAGCCGGTCGTTGGTGTAAACGCAGACTTCCGCGGCGATCTTCATCGCCTTGCGGCAGATCGTCTCGGCATCGTCCTCATATTCGACCAGCGCGCGCGCGGCGGCGAGCGCGTAATTGCCGCCCGATCCGATCGCGGCGATCCCCGCTTCGGGTTCGAGCACGTCGCCATTCCCGGTCAGGATCAAGGTCACGTCCTTGTCGGCGACGATCATCATCGCTTCCAGGTTGCGCAGATATTTGTCGGTTCGCCAGTCCTTGGCGAGCTCGACCGCGGCCCGCATCAGCTGGCCGTTGGCGCGTTCGAGCTTGGCTTCGAGCCGCTCGAACAGGGTGAAGGCGTCGGCGGTCGCGCCGGCGAACCCGCCGATCACGCTGCCGTCGCCCAGGCGGCGCACTTTCTTGGCATTGGGTTTCATCACCGTCTGGCCGGCGCTCACCTGGCCGTCGCCAATGACGATCACTTTGCCGTTCTTGCGCACGGAGAGAATTGTCGTGCCGTGCCACGTCATCTTGTCGCTCATGCCTGCGGATGTAGTCATCGGTTGCGCGCGCGCAACATCACGCTCCCAGCGGCGGCAAAACGATGGTATCATCGCCGGGACGTGCTGCCGTTACGGCAGGCGATGTCGGGTCGATCCAATAAATAGGCCGCCCAACGCGGCAGAAGGTGACGGTAGCGGCGCGCTTTGGCGCGGAAAAGAAAGGGGTTTCAGCATCATGGCGAGCGAATTTCCCAAGGATATCGGACAGCCTCCGGTCGGCGGAGGCGGCATGATCGGGCGCATTCAGCGGCTGATATTGAAACCCAAGGACGAATGGGCGGCGATCGATGCCGAACCGATGACCGTCCAGGGAATCCTGATGGGCTGGGTAGCGCCGCTCGCGGCGATCGGGCCGATCGCGCATCTCATCCAGGTCATGGTTTTCCCCATGAGCTTTTTCGGCGTGGCCTGGCGCCCGTCGCTGATCGGCGCGATCGTGACCGCGGTTCTGACCTGGGCGCTGACTATCGGCCTGACCTATGTGTGGGCACTGATCATCGACGCGCTCGCGCCCAGCTTCGGCGGTACCAAGAACCCGGTCTCGGCACTCAAGGTCGCGGCTTTTTCGGCGACGGCTGGTTGGATCGCGGCTGTTCTCGGCATCCTGCCGGCGCTCGGTATCATTGGCAGCCTGATCGGGCTCTACAACATCTATCTGTTCTGGGTCGGCGGGCCGATGCTGATGAAGGTGCCACAGGATAAGGCTGTAGGCTTCGTCGTCGTCTCGATCATCGTCGGCGCGGTCGCCATGGTTGTAGCCGGCCTCGTCGCGGTCGCGATCGCCGGCGCGATGTTCGCGATGTCGCCGGCGGCTGGCGGCTTCGGCGCACCAGGCGGTGGCTCAATCACCGTCGGCGGAACGACTCTCGATACCGGCAAGCTGACCGATGCCGCGACCAAGATGGAGGCCGCCAGCAAGTCGATGGAGGCGTCGCTCAAGGGCGGCGATGGCGCGGTCAAGACGGTCGATCCGGGCGCGCTGCAGAACCTGTTGCCGGCCTCGATCTCGGGCTGGAACCGCACCAGCGTCGAGAATCAGGGCGGCGCCGCCGGCGGGATCGGCGGCAGCAACGCGCGCGCCGAATTCCAGTCGGGTGACCAGAATTTCAGCCTCTCGGTCACCGACACCGGCGTGCTCGGCAATATCGCAACCCTGGGCGGCGCGATCAGCGCGACGTCCAACAAACAGACTACAACCGGCTATGAGAAGTCAGAAATGCAGGGCGGCAACAGGGTCGAAGAGAAGTGGGACAACCAATCGAAGTCGGGCAGCTATTCGGTGCTCGTCGCCAGCCGCTTCGCCGTCGAGGCGAGCGGCTCGGCCCCCAGCATCGACACGCTGAAATCCGCGGTTGCCTCGGTCAATCTCGGCCAATTGCAGTCGATGGCGAAGTGAGCAGCCGGGCGCGCGTCCGCATCACTCGATCCTGCAGGCGAGCCCGATGAGGCTCCGCATCATTCTGGCCGGCGCCATGCTCTCCATCGGTGGCTGCGAAGCCGGCAACGATAATCAATCCGCCGACGATCGCGGGCCGACCACCACCACCGCGGTTGCGGGGGCAGGCAGCGCCCCGGCCGATTGCAGCAAGCTGCCCGATTTCGTCCCGCTCTATGCCGATGCCCGCGTCGAAACCTGCGTTTCGGGCCTCGCCGGCGAACCGCGTCGCGAGAGCGGAACGGTGGTCTATACGACCGGCGCCACGCCCGACGCGATCATCGCCTGGTACAAGGACAAGGCCGTGCTCGACGGCCTCGTCCCTGCTCTGGCGACCCCCACCCTGTTCTCCGCACGTGACGGCGGCAAACGGTCGATGATGGCGATGGTCGAGACCGTCCGCGACGCGACCAAGGTCACGCTCAATTGGGGGCGGGATACCTGAAATTTCCTGGCTCCTCCCCTTCAGGGCAAGCCGGGCTTTTTCGTGTAAGGTCCCCACCCATGACGGGCACAGCCGCCATTCTCGGCATTCCGGTGCCCTCCACTGACCCGGCGTTTCTATCGGTCGTCGTCATCCACATCGGGTTCGGGGTCGGCGCGGTTGTCGCGGGCTTTTTAGCAATGATGAGTAGAAAGGGCCTTGGCAGACACGCTAGTTGGGGGAAGGTCTATTTCTGGTGCCTCGCGGGCCTGTCTGTCACGATGACCGCCCTTTCGGCCATCCGATGGGCAGAGGATTATCCTTTGTTCATTTTAGGTGCGATGGCGCTTGCGAGCGCTTACTCGGGACGCCGATTGCGCCTCCATCCGCGACTACATCTCACTGCGATGAGCGCGTCATACATCTTGATGTTGACCGCCTTCTACGTCGACAACGGCAAGGCGTTGCCGCTGTGGAAGGAGCTTCCCCAATTCGCCTTTTGGATTATCCCCACTGCCGTTGGAGTGCCGTTGGTCATCTGGGCGTGGTTTCGGCATCCGCCGACTGTGAGTCACACAGATATATAGGCCCGTGAAGGGGAGGGCTTTTTATGTATCAGCCCGCCAGAACCCCGACCAACAGCTTCACGTTCAGCACGACGATCGCCGCCGTGACCGCCCAAGCCGCGACGCGCAGCGCCCAAGGGCTGGCGAACTCGCCCATCATCCGTCGGTCGCCGGTAAACATCACCAGCGGAACCACCGCGAATGGCAGCTGCAGGCTGAGCACGACCTGGCTCAGCACTAGCAGGCTGGTGGTCGAGCCTTCGCCAGCGATCCCGATCACCAATGCCGCCGGTACGATCGCCAGCAGGCGCGTGACGATGCGGCGCAACCAGACCGGTAGCCGCAAATCGAGGAACCCCTCCATCACGATCTGCCCCGCCAGCGTGCCGGTGATGGTCGAATTCTGCCCCGAGGCGAGCAGTGCTAGCGCGAACACAACGCTCGCCGCCCCCGCGCCCAGCATCGGCGACAGCAAGCGGTGCGCCTGCTCGATATCCGCGACGTCGGCGCGGCCCGCCGCGTGAAACACCGAAGCCGCCAGGATCAGGATCGCCGCGTTGATCAGGAACGCCAGCCCGAGCGAGACAATCGTGTCGACCGTGGCCAGCCGGATCGCCCCGCGCTCGTCGCCCGCCGCGACCCGGCGCGTCTGCACCACCGAGGAATGGAGATAGAGATTGTGCGGCATTACCGTCGCGCCCAGGATGCCGATCGCAATGTAGAGCATCGCCGGGTTGGTGACGATCTCGGGCCGCGGCACCAGCCCGCCGGCGACCGCCCCCCAATCGGGCCGCGCCAGCCACAATTCGTAGGCAAAGCACCCCGCGATCACCACCAGCAGCGTGGCGATGAACGCCTCCAGCTTGCGGAAACCAAACCGTTGCAGCGAGAGCAACAACAGCACGTCGAACGAAGTGATCGCCACGCCCGCCAGCAGCGGCAGCCCGAACAGCAATTTGAGCGCGACCGCGGTGCCCAGTACTTCCGCCAGATCGCAGGCGATGATCGCCACCTCGCACAGCAACCACAGCACGATCGTGGTCTTGCGCCCGTATCGCGCGCGGCACGCCTGGGCGAGGTCGAGCTTCGCCGCGATGCCGAGCCGCGCCGACAAGGTCTGGAGGAGGATCGCCATCAGGCTCGACAGCAGAACGACCGCGAGCAAGGTGTAGCCGAACGCCGATCCACCGGCGAGGTCGGTCGCCCAATTGCCCGGATCCATATAGCCGACCGCGACCAGATAGCCTGGCCCGATGAAGGCGAAGAACCGGCGCCAGGCACCCGTCGCCGGCACCGCGATGCTGGCATGGCTTTCGGCAAGCGACGGCCGCCCCCGCGCGAAAGGCGTGGTAGTGCTGATCGCGTCGCTGTTCGGCGGTGGCGTCATTCGGGTCCCTGTTCGCGTCCGCGCAGTCAAAGCCGCACGGGCATCGATCGTTCCTAGCGCCGCAATGCCCGGCCCGCCACCGCGTCCAGCTTCGCCAGCAACGCCGGGTCGCGCTTGGCCGGATCGGTGATCAACGCGACGTCCAGGCAGGTGTCGATCGGCGACGGCGTGCGTTCGACGGGCAGCGCGCTGACAAACGCCTCGACCGTGCGACGCGCGACCTCGCCGTTCTTGTGCATCTGCGCGATCACTTCGGCGACCTCGACGGGCGCTTCGCTCTCCCGCCAGCAATCGTAATCGGTGACCATGCCGATCAGCGCGTAGGGCAGCTCGGCTTCGCGAGCGAGCTTGGCCTCGGGCATCGCGGTCATGCCGATCACGTCGGCGCCCCAATCGCGATAGAGCAGGCTTTCGGCGCGGGTCGAGAATTGCGGTCCCTCCATCGCCAGATAGGTGGCGCCGGTCGCGACCTTGCCGCCGGCCGCCTCGACCGCCGCCGCGGCGAAGCCCGACAGGCGCTCGCACACCGGATAGGCCATGCTGACATGGGCGACCATGCCGGTGCCGAAGAAGCTCGACGCGCGATGCACGGTGCGGTCGATGAACTGGTCGACGACGACGAAATGCCCCGGTGGCAGATCCTCCTCAAGCGAGCCGATCGACGAGATCGCCAGGATGTCGGTCACGCCCGACCGCTTGAGCGCGTCAATATTGGCGCGGAAATTGAGCTCGGACGGCGGGATGGCATGCCCGCGGCCATGGCGCGGCAGGAATACCAGGTTGACCTGGCCGATCCGCCCGAACAGTAATTCGTCCGACGGCGGACCCCAGGGCGTATCGACCCGGCGCCACTCGGCATCCTCCAGCCCGTCGATCGCATAGAGTCCCGATCCGCCGATGATCCCGATCGTCCAGCCGTCGCTCATATCGTCTCCTGTGGGTGCCGATTCGCTGCCTCCTTAGGCGATCAGGACGCAGGGCGCAGCGCCCGATCGGCATCCATCCGCCGCGATGAACGGTTGGTTCGTCCGGCGGCACAAAGGCCTGCTATGCCCCCGTTTATGCCATCGCCGATGATTCGCCCGCTCCTTCTCGCCCTCGCCGCCGTCACCGCCGCTGCACTCCCTGCCCCGCTGTTCGCCGCGGCGCCGATCGCCGGCCGCTGGCTGACTGCCGATGGCGGCGCGGTGGTCGCGATCGGCGATTGCGGCGGCACGATCTGCGGTCGCGTGGCCAAGGTGATCAAGGGGCCGCCTGCCGGCAAACCCTGGGTCGACTCGCTCAACCCCGACCCTAAGCTCAAGACCCGCCCATTGGTCGGACTGCCGATCCTGACCGAGATGGCTTCGTCGGGCGACGGCTGGAAAGGCAAGATCTACGATCCCAAGAGCGGCAAGACCTACCGCGCCGTGGTTGCGCGCGACGGCGCCAATCTGAAGGTCCAGGGCTGTATCGCGATCTTCTGCCAGACGATGATCTGGACGCGAGCGGGATAGGCGACGGCTGTTATTCGCGGGAAGCGGTCGCAGCGGTCCCAGAACGCTAGACGGTCATCATCGCATCCCACCGATGCAATGAATAGGATACCGTGTGCGTGAAAATCACCAAGCGCGGCGGGATGACGACCCGACCATCTCGATCGTCTACGACTGTCAATTGTATGCCCTTGTTGAGATCTGCACGTGCGAGATCGGCCTGGAAGTCACAGGCGACCGTAGATCCAACATAGCAGCGCGACACGCGCGTTACTCCGTCGCTAGAAGTGATAGTAATTCTGTAGCGAACGTTGCGAAGGGAGGTCGAATCGTTGAGAATTAGGCCATTGATGCGCCCGGAAGGCCGGTAGACAATGGTCGATGAAATCGGCCACAGCCCATGGGTTTCCTCGAAGTCCGCCATTACTAGCTGAAGGGTTACGCTGCCGACGGTAATTGGCTCCGCGACGGGTTCAATGCGGCGAACAAAACCGGGCGCCAGAAAGAAGTAGGCGGCCACCACAACGGGTACCATCAGAATAAAACATGCCGATTTAGCGCTAAGTAGATTGGCCATACCTCCAGCTTACATGAGCGAAACCTTGTCCGCTATGGGTCGCTAGCACACGCTAAATCACGTCCATATCGACCTTGTAATGATGCCAAGCCAGGATCGCCGCCGCGCCGCGGTGCGGACGCCAGGCTTCCGCCAGGTCCCGCATCAGCTTTTCCGCCGGACGCTCGTCATGCCCCAGGATACGGCCGATCTCGATCTGCACCGCCAAATCGCCGGCCGGCCAGATATCCGGGCGTCCTTCCGCGAACAGCAGATAGATTTCCGCCGACCAGCGGCCGATGCCCTTGATCTTGACCAGCTGCGCGATCGCGTCCTCGTCATCCTCGGGCAATTGCGCGAAATCGAGCCGCCCGCTCGTCACTTCCTCGGCCAGGCTGCGCGCATAGCTCACCTTTTGCCGCGACAGGCCGGCAGCGCGGAGTTGCTCATCGCTCGCCGCGGCGACGGTGGCGGGGTCGGTCAGGTCACCGACTTGCGCCTCCAGCTTGTTCCAGATCGATTGCGCCGCCGCCACCGACACCTGTTGCCCGATGATCGTGCGCAGCAAGGTGGCATAGCCGCGGTCGCGCACGCGCGGCGGGGGATAGCCCGCCCGCTGCAGCGCGACGGCGAAAGCGGGTTCGATCGCGGCGAGCGTGTCGAGCGCGGCCTTTAACGACTGGGCAGTCTGGACCATATGAAACCTTGTACGAAACCTTGATCGATGCGCCCGGGCACGGCATGGGCCCCTGCAACCGGACGGAGGAAAGACATGCCCAAGCTTATCGTCGTGACGCGCGACGGGGAAGAACAGGAAATCACGGGCGAGTCCGGGCTTTCGGTGATGGAAGTGATCCGCGACGCCGGGATCGACGAGGTTTTGGCGCTGTGCGGCGGCTGCTGCAGCTGCGCTACCTGCCACGTCCATGTCGACCCGGAATTTGCGGCCAAACTGAAACCGATGAGCGAGGACGAGAACGACCTGCTCGATTCCTCCGCCGACCGCGACGAGAATAGCCGCCTGTCGTGCCAGATCGAGTTTGGCGATCACCTCGACGGGTTGAAGGTGCGGATCGCCGAGGAGGACTAGGTTCTCCTTGCTCTCGATCGTCATGCCGGGCTCGTCCCGGCATCCACCGCGCCCCAGACTGAGGAAGTGGAACCTCGAGTTCCGCGCTCGCCTCCCAGTGGATCCCGGCACAAGGCCGGGATGACGAAATATGGGTAGCGCGGCCAGCCGCCTACTTCGCGGCCCCTGCAAACCGCACCACCGCCATCGGCGCAGTGGTCGATAGCGGGGTCGCTTTCCACGTCACGGTCTTGCGGCCGTTGACGGTCTTCGCACCCTCCTCGTTATTCTGGCTGACGATCTCGGCGTCGGTGTCGAGGATGAAGGTGCCGTCGAGCTTGGCCGAGGCCTTGCTCGTATCCGATCCGGGCATGCCCGCCGAATCCTTCGAATCGTTGGCGAAGCCCGGTGCCTTGACGCGCGCGGTGCCGTTGGCGCGGATTTCGACCGCGACGAACGGGATGATGATCCCGGCATCGATGTTGTAGGGGAACAGATAGGTGTGATCGAGCTTCCCGCTGATCTGATAGTCGATCACAAACTTGTTATCGCCGACATAGGTGACCTTGCGGAACCCGGCTTCCTTGGACAAGGTCGCGGCCATTTCGCGGTTCTTGGCGTCCGCCGCGGCCTGGGACTTGACATCGTCCTTCGCGCCGCTCTTGCCATTCTTGTCGCCCTTGCCGCTCTTCTGGCCGCTTTTGTCGAAGCCGATCTGCTGCAACGAGACGCCGTCGGTCTTCTTGGTGTCGTCGTCACCGCCCGACGGCATGTCCTTCATCGCCTCGTTGAGGTCGAAGGCATAGACCTCGCCCTGGTAGCTATAGGTGAAGGTGCGGTCGGCATTGATCGTCAGCGTCGAGGTGAACTTGCCCGGTGCAAGCAGGCAGCCGACCAACATCAGAGGAACAAGCAACACCAGCGCGAGACGCGTCATCCGTGCCGTCATTTCCGATTCCCCCATCAGTCGCGCGCGGCCACCGCGTAGAGCGCGATCGCGGCGGCATTGGATACGTTCAAGCTTTCAATTCTAGGAGATATCGGCAGGCGCGCAAGCTGATCGCAATGCTGCATTGTGTTGTGCCGCATGCCCTCGCCTTCCGCCCCCAGCACCAAAGCGATCCGCGCCGCGCCGATCACGTTGCCAAGCGTTTCGGTCGCTTCCCCCGCCAGGCCGACGCGCCAGAAACCGGCCTCGGCGATCTCTCCCAGCGCGCGCGACAGATTCACCACGCGGACCCAGGGTACGATCTCGAGCGCGCCCGACGCGGTCCGCGCCACGGCGCCCGATTCGGGCGGAGAATGGCGATCCTGGGTGACGATGCCGAGCGCGTCGAACGCCGCGGCCGAGCGCAGGATCGCGCCGACATTGTGCGGATCGGTGACCTGATCGAGCACCACCAGCGGGCGGCGATCATCCTCTCCCTGGCCCTGCTCGAGCAGGTCGCCAAGCCAGATATCCTCGAGCGGCTCGACCTCGATCACCAGCCCCTGATGCGGCGCGTCGCCCGGTACCAGCCGGCCGAGATCGGCGACATCGGCATAGGTAATCGGGATCACAGGCGGGATGTCGAGCCCGGCCAGCGCCTCGCGCGTCGCCCACATCTTCCTGACCGTCCGCTCGGGATTGGCGAGCGCCGCCAGCACCGCATGGCGTCCCCAGAAACGGGGCCGCGACGCGGGCGCCTGGCTCGGACGGTGACCTCTACGCGCCACGACTACGCCGTCACCCCAGCGAAAGCTGGGGTCTCAGGCCGTTGCGCCATCGCTAGAGATCCCAGCTTTCGCTGGGATGACGGTCGAGAATTATTCGTCAGGATAAGCAAATGGATCGCTTTTCGTCGGTTGGGTCGGCAGCGGCGGACGCGGTAGCGCGTCGCCGTTCGCCGCATTCCACAGGAACGCCGCCAGCACAACCGCCGCCTGACGCATGTCGTCACCCTTCAGGTGATCATAAGTGTCGATCGAGGTGTGGTGGATGCGGCTGCCATAATCGAGCGGATCCTGGATGAACTGGAAACCGGGCAACCCAACCGCTTGCATGAAGACATGGTCGGTGCCGCCGGTCTTGCGGATCACCACCGATGATGCACCCATCGCATTGAACGGCTCCAGCCATTGCTTGAAGATCGGCACTACCGCCGGATTGTTCTCGGCGTAGATGCCGCGCAATTTGCCTGAACCGTTGTCGATATTGAAATAGGCGGCCATTTTCGACCAGTCGGCCTTGGTCGCGATCGGCCAGCGATTGGCCCAGCCCTGATAACGCGCCAGGCCGGTCAGCTTGGGATCGCTGCCGCTGCCGCGGGTCGCGAAATGGTTCTCGACATAGGCCAGGCTGCCGAGCAGCCCCTGCTCCTCACCTGCCCAGAGCGCGAAGCGGATCGTCCGCTTCGGCTTGACCTTCAAGGTCGACAGGATGCGCGCGGCTTCCATGATCATCGCGCTGCCAGCGCCGTTATCGGCGGCGCCGTCGCCCGCCACCCAGGAATCGAGATGCGCGCCGGCCATCACATAGCTGCCGTCCTTGGCGCTGCCGGGGATGTCGGCGATGATGTCATAGGCATTGACGTCGCTGTCGTCGAAGCGGACGTCGTTGTTGATCGACACAGTCGGCGCCGCGCCGACGATCGAGAGCCGAACGAGGCGGCGATAATCCTCCGCCGCGATCTCGACGCCCGGAGTCTTTACGGTATCGCCGGCGCCGAACAGATAGCCTTCGCCATGGACCAATTTGCCGTCGAGCCGTGACTTGGTGGCATAAGCGACCGCGCCTTCCTCTTGCAGAAAGGCGTCAAGCTTCTTGGCGAATTCCAGCCGCTTCATGCCACGATCGGCGGCGGCAGGATCGTATTTGGGCTGGACGAACTGATCGAGCTTGGCGAGATCGTCCGCGGTGTAGCGCTTGAACGGCGCATCGCCCGGTTCCGAGCCGTCATCGGGCTTGGTCACCAGCACGATCTTGCCCTTGAGCTTGCCTTTCCACTTGGCGAAGTCGGCCGGGGTCGCGATCGGCGCGACGATCACCTCGCCCGACACCACACCATTGGTCGAGGGCGTCCAGGCGATCGGGATCGCGGTCAGTTGGATCGGGCGCGGGCTGGTCATCCGCACCGACGAGCTTTCGATCCACCAGCCGCGGCCGAACTCGAACCCTTCCTTATGGACGTTGGTCAACCCCCATTCGCTGAACTTGGACGAGGTCCACGCTTCCGCTTTGCGCATATTGGGCGAATTGGTCAGCCGCGGGCCGATCTGGTCGGAGAGATATTCGGCGGTGGTCATCACCTGAGAGCGGTTGAAGCCCTCATCCATGATCCGGTTGACCATCGACAGGTCGTTGGAATGCAGCGACGCGGGAATGGCGACGGCGGCAGCCGCGGCAAAGGCGGCGATCATCTTGCGCATGAACGATTATGCTCCCCGGGGATTGTTATGGCGCGCACGCTATTGCCGCCGCGCGACCCGCGCAAGGGTGTGCCACACATATCGTACGCCTGGTTTGGGCAACGCCGAAAACGTGCCCCAACCGCGTTGACATGACCGCCCGCCTTGGGCATGGGGCGCCCTCGCTTTTCGAAGCGACCGCCCTTCCTCGAAGGGCGAAGACCTGGGGACAGGTGGCCGAGTGGTTAAAGGCAGCAGACTGTAAATCTGCCCGTGCAAGCGTACGCTGGTTCGAATCCAGCCCTGTCCACCATTTCCCAATTCAACCACATCCGGCAGCGTCGTCTTGGAGTGTAGGGATCGCTGCCACGGGTTTGTCGATGGACCCATTGCCGGTCCGACCGGTCTCGCGGGCAAGCAGACCCAAAGTAACGATACGCGATCGAGCAACGCCGCCAGACACGAACACTCCCGCGCCCAGTAAACAGTTGTAACGCGGGGGTAACATGACGACCGCGTCGTTGTAGGCCGCTTTCCAGCTCTGTTGATAAGTACTTGCCTGGCACGGATCGAACTATCGGGGTGGCGGTGCGCTCCTCCGGGTTCGGACCTTCGTTGCGCGGCGATGTACGGTTGGAAAGGCCGCCGATGCTCACGAGCCGTTCGCCCGACACTCCGATCGCCGCGATCGTCGAGGACATGCCGCTTCTCCGGATTCAGACGCGTGAGGCGGTCGAGGAGTTGGGATTCGAGGCGAGAGACGCGGCCAGCGTGACCGAAGCCCTCTCGATCATCGAGGCGATGACCCGACCCCTTTCGTTATTGGTCACCGACGTCGAGATGCCGGGCGAACGCCATGGCGTGGGTCTCGCCTGGGAAATTCACGAACGGTGGCCGCTAACGCGCATTCTGGTCGTTTCCGGTAACAGGTCTTTCGCAGCGGAGCGGCTGCCTCCTGGGGCGCTCTTTCTTGCCAAGCCATTTGGAGCGGCGCGATTGAAGGCGTGCATACACGCCTTGTTCGAGGGGCCGCGACATGGATCGATGCCTGCCCCTTCGGGCCAGTCGGACTTGACCAAATACTGTTGACGCGTTGGGGCGCAAATCACGATGCCAGTGAATCTCGCCACGGCAGCTTTGCGAATGGATCAAAGCCCCCAAGACGTAGCGGAAACTCGCCTGGGCGTTACAACTGTTTACAAGCCCGCGATTGTCGCACTTCGGCCCCGTTGCTAGCAGCGGCGCATGTCGCGGAACAGCACCCCTTCCAGGAGAGTGAACCACCGGCCGCCAAGCGTGACGCCATCGCTCGGAGCGTTCCGTGCAGGGCAATACGACAATGGCTTGTCCGATTTCAGGCGGATGGCAGGGGCGCTTATGGCTGAGCCCTATTGAGTTCGCGCAAGGGCCTGGCATGCGAATCGCGGTAGTCGACGACGATGAAAGCGTGATCGAATATGCTTCGGCAGCACTCGCCGGCGCGGGGCATTCGTGCACGGGGTTTCGCAACGGCGCCTCTCTTCTCGCCGCATTGCGAAGGCAGACTTTCGACCTGATCCTGCTCGACTGGAATCTGCCCGACAGCTCCGGGATCGAACTGCTGCGATCGATCCGCGATGCGGTTTCGCGCGCAACGGCGATCATCATGCTCACGAGCCGGTCGGACAAGGACGATGTCGCCGCGGCGCTTCATGCCGGAGCAGACGACTATGTCGTGAAACCGGAAACCGGCACGGTCATCGTGGCGCGGGTACAGGCGGTGCTTCGCCGCGCGATGCCCGCGGCCGCGCAAAACCGCGTTCTGCAATTCGGAATCTATGCCTTCGACCGCCTGACAGAACGGGTGAGCATCGGCGACGAGGAAGTCGCGCTGAGCGCGAAGGAGTTCCAGCTCGCGCTGGTCCTTTTCGAGAACATGCACCGCGCACTGTCGAGGAGCTATCTGCTGGAGACGATCTGGCAGAGCGCCGCCGACCTCTCGACGCGAACGCTCGACATGCACGTCTCCCGGATACGAACGAAGCTCAAGCTAACCCCAGAGAACGGCTACCGAATCGTGGCCATATCTGGCTATGGTTATCGCTTGGAGCGTTTCGGGGCAGAAAATTGAGCATCTTACTCGCGGTCGCCGCGCACGCCGCCGCCATCGCGCCCGCCCAACCGCAGAATGACGATATCTGGTATGTCATCCGGCGAGGTGACACGCTCTACGGGCTGAGCCAGAGCTTTCTCGTGCCGGAGCGCCGCTGGGAGGCGCTGCTCCGGCTGGCGGCGATCCGCGATCCGAAGCGACTGCCCGTGGGCCGCAAGCTGCGTATCCCACGAACCTGGCTGCGCTTCAAAGTCGAGCCGGCACGGCTGGCCGGCTACCGTGGCACCGTGAGTCTGTCGATGAGCGGCCGGACGATAGCGCCCTCCGTTGGCATTGCCATCGGCGAAGGTGCCGAAATCATCACCGCGGGCAACAGCTTCGCGACGCTCATGCTGGCGGACCGCTCAAAAGTGGTGATCCCGTCGCAAAGCCGCGTGCTTGTTCGGGAACTGCGACGAATCCTGCTGACCGGGGCGATCGACTATCGCATCGACGTCCAACAGGGCCGGCTCGAGACCAAGGTCACGCCGCTGGAGCAACCGTCCGGCAGATACCAAATTCATACGCCGATCAGTATGACCGCGGTCCGGGGAACGGAGTTTCGCGTCTCCTTCGAGGACGAACGCCGCGCGGCAGCTACCGAAGTCTTGGCGGGGACGGTGACGTTTTCCCCTCCGGAGAGCGAGACGGGACTGAGGCTGGAACGCAGTTTCGGCGCCACACTCGATCGCGAGGGCGGATCTCGCGTTGAAAAATTGCTCGCCGCTCCCGACCTCGCGGCGCCGCCGGCATTGCAGACGAAGGACGCAGTCGAGTTCCGGGTGCGCAAGCTGGAAGGATCACTACGCTACAGGGCCGTGATCGCCTCCGACGCGGGCTTCATCGACAACATTGCCGAGCAATTCTCCAACGATGGCGCGTTCGCGCTGGCGGACATACCCAACGGCAACCTCTTCGTCCGCGTTTCCGCGATCGCCCCGAGCGGCCTCGAAGGAATGGCGCAATCCTACAGCTTCCAGCGTCGGCTCGCCTCGATACGCGGCAGCGTGGAACCCCAGGACGACGGCTATCGGTTCCGCTGGGCCGGGGCCGGCGCCGGCGTGCGCCGATACCGCTTTCAGCTCAGGCGGGATACGCCGCAGGGCGCACTCGTCGTCGACGAGGTGGCGCTCGCACGCGATGCGCTCACGCTGCGGCGGCTGAAGGCGGGCGTCTATTACTGGCGGGTTGGCCTCGCCCAGCTCGAAGACGGCGAACTCACCGAGTCCTGGACGGAACCGGAAAAGCTCACGGTCACCGATCCTTCTCGATCGCCGCGAGGCTGACGAGGTGTTCCGGCGGCTGTTAGTCGAATGGTGCGCCGTCGCCTTGCTGGTGCTGGGCCTCACGCTCGGCCTTACCCTGATCGGAGCCACGTCCAAGGCGGATGACGCGATCTATGATCAGATCGTGCAATTGCGCGCGCCGCCCGCCTCGGAGCGGATTCTTCTGGTCACGATCGACGATGCGAGCCTCGCGGCGCTCGGGCATTGGCCTTGGCCGAGAACCGTTCATGCAAAGGCGATCCAGGCCATCTCGGCGGCTCGACCGGCGGCAATCGCTTATGACGTGCTCTTCACCGAGCCCGCACGCGCGCCAAAAGAAGATGCGGCGCTTGCCGCGGCCTTCAGCGATGCGAAGAAGGTCACGCTGCCCATTCTTTTCGAGGCGCCGGGTGCGAATGGTCGTCCGTTCGACACGGTGCTTCCCATCCCGCCGATCGCTCATGCGGCGGCGGCGCTCGGGCATGTGGCGCTCCCTCATGAGGCGGACGGCAAGGCGCGAGCTGCATTGCTCCAGGTGAACGACGGATCGCGCGCCTGGCCGCATCTGGCCGAACAGACGTTCCGGCTGGCGTACGGACGGTCGTCACCGGCATGGCGGCGCAGCGTCCGGCGAGGCGACATGTCGGTGCTGGTGCCGTACCGCGAAGCGGGCGCCTACCGCACCGTGTCCTTCAGCGATGTACTCGCGGGTCGGCTTCCGCCAGCCTTTATCCGCGATCGCATCGTGCTCGTCGGCGCGACCGCTGGGGGCCTTGGGGACCGTCATGACGTCGCCGGGGCCGGTACGCTGGCAGGGATCGAGATCCAGGCGAACCTGCTGAACGCGATGCTGGCCGACCGGTTCGTGCGGGAGGCGCCGCTTCCACTGCGTCTCGCGATCGGAGCGTTGCCCGCTTTCATCCTATTGCTCCTGTTCTGGCGCCTGCGACCCTCTGCAGCATTGGTGGCATCGCTCGTGATGTTCGGGCTCGTCGCTGCCGTGCCGGTCCTGCTGGTCGCCATCGCGGGCCTGTGGATCCCGCCCGCGACGGGCCTGGTCGGCGTGCTGTTCGTGTATCCGTTATGGGGGTGGCGGCGATTGCACACGATCGACAAGGCGGTCGCTCGCGAATTGTCCCAATTGTCGGACGACCTCGGCGGCTGGGTGGCGCCGACGATAGACCGGCTGGACCATCCGGGACGCAACGCACTCGCGTTGAGCGGCTCGATCACTGCGCTTCGCGACCTGAAAAGGCTCGTTGCGGACACTGTGGAGGGAGTTGCCGATCCTCTGATCGTCACCACGATGGAGGGCGATGTCCTGGTCGCCAATCGGCACGCGGAGGCGCTTCTCTCGCAGAATGCCAGCGTTCGCGATGCGCTGTACGGCCTGCCCGCTACCAACGATCTGATATCGGCGGATGGACGACATTTCTCGCACCGCCGCACGCCGCTTACCGGTGCCGACGGCGCACGACGCGGCTGGATTCACTTGCTGGCGGAAATCACGGGTATCAGGGCGGTCGAGCGGGATCGCGAGCAAGCACTCGAATTCCTGAGCCACGATATGCGCTCGCCGCAAGCGTCGATCCTCACATTGCTGGAGGGATCGGAAAAAAAGGGCATCGGCGCGGATGCGGCAGACAAGATCGCTTATCATGCCAGGCGTACTCTCAACCTTGCCGAGAATTTCGTGCAGCTTGCCCGGCTGCGCGAGACGCCCTTCACCCCGGAAGAAACCGACCTTCATGACTGCCTCGCGGAGGCAAGCGACGCATTATGGCCGCTGGCGTCGAAGAAAAGCGTCTGGATCGTCGCGCCACCAGCCGATCCCTGCTACGTGGCAGGAGAGCGCCACGCCCTCACCCGCGCCTTGCTGAACCTGCTCGACAACGCCGTCAGGTTCAGCCCTCCCGGCGCGAAGATCAGATGCGGGATCGACCTCGTGGAAACCACAGGCGCATCGCTGTTCGAGCTTTGGATCGAGGACCAGGGTCCGGGCATATCGGAGGAGCGGTTGACGGATCTGACCAGCCGGTTCGGCCCGCTGGCGGCGACCGGGCCGGGTCTCAGCGTCGGTCTCGGCCTCGCTTATGTCCGGACCGTTGCCGAACGCCATGGCGGCAGCGTGCGATACGAGGCGGTGTCACCCCATGGATCGCGCTTCATTTTCACGATCCCGGCGCTTAGAGCGTGATGTCCCTCATCCGTTGACGGCGGTCCGCACGAGTTCGGGTAATATCTTCGCCGGCGAGCCGCCGCAGTGACGCGCCGCCGCGGCGTTTCGGAACAATAACGCGCCATTGGTCCGGTCGATCATTCCGACCGTCAAGACATAGCGTTGCGGCCGGCAGAAGACGATGGGGTGCATCGTGCCCTTCACGCTTTCCGCGCTACTTTCTGGCCGCTGGACCTCGACATCGGGCGGCGCGCTCGCGAGACCGATCTCGAGCCGATAACGACCGTTCGGACTTTCGCGGTATCCTTTGCCGGCCAGAGCCGCGCGCACCAGCTCGGACGCCTCCATCACAGTGCTGCCGGCATCCCCCGGCGCTGGCGCGAATGTATAGCTGGCATCTGTCAGCCGCGCTCCCGCGGGCGGTAGCGCACCTTGCCGGCTCAGCGGGGAAGTGCACGCGCCGACGAGGGACAGCGCGGCCGCTGCGATCAACCGTGCTGTACGCATTACCTTCTCCGTGACCCCGCGTCCGGCCCATAGACGAAACAACGGCTTAGCCTCAACTCGGCGGGGCCTCGAAGGGCTCAGATCCGAGGCCGGTTGGACTACTTGCTCCATTTCGGATGGATCGGGTTGTGTTCTGGCCAACGCTCGACGAGGTCCTCATCTATACTGATATATGGGGGAAAATCGGATGAAGAAGGTTGGATTGATGCTGCTCGCGACGATGCTGGTTGCTGGCTGCGGACAGCGAGTGAATACGTCGAGCCCGGATGCGTACAGCAAGAGCATCGAAGCGATGGTCAAGGACATGTCCGCCGACAAGCAGGCCGCGCTCAAGGATTCGCTGATCGCGATCACTTTCAACACCCCCGAGCCCGAGACAGGCATCTGGTCGCAGGCCGAGCCGACCGCGCCGGTCTTTCTCGGCGCCAAGGACAAGATCAACGGACTGACCGCGGACCAGATCATCAAGCTCGGCTATCAGACCCGGATCAAGCTGCTCGATCAGAAGATCGCCGACGACGCGGCGAGCGCGCAACGCTATCAGGCGGCGCGTGCCAAGGTCGCCGACGTGTTCCAGGGCGTGAAGATCGACAATGCGCAATATCGCGTCGACAAGGGCGCTATCGACATCGATCGGCCGCAGATCATGCTGCATATCACCAACGGATCGAAACGCCCGATCAAGACGATCTATGTGAAGGGCATATTGACCTCACCCGGCCGTGCCGTGCCGTGGATTTCTTCGGACTTCAATTACGAGTTCCCGGGCGGCCTGGAACCGGGCGAATCGCAATCGCTGACCCTGGAGCCGAACATGTTCGGCGACTGGAAGCCGCAGGACAGCTTCGCCCACCGCGCCGATCTCCACCTCGATTTGACGCTGATCAACGCGGCCGGCGCCGACGGGACGATGTTGATCGACGAGACTATGGTCGACGACAAGACCGCCACCGCCGAGGCGACCAAGCTCCAGGGCGAGCGCAACGATCTGGCCGCCAAGCTCGCCAAGCTCTGATCGCGGCGCGCGGCCGAGTATTCGGCCGCCGGCTACTCGACGATCGGTGCCGCGCTCTGCCGGTTGACGCCGGCGGAGGCGGCGCTCCGTGCCCGCCGCTCCGGGTTCGCCAAAAAATTCGGCTCTCGCGAAGCCGCCAAAGCCTGATAGATTGGGGGCATCTTTGGAGGATGCGTGATGGGTCTGGGTGATTTCCTGAAGAAGCAGCTGGTCGATGTCATCGACTGGGTCGACGAGCCGGGCGTGCTGGCGATCCGCTATCCGATGCAGGATCGCGAGATCCAGAATGGCGGCCAGCTGACCGTGCGCGAGGGCCAGGTCGCGATGTTCCATAACGAGGGCAGATTGGCCGACGCGTTCGGGCCGGGCCAGCACACGCTGGTCACGCAGAACCTGCCGCTGCTGACGGCGATCATGAATTGGGACAAGGGCTTCAAGTCCCCGTTCAAGGCCGATGTCTATTTCTTCACCCAGCGCGAGCAGACCGGGCTCAAATGGGGCACGCCGCAGCCGATCACGGTGCGCGACAAGGAATTCGGTCCGTTGCGCATCCGCGCGTTCGGCAGCTATTCGTTCCGCATCGACGATGTCGCGACCTTCGCGGTCAAGATGATGGGGTCGCTGGATCGCCTGACCGTCACCGATCTCGACCAGCAATTGCGCGCGGTGATCAACACTGCGATCGCAACGGCTTTGGGCGGCGGCGAGATCGCGTTCATCGACCTTGCCGCCAACCAGCAGGCGATGTCGGAAAAGCTGAAGGGCGCGGTCGAAGCCGGGTTCAAGGAATGGGGCCTGTCGTGCCGCACCTTCTTCGTCGAGAGCGTGTCGTTGCCCGAGAATGTCCAGGAATATCTCGACAAGGGCAGCTCGATGCGGGTGCTCGGCAATCTCGACCAATATGCCAAGTTCCAGGCGGCCGACTCGATCCAGACCGCGGCGGCCAATCCGGGCGGCCTCGCCGGGATCGGCGCGAGTGCCGCGGCAGGGATGGCGATCGGGCAGCAAATGGCAGCGGGGCTCGGCGGCGTCGGCAGTGGCGGCGCGACCAGCATCCCCGCGGCCGCACCACAGCCCGAGGTCGATCCCTATGAACAAATCGAGAAGCTGCACAAATTGATGGTCGCCGGCGCGATCACGCAAGAGGAGTTCGACGCCAAGAAGACCGCTTTGCTCGCCAAGATCTGACGCGCGCCAGTGCTCGACGCCAATTGCCCCAATTGCGGCGCCCCGATCCGGTTCAGGTCGAACGACCTGCCGGTGAAGGTGTGCGACTATTGCCGCACATCGGTACTGCGGACCGGCGGCAATCTCCAGGCGATCGGCAAGATCGCCGAGGTGCCCGACGATGTCAGTCCGCTGCAATTGGGCGTGCGCGGGCGCGATGGGACGCACACGTTCGAGCTGATCGGCCGCGTTCGCTGGCGCTATGCCGACGGCGCGTGGAACGAATGGTTGGCTTTGTTCGACGACGGTTCAACCGGCTGGGTCGGCGAATCCTCGGGGCGCTATATGATGCTGCGTCAGGTCGACGACGACGCGCTTGCGCCGGTCGTCGTCGATCACATCAAATCGGGTCAGCCGATCGCAATCGATACGTTGATCACGATCGGCGGGGTCGATTATGCCGTCACCGACAACAAGCAGGTCACCTGCGTCGCGAGCGAGGGCGAGCTACCGTTCAACGCGCCGCTCGGGCTCACCGCCACCAGCATCGATCTGATGACTCCCGACGGCGAGTGCGCGAGCATCCAGAAGGATCAGGGCGGTGAGGTGGAGGCCTATGTCGGCCGCTACATGTCGCTCGCCGACCTCAACGCGACCGGCTTGCGATCGTTCGAGGGCTGGCCGATGCCGGCATCTGCCGCATGAGCGACGACGCGCTCCCGGTCGACGCCGCGCCGCCGGCACCCGCGCCACCGCCGACAGCGCCGGTCACGCCGGCATCTACCGTCCGCCCGCTGAGCTGTCCCAATTGCGGCGGCATCGTCAACGTCCGCGCCCAGGGTCTGACGGTCAGCGTGTTGTGCGAACATTGCGGCTCGACGCTCGACGCGACCAGGCCCGACCTCCAGGTCATCGCGCGCGCCAACGAGGCGCTCAAGACGCCGCAAATCCCGCTCGGCACGCGCGGCACGCTCAATGGCCGGGTCTGGGAAGTCGTCGGCTATATGGAGCGCACCGACGAGGAGATCGGTTGGGCCGAATATCTGCTGTTCAACCCTTATGAAGGCTATGCCTTCCTGGTCGATGACGGCCGCCGCTTCAGCCTGGGCATCATGCTCGACCGCCTGCCGACGATGGGCTGGGGCAATTCGATGCAGCTCGATCACCAGAGCTATTCGCGGTTCGGCGACACCTATCCGGTGCGCGTCACTTTCGTCGTCGGCGAATTCTATTGGCGAGTCGCGGTCGGGGAAACGGTCGACGAAACCGATTTCGTCCGCCCCGGCACGATGCTGTCATGCGAAGTCTACCAGACCGAGCGCACCTGGACCCGGCTCGATCTGCTCGACTGGGGAGTCGCGGAAACGGCGTTCGGCATTCCGGCGCGCCGCCGCGAATACAGCCATCCCGCGCCGCACGAGCCGTCGCCCTACAAGCGCCAGCTGGGCGAGGCGATGATCATCGGCATCGTCGCCTTGTTCACCCTGATGGTCATCTCGACCTTCGCCGGCGGCGAGCAACAGATCGGGCAGACGACCACCGATGCGGTGCTCGACGGGCCCGAAAAGACCGTCGTCATCCGCGGGCTCGACCTCCCCTCGGCGCGGTCGCGCGTGGTGGTCGATGCCGATGCCGGCGCGATCGACAATGCCTGGGTCGACCTGGATTATTCGCTGACCGACGAAAAGACCCAGGACAGCGTCGATACTTATGGCCTGGCCGAACATTATTCGGGCAGCGACAGCGACGGATCGTGGACCGAGGGCGATCCGCGCCCCGAAGTCAGCCTGTCGAGCATCCCCGGCGGCAAATACGATCTGGTCGTCACGCTTTCCGCGCATCGCTGGAACGGCGGTTCGAGCAGCAGCAGTTACTCCATGCCGACCGGTTTCGCCGGCGGCAGCATGTTCGGACAGGATAGCGGCCAGACCATCCCGGTCACGGTCACGATCAAGCGCGGCGGCGTGTTCGGTGGCAATCTCCTGCTTGCCTTCCTGTTGATCGGGGCCTGGCCGTTGATCGTATTGTTCAAGCATTTCGGGTTCGAAAAGCGCCGCATGGCGCCGGTCAGCGGCAGCGGCGGCAGCGATGACGACGACAGCGGGGGAGACGACGACTGATGAGGCACATCGTGATCTACGGGCTCTACTGTCTCGGCATCGTCTTCCTGTCGATGTTCGCCGTCCGCGACGGTTATTCGCCCTTTGCCACTGGCGGCGCGCGCGGGCCGATGATGTTCGGCTCCTACGGCCCCACCCACAAATAACGAAAGGATCGGACCATGATCTCCATCCCCGTTCTCGTCTCGACGCTGCTCTATACCGGCATCGGCCTCGTCATCTTCATCGGCGGCTTCTGGCTGTGGGACAAGATCAGTCCGGTCGACATGTGGGGCGAGATCTGCCGCGAGAAGAATGTCGCGCTGGCGATCTTCACCGGATCGATCGCGATCGCCGTCGCGATGATCATCGCCGCCGCCATCCATGGGTGAACGGCCAAGTTTGAGTCGAAATCGATTGTGCCAAGCTCGTCGTCACCCGGACTTGTTCCGGGGTCCAAGCCTCCACAAGGGAATCCAGCCGTTGTTGCACGTTGGATGCCGGAACAAGTCCGGCATGACGGCTGAGCTGCATGACTGAGCAGCAGGGCGGTCGCGCCATTCCTTCCCGCTCCGGCGCGTTGCTGCTGGCGTCGGCATTCGTCGTCGCGACGTGCGGGCTGATCTACGAACTGCTCGCCGGCACCTTGGCGAGCTATCTGCTCGGCGACAGCGTCACCCAGTTCTCGATCATCATCGGCATCTATCTGTTCGCCATGGGCATGGGCTCATGGTGCTCGCGTTACGTGCGCAAGAACGAGCTCGTGATCTTCGTCCGGGTCGAGGTGCTGATCGCCGCGATCGGCGGTTGTTCGGCGGCATTGCTGTTCCTGCTGTTCGATCGCGTCCAGGATTTCCGCTTGCCGCTCTATGGACTGGTGCTTGCGATCGGCTTCCTGGTAGGGCTCGAAATCCCGCTCCTCATGCGCATCCTCAAGGACCGGCTCGAGTTCAGCGACCTGGTCTCGAAAGTGCTGACCTTCGATTATGTCGGCGCGCTTGCCGCCTCGCTGCTGTTCCCGCTGCTGCTCGTCCCGCATCTCGGACTGATCCGCACCGGTTTCCTGTTCGGCCTGTTCAATGTCGGCGTCGCGATCGCGGTGATCCTGATGCTGCCGCAGCGGCGCCGGATGACGATCGAATTGCTCGTCGCGATCCTGGTCGCGATCGTGCTGGCCGCCGGCTTCGTCGCGTCGGAGAAGATCGAGCGCACCGCCGAGGTCGCGGCCTATGGCGACCCGATCATCTATGCCGACGCCACACCCTACCAGCGCATCGTCATCACCAAGCGAGCCAACGACTTGCGGCTGTTCCTCAACGGCAATCTGCAATTCTCGTCGCGCGACGAATATCGCTATCACGAGGCGCTGGTGCATCCGGTGCTGAGCCGGGTGGCGAACCCGCGCGACGTGCTCGTGCTGGGCGGCGGCGACGGGCTCGCGGTGCGCGAGATCCTCAAATATCCCGGCGTTCAGTCGGTCACCCTGGTCGATCTCGATCCGGCGATGACAACGCTCTTCCGCAAAAGCTCGATGCTCGTCGCGCTCAACCATGGGTCTTTGCTGTCGCCCAAGGTCCATGTCATCACCGCCGATGCGTTCAGCTGGCTGCGCGCCAACCAGCGCAAGTTCGACGCGGTGCTGGTCGACTTTCCCGACCCGACCAATTTCGCGATCGGCAAGCTCTACACGATCAGTTTCTATCGCGAGCTCGCCCGAGCGCTCAATCCCGGTGCGATGATCAGCGTCCAGAGCACCTCGCCGCTGGTCGCGCCCAAGGCCTATTGGACTGTCGCGACCACGCTTGAGGCGGCCGGGCTGACCACGCGCGGCTATCACGTCTATGTGCCAAGCTTCGGCGAATGGGGCTTCGTCCTCGCCTCGAACCGGCCGATTGGCGCACTTGGCGCCTTGCCGTCGGGGCTGCGGTTCCTGACGCCGCGGGTCGACACGCTCGCTTTCTTCTTCCCGCCCGACATGGCGCGACGCCCGACCCCGGTGAATCGACTCGACAACCAGGCGCTGGTTCGCGAGTTCGACGCCGAATGGTCGGTGTTCGAGGGCTAGGGTGCCAACACGCCGCACCGTCATCGCAGGATCGATCGCCGGGGCCGCGGCGCTCGGTGCGGGTGCGATCGCGCTCGCCCCACATGACGAGACGATCCCCGGTACGCTGAGCGGCGCCGATTTCCGCCGCGGGCATCGCTTACGCAGCGGCAAATTCCCCGAGCCGAGTGAGACGGTGCGGACCAGGATCGCGATCGTCGGCGGCGGCGTCGCTGGGCTCGCGGCGGCATGGACGCTGGCAGACGCCGGCGTGCAGGATTTTCGCCTGCTCGAACTCGAGGATCGTACCGGCGGCAATGCGCGCAGCGGACGCAACACTGTCTCCGCTTACCCGCTAGGCGCGCACTATCTGCCGCTGCCCAATGCCGAGGCGAAGGGCGTCATCCATTTGCTCGAACAGCTCGGCATCATCACCGGCTGGCAGGATGGCAAGCCGGTCTACGATCCCTATCAGCTCGTCTCCGACCCCGAGGAGCGCCTGCTCTATCTCGGCAAATGGCAGGAAGGACTGGTCCCGCAAAAGGGGCTGAGCGAGGCCGACGTCCATGACCTCAAGGCCTTCTTCGCCGCGATGAAGGCCTATCAAGAGCGCCGCGACGCCCAAGGACGCCCCGCTTTCGCGATCCCGATGGAGCTGAGTTCGCGCGATCCCGATCTGCTCGCGCTGGACAAATTGAGCTTCGCCCAATGGCTCGACCAGCAGGGCTGGCACTCATCGGTGCTGCGCGTGTACGTCCGCTATGCCTGCCGAGACGATTACGGCACCGAGCCCGACCAGGTCTCGGCCTGGGCCGGGATCCATTATTTCGCCAGCCGCCGCGGGCTCGCCGCCAATGCCGATCCCGACACGATGCTGACCTGGCCCGAGGGCAATGGCCATCTGGTCGGGCGGATGGCGGCGCGGCTCAAGGATCACCTCGATTGCGGCAGGATCATCCATCGCGTCACCCGCACCGACAAGGGCGCGCAAATCGATGCCCTCGAAGTCGCGAGCGGTCGTGGCGTCCGCGTCGATGCCGATGCGGTGGTGCTCGCTACTCCGCACTTCGTGAGCGCACGCCTGACCGCCGATGCGCCGTCGGCCAGCGGGTTCGACTATGCGCCCTGGGTGGTCGCCGCGGTCACCGTCGACCGCCTGCCCGCCGGACCGGGGTTCGAGGTCGCCTGGGACAATGTGTCGTGGACCAGCCGCTCGCTCGGCTATGTCGTCGACACGCATCAATCGCTCGACCGCGTGCCGCGCGCGACGGTGCTGAGCTGGTATCTGCCGCTGTCCGACATGGCACCCGCCGACGCGCGGCGCGACTTGCTCGAACGCCCACTCACCTATTGGCAGGACATGGTCCGCGACGATCTGCTCCGCACCAATCCCGACCTCAAGGGCGCGATCCGGCGGATCGATGTGTGGCGCTGGGGCCATGCCATGATCCGCCCGGTGCCGGGCTATTTCTGGGACGGCCGCCGCGAGGCCGCCGCCGCGCCGCGCCCGCCGTTGTTCTTCGCGCATTCCGACCTGAGCGGGCTCTCGCTGTTCGAGGAAGCGCAATATCGCGGCATCCGCGCGGCGGAGGATGCGATGACGCATCTCGCCATTTCCTATCGCTCGGTGCTGGCGTAGGATTAGGGTCCGTACTCAATTATCGCGAGGATCGTGATTGCCCAGAGGAGCCCGCCGACAAGGAGCGCAGCGCAGTCGCGTAGCCGAAGCTACGCGCAAGCAAGCGACGATGCTCGGCGGGCTCCTCCGGGCAACCGCGAAGCGGCGGGCCGATTTTGGCGTCCGGACGTCGTCGCGCGTCGGTCACGATGCTACCAGCATCGCTCCCTCCTTGCTCCTAGCCGGACACCAAAATCGGCTCCGTCACGACCTCGCGATAATTGAGTACGGACCCTAGCGGCGTGGACTTCAGTGGGACCCACCTTCTTGCCGACCTGTTCGACTGCGATCATCTCGACGATGAAGCGCGGATCGAGGCGGCGTTGCTCGCGGCCGTCGCCGCCGCCGATGCGACGCTGATCGAGCTCAAGGTCCATGGCTTCGGCGCCGGTCAGGGCGTGACCGGCGTCGCGTTGCTCGCCGAATCGCACATCTCGATCCATTCCTGGCCGGAGCGTGGTTACGCCGCGGTCGACATGTTCCTGTGCGGACGGCGCCACGATCTCGACGCCGCGCTGGCGGCGCTGGCCGGGATGCTCGACGCCGGGCGGGTCGAGCAACGCCGCTTCGCCCGCGGCTTCAGCCTGGAGGCCACCGACCAATGACCGGCACGCAATTACCCCCGAAGCGCCAATCGACGGCACGCCTTGTCTTGATCCTCCTGCTCGGGCTGCTCGGCCTGTGGGTCATCCACGCATTCCTGCCCGTTCTCATCTGGGCGGTAGTCATCGCCGTCGCGGTCGATCCGCTCGTCCAGCGCGCCGAGCGCCAGTTTCCGCGCCCCAATCTCGTTGCCGCGGCTTTCACCGTGGGTTTCGCCCTGATCGTGCTGGCGCCGATCGCGATCGGCATCGCTCAGGCCGCACGCGAGGCGCACGATGTCGCGACCTGGGTGAAGGAGGCGCAGCAATACGGGGTGCCGCCGCCCGGCTGGCTCGCCAATTTGCCGTACAGCGCCGAGGCGACTGATTGGTGGCGCACCAATCTGTCCGATCCGGCGGCGGCCCATCATCATTTCGAGGTGCTGAGCCACAGCCTGCTCGGCGCGCAAGCACGGTTGCTCGGCTTCGGGCTGGTCCATCGCGCGGTGGTGTTCGGCTTCACCTTGATCGCGCTCTTTTTCCTGATCCGCGACCGTGATGCCTTGGCGGTGCAGTTCCGCACCGCCAGCGCGAAGCTGCTCGGGCCGCAGGGCGAACGGATCGGGCAACAAGCTCTCGCCTCGGTCCGCGGGACGATCGACGGGCTGGTGCTGGTCGGACTTGGCTTCGGCGCGGTCATGACCGTCGTCTATTTCTTCCTCGGCGTGCCGCATCCTATTCTGCTCGGCGCCGTCACCGCGATCGCCGCGATGATCCCGTTTGGCGCGCCGGTCGCGTTCGGGCTCGCCGCCTTGCTGCTGCTCGGACAAGGATCACCCGGTGCCGCGATCGCGGTCGTCGTGATCGGCTTTGCCGCCGAATTCGTCGCGGGCCATTTCGTCCGCCCCGTCTTGATCGGCAGCGCGACCAAACTGCCGTTCTTCTGGGCGTTGGTCGGTATCCTCGGCGGCGTCGAGACGCTGGGGTTACTCGGGCTTTTTGTCGGGCCGGCGACGATGGCGGTATTGGTGATGCTGTGGCGCGAACTCGTCGAGGGCGATGCGACCCCCGTTGCCTGACGTCTATAGCTGACCGTCGGCGTTACGATTGCCCCGAACGGATCGGAACCTTAGATGGGCGGCAAATCCCCCGCCCTCAGGAGTCCCTATGACCTATTCCGCCAAGCTCGGCCTCTATATCGACGGCGAGTGGCTGACCGGCGATGGCCGGGACGTGCATTCGGTGCTCAACCCGGCGACCGGCGCGGGCCAGGCCGACTTGCCGCTGGCCACCACCGCCGACCTCGATCGCGCACTTGCCGCGGCGCAGAAGGGGTTCGAGGCGTGGCGCGCGGTTGCGCCCGAGCAACGCGCCGCTGTGCTTAACAAGACCGCCGCTTTGGTCCGCGAACGCGCCGACGCGATCGCCCGCATCGCGACGATGGAGGAAGGCAAGCCGGTCGCCGAGGCCAAGGGCGAGGTCATGGCCGCTGCTGCGATGCTCGAATTCCACGCCGGCGAAGCGGTGCGCGTTTATGGCCGCGTGCTGATGCGCACGCCGGGCATGCGCTCGATGGTGCTGCATCATCCGGTCGGTCCGGTCGCGGCGTTCTGCGCCTGGAACTTCCCGGCCTTGAACGTCGTCCGCAAAATCGCGCCCGCGGTCGCGGCCGGCTGCTCGATCATCCTCAAGCCGAGCGAGGAAACCCCAGGCTCGGCGGTTGAGATCATGCGCTGCTTCCAGGATGCCGGGCTCCCCGGCAATGTCGCGCAGATCGTGTTCGGCGTGCCCGACATGATCTCGCGCCACCTGCTCGCTTCGCCGGTCACGCGCAAACTGAGTTTCACCGGATCGGTGCCGGTCGGTAAGCATCTGATGAAGCTGGCGTCGGATAGCGTCATGCGGATGACGATGGAATTGGGCGGCCACGCGCCGGTGCTGGTGTTCGACGATTGCGATCTCGAAAAGACGCTCGATATCTTGGTCACGCACAAGTTCAGGAATGCCGGCCAGGTTTGCGTCGCGCCGACCCGCTTCCACGTCCAGGACGGCATCTACGAGAAGTTTGTCCAGGGGTTCGCCGAGCGCACGAAGAAGCTGCAGATCGGCAGCGGCCTCGACGCCGCCAACCAGATGGGTCCGCTCGCCAATCCGCGCCGCCCGGACACGATCTCAGCGCTGGTCGAGGATGCGCGCTCGATCGGCGCGCGTGTGCTGGCCGGCGGCGAGCGCGAGGAAAAGGACGGCGGCTTCTTCTTCCAGCCGACGGTGATCGCCGATGTGCCGCTGGGAGCCAAGGCGATGAACGACGAGCCGTTCGGGCCGCTTGCCTTGATCCGCCCGTTCGGCACGGTCGAGGACGCGATCGCCGAAGCCAACCGCCTGCCCTTCGGCCTTGCAGCCTATTGCTTCACCGAGAGCGGTCGCCGCCAGAATCTGCTCGCCGAAACGGTGGAGGCGGGGATGGTCGCGACCAATCAGGTTCGCATGACCTGGCCCGACGCGCCGTTCGGCGGGATGAAGGAATCGGGCTTCGGCTCCGAGGATGGTCCCGAGGGGATCATGGCGCATCTGACCACCAAGGCGGTACACATCGCATGACGAAACGCACCGCCGCGCGCATCCTCGTCGACCAGCTGATCGCGCAAGGCGTCGATCGCGCCACCTGCGTACCCGGCGAAAGCTATCTGTCGGTGCTCGACGCGCTGATCGGGAGTGGGATCGACCTGCTCACCTGTCGCGCAGAGGGTGGCGCGGCGATGATGGCCGAGGCTTATGGCAAGCTGACCGGCCGCCCCGGTATCTGCTTCGTGACGCGCGGCCCCGGCGCGACCAACGCGTCGCCCGGCCTGCACATCGCGATGCAGGATTCGACTCCGATGATCCTGTTCGTCGGCCAGATCGAACGCGGCATGCGGGATCGCGAGGCGTTCCAGGAGCTCGATTATCGCGCCACGTTCGGCGCGTTGGCGAAATGGGTGGTCGAGATCGACGACGCCGATCGCATTCCGGAAATCATCGCTCGCGCTTTCCGCGTTTCGATGCAGGGACGGCCGGGTCCGGTGGTGATCGCGTTGCCCGAAGACATGCTCGATGAGGTCGCCGAGGTTGCCGACGCCCCGCGCGTCGATCCGGTCGAAACCGCGCCCGCGCCGGCCGATGTCGACCGGCTCGGCGAATTGCTCGCGACAGCCAAAAACCCCGTCGCGATCGTCGGCGGCTCGCGCTGGACGCCGCAAGCGCGCGACGCGATGATCGACTTCGCACACCGCTTTGATTTGCCCGTCGCCGCGCAATTCCGCCGCGCCCCGCTCTTCCCCGCGACCGACGACCATTTCATCGGCGATCTCGGGCTCGCGCCCAATCCCAAGCTGATCGAGCGCATCAAGACCGCCGACCTGGTCCTGCTGATCGGCGGACGGATGTCGGAAATCGCTTCGCAATCCTATACATTGCTCGGGATCCCTGCCTCGGCGCAGCAGCTCGTCCATATCCATCCCGACCCGCTTGAACTCGGCCGCGTTTACCAGCCGGTGCTGGCGATCAACGCCACGCCGCCGGCCTTCTTCGCCGCGCTCGACGGTATCGAGGCGAGCCCGACCTGGTCCGCCAACCGTGAGGCGGCACGCGCCGATTACCTCGCCTGGTCCGACACGCCGCCGCCGGTGCCGGGCGATTTCCAATATGGCGACGTCATGGCGTGGCTGCGCGACCGGCTGCCGCCCGAC
Source organism: Sphingomonas sp. P4_G2 (assembly GCF_056401155.1). Lineage (NCBI taxonomy): Bacteria > Pseudomonadati > Pseudomonadota > Alphaproteobacteria > Sphingomonadales > Sphingomonadaceae > Sphingomonas > Sphingomonas sp. P4_G2. The sequence goes on along the minus strand of NZ_JBFUJY010000001.1, from coordinate 737,095 downwards.
GCGACGATCTGCAACGGCGCGGGCAATTTCGCGAGCTGGATCCATCGTTATTACCGCTTCCGCGATTTCGGCACCCAACTCGCGCCGACCAGCGGGTCGATGGGATACGGCCTGCCCGCGGGCGTGATGGCCAAGCGGCAAAAGCCCGACAGCATCGCGCTGACCATCGCCGGCGACGGCGACTTCCTGATGAACGGCCAGGAATTTGCCACCGCGGTGCATCATGGCATTCCGCTGATCGTCGTGCTGATCGACAACGGCATTTACGGCACGATCCGCATGCACCAGGAAAAGACCTTCCCCGGGCGCGTCTCGGCGACCAACCTCACCAATCCCGATTTCGCCGCACTTGCGCGTGCCTATGGCGGCCATGGCGAGACGGTCACCACCACGGCGGAATTCGCGCCCGCCTTCGAGCGCGCGCTAGCTTCAGGCAAGCCGGCGATCCTGCATTGCCATCTCGACAGCCAGGCGATCACCCCGACCGCGACGCTGGATGGGCTTAGGGCAGCGGCGGAGAAGAGCTGAAGCCGGCCGACCCTCCGCTTGATCCGTGATCCAGTTTCTGCGCCATCGCTGCGAAAAGTTGGAGCGGGTAACGGGAATCGAACCCGTGTATTCAGCTTGGAAGGCTGCTGCACTACCATTGTGCTATACCCGCATCCGGTTGAATTCACTCGCTAAAGTGATTTCCGGCGCTTGACGATCCAACCGGCGTCCCGCTGGAAATCCAACGAAGGTCCGATCGGCGGCGCGGCGCACCGGTTAGCGCGCCGATCGGCAAGGCGCAAGGGTCAGGCGCTTTGATCGGGCTGGGCGAGTACCCGCGTTCAAGCTTAACCGATCATTCACCAAACCCTCGCACTAAGCGGTATGGATTACGAAGGACGTTCGGCCTTTGCCACCAGGGCGGCGCTTCATGCGCGCGATGATCTCGCGACCATCGGGCGCGGAATCCGGCCTGCCACGCTGGCAGGTGTGCTGGTCTCGTTCCTGTTGGTCGACCAAGTCCTGCTCTGGCATTTCCTCGGCCTTGTACCACCGATAGCTGTCGTATCGGCGTTGGTCCTGTTGCCCGTCGCGTTCTGGCCGCTGACGCGGCACACGGACGCGGGAAGCGCGAGATTGCCATGGAAGCTTTTGGGCATCTGCTTCGCCGTTTCGCTGGTCGTCTATATCCTGGGCGGCGAAGGGCGACTGTTTTACGCCAATAGGGATTGGCAGGTGCGCGGCGCGGTGCTGCGCGATCTCGTCAACTATCCCTGGCCGGTTATCTATGACGGCACCGATCCGAAGATATTGCGTCTGCCGTTGGGCATGTATTTGATCCCGGCCTGGATCGGCAAATCCTATGGCTTCGCGGCTGCCGAACTGACGGAGCTGCTGCAAAACAGCTTGCTGCTGACGGCCGTGCTGGCGCTCGGTTCGACCCTATTCACCGGTACGCGCGCGCGCCTGATCGCGCTGGGCGTCTTCCTCGGCTTTAGCGGCATGGACGTTATCGGCGCGCTACTCACCGGCCAGCCGCCCCACGGCCATATCGAGCAATGGAATGTCTACCAATTCTCGTCCCACATTACCCAGGCATTCTGGGTTCCGCAGCATGCTTTGGCGGGCTGGATCGGGGCCTTGTGTTATCTGTTGTGGCGCGACGACAAGGCACCCGCGGCATTGCTGTTCTGCGTCGTCCCTCTGTCGGCATTGATGTCGCCGCTAGCCTTTATGGGCCTGTTGCCGTTTGCCGCGCACGCTGCGGTCACCGTCGTCGTTCGGCACGAAGTGCGTGTCCGCCAACTCGTTCTACCGGTGCTCGGCGTGCTGATCTCGCTGCCGTCGCTAGTGTACCTCACGTCCGCCGCCGATACGGTCGGCGGACATTTCGAGGCGCCCAGGATTCTCCAATATCTCCTTATCGAACTTCTCGAGATCGTGCCCTTCCTGGTCGGACTCAAACTCGCGACGAGAAGCGATCGATTTGGCCGGACGACGTTCGTAATCGTCGCGCTCATCCTGTTGTTCGCGCCGCTCGGGAAGGTGGGCAGAGGGATCGACTTCGTGATGCGCGTTTCCATACCGGCGCTGGCGATCCTTTCGATGCTGATCGCCGACCTGTTCAGCACGCCGGCGGAGCCTTCCGCGCGGCGTGGCCGCCAGATCGTGCTTGGTGCTTTCCTGATTGGCCTGGCAACGCCGGCCACGGAGATTGGCCGCGCACTCCTCTTTCCTGGGTCGCCTGCCCCGCTTTGCAGCTATCTCGGCGTCGTACCCGGTGGCGCTACCGACTATGTAGCGTCTCTCTCGAGACTACCCGCCTGGATTAGGCCGAGCGAGCCGGCAATGGTTCGGCCTCGCGATCCCGAGCAATGCTGGGACGGACCCTGGCCAAAACCTGTCACTTAGAGCTGTCGCATCGCTTTTTGCGGAAAACCGGTACCCGCTCTTCCGCGCGATGCTCTAAGCCCGAGAAAGCGCCCTGCTTTACAAATGATGTGTGCGCCTTAGCGGCGCTCGCGTCCGACATCCTTCACGGCTTGCTTACCATTCCGCGCGTATCCCCGCGCGCATGTATCACGACCCTGCATTGGGCACGGCCGCCAAGGCCGATCCGCGCCCCAAGTCCGCCGTGTCGACCGGGACCGGCATATCCGGGCTAGCTGGGCTATTCACCTGGATAGCAATCGCGCGCTGGCTCGGGATGGACGGTCCCTATGCCGCCCTGATCAACGTCGCCGCGACCGCACTGCCGATGGTGCTGTGGTCGGTGTTCGTCGACAAGGTCCACCGTAACCCCTCGACCGGGATCGACTGGGCCAATCCGAAACCGTGGCGCGAGACGCTCGACATCTCGATCACCAAGCTCGCCGGGCTATGGCTGACCTGGGCCGGGATCGCCTGCCTCTACGCGGTCGGACGCTTCTATTGGGAAGGCAATTTCCAGTTCTCGATGTGGTGCTTCATGTGGGCGGCGCCGGCGCTGTTCGTGCTGTCGATCCCCTACACATTGTGGCTCGACCGCCGCATGGTCGAGCCCAAGGACGGCTGCTGGGCCTTGGGCGCCTGGATGATGGGACTCAAGGAACCGATCGACAAGGAAGCGATCTGGAACCACCTGAAGAGCTGGGGCGTGAAGATGTTCTTCACCGCCTTCATGCTGGCAATCGTCCCGCCGGGGTTCGGCGATTTCGTCCGCGGCGATTTCAGCCGGGTGCTCGCCAGTCCCGTGGCGCTGGCCAATTGGCTGATCACTTTCATGTTCCTGGTCGACGTGGCGTTCGCCACCGCGGGCTATCTGCTCGCCTTGCGCCCGCTCGATTCGCACATCCGCACCGCTAATCCCTATGCGGCAGGCTGGATGGCGGCGCTGATCTGCTACCCTCCCTTCGTCCTGATGGGCGATAACGGCCCGCTCGATTACCATCCCGGCACCTATGGCGAGGCCGGCTGGTCGACCTGGTTCGCGGATTATCCGGTGCTGCTGGTCGGCATCGGCACCTTGCTGGTGCTGCTGACCGCGATCTACGCCTGGGCTACGGTCACGTTCGGCATCCGTTTCTCCAACCTCACGCATCGCGGCATCCTGACCAACGGGCCCTATGCCTTTTCGCGGCACCCCGCCTACCTCTCCAAGAACCTGTTCTGGCTGATCGCCACCGTACCGCTGCTGACCACCGGCAGCTGGCTCGACGCGGTGCGATCGACCGCGATCATGGCCATCGTCGCCGGGATCTATTATTGGCGCGCGCGGACCGAGGAGCGCCATCTGCGAGCCGATCCGGCGTACGAGGAATATTATCAGTGGATGGAGCGCAACGGCCTGGTGCCGCGCTTTTTCCGATGGATCAGCGGCAAGTCGGCAGCGGTCACGCCAGACACAGCATGAACCCGATCGCGCCGGCCATCGCCACCGCACTCGCGGCCAGCGCACGGTGCAGATGGGGACCGTCCGGACAAAGCCGGGCATAATCGCGCCAGACCAGGATCGCCGGACGCCAGAGCGATCGCGAGCGTTGCTCGGTCGCCCGGACGGTGATCGCCATCCGCCCGTTTTCCAGGGTCGCAACCACCAGCCCGGTGATCACCGCGACAAGACAGATGACCGCGGCGACCGACCGCGGTCCGGCCATCAGAAGCTCATCTCGTCATAGATTTTCGAAATGTCGCCGTTCCACTCACCGTTATAGCGGTCGAGCAGGACCTGTGCGGGCACCTTGCCCGACCGCACCACTTCGCGCAGCGGATCGAGGAACCCGGTCTCGTTGGTCCCGCCGGCATCGGTCCGCGCGCGCGCGGTCAATCCGGCATGCGCGATGTCGAGCACTTCCCCAGCGATGTCACGAAGCTTGCCGCCACCCGGCAACGGCGCGTCGAGCGCCAGCGCGGGCACCGAATTCCGCAATTCCTCGCGCTCAGCCATGGTCCAGTGCCGCACCAGATCCCATGCCGCGTCGAGCGCGCCCTGATCGTAGAGCAGTCCGACCCAGAATGCCGGCAAGGCGCAGATCCGCCCCCAAGGCCCGCCATCGGCGCCGCGCATTTCGAGGAACGTCTTGAGCCGCACTTCGGGGAAAGCGGTCGAGAGGTGATCCGACCAATCCTCGATCGTCGGCTTCTCACCCGGCAGGATGTCGAGCTTGCCGTCGAGGAAGTCGCGGAAGCTTAGCCCCGCGGCGTCGAGATACTGGCCGTCGCGATAGACGAAGTACATCGGCACATCGAGCGCGTAATCGGCATAGCGCTCGTAGCCGAACCCGTCCTCGAACACGAACGGCAGCATGCCGGTGCGCGCGGGATCGGTGTCCGACCAGATATGGCTGCGGAACGACAGCATGCCGTTCGGCTTGCTCTCGGTGAACGGCGAATTGGCGAACAGAGCGGTCGCCAGCGGCTGCAGCGCGAGTCCGACACGGAACTTCTTCACCATGTCGGCTTCGGACGCATAGTCCAGATTGACCTGGATCGTGCAGGTCCGGAGCATCATGTCGAGCCCCAGGCTGCCGACCCGCGGCATGTGGCGCAGCATGATCGCATAGCGGCCCTTGGGCATGATCGGCAGATCCTGCCGCGCCTTGTCGGGCCACATCCCCATGCCGAGGAAGCCGAGCCCGAGCCGGTCGCCGATCGTCTTGACCTGTTGCAAGTGACGGCCGGTTTCGGCGCAAGTCTCGTGCAGATTTTCGAGCGGCGCGCCCGACAGCTCGAATTGCCCGGCGGGCTCGAGGCTGACCGATCCATCGGCGCCGGTCAGCGCGATGATCTTGCCATTCTCCTCGACCGGCCGCCAGCCGAACTCGGTCAGGCCATTGAGTAGGTCGCGGATGCCGCCGGGCTCGTCCCACGACGGCGCGCGATGATCGACGGTGCGATAGACAAATTTCTCATGCTCGGTGCCGATCCGCCAACGCTCGGCGGGCTTTTCCCCACCGGCGAAAAAATCGATCAGCTGCTGACGGTCTTCGATGACCGCTGCGTTCGTGTCCGTAACGGTCTTCGTCGTCATGGCGCGCATGTAGCGACGACGAAACGGTTGCGCTAGCCGTCGTTCGAAAGGCCCCGGTTAACCCCGCCAATCGCCCGCCGCTGACATCCAGATTGTCACCGCTGCTGCCGCCGCAGTCTCGGCACGAAGAATACGCGGACCGAGGCCGATTCCTACCGCTTGGGGCAACGCACGGATCGCCTCGCGTTCGGCGTCGTCGAACCCGCCTTCGGGTCCGATCAGGATCGCCGCCGGCCCGCGATGCGCCGCCATCGCCTCGGCGGCGGGCGCGCCGCCCATCTCGTCGGCGAAGAAGAGCGCGCGATCCTCGGGCCAGTCGCGGAGCAAGGCGTCCAGCTTCACCGCCTCGGACAGTTCCGGCAACGCGGTGCGGTCGCATTGCTCCGCCGCCTCGATCATGTGGCTGCGCAGGCGGTCGAGGTTGAGTCGGTCGATTATCGTGCGGCGAGTCAGCACCGGCATCAGCCGCGCGACGCCCAGCTCGCAGGCTTTTTCCGCGACCCAGTCGATCCGGCCTTTCTTGATCGGCGCCGCGCACAGCCACAGGTCCGGGACCGGCTCGCGGCCGCGCAGATGCGCCGAGACGGTCAGAATCAGGTCGCGCTTGCCGATCGCGCTGGCGATGCCGAGCCATTCGCCGGTAGCGTCATCGAACAACTTTACCGGATCGCCCGCCTTCAGCCGCAGCACCGACAGCAGATAATGCGCCTGCCCGCCCTCGACGCGGACATCGGCGCCTTCGGCCAGCGGGACGTCGATGAACAGACGCGGCGTCGATCGCGGCGGCCAGGCGGGAGTTGCTGCCATGGCTGGCGACTTAGCGAGTTCGTCTCGGTCGGGCCAGCGTCACCTCCCCTCCCGCTTGCGGGAGGGGAACGTCGGTCACGGCTTCGGCTTGCGCCGCATCATCCGCCAGCCGACCACCAGCGCCGCGATCCCGAACGCGCCGCCGACTAGCGCCAGCCCCGCCGCCTGGGCGATGCCCCAGAACAGCGTCTCTGCGAACCGGGCAATGGCGACGGAGAGATGGACCATGAACTGGCCCTAACACGCCAACCCGCCTAGCGTATCCGTTTCCAGTGCCGGACCTGGCAGCCGAAACCGAATAAGGTACAACCGCTGGCGGTGATGCTGTCGGAATCGGTCAGTTCGATTCGCCCCGAAATCGTCTGGTCGAGCGCCGGCACATAGACCTTGCCCTTCCATTCATTGGGACCGGTCTGACGAAATTCGCGGAACACTTGCGTTCCGATCAAGGTCCGGCCGCGCGAGGCGATGTCCGCCTTGGTCTTGTCGTCCGCCCAGATCACGGTGCCGCACATCGCATCGCCGCAGCGGCCGGCGCGGACGTGCATCGTGTTGTTCATATTAGTCCAGGTGCCCACCCAGGCCGCGCCGGCACGCGCCGGATCGGGTTCGGGACCAGCCTGGGCAGACGCCGCAACGACGGTCAGCGTCAGCGCGGCGCAGGCCAGAAGTCGGGGCATGATCGTCGACATCGCAAACTCCAAAAACACACTCCCCCACCCCTTCCGCCTAGAAATAGAAATTGTCCGTCTTGGGGCAAGGCGTGGCGCTGGTGCGGCAATTCGCACGCGGCTAGTGAATAGGTGATGACTGTCGAACCCGAGTCCGAGATCGTCCCAGACACCCAATATCGCGGGTTGGTCGGGCGATTGCCACCTTATCCGCGCGCATTCGCCTTGCTGGCGCGATTCGATCGGCCGATCGGCTGGCAATTGCTGTTCTGGCCCGGCGCCTGGGCGATCGCGCTGGCGCATGGCGCGATCGACCGCTGGGATCTGATTCTGTGGATCGCGCTCGGCGCCATCGCCATGCGCGGCGCCGGCTGCGTCTATAACGATATTGTCGACCGCGACCTCGATTGCCAGGTCGAACGCACGCGGAGCCGCCCGCTCGCCTCGGGCGCGGTGTCGCTGAAGGCGGCGTGGATCTGGCTGGTGTTCCTGTGCCTGATCGGGCTGGTCGTGCTGCTCCAGCTGCACCGTTATGCCGCGATCGTGGCGCTGGTCAGCCTGGCGCCCGTCGCGGCCTATCCGTTCATGAAGCGGATCACCTGGTGGCCGCAGGCGTGGCTGGGCATCGTCTTTTCCTGGGCGGCGTTGGTCGGGTGGAGCGAGATCGCCGGGTCGCTGATGATGCCGGGACCCTTGCTCTATCTGGGGTCGATCTTCTGGGTGATCGGCTATGACACGATCTACGCGCTCCAGGATATCGAGGACGATACGCTTGTAGGCGTCCGCTCCTCGGCGCGCGCGCTGGGTAGCCGGGTCAGATCGGGCGTCGGGACTTTCTATGCCCTCGCGGTCGCCTGCTGGGCGCTGGCCTTGTGGGAATTGCGGCCCGACCCGCTGGTGCTCGTCGCGCTCGCCCCGGCCGCGCTGCATTTCGCCTGGCAGGTCGCGACGCTCAAGCCCGCCGATGGCGCCAACGCGCTCCGCCGCTTCCGCTCGAACCGATTCGCCGGACTGCTGGTGTTCCTCGCCTGCTTCGTCGTCGGACAAACGAGTTTTTGAGCGACTACCGCCACCCGATCTCGGTCAGTTTTGCCGACGCCCTTTGACCGGCGCGCCTGCGCTTCCTAAGTGCCGGTCATGTTGACTCCCGACGCCGCGCGCGACCGCGCTCTCGATATCGTTACACGCGCGCGCAAAGCCGGCGCCGATGCCGCTGACGCAATGCTCGGCGCCTCGGCCAGTGTCGAGGTGTCGGTGCGGCTGGGCGAGCTCGAAGATGTCGGCCGTTCCGAAGAGGAGCAATTGGGTCTGCGCGTATTCGTCGGCCAGCGTTCAGCCTCGGTCTCGACCTCCGATCTGTCGTCGGCCGCGATGGACGCGCTGGTCGAGCGCGCGGTGGCGATGGCGCGGGAGGCGCCCGAGGACAAATGGGCCGGTCTCGCGCCCGAGGATCGGCTGATGACCGGGCCGATCCCCGATCTCGACCTGCAGGATGCGGACGACCCCGCCCCCGCCACGCTCAAGCAAACCGCGCTCGCCGCCGAGGATGCGGCACGCGCGGTGCCCGGCGTCACCAACAGCGAAGGCGGCGGGGCTTCGGCCGCGCGCGTCGCCTGGGCGCTCGCCACCAGCCACGGTTTCTCCGGCGCCTATGCCACGACCAGCCACTCGGTCTCGGCCAGCGTGCTGGCGGGCAGCGGTGGCGCGATGCAGCGCGATTACGGACACCGCACGGCGCGCCACCGCGCGCACCTCCCCTCGCCAGAGGCGATCGGCCGTGAGGCGGGCGAACGCGCGGTCGCCCGGCTCAACCCCGGCAAGGTCACGAGCGGCCCGATGCCGGTACTGTTCGATCCGCGGGTCGGCGCGTCGCTGATCGGGCATCTGACCGGCGCCATTTCCGGCGCGGCGATCGCGCGCGGCACCAGCTTCCTGCTCGGCAAATTGGGCGAGCAAATCTTCGCGAGCGGGATCGAAATTGTCGACGATCCGCTCCGCCCGCATGGCCTGCGCTCGCGACCGTTCGATGGCGAGGGACTCGCGGTATCGGCGACCAGCCTGATCCGCGACGGCGTCCTCACCACCTGGCTGCTCGAGTCTGCCTCGGCACGACAGCTCGGGCTCGAGCCCACCGGTCATGCCGCGCGCGGCGGCGCCGGGGCGCCTGGCGTCAGCACCACCAACACCTATCTCGCCGCGGGCAAGACCAGCCGCGACGATATGATCGCCGGAGTGAAGCGCGGCGTCTATGTCACCGAGTTGATCGGCCAGGGCGTCAACGGCGTCACCGGCGATTACAGCCGCGGCGCGGCGGGTTTCCTGATCGAGGATGGGGTGCTCACCACACCGGTCGACGAATTCACCATTGCCGGCAATCTGAAGGACATGTTCCTCCAGCTGACTGCTGCCGACGATCTCGAATTCCGCTACGCGACCAATGTCCCCACGCTCCGGATCGATGGAATGACGGTCGCGGGTGGCTGAGCTGATCGACGACATCGCGGAGGTCGCAGCAGAGGCGAGCGCCTATGCGCTGGCGCGCTGGCGGACCGATTTCGCGCGCTGGGAAAAGGCGCCGGGCAACCCGGTCTGCCAGGTCGATATCGACGTCAACAATCTGCTCCGCGAGCGGTTGACCGCGCTCGCCCCCGATGCCGGCTGGCTGTCGGAGGAGACGGTCGACGACGCGGTGCGGCTCAACCATCGCCGCTGCTGGGTGGTCGATCCGATCGACGGCACCCGCGACTATATCCGCGGGCGCGAGGGGTGGGCGGTATCGATCGCGCTGGTCGACGGCGAGCAGCCGGTGGCGGCGGTGCTCGATGCCCCTGCCCTGGCCGAGGTCTGGCGTGCCGAAACGGGCAAGGGCGCGACGCTCAACGGCGAACCGATCACGCATAGCGGACGCGCGGTCTTCATCGGCGCGCGCACGCCAACCGACACGCTGCCCGACGTCGACGCCGATCTGGTCGCGGTCACCAAACCCAATTCGATTGCGCTGCGAATCGCGATGGTTGCGTCGGGTCAGGCCGATCTGCTCGCGACGATCCGCTGGGGCAATGAATGGGACATCGCCGCCGCCGTGCTGATCGCGCGCGAAGCGGGCTGTGCGGTCAGCGATGCAGTCGGGCGCAAGCTGCGCTTCAACACCCCGCGCGCCGAGGCATTCGGCGTGCTCGCGACCGCGCCGGGCATTCACCTCGCGGCGATCGCGCGGCTGCACGAGCGCGCGGTGGCGGGGTTGGGCAAGCCGCGCTGAAGCTTTAGAAATTCATCCAACGCCATCAAAAAACGCCTCCCCGGCGAAGGCCGGGGCCCAGCTTCGGCGTCGTTGAGACGGCGTCCCGTCGCTGCTGGTTCATGGCGACTGGACCCCGGCCTTCGCCGGGGAGGCGCAACTAATTACGGCTGCATCGAATCGCAGTTAGACTTCAGCCCTCAAGCTGGCGGATCAGGCTGCGCACCGCGCCGTCGATCTCGTGATCGCTGCCGCGCAGTTCCTCGATGCGGCGCACCGCATGGATCACGGTCGAATGGTCGCGCCCGCCAAACTTGCGCCCGATCTCGGGCAGCGAGCGCGTGGTCAGGCGCTTGGCGAGGTACATGGCGATCTGGCGCGGGCGGGCGACGACCACGGCGCGCCGCGCTGAGACGAGGTCGACCGGCTTGAGGTCGTAATGCGCCGACACTGCGCGCTGGATCTCGTCGATCGTGATCCGCTTGGTGCCGCCGCGCAGCACGTCGCCGAGCGTCGCCTGGGCGAACTCCAGGTTGATTTCCTCGCCGGTCAACTGGGCATAAGCGACCAGCCGGTTGAGCGCGCCTTCGACTTCGCGCAGGCTGCCGGTGACCTTGTGCGCGAGCAGTTCGAGCACGTCCTCAGGTACCTTGACCTCGGGCAGCTCGCCGAGGCGATGATCGAGCAATGCGCGGCGCAGAATCGCGTCGGGCATCTTGATGTCGGCAACCAAGCCCATCGCCAGCCGCGAGACGATCCGCGCCTCGACATCGTCGAGTCCCTGCGGATGGCGGTCGGCGGTGATGACCAGGCGCTTGCCCGCCGCGGTCAGCTCGTTGATCGTGTGGAAGAATTCGTCCTGGGTCGGCTTCTTGCCGGAGATGAAGTGCAGATCGTCGATCATCAGCAGATCGGCGCCGCGCAGCCGGGTCTTGAAGGCATGCGTATCATTGGCGCGGATCGCCGCGACGAATTCGAACATGAACCGCTCGGCCGACATCAGGAACACGCGCGCCTCGGGAACCGCCGCCAGATAGGCATGGCCGATCGCGTGCATCAGATGGGTCTTGCCGAGCCCGGTGCCCGAATGGAGGAATAACGGGCTGAACCGCGGCACGCCCGGTTCGGCCAATGCCCTGGCAGCGTTGAAGGCGACGCGGTTCGACGGGTCGACCACGAAGCGGTCGAACGTCAGGCGCGGATCGAGCGTGGGACGCTCGGCGGCTTCGACGGGCGCGGCGGGCGATTCGGCCGGCTGGTCGGTGGCGATGCGCAACACTGCCGGCGCGGACGCCTGGCGTACTTCGATCGACACGGTGCGAATCGCCGGGATCGCGGCGCGGAACTCCTGGACCAGCCGGTCCTGATAATGGTTGCGGACCCAATTGGCGGTGAACGCCGACGGCAGCGTCAGGCGCACGGTGGTCTCGTCGTCGCTATCGTCGAGCTCGATTGGCTTGAGCCATTGCTCGAACAACCGCGCGCCAGCCGACTCCCTCAGATTCTTGCGGATTCTCGCCCAGGCATTGAGAACTTCCCCGGGCACAACACCGTCCTTTGCTAACGAAACCGCCACCCGCAACAACCCCTTCCAAGCCTGCCCACGCCCCCGCGACGGGCCCGATTCTTTAGGCAGACGCCTCCCCCCAGCCGGAATTGCCATCCGCCTGAACGCGAGTACTGCTATGATTCGGCGAGCACCTGATGGGCGCTGCGAGGGCTGATTATGAAGCTCGAAGCCCATCGATCAACCCCGTCGATGACAGAAATATTAAAATAAAAAAGTTGACTCGCTCTGACCCGCAGAAATCCGGGCTTCTCTAAATAAGCCTCTGAATTTAGGTAGATTTCACATTACGCTTCTGTGAACTATTTGCGAATCGCTAGGTTTTCCCATGGTTAGGGAATTCGTTAGAAGATCGGGTATGGTTATCGCTGCGGAGCAGCATGGCGGGAGCACCAGACAGCAAAAAGCCCGCCGGTGAATTTCACACCGGCGGGCGCCATCCCTGCTACCAAATCGGGTATCTTACAGCGAAGCGAGTCGCTTGGTCAGGCGCGAGAATTTGCGGCTCGCGGTGTTCTTGTGGAGCACGCCCTTGGCGACGCCACGCTGCAGCTCGGGCTGCACGGCGGCAAGCGCGACGGTGGCGGCTTCCTTGTCGCCGGCGGCCAGCGCCGATTCGACCTTCTTGACGAACGTACGGATGCGACCGACGCGGTTGCCGTTGATTTCCGCGCGACGGTCGTTGCGACGGATACGCTTTTTCGCTTGCGGCGTGTTCGCCATGAAAGTCCTCTGAATTTCGCAAAAAATGGGACAGGCAAGACGTATAGCCGTGCCCGGAAGCGGTGGCCCTTAGCGATCGATCGAGATTCGGTCAACCGGGTTGATGTGGTTCACGCTGCCGCCCAGACCTAAGTCTGGCAGGCCGGACACCAGAAGGTCGATCGCCCGCCCTCGACATAACGATGCACCGTCCCGCCGCAGCCGCATGGCTCGCCCTCGCGGCCATAAACCGCGAACTGCTTGGAGAAATAGCCGAGCTCGCCGTCCGGCCGGGCGAAATCGCGCAGGCTCGACCCACCCGCCGCGATCGCCGACTCCAGCACCGCATGGATTTCGTGCACCAGCCGATCGAGCCGCGCGAGGCTGATCCGTCCCGCTTCGCGCTTGGGAGAAATGCGTGCGGCGTAGAGCGCCTCGCAGACATAGATATTGCCGAGGCCCGCCACGATCCGCTGGTCGAGCAGCATCTGCTTGATCGAGGCAAACCGGGTCTTGAGCGCGGCCTTGAGATAGAGCGCGGTGAAGTCCGGGCCGAGCGGCTCGGGGCCCAGCGCCTTGAACGCAGGGAAGTCCGCAATCCCCTCGGTCGGCACCAGGTCGACCGATCCGAATCGCCGCGGGTCGTTGAGCACGACGCGGCGTCCCGCTTGGGTATCGATCACCAGATGATCGTGCAGCAGCAATTCGTTGGGATCGACTCGCCAGCGCCCCGACATGCCGAGATGGAAGATCATCGTGTCACCGCGATCGGTCTCGATCAGCCCATATTTGGCGCGGCGCTCCAGCCCCGTCACCGTCGCCCCGGTCATCCGCTGGGCAAGATCGGGCGGGAACGGCCGGCGCAGATCGCCGCGCCGCGTGACGACATGTGTCAGCCGCTGGTCCTTGAGCACGGGCTCCAGCCCGCGGACGGTGGTTTCGACTTCGGGAAGTTCAGGCATCGGATCCTCATATCGTCATTCCAATGAAAGCGGGAATGACGAAGATAAGGGCGGGGATGACGGCGCCTGATTGCCTCGCTACAGCCCCGCGCATGACCGATAAAGTCTCCTTCGGCTACGAAGATGTCAGCCCCGAGGAAAAGACCCGCCGCGTCGGCGGCGTCTTCGCCAGCGTCGCCAGCAAATATGACGTGATGAACGACGCCATGTCGGGCGGGCTGCACCGCGTCTGGAAAGACGTGTTCGTCCGCCGCGTGAAACCCCGGGCGGGCGAAGCGATCCTCGATATGGCCGGCGGCACCGGCGACATCGCCTTCCGCATGGAGAAATCGGGCGCCGCGATCACCGTCGCCGATATCAATCCGGCGATGCTCGAGGTCGGGATCGAGCGCGCGGCCAAACGCGGCATCGACGGCCTGGTGTGGAGCGAGGCCAATGCCGAGACGCTGCAATGGCCGGACCGCTTCTTCGACGCCTATACGATCGCGTTCGGCATCCGCAACGTCACCGACATTCCGAAGGCGCTGCGCGAGGCGCATCGCGTGCTCAAGCGCGGCGGCCGCTTCTTCTGCCTCGAATTCTCGACCACCTTGTGGCCGGGTTTCGGCGATATCTATGACGCTTACTCGCACCATGTCGTGCCCAAGGTCGGCCAGGCGATCGCCGGCGACGCCGAAAGCTATCGCTATCTGGTCGAGTCGATCCGCCGCTTTCCCACCATGGAGCGGTTCAAGGAAATGATCGGCGAGGCCGGTTTCGTCCAGACCAAGGTCGAACCGATGCTCGGCGGACTGGTCGCGATCCATAGCGGCTGGAAGATTTGATGGGGCGGAAGATAAACTCCCCTCCCGCAAGCGGGAGGGGTCGGGGGAGGGCATGTCGCCTACTCGATATTATCGAAACACGCCCTCCCCTAGCCCCTCCCGTAAACGGGAGGGGAAGTAGGTGACCGCCCCCGCTATCCATCTCTGGCGCCTGCTCAAATGGGGCCGGATCCTCGCGCGCCACGGAGCGCTCAAGGGCATCGAACGCGACCCCAAAACGCCCGCCAGCGTCCGCCGGTTGGTTCGCGTCGCGCGGTTTGGCGCGCGGGTGCCCGCGGTGCCGCGCTATGCCGATGCTTTCCAGGCGATCGGCCCCGCCGCGATCAAGCTCGGCCAGACGCTGGCGACTCGCCCCGATCTGGTCGGCGAGGAAGCCGCGCACGACCTGATGCGCTTGCAGGACGCGCTGCCGCCGCTCCCTTATGCGACGATCAAGGCGGCGATCGAACGCGGGCTGGGCCGTCCGGTCGACGAGGTGTTCGCCTCGATCGACGAGACTCCGGTCGGTGCCGCCTCAATCGCGCAGGTGCATCGCGCGGTCACGCCCGATGGTCGCCAGGTCGCGGTCAAGGTGCTGCGTCCGGGCGTCGAGGACGAGTTCGCGCGGGCGATCGACACCTATCAATGGGCAGCCGCGCAGGCCGAGGGGTTGGGCGGTGAACTCGCTCGCCTGCGCCCGCGCCTCGTCATCGAAACATTCAAGCGCTGGACCTTGCGCGAACTCGACTTGCGGCGCGAAGCCGCCTCCGCATCCGAACTCGCCGAGTCGATGCGCGCCGAGCCCGATTATCAGGTCCCGGCGATCGACTGGCAGCGCACGACGGGCAGCGTGCTGACGCTCGAATGGATCGACGGGATCAAGCTGACCAACCGCGAGGCGCTGATCGCCGCCGGGCACGATCCGAGCAAACTCGCCGGCATCCTGGTCAATGCCTTTCTGCGCCAGGCGATTTCGGAAGGATTCTTCCACGCCGACATGCACCAGGGAAATCTGTTCGCGACTCCCCAGGGCCATATCGCCGCGATCGATTTCGGCATCATGGGGCGGATCGACCGGCGCGCGCGGGTCTGGCTGGCGGAAATCCTCTACGGACTGATCACCGGCAATTATCAACGCGTCGCGGAAATCCATTTCGAAGCCGGATACGTCCCGCCGCATCACAATGTCGGCGAATTCGCCACTGCCCTGCGCGCGGTCGGCGAACCGATGCGCGGACTGCCGGTCAAGGACATGTCGGTCGGGATGATGCTCGACGGCCTGTTCCGCATCACCCGCGATTTCGACATGCAGACCCAGCCGCATCTGCTGCTGCTGCAGAAGACGATGGTGATGGTCGAGGGCGTCGCCACCAGCCTCGATCCCGAGATCAACATGTGGGACACCGCCGCACCGTTCATCCGCGAATGGATCCGGACCGAATTGGGCCCCGAAGCAGCGATCGGCGACCGGCTGATCACCGATCTGCGCACGCTGATGCGGCTGCCCGAGTTGATCCGCAATATCGAGGCGCGCTTCCCCTCGCCCGGCGGCGCGCCGCCTGCCCCGCCGTTGCGCGAGATCGAGGTCGTCCGGCTCGGCGGCGGCTGGCGCTATGTCGCGGTCGCGGTGCTGAGCGCCGCAGTCTCGGTAGCGGCGACGTGGTGGTTCCTCCACGGATGACGCTCTGGCTGGCCGAACCGTCGCGCTTCGCCGGCCTGTCGAAAGGCAAGGCCCGGCTCGCGCTCGCCGGGCTCGTCCTGCTGCTGCTCGCGACGCTGACCGCGCTCACCGTGCCCGGCCCGCCGCCAGTCAGCGGCGATTCAGCCAAGCGCGGCGACGATCAGGCCGACATCGTCCTCTACGAAGCGATCGTCGACGGCGTCCGCCATGGCGGCAATTATTACGCGGTCGCGGCGCAGGAGCTGCGGCGCGGCGATTATCCCTTGCGCCCGTTCATCACCTTTCGCCTGCCAACGCTGGCGATGGTTCAGGCGCAGATGCCGCATTGGGCGGTGGTCGGTCTGCTTTGGGCGCTCGCCGCGGGCGTCATGGTGGCGTGGTTCAACCGCCTGCGGCCCGCCTTCGCACGGCCACCACCCTTGTTCATTGCGATGGTGCTGCTCGCGGGCGGGATGGGTGCATTCATCCAGGCCGACCTTGCCGCGTTCCATGAGGTCTGGGCCGGCCTGCTGATTGCGCTCAGTCTTGCGCTGCGCCGACCTGGCCATTGGGTCGCGGCGGTCGGGATCGGCGCGATCGCGCTGCTGATCCGCGAAACCAGCGCGCTCTATGTCGGGATCATGGTCGTGCTCGCCTGGCTCGAAGGTGACCGGCGCGAGGCGTTGGGATGGGCCGGTGGGCTCGGATTGCTGGCGATCGCAGTCGCCGCGCACGCTCATGCCGTCGCGCAAGTGGTGACGCCGATCGACCCCGCCTCGCCCGGCTGGGCGGGCATGCTCGGGTTCGGTTTCTTCGTCGAGGCACTGACCTTGTCGACCGCGCTTCGCCTCGCGCCGATGTGGCTGGCGGCATTGCTGATGGGGTTCACCTTGTTCGGCTGGGCAGCATGGCGCGACCTCGCCGGGATTCGCGCTTTGGCGACCTTCACTGCCTATGCCGCGCTGATCGGCCTGTTCGGGCGGGTCGACACCTTCTATTGGGGACTGATGGTGGCGCCCGCGATCCTGATCGGCCTGGCCTTCGCGCCTGACGGGCTGAAGGACTTGGTCGTCGCTGCCTTCCCCAAGCGTCGCAAGATCACGGTCACGAGGCTCACTCCATGAAGCGCATCCTGTTGATCGTCGGCGGCGGCATCGCGGCCTACAAGGCTTGCGAGCTGATCCGGCTAGCCAAGAAGGCCGGGATCGGCGTCAAATGCGTGCTGACCGCGGGCGGCGCGCATTTCGTCACCCCGATGACACTCGCCGCTTTGTCCGAGGAACAGGTCTATACCACCCTGTGGGACCTCAAGGACGAGACCGAGATGGGGCATATCCAGCTCAGCCGCGAGGCCGATCTGATCGTCGTCGCGCCCGCTACTGCCGATCTGATGGCCAAGATGGCCGCGGGGATTGCCGACGATCTCGCCACTACCTTGCTGCTGGCAACCGACAAGCCGGTGCTCGCCGCGCCGGCGATGAACTGGCGGATGTGGACGCACCCGGCGACGAAACGCAACGTTGCGACCCTGCGCGGCGACGGGGTGACGGTGATGGAGCCCGACGAGGGCCCGATGGCGTGCGGCGAATTCGGCCCCGGCCGCCTGCCCGAACCGCCGGCTATTTTGGCGGCGATTCAAGACAAATTGGGGCGGTGAGTCCTGCCCTGCCCTCACCCTTCCCACCCGGCTGCGCCGGGCGGGCCCCTTCCCTCTCCCGTCGGGAGAGGGAGGGAGCGCCGAAGGCGCGGAAGGGTGGGGGCAGTTAGGTGCTGAATGGCAAGCACATCATCGTCACCGCCGGCCCGACCCACGAGCCGATCGACCCGGTGCGCTACATCGCCAATCGCTCGTCGGGGAAACAGGGCTTCGCGATCGCCGGCGCGCTGGCGGCGCTCGGCGCCCGAGTGACGTTGGTTGCCGGGCCAGTGACGTTGCCCACACCTCCGGACGTCGACCGTATCGACGTCAAAACCGCGCTCGAGATGAGTGAAGCGGTCGATGCCGCCCTCCCCGCCGATGCCGCGGTGATGGTCGCGGCGGTCGCCGATTGGCGAGTCGTGGCCTCGCCCCAGAAGATCAAGAAAGGCGCGAGCGGCCCGCCCGTCCTCCACTTGGTCGAAAACCCCGACATCCTCGCGACGCTTGCCCGCAGCCCACGCCGCCCTCGCTTGGTCATCGGCTTTGCCGCCGAGACCGAGCATGTGGTCGAGCACGCCCGCGCCAAGCTGGCCAGGAAAGGCGCTGATTGGATCGTCGCCAACGACGTGTCGGGCGACGTGATGGGCGGCGACGCCAACACCGTGCACATCGTCTCGACCGACGGCGTCGAGAGCTGGGACAAGCTGCCCAAGGGCGATGTAGCCGCGCGCCTCGCGGATCGGATCGCGGCCGCGCTCGATTAAAGCGTCAGCGCCATGAACACCGTGCCCGGCGGCGTCGGTGCGTAATAGGGCTCGATCCGTTCGAAGCCGAGCCCTTCGTACAAGGCGATCGCACTCATCATCGACGGCAATGTATCGAGCCTGAGTTCGCGATAGCCGCGATCGCGCGCCGCCGCGATGATCGCCTCGGCCAGAGCCCGGCCCAGCCCCATGCCGCGCGCTGCGGGGACCAGAAACAGCCGCTTCATCTCGCAAACGCGCTCGTCGTGCGGGCGCAAAGCAATACAGCCGAGCGATGCCCCGGCCTGGTCGCGCGCGAGCAGCAGCGCGCCTCGTGGCTCAGCATATTTGCCCGGCAACCCCGCCAGCTCGGTGGCGAAATCCTGATAGCCGAGATCGACCGGTAGCGAGGCGGCATAGCCTTGAAACAAGGCCGAAACGGACTGCACGTCCGCCGCGGTAATGGCGACATCTATCTGGAAGCGTTCGGTCATGGGCTCATTGTGGCGTCACCTGCGCAATGCTTGCAACTCCCCTTTCCCCATCGCGGTCGAGGCTCCTACAACGCGACCATGATCTTGATTCGGCCGCACCGGATCGAGACCCGTCGCAAAGGTGACCAAGACCAGATGACCGCCCCCATTCGTATCGCCGTCAAGCGCCTGCCCCATGGCGGCGATCTGCCCCTTCCCGCTTATGCCACAGCCGGTGCCGCCGGGATGGACGTGGTCGCGGCCGAATCCCTGACGCTCGCACCCGGCGCCCGCCACGCGGTCGCGACCGGCTTCGCGATCGCCATCCCGGAAGGCTATGAGGTTCAGGTCCGCCCGCGGTCGGGTCTCGCCCTCAAACACGGTGTCACTTGCCTCAACACCCCTGGTACGATCGATCATGACTATCGCGGCGAAGTGAAAGTCATCCTCGCCAACCTGGGCGATCAGCCGTTCGATATTGGCCGCGGCGACCGGATTGCCCAGCTCGTCCCCGCCCCGGTTCAGCGCGCGACGCTCGACGAAGTGGCCGATCTCGACGACACTGATCGAGGTAGTGGCGGTTTCGGCTCTACTGGTCGATAATCGGCGAATGATGTTCGGATTCTTTCTGCTCTTCCAGGCGGCCGTTGCCACGGTCGTCCCGACGGCTGTCCCCAGCGACTGGTCGAAACTGCCCGACCTCCGGCTGACGACCACGCCCGATTATGCGGCGATCATGACCAAGTTCGTCCATGACGAGATCGCAGCGGGCCGCTGTGCCGCGCCCGCCCCGATCGATGGCAAGACCAGCATCAAGGTCGATATGGTCGTGCTCGTCTCGTCGGTCAGTGGCGAGGCGGTGAAGATCGTGCCCAGGGCGATCAATTGCCCGACCGTCGAGCAATTCGCCGCGGGCGTCATCCAAAAGGCAGCGCGCGGCAACATCGCCGGCCCGCCGCCCGCTGCCGACAGCTGGTACCATACCGGCGTCACCCTTACATGGGGGCCGTGAGCCTCTCCACGACCACCCTTTCCGATACCGACCTCTCACGGTTCGCCCGGCATATCGTCTTGAAGGAAATCGGCGGCGGCGGACAGCTGGCCTTGCGCCGCGCCCATGCCGTAGTGGTCGGTGCGGGCGGGATCGGGTCCCCAGCGCTGCAATATCTCGTCGGGGCCGGGATCGGGCGGATCACGATCGTCGATGACGATGCGGTCGACCTCTCCAATCTCCAGCGCCAGACGCTGTTCGGCACCGCCGATATCGACGCGGCCAAGGCGGATGCCGCAGCCGCCGCGCTCGCCAGGCTGGATTCCGATGTGACGATCGACCGCCACCGCGTGCGGATCGATTCGGCCAATGTGCGCGAGATCCTGGCCGGGGCCGATGTCGTGCTCGACGGCACCGACAATTTCGCGACGCGCCTGACGGTCGCAGACGCCGCACTGGCGCTGCGGATTCCGCTCGTCTCGGCGGCGGTCAGCCAGTTCGAGGGCCAGCTCGGCGTCTATCGCGGCTGGGAAAGCGACAAGCCCTGTTATCGCTGTTTCGTCGGGCATGACCCCGAGCGCGAGGGCGTCAGCTGCGCCGATGTCGGCGTGCTCGGCGCAATGGCGGGCGTGATGGGCAGCCTGGCCGCGCTCGAGGTCATCCGCGCGATCGTGCCGTTCGGCGAGGACACCGCCGGTACCTTGCTGCTCGCCGATGGCCTGTCGCTGCGCTTCCGCACGATCCGCTTGCCCAAAGACCCGGGTTGCCCGGGGTGCGTCGGGGCGGCGTAACCTAAAGCGTATCGATAAACTTCCGCACCGCCGGACCGATTTCCGGGCGATCGAGCGCCAACGCGATATTCGCCTGGATATAGCCGGCCTTGTCGCCGCAATCGAAGCGGCGCCCGCCGAACTTATAGGCATGAAAGGGCTGGCCGCCGATCATCTGTGCCATCGCGTCGGTCAGCTGGATCTCGCCGCCCGCGCCTTTCCCCTGCGTCTCCAGCACCCGCATCACTTCGGGCTGCAGGATATAACGGCCCGGGATCATAAGGTTCGATGGCGCGGTCCCGAGCGTGGGCTTTTCGACCAATGCGGTCACTTCGACCAGATTGCCGTCGTGCCGCCCCGGCGAGATGATGCCGTAGCGATCGGTCTCTTCCGGCGGGACTTCAAAGCCGCAGACCAGATTGCCGCCGACCCGATTATAGGCGTCGACCATCTGCTTCATGCAGCCGGGCTGGCCGACCATCAGCTCGTCGGCGAGGAAGATCGCGAACGGCTCGTCACCGACGATGTCGCGCGCGCACCACACGGCATGGCCGAGGCCCATTGGCTCCTGCTGGCGGACATAGGCGACGGCGCCGGGCTTAAGACGCGTTTGATGCAGTATTTCCAGCGACTTGCCGCGGTTCGACATCGTCGTTTCGAGTTCGTAGGCGATGTCGAAATGGTCCTCGATCGCCGATTTGCCGCGGCCAGTGACGAAGATCATCTGCTCGATCCCCGCCTCCAGCGCTTCGTCGACCGCATATTGGATCAGCGGGCGGTCGACGATCGGCAGCATCTCCTTGGGCAGCGCCTTGGTCGCGGGCAGGAATCGGGTACCGAGCCCCCCGACGGGGAACACGGCCTTGCGCAGCGGCTTGATCGACATTCAATTCTCCTGGCGGGCGCGCATAGGGCTCCGCGCCGTCCGCGGAAAGCCCCGTTCGACCATCCGGCGCGCGACTCGGCCAATCCGGGCGGCTGGGCTGATCAACAGATAAAGCGGCCGCGCGGCACGCGGCAGCGGTAGCGCCAAGGCGTCGGCCGTCGACACCCAGCTGCTCCAGGCAGCGTTGGCGAGGTAGGCGGGGCTCGATTTGAGCAATAATGCCGATACATGCCCGACCGCCATATAGCGCCGCGGCACCCTATGCTGTTCGGCTAACTCGTCGGCACCGCGCATCAGCGCGTCGGATAAAGCGGCGAGCCAGCGGACGCGGCGCGATCGGCCGACATCGTCGGGCACGGCCGTCCCGAACAGGCGGTTCGCCTGTAATAGCGCAAGATCCATCGCCCTCATCACGCCGTCGCGCTTCGCCCGGGCACGCAAGGCCGCTACCGCCGCTTCATCCCTTGCCGCCAGCAGCGCGTTGAAATCCGCGAGCCATTTGAGTCGCGACCAGCCGTGCCGCGCACCGTGGACCGCGAGATAGACCATTAACGGCTCATCGCCGAGCGTTGGCAGCCGATGGTTGCCGACCGTAACGATCCGCAAGTCTCGTATCAGATCGGGCTCGGCCAGCAGCCCCTCGACCGAGGTCATGCGCCAATGAAGGTCGATCATCGCCTTGTTGCCCGACCGGACCAGGGTGCATTCCTTGACCAGGTCGATCAGCACCGACAGCCGCTTCCCATCGAGCGGCACTGCCGGATCGGTAACGCGATAGCCCATAGGCTCGAGCAGCTTGATCGTCGCCGCGACCTGACCTGGGTCGACCAGTAAATCGTTATCCAGCGTCTGCTTCACCGTCTGGTCGCCATAGGCCAGTTGGGCGAGCGTCGCGCCTTTGAGAAACGCTGCGGGGATGTCGGCCTCCGCCAGCATCGCGGCGATCCGCGCGGCCTCGTCGAGCAGCAACAGGTTGCGCGCGGTCTGGCGGCGGTGCGCCGCGACAAGCCCGGACGGAACATCGATCGCCGCCGCCTCCAGCCCGATCCGCGCGAACCCCCGCACGCGATGGCGCCGCGCCAGCGCCGCGAAACGGGGCCAATCGATCGCGATCTGGGCAGCCTTGCGGATAGCAATCGTGTCAGTCGGCCAGCGGCAGCATGCCGCAAGCAGCAGGAATTCGGCGGAGGCCCCGCCGCCGCTCACGTCGCGAGGAACCAGCGGTGCCCCGCTTCGATCCCGATCGCGGTCAGCGTTCCGCTGGCATAGGCGCCGGTATCGATGCCGATGCGGTTGTGCCTTTCCTCGACCGCCGGGCTGATCGAATGGCCGTGGACGACGATTGTCCCATGACTGCCCTCGAAATCGAGGAAGCGTTCGCGGATCCAGCGCAGATCCTCGACCTTCTGGCGATCGAGCGGCACGCCCGGGCGGAGGCCGGCATGGACGAAGCAATAGCCGCCGACCACCAAAGTATCAGTCATGCGGTTGAGGAACATGGCATGCGCGTCCGGCACGCGCCTGGCGAAGTCCTCACACAAGGACAATGTATCGCCCGAGTCGATCAGCGACTGGGAAACCCCATAGCTCGCCATCGTCTCGGCACCGCCGATCCGCGTCCAGAACCGCGCCGCCTCCAGATTGCCGCCGAGCGTCAGCAGGAACACTTCCTCATGATTGCCCTTCAGGAACACCGGCCGCCGCGTGCCCCAGTCGCGCGTCAACACATGGTCGATCACTTGTTTCGATTGCGGTCCGCGATCGACCAGGTCGCCGAGCAGGATGATCCGCGTCTCCGCCGCGCCGCGTGCCGCATCGTCGCGATCGATCGCGTCGAGCAAGTGCGTCAACAAATCGAGTCGACCGTGCACGTCGCCGATTGCATAGAGCCGCTCGCCCGGTGGCACGTGCGCGCCGTTGGACGAGGCCGCCTCGCCACCAGCACCCCCGCCGCCGAACAAAGACTTCAACCGCCGGGCGATCATGACGCGTATCGCCCGGCAAAACAGATAACCCGGATATCCATTCTTGCAGATAGGCACCGCGCTCGCCTGCGATCAAGCAAGCATTGGCGAGGCAGCATCGCCAAGCGGGCATGTCGGCTGTTTACCGCGCGCTTATCCCCCTATAGCGGTGCGACCGGGCGAGACGGCCAAATCATCGAAGGGGCGATAGTGCGGCAATTCTACAGGTTATGCCTTGGCGGCCCGCAACAGGCTCGCGAATGACCCTGCCCGCTGCCGTCCGGCCCGTCCGGATGATGATCGCCAGCGAGTTCATTCACGGCTCGACCGCACGCGGCCTGGTCGGGGGGTTCCGTGCGCTGGGCTGGGACGTTGCCGAGGTCGACCTGCTCCATTTCGTGGTGCGCGGCCGTGGCCGGCTGGCACGCGGCGCCGCGCGGCTGTTGTGGAAGAACTCGATCGCCGAATATAACGCCGAGATCCTGCGGGTCGCCGAGCTCAACAAGGTCGAGCTCCTGCTGACCATCAAGGGCGTCAACATCGCGCGATCGACGGTCGAGCGCTTGCGCGCGAACGGCACGCGCGTCGTCGTCTTCTATCCCGATGTGCTGTTCGATCATGCCGGCGTCGACGAGGCGGTGCTGGCCGCGACCGACCTCATCGTCACCTCCAAGAGTTACCATGCGCCGTATCTCGATCAACTGGTCGGGCCGGCACGGCATGCGTTCGTCCATCACGGCTATTGCCCCAGCGCGCATTCGCGCCGCCACGCGCCGGGCGCGATTCCCTATCGCTGGGATATCGGCTTCATCGGCAATGCCTCGCCGCACAAGGCCGCACATCTGTCCGCGGTCGCGCACGCCTTCCCTGATCAGCGTTTCGTCGTCGTCGGCAACGGCTGGACCGATCTTGCCAAGGGAACGCCGCTGGCTCGCTTTGTCATGGGCGCTCCGCTCACCGGCGATTATTTCGCCCGCGCGATCGAGGAAACGCGGATCAACCTCGCGATCCACCATGGCGAGGTCGGGCCGGACAAATGGCAGGACCTCACGTCAACCAGGACATTCGAGATCCCCGCCGCCGGCGGGTTCATGCTCCATGTCGATAACGACGAGGTGCGGGCGCTCTACGAACCCGGACGGGAGATCGATGTGTTCACCGGCGAGGAGCAGTTGATCGAGCGGATTGGGCACTACCTCGCGAACGAAGCCGAGCGCGCGACCATTGCGGAAGCCGGTCATGCCCGTTGCGTACCCGCTTATTCGCTGGAAACACGGGCGGAAGAGATTGCAGCGCTGCTGAGGGAACGGGGATTGCTCGACGAAGTTCGCTGAGCGATACCGCCCGCATTCGACCTAATTCTACAGGACTTCAAATCGACGGCACCTTCGGGCGATTGCGCGCCGGCGTTACCGCATTGACCCCCTCGGATCGACCCGCCTAGGACGGCGTGGACAAACGCATTGGCGGAAACGACTCTATTCATGTTGGCAAAGCTGTTCGGAGATTTCAGGGGCATCGCCCGCGTTGCCGGCATTGGCACCGCGCTGCGCTGGCTGGCCTGCGTCGTCGTGACGCTGCCGAGCGCGCTGAAGACTCGCAACCTGCTGGCGGCCGATCGCTTGATGGGCACCGGGCCATTTCGCGTGCACCACGCCATCGGCGACGCGCTCCTGACCGGCGACAGCGCGTTCAGCGGGTTGCGCGAAATATGGGTTCGCGACGTTTATGCCGGCGGCGACTTCCTGCGTGTGCCTGACCACGGCACCGTCGTTGATCTTGGCGCCAATATGGGCAATTTCTCCGCCCAGGCGCTTGCCGCCAATCCGACCGCGCGGTTGATCGCGATCGAACCCAGCGCGCCGCTCGGCGCCAAATGGGCGGCGACGATGGCGGCCAACGGCTTCCAGGATCGCGCGCAATTGTGCCGGGCGTTCATCGGCATCTTCACCGACAAGCAGCGTCGCGACTTCGAGAACGACCCCGCTTATGGCGATGCGCCGACGATCAACGAAGACGAATTCCTGCGGCGATACGCGATCGCTCATATCGACTTCCTCAAATGCGATATCGAAGGCAGCGAGTTCTTCATGACAGAACGCGGCAGCCGCTTGCTCGACATCACCGATCGCGTCGCCATTGAGCTTCACGATTTCGGCGGCGATCCGCAGCATTTCCTCGACACGCTCAAGGCAAAAGGCTTTGCCGACCTGCAGGTCGATTGGTATGGCCGCGAATGCATCGCACGCGCCGCGCGCGCGGCGTCACTGCGAATGGCAGCCTGATCATGGCGACCCTCGCCATCTCACGATATGCGCCCAAGGCCGAGCGGCGCCAACCCAGGTCGTCGATGATCGCCGATCTGGAGCCGACCTATCGCGAAGTTCTGTTTTCCGCGCTTATCGCTTTGTGGTTCGCGATCGGCTCAGGCGCGCTCGCCGGTTCGGAAGATTGGATCAATACGATCGGGCTGATCGGCTTTTCGATCATGCTAGCCTGGGCCGGCTATCGCCAAATGAAGCTCAACGTCGCCTCGCTCTGGACGCCTTTGCTGTGGTACAGAGTGGCGCTATTGAGCTATTACGGCATCGGCTCGCTAGTGCCGATCTGGACCAACGCCGATACACAGGAGTTGATGAAGGGGTTCTACAGCTACTTTTCCTACGAAATTGTTAAACTAAACTTAGTCATTACGTTATTCAATTTCGTATTTATCGCCGCGACCAAGATATTATTCATAGCTATTAACAATAGATCTATAACTAATATCTTCCACAACAGAAAGTTTATTAGCACATCCAATTTCAGTATGATTGCATTCGGGTCGATGTGCCTGATTGTTGGTTCCGCTGTTAACTATCTGATCATTTTCCCGCAGATCGTTGGATGGATTAATCTTAGTCTTTTCAGTACCCTAGCGAACTTATCTGTCCTTTCGTGGCTCGGATATTTCATGGTGATTTTCTGGGGGCTTGAGAATAAGCGGCGCGAATTCATCATCTGGCCGATCGCTCTTGCACTCGGAGAGTGCGTGATCGGATTCTTCGCGATGAGCAAGTCAGTCATGCTCATGCCGCTGGTCATGGTCAGCATTGCGTTCATCTATCATCGTCGCAGCCTGCTCCGTATCTCACTTCTAGCCGGATCCTTTGTGACTTTGTTCATGTTTCTTTCTCCGATCATCACTCACGTAAGAGATATGAACGGTAAATATTACGATAGCGCCGTCCAGGCTAAAGATATTCCGGGTCTATATCTCTCCTATTTCACTACGGGTCGTGAGAGCGATCAATTTGCCGAGGTCGAAACGGGCTGGATGCGACTGAGTTTCGTCAATGCCGGCACTTTCGTGATCAATCAGTACGATCACGGCATGCCCGGAAACTCTTACCGCTACTGGTCTATCGTCTGGATCCCGCGAATAATCTATCCGACAAAACCAATCATCACCGATGTCGGCAGAGAATTATCCTATGCCGCCAACGGCAACTATAATTCGTCCTCCAGCGCGGGCATTGCGGCGGAGGCATATTGGAATGGTGGCTGGGTATTGTCGATGGGCATCGCGATATTCTTGGCGCTGGTCTTTGGTCTTTGGACGATCTATTCTTATGAGGTCATCCAACGCAAAGCCTGGCACCTGTTCTTTATCGTTTTGATCGGGATGAGAATGGCCCTCCGCGTCGATGGCGCTTTCGTATCCGACATTTTGGGCCCCATAGCGCTGGTGATCCTGGCGCACATCGCCCTGGAGTTGATGAACCGATTCCTTCCGCAGGCGCTGGCTGGCGTGATGCGTCGACCTTCCGCACAGCCCTAAGCTTCCATCATGTGCGGCTTGGCCGGTTTCTTTGCACATGCCGCACACGGCGCGCCCATCGGTCGCGCTACGCTGATCGCGATGCGCGACAGGATGGCGGCCCGCGGCCCCGATGGTGTCGGCCTTTGGATCGCGCCCGATGGCCGCGCCGGCTTCGGTCATCGTCGGCTGTCGATCATCGATCTCAGCGAAACCGGCGCGCAACCAATGCCGACTCCGGATGGCCGGTATACGATCGCCTATAATGGCGAGATCTATAATTACCGCGCGCTCCGCGCCGAGTTGATCGAGCAGGGCGCCACTTTTGCCGGCGACTCCGACACCGAGGTCGTGCTCCACCTCTACGCCCGATATGGTGCGGGCATGCTGGAAAAGCTGCGCGGGATGTTCGCGCTGGCAATCTGGGATGCCCATGCCCGGACGATGTTTCTGGCGCGCGATCCGCTCGGCATCAAACCGCTTTATTACGCCGACAGCGCCGGGACGTTGCGATTCGCATCGCAAGTCAAAGGACTGCTGGTCGATCCCGCCATCTCCCGCGATCCTTCCCCCGCAGGCCTGGCGGGTTTCCACCTTACCGGGTCGGTGCCTGAACCGTTCACGTCCTATCGCGCGATCCGCGCACTGCCTGCCGGACACTGGCTGACCTGCACCGAGGAGGGACCGGGCGCCCCAGCGCGTTACGCCAATGTCGCTGCCACCCTCGCCGACGCGCGTGGGCGAGTGATCAGCGATAACGATATTCGCGCGGCGTTGCGCGACAGCGTTCGCCATCATCTCGTCGCCGATGTGGAAGTCGGCGCCTTCCTGTCCGGCGGGGTCGATTCAGGCGCGTTGATCGGGCTGATGCGCGATTGCGGCCAGCAACGGATCCGTGCCTGCACGCTCACTTATCGCGAGTTCGCCGGGACTGCCGACGACGAAATGCCCGGCGCGGTCGATATGGCGCGACGTTATGGCGTCGACCACCATGTCCGATCCGTCACCGCCGCCGAATTCGCCGAGGATCTGGATACGATCTTCAATGCGATGGACCAGCCGAGCATCGACGGCATCAACACCTGGTTCGTCAGCAAGGCCTGCCGCGAAATGGGGTTGAAAGTCGCGTTGTCAGGACTGGGCGGCGACGAGTTGCTGGCGGGCTACTCGACGTTCCGGTCGGTCCCTCGAATGTTCCACCGCGCCGGGCCGCTAACCAGGATACCCGGAGCGGCAAAGGCCGCCAGAATGCTGATCCGAACCTTCGCGCCGCGGCTTGCTCGCCGCAACCCGAAGGCGCTGGGTGTGCTCGATCATGCAGGGACCTGGGCCGGCGCCTATCTGTTACGCCGCGCGGTGCTACTTCCCTTCGAACTCGACGACGCGATGGACCCGGACATGGCGCGCGAGGGTCTGGCCGAACTCGATCTGCTCGGTCTGTTCGCCGACAGCCTCCAGCCCGATCCTGGCTCCGACAATGGCCGGGTCGGTGCGCTCGAAACGTGCAATTACATGCGCAACCAATTGCTGCGCGACAGCGATTGGGCGAGCATGGCGCATTCGGTCGAAATCCGCGTGCCGCTGGTAGATTTCACGCTGCTCGAGACGATCGCCCCGCGCATCGCTTCGCTCAGGCCGGGCGAAGGCAAGATCCTGCTCGCCAATGCACCCGTCATTCCGGTCCCGGCCGAGGTCGTCGCGCGTCCGAAGACCGGCTTCGGCATTCCGGTGGGCGACTGGCTGCGCGGCGATGTCGAGCATCGCGAGGACCGCCGCACCTCGCGCCGCTGGGCGCACGTGGTCGAAGCGCGCTACGCGGGATCGGTCGACGCGCTGCCGACGGCCTGAACGGTGGCGCTGACGTCCGCGAACGGCTAGGCGATCAGTCTGTGAGGATACTCGCGCTCTCCCATTATTACCCGCCCGAGGTGAACGCGCCCGCGTCGCGCCTGTCCGAACATGCGCGCATCTGGCGCGAGGCGGGGCATGAGGTGACTGTCGTCACCTGCGCGCCCAACCACCCCGCCGGGCAACTCTATCCGGGCTACCGCAACCGGTTGTGGCAGGAAGAGACGGTCGATGGCATCCGCGTCATCCGGCTGTGGACCTACCTTGCCGCGAACGAAGGTTTCCTACCGCGGATCGCCAATTACCTCACTTATCTGTTTTCGGTGCTGGTCTGGATGTGGCGCCTGCCGCGCGCCGACATAGTGATGTCGACCAGCCCGCAATTCTTCTGCGGCCTCGCCGGCTGGTTCCTCAAGCGCGACAAGCGACCCTGGGTGCTCGAGATCCGCGACCTGTGGCCCGAGAGCATCGTCACCGTCGGCGCGATGAAGCGCGGCGCCGTGATCCGCGCGATCGAGAAGGTGGAGGCGTTCGCCTATCGCAAGGCCGACCTCGTCGTGTCGGTGACCGACGGCTTCGTCCCGCACATCCGCGCGCACCGCGCCAAGGGCCCAATCGCGGTGATCAAGAACGGTGTCGACCTGTCGCGCTTCGCCAGCGATCCCGCCGCCGCCGACGCGTTCCGCGCCGAGCACGGCCTGACCGGCAAGTTCGTCGCTTCTTATGTCGGCACGCACGGCCTGGCGCATGGGCTACAGGCGGTGATCGCGGCCGCCGAACGACTTCGCGATCGCGACGACATAGCGTTCCTGATGGTCGGCGGCGGCGCCCAGCGCGACACGATCAAGGCGATACGAGACGCGAAGGGCCTGACCAACATCGTCATGCTCGACCAACTGCCCAAGGCGGCGATGCCCGCGGTGTGGGGAGCGAGTGATGCAGCGCTCGTGCTGCTCAAGCGCGTCGACACGTTCAAGACCGTGATCCCGTCCAAGATGTTCGAGGCGATGGCGCTCGGCGTGCCGATGATCCTCGGCGTCGAGGGCGAGGCGAAGGCGCTGATGGAAGCGGGCGGTGCCGGCATCGCGATCACGCCCGAGGACGATGCCGAACTCGCCACGGCGATCCTGCGCCTCGCCGACGACCGCGCGCTCGGCCGCCAGATCGGCGCTTCGGCCCGGGCCTTCGTCCGCGCGCAGTTCGACCGCGAGAGCCTCGCGCACGCCTATCTCGCCGAATTCGAAGCGCTCCGGCGATGAAGATCGCCCGCAGTCTTGCCTTTGCCCGCCACATTCCGCCGCGCCAGATCGCCGCGCGCTTGTGGCTCGAGGCGAAGCGTCGCTGGTCGCTGCGGGCGCCGCCACGCCTCCAAACGCTCGCTTATCCCGCCGCCGACGCGCCACAGCCGATCTTCCCCCCACGCACCGGCATGATCGAGCGCCTCCCCGCTGGCTGGTGCTTCACCTTTGTCGGCCGCTCCGTCGACACCGGCGAGGCGATCGACTGGCAAGCCGATCCCGACCAATTGTGGTGCATGAACCTCCATTACATGGAGTATCTGGAGGAGCTCGACCGCGACACCGGCATCGCGCTGATCCGTCAGTGGATCGCGGCAAATCCCCCCTGGCGCCCGGGCTATTGGCGCGACAGCTGGAACAGCTATGCACTGTCGTCGCGCGTCGTGGTGTGGATGCAGCGGCTGACTGCCTGGGAGGTCGATCTCGCCGATCCCGATATCCGCCGCATCGTCGCCAGCCTGGCTGCGCAACTCGACTTCCTGCTGAAAAATCTCGAGCGCGATCTTGGCGGCAACCACCTGGTCAAGAATATCAAGGCGCTCGCCTGGGGCGGGGCGTTCTTCGCCGGTCCGTTCGGCCAAAGGCTGCGTGATCGCGCGCTCCGGCTGCTGGCGCGCGAAATCCCGCGCCAGATCCTGCCAGACGGGATGCATTACGAGCGGTCCTCCTCCTATCACGCCCAGGTCTTCGCCGATTTGATCGAGACGCGCGTGGCGCTCGGTGACCAGGCGCTCGACCCGGTGCTGGATCGCATGGCGCAGGTCGTCGCGACGCTCACCCATCCCGATGCCGGCCCGGCGGTGTTCAACGATGCAGGGCTGAATATGGCCTATGCCCCCGACGATTGCCTCGCCGCGTTCTCGCGCGTCACCGGCCGAACCATTCCGCAGCGCGACGGCGCGTTCGGCTTTCGCGATGCCGGCTATTTCGGGCTCCACGCGCCAGGCTTCGCGCTGATCGCGGACATGGGGCGGATCGGTCCCGACAGCCTGCCAGCGCATGCACATGGCGATATCGGCTCGATCGAACTGTCGATCGGCGGCGAACGGCTGGTGGTCGACCAGGGCGTCTACGAATATGTCGCCGGTGATCGCCGCCAGGCCTCGCGGAGCGCGCATCACCACAATTGCCTGGCGATCCTTGGCGCCGAGCCCGCCGACTTCTACGGCGCGTTCCGCTGCGGCCGCCGCCCGCAGGTCGGCGTCGCGCAGTTCGTCGGCGGCGATGGCGGCATGCTGCTTCGCGGCCATCATGACGGCTATCGTCGCCTCAAGGGCAAGCCGATCGTCGTTCGCCGTATCGAGGCCAGCGCCGATGGTATCACGATCCACGACCGGATCGACGGCAAGACTTGGCACGAGGCGACGTCGCGATTGTTGCTTCACCCCGAGTGCCGCGCCGAACTGCATGGCGATCTCGCCATCCTGCATCGCGGCGAAGTGTCGATCGCGGTCCGTGGCTCCGCCCCGCTCTATGTCGAGCCCGCGGTCTGGTGGCCCGACATGGGGGTAGAGGTTGCGACACGGCGCCTCTGCTTGACACTCCCGCCCGGTTGCTTTGAAGCCACATTAGAATTCGGCGCTGTGGTGCCGGCCGGATCGGAGTTTGCGTGAAACAGGTCGAACAAAATTACCGCAGCGGCGTGCTCCGCCTGATCGACGCGCCCGTGCCGCGCGCGGGCGGCGGGCGCAACCTGGTCGCGACGCGCGTCTCGCTGATCAGCGCAGGCACCGAGAAGCAGATCATCGATCTAGCGCGGTCGAGCCTGGCGGGCAAAGCGATGGCGCGCCCCGACCTCGTCCGCAAGACGCTGCAGAAGGTCCGCAACGAAGGTCTGTTGCCGACGGTGCAGAAGGTGTTCGCCAAGCTCGATACGCCAATCCCGCTCGGCTATTCGCTCGCCGGCATTGTCGCCGAGGCGGGTAGCGATGCCGGCGGTTATGCCGTCGGTGATCGCATCGCCTGTGCGGGCGCGGCCGTCGCCAACCACGCCGAATATAACGCCGTGCCCAAGAACCTGTCGGTACGCATCCCGGCGGGCGTCGATGACGAAGCGGCGAGCTTCGTCACGATCGGCGCGATCGCGCTGCAGGGTGTGCGGGTGGCCAACCCAACCTTGGGCGAGCGTGTCGTCGTCATGGGGCTCGGGCTGATCGGCCAGCTCACCGTGCAATTGCTCAAGGCCAATGGCTGCCGCGTGCTGGGCTTCGATCCCAATCCGGCGCGCGCCAAGCTCGCGCTTGAGATGGGCGCCGATGTCGCGGTCAGCGACGCGCTCGAGGACGCTGTGCGCGGATTCACCGATGGCTATGGCGCCGACGCGGTGATCGTGACGGCGTCCAGCAAGTCGTCGGCGCCGCCCAACCAGGCCGCGGAGATCAGCCGGATGAAGGGCCGCGTCGTGATGGTCGGGCTGACCGGCATGGAGATCGACCGCGAGCCTTATTACAAGCGCGAACTCGATCTCAGGCTGTCGATGTCCTACGGCCCCGGGCGTCACGACCCGGCCTATGAGCTGGAGGGGCATGATTACCCGCTCGCCTATGTCCGCTGGACCGAGCAGCGCAACATGCAGGCGTTCCTCGAACTGGTCGCCGAAGGCCGCGTCACGCCGCTCAAGCTCGTCACCCACCGCTTCCCGATCGAGCAGGCCGAGGCAGCCTACAAATTGATGGATGGCGACGAGCCGTATCTCGCCATCCTGCTGACCTATTCGGACACGCCTACCCCGATCGAACGATCGATCCCCGTGGCGAGCAAGAAGGCGTCGACCACGACGGGCCGCGGCACCGGCTTCATCGGCTTCGGCAATTACGCCAAGGCGGTGCTGCTCCCCGCGCTCAAGAAAGCAGGCAACGAGCGGCTGACCACCGTCGTCACCTCGACCGGCCTGTCCGCGCACGATGCCGCCGAACGCCAGGGCTTCGCCCACGCTGCGACCGACCCGCAGGCGGTGCTGGGTGACGCCGACACCGATTGCGTGTTCATCGCCACGCGCCACGACAGCCACGCGCGCCTGACGGTCGAGGCGCTCAAGGCAGGCAAGCACGTGTTCGTCGAAAAGCCGCTCGCGTTGACTCTCGACCAACTTGCCGCGGTCCAAACCGCGGCGATCGCGGCGCCCGGCGTGCTGACGGTCGGCTTCAACCGCCGCTTCGCGCCGATGATGGTCGAGGCCAAGGCCGCGCTCGCCAATCGCGGCGGCCCGATCGCGATGCATTACCGCATCAACGCCGGGCACGTGCCGGGCGATAGCTGGCTGCACGGCAGCGAAGGTGGCGGCCGCATCGCCGGCGAGGCTTGCCATTTCGTCGACGCGCTCACTTTCCTCGCTGGCGGCCCGCCGGTCGCAATCGAGTCGTTCAGCCCTGACGGCGTCGGCGACACCGTCTCCGCGGTGCTGCGCTTCGCCGACGGTTCGACCGGCACGATCCTCTATTCCTCGCTCGGCGACTCTTCGCTGCCCAAGGAATATCTCGAAGTGTTCGCCAGCGGGCTCGTCATCCGGCTCGACGATTTTCGCAAGGTCCACATCACCCGCGGCGGCAAGACCGTTACCAAGTCGGCATCGGCGCAGGACAAGGGCCAGACCGGGCTGGTCAAGGCCTTCTATGCCGCCGCCCGCGATGGCGCCCCGCCGCCGATCCCGCTCGACGAGCTGATCGCGGTCAGCGCCGCCACGCTGGACATGGCCGGGTCGGACTGAGACCCCGCGTGACCGCGCCCTCGCTCACCGCAGTGATCCTCTCGTATAATGAAGAGATCCATATCGGCCGCTGCCTCGACCGCATCGCGCCGCTGGTCGAGCGGATGATCGTGATCGACAGCTTCTCGACCGACCGCACAGTGGAGATCGCGCGCGAAAAGGGCGCCGAAGTCCACCAGCACGCCTTCTCCAACCAGGCGGCGCAGCTGCAATGGGCGCTCGACACGATTCCGATCGCCAGCGACTGGATCATCCGCGTCGATTGCGACGAATATCTCGAACCCGCGCTGATCGACGAGATTCGGACCAAGCTCCCTTCCCTCCCCGGCGACGTCACCGCGCTCGACGTCAAACTGAAGGTGCTGTTCAAGGGCAAGTTCATCCGCTGGGGCGGCTATTACCGCACCTGGCTGACGCGGCTGTGGCGCCCCGATGCCGGGCGGATGGAACAGCGCTGGATGGACGAGCGGCTGCTGATCACGCGTGGCGATGCCGAGCGGCTGACCGGCGGCGATCTGGTCGATGCCAGTCTCAAGGACATCGGCTGGTGGACCGACAAGCATAACGGCTACGCCACGCGCCAGATGATCGACTTCATCGCGCGCGAGCACGGGCTGATCGACGAGGAAGACGGCCAGCTCACTGCTTCGGCGAAGAAACGCCGGGGCTTGCGCAAATTCTATGGCGGTGCCCCGCTCTATCTCCGCGCGGTGCTCTATTTCATCCGGCGCTATTTCCTGCTGCTCGGCTTTCTCGACGGCCGGCTCGGCTTCGTCTGGCATTTCCTCCACGGCTTCTGGTTTTTCGTACTGATGGACGCCAAGATCGACGAGGCGCGGACCTGGATCGCAGCCAATTCGATCGAGGAATTCCCGCGCTACCTCGCCGAACGCTATCGCATCGCCGAGACGGGGATCGCATGGCGGCGGTAAGGCCGAAGGTCATCATCCTGATCGGAGCGTTCTGGCCGGGACACGAATCCGCCGGCCCCAACCTCAGCGTCAAGGCGATGTGCGAGAGCCTCTCGGACAAGGTCGAGTTCTTTCTGGTCGCCCGCGACCGCCCGTTTGGTGCGGCCGAGCCGATGGTGGCCAACGGAGAATGGCGCGACCTTGGCTGGGCGAAGATCCACTATCTGACCGTCGGATCGAAGGGCGCCGAGGGCCTGGCCGAATTGCTCCGCGAGACGCCGCACGACCTATTGTTCGTCAACGGCTTCTTCGACCGCGAATTCACCATTCCCGCGATGCTCGCGCGCCGCTTCGGCAGGGCGCCGCGCACGCCGGTGGTGATCTCGCCGCGCGGTGAGTTCTCGTCGGGGGCGCTCGGCCTCAAGAATGCACGCAAGGGTCTCTACATGGCGCTGGTTCGTCTGCTCGGGCTGGCGAAACAAGTCACCTTCCACGTCACCAGCGGGGAAGAAGAAGCGGACACCCGGAAAATCTTTCCGAGCAACCGGATCGAGCGGATCACCAACGTCCGCCCGCTCTTCCCGCTGCCGCCCTATCAGCCCGGCAACCTCTTCCGCCTCGCCTTTCTCGGCCGCATCTCGCCCGTCAAGGGCCTCGACGTCGCGCTCGAGGCACTGGCGCTGGTTACCGAGCGCGTCGATTTCACCATCTTCGGCCCCGTCAGCGACCCCGCGCATTGGGCCCGCTGCGAGGAATTGATCGCGGCTCTCCCCGCCAACGTCACCGCGCATCGCGACGGCGAGTTGACCAACGACGCCGTCCCCGCCGCGATGGCCAGGCAGGACCTGATGTTCATGCCCTCGCGCTCGGAGAATTTCGGGCACGCGATCTTCGAGGCTTTGTGCGCCGGCACTCCCGTCCTGATCGGCGACCGCACGCCGTGGCAGGACCTCAAAACCGTCAAAGCCGGATTCGATATACCCCTGCCCAACCCCGCCGCGCTCGCCGCCGCGATCGACCGCCTCGCGGCGATGACCCCGGCCGAATACGCCCAATGGCGCGCGGGCGCGCGGGCAATGGCCGAGCGCTTCGTCGTCGGCTCGACCGCGCGCGCCGATATGACGCGGCTGTTCCTCAACTTGACCGGTAAGGGTGCTTCACCCATGGCCGAGCACGCATGACCAGCCTCGCCACCCACGCCAAGCGCTTTATCGGGCCTTTGCTGGCCAATCGCTGGACCGGGATCGTCGCTGCGCGCGTACTCGGCAACCGCATCCCGCATCGCGGACTGATCATCGACACGTCGAGCCCGGTGGTCACGCCCAAGATCAAGGCTGCCTTGCTGCTCCAGGGTTATGAGTCCGGCGAATATCGCTTCGTCCGCCGCTACGTGCCGACCGATTGCGACGTGATCGAACTTGGCGGCAGCCTCGGCGTGATCAGCTGCACGATCCGCCGCCGCATCGATCCCGCCCGCCGCCAATTCATCGTCGAGGCCGATCCGCGCCTTGCCAAGGCGCTTCGTCGCAACCTGGCGATCAACCAGTGCGACGCCAATGTCGAGGTGATCGAGGCGGCGATCAGCTACGATCCGGGCGATACCGTGTCGTTCGCGTTGGGGGAAAGCTCGGTCAGCGGCCGCGTCGCCACCGACGCCGGGTCGCTGCCGACGATCGAGGTCCCCGCCTGCACGCTCAGCCAGCTGATCGCGCGCCATAACCTCACCGACTTCGCGCTGGTCAGCGATATCGAGGGCGTCGAATGGCGTATCCTCAAGAACGATCTGGAGGCGCTGGCAAGCGCGCGAATGATCGTCATGGAGACGCACGACAGTCCGGGCAACGGCAGCTACGAGGATCTGATCGCCGCGCTCCAGGCGACCGGCCGCTTCGATCTGATCGACCGCCACGGCCCCGTCGTGGTGCTCAAGCCCAAAGCGGCCTGAGCCCGCTCATGCCCACGCGCCCCGCGCCCGTACGGCTCGCCATCGTCGTCACCCACCCGATCCAGCATTTCGTCCCCTTCTATCGCGCCCTTGCCGCCGATCCGGGGATCGATCTCCACGTCCTCTACGGTGCGCCGATCGGGGTAAAGTCGTATTTCGACAAGGAGATGCAGTCCGAGATCAGCTGGAACATGGACATGCTCGGCGGCTACGGCCACGAGTTCCTGGGCGAAGTCCCGGCCAACGGCCAGTCGAGCGTCCGCGAACCCAGCTCGCCTGAAATCGGCAAGCGATTGGAGGCGTTCGGGCCGGATGTGGTATTAGTCTATGGCCATGCCCAGGCTAACGTCTATCGCGCGATCTGGTGGTGCCGTCGCAACAAGGTGCCGTTGATGACGATCGGCGACAGCGAATTGCTGCGCGAGCGCACCACCACCACGCGGATGGCCAAGGAAATCGTCGTCCGCCAGATCTTCCGTCGTTATTCGGCGTTCCTGTCGGTCGGCGACCGCAACGCCGACTTCTATGCCTATTATGGCGCCCCGCGCGATCGCATCTTCCGCTGCCCGTTCACCATCGACGAGACGACCTATCGCGCGGCGAAAGCCAACCGCGCAATGCTACGGGCCGAGGCGCGCCGCACCTACGACATCGCCGACGATGCGATCGTCGCCCTGTTCGTCGGCAAGCTCTCCGGCCGCAAACGCCCGATCGACCTGATCGAGGCACTGGCGCAGACCAAGGGTCGCAAGGTCACGGCTCTGTTCGCCGGCAATGGCGAGCAGATGGAGCCGGCCAAAGCGCGTGCCGCCGAAGCCGGGGTCGACGCCCGTTTCGCCGGGTTCGTCAATGTCGACAAACTCCCCGCGCTCTACGCCGCCGCCGACATGCTGGTGCACCCGTCGCAAGCCGACCCGCATCCGCTGATCTGTTCGGAAAGCGCGTGCATCGGGTTGCCGATGCTGCTCAGCGATCGGGTAGGTGCCGCCGGCCCGACCGACGTCGCGCGGCCGGGTGAGAATGCGTTGATCTTTCCCTGCGCCGACACTGCTGCCTTGGCCGGCCTGATCGACGAATTGGCCAGCGACGACGCCCGCCGCGCGGCGATGGGTGCGCGCTCGGTCGAGATTTTCGACGAACTCGACATCAAGGCGAGTGTCGCCGGCGTCCATCGCGGGATCGATACCGCGTTGGCGCGACCGCGATGAACGCCGTTCGCAAGCTGCTCAGTCCGAGCTATTGGCTGAGCGACAGCCCGATCGCGGCCTGGCTGCGCGGCGCTGGCTGGCTGTTCACCTCGTCGCTGATCGAACGCGGCGCCGCGCTCGTCCAGACGGTGATGATCGCGCGCGCGATTGGGATCGACAATTACGGACGCTACGCGCTGCTGTTCTCGACGATCAGCCTGCTGACCCCGCTGATCAGCCTGCAATTGCCCTATGCGATCATCTATTTCGTCTCGCGCTACCAGTTGCGCGAGCCCGAACGAGCAGGCGCCGTCGTCTTGCTGGGCCGCCGGCTGACCGCGGCGACGACCGGCCTGATGCTGGCGATCGCCCTGCTGTTCGCGAGCCCGCTTGCCGCCTGGCTGTTTGCCGCGCCTGGCTATGCCTGGCCGCTGATCCTGGGCGCGATCCTGTTGTTGGCCTCGATCCAGGCGGGGCTCAACGACACCCTGCTCCAGGCGAGCGAGCGCTTCCGCACCTTGGCGATCGCGCGGCTCTCGACCGCCATCGTCGGCGTGCTGATATTGGTCGTCGTCGCGAAGCTGACACCCGGTCTCACGCCGGTGATGATCGTGCTCGCCGGCAGTGCCGTGCTGCGCTGGCTGGCGGTGGCGATCCCCGCGCGATCGGTCAGCAACCGGCTCGTCGCGCACAGCAATTTCCGCGAAGCCATTCGCCAGGGGTCGGTGATCCTGCAATTCTCGCTGCCGAGCGGTATGCTCGCGTTCGCGCAAGGCATCGCCATGTGGATCGGCAATTATTATCTCACCCGCAGCCCCTATGGTCTGCGCGACCTGGCGGTGATCAATACCGGGCTGCAATGGCGCTCGCCGATCCTAGTGGTGATGGCGTCGCTGGCCAGCGCGCTGCTGCCGATGCTCGGCCGCTATATCGGTCAGGACGACCATAGCCAGACGCAGCGGCTGCAACGCTACAACATGATCCTGAACGTCGGCATCGCTTTGATCTTCTCGATCCTGGTCATCCTGTTTTCGAGCTTCATCCTGAAGCTGTACGGCCGCGACTTTCACGGCCAGACGTTCCTGTTCGGGCTGTTCCTGATCGTGCTGGTGCCGACCGTCTATTGCAACGTCCACCAGCAATATCTCGTCGCGACCGGGCGGATGTGGGCGCAGTTCCTGCTGTTCGTGCCCTATACGTTGATCATCGTCGGCGGGACGATGTGGTTCGCGCCTGGACTGCGTGGGGTTGCTCTGGGCTATATTCAGCTACTCGCCTGGGTGGTAACGGCGATCCTCATCACCGTCGTCGTCTCGATCCAGGCGGCGGCCGATCGCAAGAGCCAGGAATCGACCCAGTCATGAGTGCCCAGGACCAGTTCCGATCGTTGAACGCCGCGCGCTTTTGCGAAAGCACAGGCTTCGCCGCGGTCGATATCGGCGCGCGCGGCGGACTCGACGCGGCGATGCTGCCGCTCGCCTGGGCGACCGAGATGATCGGCTTCGAGCCCGAGCCGGCCGAGGCTGCCGCGCTGCAGGGCGGCGATCCCAAGCCGTGGAAAGTCCGGCGCGTGATCGCCGCCGCGGTCGGCGGGGTCGACGGCACCGCGACGCTGCACATCCCGCCCTCGCCCGAAAGCGCCTCGCTGCTGCCGCACAATGAGGAAATGGTCGAATGGTTCGGCGTGTCCGAACAGCACAGCATCGACCGCTCGATTTCGGTCGAGACGCGCACGCTTGACGGCCTGCTCGCTGAAGGCACGCTGCCGACCGCCGACTATATCAAGATCGACGTCGAGGGTGCCGAAGGCGCGATCCTCGAACATGCCACGCGCTATCTCGAAACCACCTTGGCGCTACGTGTCGAGGTGTCGTTCCTCGAACAGCGCGTGGGGCAGCCGCTCGGCTGGGACGTCGCCAAGCTGCTGACCGATAGCGGTTTCCTCATCCTCGACCTGATCGCGGTGCAGCGCTGGCGCGCCAAGCGACTTGCCGGCCATCCCTATCGGACCAAGGCGGACCTTCCTTATTCCAAGCCGGTGCTGGCGCAGGGCGACCTGATCGCGGTGCGCGACTTCCGCCGGGTGAGCGATGCGACCCAAGCCGCCAAGCTGGTGATCCTCACTGCCGCGCTCGGCTATGTCGATTTCGCCGCAACCATCCTGCGCCATCACCAGGCGGCGATCGCCGCGCTGGGGCTGGACCTGACGGCTGATCTCAGGTCATTGTCGGGATCGCTTGGCGGCGCCGCGCCTGCCGAGGCGATCCGCGCCAATCTGCGCGACCTCGTGCCGCTCGGCCGCTCGCTGCTCGGCGGGCTGCCGGCGCGATAGGAGACAAAGCATGTGCGGTATCCTGGGGCTGGTGTCGAAGGACCCGATCGACCGCGGGCGCGCGCACGCCGCGCTCGACCTGATCGCCCATCGCGGCCCCGACGGCGACAATAGCTGGCACGATTCGGCCGACCACGTCTGGT
This sequence comes from Sphingomonas sp. P4_G2, assembly GCF_056401155.1. Classification (NCBI taxonomy): domain Bacteria; kingdom Pseudomonadati; phylum Pseudomonadota; class Alphaproteobacteria; order Sphingomonadales; family Sphingomonadaceae; genus Sphingomonas; species Sphingomonas sp. P4_G2. The sequence goes on along the minus strand of NZ_JBFUJY010000001.1, from coordinate 696,553 downwards.
TCGGCCATCGCCGCTTGTCGATCATCGACCTCAGCCACGCCGGCGACCAGCCGATGCACTCGGCCGATGGCCGCTTCGTGCTGATCTTCAATGGCGAGATCTACAATTATGTCGAGTTGCGCAATGAGCTGATCGCCGCTGGCGCGACCTTCCAATCGGCAAGCGACAGCGAAGTCATCATCGAGGGGTATCGCGCCTGGGGCGTCGGCGTGCTGTCGAAGCTCAACGGCATGTTCGCGCTCGCGCTCTATGACCGTGGCCAGCGGATGATGCTGTGCGCGCGCGACCGCTATGGCGAAAAGCCGTTCCTCTATACGATGCGCGACCGCTTCTTCGCCTTCGGGTCGGAGTATAAGGCGCTGCTCGCCTTGCCGGGCGTGCCGCACGACCATGACGAATTGCGCGTCGTCACCGAGACCTGCCAGCCGGGATCGAGCGCCGATCGCCAGCGCCAGACCGTCTTCACCGCGATCGAACAATTGCTCCCGGGCGAGGCGATGGTGGTCAATTGCGCCACGCTGGAGAGCAAGACCTGGCGCTATTTCGACATCGACCTGACACGCGAGCGCAAATTCGCGGACCCGAAGGACGCGATGGCCGAATTCCGTGACCTGTTCGTCGATTCGGTGCGCATCCGCATGCGCTCGGACGTCGAAGTCGGGTCGTGCCTCTCAGGCGGGCTCGATTCGTCTGCGATCGTCGGCGCGGTACGGCATCTGCTTGGGCCGGACGCGGTCTATCATACCTTCACCGGCCGCTTCCCCGGCACGCCCGCCGACGAATGGCATTTCGCCGAGCAGGTGGTGAATGCCTCGGGCGTGGTCAGCCATATCGTCGAGCCGACCGTCGACCGCTTCATCGCCGATCTGCCCAACTTCATGTGGCACAACGAGCTGCCGGTCGGATCGTCGAGCCAGTTCGCGCAATGGTGCGTGTTTCACCTCGCCAAGGAGCATAACATCACCGTGCTGCTCGACGGCCAGGGCGCCGACGAGCTGATGGGCGGCTATGAGCAATATTTCGCCTTTTACATCCGCTCGCTCAAGGCGCGCGGCGAGACCGCGCGGCTGGCGCGCGAACTGCCCGAGATCGAACGCCGCTATCCTGCCGCGCAGATGGACCGCGCGATGCGGATGAAGTCCGCGGTGCCGCAGCGACTGCGCCACGCGCTCGCACACATGCTCAATCGCGGCTCGGACATCCGCTTCGGGTTGAAGCCCGGCTATAGCGAGGCGGTGTCCGAACAAAGAGGGCGTAACGACCATGGCAGCGGCGATCCGCTGCGCGACGCGCTCTACGAGGACAGTTTCGAGCGTTTCCTGACTACTTTGCTGCGCTACGGCGATCGCAACTCGATGGCGCATTCGCGCGAGGTGCGCCTGCCGTTCTGCGACCATCGCCTGTCCGAATTCGTCCTGTCCCTGCCGCCCGAGCTGATCATGGGCGATGTCCAGACCAAGCGCCCGATCCGCGAGGGCCTGCGCGAGTTTCTGCCCGAGGCGATCGCGACGCGCTGGAACAAGCAGGGTTTCCGTCCGCCGCAGGATCTGTGGTTCACCTCGCCCGGCTTCCTCGAGCTGATGCAGGATACGCTGACCTCGACCTCGTTCCGCCAGTCCGAGATCTGGGACCAAAAATGGTGGCTCAAGGTGCTCGACCGCATCCGCGCCGGTGACCTCGGGCTCGGCTGGAATTTGTGGCAGCCGTTCATCCACGAAATGTGGAAACAGCATTTCCTCAAACCCGCGACGCAGGGCATCGAGCCGAAGCGCCTCGCCGCCTGACGACGCGCGCGATGGACATCCTGCTGATCAACGGGACGCACCCCGCGGCGCCGCACATTTCGGGCGTGCGTGCAGGACGGTTCGCCGCCGAGTTGGCGCGGAAGGGGCATCGCTGCGTCCTGATCTGCCCGCCGCTGCCGGGCCTGGCGGCGAAAGACCCTGCCCCGATCGCCTCGCATGACTGGTCGCGTCCGCTGATCGTCGAGGCGGACGATCCGCCGCCTGCGGGCGGCAACGCGATCGCCACGTTCGCCAATTTACTGCGCTATGGCGGCCGCCGCACCGGTTTCCAGCGCAACCTTGTCGCCCGTGGTCGCGCGCTTGTCGCCAAGTTCCAGCCGCAGGTCGGTTGGGCGACGTTCGGCTCGCTCGAAACGGTGACCGCGCTGCGGACGCTGGCGCGCGAGCAGCATTTCCCGTGGATTTTCGACGACAAGGACAATCCCGAAATCTATGTGCCCGGCGCCGTGCGCTTGCCGCTCGCCTGGCGGCTGCGCGGCTATGCTGCGCTCCAGGCCAATTCGATGCTCCATGCCGATGCCGCGCGGCGCTGGCTCGGGGACACCGCCGAAGTGATCTATAGCGGCGTCGATAGCTGCTTCTTCGAGCCCCATCCCTCACCCGAGCCCGCACGGCGATATGTGACCCTGGTCGGCAGCCTTTATCATCGCGACCTGGTCGACGCGATCGTCAGGGCGGTCGGGGATTTCAACGCCGCGAGCGGGCGACCACCGGTCAGCATCGTCCATCTCGGCAAGCAGGGCGACTGGCTGGCGAACGACCGCGGCGTGCCGATCGAGATTCCCGGCTACGTCTCGCCCGACGAGATGGCCCGGCTATGCCAGCACGCGCTCGCCAATATCTATGTGTTCCTCGGCCGCACCTTTCATCACAAGCTCTTCGAACTGCTCGCCTGCCGCCGCCCGGTGATCGCTTATGGCGGCGAGTTGCCGGAAAGCGTCGCCGAGGCGGAACGGCTTCACGCCCCGCTTGCCGTGCCGACCGATCCTGCCGCGCTCGTCGCGGCGCTGACCGCGGCCGAACGCTTCACCCCCGACCCCCGGATGCCCGAACGCTTCTTCACCTGGCCCGAACAGGCTGCCATGGTCGAGGCCGCGATGAGGAGATTGATTGGATGACCGACGCCGCCGTGCCGACCACGCAGGAACGCGTGATCGACCAATATTTCGAGACGACTTCGTCGCGCACTGCCTTCACCGAGGAAATGAAGGCCAATGCCGTGGCGACGCTCGGCCGCCTGCTGGGCGATTGGGGCGCGCAACCGGGCGAGGTGATGGTCGATCTCGGCTCAGGTATGGGCGAAGGTTGTCTTTTCGCGCTGTCCCGCGGGGCGGCGAGCGCGACCGGCATCAATCTGTCGGGCAGCGAGAATGCGCTGGCGCGCGAGCGCGTGCCGGATGCGACCTTTCTCGACACCGATCTCGTCTCGGGCCTCAAGGGGCTGGCCGACAATAGCGTCGACCGCATCATGGCGCTCAATATCCTCGAACATATCGACAAGCAGACGCTGGCCACCGTGCTTGAAGAAGCGGCGCGGGTGCTCAAGCCGAGCGGCTATCTCGTCGCGATGACGCCCAATGCCGGATCGCCGTTCGGGTCGATGACGCGCTATTGGGATATCACCCACGAGATCGCCTACACCCCCTCGGCTTTCCGCCAGATCGGCTTATTGTGCGGGTTCAAGCGCTTCGATTTCCGCGAATGCGGACCCCGCCCACACGGCGTCGTCAGCATGATCCGCTTTGTCCTGTGGCAGATGATCCGGCTGAGCATCAAATTCCGGCTGCTGGTCGAAATGGCCTCGACCAAGGGCGGTATCTACACCGCCGACATGCTCACGCGGATGGCGAAATAGCTTCGGCTACCAGGCGCTTCACCAGCTCCTCGCCGACAACGCTCGCGCGCCAGCCGATCAGTTCGGCGGCGCGTGACGGGTCGGCGTACTGCTCGGCGATGTCGGCGGGACGACGCAGACCGGGTACGCTCGTCACATGGTCGCGCCAATCGAGGCCGATCGCGGTGAAGGCGGCGGCAACGAAATCCTCCAACCGCATGCTGCTACCGGTGGCGATGATAAGATCCTCGGGCGTTTCGCGCTGGAGCATCGCCCACATCGCCGCGGCATAGTCGGGCGCCCAGCCCCAGTCGCGCACCACGCTGAGATCGCCCAATTCGAGCGGCGTGCGATTGCCCGCGGCGAAGCGGCGGATCGCCGCCATCAACTTGCCGATGACGAAGCTGTCGGGCCGGAGCGGCGATTCGTGCGAGAAAAGGAAAGCCGAGCAGGCGCGCTGCCGATAGGCGATGCGATTGGCCCCGATCAGCAGATGCGCGCTGCACTTGGCAACGGCATAGGGGCTGCGCGGGCGAAAGCGCGATCCCTCGGTCGCCGGCTCGACGGTTTCGCCGAAGCAATCGCCCGACGCGGCGTTGAGCAACGCGGCATCCGGCGCCTCGCGCCGCGCCGCTTCCAGGACATTGAGCAATCCGGACGCCGCCCCCGCGAACGTCGCCTCCGGCTCGGCGAACGACCGTCCGACCGAGCTTTGTCCAGCAAGATAATAGATCTCGTCAGGCGCCGCCGCGGCGATGACCTCGGTGACCGTGGCGCTGTCGGACGGATCGGCCCGATGAAGCCTGATCTTGTCGGCGATTCCCAGCCGCGCAAGATTGTCCGGTATCGCGCCGCCGCGACTGGTCCCGTGCACGCGATAATCCTTGTCGAGCAGCAACCGCGCCAGATAGGCGCCGTCCTGCCCCCCGACGCCCCAGATCAGCGCCGACCGCGCCGTCATGCTCGCGCCATCAGCGTGCCGGTCATCGCCGCGAGCCGCCGCGCGAAGGCCGGGAAGGCGAAATAATCGAGCCCTTCGGGAATGGCGCGCGGCCGCTCCAGGCTGGCGATCACCGCATCGACCACCGCCTGCTGGTCGAGCGGGTCGACGATCGGCCCGAGCAGTCCCTCGCGCATCGCCTCGCGCGTGCCGTCGCGCGTGCTGCCGATCGACGGGATTCCGCACGCCATGGCTTCGAGCAGGACGAAGCCAAACCCTTCGCCGCGGCTCGGCATGACATAGACGTCGGCAAGCCGGTAATGATCGGCCTTCTCCGCTTCGGGCACCATGCCGGTGAAGACGACATGGTCGGTCAGACCCATGTCGCGCACCCTGTCCTCCAGCCGCGCACGATCGTTGCCGTCGCCGGCGATCACATAGCTGACGTCCGGCCGTTGTTCGATGATCGCGGGAAGCGCGTCGAGCACGGCGTCGAACCCCTTGTAACGCTCGCTGCCCGCCAACCGCCCGAAGGTCATCAGCACCTTGCGGCCCTGGAGGCCATAGCGCGCCTCAAGATCGGGGTTCTTCGGTCCCAGCGCGAACTCGTCGAGGTGAATCGCGTTGGGCATCAACGTGGTCGTTGCGTCGGGATACGGCGCCCAGGAGTGGAACCGGTCGAGCGTCACCTGGCTGATCGACATGACGTGATCGGCCGATCGCGCCAGCCGCCGCGACAAGGCGCGCGTACTCGGTTCCCAGGCGTCGATGCCGTAGATCGCGAGAACGAGCGGCTTTCCGAGCAACGTCGCGACCGCGCGCGCCAGCGGCAACAGGTTGAGGTGCGCGCAATAGACTAGGTCATAGCGCCCGCGCCGCATTGCCCGCATCACTGCCCGAACATAGGCCCCGAACCCGCCCAGCGCGGACAGGTCGAAATCGAGCTTGGCGGGCAGATCGCCAGCCAGCGGCAATGTCGCGACGCGCGGCAACGCCACCACCTGATCGATCGTCGGGTCGAGACACATCGCCTCGATCACATCGCGATTGTAGAGCGCAATGCCGCCATGCCCGCCCCACGCGTCGGTCAGGAGCATCAGCACCCGCCGCCCGCGCGGCGTGGCCGTCATCAGGCGCCGCCTCGGTTGCTCTGCCCCGCGGCCTGACGCAGGTCCGCCTCGACCATTTCGGTGATCAGCGCATCGATCGAGGTAGTCGGCGTCCAGCCGAGCACGCGCTTGGCCTTCGATGCATCGCCGATCAACAGATCCACCTCCGTCGGCCTGAAATAGCGCGGGTCGATCCGCACCAATATACGGCCACTTTCGGTACAACGGCCGATCTCGTCGATCCCTTCGCCTTCCCAGGCGATAGTGATGCCGGCCACCGCGAAGGAGCGTTCGACAAAGCTGCGCACGCTGTGGGTTTCCCCGGTGGCGAGCACATAGTCATCGCCTTGGGGTTGCTGTAGGATGCGCCACATCCCCTCGACATAGTCTCGGGCATGGCCCCAATCGCGCTGGGCATCGAGGTTGCCCAAATACAGCGTGTCCTGGTGCCCGTGACGGATCGCCGCGACCGCTCGCGTGATCTTGCGCGTGACGAAGGTCTCGCCGCGCAGCGGACTCTCATGGTTGAACAGAATGCCGTTCGAGGCGTGCATCCCGTACGCCTCGCGATAATTGACCGTGATCCAATAGCCGTAGAGCTTGGCCACCGCATATGGACTGCGCGGATAGAAAGGCGTGTTTTCGGTCTGCGGCACTTCGCCCACCTTGCCGAACAGTTCCGAGGTGGACGCCTGGTAGAAGCGCGTCTTGTCGGTCAGCCCGGCCACCCTGATCGCCTCGAGCACGCGCGCCACGCCGACGCCATCGGCATTGGCGGTATATTCGGGTGTCTCGAAGCTCACCGCGACATGGCTTTGCGCGGCCAGGTTGTAGACCTCGTCGGGCTGGATCTCGGCAATGACGCGGCCGATATTGGTCGCGTCGGTCATGTCCGAATAATGCAGGAACAGCCGCACACCCTCGACATGCGGGTCGTCATAAAGATGGTCGATCCGCGACGTGTTGAACGACGAGGCGCGGCGGCGCAGGCCGTGCACCTCATATCCCTTGGCGAGCAGGAGCTCCGCCAGATACGCGCCGTCCTGGCCGGTGATCCCGGTGATGACCGCCTTTTTGCCGTTCAACTCCTAGTTCCTCTTCTACGTCGACGCCGCCGATCGACGGGTCGGGAGCCCGGGTAACCGGCGCACGATCAAAAGCAACCCCCAGCCAGGCGCGGCATCAAGCTTGGCAGCGCGCATAGCAGTCGCTAGGGCCTCGGCTTCGCGGGCATCGCCGCGGCAACGACAGACCGACCGAGCCGGAGGAAGTTTGCCCAATCCGTTCAGCACCAACCGGCCGCAGACGCTCTACGCGGCACTCGCGCTGCTTGGCGTCGCTGTCCTGTTTGGCGGAGCGACGCGCTACGAAGTCGGGACGACGATCCTGCCCCGCCTCGCGGCACTGGCAGCGATCGTCTATCTGTTCTGGCCGCGCAACCGCTCGCCGCTTCGCGTCGAACGCGGCGCGTTGTTCTTCTGGGCGGCGCTGTTCGCATTGCCGCTGGTCCAGCTCATCCCGCTCCCTTGGTCGGTCTGGACCGCACTGCCCGGCCGCGGCCTTGCGCAGCAGGTCTATACCGCGCTGGGCGACAAACCGTGGCTACCGATCAGCCTGTCGCCCAGCCGGACGCTCGACTTCCTGCTCGCACTGGTCGTGCCGCTGGCCGCCTGGCTGCTCGGCAAGCATCTCGATTATGCGGGCCGTGTCGTGGTGTTGCGAGCGATGCTGCTGCTGGCGCTCGCCAGCGCGACCCTCGGGCTCATCCAGCTGACGATGGGGGCCGGCAGCCCGGCCTATTTCTATCATGTGACCAACGACGATTCGAGCGTCGGCTTCTTTTCCAACGCCAACCATCTGGCGCTGTTTCTGGCGGGCGCTATCGTCATCGCGCTTGCCTGGCTGGCCGACGCGATGACGGTAAGCGGTCGCATCCCGGCCCCGGCGGCGGTCGTCTGCGGACTGGCGATCGGCGTATTGCTGTTCGGCATCGCCGGAACCAGTTCGCGCGCGGGAGCGATCTTTTCCGTAGCCGGCCTGCTCGGCGGGCTGGCGATGCTCCCGCTCGAACGGATCGGCCTGAAGCGCAGCTACGTGCTGGGTGGCTCCGCCGTCGTGACGTTGGCGCTCGCCGGCGGCCTGGGCCTGGTGCTCAGCGGCCGCGTCTTGTCGGATCGTTTTCAGATCGACGACGGCACGCACGAACGGATCGGGCTTTTGCCGAAGTTTGCCCATGTCGCGCACGATTTCTTTCCATTCGGTTCCGGCCTGGGCAGCTTCGAGCCGGTGTACAAGAGCTATGAACGGGCCAGCGAGCTGAGCTTCGGCTATTGGAACCAGGCGCATCAGGATTACTTGCAGGTCGCGATCGAAGGCGGCCTGGTCGGCATGCTGTTGATCCTGGCGTTCCTCGTCTGGTTCGTGATCCGCGTCGTGCGCATCTGGTATCGTGGCGACGATTCCTCGCGCATGCGGCGGCAACAAGCGACGGCGGCGCTGTTCATGACGATGATTATGGCGCACGGCATGGGCGATTATCCGATGCGGACGGGAACGATCGCCTGCATATTCGGTTTTCTCGCCGCGTTCCTGACCGTCCCGGAGGAAGCCGGTGCGAGCCGCTCAAGATCGCGCAGCGATTTGGGCGAGGACGCTTTTGGGGTATATGGGCAAAATCAGGATGTGGTACCCGTCAGGGCAATCGACCGCGGACTCGCGGCGCAGGGAGGCGAACATTACTCGTAAGCTTATCGTAGCGTGCGCGCTCGCGGCTGGCCTGGGCGCATGCGCAGGCCCCAATTACAAGCCCGACGTGGCAACCGCGGCTACTCCCCAGACGACGCTGCCCGTCCCGTCGGTCGAGGATATGACGCGCGACCAGGCCGATTACCGCATCGGCCCGCTCGACAAGCTGACCGTCACGGTGTTCGGCGTGCCAGATTTGACGACGAACGGCCAGGTCGACGGCGCGGGCAATCTCGCCATGCCGCTGATCGGCCAGGTCAAGGCGATTGGCGAGACGCCCAATTCACTGTCGTCCAAGATCGCGGCCGCGCTCGACCAGCGCTACGTCCGCAATCCGCAGGTATCGGTCAGCGTGACCGAAGCGGTGAGCGCGATGGTCACGGTCGAAGGCAGCGTGATGAAGCCCGGCCAATATGCGGTCGTCGGCCGCACCACCCTGCTGCGCATGCTCGCAGCCGCTGGTGGCCCGTCCGACTATGCGCGGCTGAGCGAGGCGGTAGTATTCCGCACAATCAACGGGCAGAAGATGGTCGCCCGGTTCAATATCAAGGATATCCGTGGCGCACGCACGGTCGATCCCGAAATCTACGGCAACGACGTGATCGTGATCGGCAACAACGCTGGGCGTGCGCTGTTCAAGGACATCATCTCCGTCGCGCCGGTCCTCGGCATCTTCTATCAGATCACAAGATAAGGCTTTCCCTTGGCAACCAATACCCTTCCGCTCGATCTCGGCGGCCCCGCGGCGGACCGCGGCCCCGATTCGCGGCTGGCGCTCGAACATTTCCTGCAGCAGCAGGACGCGGAAAGCCCGCTGACCCAGTATCTTCAGATACTGATTCGGCAGCGCTGGATCGTCCTGGCGATCATCGCCGCAGGCGTGCTGGCGGCGGTGTTCGTCAACGCGACGACGGTAAAACTGTATCGCTCGACTGGGTCGATGGAGATTGCGCGCGAGGCGGCACGGGTAGTCAATACCGACGATGCCCAACCTCGCCAAGCGGCGGCTGCCCAGGAATTCTACCAGACGCAATATGGCCTGCTGCGCAGCCGCGCTCTGGCCGAACAGACGGTTGCGTCGCTGCGCCTCGCCGACAACCCGACCTTCCTCTACGGCTATACCGGCAAGAAAGCGCCGGCCGATGCACTTGGTGGCGATCGCAAACGTCGCGAATTGACTGCCGCGCGGCTGCTGATGGGACATTTGACGGTCGAACCGGTCCGCGGCTCGAGCCTGGTCCAGCTTAGCTTCGATAGTCCGGATCCGGCGTTGTCGGCCACGATCGTCAATTCGATCGCCAAGAACTTCATCGCATCCAATCTCAATCGCCGGTTCCAGGCGACCGCTTATGCGCGCCAGTTCCTGCAGCAGCAGATCGAAAACACCCGCCAGAAGCTCGAGGCGTCCGAACGCGCGCTGGTTGCTTATGCCGGCCAGCAGCGGATCATCAACTACGAGAACGGCACGTCGGGCAAGGATCAGGACGCATCGAACGGTGCATCGGTCGAATCGACCGACCTGCGCGCGCTTAACGACGCGCTCAACGCCGCCAAGATCGATCGCGCTCAAGCCGAATCGCACTATCAGCAAGCCGCGCGCAGCCAGGGGTTGAACGCGCCCGAGAGCTTGCAAGACGGCACCGTCGCCGCACTGCGCAGCCAGCGCTCGCAGTTGCAGGCCGAATATCAGCGCCTGTCGGCGCAATTCCGCTCGGACTATCCGCAGATGGTCGCGCTTCGCCAGCAGATCAGCGAACTCGACAGGCAGCTCGGCAAGCAGGGTGCGGTGGTGCTCGATTCACTCCGCGCCGCTTATCAGGCGGCGGCCCAGCGCCAGGGCGAACTTCAAGGACAAGTCGACAAGCTCAAGACCAATGTGATCGACCTGCGCGGCCGTACCGTCCAGTACAACACGCTGCAGCGCGACGCCGACACCAACCGCGCGCTCTATGACGCGCTGCTCCAGCGCTACAAGGAGATCGGCATCGCCGGCGGCGTCGGGACCAACAACGTTTCGGTGGTCGACACCGCGCTCCCGTCGGGCAGCCCGGTAACGCCGCGCACCTCGATGAATCTCCTGCTCGGGCTGTTGCTCGGCACGCTGGTCGGTGGCGCGGTCGCGTTCATCCTCGAACAGCTCGACGAGTCGATCATCGCGCCGCACGATCTCGAACGGAAGCTGGGCGTGCCGCTGTTGGGCAGCGTACCACGCGTGCCCGATTCCGACGTCTCGATCGACCTGCTCGAGGATAGCAAGACGCCACTCGCCGAAGCCTATCTTTCACTCCAGACAGCGCTCCGGCTCACCACCAGCAAGGGTGCGCCGCGCGTCCTGTTCGTGACGAGTTCGCGGCCGTCCGAAGGCAAGTCGACCACGGCGATGGCGGTGGCGCGCAACTTCGCGTCGCTCGGCAAGAAGACGATCCTGATCGACGCCGATTTGCGCAACCCGTCGGTGCACAAGATGATGGGCTTCGCCAATACGGGCGGGCTCACCAACATCCTTGCCGGTGCGACCGACATCGACACTTATATCCGCAAGGGCCCAGTCGATCGCCTGTGGATCATGAGCTCGGGGCCGATCCCGCCCAACCCGGCCGAATTGCTGGCGGGCTCCAACCTGTCGCAGACCTTCGATCGACTGCTCAAAGAGGGCTATGACCATATCGTCGTCGACGGCCCGCCGGTGCTCGGCCTCGCCGACGCGCCGCTGATCGCGAGCTATGCCGAAGCGACAATGTTCGTGATCGCCGCGCGCAACACCCATACTCGGACCGCACGCGTGTCGCTGCGCCGCCTTGCCGACGTCCATGCCAATATCCTCGGCGCGGTGCTGACCAAGTTCGACGCCAAGAAGATCGGCTACGATTACGGCTATAATTACGATTATGGCGACAAGCGGATCGGCTTCATGAAACGCGTGACGGGCTGAGCCCCGAGGCGGGCGCGTAATGGCAATGATCGCCCTGCGCCGTGGCACGGTGACCGTTCGGGTCGTCGTGCTGACGCTCGCGCTCGTCGCCGGCGTCTTCACGCTGCGGTCGGGGCTGGCGTTCCTGCTCGCCACGCCGACTACCGCCCGACTCGCGCTCCGCATCGATCCGACCAATACCAACGCGCTCAGCACGGATGCCAATGAACGGCTGAAGACGGTCGAACTCGGTGCGCCGGCAGCAAAGCTCGCCGCCGACAGCAAGAGGCTCCTCGAACATTCGCCCTATGAGGTCGTGGCACTCCGCAACATCGGCATCATCGCCGCGTCGAACGACGATGAGAAAGGCGCGGCCAAGCTGCTCGACATCGCCGCGCGGCTGTCGTTGCGCGATTACCTGACTCATGCCTGGCTGCTTGACTATCGGTTCCGCACGAACCAGGTCGCGCCGGCCGTGACCGAAGCGGACATCCTGCTCCGCCAGGACGACCAGAACTGGCCGGTCATCCTTCCCGCGCTGATCGCGCTGACCCGCGACCCCAGGATCATCGATCCGCTGGCAAGGGTGCTCGCCACGCGGCCCTATTGGAGGAGTACGTTCCTCACCCGGCTCGGCAGCGACAATCCCTATCCCGATGCGACCTTGGCGCTGTTGACCCGACTGAAGGCGATCGGCTCGCCGGCCGCCAAGGAAGAGCTCGATCCCTATTTCATCAAGATGGCCGATCGCCTGTCGCCGACCCAGCTGTTCGCGCAATGGGTCGCTTTGCTGCCACCCAGCGCGCAATCGGCGGGTAAGGGCTTGCTGCGCGAAGGGGACTTTACCGGGCTCGATGCGTCGCCGCCGTTCGGATGGCGGCTTTACCCCGCCGACGGCGTCTACGCGGAGCGGAGCACCGGCCCGGCGGGTATGGGCAGCGCGCTGTATGTCTCCTATTCGGGCGAGCGCGAGACGGTCTTCGCCAACCAGGAACTGGTGCTCCCGGCCGGTCGCTATCGATTCGTGGGGCGTGCCTATGCCGAGGACGCGATCGACGCGGGGGTCTTTCGCTGGTCGATCGTCTGCATGACCAAGGGCGCAACAGGGGTGCTCGCTACCGCGCCGGTCAATCCAGTGCCCGGCCAACTCGGCCGTTATGCGGTCGAATTCGATGTGCCGTCGAAATGCGACCAGCAACAGCTGGCGTTGACGGGGACCGCACGCGACACGACGTTCGACACGCTCGCGCTTTATATCGACGGGCTCGACATCACGCGGCTGCGCTGAATATCCGTTCGTCCCGAGGTTTAACCCGGTCGATCAATCGCGCGCTGCGACCATCGCGAACATGGTCTTGCGATAGCGTGGACCGCCGGCCAGACGGTTGACGAAACGCGGCAATGGCGGATCGGCGTAATAGACCGTCTCCAGCACATTAAGGCCGAGGCCTCGCAGGATCTCGCGGACCTCGGTCGAGGCCGGAACATGGCAGACATGCCGATAGTAACGCGGCCGCCCGGTCAGTCGCCAGGCAAGCGCTTCGAATCGGCGATAGTGCGACCGTCCGTTGGGCAGCGACAAGATCAGTCGACCGCCCGGGCGGAGCAAGGCCGCCAGTCGAGCTATCTCGGTCGCGAGGTCGGGGAGATATTCGAGCACGCTGGAACACAATGCCAAATCATATCGCCCCGCGCGATCGGACAATGTTTCGAACAACGCCACCTGGAACGACACATTCGTGATCCCCCGCTCGTCGGCACCAGCGCGCGCCAGGTCGATCATCCGTTCCGCGCCATCGATGCCGTCGACATAAGCGGCGATCCTAGCCGCCTCGAACGACAAGGTGCCGGCCCCGCACCCCGCATCGACCACTTGGTCGCCTGGCCGGGCATAACGTTCAATGAGCGTGCCCCAGGCGCGCAGGCGATCGCGAAAGCCGCGCGACCGGACATACCCGTCGCGAAATGCAGGCGCGATCGAATCGTGCCAGCTGATGGCGGTTTCGGATCCGTCGGCCACTGTCGCTTCCTTGGCAATCGCCCGGGTCCTTCGGGCACGTGTCGGTATGGGCCTAGCGTGGCAGGACCCTGGATGCACCACGCGATGGTCGGCTCAGCGCACTAAAAAACCCGGCTCGGCGCACCGCCGTCCGGGAAGTTCAGCACAAATAAGAAGGGCGCGAAGTCCGAAAAACTCCGCGCCCCGCAATATCCGGTTAGAAACCGATCACGGGCTCTTCGGCTTCGAGCTACCCGAGGTGGCGGCAACGATGCCGCCGATGATGGCAATCACCGCGAGGACCGCAACGATGGTGCCGCTGCCATTGAGGTGATTGGCATCCTTGGCATCGGCGCCAGCGCGCACGGTGCTGACCTTGGCCATGACCGTACCCTTGGCGGGCGCAGCCTGAGCCAGCGCCGGGGTCGCCGCGAGCGCCACCGACGCGAGCGCCGCAACAGCGGACTTAAACAGCACCATTAGCAAACTCCCTTGGTTATCTGTTCCAATTTCTCAACGCGCTTGCCACACAAACGCGCCAACTGTCAACCATAGTGCCGATCGTTCCGGGATCGTTCCCAGCCCCAATTCGGCCTCACCGCCAACACTCCGCAAACGTCGATAGGCGGGATTCGTTGCGTTGCGAAAGCCTTTTTATCCGACTGTGGCTTCTATGCACCGCCTTCACCCCGAACGGTTAAATTTTGATGACGATAGGCCAGGATTTTTTGGCGCAATCGGGACGGATCGCCGCTTCCTCTTGATGATCCGTATCACTGTGGCGCCATAGGCACACCAAACGAATGGGGCTTGTCTGGCGTCACCCAATCCGGGAAAGGGCGTTCATGCCTTCTGCCGCTCGTCCCCGTATCCTCGTGGTCTTCGGGACGCGCCCCGAAGCGATCAAGCTCTTTCCCTTGGTCCATGCGCTTCGCCGCACCGATGCCGAGGTGCGCGTGTGCGTCACCGGACAGCACCGCGAGATGCTCGACCAGGTCCTTGAGATAGCGCGCATTACGCCCGAACACGATCTCGACCTGATGCTGCCCAACCAGTCGCTCGACACGCTCAGCGCGCGACTGCTGACCGAGCTGGGCAAGGTCATGGACGCCGACCGGCCCGACCGCGTCATCGTCCAGGGCGACACCGCGACAGCAATGATCGGCGCGCTGACCGCTTATTATCGCAAGATCCCGGTCGGCCATGTCGAGGCCGGCTTGCGCAGCGGCAACATCTATCACCCCTGGCCCGAAGAGGTGAATCGCAAGGTCGTAGGCGCGATCGCCGACCTGCATTTTGCGCCCACCGAAACCTCACGCGACGCCTTGCTCGCCGAAAATGTTCCGGCCGAGCGGATCCATGTCACCGGCAACACCGTGATCGACGCATTGATCGAGACGCGCGCGCGAGTCGATTCGGATCCCGCGCTTGCTTCGACGATCGCGCCGATCGCCGCGCGCTTTGCCGGCAAACGCATAGTTGCCGTAACGACACACCGACGGGAAAATTTCGGCGATGGGCTGAAATCGGTGGCCCAGGCGGTCCGCCGAATCGCCGATCGCCCGGACGTCGCGGTGATCTTCCCGGTCCATCCCAATCCCAATGTCCGCGCACCGATGGCCGAGGTGCTTGGAGGCATCGACAACGTGGCGATGATCGACCCGCTCGATTATCCCAATTTCGTCCGCCTGCTGTCGCTGTGCCATTTCGTGATGACCGACAGCGGGGGCGTACAGGAAGAAGCGCCGGCGCTCGCGAAGCCGGTGCTGGTGATGCGCGAGACGACCGAGCGGCCGGAAGGTGTCGCCGCCGGCACCGCCAAATTGGTCGGCAATGATGAGGAAGTCATCGTTACCGAAGCTTCACGCCTTTTGGACGATAAGGCCGCCTATGAAGCAATGGCCCGCGCCCACAACCCGTTCGGGGATGGCAAAAGCAGCGAGCGGATCGCCCGCATCATCCTCGATTCGGCCGCCTGACGTGGCGACAGTCTGCGTCGTCGGTCTCGGCTATATCGGCCTGCCCACTGCCGCGGTGATCGCGCGCAGCGGCGCGTCGGTGCTCGGCATCGATATCAGCCCGCATGTCGTCGAGACGATCAATGCCGGCCGCATCCATATCGAGGAAGCCAATCTAGAATCTTTGGTGCACGAGATGGTCGCCAGCGGCTCGCTGCGCGCGGCGCTCGCGCCAGAACCCAGCGACGTGTTCGTGATCGCGGTGCCGACGCCGTTCACCGACAATCATGCACCCGACATCAAATATGTCCTCGCGGCGACCCGTTCGATCGCCCCGGCAGTGCGCAAGGGCAGCCTGGTGATCGTCGAATCGACGTGCCCGGTCGGCACCACTGAGGCGGTGCGCGACGTGCTCAAGGAAGCGCGCCCCGATCTCAGCTTCCCCGACGGTGGCGATGCAGCGACCGACGTCTGCGTCGCTTATTGCCCCGAACGCGTGCTGCCCGGAAAGATCCTCGAGGAACTGGTCAGCAACGACCGGTCGATCGGCGGCCTCAGCGCCATTTGTGCCGAACGCGCGGTGGACTTCTACAAGGGCTTCGTCGCCGGCGAGTGTATCGCGACCACCGCGCGCGCCGCGGAAATGTGCAAATTGGTCGAAAACTCGTTCCGCGACGTCAACATCGCGTTCGCCAACGAATTGTCGATCGTCTGCGACACGCTCGACCTCGACGTCTGGGAAGTCATCCGGCTGGCCAATCGCCATCCCCGCGTCAACATCCTCCAGCCCGGCCCCGGTGTCGGCGGGCATTGCATCGCGGTCGATCCCTGGTTCATCGTCGATAGCGACCCTGAGAATGCTCGGCTGATCCGCACCGCGCGCGAGGTCAATGACGGCAAGGCGCATTACGTCTTCGCGCGCACGGCGGCACTCGCGGACGCGCATCCGGACGCCGCGATCGCGTGTCTAGGCCTGTCGTTCAAAGCCAATATCGACGATCTGCGCGAAAGCCCCGCGCTCGAAATCGCGATCGAACTGGCAAAGAAATATGGCGACCGCGTCCGCGTCGTCGAGCCGCATGTCGACGCACTGCCGCCGGCGTTCGACGGCACCGGTGCGACCAAGGTGACGCTCGACCAGGCACTCGACGACTGCGAGGTGCTCGTCGTGCTGGTCGATCATCATGAATTCCGTGGGGTCGCCGCCAGCCGGCGGGCAGGCAAGGCGATCTACGACACGCGCGGGCTCTGGCCGGCCTAGGGTCTGTACTCGCTAGCGGCGGCTATTTCGCCCCGAACCCGCTGACCACGGTCCCGACGGTCTTCAACAGGATCAGCAGGTCGAGCCAGCCCGAAAAATGCTTGATGTAGAAGAAGTCGTAATTGAGCTTGTAATGGACCGAGGCAAGGTCGGCGACATGCCCCTGGTTGACCTGCGCCCAGCCGCTGATCCCCGGCCGCACGATGTGGCGATATGAATAGAACGGGATTTCCTGCTCGTACCAGGTCGATAGCGCTACGGCTTCGGGGCGCGGGCCGATCCAGCTCATCTCGCCCTTGATGATGTTCCACATCTGCGGCAGCTCGTCGATCCGCGTCCGGCGCAGGAAGCGACCCAGGCGGGTCACGCGCTGATCGTCATCGGTGGTGATGAAGCCGTCGCGCGCCGCTTCCTCGGGCGTGCATTCACGCATCGTGCGGAACTTCCACACCATGAACGGCCGGCCACGATAGCCCATTCGTTCCTGTTTGAAGAGCACCGGCCCCTTCGAGTCGATCTTCACCAGCAACGCGATCAACAGCATCGGCACGATCAGGACCGGGAGGGCGACGAGCGTCAGCAACAGATCGAAACCCCGCTTCATCTTGCGATAGGCGAGATTGGGGAGCAGCGACCCGAAGCTGTTTTCCGACAGATGCTCGATCGATACGCGCCCGGTCAGTGATTCGCGGATCTGCTTGACGTGATAGACAGGATGGCCGTTGACCGCGGCCTCGGCGAGCATGCGTTCCCAATCGTCGTCATGGTCGTACCGCAGATCGGCGACGATCACCGTCTCGCGCCCCGGCGGCATGACCGGCTCGGTCAGCGGAATCCATTCGACATTGGGCAATTCGGTCAGCGCCGAGGTCTTGCCGAACGGGACGATGTAAAAGGGTTTGGTCGTGGCGCGCAGCAGATAGAAATGGATCGTGTAGGAGGTTACCGCCGCCAGCGCGGCGGAAGTACCTAGGTAGGCGCGGCTATAGTCGAGTCGGAGAAAGAAGAAGGCCGCGAACACCAGCCCATACGACGTCGCATAAGTCGGAATGATATAGCTGAACACGCGTGACCCGGGGAACGCGGTCACCCGACGCAACAGGAACAGCCCGAGGATGGCGCCGATCGCCGCGCCGAGAATGACATTGTCGACTCCCCCCACCAGCGTTGCCGCATTGGGATTGTCGAGCAGGATCGGACGGCTGATCAGCATGCTGGGCACGAGCACGGCGAGCACCAGCACCGCGAAAGCTTCGACGCGGAAGGACTCGAAGATGCTCGATCGCGGGCGCGTCGCTGCCTTGGCCCGGCTCATCAGCATGTGACCAAATTCCCCTTAAAGTCGCTGCGGCACGGTTGTTACAGCGCGTTACACCCAGACAGCGGCCCGAGTCTATTGATCTGGCGCAACATTCATCGCGACTTCAAATCGTCCGGTGGAACGATCGTATCGCCTCGGGACACCAGGCCGGTGATCCGCGCGCGTTCGATTTCGACTGCGCGCACGCGGTCCGACCATGAAGGGTGCGTCACACTCGGAAACAAGCCGCCCAGCCGCTGCGCCTGAAATCGTCGCCACAGCACGACAGCCGCACCGGGATCGAACCCCGCCCGCGCCATTAGATAGGGCATCAGCCGGTCGGCCTGAAGCTCTTGCAAACGCTGGACTTTCGCCCTGGCCTTGCGATGTCCGAGGGCGTTGTGTGCGAGTTCATGCGCGAGGATCGCAGCCAGTTCGTCGGGTGTCTTTGCGAACCCCGCCATCCGCGTCGACAATTGCACCCATGTGCCGTTCGCCACGGCATCGGCATAGTCGCCCGGCACCAATTGAAACCGTGCCTTGCAGGCCGCGACGCCGATCAGGTCGACCGTCATCCGCTGCCCATTGCGCACGATCGTCAGCCGCGCTTTGCCGTCGGCCAGCGCCGTATCGAGCGCGGTCATCGCCGCCTCGACGCCAGCGAATCGCCCGTCGGCCGAGCTAGGCGGTGCCGCCGCGAACGGCACGCCGTCGGCATCGACGAGCACGTCTCCCGGCTTGAGCCCAGCGCGCTCGGCGGGTGATCCCGCCACGACCAGCGCGACGGTCGGGCCATCGCTCAGCCCCAGCACCTGTCGTGCGGCGGGCCGGAACGTCGCGCCATACTGACCCAAAGTCTCGATCAGCATGCCGCTCTCGACCATGTGCTCGACGCACAGATCGACATTGGCGGTCGCCAACCGATAGCCGATCGTCGCCACCGCTACGTCCTGCTGCAGTAAGGCACGGACGACCAGGGTCGCCTGGTCGTCGGCGGACGGCCCGGCGGCGATCAGGGCAAAAGCAAGCAATGGCCTTAACGACTTGATCATCCTCGGGTCGCTAGCCGAGACGCGGGAGTCAAGCCAGCTTGGCCGTTGTCGGCTTCGCCGCTAAGGGCCGGTGGTCCGGGGGAGGCGGGTGCCGGGCGCGCCCATCCGATCCGGCGTTACGAAGGAGCGCGTGTGAAGCTTGTCGTCGTCGGCCTGGGGTATGTCGGCCTGCCTTTGGCCATCGCGCTCGCCCGCCATTTCGAAGTCTGGGGCGTCGACATCGACGCCGGCCGCATCGCCGAGCTGACTCAAGGCCATGACCGGACCGGCGAAATCGACCAGGCCACGCTCGGCGCCTCAACCCTCAATTACACGTCCGACCCATCGGCCTGCCCCGCGGCGAGCGCCTATATCGTCACCGTCCCCACCCCGATCGACGCCAACAAACGTCCCGATCTCGGCGCGGTGATGGGCGCGACGCGGATGGTCGCCAGGATGATCGACGCCGCCGAACGCCCGACGATCATTTACGAGAGCACTGTTTATCCCGGCGTCACCGAACAGATTTGCGGACCGGAGATTGAAAAGGTCTCCGGCCTCGCGCGCGGCCGCGACTTCACGCTCGGTTATTCGCCCGAGCGGATCAATCCCGGCGACCGCGAACATACCGTCGACCGTATCGTCAAGGTCATCGCCGGCGAGGACGAGGCGACTACCGACCGGCTTGAGGCGATCTACGGCAAGGTCACCTCGGCCGGCGTGTTCCGCGCCGCGTCGATCAAGGCCGCCGAGGCCGCCAAGGCGATCGAGAACGCGCAGCGCGACATCAACATCGCCTTCATGAACGAGATCGCGCGAATCTTCGGCGCGATCGATCTGTCGGTATGGGACGTGCTGGCCGCAGCACAAACCAAGTGGAATTTCCTGCCCTTTCAGCCCGGGCTGGTCGGCGGTCACTGTATCGGCGTCGACCCCTATTATCTCAGCCACCTGGCGGAAGAGGTCGGCCACGATCCGCGCGTCATCCTGGCGGGGCGCGGCACCAATGACGGCATGTCGAGCTGGATCGCCGGGCAAATTCACGCTCGCGCCGGCAAGACGGGTTCGGCCTTGGTGCTTGGCCTGACCTTCAAGGAAAATGTCCCCGATCTGCGCAACTCCAAGGTCGCCGAACTGGTGACTGCGCTCGATGCGCACGGTCATGACGTCACCGTCCACGACCCGATGGCCGACCCCGCCGAGGCGACGCACGAATATGGCATCACGCTCGACGGCGACGCGCTGAGTCGCAGCTATGACCTCGTCGTGCTCGCGGTGCCGCACCAGGCCTATCTCGACATGGACGGCGGATTGGCTCGACTGGTCGCCCCAGGCGGTCTGTTCGCCGATATCAAGAATGGCGTTCCCGAAATGACCGGCACAGCGCGCTGGACGCTTTAGGAGTAATTTGATGCGCGTACTCGTGACCGGCGCGGCCGGATTCATCGGCAGTTGGGTGATCCGGCGATTGCTCGACCGCGGCGACATCGTGATCGGCATCGACAACCTCAACGATTATTATTCGGTCGACCTCAAGCGTGACCGCATCGCGCTGATCCACGGGCTCAATACCAACCGGTTCGAGTTCATCCAGGTGGACTTCGCCGATCACGAAGCGCTCGAGGCGTCGCTGGCGAGCAAGGAGTTCGACCGCATCGTCCACCTGGGCGCACAAGCGGGCGTCCGTTATTCAATCGACAACCCCCGCGCCTATGTCCAGTCGAACCTGGTCGGGCATCTCAACGTGATGGAGATCGCGCGGCATCGAAAGCTCCAGCACCTCGTCTACGCCTCGTCCTCGTCAGTCTATGGCGGCAACGACCAACTCCCCTTCCGGGTCGAGGACCGCGTCGACCATCCGCTGTCGCTCTATGCCGCGACCAAGAAGGCCGACGAGCTGATGAGCGAGACCTATGCCAGCCTCTACCGGTTGCCGCAGACCGGCCTGCGCTTCTTCACCGTCTATGGCCCCTGGGGCCGCCCCGACATGGCGATGTGGATCTTCACCAAGGCGATCCTCGAAGGCCGCCCGATTCCGGTGTTCAACAATGGCGATATGCGCCGCGACTTCACCTATATCGACGACATCGTCACCGGCGTGGTGTCGTGCCTCGATTCGGCGCCCAAGGACGATGGCGAGGAAAAGGCCGGTGGCAGCCGCACCCCGCACGCCATCTACAATATCGGCAACCATCGCTCCGAAGAGCTCGGCAAGATGATCGACCTGATCGAGAATGCCTGCGGGGTGAAGGCGATCCGCGACTATCAGCCGATGCAGCCCGGCGACGTCCCCGCCACCTATGCCGATATCAGCGCGATCGAACGCGATTTGGGGTTCAGCCCGGCGACGCCGATCGAGGTTGGCGTACCCAATTTCGTGTCATGGTACCGCGAATATCACGGGGTCTGACGATCAGCCCTCGCGGCGGATGGCGAACAGCGCGCGGCAGCGGGGGGCGAACGCGTTAAGGCGCGATGGTGCCATCAGGTCGAATCCATATCCGGAGAGGAAATCGAGCACCGCCGCCTTGTCGTCGAACTCGTCGAGATAGACGGCCGCGACTCGCCCCGCCTCGAACAGTCCGCGGGCGCCTTCGAGCACCTCCAGCTCCATTTGCTCGACGTCGATCTTGATCACCAACTTGCCTGGCAGGTCGAAACTGTCCAGCCGCCGTGCCGCAACGGCGAAGCCGCGCCCGGCGATATGCGCGCGGCCCGCACGGTCGCGGCGCGTCGCGATCCCCGACACCGCGCCGGTCGCGAAGTCGAGTTCGCCCGCTTCGGCGGCCAGGGCAACGTTGATCGCGTCGAACCCGAAGCGTTCGGCATTGACCGCGAGCCGCGCGAACGTCGCAGGGTCGGCCTCGAAGGCGACCACGCGAAAATCGCGGAACAGTCGCTGCGCATCGGCAATGACCGCAGAGAAAATGCCGATATTGGCGCCGACATCGACAAAGGTGACACCGTCGCCCAGCATCATGCTGACCCGCTGCATCACCAATGTCTCATCGCGTAACAGGCTGTTGGCATGCGCCAGCCGCGCGGCGCGGTAATAGCCATTCTCGCGCAACGCGTTGATCCTGAGCTTGCGCTTGAACAGCACGACATCCACGTCGCGCGCACCGTGGCGCAACCGCGTCAGCCATTCGCGCAGCCGCGGCCGCTCGTTGATCTGTATCTGGATCAGCCGCAGCCGGTCGAAGCGGTGCCGCGTCACGCCGCGATCTGCTCGATCAGCCAATCGTTCGTCGCGCAGTCGATCACCAGATGGACGCGGTCGGTTTCGCCGTCATTGGTCACCGCGTGCGGATCGGACAAACGCAGATACCAGGCCTCGCCGGGCGCCATCGCAACGTGCACGCGGTTGAGCAGGAACGTAACGCCGGGGTTGGTCGTGACCGGGATATGCAACCGTGCCTGGCCCCAATCGGCGGCAAGGTCGTGGTCCGCATGCTCCTTGATCCTCGATCCCGGTGTGAGGCGCATCAGCCGGACCGCTTTCAGCGGGCAGGGAATCGCTGTCAGTACGTTACGGAAATAGGGCGTCCGGTCCAGGATGGCGGCATCGACGAAGTCGGTCGCCTCGGGCGGGGTATAAGCCTGCATGATGGGATGCGTTGCCCCTGCCTGATGCCTGAGCGGCAGGACGTCCCATTGGCCCTCGTAATTCTGCCGGACGAAATGGTCGGTCCAGGTCATCGCCTCGACCGCCGCCAGATCGGCCTGCAACCGCGCCGGATCGAACGCCAGTGCCAACTGGGCGCGGTCGGGCAGCGTCAAGGCCGGTTGTTGCGTCCATTCGGTCAGGATAAGGCTCCCCTCGGCCGCGTGTTCCCGGGCGGCCGGTATCGACCCTATTCCTCCTCCCATCCGATTGCCAAGCGCCCGATGTCCGATCCCGACGCCCTAGCCCGCCTCCGAGCGATGATTCTGGCCGACGAAGCGCTCGCCGACCGACTGGCATTGATCCTCGGCGCCGATGCCTTTGCGGTGGCGGCTGCCAGCGTCGCGGCAGGCAGAGGCATCACGATCACGCCCGAGGCGATCCTTGCCGGCAGCAAGCGCGATCCGTTGGGAATCGAGCGCTTTACCGGGCAGCAAATAACGACGGCTGATTGGCCCGGCCGCAACTGGCTACCCGCCGCACTCGTCCCCGCACCCGGTCAGCTCGCAATCGACTGGGTCCATTTCGGGGACGCCCCGCTCCACGAGTCATTCTTCGAGGACTCGCTGCGTCGTGCCAAGCGCCGGCCGATCAACGCGCTGCTCAAAGTCTGCCCCCCCCTTGGCATTCTCGGCAAACTGGCTCCGGCGGACGCTGCGACGGCACCCGATGGCCTGATCTTCCACATGTCGCGTTGTGGCTCCACCCTGGTGTCGCAGATGCTCGCGGCGATGGCGGACGGCATCGTGGTGTCGGAGGCCCCGCCGCTGGATGCGATCGTGCAAATGACGCACAGCCATCCCGAGGCTCCGCTCGAACAACGCGTCGCGCTGTTGCGCGGCATGGCCGCCGCGCTCGGCCGCGATCGCTTCGGCAATCGCCGTCACTACGTCATCAAGACCGACAGCTGGCACAGCCTGGCGCTGCCGCTGTTCCGCGCCGCCTTTCCCGACACGCCGTGGGTATTCCTGTTCCGCGATCCCACCGAGGTGATGGTATCGCAAATGCGCATCCGCGGATCGCAGACGGTGCCTGGCACCGAGCTCGACCCGGTCTTTGCGATCCCCGAGCCACTCGGCCTGTCGACTGAGGATTATATTGCCCGCGTGCTCAATCGGGTGACACAGGCGGCGGTCGACCATGCCGAAATCGGTGGGGGGCTGTTCGTCGATTATGCCGACCTGCCCGACGCCGTCGAACGGCGGATCCTGCCTCATTTCGGGATCGCGCCCGACGCTGATGCTCTCGCCGCCATACGCGCGGCGGCGACGTGGGATGCCAAGACGCCGAGTTTCGCTTTCGAGCCCGATGCCGATGACAAACGCCGTAGCGCCGGTGACGTAGTTCGCGCCGCAGTCACGGCCCATCTCGACGGCGTGCATCGGGAACTGACGGCATTGGCGGCCCGCCGCTAGACTCGCTTGCAGCAAAGCTGAGGACGACTTTAACGCCTTGAACGGCTTCCCGGTCCTTCGTATGCCCGGTCCGCAATCGCGGGGGGGATGCGATGTATTCGTATCGCGTATCGGGGCTCGAAGTCGCCAGTGAAGTAGACCTTCCCGGTCTGATTCCGGGCGACCCGGACGGCACCCCTGACGTGACGATTCGCCGCGCAGCCGTACCCAAGTCACTCGATGGCGCGAGCGCGATCGGTCCGACCTGGCAGCGTGCCGACGAGCAGTTCCTGATGCATATCCCGCATGTCGCGCGTTTTCTACTCGAAGGGGGGCATTCGATCGCCTTCGAAGTGGAGGGTGACGCCGAACTGCAAGACGTCGCGGTATTCCTTTCGGGCAGCGTGTTCGGCGTACTCCTCCACCAGCGCAATCATATCGTGCTCCATGCCAGTGCGGTGCTGGTCGGCGGCAAGGCAGTGCTGTTTTGCGGACAGTCCGGCGCGGGCAAGTCGACCTTGGCTGCGGCGCTCGGCGAACAGGGCTATTCACTCGTCGCCGACGACCAATGCGCGATCGAGATCGGCAATGACGGCATTCCCCGAATCCAGGCCGATGGCCGTCAACTTCGGCTTTGGGAAAAGAGCATCAACGAGCTTGGCCTCGGCGATCGGCGCGGCGATCCGATGCGCAATCGACTGCGCAAATTCTATGTCGAACCCGTGACCGCCAGCGATGCCGCGGTGCCGATCGGCGCGGTCTATGCGCTGCTGGAGATACGCGGGCAGCAAGAGCCGGATATCGAACGGCCCAACATCGTCGATGCGACCAGGTTGCTCGTCGCCAACGCCTATCGGCCGTTGCTCGTCCATCGGCTGGATCAGCGGGAAATCTATTTCCGTGCCGCCGCCGCCCTCGCCGCGACCTCGGGCATTTTCCGGCTGAAGCGGCAATTCGGGTTCGATGAGATGCCGGCGACGATCGCGATGCTGCGGACGCACTGGGCCGATATCGGACTGGGGGATGCGGCACCGTGATCCCGACGATCTGGCTGGCTTCCTATCCGAAGTCGGGCAACACCTGGTTCCGCATTCTGGTCGCGAATTTGTGGTCGAAACGCGACACGCCGGTCGACATCAACGTGATCGACAGCACCGATTCGATCGCCAGCGGGCGCAACCCATTCGACCAGCAGACGCTGATCGATTCGGCGCTGCTGACCAGCGAGGAGATCGACCGGCTGCGCCCCACCGCTTATGCCTATGCCGCCGCGGGCGAAACGCTGGCGGATCCCGATAGTCCGTGTTTCCCGGTCCGCTTCGTCAAGACGCATGACGCCTATACGCTGACCGATCGGGGCGAGCCGATCATGGCCGGTGCGCGCGGCGCGGCCGGCACGATCCTGTTCGTCCGTGATCCGCGCGACGTCGCGACGTCGTTCGCCAATCACATGCATTGTTCGGTGGACGTCGCTATCGACCGCATGGGCGACCGCGATTTCTGCTTCGCCTCGGCCACCGACCGGCTCGACCGCCAGTTCCGCCAGCGCCTGCTCGGCTGGAGCGGGTTCGCCGAAAGCTGGCTCGACCAGCACGACATCCCGGTCCACCTGGTCCGGTACGAAGACATGCTCGCCGATACCGCGGCGACCGCGCTCGCCGCATTGCGTTTCGCCGGTGTCGAACCCGATCCGGTACGACTCGAGCGCGCGATCGCGTTTGCCTCGATCGACGAATTGCAGCGCCAAGAGGCCGAAAGCGGCTTTCGCGAGGCTCCGCGCAAGGCGCAGAGTTTCTTCCGCCGCGGCATCGCCGGCGGGTGGCGCGACGACCTGACGCACGATCAAATCGCCCGAATCGAACGCGATCATGGCATCATGATGAACCGACTGGGTTATAGCCGGTCGACCGCGGAGAAAGAGTGACAATGATGATCCATCGGGACGGCGACTGGCTGGCCGCGAAAGTAGGCGACGAACTGGTGATGATGAGCGCGGCCAAGGGCAATTATATCGGCCTGTCGGCGGTCGGCGCGCGTATCTGGGAATTGATCGAGACCCCCCAGACAATCGAATCGCTGTGCGACGCGCTGGTCGGTGAATATGACGTCGACGCCGCTACGTGCCGCGCGGAGGTTGACTCCTTCCTCGCCACGCTCGGCCAACACAATGCGGTCCGCATCGACGAAAGCGCATGAGCCCGCCGTCTTCGACCGCACCGAAGTCGCGATGACGGCGGCCAACATATGAGCGCAATCTGCGGCATCATCCGGTTCGACGGCGCCGACGTCGCGCCGCGCAGCATCGAACGCATGGCGAACGCGATGCGACACCGTGGCGCCGATGGCGTCGAGACGGTCGAGTTCGGCCGCCTCGCGCTCGGTCACTGCCTGATGCGCGTCAATCGTGAGGACGTGCATGAAGCGCAACCGATCGTCGCGCGCGACGCGATACTGGTAGCCGACCTCCGGCTCGATAATCGCGAGGAACTCGCCGCCAAGTTGGGCATCGCCGATGGTGATCTCTCGGCCTTGCCCGACAGCGAGATGCTGCTCGCCGCCTGGCGGCGCTGGGGCAATGATTGCGCGGCGCATCTGCTCGGCGACTTCGCCTTCGCGATCTGGGACCGGATCAACCGTACCTTGCTGCTCGGCCGCGATCATATGGGCCAACGGGTCATCCATTATCACCTCGGTGACGGCTTCCTGGCGTTCGCGACCGAACTCGTTGGGCTGTTCGCCGCCGACGGCGTGCCGCGTCAACTCAATGAGGACGAACTCGCCCGCCGTCTGTTGAAGTCGACCGAACGGATAGAGGGCGACCTGATCTTCACCGGTATTCACGTTTTGCCCGGCGGCACCACACTGCGTCTCGCGCCCGACGGTGCGGTGCAGGTCAACCGTTATTGGCAGCCCCAGGCAGCGCCCCAACATCTCGATCGTGACGACGC
This sequence comes from Sphingomonas sp. P4_G2, assembly GCF_056401155.1. Lineage (NCBI taxonomy): Bacteria > Pseudomonadati > Pseudomonadota > Alphaproteobacteria > Sphingomonadales > Sphingomonadaceae > Sphingomonas > Sphingomonas sp. P4_G2. The sequence goes on along the minus strand of NZ_JBFUJY010000001.1, from coordinate 669,654 downwards.
TTACTATCTCGCTGCCTATCGCGCGACGATCGAAGAAGCCGTGGCATGCCGGCTACGCCGGCTGATCGACTCGCCCTCGCTGCTGTTCAGCGGCGGCTTCGACAGCGGCACCATTGCGGCAATCGCGGGCCCTCTAGTCGCGGCGCGCGGCTGGACGCTCACCTGCCTTGCCTCGGTATTGCCGGAAGGCGACCCGCGGCGCAGCGCTCGCCCGGCGGTAGAGGCGTTTCGCGGCCGACCCGGACTCGACCTGCATTTCTACGTGCGCGGGAACGAAACAGCCTATGACGATCTCGAGGCCAGTTTCGACCGCACCTTTCGCTTGCACCCGCCCAGCATCGTCCGTCGCCGTATCGGCGAAATGGCGCGTAGCGCAGGATCGCGGCTCATCCTCGACGGCCATGGCGGCGACTATACGGTCAACGCTTATGACCAAGCGATGCTCGGCGCTATTCTGCGCGGCGGCGAGCTTGGCCGATTCGCCCGCGAGTTCCGCGCGCGGATGCGCTTCACCGGCTGGTCGCCGATCCGGGTGATCGGGCGCGACGTATTGGGCGCGCTGGTTCCGCAATCGGTCCGCATGTTGTGGCGTCGCGGGATCAACGGTTTCGTGCCGGCCTGGCGCCGCCGCGGGGTGCGGCGTGATTTCGCGTTGCGCGCCTTTGCCGATGGCGCGGTCGATTCTCGCCAGCTGCGCGATGGCTTTCGCCCCGGGCCGACTGGACGGGAACGTTGGCTAGAGGCCTGCCGTCGCGCATCGGTTAATGGTGCGGGCAGCAATTATGGCGCGATGACGGCGGACCTCGATCTTTCGCGCCCTTTTCACGACATGCGCGTAGTCGAACTGGGATGCGCACTGCCAGACCGGCTGTTGTTCCGCGAGGGCCGCGAGCGTTGGCTCGCGCGTAGGGCATTCGCCGATGTCCTGCCCAAAGCGCTGATCGCACGAATGCCGGGCAACGACCGAGAGCAGCCCGATCTGATCGCGATGGACATTCAAGCCACGCCGGCGATGCTCGCTGCGTTGGACGAATTGCGGGATGACGAGACGGTAACGCGATATGTCGACGTGCCGGCGGTCGCCGCCATGATTCGCCGTGGAGCATCCGAAGAAAGGATGAGCGACCGCATCCGGCTGGTCTTCGCAATGAAGGCGCTGACGACTGCGCGGTTTCTCGCCTGGCTCGACCGCAGCAATCGATGATGGCGAATGGCGTTACGAGCCGTAGCTCGACGTTCCCCCATAGGTGCCGTCGGGAACACCGGTATTCGCATTCGAAAGCGTCTCGCGCCGGGCCGATCCAACGATCACGGTCGGCGTTTCCCAACGCTTGCGCTCGGTTGCCTCGCCGGGCTGGAACGAGATTTGGTGGACAGATGACATCGCGAAAATCCCCCGAATGACAGTATGCGGCCGCGCCGCAATCAATCGATCCTTATTTCGCTGAGTCTGGACGTTCGGTCAAGTCGGACGACATTTCGGCAAAGAAATTACACACCATTTTGAACCAATTTTATAGGTCGCTGCCGTTCCTGAGCTAATTTTTTTGCTTGGTCAGCTAGAAATCCCCGAAAAAGCCCCCTAATGATCGTAACAGATGCCGCCGGGGGGAAAGAGCATCGACTCGCTTGCCCCCCGCGTACCGAATAAAAGCGAGAGGCCGGAACATGTCGGACCAATACCTTGCGGAAATCCGGATCTTCGGATTCAACTTCGCGCCGAAGGGCTGGGCGACGTGTAGCGGTCAGATCGTGTCGATTGCGCAGAACACCGCGCTGTTCTCGCTCCTCGGCACAACTTATGGCGGCAACGGGCAGACGACCTTCGCCCTCCCCGACTTGCGGGGACGCACGCCGATTCATTGGGGAACGGGTGCAGGTCTTCCTCCCGTGAGCCAGGGACAGTCTGGCGGCGAGGAAAACCACCTCCTGCTCCAGACTGAAATGCCTACCCACAATCACACGTTCGCTGCAACCACGGCCGCCGCGACCAAGATACCGGTCAATCTCGGCGTCTTCGCGGACGACGTCGATGCGCAGGCGGTCGATTATTTCGCGGCGTTCAACGCGCCCAATTCGTCCTACGTCAATCTCAACCCGCTCAGCATGCCGCCGGCGGGCGGCTCGCAGCCGCACAACAATATGCAGCCCTATCTGGCGCTCAATATCTGCATTGCCATGTCCGGTATCTACCCGTCGCGCAACTGATCGGCTCCACGGACCGTCGCTATTGAGAGGCTATTATGTCGACTCCCTTCCTCGGCGAAATCAAGATGTTCGGCGGCAACTTCGCGCCACTTAACTTTGCGATGTGCAACGGCCAGCTCGTGTCAATCGCGCAGAACAGCGCGCTGTTCTCGCTGCTTGGCACCACTTATGGCGGCGACGGCGTCAACACGTTCGCCCTCCCCAATCTGCAGGGACGCGTTCCGATCAATCAGGGCCAGGGGCCGGGATTGACCAACCGCGTGATCGGAGAGTCGTCGGGCACCAACAGCGTGACGCTGACGACCAACACGATGCCGCAGCACCAGCACCTGCCGGTCGCCAACAATGTCGATCCGACCAACGATGCGCCGGCGGCGAACTTGATGCCGTGCCGGCCGAAACAGGCCGTTGGCGGCAATTCGGCACAGCTTTATACCGATCCGACCAAGACTCCGGTCGCAGGCGATCTGAAGCCGATGCTCGCGGGTATCATCGGCAACGTGGGCAACAACCTGCCGCACGACAATATGATGCCCTATCTGGTTATAACGTTCATCATCTCGCTGCAGGGGATCTTCCCCTCCCGGAATTGATGCTCAATTTGATTCAGGAAGGATGAGAGATGGCGTCACCCTACATCGCCGAAATCAAGATGTTCGGCGGCAACTTCGCCCCCAAGGGCTACGCCCTGTGCAACGGCCAGATCGTGGCGATCTCGCAGAACACGGCGTTGTTCTCGCTGCTCGGCACGACCTATGGCGGCAATGGTACAACGACTTTCGCGCTTCCCAACATGCAAGGGCGCGCGCCGGTGCATCAGGGCAATGGAGCCGGTATCGACCCGGTCTCCCTGGGGGAGATGGCGGGCGAGCCCAACGTCACGCTGACCACGGGCAACTTGCCGGCTCATACCCATCCTATTTCGGGGGCAGTAATCCTCAACTCGAACCCCGGCGAAACGCCGGCGAGCAACACATTGTTCACTAATTCGGGGCCCAACAAGCTTTATGCCGCCGCGCTGGGTACCGGCGGGCTCAACCTCGCGCCGCAAACGATCACGATGGCCGGCGGGTCGCTGCCGCACAACAACATGCAGCCCTATCTCGCGGTAAGCTTCATCATCGCGCTGCAGGGCGTTTTCCCGGCACGCAACTGACCGAGCCTTCCATGACCGATATCCAAGGGCCTCCGGCATTCGTGCTGCCGGAGGCTTTGCTGTCCCGGGGCCTCGCGCTGCGTCCGGAAACCGATGCCGACTTGCCCTTCCTGATGCAGGTCTTTGCCGCCAGCCGCGCCGATGAGCTCGCCCTGGTACCATGGACCGAGGATCAGAAGCGCGGCTTCCTGATTCATCAGTTCGGCGCGCAACGTAAACATTATTACGCCTATTTCCCGCACACCGCGTTCGACATCATCGAGCTCGATGGCAAGCCGATCGGCCGCCTCTATCTCGACGAACGCGAGACGCGCGTTCACGTCATCGACATCGCGTTGATGCCTGGCAGCCGCGACGGCGGTATCGGCACCGCGTTGCTCACCGCGATCCAGGATTATGCCCGCGCGCGGGGCAAGGGCGTCGACATCTTCGTCGAACGGATGAACCCGGCCAAATCGCTCTACGACCGGCTGGGCTTCACGGTGGTCCGCGAAGAGGATGTCTATCTGGAAATGGACTGGGCGCCCGACGGCGTCAGTTGAAGGTCGCGCAATAATCGACCCCCGCATCGGTGCTGGCTGCAGGCACCAGGAAAATGTCGTGCTCACCCATCGTTGGATGGGTCAGGCGATACGTGCCTTGCGGATAGACGTCCTGCGCCGCGACCCGGAAAAACAGCTGGAACGGTGCGCGGACTTGTCCCGGATAAGCGCGGTTGCTGAGCGCCGTCGCCCCGGTCAGCGTGAAGTCGATCGGTGCCGATTCCTCGCTCCCCGGGAGCGTGAAGGCTGTGCCGACATGCGGCGCGAAATCCTCGAGAACCAGTATTCCGTCCGGCATTGTCACCCCTCCGCTACCCGGCTTTCACTGGCCCAAGCGCGACTGGCGATCAAGCGTGCAGAACACTACGAATCGCCATCGCCACCACCGCCAGTACCGCGACGCTAGCCGCCCAGATCGCCGCCATCCAGCCGAGACGTTTCCATAATGGACCGGCTTCGTCAGGCATCAATGATAACCCGCCGAGTCGCCGACCTTGCCGCGGAACACCCAATAGGACCAGGCGGTGTAAGTCAGGATCAGCGGCACCATGATCGCGGTGCCGATCAGCATGAAGGCCTGGCTGATCGCTGGCGACGCCGCCTGCACGATCGACACCGATCCGGGCACGATGTCGGGAAACATGCTGATCCCCAACCCGATGAAGCAGAGCAGATAGAGACCGAGTGTCAGCAGGAACGGCAGCAATTCCTTCTTCCTGAGCAATGCCCACCAGAAAGCAAGCGACAGGACGGCTACCACCAACGGCACTTGTGCTGCGACCAGCACGTTCGGAAAGGTGAACCAGCGCTGGTAATAGCGATGCTCCAGGAACGGCGTGGCCGCGCTCACCGCGATCACCGCCAGCGCCGCCGCGACTCCGGCGATTTTCGCCAGGCGATAGGCATGCGCCTGCGTCCCGCCCTCGGTCTTGAAGATCAGCCAACAACTGCCGAGCAGTGCATAAGCCGCGACCGTCCCGACGCCGGTCAGCAGCGAGAAGGGCGACAGCCAGTCGAGCCAGCTGCCGCCATAAGCGCGGCCAGTTACCTGCACGCCCTGGAGCAGCGCACCAAGCACGATCCCCTGCGCCATCGCCGCGGTGACCGATCCCGCGGTGAACGCGAAATCCCAGAAGGCACGGTGCCGGGGATCGCGCCAGCGGAACTCGAACGCGACACCGCGAAACACCAGGCCGAGCAGCATCGCGATGATCGGCGGGTACATTGCCGGCATCAGGATCGCGAAGGCGAGCGGGAACGCCGCCATCAGCCCGCCGCCGCCCAGCACCAGCCAGGTCTCGTTACCGTCCCATACCGGCGCGATCGCGTTCATTGCCTGATCGCGCTCCTCGCCGACGCCGAACGCCGGGAACAGGATGCCGATGCCGAGGTCGAACCCGTCCATTACAACGTACATGAACACCGCGAAGGCGATGACGAACGCCCAGATATAAGCGAGCGTGGGATCGACGGTCATGATTCGCCTCCCATCTGAGTGGCGGGCGTGATCCCGGCGCTCCGGATCGGCGCTTCCGCCATCTCGGGTTCGTGCGGCTGCGGTCCGTTCTGCATCAACTTGAGGATGTACCAGACGCCGATTCCGAACACCGCGAAATAGACGATGACGAACGCCGCCAGCGAGGTTGCGACGGCAGGCGTCGCCAATGGCGATGCCGATTGGCTGGTCCTGAGCAGGCCATAGATCGTCCAGGGCTGGCGCCCGACCTCGGTCGTGATCCAGCCCGCTATCACCGCGACGAAGCCGGAAGGCCCCATCACCAGCGCCGCCCGGTGGAGCCACGTCCAATCGTACAGCTTGCGCCGCATCCGCGCGACCAGGCTCCACAGCCCCAACCCGAGCATGGCGAGGCCCAGCCCGACCATCACCCGGAACGACCAGAACACCACCGCCACCGGCGCCCATTGATCGCGCGGGAAATCCTTCAGCCCCTGCAGCGGCGCATGGGGATCATGCCTCAGGATCAGCGAGCCCGCATAGGGGATCTCGACCTTGTAATGGACCTTGCCATCGGCGTTGGACGGCAGGCCGAACAGCACCAATGGCGCGCCGTTCGGGCTCGGATCGAAATCGCCTTCCATCGCCAGCACCTTGGCCGGCTGGTGCTCGAGCGTGTTGAGACCCTGCTGGTCGCCGGCCAGGATCTGCACCGGCGCGACCAAGGCGGCCATCCACATCGCCATACTAAACATGGTGCGAGCAGCCTGGAGCGACGAAGTCGCTCCAGGACTCGCTGCGGCGGCCGGCGAGCCGCCAGGCTCGTCCGACGGCGCGGCTTTGCCGCGGCGTCCGGCAGCGTCCCTGAGCAAATGCCAGGCCCCGCACGCTCCCACTACCAACGATGTCGTCAGATACGCCGCGATCACCGTATGCACCAACCGATATGGAAAGCTCGGGTTGAAGATCACCGCCGCCCAGGATCCGGCAACGACGAACTGCCCTTGCGCATTCATCGCGAACCCGGTCGGCGTCTGCATCCAGCTGTTGACGCTGAGGATCCAGAAGGCGGAGATGAAGGTGCCGAGCGCGACCATGCAGGTCGCGGCGAAGTGCAGCGTCTTGCCCACGCGCTTCATCCCAAACAGCATCACACCCAGGAAGCCGGCTTCGAGGAAGAAGGCGGTCAGCACCTCGTACGCCATCAGCGGTCCGATCACCGGCCCGGCCCTGTCGGAAAACACCGACCAGTTGGTCCCGAACTGGTAGGACATGACGATTCCCGACACGACGCCCATGGCGAACGCGACCGCGAAGATCTTCACCCAGAACCGGAACAGGTCGAGATAGACCGGCTTTCCCGTGCGCAGCCACAGCCCTTCGAGCACCATCAGGTAACTCGCCAGACCGATCGAAAAGCTGGGAAAAATGAAATGAAAGCTGACGGTGAACCCGAACTGGATCCGGGCTAGCAGCAAGGCAGTCTCAGCGGCAGTCATCGCCACCTCCTTGCCCGCCGCCGATGCTCCCGGATCGATCGCAATGCAAGTGCGCGATATGCAGGTGCGACTGCGCGGGATAGTAAGAACCCGATCAAGTCGAAGGGGAAAAAGGAGGCTCGCGCCGCACGACGCGAGCCTCTTCCCTGCTCCTTGAAGGTTTCGAACGACTCGGGAAGCGATGCCGCCGATGGGAATATTTCAACCATGACCAATCCCTACGGAGCAATCTTTCGCGTTCGCGGAACGAAGGGCTTCGCCGCGGCCGCGTTCATCGCCCGGCTCCCGGTGGCCATGGTTCCGATCGGCATCGTCACGATGCTGTCCGAATTGCGCGGCGAATATTGGCTGGCCGGCGCAGTCGCGGCGACGGCAACGCTCACCAACGCCGCCGTCGCACCGCAGATTTCGCGACTGGTGGACCGGCTGGGGCAATTCCGCCTGATCGTTCCGACCACGACGATATCGGTCCTGGCCTTCGTCGTGCTGATGATCGCCGCGCATCGGAATTGGCCGGCCTGGACCCTGTTCGCCGCTGCATTGCCGGCCGCCGTCATGCCCAGCATGTCGGCGATGGTCCGCGCCCGATGGACCGAATTGTTCCGCGACCGCCCTGAGCTCAACACCGCCTTCGCGTTCGAGTCGGCGGCCGACGAGCTGGTTTACATCGCCGGAGCGTCGCTGTCGGTGGGGTTGAGCGTCGCACTGTTTCCCGAAGCCGGCATCCTGGTCTCGACCCTGCTTCTCGCTGCCGGGACGACGGCATTCGTCCTGCAACGGCGCACCGAACCGCCGGCGCGCTCCGCCGATTCCGGTCGAAACGTTTCCGCGATCTTCTTGCCGCCCGTACAGATCATCACCCTGATCCTGGTCTTCGTCGGCGCGATCTTCGCGACCGCGGAGGTTAGCACCGTCGCGCTTACCCGCGACCTCGGCCAACCCGGCGCCGCCAGCCTGGTCATCGGCCTGTATGCGGCGGGGTCATTCGTCGTCGGGGTCGTCATCGGCGCATTGAAGCGCACGCTGCCGCTGCACAGGCAGCTGCTCGTGGTGCTGGTCGCACTATTGGTCACGACATTGCCGTTGCTGCTGGCGAATTCCGTACCGACGCTGGCCGCGGCGATCCTATTGAGTGGTGTTGCGGTTTCGCCGACCTTCATCACGGCGTTCGGTCTGGTCGAGCGGCGCGTTCCACCGGGAGTTCTGACCGAAGGCGTGACCTGGGTGACGACGGGCATCGGCATCGGGATGGCGCTCGGCGCTTTCCTGTCGGGCTGGGTGGTCGATGCGTTCGGCGCCCGCAGCGGCTTTCTGGTGTCGGCAGGCGCAGCGACTGCCGCTTTGTCGATCGCGCTTGTCGGCCAGCGAGTGTTGGCTCGGCGCATCGCGCCTGTGGAGGCTTGACCGCCACGTCTTGCGGAAAGAAACCGGGAAACAACGCGCACTCACCGAGCCTTGGCTCGGGCTGCTGCCGCGATCAGGATTGCGGCTGGAAGTCGATCAGTTCGATGTCGAACACCAGGGTCGACTTGCCGGGAATTACCACCTTCCCCTGCTCGTCGCGCTGATCCTCAGGGCCATAAGCCAGGCGCGACGGGATCCACACGCGCAGCGTCTCGCCCTTGGCCATCAGCTTCAGCGCTTCGCTGAAGCCCGGCACCACCCCCGAAACCGGCATCGGCGTCGGCTGGGTCGATTTGTCGAAACTCGTGCCGTCGACCAGCTTGCCCTCGTAATTGACCAACGCGACATCCGTATCGGCCGGATGCGCGCCGGTCGCCGGCTTGATCACGCGATATTGTATGCCCGACGCGGTCTGGATCACGCCACGCAGCTTGCGGTTCTTGGCGAGAAAGGCGTCCTCGGGCGAGAGCGGGGCCACCGGCGCCTTGGCGGCAGCAGCCCGCTTGGCGGCTGTCGCCCGTTTGGCAACCGGCACCTTCTTTGCGAGCACGGGCATGGCGCCGATAGTGATCGCCGTCGCGCCGATCAGGCAAGCCGCCGCAACCTTCAGGCCCATGGCGCTGTCGCCTACTTGCCCGTCGGCGCGGCAGGCGCCGGGGCGGGCTCGCCGCCCGGAACCGTGCCACCAGCTCCCGGAGGACCACCGGCTCCCGAAGGACCGCCCGCGCCGCCAGCACCGCCCATGCTCTGCATCATCTGCTGCTGCTGCATCATGATCTGCTGATATTGTGCAAGCGGGATGAAATCGATCAGTTCGATGTCGAACACCAAAGTCGCATTGGCCGGGATCGGCCCCGCGCCCTTGTCGCCATAACCGAGCTTGGCCGGGATCCAGACGCGGAACTTCGCGCCCTTGCTCATCAGCTTGAGCGCTTCGCTGAAGCCCGGGACGACGCCCTTGATCGGCATCGGGGTCGGCTGCTGCGACTTGTCGAAGGTCGTGCCGTCGAGCAATTTGCCTTCGTAATTGACCAGCGCGACGTCCGTGTCGGTCGGGTTCTTGCCCTTGCCCGGGGTCAGCACCTTGTACTGCAGCCCCGACGCGGTGGTCTTCACCCCCGGCGCCCAGGAATTGAACGTCATCGACAGCGAGTCGCGCGCGCTGCCGCCCCACCACATGAACATGCTGAACAGCAACGCGCCGGCGCCCAGCACGGCGAGCACGATGCCCAGCCATAGGACGCGCTTCGCACGCGGATCGAGCGGCGCCTTTGCGGGCGCCTTGGGAGCAATCGTGTCAGCCATGTTTTATCTTTTCACTGTCCTGGAGGAGGGACGAGGCTCTCGCCGCCGCCCGGGGGCGGACCACCGGCACCACCCGGCGCACCGCCGGGTCCACCGGGACCGCCCATGCCGCCGGCACCGCCGCCGTTCATCATCTGCATCTGCCGCTGATATTGTTCGACAACCGCTTGCGGCAGGAAATCCTTGAGTTCGATATCGAACATCAACGGCGAATTCGCCGGCAGCACGACATTGCCCTGCTGATCCTTCTGGTCCTGCGCGCCATAAGCAAGGCTCGCGGGGATCCACACCCGGATCTTCTCATTCTTGTGCATCAGCTTCAGCGCTTCGCTGAAACCCGGAACGACGCCCTTGACCGGCATCGGCATCGGCTGTTGCGACTTGTCGAAGACCTTGCCGTTGCGCAGGCGGCCTTCATACTGGACCAGCGCGACGTCAGTATCCGTCGGAGACGCGCCTGTGCCGGCCTTGAGCACTTCGTATTTAAGGCCAGACGACGTCGTCTTGACGCCCCAACCGCGCTGCGATCTGGTGAACAGGTCATCACCCTGCCGCGCGAGCAGGAACGCGCCGATTACGGCGACGGCAATGCCGATCCACAGCAGCCAGATATAGCTGCGCTTGACGGGCTGCAGGGGAACGGCGGTCACGGACATGGGAGCAAGCCTCGACGGGAAGGCCGCGTACGACCGCGGCCGGGACACGCTGTTCTCGGTAGGTCCGGGGGCCGCGGCTCGCAAGCCCCCATGCAACACGACGATAAAGGCCTTACTTGGCCCCGTCGCGCTCCATCCGCTTACGCTCGAGCTTACGCGCGCGGCGGACGGCGGCGGCACGCTCGCGCGCACGCTTCTCGCTGGGCTTCTCGTAATGGCGGCGCAGCTTCATCTCGCGATACACGCCTTCGCGCTGGAGCTTCTTCTTGAGAGCCCGAAGCGCCTGATCGACATTGTTATCGCGCACGATGATTTGCATAAAACCCGTCAACTCCAGATCAAATGATTATGGCCGCCGCAGACAAAGTCCGGGCGTGAAGGCGCGGCTCCTAACAGTGGGTCGGGCAAAACGCAAGCCAATCGCGCTGTTGCTTCTGCGTCACAGGTCGCCGCCAATCCGCCAATGTTGCAGCGATGCAATGTGGCGGATACGCTTCACCGGCACCCGAGACGAATGCTTTTGACCGCGCCCAGAGTGGATTTGCAGACCCGCCTTCTCATCGTCGACGACGATCCCGGCATTCGCGAGCTGACCGCCGCGTTCCTGTCGGGGCACGGCTATGTCGTCGACACTGCGGGCAATGGCGCGGAAATGCGCGCGGCGATGGCCGCCGGCGATTATGGCCTGGTCGTGCTCGACGTGATGATGCCGGGAGAGGACGGGCTTACCATCCTGCGCAGCCTCGACCCCGCGACCGCGCCGCCGGTGATCATCGTCTCGGTGGTCGGCACCGACATCGACCGCGTCGTCGGTCTCGAAATGGGCGCGGACGACTATCTCGCCAAGCCAGCCAATCCGCGTGAATTGCTGGCGCGCGTGCGCTCGGTGCTCCGGCGGAAGGCGCAAGGAGGCGAAATACGGCCGCGCGACGGGCGCACGCTTTACCGATTCGCGGGATGGCGGCTCGATCCAGTGGCGCGCGAACTGGTCGATCCCGAGAATGTGTTGATCAACCTGTCCGATGGCGAGTTCCGCCTGCTACTGACCTTTGTCGAGCGCCCGCGTCGCGTGCTGACCCGCGATCAGCTGCTCGATCTGTCGCGCGGAGTGAATGCCGAGCATTTCGACCGGGCGATCGACGTCCAGATCAGCCGTCTGCGCCGCAAGCTGTCGCGCACGAACGAGGACGAGTTGATCCGCACCGTCCGCAACGAAGGCTATCTGTTCGGCGCCGATGTCGACCGCCGTTAGCCTCGAGTCCGCCAGGCGCCAATCGATCGTCGTCCCCATCCTCGCTCTGGTCGTGGCGTCGGTTGCGGTCGCGACGATCGCGCTGTTCGCGGTCACTTTTTCCGGCCCGCCCGCCAGGCCGGCGCCTCAGCCCGTTGCCTCGATCGCCGCCTTGCTGCGCGGCGGCAATGCGCCCGCCGCAATGGCCGAATGGCGGCTCAACGTCGTGACCAGCCAGGAACCGCCGCGCCCGCATGCGCGCGAGCAGCGCGATCCGATCTTCTCGCATCAGCTCGCACGGGAACTCGGCGTGCCGGAGAGCGACGCAGTGATCTATCGTGATCCCGGTCACGACGCCCCACCCGACGGCATATCCGCTCCCTTCGTCGCGGGCGCGCGGCTGAACGGCGTCTGGCGGATTGCGCTCACCCCGCCGCCGTCATTCCTCAGCCGCTGGCATTGGGTCACGCTGGCGACGATGGCGGGGCTGCTCGCCGGCCTGTCGGTGTTGGGCTGGCTGATCGCGCGCGCCATCTCGCGGCCCCTGCGCGAGCTCGCCACCGCGGCATCCCGAGCGCACGCCGGTGCTCCGCTGGCGGCACTTCCCGCTCGGGCGCCACGCGAAGTGGCCCAGCTTGGCGAGGCGCTGACGGCGATGCACGCACGGCTTGCCGGCCACGCCGAAGGGCGCACCGCGATGCTCGCGGCGATCGCCCACGACCTCGGCACGCCCTTGTCGCGACTCGCTTTCTGGGTCGAGCAATTGCCCGACGATGCGCGCGCGCGCGCCGAAAGCGACGTCGACGAAATGCGCGCGATGATCGCCGCCGCGATCGGCTATGCCCGCGACGAGATGCATATGCGCGCCGATGCGCGGGTCGATCTTGGCAGCCTGCTCGACAGCCTGGTCGAGGACATGGCAGTCGCCGGCGTTCCGGTGACGGTCGCTTCCGGCCCGCGCGCGGTCGTGCGCGGGGACCCAAGCGCGTTACGGCGGTTGTTCGCCAATCTGATCGACAACGCCGCCCGCTACGGTACCAGCGCTGCGCTCGACTGGAGCATTATCGGCGATATGGCGATCATCCATATCGACGATCGCGGGCCGGGCGTCGACCCGAGCCAGGCCGAATGGCTGTTCGAGCCGTTCGTCCGCGGCGACCCGTCGCGCAACCGCGCCACCGGAGGCAGCGGGCTCGGCCTCGCCATCGTACGGTCGATCGCACGGCGGCATGGCGGCGATGCAACGCTCGCCAATCGCGCCGACGGTGGCGCGCGTGCCACGGTGACGCTTCCCGTCGACCGCTGAAACACGCCGAAACAATTCCGCGACGCGGCGACATATCGCGGCGAGGCGGGCAGCGCATCCGGGCCCAATCTTATGGGGAGTTCACCGATGCCCGCTCACGACGACCATTACCACGATCATGGCCACAGCCTGGCCGAAGACCTGAAGGCGATGGAGGCACTGGTCGCGCGCCGCCGCGCGCTCAAATGGTTCGCCGGTGCCAGCATGGCGGGGATCGTCGCCGCCTGCGGAGAAGGCAGCGGATCGTCGAGTACGACGACCACGACGTCCACTCCCACACCGACGCCGACCGCGACCGCCACTGCGACACCCACGCCGACGCCGACCGCGACGGCGACCGCCAGCGGCAGCTGCATCGTCGACCCGACCGAAACCAACGGCCCCTACCCGGCCGACGGCACCAACACTTCGTCAGGGTCGACCAGCAACGTCCTGACCTCGAGCGGCATCGTCAGGAGCGACATCCGCTCGAGCTTCCTCGGCTCGAGCACCACCACCGCGACCGGCGTCCAGCTGACGCTCGCGCTCACCGTGGTCAACGTCAACGCGGCGTGCGCGGCGCTCGCCGGCTATGCCGTCTACATCTGGTGTTGCGACCGCCAGGGCAATTACTCGCTCTACACAGCACCGGCGGAGAGCTATCAGCGCGGCGTCCAGGTTACCGACAGCAGCGGTCAGGTCACCTTCACGCTGATCTTCCCCGGCTGTTATTCGGGGCGCTGGCCGCACATCCATTTCGAGATCTTCTCGTCGCTGTCGAATGCGATCGGCGGCAATTACGCCTCGCTCGTCTCGCAGCTCGCGATGCCGACGGCGGCGTGCACTTCGGTCTATGCCGACACCACGACCTATCCGTCGAGCGCGACTAACTTCGCCAGTATCAGCCTGTCGTCGGACAATGTTTTCGGCGACAATAGCAGCAGCCAGATCGCGCAGCAGACTCCGGCGCTGACCGGCGGGCCCAGCTCAGGCTATGTCGCGACGGCGCTCATCGGACTCGCGCGGTAGAAGACCGCCCAACGCCTCCGGGGCGCACCGCGCGAGGCGGGGCACGGCGCGGGAGGGCGCTGTGCCCCGCTACCGTGATTGCGCGCTAGGGGCGCGAATCAATTCCGGCGGTGCTTCCCGCCATAGCGCCGGCCGATATAATCGCCGATCTTGCCCATCTCGTTCGCGGCTGCCAGCGCGCTCGCGTCGCAGCATGGCAGCGGATTTTGCGCGTGATCCGCGGCACTTGCCTGCACCTTGTCGCACAAATTCTCGATATCCGCGCGCGTCAGCAGGTTCTTTTCACGCAATACGCACAGCAGACTCTGCAGAATCAGCATGGTCTTGTCGCTGCTGTCGCCAGCAACAAACTCGACGTCTTTCATCGTCACTCTCTCCTTATCTTTGGAAAGAGGTTATGCTTATTGCGTCAAAAGGCAAGCGGACGATCTAATCGATCACTGAAGGCCGCCGCCGAGTGCCCGATATAACTCGATCAGGTTGCTCGACCGGGTCGTGCGAGTGGTAACCAATTGCTGTTCCGCGGCGTAAGCGGTGCGTTGCGCGTCGAGCGCGACCAGGAAGCTGTCGACGCCGGCGCGATAGCGTGCGTCGGACAATTTGGCGGCCACTTGCGCGGCATTGGCGCGCGCGGTCTGGGCAGAAACCTGCTCGTCGATCGTGCCACGCTGCGCCAGCGCGTCGGCGACTTCGCGGAAAGCGGTCTGAATGGTCTTTTCGTACGTCGCCACGGCCGCCTTTTGCGACGCCTTGGCATAATCGAGATTGCCCTTGTTGCGGCCGGCGTCGAACAGCGGCAGCGCGACCGATGGAGCAACATTATAGGTGCCGGTCCCCGCCCCGAACAGTCCGGTCAACCCGCTGCTGATCGTGCCCAGCGCCGCGGTCAGCGAAATGCGCGGGAAAAAGGCCGCCCGTGCCGCACCGATATTGGCATTCTGCGCGATCAACTGATGCTCGGCCTGGAGCACGTCCGGACGCCGCAGCAGCACCTCCGACGACAGGTTGGCGGGCAAGGCGTCGCGAGTCACGCGGCCTTCGCCGAGCGCCACCGGCAACAGATCGGCCGAGACGGTCGTCCCGGCGAGCAGGTTGAGCGCGTTCTGATCCTGCGCGATCCTGGTCTGGAGCGTGGCGATATCATTGCGCGCCGCCTGGTAATTGGTCTCGGCCTGCCGCGATTCGAGTTCGGACGCGACGCCGATGCGGAATTGCGCGCGCGTCAGCTCGAGCGTCTGTTCGAAAGTCTTGAGCGTGCTCTGCGACAGCCGCAATTGCTCCTGATCGGACGCCAGCGTCAGCCATGCCGTGGCGATTTCCGAGATCAGGCTGATCCGCGTCGTGCGCTGCGCTTCCTCGGTCGCGAAATATTGTTCGAGCGCGGCCTTGGACAGATTGCGCAGCCGCCCAAACAGGTCGAGTTCGAACGAGGAGAAGCCGACATTGGCCTGGAAATACTGGATGTCGGTCGACGAACCGCCGCCGCCCGCGCCTGCTCCGCCAGCCCCGGCGCCCAGGCTGTTGGTATAAGTGGCCGAGCCGTTGGCGCTGATGCTCGGCAGGATGTCGGCACGCTGGACGCGATATTGCGCGCGCGCCTGGAGCACGTTGGCCGCGGCCACCCGCAAGTCACGATTGTTGTCGAGGCCGAGCTGGATCACCTGGCGCAGGCGGTCGTCGGTGAAGAAGTCGCGCCAGCCGATCGCGGTCACATCCGGCGCGTCGGTCGCGGCCCGCGGATAGACACCGCCTTCGGGCAGCGCGGTCGGGACAGCTCCCGAAGGCCGGACATATTTAGGAGCGAGGTTGCAGGCCGACAGCGCACTGCCGGCAAGCAGGAGGACGAGGATGGGACGAACGGTCACGGATCAGGCTCCCTGCGGCGCGGCCGCATCGGTATCACGGTCGGTCGATGCATCGCGCTCGCCGTGCCGGCCGAACAGGCGCAGCACCACGACGAAGAACATCGGCACGAAGAAGATGGCGAGGATGGTGGCCGACAGCATGCCGCCCACGACCGCGCGGCCGATGGCGTGCTGCCCGCCCGCCCCCGCGCCCGCCGCGATCGCCAGCGGGAACACGCCGAAGATGAAGGCGAAGCTGGTCATCAGGATCGGACGCAGGCGCAGCTTGGCCGCCGCGACCGCTGCCTCGAACGCATTGAGCCCGTCGCGCATCTTCTCCTCGGCGAACTCGACGATCAGGATCGCGTTCTTCGCCGACACGCCGATCGTCGTGATCAGCCCGACCTGAAGATAGATGTCGTTGTTGAGCCCGGTGATGGTCGCAGCAAGCAAGGCGCCGACAACGCCGAGCGGGACGACCAGCAGGACCGAGATCGGCACCGACCAGCTTTCGTAGAGCGCGGCGAGGCACAGGAACACGATCAGCAGCGACAGCCCATAGAGCGCGGGCGCCTGTCCGCCGGACAACCGCTCCTCATAGGACAGGCCTGTCCATTCGAGCGCGGTGCCGGGTGGGAGTTTGGCGTGGATATCCTCCATCGCCTTCATCGCGGCTCCGGACGCCACGCCTGGCGCGGGCGCCCCCTGGATTTCGATCGCCGGCTGGCCGTTATAGCGAGTCAGCTGCACCGGGGCCTGCGCCCAGCTCAGCGTCGAGAAAGCGGTATAGGGCGCCATCTGACCATTGCTCGAGCGCACGTAGAAGCTGCCGATATCATCGGGTTTGAGCCGATACGGTTCGTCGGCCTGAATGTAGACGCGCTTGACGCGGCCGCGGTCGATGAAGTCGTTGATATAAGAGCCGCCCCACGCCGCGGCCATGGTGGAGTTCACGTCGCCGAGATCGAGCCCGAGCGCGCGCGCCTTGTCCTGATCGATATCGACCTTGAGCTGCGGTGCGTCCTCCAGCGAGTTTGGCCGCACGCCGACCAGACTTTTGTCCTGAGACGCCATGCCCAGCATCATGTTGCGGGCCTGGATCAGCCGATCATGTCCAATCGCGCCGGTATCGACCAATTGCAGATCAAAGCCGGTCGCATTGCCGAGTTCGGAGACCGCGGGCGGCACGACCGCGAAGATCAGACCGTCGTTATACTGAGAAAAGGTCCCCATCGCCCGGCCGGAGATAGCCGCCGCGCTGTTCTGACCGCCCTTGCGTTCCGACCAGGGCTTGAGCGGAATCCAGGCGATGCCGCTATTCTGGCCGGCGCCCGCGAAGCTGAATCCATTGACAGTGAAGACGCCGTCGACGTTCGCCTTCTCCTCCTGCAGGAAATGATCCCGGACAAGATCCAGCCCCTTGGCGGTGCGGCTGGCGGTGGCACCCGACGGCCCCTGGACAATGGCAATGACATAACCCTGATCTTCATCGGGCAGGAAGCCGGTCGGCAAGCGCCAGAACAGCAGCCCCATGCCGATTACGACCAAGGCGTAGATCAGGATCGAGCGCTTCCAGCTGCGCGCGGTCGACCGCACACCTTTTTCGTATCGGACCTGGCCACGTTCGAACTTGTCGTTGAACCAACGGAAGAAGCGCGCCAGCAGGCCATTGCCCTTTTCCTTGTTCGGATCATGCGGCTTCAAAATGGTGGCGCACAAAGCGGGCGTCAGGATCAACGCGACCATCACTGACAGCGCCATCGCCGACACGATCGTGAGCGAGAATTGGCGATAGATCACGCCGGTCGATCCGCCAAAGAACGCCATCGGCAGGAACACCGCCGACAGGACCAGGCCGATCCCGACCAGCGCGCTGCTGATCTCATCCATCGACTTGCGCGCGGCGTCCTTGGGACTCAATCCCTCGGTGGTGATCAGGCGTTCGACATTCTCGACCACGACGATCGCGTCGTCGACCAACAGGCCGATCGCCAGCACCATGCCAAACAGGGTCAGCGTGTTGATGCTGAACCCGGTCAGCGCCATCACCCCGAACGTACCCAGCAGCACCACCGGAACGGCGATCGTCGGGATCAATGTGGCACGGAAGTTCTGGAGGAACAGGAACATCACCAGGAAGACGAGGACGACCGCCTCGATCAGCGTCTCGACGACATGCTCCACCGACAGACGCACGAACGGCGTGGTGTCATAGGGGTAGATGACCTTTACGTCGGACGGGAATTGCTTGGCGACGGCATCGACCTGCTCTTTGACGGCGGTCACCGTGCTCAGCGCATTGGCGCCCGGCGCCAGCTTGATGCCGATACCGGTCGCCGGCTTGCCGTTATATTCCGCGTTGAAGCCGTAATTCTCCGCGCCCAGTTCGACCCGCGCGACGTCGCCCAGCCGCACCACCGAGCCATCGGCGCCGCTCTTCAGCCGGATCTGCGCGAATTGCTCGGGCGTGTTCAGGCGCGACTGCACCGAAACGGTCGCGTTGAGCATCTGCTCCTTGGGCGCCGGCAACCCGCCGACCTGACCGGCCGAGACCTGCGCGTTCTGCGCGCGGACCGCGGTCATCACGTCGGTCATCGTCAGCGCGTAATTGTTGAGCTTGAGCGGATCGACCCAGATGCGCATCGCATATTGCGAGCCGAACAATTGCGTATCGCCGACGCCGTTAACCCGGCTGAGCGGATCCTGCACCTTCGAGGCGACGATATCGGCAAGGTCCTTGCCGTCATGCGCGCCATTTTCCGAATAGAGACCGATGAACATCAGGAAATTCTGGGTCGCCTTAGCGACCTGGATGCCCTGCTGCTGAACTTCCTGCGGAAGGAGCGGCGTTGCCGCCTGCAGCTTGTTCTGGACCTGGACCTGCGCGATGTCCGGGTTGGTACCCTGTTCGAAGGTCAGCGTGATGGTCACGGTGCCGGCCGACGAGGACGAGGACGAGAAGTAGCGAAGGTGGTCCAACCCCTTCATCTGCTGCTCGATGATCTGGGTCGTCGTATTCTCGAGCGTCTGCGCGTCCGCACCCGGATAGGTCGCGGTGATCGAGATCGAGGGCGGCGCGATGCTCGGAAATTGCGCGATCGGCAATGAGCGGATCGCGATGACGCCGGCCAGCATCAGGACGATCGCGATCACCCAGGCGAAGATCGGCCGGTCGATGAAGAAACGTGACATGGACGGTTACTTCGCCTGAGCCTGGCCCGGCTGCTGCGGCGCAGCGGGCTTGGCGTTTGGATTCCATGGCTGCGGCGTGACCGGCATGCCGGGGCGCAGCATCATCGCGCCTTCGACGATCACCTTGTCGCCGGGTTTGAGTCCGCTGGTGACCAGCCAGGCATCGCCGACGACGCGTTCAGTCTTGATCACGCGCGGCTCGACCTTGTTGCCCTGACCAACGACCAGCGCGGTCGCGTTGCCGCGCTCGTCACGGCCGACCCCGCGCTGCGGCACCAGCATGCCCTGAAGCTGCGTTCCCTGCGCCAGTTGCGCGCGGGCATACATGCCCGGCTGCAACAGCCCGTTGGGATTGGCGAATTGCGCGCGGATCGTCTGCGACCCCGTATTGGGATCGACCGTCACGTCGGCGAACCGCAGCGTGCCTTCGGGTCCGTAGGTCGACCCGTCCTCCAGCTTCAATTTGACGCGCGCCAGTCCTTCGCTCGCCACCTGGCCCGACAGGATCTGCTGCCTGAGCTTGAGCAGGTCGGAGCTCGATTGCTGGATGTCGACATACATTGGATCGAGCCGCTGGATCGTGGTCAGCGCATTCGCCTGCGACGCGGTGACCAGCGCACCAATGGTGTAGACCGATCGGCCGATCCGCCCGCTGATCGGCGCGCGAATGGTGGTGCGGCCAAGATCGATCGTGGCGCTGCGCAGCGCGGCCTGCTGGGCGGCGACATCGGCGCGCGCCTGTTCGGCACTGGTCAGCGCATTCTCGTAATCCTGGCGTGAAATCGCATTGATCTTGACGAGCTCGCCATAACGACGCGCGAGCGCCGCGCTCGACGCGATCGCCGCCTGCGCCTTGGCCAGCGCTGCCCGCGCATTCGCCACTTGCGCCTGATAGGGCGCGGGATCGATCCGGTAGAGCGCCTGGCCCTTGGCGACCATGTCGCCTTCCTGGAACAACCGGGCGAGGATGATTCCGTTGACCTGCGGCCGTACGTCCGAGGTTTCATAGGCCGTGGTACGGCCGGGGAGCTCGGTGGTCAGCGTCACCGGCTGCTCTTTCACGATCACATATCCGACCGGCGGCGCGCCTGGGCCCGGCGGCTGTTGCCCGCCCTGCCCGCAGGCGGCAAGCGACACGAGAGCAAGCGCGGGAAGCGCGTTACGAAGAAATGACATGCTAATCTCGCCGGGCTATGATATGTGAGTGAACGCTCACTCACAGAAATGCTGCTACTGCGAACAACTGATACAAGTCAAGCCAAGGATTGAGGAATGTCGACGATGTTAGACTGTTGGGGGCTGTTGCCAACCCTCCCCGCCGGACGGGCGGCGGAGCGCCGACAGCACATTCTCGACACGTCGCGCCGCCTCTTCATCCAGAATGGATTCCACGGAACGGGCGTGGCCCAGATCGCCGTCGCCTCGGGAATCAAGGTCGGCCAGATCTATCGCGATTTCTCCTCGAAAGAGGATATCATCGCCGCGATCGCCTTTCGCGACCTCTCGCAATTCCTCGACGAAGCCACGCTGCAACGCGCGATCGATGCCGGCGACATGGCGGCGATCCGCCAGTGGATTCTGGCCTTCGTGACTTATGACGAGGACGTCGAAGGCTATCGGCTGATGCCCGAAATCATGGCCGAATCGTCGCGCAATCCCCGCGTCGCGCGGCTGCAGGAAGACATCAGCGCGAGCGTGAAGAGCGCGCTGGTGGCGGCGTTGACGGCATGGGCACCGGGCGCCGACCGTGAGGCCGCGCGCGCGGAACTGGCCGATCTGATCCTGACGTTGGGCGGCGGGCTGTGCCAGTCGATCGTAATGGAGGCGCTGCGCGGGCGCGACTATCTTCCGCTGTGCGAACGGCTGCAATCGATCGTCAGCCGCGAACTCGAGCTGATCCGCGAATCGGAAAGCTGGCCGCACCCGTCGGTTTAGCAACCTCCCCGTCCGGTCGGCGGAGTAATATCAAGATTCCTGTGCACGCTTCGTCCGCGAAAAAAATTTCAACGCAGATGTCGATTTTCGACTCCTTCGCTCGTCGTTCGAATGCCGCTCCTCAAGAGACGGCGTCAACGAGGAGGCAGGACGATGCGTGCAATGAGGTTCCCGAAAAGCGCCGGCGACAATGCAAGCGGCTCCTTCAGTGCGGCCTGGAAAAGGACGACGAGATCGCTGGCCAGGCTCGCGGCCAGGCTGATAGTCACCGCGCCGGCCTTGTTCGCCGTATCGGCCGGCACCGCCGCGGACCAGACCGCATCCTATCCGCGCATGGCCCCTGTCGGCGCCTATCTGATGGACCGCGGCCAGGAAATCGCGCTGGCGAGAAGCGCCGCGCCTGAGCCGATTTCCAAGGATGCGACCATTCTGGTCCTGACCCGCACCGGTTATGAAACCGCCGTCGCGGGCAGCAACGGCTTTGTCTGCATGGTGTCCCGCGGTTTCAGCGGCGCGCCGGATTGGCCCGAACGGTGGAACCCGAAGATCCGCGCCGCCGAATGCCAGAACCCGCAGGCGGCGCAGTCGATGGCGCCGCTCGCCAAACTGCGCACCGCCATGACGCTTGCCGGCCGGACCGATGCGGAGATCATGGAGCGCATCAAGACCGCGCTACGCACCAAGGAGATTCCGCCGCTGGCGCCGGGCGCGATGTCGTACATGATGTCGAAATCCTCTTACCTGTCCGATGAGGGAGATCACGACATGCCGCACGTCATGTTCTTCATCCCGTTCAAGGATGGCAACAATTGGGGCGCCAACGCGGCTGGATCGCCGATCTTCGGCGGCAATTATTGGTTCGCGACGCCGGATCACGCGGCCGAAACCGATGCTCTCCCGCCTTTGTCGGTCCTCCTGCTGGGAGCCTGCACCTGGTCCGATGGCACGCCAGCGCCGACGCACCCGATGTAGGCGCCTCGACGGACGCTGTTGGCATGCTAGGCAGTCGGTTGGCCATGGCGCGCGGTTTGAGCACCCCATGGCCAACCGGTTTCTGGAGAGGGAGGTCTCGGCGGCCGTTGGACTTCCCTCAGTGCCACGCCCCTCCGGTTGCGGCCCTCTGCCCGCGCCGCTAAGCCCCGCGCATGTCGCATGGCGCCCCGCTCACGCTCTACAACAGCCTGTCGCGCTCGCTCGAGCGTTTCGAGCCGATCGATCCCGCGAACGTGCGCGTCTATTCGTGCGGGCCGACGGTCTATAATTACGCCCATATCGGCAATCTGCGCGCTTATGTGTTCACCGACACGCTAAGCCGCGTGCTGACGTGGAAGGGTTTCCCCCTGACGCACGTCATCAACATCACCGATGTCGGGCATCTGACCAGTGATGCCGATGCCGGCGACGACAAGATGGAAGCCGCGGCACGCAAGAACGCGACGAGCATCTGGGATATCGCCGCGCATTACACCGCGGCGTTCAAGCAGAACCTCAAGGACCTCAACATCCGCGAGCCGTCGCGCTGGTCGGTCGCCACCGACCACATCCAGGAGATGATCGCGTACGGCGAGAAGATCGCCCCCAAACATTGCTATCAGCTCGATAGCGGCCTCTATTTCGACGTCTCGACGGTGCCCGATTATGGCCGACTTGCCGGCGCGCAGGACGATGTCCGAGAGGGTCGGATCGAAACGGTCGAGGGCAAGCGCCACCCGCAGGACTTCGCGATCTGGCGCGCGTCGGCGCCGGGCGAGAACCGCCAGATGGAATGGGATTCGCCCTGGGGCCGCGGCGCACCGGGCTGGCATCTCGAATGTTCGGTGATGAGCGAGAAATATCTCGGCTCGCCATTCGACATCCACACCGGCGGGATCGACCATCGCGAGATCCACCATCCCAACGAGATTGCGCAGAACCAGGCCTATTGCGATTGTGACGACACCGGCGCGCGCTGGTGGATGCACAACAATTTCCTGGTCGAGCGCGCCGGCAAGATGTCCAAGTCGTCGGGCGACTTCCGCACGCTGCAAAAGCTGATCGACGCCGGCGTCCATCCGCTCGCCTATCGCCTGATGTGCCTGTCGGCGCATTACCGCTCCGAACTCGAGTTCAGCGAGGAGAATCTCGCCGCGGCACTCACCCGGCTCAAGCGGCTGGCGATCACCGTCGGCCAGCTCCGCGACCGCCCGCCCGCGCCCTCGGCGGGGTCGGCGCTAGCCTATCGCGAGCGGCTCGACGAGGCAGTGTCGGACGACCTCAACACGCCCAAGGCGCTGGTCGTGCTCGACGAATTGCTCGGCGACAAGAAAGTTGCGCCCGTCGATCGCCTCGCCGCGCTCGCCGATTTCGATGCGGTACTGGGGCTCGATCTTGCCGGCCTCAGGCGCGAAGACCTGCGCGTGCGACCAGCCACCGCAACCGTGACCGAGGCCGACATCGCCGCGCGGCTCGCCGAACGCCGCGACGCGCGCGCGGCCAAGGACTTCGCCCGCTCCGACGCGATTCGCGACGAGCTCGCCGCTCGCGGGGTCGAGGTGATGGACGGCGACCCGCTCGGCTGGGACTGGCGACCGACGCTCGCTTGAAAGCCCGCGCCAGGTGGCTAAGCTCTGGCGCCGAAGGATAGAATAGGGGGAGTGAAATGCACGGACGCGTATTGGGATGGGATAATACGGCCAGCCAGGGACAGATCTCCGGCGACGACGGTCAGCGCTACACCTTTACCCGGCCAGATTGGCGCGAAACCTATTGGCCCGCGCGCGGGCAATTGGTCGATTTCGAAGCCAATATGGGCAATGCTGGGAATATCTATGTGCTGCAGGGCGCCGCGGCCGGCGCGGCCGGTACGCCAGGGCACAAGGACAAGATCGCCGCCGCCTTGCTCGCTTTCTTCCTCGGCATGTTCGGCGCGCACAAATTCTATCTCAACAAGACCGGCGCCGGGGTGACGATGCTCCTGCTGTCGACCGTCGGCTGCATCTTGCTGTTCATCCCGCCGATGATCATGGGGCTGATCGCGTTCATCGAATTCATCATCTATCTCGTGACTGACGATGCCGAGTTTCAACGCAAGTACGTCCAGGGCAATCAGTCTTGGTTCTGATGGCGTGAAGGCCCTTTTGCCCGCGCTGGCGCGCCCGCTGCTCGAGCCGCACTTGCCGGCCGGGCTGGACGTTGCGTGGTTCGCATCACCGGCCGAGGCCAATGCGATGATCGCCGATGCTGACATCGCCTGGGCCGACATGCAGCCGACCAGCCTGACCGCGGAAGCGATCCGCCATGGCGAGCGGCTCAAATGGGTATCGACCATCTATGCCGGGCTCGACGCTTTCCCGCTCGACCTGATGCGAGAGCGCGGCACGATGCTGACCAACGGCGTCGGGATCAACGCCATCACGGTCGCCGAATATGCCGTAATGGGCGTGCTCATCGCCGCCAAGCGCTTCGACGAGGTGGTCCGTGCACATGATCGCCACGAATGGCCGAAGGACGCCCCGGGCAAGGTCGAGTTGTTTGATACCCGCGCGCTGATCGTCGGCATGGGCGCGATCGGCAAATTGATCGCGACGCGGCTGGAGGCGTTCGGCGTCGAGGTCACCGGCGTCACCCGATCCGGCCGCGACGGCACGCTGACGCCCGACCAATGGCAGGAGAGGCTCGGCGACTTCGACTGGGTGATCCTCGCCGCGCCATCGACCGACGAGACCAAGGCGATGGTCGCCCCCCCCGAACTCGCGCGAATGAAGCCGTCGGCCTGGCTGATCAATATCGCGCGCGGCGACATGATCGACGAGGAGGCACTGCTCGCCGCACTTCACGGACGCAAAATCGCCGGCGCGTTCCTTGATCCCACGCATCCCGAGCCGCTGCCCGCCGATCATCCCTTGTGGTCGGCGCCCAATTGCATGGTTACGATGCATCTGTCGGGCCGCAGCCAGACCAAGATGTTCCCGCGCGCCGCCGCTTTGTTCCTGCGTAACCTCGACGCGTTCGTGAACGGTCGGCCGATGGAGAACGTGGTCGATCTGGTGCTGGGGTATTGAGCGTTCAGCGTTCCGCCACATCGCTCCTGAAAAGGTCGTGGTCGCGGATGTAATCTTCGGCGTCATAGCCGTGTGACGCCGCGACCAGCAGCACGCCGTCAGCGCTGAAATCGTATTGCGTCCCCCACGTCATCGGCGCGAGGTACAGGCCGATGGTCGGGTCCTCGAGACGGATCTGGGCACGGGTCGCGCCATCGTCGATCGACACCGACAGCGCGCCATGCGCGGCGATCAGGAATTGCTCGCAGGCGCGGTGCGCATGCTCGCCGCGCACGCCGTCCCCGGGGACGTTGTGGACCAGGAATATCCGCTGCGGAGCGAACGGCACGCCTTTGCCCGCCTCGAACGGCACCAGACTACCGCGCGGATCGACGAAATGCGGCAGCCGTTCGATGAAGCACCCCTTCACCGGAAGGTTGAGCCGCGACCCGATCGCCTGACCCACCGCGTCGCCGGGCACTATCGTATCGGAAGCGGGCTGTACCTCGTCCCGTTTGACCACTCTCGCGGGATTGCCGACCACCGTCGCATGCGCCGGAACGTCCCGCGTCACCACGGCCCCTGCCCCGACCATCGCGCCGCGGCCGATTCGGATACCGGGAAGGATCGTCGCATTGGCACCGATTGACGCGCCGTCCTCGATTACCGTCTCCACGAATGCCTCGGGATATTGCTTCGATCTTGGGTGAAGGTCGTTGCTGAAAGTCGCGTTGGGGCCGATGAAAACATTGTCGCCGACCCTCAGCCCGTCCCACAGTTGAACGCCGCACTTTATCGTCACGGCATCGCCGACGACGACGTCATTCTCGATGAAAACATGGTCGCAGACGTTACAGTCACGGCCGATCTTGGCCCCGGGCAATATATGCGCGAACGCCCAGACGCGCGTGCCGCTGCCCACATTCCTGCTCTCGCACAGGCCGGCAGAATGGACGAAAAGAGGCGTATCGCTGGTCATAGTTCTTTCCCGCCGCCATCGACGATTCGCGCAACGATGCGCAGCGGCCGGCGCTTGGTGTTCTCGAACGTCCGCCACAGATAGGATCCGATGATCCCCTGCACGGCCAGGATCGCCGATCCGAAGAATGTTATCAGCAGGGCCAGCGTCGTGTAGCCCGGTTCGGTGATTTCTCCCGTCAATCGCGCGATCGCCACGCCGATGCCGAATACCAGACTGATCAGCACTCCGACAACGCCGACCCACAGGACCAGGATGAGCGGCAAGTCGGTAAACGAGAAGATGCTGTCCATCATGTAGCGCAGCCGGCGACCAACCCCCCACGCGCTAGTGCCGATCTCGCGCGGGCGGCGCTCATAGGTGACGAATGACCGACGAAAGCCGATCCAGAACAATTGCGCGATCAGCGAACTGTTAGGCTCCTCGATGGCGAGCAGTTCTTCGCGTGCGGCAAGGTTGCACGCGAAAATGTCTACGCCGCCGCGCGGCACGCCCGAGATCACCAGCTTGCGATACAGCCACCAGAAGGTGCGCGACAATGCGTCGCGCAGCGGCGCATCGTTGCGTTTGACGCGCTGGCCGAACACGATATCGCATTCGTCGGCTTCCAGCGTCGCGAAGAATCGCGCGATCAGTTCGGGGGGTTCCTGAAGATCGGCCGCCATCACGGCGAACAGCCGTCCCGACGCGTGTTCGAGCCCAGTCCGGATCGCGGTGAACGACCCAAAATTGCGGCTGTGGAAGACGATGCGCGAGGGGAAAGACAGGCCCGCTTGAGCGCGGGCCAGCACCTCGCCCGAAGCGTCGGGCGAACCGTCGATGACGAAGACAACCTCGAGATCGCCGTCGAGCGTGCGATGCA
This sequence comes from Sphingomonas sp. P4_G2, assembly GCF_056401155.1. Classification (NCBI taxonomy): domain Bacteria; kingdom Pseudomonadati; phylum Pseudomonadota; class Alphaproteobacteria; order Sphingomonadales; family Sphingomonadaceae; genus Sphingomonas; species Sphingomonas sp. P4_G2. The sequence continues at coordinate 643,052 of NZ_JBFUJY010000001.1, read as the reverse complement.
ATTCGGTCAGCGCCACCAGCAGCGGCGGGATGTTGAGCTCATTGAGATAGACGGGGATAATCAGCGAGCGCGACGGTGCCGCGATCCCCGAGGCGTCGTCAGCAGCGCGAACCGAGCTCATGCCGAATAGGACCTTAGGGCGTCGCACACCTGTGCGACTTCGTCGTCGGTCATTTCCGGGAAGCACGGCACGCTCAGGATGCGCTTGACGGACCTACGGCTGATATCGAGCCCTCCTGGACCGATCCGCTGGTCGCCGGTCGCCCAACCGGCTTGGTCGCAGTCGAGAATTGGGAAATGGATGTCGGTCGACACGCCCCGTTCCCTGAGATGCGTTTCCAGGCGATCGCGATCGTCGGTGAGCATTACGGCAAGGTGACCGACGGTTCCGTGCTGGCTCGACACGATCGCGGTGCCGGCGACGACCGCCGCCGCGTAGCGAGCGATGATCTCCCGCCGCCGCTCATTGTCGGCGTCGACATGAGGGAGCAGCGCCGACAGCAACGCCGCCTGCAGCTCGTCGAGCCGCGAGTTGCGACCGCCGGCGGTCACCACGTCGTATTTGCCGCCCCAGCCGTACATGCGCAATTGCGCGACCCGGGCGGCCAGCTCGGCATCGCCGGTTACGATCGCCCCGCCATCGCCAAGCGCGCCGAGATTCTTGGTCGGGTAGAAGCTGAACGTCGCCAGCTCGCCGAATGCGCCCGCTCCAGCCCCGCAGCCGCGCAGGCCGTGCGCTTGGGCGCAATCCTCGATGACCGGCACATCGGCATGCCCGGCGGTATCCAACGCGGCGCGCAAGGCGGGGACATCGACCAGGCCGCCGTAAAGATGTGTGACGACGACCGCGCCCGTCGCCGGCCCGACCCCTGCCACGGCATGGTCGATATCGATCAGCTGGGACCGCTCCTCGATATCGACATAGACCGGCGTCAACCCGATCAGCCGGCAGGCCGTTGTCGTGTAACCACCGGCATTGGCAACGGTCACTACCTCGCGCCGCGCCGGATTGGTGACCAGGCAGCGCAACGCGATCTCCAACGCATCGCTGCCATTCGCCACGCCGACGCAATGCGCGACACCGGTCGCTGCGGCGAAGTCGCGGCAGAAGGCGGCGGTGCGGGGCCCGTTGATCCAATAGCCCGACGCCAGCACGTCGAGCGCGACCGACGACAGCTCCGCCTCGTGACGCGCATAGCGCCGGCGCAGATCGTTCATCGGAATCGACGTCATCGGGCAACTCCGAAGGAACCGTTCGCTTCGCTACTCGGCGGCACCACGACGGCGGGCGTCGCGGCGTCGCGCGAGAACCGCGCGATTGTCGCGCGATAGCCCAGCGCAGCCAGCACGATCAGGCACGGCCATGTCTCGATCACATAGCGCGATTCCATCACCGCGCTGGCATAGATTAGGTTAAGGACCAACATTTCGGCCGCCCGGCCGAGCAACGCCGCCAGCGACAGAATGCCAAGGGCCTGCGGCCAATCGAGAACGGCGCTGAGGGCGAAGCGCGACGCGACGACCTGCCGCGCCAGTGCCCACGACCCGATCAGCGTAAAAAGGATCAAGACGATCTTGAGAAGCACGACGGTGGCCGCCACCAATCGCGACACGAGAGGCGGGGGTGACAGGCCGAAGATAGTAGTGAGCGCGGCGCCGCCATCCGCACTGCCCCACAATTGCACCGTCCGCGCGGCCGGTGCGGTGACGAACGCCTGGAGCGGCCGCGCCGCACGCAGCTGCTCGGCAGCCGCCGCAAAACGTGCGTCCACCGCCGGCGTGTAGCCGCCCGTCTGCCATGCCTGGAGCGCCGCAGCGATGTCGGCGCGACCGGCAGTGTCGGCAAAGGCGCGCGCTGGATAATTCTCCACGGCGAACCCATGCCAGCCCGCATTGCCCTCGGCAAAGGCGAAATCGTGAAATTCACCTGGTGTAAGCAGCCAGGCGCGGGTCCAGGTAAAATAGCCGGGCCGGGCGTTATTCGGATTATCCTTGGCGCCCGAATTCACATACCGGGGTTCGCCTTGGCTGGCATATTGCAGCGCCATCATGCCCAGGATTGGAGCGGCAAATAACGCGAGCGCGAGCGCGGTCCCGGCGATCACCTTGCGCCCTCCACGGCGCACCAGCAGCAAGCACCACGGCACGAGCAACAGGACGAGTAACGGCAGAAGGTCGATCCGCAAGAAAGCGGCTACTCCCGCCAGCAGCCCGCCAAGGGCAGGACGCCACACCGCCCCGTCGATCGCCGCCGCCGCCAGCAGATACAACCCGACGAACAGTCCGAACGTCGCCAGCGAGTCGGGAACGACGAAATTGGTCCAGGATGCGGTAATCGGCTGAAGCGCGATCACCCCCATACCGATGAGATAGGCCCAGCGATTGCGCGGGCCGACCTGGCGATAGAAGTGCATCAGCAATGCCACGAGCGCCACGTCAAACGCAATTTGCACGACGTGCATCGCGTCGGCGATGGGCTGTCCCAACCGTCTGAACGGCACCGGATTCCAGATCGCGTCGTGCCCCAGGAACGCGATCACCGGCGCCAGGACGACGGAAAAGGATCGCGACTGCGCGGTGGCCGGTGGCATCTGGCCGTGTTGCAGGAGGTGCTGGGCAGCGCTTACATACAGGAAACCGTCACCGTTCAGGACGCCGGGACCGAGTAGCAGGATAGCCGCGCGCAACGCGAGCAGCGCCACCATCAGCCAGCCGCCCGCAAGCCACGTCTGCCGCGTGGACGCCGGCGCGGTGTCGCGGATAACCCCGCTCACCGGAACACCAGGAAACGCATCAGCACGAAGGTCAGGCTGACCGTCACCGGCAAGCATGCGAGCTGCGCCACCAACGGGCCGACGCCTGCCCCTTCCCACAGCCTCAGCAGCATCAGGTTCACGATATAGGTCAGCGCATATACCCCCACGAAACGCGGCAAGCGCGTCGGATCGCGGCTATCGAATACCAGGCGGCCCAACGTGAAAAAATTGAAGATCACGCCGATCACCATCGCGATCGCCAGCGCGATCCCGCTCGACAGGCCCGCGAGGATTCCGGCCGCGAAGACTATGTATCCGAACGCCGTATTGAGCACGCCGACCGCCAGGAAGCGGACGATCTGCCAGATATCGGCCTTTCGCAACTGCAGGCCGGGCGCGCCGACATCGCCTTTATCCTGTGACATGCTATCCGGCTCTAGGAATGGTGCAGCGTGGACGGGCCCACGAAAGGTGGTAGGCTAAAAATCGATCTTCACGGCGCCACCTAGGTGGCGCCGTGCCGGACGAACAGCGCGAACGGCGAGCCCGAAAATAGCATGATGATTTTCGTCCCCTCGTCTCGCGGGCCTGCTCGGCACCGATGGTACTTGCGACGGCGGGTAAAGCCAATCCGAGCGCCGCGCAACGGTCGCGTGGCCGCGTGGCGCGGCGGCTTTGCGCAGCTCCTCGAGCCGAACCGCCGATCAGCTTGTATCTCCCTCCCCCGCCCGATATCGCCCGGCATATGAAGGGAATCATTCTCGCGGGGGGTTCGGGCTCCCGGCTGTATCCCGCCACATTGGCCGTCTCGAAACAGATGCTGCCGGTGTTCGACAAGCCGATGATCTATCATCCGATCTCGACGCTGATGATCGGTGGCATCCGCGACATCCTGATCATCTCGACACCGCGAGATCTGCCGTTGTTCCGGCAGTTGCTCGGCGACGGTTCGGCGTTCGGCATCAATCTCGATTATGCCGAACAGCCTGAGCCGAACGGCCTGGCCGAAGCCTTCATCATCGGGGCCGATTTCGTCGGCGGTGGCCCGGCGGCGTTGATCCTGGGCGACAATATCTTCCATGGCTCGGGCCTCGGCGCCTTGTGCAAGTCCGCCAGCGAGCGCGAGCGCGGCGCGACCGTGTTCGCCTATCAGGTCGAGGATCCCGAACGCTATGGCGTGGTCACCTTCGATCCGGGGACCAGGCGCGCCACCAGCATCGAGGAAAAGCCGGCCAAGCCGCAATCGCGCTGGGCAGTGACCGGGCTCTATTATTACGACAGCGACATTACCGAGATCGCGCGGTCGATCCGCCCGTCGCCCCGCGGCGAACTCGAGATCACCGATGTGAACACAATCTATCTCGAGCGTGGCGACCTGTCGGTTGTCCAACTGGGCCGTGGCTACGCCTGGCTCGACACCGGGACGCATGACAGCCTGCACGACGCCGGGTCGTTCGTCAGGACGATCGAGCATCGCCAGGGAATCAAGATCGCCTGCCCCGAGGAGATTGCGTTCGACATGGGCTGGATCGATGCCGATGCGATGCTGAAGCGCGCCGACCTGCTCGGCAAGACCGATTACGCGACCTATCTTCGCCGCCGCGCGAGCACCGATTGGTGAGAACCGTCCTCGTCACCGGCGGGGCCGGCTTCATCGGTTCCGCCGTGGTTCGCCTGCTGGTGGGCGGAGGCACACGCGTGGTCAATCTCGACAAGCTGACCTATGCCGGCAACCTCGCTTCGCTGTCCTCGGTCGAGCAGGCGCCCAATTACCGCTTCGTCCACGGCGATATCGCCGATCGCGAGCTGGTTGGCGTGCTGCTGCGCGAGGAGAATGTCGACAGCGTCATGCATCTCGCTGCCGAGAGTCACGTCGACCGCTCGATCGACGGACCCGAGATATTCGTCACTACCAACGTGCTTGGCACGGTCCGGCTGTTGGCGACGGTGACGGACTATTGGCAAGTTCTGCCCGCCGATCGCCGCGCCCACTTCCGGTTCCATCATATTTCTACCGACGAAGTGTTCGGCGACCTTCCGTTCGACAGCGGCGTGTTCACCGAGACCACACCCTATGCGCCCTCCTCGCCTTATTCGGCGTCGAAGGCCGCGTCGGACCATTTCGTTCGCGCCTGGCACGAAACCTATGGGCTGCCGGTCGTGCTATCGAACTGTTCGAACAATTACGGACCATTCCATTTTCCCGAGAAATTGATCCCGTTGACGATCCTCAACGCGATCGATCGCAAGCCGTTGCCGGTCTATGGCCGGGGCGAGAATGTCCGCGACTGGTTGCATGTCGAGGATCACGCCCGCGCGCTCGACCTGGTGCTGACCAAGGGGTGCATCGGCGAAAGCTACAATATCGGCGGGCGTGAGGAGCGCACCAACCTGCAAGTGGTCGAGGCGATCTGCGACCTGGTCGACGAGCGCCTGGGCACCGACGGACAGTCGCCGCGGCGCTCGCTGATCAGCTTTGTCACCGACCGTCCCGGACACGACCGCCGCTACGCGATCGACCCCGACAAGGCGGAACGCGAGCTAGGCTGGCGCGTCCAGCACGACTTCAAGGACGGGCTGGCGCAGACGATCGACTGGTACCTCGCCAATCGCTGGTGGTGGGAGCCGATCCGCAGCGGCCGCTATGCCGGCGAGCGGCTCGGGCGCGCCTGACTCCGCTTCCCCGGCTCAGGCCGGAGCGGTCTGCTTGGCTACCTTCTCGAACGCGTCGAGCACGGTCGGGATCAGCGCCTCGGGCAGATTGTGGCCCATCCCCGGCACTTCGGTGATCTGCGCGCCCGCGATCGTCGTGGCGGTGTCGCGCCCGGCCTCGACCGGTACGAGCGGGTCGTCGGCGCCGTGGATCACCATCGTCGGCACCTTGATCGTCGCGATCGCCGCACGGCGGTCGCCATTTGCGACCACCGCGGCGAGTTGCCGACCGGGCCCGGCGGGATAATGCATGCGATCGAAGTCGCGTTCGACGCGTGCCCGCATCACGTCCTCCGAGACCGGATAGCCCGGGCTGCCAATGATCTTTTCGGCGCGCAGGCCGTGCGCGATCATCGTCTCGCGGTCGTTGCCGGTCGGGCGTGAGGTCAGCACCGCCATCGCCTCGGGCTTGGACGGCGGCAGGCCGGGATTGCCGGTCGACGACATGATCGAGGTCAGCGACAACACCCGGTCGGGATATTCCGCCGCAACCAATTGCGCGATCATCCCGCCCATCGACGCGCCCATGATGTGCGCGCGCCGGATGTCGAGCGCGTCGAGCAGGCCGACCGCATCGGCGGCCATGTCGTTGAGCGAATAGGGCACGTCGGGCTTTCGTCCGGCGATCATCGCGCCGATCAGCGCCGGCAGTTCGGGCACCGGGGCGCCGTCGAACTTGGTCGACAGGCCGATATCGCGATTATCATAGCGGATCGCGAAATAGCCGCGCGCGACCAGGTCCTCGACGAACGGTAACGGCCAGCGGGTCAGCTGCGCGCCCAGGCCCATGATCAGCAGCACCGCCGGATCAGTCGGTTCCCCGAAGGTCTCGTATTCGATCTCGATGCCGTTCGCCTGGGCCTTCATCCGGATTTCCTCTCGTCGCTCACCGCCATCATATGCGCATCGATCACCGCGTCGATGGTCTTGTCGTCGACATGCAATTGCCCATCGATGATCAGCATGGCGAGACCGTGTGCCACCGACCAGGATTGCAGCGCGAAGATACGCGCCTCCATCCCCGGCGGGGCGAGTCTCGCTGCATTCTCCATCAGGAAGCGCATCGCATTGTCGGGGGAGTCCGCGAGCTCCACCCTTTTGCCGGTCGGCGGGTTGGCGAAGATCAGACGGAACAAGGCGGTGTGGAGCAGCGCAAAACGGACATAGGCCGCGCCGGTCGCATTGAATCCCGCGACCCCGCCGCCCGCCGCGTCATAGGCGGCGTGCTGCACTTGACTCAGCATGTCGAGCCCCTGGGCGGCGAGCGCGGCCATCAACGCCGCCTTGTCGGGGAAATGGCGGTAAACCGCGGTCGCGCTGACCCCGACACCGCGCGCGACCTCGCGCAGCGACAGATCCTCGGCATCGCGCGCCGCAAGCAGGCGCAACCCCTCGGCGATCAGCGCCGCGCGCAGGTCGCCATGATGATAGGAGGTTTTCGCCACTAACCCGTGCTTCTTCTGTTCAAGACCAAATCCATGTTGACACTGTTACCATGATCGATATGTTGACGCCATAAACATCGAGTCGGAGACCAGTCATGGCGAGCGTGATCGAAAATGCAATCCGGGGCACCGTCACCAAGGGCATCGGCGTGGTCGCCGAATTCAACCGCAAGCGCATGCCCGAGCAGGACCATCCGTTCCTGACCGGTATCCACAAGCCGATGGATCGCGAAGTCACGCTGGAGGATCTGCCGGTCACCGGCACGATCCCGACGGAGCTCGATGGCCGCTATCTGCGGATCGGTCCGAACCCCGCCAAGCCCGAGGCCAAGGGCTATCACTGGTTCGTCGGCGACGGCATGGTCCACGGCATCGCGCTCAAACAGGGCAAGGCCTTGTGGTATCGCAATCGCTGGATCCGGTCGAAGCAGGTCGCGGCGGAAACCGGCATGCCGTCGGCACCCGGCCCGCGCCACGCGAGCTTCGACACCGTCAACACCAACGTCCTCGGCATCGCCGGGCGCACCTGGGCGCTGGTCGAGGCGGGCAGCTATCCGGTCGAACTGTCCGACACGCTGGAGGAGCAAACCTACAATCCGTTCGATGACACGCTGCTGGGTAGCTTCACCGCGCACCCGCATCTCGATCCCAGGACGGGCGAGAACCATGCCATCTGCTATGAAGCGACCCAGCCCGACATCGTCCGCCACGTCGTGATCGATCGCGACGGCAGGGTCGTCCGCGAACTGCCGATCAAGGTCCAGCATGGCCCATCGATCCACGATTGCGCGATCACCGACCGCTATGCGCTGATCCTCGATCTGCCGGTCACCTTCTCGATGAAGGCGCTGATCGGCGGGCACGGTTTCCCCTATCGCTGGAACCCCGAACACCAGGCGCGGGTCGGCCTGTTACCGCGCAATGGCGGCGAGGACGAGATCGTCTGGGTCGATTGCCCGCAGACCTATATCTTCCACGTCGCCAATGCCTATGACACCTCCGACGGAAAGGTCGTGCTCGACGCGTGCGTCTATGACACGATGTTCGCCGAGGCGACCGGCGGGCCGTCGGGCACCTCGCTGGGGCTGGAGCGCTGGACGATCGACCCGGTCGCGAAGACGATCGACCGCCGCACGATCGATGCTAGCCCGCAGGAATTCCCCCGCCCCGACGAGCGCTTCTTCGGCCAGCCCTATCGCTACGCCTATACGATGGCGCTACCCGAAGGCGAATGGGCGGTCGGTGCGACCAAGCTCTACAAGCAAGACCTGGAAGCCGGGACGCGTGAAGTCCACGAGTTCGGCGAGGGCCGCTATCCGGGCGAATTCGTGTTCGTGCCGCGCAGCGAGGATGCGCCTGAAGGCGACGGCTGGATGGTCGGGCTGGTGATCGACCTGCCGCACGAGACCACTGATCTCGTGATCATCGACGCGACGCGCTTCGCGGAACCGCCGGTCGCCAGCATCCGCATCCCTCACCGCGTACCGCCGGGCTTCCACGGCAATTGGGTGGCGAACGGGTGAGGTAGCTTAGGCGCTGTTTCCGACCCGTTTGGAAGTGGGGCGGGTCTACTGATCCGCCCCCTTCAAAGAACGACACGGGTCCCGCAGGCGATCACTCAAGCTGAAGTCTGAATTTTCGCAGCAACCGCGCGAGCTCCGCGCGTTCGCTTTGATCGAGCCCGTTCACCGTCCGCTCGGCCGCCTTGAAGTGAGAGGCGATCGCTTCGTCGATCAGCTGCACGCCCCGGTCCGTGAGCATCGCCACAAGCGATCGGCGGTCGGTCTCGTCCGGGGTTCGGGAAATCAATCCGCGCTGTTCCAATCTGTTGAGACAAGCCGTCATCGCGCCGGACGTCAGCAGCACGGATTTCCTGAGCGCCGTTGGGCTCAAGCGATAAGGCGCACCCGACCGCCGCAGCGTGGCCAGTACGTCGAGTTCAGTATAGCCGATTCCATGCTCGCGAAGCCGTTCGCCCGCCCGCGCCTGAAGCAGTCCGCCCAGATGCAGCAGGCGGCCGACCACCGCCATCGCCGATACGTCCAGGTCGGGCCGCTCGCGCGCCCAGTCGCGGAGCAATTGGTCGACGATATCCTCCTCCGCGAGAACGGATGCTTGCTCAGCCATACACAACAATCTTCATATCAAGTATCTTGACATGAAGATATATATTGGAGTGCAATCGACCGCAAGCCGTCCTGCGGGGAACTGTCATGCGATCGATTCGAATGCTCGCCTTGTTAGCGTTGGCGCCGTTCTTTCAGGTGATGCCCGCTTCGGCGCAGCAGGCGACGAGCGATCGGATCGTGATCGAACAGGGACATGTGACGCTCCCGACCGGCGAGACCGTCCGCTATGAGATCGGCACGCTCTATGTGCCCGAGAATCGCGGCAAGCCGACGAGCCGCCGCATCGGCATCGGCTTCGCGCGGATCAAGGCACCCCATCCGACTGGCGCGCCGCCTATTTTCTGGCTTCCCGGCGGCCCCGGCCTGAGCGTGCTCGGCGCCTTCACGGACAAGAGCGAAGGCGCGCAAAGCCGCTTGCGGTCGTGGTTGACCTTCGGCGCGGCGGGCGACCTCGTCGTGATCGAGCAGCGCGGCTATACCAGCCGCGGCGAGATGCTCGTCGAAACCGCCGCCGCCTCCCCGCTCGACCAGCCGGCCTCGGTCCAGGCCGACAGCCGCGCGATGCAGGCGCTCGCCCGGCGGGCGGTCGCGTATAATCCCGACAAGGACCTGTCCGGCTACACGATCGACGCGTTCGCGGCGGATGTCGACGATCTGCGGCGAGCGCTCGGCTATGACAAGATCAACCTGTTCGGCGGCAGTTTCGGCTCGCAATGGTCGCTCGCGGTGATGCGCTTCCATCCCGAGATCGTCGCCCGCGCCGTGCTCTCGTCGGTCGAGCCGCTGAACAACGGATTCGACATGCCATCGCACGTCTTCGCCGCGCTCCAGCGCATCGCCTATGACGCCGATCGCGATCCTGGCCTGGCGCCTTATCTGCCCGATGGCGGGATGATGGCGGCGGTACGCGCCCTGCACCAGCGCTTCGCCACGGCGCCGATCCGGGTGACTATCCGCGACGATGCCGGCAAGGCGCAGACGGTCGTGCTCGGCGCGGAAGATTTGCAGCTCGCCCTGTTGGCGCGCACCGATGAGGCTGAGCATTGGCCTGCCTTCATCCTGTCGCTCTATTATGGCCATTACGACGCATGGGCGCGCCAGACGATGGAGGACCGGCGGGCGGGCCCGGTCAAATTGATCGGCCCGCTCGCCGACAGCAGCCTGGGCGTCACGGCGGATCGCGAGCATCAGATGCGCACCGATCCCGCGCTGGACCTGCTGGGCAGCTGGAATTTCGAGGCAAACCTGGTGTCAGCGCCCGACTGGCCGACGCCCGACATGGGCGACGCGGTGCGGTGTCCGCGCGTGACGCCGATCCCGGTCGTCTTCGTACATGGCGACTGGGACACTTCGACGCCGGTCGAGAACACGCTCGGTCTGTTGCCCTATTTCCCCAATGGCCATGCCATCCTCGTGCACCGCGCCGGGCATGACGGCGCCTTTTACCAATTGCGCGAGAGCCCCGGCGCCAAGCAGGCGATCTACGATTTCCTGCGCACCGGAAACACGCGGGAGTTGCCGACAGAGGTGTCGCTGGCTGCGCCCAGGTTCGAAGTTCCCGCCTTCGCGCCGCCTAGCCGGTCGTCGCGCTGAAACTTGCGTGCATTCCCATCCCACTGCCGCACACACATACCGAAGGCCGGCGCCCCTTTTCCGGGGCGCCGGCCGAGTAGCCACCGCCAGGGTGCGTCAGATCTGCGCGAATCCACCATCGGCGAACACTTCGCCGCCGGTCATGAAGCTGCTGTCCGAGGACGCCAGGAAGGCCGCTACCGCACCGATCTCCGATGGATCGCCGACATGGCCGATCGGCGTGCCCGATCCCATCTCGATCATCGCGTCGCGACCGACCGCCTCTTCGGCAAGCTCGGTCAGGGTCGGTCCGGGCGACAATACGTTCACGCGAATGCCGGTGCCGCGCAGATCCTGCGCCCAGCCGCGGGCGAAGTTGCGCACGGCTGCCTTAGTCGCACTGTAAACGCTGAACGCCGGCGTGCCCATTACACCGGCGGTCGAACCGGTCAGAATGATCGAACCGCCCGGACCCATCAGGGGTAGCCCGGTCTGAACCGTGAACAGCACGCCTTTGACGTTGATGTCGAACGCCGCATCATATTGGTCTCGGGTGATCTGCCCGAGCGGTACCAGTTCGCCGAAGCCGGCATTGGCCATCAGGATGTCGAGGCCGCCGCGCTCGGCCTTCACCGTCTCGAACAACCCGTCGAGATCGGCCTGATCGGTGACCGACCCCTGCACCGCGCGGGCATTCGGACCCAGTTCCGCAGCAGCCTTGTCGAGTGCCTCCTGCCGGCGTCCAAAGATATAGACGAAGGCGCCTTCCTCGATGAAGCGTCGTGCGCTGCCCAGACCGATACCCGTGCCGCCACCCGTCACGACTGCCGTCTTGCCATTCAGTCTTTTCATGTCTCGTGCCTTTCATCTTAGCGCTGGCACGTAGCTGGCGAAGCACCCACCTATCGACAAGTATGCACCTTTTGGTAAGTATCGATTATGTCTACCATTCCATCCTGCGTCCCCGGCTTCTCCTGCGGTCTCGACGCCACGCTTCGTGTGATCGCGGGCAAGTGGAAGCCGCTGATCATCTATTTCCTGATCCAGGGCCCAAACCGCTATGGCGAGCTCAAGCGCGCAGTCCGCGGCGTCAGCGACAAGATGCTGATCCAGCAACTGAAGGAGTTGGAAGCCGACAGCATCGTCACGCGCAACGATTACCGGGAAGTGCCGCCGCGGGTCGACTATACGCTTACCCCGCTTGGCCACAGCCTGGCCGAAGCACTGACGCCGCTCTGCAACTGGGGCAGCGAAAACATGGACACGGTCGCGCAGATTTTTGCCGAGCGCGCAACGTGGGACGAGCAGCAGCGCGCGTGATGCGCCAGTTCCGACGACGAATTCGCCCTACCAGCGCCACCCCAGGGTGAACGCCGCAGCGCCGACGGTACGCGCGCCCCGGGTCCATTGATTGAGATAGCCGATCTCGACGCCGACTCGCTTGGCCAGCGGCACGCCGATGCCGAGGAAGTTGCGCGTGCGGTCGTAACCGCCACGCTGGCCGGCGCCGGCGCCCAGATTGACGAAACTCTCATGGCTGGCGAGCAGGTTCAATTTGCCGGTGACCGGCAAGGTCAGCCGGACGAACGGCCTGATCCGAACGCCCGTGCCGCTCGATCCCTCGCGCCAGCGCTCTTCGGCGCGCAACCGCGCCCCAATGACCAGCGGCCCGATCCTGGCGAGATGATCGACGCTGAAATCCTGACGCGCGCGCTGTTCGATCGTCGCACTACCGCCATGATAGACAATGTCGCGAACATACCCCGCGGCCAGGGTCGCCCCGTCGAAACGAAGCCCGAGCATGGCGATGTTCTCGCTTTCGTACAGGCCGCCTTCCCCGTCGCGGCCGAACCGCTCGTTCGTCTCGACGCCTAGTTCAACTCGGCCGGCAACCGGACCACGGGCATTGGCGCTCAGCCAGACCTGGCCGTCATCGGCCTCGGCGGATGAGGGAAGCACCGCGAGCAAGAAGGCGCCGATCGTCACATGACATTTCCATGACATTTTTGTGTCATGGCAGAAGTGGAAGCCGCGTGCATCCCTCGTATTCGAGTCAGCGAAATCAGGCCGCTGCGGCTACCCTCAAGCCTTGAGCCGAGAAGGATCGGAACGTGATCGACCAACGAGACTGGTCGATCGGAGCGATGCTGTGCTCCCAATCATGCCGAACCTCTCCCGACAAATGGTAGAGTCCGCGCGGCTCGAGGGGCACGTTGACGCGACGCCAACGCTCGTCTTGCTTGCGGCGGAAGCGCATCGTCGCCGGCGCGCCGAGCGAGAGGCCGACGACCTGGTCGTAGATCGGACGGTCGCGGTGCCAGCCGATCCCCGCGCCGGGATCGTAGCGCAGCAGCAGCGCCTGGACGAGCGCGTCGGGTGCCAGTCCGGCGGCAGTAGCGGCGCGATCGCGGATCGGCAGAAGCCAGTCGGGCATCGGTTCGCCCCGGCCGAGCTCGCCCGACTGGAAATCATATTGCCAACCGAAACTGTGGGTGAGGCGCTTGCCGGTCCATTGCTGGAAGCGGAACGGGGCGAGCTCGACAGCGTCGATCGCGGCAATCAGCGCGCCTTCCTCCGCCCGGGTGAGGAAGTCGGAGCGGCTGTGGAGGCCGGGGACCGGCGGCATGTCGAACAGATCTCGGGTCACGGGTGCGATATGTGAACAATCAGGGAACATGCAAGGCGGGTTGCGTCAAGGCTCGTGGCTCTCCCCCCAACCTTCCGCGCCTTTACCGATCACCTGAATAGCACCGGACACTATTTCGCCGACGCTCCCACGAAGGAAACGCCGCGGACGCAAAGCCGTGCGATCAGCGTGATCGACTTTTCCTTTGTTGCGACAAAAGTTGATTCGGCGCATGGGACTTGCCCCTTTACCGACAAGCAAAGTGACGATCATGGCCGCCAAATGGGCCCCCGATAGCTGGACCTCGCATGAGGCACGCCAGTTGCCCAATTATCCCGACGCCGCGGCGCTCGCCGCCGCGACGAAGCAATTGACCAGCTATCCGCCGTTGGTCTTTGCCGGAGAGGCGCGCAACCTGACGACCGATCTCGCGCGCGTGGTCGAGGGCAAGGCGTTCCTGCTTCAGGGCGGCGATTGCGCCGAGAGCTTCGCCGAATTCCATCCCAACAACATCCGCGACACGTTCCGCGTGATCCTGCAGATGGCGGTGGTGCTGACCTTCGCGTCGAAGCTGCCGGTGGTGAAGCTCGGCCGCATGGCGGGCCAATTCGCCAAGCCGCGTTCGGCCGATACCGAGATCATCGATGGCGTCGAGCTGCCAAGCTATCGCGGCGACAATGTCAACGACATCGCCTTCACGCCCGAAAGCCGGATCCCCGATCCGCAGCGGATGATCCAGGGCTATTCGCAATCGGCGGCGACGCTCAACCTGTTGCGTGCTTTCGCGCAGGGCGGGTACGCGAACCTGCACCAGGTACATCGCTGGACGCACGATTTCCTCGGCTCGAGCCCCTGGGCCAAGAAGTACGCCGAGACCGCCGACCGGATCGGCGAGGCGCTGGAGTTCATGGAAGCGTGCGGGATCAACCCCGACACCGTGCCGCAGCTCGGCCAGACCCAATTCTACACCAGCCACGAGGCGTTGCTGCTCCAATACGAGCAGGCGATGACGCGGCAGGACAGCCTGACCGGCGACTGGTACGACACCAGCGCACACTTCCTGTGGATCGGCGACCGCACGCGGTTCGACGGATCGGCGCATGTCGAGTACCTCCGCGGGATCGGCAACCCGATCGGCCTGAAGTGCGGGCCGAGCCTGGAGCCCGACGTGCTGCTGCGCCTGCTCGACACGCTCAACCCGGGCCGCGTGCCCGGCCGCATGACGCTGATCACGCGCTATGGCCATGACAAGATCGAGGCCGGCCTGCCCAAATTGGTCCGCGCGGTGAAGCGCGAAGGCCATCCGGTGATCTGGAGCTGCGACCCGATGCACGGCAACGTCATCAAGGCCGCCAATGGCTACAAGACCCGCCCGTTCGAGCGCATCCTGGCCGAGGTCCGCGGCTTCTTCGCCGTGCACCGCGCCGAGGGCACCTTCGCCGGCGGCATCCATGCCGAGATGACCGGGCAGAACGTCACCGAATGCACCGGCGGCGCGGTCGACGTCACTGAGCAGAGCCTGGCCGACCGCTACCACACGCATTGCGATCCGCGATTGAACGCGGGGCAGAGCCTGGAGCTGGCGTTCCTGCTGGCCGAGATGCTGAATGACGAACTCAGGCAGCGGCGGGCGGAGGCGGCTTAAAAAAGGGCCGCTATGAGACCGATTCCGCATGGCGGCTATTGGGAAAACCGTCATCGGGATCGGGCATTCTGACTGGCTGGACCGGGCCGCCAGAGCTCCCACGGGATTCTGTCGAAACAGGCATATTGGACGTCGCCCCTGGCCGAAGTCAGACAAGGATCGACCGCCGCTCACCAGGCAGTCGAGCGGCGTGCCATGCAGGTCTGGAGGTCGACATGGCGAATCTTCTCGTGCGTCGAACGGCGGAATAACCTATCGCTACACCCGGCCGGGATGATAAGTCTCTGCCGCAGTATTCGTGCTGGAGTTGTGTGCGTGCCCGGAACCAGGGCGACTCCTGATCCGGGCGTTTCGCATCCACCAGGATAGGCGAAAGGCAGGTCGATGCCCGAGTTCACGATCAACGGCGAAAAGCGCGACGTCGATGCTCCGCCAGATATGCCATTATTGTGGATGTTGCGTGACCTGCTGGGAATGACCGGCACCAAGTTCGGCTGCGGGATCGCCCAATGCGGCGCGTGCACAGTTCATCTCGACGGCGTCGCCGTCCGATCCTGCCAGCTCCCGGTGGGACGCGTCGGCAACCGTGCGATCACGACGATCGAAGGCGTCGGCAACACCCCCGCAGGCGCGAAGATACAGAAAGCATGGATCGATCTGGAGGTCATCCAGTGCGGTTATTGCCAGCCGGGACAGATCATGTCGGCCGCCGCGCTGCTGGCCGGCAATCCCGCGCCCGACGATGCCGATATCGATGCGGCGATGGCCGGCAATCTCTGCCGCTGCGGTACCTATGTGCGCATCCGTGAGGGGATCAAGCATGCCGCCCGCTCCTGACGCCGCCATCGGCCTGTCGCGCCGCGCGGTACTGCAAGGTGGAGCGCTTGCCGCCGGGCTGCTTGTCGCGATCGAGCTGCCGTGGAGCGCCGCGCGCGCCGCCATGACGAGTGCGCCCGAGCCGGTGCCGACCGGCCAGCGCTTCAACGCCTTCATTCACATCGCGCCCGACGACCGGGTGACCTTCACGCTGCCGGCAGTGGAAATGGGCCAGGGAGTCTATACCTCGCAGAGCCAGTGCATCGCCGAGGAACTCGACGTCGCGCTCGACAAGGTGGTCGCCGCGCACGCATCGCCCGATCAGGCCAATTACGGCAGCCCGGTGTTCGTCGTGCAGGCCACCGGCGGATCGACCACGACCATGGCGTGGAGCGGACCACTGCGTAAGGCAGGCGCGACCGCGCGTGCGCTCCTGGTGGCGGCCGCCGCGGCGCGGTTACGGGTCGACGCCGCCAGCCTCACCACCGAAAACGGCGTGATCACGCATACCGCGAGCAGCCGCTCGTTGCGCTATGGCGAGGTGGCCGACGCCGCCTCGCGATTGAAGCCGCCGGCCGAGGTCGCGCTCAAGGATCCGGCCCGGTTCCGTCTGATCGGCAAGCCAGTGCATCGCATCGATACGCCGGACAAGGCGATCGGCAAGACGGTCTACGGCATCGACGTGATGCTGCCGGGCATGAAATTCGCGACGTTGCGATCGCCGCCCGTGCTCGGCGGCAAGGTCGGCAAGGTCGATCAGGCGCCGGCGCTCGCCGTCCCCGGCGTCAGGCAGGTGGTCGTGCTCGACGATCTCGTCGCGGTCGTCGCGGACAGCACCTGGTCGGCGATGCAGGGGCTGGACGCGCTCGCGATCGACTGGGCGCCTGGAGCCAATGCCGGGCTCGACCAGGCGAAATTGTGGTCCGACCTGGAAAAGGCATCGCAGGGCTCCGGGGCCGTCGCCAAGAAGGAAGGCGACGCGCTCGCCAAGCTCAAGGACGGTACCTTGTTCGATGCGAGCTACGAGCTCCCCTATCTCGCTCATGCGCCGATGGAGATGACCAATTGCACCGTGCACGTGCAGGGCGGCGCCTGCGAATTGTGGACCGGGACGCAAGTGCCCGGTTTCGCTCAGGCCGGTGCCGCCACGGCATTGGGCATCACGCCCGACAAGGTGACGGTCAACAACCACCTGATCGGCGGCGGCTTCGGCCGTCGGCTCGAGGTCGACGGCGTTGTCAAGGCAGTGCGGATCGCCGCCAAGGTCGACGGACCGGTCAAGGTGATCTGGTCGCGTGAAGAGGATATCCGCCAGCAACTCTATCGCCCGCTCTATCACGAACATCTGAAGGCCCGGCTGGAAAACGGGCGGATCACGGCCTGGCATCACCGCGTCACTGGCGGATCGGTCATGGCGCACTGGCTGCCGCCGGCGTTCAAGGACGGCATCGATGTCGATGCGGTCGATGGGGCGGCCGAGGTGCCCTATGCGGTCGGGGACCGACTGGTCGAATTTATCCGCCACGAAAGCGCGGTGCCGGTCGCTTTCTGGCGCGGCGTCGGACCGAATGGCAGCATCTTCGCGATCGAATGCTTCATGGATCTGATCGCGCGCAAGACCGGCGTCGATCCGCTCGCCTTTCGACGAAATCTGCTCGAAAAGAACGCGCGCGCGCTGGGCGTGTTGAACCTGGCGGCGGACAAGGCCGGTTGGGGTACGCCGGCGCCATCCCTGCCATCCGGGGGGCGGCGCGGACGCGGGATCGCGCTGATGAACGCCTTTGGCAGCTTTCTCGCCGCGATCGCGGACGTGGCGGTGAGCGACGAAGGAGATGTGAGCGTCACGCGCCTGGTGATCGCCGCCGATGTCGGCAAGGTCATCAACCCCAATATCCTCGAAGCGCAGATCCAGGGCGGGGCAGCCTTTGGCTTGTCGGCGGTGCTGTTCGGCAAGATCAGTTTTACGGGGGGCGCGGTCGAGCAGGGCAATTTCAACGACTATCGCATCATCCGCATCGACGAGATGCCGGCGATCGAAGTGCATGTCGTGCCGAGCAGCGAGAATTCGGGCGGGATCGGCGAGCCGGGAACCGTGGTCACGCAACCCGCCGTCGCCAACGCCGTCTATGCGGCAACCGGCGTGCAGCTCACGCGCATGCCGATCGACCGCGCACTCATCGCGAAGGGGGCTTGAGGATGCGGCGGAACCTGTTGCTTCTGGCGGGCGCGATCGTCGTGCTCGTGGCGGCGATCATCGGCCGCATGGTCTTTCAGCCCGGTCCCTATAGCTTTGCGGGGGGCACGCAGGTGGAGCTGGCCAGCTATCCGGACAAGACGCTGACCGGGTTGCCGGCGGAGCTCGCGACCGCCGACCCACGGACGCGCGCGGACTATGTCACCCGGATGGCCGATTGCGAGGCGTGCCATACGGCCAAAGGCGGGAGGCCGTTCGCGGGCGGGCGGCCGTTCGTCCTCCCGTTCGGGACGATCTATACCCCGAATATCACGCCGGATCCGGAAACCGGGATCGGCAAATGGACCGACGCGCAATTCCTCGATGCCGTGCACAAGGGTGTCGCGCCCGATGGATCACGTTTCTATCCAGCCTTTCCCTACGCGTCCTACACGATGCTGACCGACGCCGACGTGCTGGCGATCAAGGCCTATCTGTTCTCGCTTCCGCCGGTGAAGCAGGCGAACAAACCCAACACGTTCGGCTTCCCGTTCAATCAGCGCTGGCTGATGGGAATCTGGTCGGCCTTCTTCAACAGCGACCGGCGCTTCCGTCCGGTCAGCGAGCGCAGCGCGGCGTGGAATCGCGGCGCCTATCTCGTCGAAGCCGCCGGTCATTGCGGCGAATGCCATACGCCGCGAAACCTGATGCAGGCGCTCGACCAGCGCAACAAATTCGCGGGCGGCGTGGCCGAAGGCTGGAATGCCTATAACATCACCGGCGACCGCGTCAGCGGCATTGGCGGCTGGAGCGATGCCGAGCTTGCATCCTATCTGTCGACCGGTCACGCACAGGGACGCGGAGGCGCATCCGGCCCGATGGGCGAAGCGGTAGCGTTGAGCCTGTCGAAACTGACCCCTTCCGATCTCGCCGCGATCATCACCTATCTGAAGACGGTGCCTGCCATTCGCAGCGATCGCTCGCCGCAACCCGCCGGCCCGGCTCCGGCCTCGCCCAAGCTTGCATCGATCGACAACCCGGTCGGCAAACGGGTGTTCGAGGGCAGTTGCGCCAGTTGCCATGCCTGGACGGGCGCCGGGGCCATCGTCGAGGAGGCCCGGCTGACCGGCGTGCGCGCGGTCAACGATCCGACGGCGGCGAACGTGGCGGCGATGATCCTCAACGGCGCCGGGAAGCCCGGTTCCGGCCGCCCCTATATGCCGAGCTTTGCCGCATCCTATTCCGACACGGAAATCGCGTCCGCCGCCAACTATGTGACGGCTCGTTTCGGCGCCGCAAAGTCGAACATCACGCCAAAGGAAGTCGCTCGTTTGCGGCAGCAAAACTGAACGACGACGGGACGTTGCCTTTAGAATTACGGTGACTGGCGAAATCGCGATGGCGGCGCCGGCAGAGTCGGCAAGCGATTGTTACCGGTGAATGCTGCCGGCGATTATTGCTGGTTCCAACCGGCGACGTCGGTTAGGCTGTTCGCGAACAAGGTCTTGAAGACGCTGCGCGAGGTGGCCCAGGTTTCCCGACCGCTGCCCGCCGTGTCGAAGGTCGATAAGGGGGGTTCTGAACATGCCTGACACCAATCCTGGCGCAGACGTCGACGTCACCAAAGACTGGCAAGCGTCACAGGGCCAGCAATCTGCCGCCAAGCGACTTCGCCTGTTCGCCGCGCTCGCCTGGGTTGTTGCCATCGGCACCGAGATCGCCGGTATCGTCATGCTCAAGCAGCACAAGTTTGACCATGGCAACCTTGCGTTGCTGATCGGCCTTCTGGTGGTGATCGCAGTGTTCGCGATTGCCGGCAGCCTGATGTGGAAAGCGGCCAACAGGCAGGATCCGGCCACTAGAGCGGACGCATTCCGGTTCTTCGTCCAGAACCAGCTCGGCGCGATCATTACGGTGATCGCCTTCCTCCCGCTGATTGCCCTGATCTTCCTGGACAAGGACATGGATCCGAAGAACAAGAAGATCGCCGGCGGCATCGGGGTCGTTCTGGCGCTGGTCGCCACCGTGATCGGCGTGGACTTCAAGCCGCCGTCGACCGAGCAATATACCCAGGACATGAACAAATGCGCGGCCCAGATCAAAGCCGGCGAGCCGACCACGGCCTGTTCGCCCGAGGTTGCCGATCAGGCGAAGGATATCGCCAGGGACTCCAATGCGGTGGCCGAGGCGACCAAGGATGCCGCCCACCCGGCCGGCCAGGACCTCGTCTATTGGATCGCTCCGGAGAACGGCGCCAAGAAGTCCTCGACACCGCACGTCTTCCACCTCTGCCAAGGCGTGAGTCCGCTGCGTGGCAAGACCGTCAACAGTGGTTCGGTGACCGAGGCCTATGCCGAGAACGCCACCCGCATCACCAAGCAGATTCCGATGGAACAGAAGCAGTGCGGGGTCAGCACCGCGAAATAAGCATGAAGCGCATGGCGGCCCGGTTCCTCACGGCAACCGGGCCGCCAATCGCGTCGATAACGTAGCCGCGGATCAGCCGAGCCGGATTGTAAACTCCACCTCGTCGCTGAACGGCATCGACATATAGCCATTGGCGATATTGCCGACCCGCTCGAGATATTCGGGGCAATAATCGGCATTGTCGGCGATCAGGATCGCGCCCGGCCGCAACCGGCTCTCCACCCGGTCGAGAATATCCGAGTACAGCGCCTTGGCGCCGTCCAGCAGCACGAGGTCGATCGTCTCGGGCAGGTCGACCGCCAGCGTCTCCAGCGCATCGCCTTCGCGAAACTCGACCAAGTCGACCAGCCCGCCCTCGGCCAGATTAGCCTTGGCCGTCGCCAGCTTGCCGGGCTCGAACTCGCTGGTGATCAGCCGCCCGCCGCCATTGTCGCGCAGCGCCGCCGCCAGATGGAGCGTCGACAGGCCGAACGAGGTACCGAACTCGACGATCGAACGGGCATTAGTGGCGCGGGCCAGCATGTAGAGCAGGCCGCCGACTTCACGCGACACCGGCAGCGCGAAGTCGCTGAGCTGGGCGTAGAAATCGCGATAATCGGTCTTGCTGCGCATCATTCGGCCGCGGTCTTCGCTGGTCACGCCGGCAAAGGCCGGGCTTCGTGCCGGCGGATTGGCATCGGCGTCGGCGAACAGGCGCGCGAGAAGAGGCGCCACAGGGGCGCTCGAAAGCGTGGTCATTTGGGTTTTCTCCAGGTGCGATCTTGGCTGTGCAGCAGGACTTGCCTGCCGGAACGGAAAATACGACTAGTTCGTCAGCTTTGACTATTCGCATTGGCAGGATGCCCGCATGACCGCCGCTCGCAGCACCTTCATTACCTCGCGCAAACAGCCCCAGCAGACACGCTCGAACCAGTTGGTCGAGGCCGTGCTCGATGCGGCTGTTCAGGTTTTGATGAGGGAAGGCGCCCGGCGTTTCACCACCGCGCGAGTCGCCGAGCGCGCCGGCGTGAGCGTCGGCTCGCTGTACCAATATTTCCCGAACAAGGCCGCGATATTGTTCCGCCTGCAGAGCGACGAGTGGCAGCGAACCTCGGCGCTGCTGCGGGGCATCCTCGAAGACCGGACCACCCCACCGCACGTCCGCGTTCGCCGTCTGGTCCACGCCTTCATCCGGTCCGAATGCGAGGAAGCGGCGATCCGTACCGCCTTGAGCGACGCGGCACCGCTCTACCGCGATGCGCCGGAAGCAATCGAAGCGAAGAAGGAAAACGCCAAGATCTTCCGCACGTTCTTGCAAGAGGCGCTGCCGGACGTGCCCGACCATAAACGGATGCTTGCCGGGGATCTCATCAAGATGACACTCAGCGGCGTAGGCAGCAGCTTTTCCGAGACGCAGCGGACGGAGACCGAGATTGTCGACTGGTCGGAGGCGCTGGCCGACATGCTATGTGCCTATCTCGAGCGACTGACGGCCCAGCCTTCCTCCTGGCCGACGTAACGACGACGCCCGCCAGAGCGACGATCAGTGCGAACCGCCGCTCGCGACCGCCTGCCCCAGCAAGAGCGGAAAGACCGCCTCGAGCGACTTGGTGTCGGGCAGGATATAAACATAGCCGCCCTTCTTGCGGAACAAGGGCTGCACGCTCTTAGTGTAGAAGGTCGAGGGCACGTTGATGCACCCGAACGTAATGCGGTTGTCGTCGGACGTCGGCGACGCCATGCGCTGGCGACGGCGTTCCTTGGGATTGTATCCTGTCGGGATCGGATGGAGCGCGACCGACGTGGCGTAATCCACCCACAGCACCTTTTGCCTGCCCGCGGCCAGTCCGTATCTGGCGAGGAAACGCCCTGCCGGTGTGGTCTTCTCAGCGGGGCCGATCTCGGCCAGCTTTTTGCTGCCGATGCCCGGCGTCGCCTCGTCGCCGACGGCCACCCCGATCAGCACGGGCGCCTTGCCGAGCAGTTGCCCCTTCGCGTCGAACAGGAACAAGGCGGCATTGTTCTTGTCGATGACGATATAGGGCAGCGCGCCATTGTCTCCCGACGCGGCGATCCAGTCGAAAACGCGTGTCGCCGCCGCCGACTGGGTCACCTCGATTTTGGCCGTATCGCCCGCCCGCGGCGCCGGTTTGGTTGCCGGCGGCCGAGCGTGCTTCGCCGCCGGGGCGGACGCGGGAACGGTGAGCGCAAGACCAGCGAGCGCCAGCAGGATACCGATCATCGCTGGAGGCGCTCAACACGAAACGGGCGCCGCCCCGAAGAAAGGGGCGACGCTCGACATTGCGATCCGATCGGAATTCGGCCGATCAGCACCGGGCCGATCGGCATATGCGGCCGTGCGGCATCAATTGCGCGGTTTCTTCTTCTGGCTCTCCGCCATCCGCTGTTCGATGCCATCGACCCGGGCATTGAGCTGGTCGAGACGCTGACCGTTGTTCTGCGCCTGGCCGGACGCGGCCTGCGCCTGCGACAATGCCGATTTCGCGGTGCCGTCGGTCTCGTTCAACTTCGCCTCGAGCGCATCGACGCGCTGGCTCACCGGAGCGATCTGCTCCCGTACATAGCTCTTGGTGGCACAGCCGCCCAACCCCATCGCACCAAGCAAAATCACGGCCGCGGGGACCATTTTTGTTACAGACGCCGACATCACACACTCTTCCCAATGGTTAACGAGCCCATCGACCCAAGCCGAGCATTGCGGCTCCAACAATCCCGATTCTGTCCGGCTGTGCGTCGGGCGGGATGAGTGGACAATGCTAGGGTGATGTCGCCTCGTTAGGTCAGGGCGGGCGCAGTGAAGGCGTTCAAATCGGCGAGACCGAGCCGGCGTTCGATATCGGCGATTTTGTCGATCGCGATGTCGAAACCGTCGCCGCCGAAGGTGCGCCGCTCGATATCCTCGAACTGGTCACCGAGTTCATTATAGCCTTTGGGACCGACTGCCTTTTTGAACGCGGGGAACAAGATCGTGTCCTCGCGCGCCGCGTGCGGTTCGTACATGCGCGCAAACGCGGTCAGCGTGCGTGCCAGCGGTTGGGCATCTGCAATGCCGACGCGGCCCGATTCGTCCGGTCGAGGACATAGGCAGTGCGATATGCACCCCTGATCCGTTCGGCGTCACGGCGGCGATGAGGAGGCATCGCGGCCGTGACGTCGTTCCATTGCGGACCTGGAACTTTCAACCTCTGTCGACCGTCTATCGATCGAGGTCCGATTCCGGGCCGAAAGGATTCCACATGAAATCTCTATTGATTGCCGCCGGCTTGGCGACGGCGCTGATCGGCTTGACTGCCCCGGCCGCTGCGCAGGACAGGCGTGAGGGCGTGACGCGTACGACCACGACGACCGAAAGGGTTCGCGACGGCGGACGCATCGAGCGCCATGTCGAGACGAGACGCGTGACCAGCCGTAGCGTTCGGCACAGGGGTTGGGGGGCTCGCCACTGCCACAATGTGAAACGGCACCATCGTTGGGTGCGCGTCTGCCATCGGCGCTGAATGTAACGAGGGGATGGCTCGTGATGGGCCATCCCTTTTGTGCGGGGACTCTCGGAGGCGTCAGCGCATCGTGACTCGGTCGAGCTGCAACCATGTTGCCATTTCGTCGAGCGCGGCCCGCAATCTTTCCCTGCTATCCGGCAGTGCGTCCGGTTCGAAATGCGCCTTCGCCAGCAACGTCCCGTGCTGTCGATCCGCCTTCAGATCGACGCGCGCGACCAATTGCTCGTCCATCAAAAACGGCAGCACGTAATAGCCATGCACCCGGCTCGCCGCCGGGGTGTAAATCTCGATGCGATAGCGCAGGCCGAACAATCGCTCGGTGCGGTCGCGGTGCCAGATCAGCGGATCGAACGGCGCCAGGAGCGCGCTGGCAGCGATGCGGCGCGGCGATCGTGCATCGCGATGCAGGAAAGCGGGCTGGCTCCATCCCTCTACCCGGACCGGCTGCAAGACGCCCGCATCGATCAGGTCGGCGATCGCGTTGTCCTTCTCCACCGGCTTGAGCCGGAAGTAATCGCGCAGTTCGGCCGCGGTGGCGACACCCAGCGCGCGCGCCGCGCGATCGATCAGCTGGCGCCGGGCGTCGCGTTCCTCTGGCGCCAGCAGTGCGAGGATCGCCGCAGGGATGACCCGATCGGTCAAATCATAGACGCGCTCGAAGCTCCGCCGCCGGGTCGCGGTGGTCAGGTGGCCGGCATAGAACAGCCATTCGAGCGCACGCTTGGTGTCGCCCCATTCCCACCATCCTGACCGGCTTTTGCCGTGCGGGAAGTCGGACGCGGCGAGCGGCCCCTCCGCCGCGATCCTGGCGAGGATGGCGTCGGCTTGTGGGCGCTGTTCGGTCGCGAAGCGGCGCAGCGCACCATAACCCACCTCCCCGCGATCGGCGCGCGCCATGCGCCAGCGCATCAGCGGAAACAGGTCCAGCGGAAGCAGCGAGGCTTCGTGCGCCCAATATTCGAACAATCGGCGGTCGCGCCTGCCACCCCACGCCGCTCTGTCGAGCAGGTCGCGATCATAGCATCCCAGCCGCGAGAAGGCGGGCAGATAATGCGCCCGGGCGACCACGTTGACGCTGTCGATCTGGTGGAGGTTCAGCCGATCGATCAGGCGCCCCAGCTGCGCGCGGCCGACCGAAGACCCACGGCGCGCACCGAAGCCCTGAGCGGCGAGGACGATACGTCGCGCCTGGGCAAGGGAGATGTCGGACATATGCGCGCCTATCGATGCCCGATCTGCTGAATGCCGAGCCGGAGCGCCCGTATGGGCATTCGGGTCAATGCGTGTCGACCGGCGGGATGTCCGATCCCTGGACGGTGAACAATCCCGTCACCCCGCCGTTCGCGGCGAACACGGCCAGGCTGATGACGACGACCAAAGCGGCCGACGCGATGACGATCTTGCGCCGCCTGATCTTTGCCGAATGCGACCGACGCCGTCCCCGTGTTCTGCCGCCCATCGTGATTCTGCGCTCCCCTGACGATCAATATTGAGTCCGGGTCTTAATCGCGACAACCAGCCCGATGATCAATCGCCTGATCGCCCGTCCCTGCCCACGGGGCAACCGCTATCGCGCGTGGTGACCCGAGCGCCCTCTGCTCGCCTCTCCAACACCCCAAGTTGTATATCTACGGAGGGCGTCCTGAACCTCCATGCAATAACGGCGTCCGCATAGAACGGGAACCGGCAAGGAGGAAAAGGTGATCGATTTCCGTGTCTTCTCGTCCCGCCCACTCCTTGTCGGACCACCTGAGGAGCTGACGCCATGGCGTTCAACATTCTGGTCGTCGATGATTCGCTGACAGTCAGGGCGATCATCGAGGAATTGCTGGCGACGCAGAAGGATATGCAGATCGTCGGTTCGGCGGGGAGCGTGCAAGCGGCGCGCGACCTGATAGGCCAGTTCGTGCCCAGCGTCATCATCCTCGATCTGGCGATGCCCGGGATCGACGGGTTCGCCTTTCTGGACGAGCTTGCGGGCCATCCGCATGCACCGGTGCTGGTCGTGTCGTCGCATACCGTCGCGGGGTCGGCGAGCGAGGCGGAAGCGGTCGAACGCGGCGCCTTTGCCTGCTTCGACAAGGCGCTGCTGTTGCGCCAGGGAAGTCGGTTCACCGCTTTGGTACGGAAAGCCCTTGCCAGCACGACCGCGCTAGCTCGAACCGAGCGCGCGGCCGCCTGACGTCGGGATGGGCGGCGAAGGAGGAAGCGCCCTCCACCGCCCGAACCGATCTTACTTCTTCTTCGCGTCGATCGCGTCGGCCTTGTTCTCCCCCGCGTCGCGGACGGCATCGGCCTTGTTGTTCAACGCGTCCGCCGCATTGTCCGCGGCTGCCTTGTCGTCGGCGGCGATGTTGCTGCCCTCGTCGCGAATCGCGGAGGCATTGGCATCCATCGCATCGGCGGTGTTGTCGGCGGCGGCCTGGACGTTGTCGGCGGCGTCAGTCTTGTGACCGCAGGCGCCGAGCGGCAACAGCGTGAGGGCCGCAGCGGCGGCGAGGAACTTCTTGATCATGCGCATCCCCTTCTAGGAACGGTTCGAGTATCGGCCCGGCGCACTGTTCCGTCGGAACAATGACCATCACCGATCGGGGTCGAAACACCCATGTCGCCCGGTTGTTTCATGAGAACATCATTTTTCGGAAACGAAGCGCGTTGCGGAAACTCTCTTGGAGAGGGCCGATCCACGCGAGAACCCGTTGCCGGTGAGCGCCGACCGCCTGTCATGCGATGCGAACCCCGCAATGTTGCCCGGCGGCGTTCGTCCGCCGGGCTTTTCGTGCACTCTCATCTTGGCACTGTCGTGCACGCACGACGTCCGAGATCGACGTCGCCAGGTGAGGGTGCCCTCAGCCTAGATGGCGCGACGCCCCTGGATCAGGCGAACCACCACCACGACCAGCGCGATCACCAGCAACAGGTGAATGAGGCTGCCGACGTGGAGCACGGTGAAACCGAGCAGCCACAGCACCAGCAGGATGACGACGATTGTCCAGAGCATTTTTTATCCTTCCTGTTTTGGCCGGGCGGAAAGGCTCGTACCCGACCATCCTGCCCCGCAGGGTGAAAGACGTTCGTTACGGCTTCGGGTTCCGTCGAACCCGCGCCGGGCAAACGAGATCGGGGCGCGATCGCGCCTGACTCGGGCGGGATTTGATCGAACCCGCAACCGCCCTCGCCCAGTCCGCTCAATCACCTTGACGCATCCGGACAACGCCCCTAGAGGCCCCGCTTCGCGTTACCGCCGGCCCCTTCGTCTAGCGGTCTAGGACGTCGCCCTCTCACGGCGAAAACACGGGTTCGATTCCCGTAGGGGTCACCAGCAGGCCGGGCGTGCCCGTTTTCCCGCGAATTCCGGCAGGTCTACGCAATTATACTCCCAATTCGGCCCACACTTTGTGGCGGCCTTGATGGGCTCCTCCGAGCACTGACAAGCCTTTCGACCGTATGGCTACCGCGCATCCAACTTCCGGACGTTCGGACGCGATCGGTACGATCCCGACAGCTATTGCCGTTCGGAATGTGTCAGACGACCGTTATTGTTGGAAAGTTGCCGTTACCGCCAGCGCGATTGCCATATTTGAATCTCGCCGACCGGAGCTGCCAACACGCCGGCGCCCACAATTACTTCAATATCGAACGCCATTTTGTTGATCGCCGAGCTACTGTTCGACCAACCAGAATTTGGTCCGTTCGAGTCGAGTATCGGGAGCGTCGGTACTGACGGAAATATTTTGCAAAATCTGCCCGCACCCCCCAAGCTGGCGGGCACATGACACGATTTCTCCTCATCGCTCCCAAACCGCCATGGGAGGTGGACTTCCGCGGTTTGGGCAGTGCCGGGATGGGGATGACACGAGTGCCGTCACTGGCGGCCGCAACCGTCGCCGCACTCGCACCGGTGGGGATCGTTCCCAAGATCGTCGATGAAGCAGTCGAACCGGTAGACTTCGGCCTGGCGGCCGACTTCGTTGGCATCACCGCCAATATCTCGCAGGCGGAGCGCGCAATCGCGATCGCGCGTGGCTTTCGGGCGCGCGGCCGCACCGTTGTGATTGGCGGACCGCACGTGTCGCTCGATCCAAGCGCCTTCGCGGAAGAATGCGATGTGATGGTGATCGGCGAGTTCGAGCCTGTCGCAGATGAATTCTATCGGGATATGCTGAAAGGGACGCTCAAGCCCGTCTACCGAGGCGACAGGGCCGAAATGTCGAACTCGCCGATTCCGGCCTGGCAGTTGATCGACCCCGACCGCGCGCTGATCGGCATCGCCCAGACCAGCCGCGGCTGCCCCTTCGAGTGCAATTTTTGCGACGTGATCCAGTATTTGGGTCGCCGACAGCGTCATAAGAACGATGCGCAAGTCGTGGCGGAGTTGCAAACCCTCTATGATCTTGGCTTCAACCAGATCCAGCTCGCCGACGATAATCTCACTGTATACCGCAAGCGCGCGACGTCGCTGTTGACGTCGATTCGGGATTGGAACGGTGGGGACGGCCGCGACCATGTCTCGTTCAGCACGCAAGTGTCGATCGACATCGCTCGGGACGATGAGATGCTGCAGCTTTGCGCCGAAGCAGGGCTGAACTCGGTGTTTATCGGCGTGGAGACGATCAACCAGGAGAGCCTGCGGGCAAGCAACAAGCGGCAGAATCTGAACGTTGATCTCGCCGCCCAGGTCAGCCACGTCGTGTCGCACGGCGTCCAGGTCGATCCCGGCTTGATGGTCGGCTTCGATGCGGACACGCTTCGCATCTTCGAGCAGCAATTCGAATTTGCGATGCAATTGCCAGTGGCAACCCTGAAGGTTTCGGTGCTGGTCGCCCCCGTCGCAACACCACTTTATGAGCAGATGCGCGCCACCGGGCGTCTGGCCGCGGGATCGCCGCTCGACATGTTCCCCGGGACCGACAGCATGTCGAACATCCTGCCGGCACAGATGTCGCGCGAGCAATTGCAGATCGGGGCACGCTGGCTCGTGAGCCGGCTCCACAGCCCCGCCGCTTTCAGCCACCGGCTGCGGCATATTGCGCGCTTAATCCCACCTAACCCGCTGCGGCATCGCGGATCAGGCAAGCTCCACAACCCGCCAGGTCGGAACCGAAGTAACCGTCTGTATGCGCGATTGATGATCGCGGTCGCCAAGAGCGGGCCGGACGCGGCGCGGGTAATCGACGAAGCCACCGGGCTCATGCGGCTCCGCCCCGACATCGCCGACGGTATCGGGCGCGCGCTCGGATCATGGGCCCTGAACTATTATAGTTTCGTGCAGAAACGAGCATATGATGACGAGTGGGCACGACTGCCGTCACCGCCGTTTGACACCGCCCTGAGAACGCCGAACCCCGTCGGCTTGCCACAGCCCGTGCTCCAGAACGCCCGGACCTTGGTGGCGCGCAACAATTCTGGTGCCGTGGCCCGATGAACGACCTCGCTGACGCCATCTGGCGCCGTCTAGCTACCAACGACAAGACAATGTTGACGGTCTGCGGCCGGCGCGAAGCGGACGAGAGTCAAATCTTTACCGGTCGCGATTTGCATGACGCCGCGGCTCGATGGGCTGCGGTCTTTAGTGAAATATTCCCGGTCGGTTCAGGGCCTGTCGTTCTGGCGATGCCGCAGGGCAGCGAATTCACCACTGCCTTGCTCGGCGCGGTCTATGCCGGTCTGACGGTCGTTCCCCTCGCGATTCCCCGCAACTCGACCCAACGGGAGCGTTTCGCGGCTATCGTCGCCGACTGCGCGGTGGAAGGAATAATCTGCACAGCTTCGGTCCGCGCGGCGATCGACGCTGCCCTGGCGGAATCGTCAGCTCCTCGCTTCGGCATCATGGAAGTCGATGACTTACCCGCCATGGCGCCATTGGCGGTGGCGCGCTCTTGCGCAGGCGGTCCGGCCGTAATTCAATACACCTCCGGCACCAGCCGTTTTCCGCGCGGCGTGAAGGTGGGCGGAGCCGCTATCCTCGCCAACGCTGCGCATTGCTTTGCCGCCTGGGGCTTCGATGAGCAGCAAGTTGTGGTGAATTGGCTGCCGCATTTCCATGACATGGGACTGCTCGGTGGAAACATCTATCCGATCCTGGTCGGCGCCAGCAGCGTTCAACTTGATCCTTTTCGGGTCATCCAGCGACCCTCGCGTTGGCTGAGGGCGATATCCGATCATGGCGGCACATTCAGCGGCGGACCCGCCTTTGCCTTTGCGCAGTGCGTGCAAAACATACGCGACGACGAGTGTGAGGGCCTCGACCTTTCGCGGTGGTCGGCCGCATATTGCGGCGCCGAGCCGGTGCCGGCAGCGCTGATCGCCGCATTTCGCTCTCGATTTGCGCGCTTTGGGTTACAGACAAGAGCTGTCTTCGCTTGTTACGGCCTCGCCGAGTACAGCCTGATGGCTGCTGGCGCGCACGCCCTGGAGGCCGCGATCGAGCCGGTGCCACCACCGATCTGCGCTGGCGTGGCGCCCTGCCGCCTGACCGAGGCCGTGGCTCGCACCATCCGTATTATTGACCCGGCCCAAGGCGCAGTTCTGCGCGATGGCGAGATGGGCGAAATCTGCTTGCACGGACCATCGGTCGCCGGTGGTTATGTCGGCCAATCAGCAGAAAGCGAGGAGACGTTCCGCCACGTCATCCCGGGGCAGGACGAGACTTGGCTTCGCACCGGCGACATAGGCGTAATCAGCGATCGCAATCTCTACGTCGTCGGGCGTCTGAAGGACGTCTTGACAGTAAATGGCCGCAAAGTCGCGGCATCCGAAATCGAGTGGTTGGCAGCGCAAATGGAACCCGCGCTCAACCCGATGGCAGCGGCGGCGTTCATGCCGGACGAAATGCGGTCCGGCGAAGCGGCATTGCTGATAGAGATGCGTGCCGCGCGAACCGTGCTCCCCGACCCGGACAAGGTCCGCCAGCAAATCGCGCAGGCTGTTGCCGGCACCTTTGGGATCAAACTGCTCGACGTCGAACTGGTCGATCGTGGGACGCTGCCCCGGACGAGTAGCGGAAAGATCCGCCGCCGCGAAGCCGCTGCGCTGTATCGCCAGGGTGCGGCGAACGCGGCGTGCGCCTGATGAGGCAGACCAACGAACAATCGGCCCCGCGACCGGGCCGATCGCCTGCTCTGTGGCGCATCGACGACGGCGCTGCGGCGAGTGCAGTGCTGCGTGACCGCTCGTGGACCGTCATCGACCTCGGCAGCCACATCGCGCGGCTACAGGCGGAAACGGGAGAAGATTTCTCCTTGCTCATCGCGATCGCCCGTAGCTCGTTGATCTATCAATCCGGCAAGGATCATCTGCGCACCCGGCGCGCCATCGCAAAATTCTTCGGTATCTCCGGTGTCGAGCAATGGCGCGGCGTTATCGAAGAAGAAGTTCGCCGAGCTATGGACCGGTTGGCGTCGAGCGGAGCGCCGGACCTTGTTCGCGATTTCGTCGATCCGGTGTTCGTCGCCTGTATTGGCAGGATAACGGGGTTGCGGGCCGGTGACGAACGCGGTGTGCTCGACAGCATCGCGGCCACCCGAGAATTGACAGAGCCTTTATTGCCGATCCGCAGACTGCGCGCCGCGCAGGCAGGTTTCCAATTTCTGTCGGACTTGCTGCAGCCGGCGGGCGCGTTCGCTTTCGACGACGGGCCGGCGCCGTTGCGCGACGTTCTTGCCGGCAGTGCCCTGCCCGACGGCGTCTCCGCGGAAGCACTCACAATTTCGCTCATTGTCGCCGCGCACACCGCAGCGGAAAGCCTGGGGCTTGCCCTAGCCGGGATTTTGCGCCGTGGTTCGACCGCGTGGCGCGCGGCTGCCGACTTGGGATGGTCGGATCTGGAACTCGACAGCCTCTTTCGGGAGCATTCTTCCACGCTCATGCTGTATCGTGTTGCTGATCGCGACGCTCGGGTGATGGGCTGTCCAGTGCACAGCGGCGATATCGCAGCGATCGACGTTCGCTCGATCAACGCCGCCACCGCGCTGCAGCCGCAGCGGCAATTGTCATTCGGAGAAGGCGCCCACCGCTGCCCCGGAGCGGAGCTTGCGCGGCTTATTTACCACATTGCCGTGCCCACGCTCGCCGGGCGATTTCCCGCATTACGGCTCGATGAGTCGGGAGTCCGGGTCGAACGCACTACGATGGTCCGGTCTCCCGTCGCACTGCCCTGTACTGGCACCGGGTTGCGTCGGCGCAGTGCCAAGATGTGGGAGATCGGCGACCACGATCTTGCGCGTCGCATCGCCGCCGACGACACGTTGTTCGGACCACCGGACATGACCGAGCATCTTCGGTCACTGCAGGCGGCAAGTGGAAAGGACTTGTCGGTTGCGATCCGAATCGCGCGCAATGCGCCGTTCTTTCTATCCGGCGAAAGGCACCAGGCCATTCGGCTGCTGACCCTGGACGTCCTCGGCAACAATCGATTGCCGGCATGGACGCCGTTCATCGACGAAACCGTCGAGCAGCTGCTTGATGCGCTTCCGTCGAGGGGACAAGCGGATCTGATCCGAGACTTTTGCGAGCCGTTGTTCCGCGCCGTAACGCAAAGGGTGCTGGGTCTTCACCCCGCCGATCCGGCGCGGTTCGACGCCATCGCACCAAAATTGCAGGAATTGCTCGAACCGTTGCTGTCGCTGCGAAACATCGTTCGGCTACAGGGCGTGTGCACGGAACTGCTTGATTTAACGGCAGTGGGACAGGGCCAACCGCGTCCGGACCTGCCACCCTCACTGCTGGCCAAGCTGATCGCGCAAGCGCCCGAAGGTTTCGACCAGGACGACTGCCATGCTTTGGCGCTCGTACTTTACGGAGCGAGCTTCAATATCGCCTACACCCTGGGAAATGCGTTGTGGCGGCTGGCGGACATTGCGCCGGATCGGCGCGTCGAATTTCTTGAGCCGAGCAACGCGGGTTGGCTGGATCGCGACGTGCTTCCAAACGCCGCTTCGCCCCGCTTCATCTACCGTACCGCTCGCATCGACGGCGAAATCGGCGGCGTTAGGTTCGCAAGCGGCGATACGATGCAGCTTCACCTCGATCAGGTTAACGCCGGCCGCGGAGCGGGCCATCTCGCGCTCGGGCACGGCTTGCATCGCTGCTTGGGTGCATCGCTCGCGCGGTTGCTCATGCGGCGTGCGCTGCCCGCTTTCGTCGGCCGATTTCCCAATTTTACGCTGACCAGCAAGCCGTCATGGATCCCCAATTCTCAAACGCGTGTGCTCGGGGGCCTTGCGGCGAACCTGACGACCGCACCCACTCCTGTCCAACTGCAGAAAGCATTATGAGCCAAGTCGACATTGCGGAGGTCAGCGACTTCCTGGCATCTGAAATCAGCCGCCGCACCGGCGTACCTCAGTCGGCGCTCGGCCCATCGACCGTCCTGGTGGATATTGGGCTGCAATCGCTCGATGCAGTCATGATCTGCGGTGAGATCGAGGACAAATACGCGATCGAGGTCGAACCGACGATGATGTTCGAGTACCGCACCTTTGGCGAAGTCCTGCAGGCGGTCGGGGAGCTTCTGGCCACCGTATGAGCAAGTGGTATTTGGGGCTGTCCACCTCGGGACACGATCCAGCCCTGGCCCTGGTCGACGAAAGCGGGCGAGTCGCGTTCGCCGAGGCGACTGAGCGATACCTCCAGGACAAGCGCGCTTGGGGGGCTGCGCCGGACCATGTCGGTCACCTCGAGAGTGCGTTGGCGGCCATCGGCTTCGATCCGGCTGCGGACGAACTGGTGGTGGCGTCGAGTTGGGCGCGAGTGAAGGCAAATTTGCCAGTCCGCGTATCCAATGCGCTGCTTCCCGCCAGCGACGGCTTGTGGCTGCGCGGGTTGCAAGCGCATGCCGTAGAGGCGGCCGGTGCTTCATTGCTTCGACTGGGCCTCGCTGCGGAGCAGCCCGAGGTGCTGCGTTTCGACCACCACGAATGTCATGCCGCCGCCGCATGCTACAGCGCGCCTTTCGCCGACGGATTGTGCTTGGTGATCGATGGGGAAGGAGAGGTCGGCGCTGCAAGCCTGTACAGAGTACGGGCAGGGCGAGCGGAGCGCCTCTGGCGGTCTTGGGGCCCGGGAAGTCTCGGCACTTTCTATGCCTGGCTCACCGGACAATGCGGCTTCGACTGGCGCGCGGGCGAGGAATGGAAGGTCATGGGCCTGGCTGCTTTCGGAACGCCCGACCCCATGCTGGTCGAGGCGCTCCAAGCCATGCTGACGATGGACAAGGGCCGGCCGCAGCTCGGATCGGCGGACGCGATTGCTCGCGCGGTGCGCGCCGCCGGCGCTTATCGGCGCAACGCCGGCGATCCCGCAGAGAAAGGCGCGGACCTCGCCGCCAGCGGCCAGTTGGCTTATGCGATGTTGGTCGATCAGATGCTTGCGGCGTGTGTACCGCTCGGCGAGACAAACTTGATCCTGACCGGCGGATGTGCGCTCAATTCATCCTATAACGGCACCATAAGAGGGCGTTTCGGGTTCGAGCGCGTGCACGTGCCGCCCGCGCCCGCCGACGACGGCAACGCTATCGGAGCCGCTTTGCTCGCTTGGCGGCAGGACCATCCCGCTGCGGCAATACCCGTCGCTCGGACGTCGCCCTTCCTGGGCACGGCGATCCCGCGGCGAGCAATCGATCTGGCGGCCCAGGCCCAAGGTCTAGCGAGCGTGACGCAAAGCGCACAGCCCGCGGCATTGCTTGCCAAGCGGTTGGCCGCGGGATCGATCATCGGCGTCATGCGAGGCGCCGCTGAATTCGGGCCACGTGCGCTGGGCCACCGCTCGATCTTGGCCGATCCGCGCCCGCGGGACATGAAGGAGCGCATCAATAATCGCGTGAAGGGCCGCGAAACCTATCGCCCGTTTGCCCCCGTGATCGCCGCCACGCAGACCCATGAATGGTTCGATCGCGCACAGCCGTCGCCCTATATGGGTTTTACGCTCCCTTGGCAGGCGGAAAAGCGCGATCGGGTGCCAGCGGTCGTGCATCACGACGGAACCGGGCGCCTGCAGACGGTCGACCAGGAAAGCAATCCGTGGATGGCCGAGCTGCTTTCAGCGTTTGAACGCGAGACCGGGGTGCCGATCGTGCTCAACACCAGCTTCAACGTCATGGGCAAGCCGATCGTTCACACCGTACAGGATGCGATGGCGGTCCTGGCGACGACCGGCTTGGACGGCGTGCTGCTGGACGACGTCTTGATCGAAAAGAGCACCTCTCCCGCCGCGCCCTTGCAATAGGGGCGCACCATAGCTTTTGTCGCGCCTGCTTTCGTCTTGCTGTTCGTGCCGATTACGATCGGCACGTTCCTGCTCCTGTGCAGGCGGTGTCCTCCGCTCGCCGTTGCGGCGCTGCTGATCGCCGCCGCGCTATACTGCTGGATCACCGACCTCCGGACGCTGGTCTGGTTGAGCATATCGCTGGTAGCGAATTACATGCTGATGACGCTGATCCGGGCGAGACCAAGCGAGCGGGAGCGCCGCTGGCTGACTGCGCTCGGCATCGTGACGAACCTGGCACCGCTCGCCGCGTACAAATGGCTGGCGGCGCACCCGGATCGAATTGGCGCATCGGTAGCGGTGGGGCCGGATCAACT
The DNA here is from genome assembly GCF_056401155.1 of Sphingomonas sp. P4_G2. Lineage (NCBI taxonomy): Bacteria > Pseudomonadati > Pseudomonadota > Alphaproteobacteria > Sphingomonadales > Sphingomonadaceae > Sphingomonas > Sphingomonas sp. P4_G2. The sequence goes on along the minus strand of NZ_JBFUJY010000001.1, from coordinate 607,672 downwards.
CTTGGTCATTCAGTCGGCGGTCGTTCCGTTGGGAATGGCGTTCTTCACCTTGCAGCAGATCACTTTTCTGATTGACGCAGGAAATCGGGCACGCCAGCCGCTTGGCTTCGCGCGGTATGCGGCCTGGGGTTCGTTATTCGCCCAACTCCCGGCCGGACCAATCGCGCCCTACCGGACAATGGCAGAGCAATATGCCAGGCTGGGGCGTTCGGTGCCGTCACGCGAGATGGTATTTCGCGGAGCGACGTTATTTCTGGCCGGCCTCGTCAAGAAGGCATGGATCGCCGATCCGCTCGGGAATGCGGTGGAAGCCGCATCGAACGCGGTCCAGTCGGGACACTTTCAAGCGACCGATGCCTGGACGTTGAGCTGGGGCTTCCTCCTGCAATTATATTTCGATTTTTCGGCTTACTCGGACATCGCGATCGGGCTGGCGCTGTGTGTCGGCATTAAACTGCCGATCAATTTCAATTCGCCGCTAAAGGCATCTTCGCCTGGTGACTATGTCATGCGCTGGCATGTCAGCCTGATGATGTTCGTACGCTTTTATGTCTTCGAGCCAGTGTTCAAGCTTGCACGACGGTTGCCGGTGCGGCCTACCGCGCGCCGCTATGCGATCGCTTGGTCGCTGGCGATGGTGACGGCGTTCGTCGCGGTCGGGCTTTGGCACACGCTGGCACTCACGAATGTTCTGGAGGCGGTCGTGTTGGGCCTGCTGCTCGTTGTCATACAAACACTTCGCCTGCGTTGGCGGACACGACCGCGGACGCTGCGCCCCGCCGGCAAGATCGCGGTGCACCTGGTCACCCGGGTCGGAATACTATTCGCCGCGGCGATCTTCGCGTTATTGTTGCGCACGAATGGCGGCGCAACGTCCATGCGTGTGATAGGCAGCATGCTCGATTTCGGCTCACTCCTACGGCAAGCGGCCCAGATCGGATTTGATCCGGGGGCATTGCGCCATGCAACTGCCGGCAACCGAGCACTGCTGGTCGCCACCCTGGTCGCGCTGCTATCGCCCAACACCATGCAGATCTTCGGAATTGGCGACGTTCCGGGATGCCCCCATTGGATACGATGGCGCCCATCGCTGCGCTGGGGGTTCGCAAGTGGAATGTTGTTAGTAGCGGCTTTGGCCGGCATCGCCGCTCCCGTCGTCCCGCGCACGTTCATCTATGCCGATATCTGATAGAGCGGAGTGGCGACGGCATTGGGCCGGACTGCTGCTGGCGATCGTCTGCATTTTGCCGGTCGTATCGCTCAATTACTATGTCAATCCGGTCGGGTTGTTCGGCCCGCCTCGCCATCGTGCCATCAACCGTTTCACGCCGCTTTACGCCAGCGGTATCGTCAGCGAATTTGCGCGTCCCTCCTTTTATGATGATACGGTCGCCGATCAGGCGACCGACGTCTTCCTCTTCGGTAATTCACGCGCCGCTCACGGCCTGGATACGTGCGGCCATCCCGTCGCTCGGGTCACCGGCGCGGGTTGGGGCTTTGCCGAATTTTCCCCGCTGATCCGTCAGGCGCTGACGCGACGCAAACGCAAGGCCACCATTCTGCTGGAGTTGCCACTGGTCGAAAGCTCCGCCTTCGCAGAGCCGCGCGCCGGGCTCGACGATCTGATATACGCCGCGCTCGCCCCCCGCGTCACCCGGGCATCGATCGAGACCGTACTCGCGAACCTGCCGTATCGCGGCCAGTCTCGGACTAGCGTGGCGGCGAACTGCGCCGCCGACAAAATAGCTGGGCCGGTCGCGCCGACCTCCGCGGATCCTGCGACCGAGCGGTCGGCCTACGCGCATCCCGACCCGGTCGCCTATGCGCGCAACCTGGCCGGCTTAAGGCGAACCGTCGAGGGCGCGGACGAAGAATGCAGACGGAGCGGGATCCAGCACTCGATCATATTCTATCGTATGCCGCCGACCTGGTACGTGACGGCTGACATGTTGGCGGTGAATCGACGGTCGGCAGCTGATATTCAGTCGGTGATCACGCCACGACGGCGCGGCGCCGCCTGTAAGATCCGCTTTGCGGACTTTGTCGAGCGTCCTCCCGGTTCCGCGGCTGACCGCGCAAAATGGTCCGACCCTTCGTTGTGGTTGGACACCAGCCATCCGTTGCCAACGCTCGGAAAGCTGATATTGCCCGCTTTATTGGCGGGGTCCGGCGCCGAGTGACTTAGACGAGCCGGACTCTACGTCCCGCAGAATCGTCACCGCCGGAAAGAGCGTAGATGCGCCGTGCATTCCCGCCGAACACCGCGTCCCGCACGCTGGGGGCGATCTGGTCCTGCGCCTGCGCGAGCCAGGACGCATAATCGCCGGCCAGGGTGAGGACGGGCCAATCGCTCCCCCAGATCAAGCGGTCGGTGCCGAATGCGTCGAGCAGTATCGCCGCGACCTTGGCGATACGCGGCGTCAGTCCGGGTTCGGTGAGCAGCCCCGACAGCTTGCACGCGACATTGGGCCGATCGGCGATCGCGCGCATCTCCGCTTCCCAGCCGGGAAGGTCGCCGGCATCGGGTTTGGCGGCATGGTCGATGACGATCGAGAGCGCCGGATGCCGTGCGGCGAGGCGATGCAATGCGGCCAGGTGTCGCGGGCGGATCAGCGCGTCGAGCACCAGCCCGCTGTCGGCCATCGCGGCGAGGCCAGCGTCGATCGCGGGATCGTCATACCAGTCGGCGGGGCGATCCTCCACCATCGGGCGCAGCCCTTTGAGGATCGGGTGCAACGGCAACGTGCCGCGCAGATCGCTCCAGCCGACTATTCCCAGCACCAGCGGATCGTCGGCTAGCGACAGCAGCCAGTCGGTATCGGCGGCATTGTCCTGGCTCTGGACCAGCACCACGCCGTCAATCCCGTTGGCCGCCGCCAGCGCGCGCAGCTCGGGCAGTTCGACATCGCGATGGATCGCATCGAGATCGGGAGGCGGCCAGGTGCAGCCATGCTCGCCGATCCGCCAGAGATGGACATGGGCATCGATCACGCCGGCTTCCGCACCGTCAATGCAAAGACGAGCACGACGAGGAAGCAGCAAGCGGGTACGGCCATCGCATTGACCATCGACCCGGTGCGGTCCGATACCAGACCCATCGCCGCTGGAAAGACGGCGCCGCCGACGATCGCCATCACCAGTAGGGCGGCGGCCGACTTCGTCCGCGCTCCGAGGCCATCGACCGTCTCGGCGAAGATCGTCGGGTACATGATCGACATGAAGAAGCTCGAGGCGATCAGCGCGATGATGCCGGTCATGCCTCCCGCGATCGTAGCGACGAGGCACAGCAAGGCGCCGGCGACCGCGAAAATAGCGAGCAGTGATGGCGCGCGCACCACGCCCATCAGCGCCGAGCCGACGAACCGCCCCGCCATGAAGGTGACGAGCGAGATGGTGAGATAGCCCGCCGCGACGCGCTCGGGCGTGCCGGGCACGGCGACCTCGGCGTAGCGGATGAGGAAACTCCACACGCCGACCTGCGCACCGACATAGAAGAATTGCGCCAGGACGCCGAGCAGGACCCGGCGATCGCGGAGCAGCGCGCGAAAATCGTCGAGCGCGCCGACATCTTCCTCGACGTCGCGCTGCGTCGCGATCGCGGGAAAGGCGGTCAACCGGATCAGCACCGCCCAAGCGAGCACGCCGAGGCCGATCAGCAGATAGGGTAACTGCACCGCGGCGGCTTCGCTCGCGCGCCATTGCGCCAATACCTCCGGAGACATTGCGGCGATCTCGGCGGGGCCGTGCGCCACGCCCGACAGGATGAACTGGCTGCCGATCACGATCCCGGTGATCGAGCCGAGCGGGTTGAACGCCTGAGCGAGATTGAGCCGCCGCGACGCGCTCTCCGGCGGTCCGAGCCGCGCGATGAGCGGGTTGGCCGACGTCTCGAGGAACGAAAGCCCGCTGGCGATGATGAACAAGGCGGCGAGGAAGAACGGATAGCTTTGCTGGCTCGCTGCCGGCCAGAACAGCAACGCACCGGCGCCGTAGAAGCAGAGGCCGAGCAATACCGCGGCGCGATAGCCGTAAGCACGCATGAACAAGGCGGCCGGAATGGCGAGGCAGAAATAGCCGAGATAGAAAGCCGATTGGACGAGCCCGGCCTGCAGGTCGCCGAGAACGAACAGCTTCTTGAAGTGTGCGATCAGGATATCGTTGAGATTGTTCGCGATTCCCCACAGGAAGAACAGTGCGACAATCAGCACAAACGGCAACAGCCGCGTCTTCGGCACCGGCGGTTCCTCGGTCATATCAATCCCTCCCGTCGATCCGGAGCACCGGCACGACCTCTCTCCGATTATGCTGGCGAGCCTAGAGCAATTTTTCTCCTGGCAAAGCTGTTTTTTACCAGTGAACAAAGTTAGATGGATCGACGCGGGAGGGCCATCATGCCAAAGACAGGATGAAGGCGAGGACGTTATCGATGGCTGACGATGAGGATCGCGGCGGGGATTCGCGGTATCGCGCACCGGCGCTCGAAAAGGGGCTGGACGTGCTGGAATTGCTCGCGGCGCAGGCTGAGCCGATGACGCTGACGGAAATCGTCCACGCGCTCGGCCGGTCGCACGGCGAGCTGTTCCGCATGGTCCAGGTACTCGAACAGCGCGGCTATATCGAACAGGATCCGTCCGATGACGGCTATCGCCTGACCGATCGGCTGTTCTCGCTCGGCATGCAGCAGCCACGCACCGCCAATCTGATCGAAATCGCCTTGCCGGTGATGCGTCAGCTCGCGCTCGACCTCGGCCAGTCATGCCATCTCGCGCTGCATACGCGCGGGCAAATGGTGGTGGTGGCGCGGATGGAATCGGCCGAGCAACTCGGTTTCTCGGTACGGGTCGGCTATCGCCGCCCGCTGATGCAGACCGCGTCGGGCGTGATCCTCTACGCGCATCAGCCCGAGGAGGTTCGCCGCCGGTGGGAAAAGATGTTCGATCCGCCGATCCCCGAAGCCGAGATGGCGGCGCTGCGCGCACGCGCCGACGAGATTGCCGAACGCCATGTCGAACACACGCCCAGCCAATTCGTCGCCGGGATCACCGACATTTCCGCACCGGTGATGCGGGGCGGCAGCGCGGCCGCGGCGCTGACCGTCCCCTATCTGAAGAAGATCCAGCCATCGGTGTCCGCGCGCGACACAGCGGCGTTGGTACGCAAGGCGGCGGAGGCGATTTCCGATCAACTCGTCGAGGGCGACAGCCGTGCCTAGAGTTTGTTTTGGCGGTGCCTGCCCGCTCCCACTCCTATTCCGTCCTGGCCGGAACGGGCACATCGGCCCGCAGCAAACCCGCCGTCTTCAGATCACTCCACAGACTGTCCGGGACGGGCGCGGCGATATTGGCCATCGTCGCCCGCACCTCGTCGGGACTGGCGAGACCGACGATCACGCTCGCTGCCTGGGGGTGCGCGAGGACGAATTGCAACGCGGCGACCGGCAAGGCCACATCGTGCGCCGCGCATATCCGTTCGATCGCACGCGTCCGCTGGCGGATCGCCTCGGGCACGTCGGCATAATCGTAATGCGCGGCAGCCGCGTCCGCCCCCAGCGCCAGGATTCCCGAATTGTAGACACCGGCCAGAACCAGCGCGGTTCCCGTGGTGGCGCAGCGGGGAAAGAGGTCGTCGACCGGGCTTTGCTCGAGCAAGGTGTAGCGGCCGGCGAGCAGGATGATGTCGAGCGACACGCGCTCCATCAGCTCGAGGCACACTTCGGTCTCGTTGACGCCGACGCCGATCGCCGACACCGCTCCTTGGTCGCGGAGCTCCTCGAGCGCGGCAAAACCGCCCTTGTCCAGCAATTCGCTCATCCGGGCGTGATGTGCCGCCTCATGGACGCGGCGCCCGATGTCATGGACATAGAGGATATCGACGCGATCACGGCCCAGCCGTTTCAGGCTGGCCTCGTGCGATCGCAATATTCCGTCGCGCGAATAGTCATAGACCGGCGCGAAGGCCGGCGCGTCGACAAAACCGTGGCGGTCGCGCTCGGCGGTCGCAAGCGGTTCCAGCACCCGACCTACCTTGGTCGAGACGACGACGTCGCGACTACCGGCGATCGCCCGGCCCAATCGCGTCTCCGCCAGTCCGAAGCCGTAATAAGGGGCGGTATCGGCATAAAGCAGCCCAGCCTCGAGCGCGGCAGTGATCGTCGCCTCGGCAGTCTCGTCGTCAACCGCCCGATAGAGATTGCCGAGCGGAGCGGTGCCGAAGCCGATCGGGGGCAAATTCAGGCCGATCATTGCGCGTCGAGGTCGAAAATCTGCGTCATCTGCACCCATTTTTCTCCGGCCGGCGCGAATGGCAAAGGTCGCTGGAAACGCCACATCAACTCTTCCCAGCGGTCGATCTCGGGCGGAGCCGGAACCGGCCGCGGATAGTCGTTCGCCGCTTCGACGATCATCATCAGACGGTCGCCCGCACGCCAGATCTCCATATGCTCGGCGCCTTGCGCGCGGATATGCGCGACGACTTCCGGCCAGGCCGATCCGGGCGCATGGCGTGCCTCATATTCGGCGATCAGCGCCGCGTCGTCGATCAGGTCGAGCGCGTAGCAAAAGCGCCGGATAGCCGCCGCAGGCGCTTCGGATGGATCGGCATTTCCCACATTTCCCTCCTGTCGGCAGGTCCGACGACGGCCTGCACCCTAAAGCGCGCTTGCACCGGCCGCAATCAGCACATATGAAAATGCACTACACCAGCGAAATACCATTCGACCGGTACCGGGGGCATAACGCGAACGCCATGACCAGCATCGTCAAGCTTCGTGTGCTCGACATCCGCTTCCCGACCTCGGCGCGGCTGGACGGCTCGGATGCGATGAACCCGGATCCCGATTATTCGGCCGCTTATTGCATCCTCGAGACCGACCAGCCCGGCCTCACCGGGCACGGCCTGACCTTCACGATCGGCCGCGGCAACGATATCTGCTGCGCCGCGATCGAGGCACTGGCGCCGCTGATCGAGGGACTGGGCCTCGACTGGATCCGGGCAGACGGCGCGCGCTTCTGGCGGCACGTGACGGGCGACAGCCAGCTCCGCTGGATCGGACCGGAAAAGGGCGTGATCCATCTCGCGACCGGCGCCGTGGTCAATGCGGTATGGGATCTGCTGGCGAAGCAGGCCGGCAAGCCCCTGTGGCGGCTGATCGGCGAGATGAGCGCCGAGGAGATCGTCGGGCTGATCGATTTCCGCTATATCACTGACTGCATCACGCCCGAGGAAGCGGTGGCGCTGCTGACCGAGCGCGCGGCGGGAAAGGCGATGCGCGTCGCCGATCTCGAGGCGAACGGCTATCCCTGCTACACGACGTCGGCAGGCTGGCTGGGCTATTCGGACGACAAATTGGTCCGGCTCTGCCACGAAGCGGTCGCCGAGGGGTTCAATCACGTCAAGCTCAAGGTCGGGCGCTCGCTGGAGGAGGACATCCGCCGCGTGACCCTGGCACGTGAGGCGATCGGACCGGATCGCCAATTGATGATCGACGCCAATCAGGTGTGGGAAGTCGGGGAGGCGATCGCGCATGTCCGCGAGCTTGCTTTCGCCAACCCCTGGTTCATCGAGGAACCGACCAGCCCCGACGATATCGAGGGGCACCGGCGCATTCGCGAAGGGATCGCGCCGGTCAAGGTCGCGACCGGGGAGATGTGCCAGAACCGTATCCTGTTCAAGCAATTCATCATGCGCGGCGCGATCGATGTGGTACAGCTCGACGCGTGCCGGCTGGGCGGCGTCAACGAAGTGCTGGCAGTGCTGTTGATGGCGGCGAAATACGACCTGCCGGTCTGTCCGCATGCCGGCGGCGTGGGCTTGTGCGAATATGTCCAGCATCTGGCGATGATCGATTATCTCTGCTTCTCGGGGACGAAAGAGGGGCGCGTCGCCGAATATGTCGATCACCTCCACGAGCATTTCGTGGAGCCGTGCGTGGTGGCGGGCGGCGCCTATCGCGTGCCCGAGGCGCCCGGTTATTCGATCGAGATGCAGCCCGCGACACTCGCCGCCTTTACCTTTCGCAAGGCTGAAGCAGCAGGCTGATCAGCCGGCGGGGTCGCCATAAAGAATGCCCCGTCCGTCGGTCCCGATATAGACTCGGCCGCGGCGGCGGGGATCGCCCGAAATCACGCGGAAGCGGCCGCCCCAGCGATGCCCGGCATCGTCGATCCGAACCCAGCGAGCGCCGCCACCCGACGATCGCCAGATGCCGGTCTCTCCGGCTCGCCTGGCGACGGCATAGACAGCAGGATCCGCCGGCGAGCTGCCGAGCCCCAAGCCGAACAAGGCGATGTCGAGGTCGGGCGCGAGCCGCTGGAAGGTCGGGCCGCCGTCGCGACTGCGGTAAAGCTCTGTGCCGCACAGCAGGAACAGGTCGCCCGGCGCAAAGGGCGAAGCGACCAGGGCGGGCTGGCTTTCGCGGTTGCGGGGACGAGCCAGCGACAAATCCGTGCACAGGCCCCGTGTCGCCATCGACGCGAAATGCTCGCCGCCATCGACGCTGGCGAAGATCCGGCGCGTATCGGGGTCGACCGCCCAGGCGAGCCGGGCATCGACCTTGTCGGCAACGATCCGGAGGTTGCCGGGCAGCCCGGCGATCCCGACCCAGCTCTTGCCGCGATCGCGCGTCAGCAGCGGACGTTCGGCGGCGACGAAGAAACGCTGGCCGTCGGCCGAGACGGTGATCGGCGCCTTGCCTTGCGCCTCCAGGCCATGCCCATCGTTCCACAATGGCGTCCGCAGCGGATGCCAGTTGGCGCCGCCATCGTCGCTCCAGCCGAGGCCAGCCTCGATCTCCTGTCCCTCGTGGACATTGCCGCTGCGCACCAGCACGAGCCCAGCGCGACCGGCATAATCGAGCGTATTGGTATTGGTGTTGCGCGGCGACAGGAACATGCCCGGCGGCGAGCGCTCGAGATCGCGGTGCACGAACCCGCCAAGATCGCCGAAGCCCGAGACCAACGATGCACCGGCGGTCGGGCTGGTCAGCGTAATGATCGCGGTCTGCTCGACGCCTTTGGTCCAGGGCGCCCAGAGCAAGGCAGACTTGGGGGCATCGTTGGTGACATAGACGGTGTCGCCCGTCGTATAGGCCAGCCGCCGGGGATCGAACGGGTCGAGCGCCAGCCCGGCCATCCAATGGCCGAGAGCGGCTTCCGGGCGGCCCCAGTTGAGGAACGGCGTGGCGCGCGTGTCGCGACGGCTGAGCGGACCGAGATCGGTCCAATGCCGGCCGCCATCGGCCGTACGCCATAAGGTATCGCCCGGCTTCCAGTGGTTGAAGGTCGAGGCATAGGCCACACCGTCGCGCGCGCGATCGGCGGCGATGCCGATATAGCCGCCCGGCGGCGCGGCAGCGGCGCGATCGGGCGAGATGTCGTGGAACGCGCCCGATCGCTCCAAGGCCCATATCTCGCCGCGCGTCACCCCGCTCGGGCCGATGCCGTCGGCCCAGGTGACGTAGAGCCGGCCGACGCCGTCGAGTGCCGCCTTGACCGGCGCCAGTCCGGGGGGGCCACCCGCGAGCCGCGTCCAATGCGCGCCGTCGTCATCCGATTGGAGCAATCCGGCCTCACCAGGATCGGCGATTCCGGCGAATATGCGCGGCGATTTGGGGTCGAACAGCACGAACGCGATGCCGGGATGCGTCGCCCTGGGCGCGGCGGGGCCGGCACCGGCATAGGGGAAGGCGGAGTCTCGCCGCCAGTGCGCGCCGGCATCCTCGCTCCGCCACAATCCGTCGTGGCGCGAGCCGAACAACAGGCGGCTCGGGTGACGCGGATCGATCGCGAGTCGCTCGCCGAGACCGCGCCCCGGCTCATTGCCGCCCATGCGGAACGGCACCGGCACGATCGTCCAATGCCCGCCGCGATCGTCAGAGCGCAGGATCGCCGCGGGGTCACGCGCGGACATGCCGACCGCGGCATAGACGCGGTTGGCGTCGACCGGGTCCGGGGCGATGCTCTCGACACCGAAAAAGCTACCTTGCGCGAAGCCGTCCATCAGCGGCAACCAGTGGCCAGCGCGATCCTCCCAGCGATACGCGCCGCCCATGTCGGTGCGTAGATAGGCAAGCCCGCGCTCGACCGGGCTGAACACGATCCCCGGCGCGAAGCCCCCTCCCCCCACCGTCACGTTGGTCCAGCGATAGGGAGCAGCGGGCCCTCGCGCCGCAGCGGGCGCCAGCGAGGCAAGCGCCAGCGCGGCGCCGAGAACGATCGGTCGCAACGCCATGGCTCAGCTCGTGATACGCATCTTCAGCGCGAGCGTCTCGCCGGGATCCAGCGTGTCGATCGCGAAGTCCTGGTTGAGCGCATCGGGCAGATGCGACACCGGTTCGACGCACAGGAAGGTTTCACCAGGCGGCGCGTAGAGATGGACGGTCCGCGCGCCGATCGCGCTGACCCGGGTGACGCCGTCCGCGCCGTCGATCCTCGCCTGACCCGTCCAGCCATCGAAACTGTTGTCGATCAGGCGATCGGGAAAGCCCGCGCCCGCGCTCCAGTCGCCGAACGCGTCGGCCGCGACAGGCCGGGTCGGGATCATCGTCTCGTCGCCCTCCCACATCCGCTGCGTGGCCATCGTCAGCCGCGTCGATGCGTCGCGCGGGAAATAGGGATGAAGGCCAAGACCGCCGGGCATCGTCCGGTCGCTCTCATTCGCGAGCAGCAAGCTGATGGTCAGCCCGTCATCGTGCAGTGTCAGGCGCTGCTCGGCGCGGAACGCCCAGGGCCAGCCGCCACCGCCGGCATGCCGCAATTCCATCACCGCCTCGGCCTCCCCAGCCATGCTCATCGTCCAGGGCGACTGCCAGCCGATGCCGTGCAGGCTGTGCGGGTGGTCGCCGAAATTGAGCGGCAGCCGATGCGCCTCGCCGGCGAAGAAGAAGCGCCCGTGCGCGATGCGGTTGGCATAGGGGACGAGCGGGAAGCACCCGGTCGCGAGCGGATCATCGACACCCTCCGGCGCACGCCGCAGCACGTCACGGCCATTGTGCGTCAGATAGGCGATCGCGCCGCCCAGCTCGGGCAGCAGCCCCGTTTCCCAACGGCCCGCGCGAAGCAATGCCGGTTCCCGCATGCCGATTCTTCCTAGTTCTTCCTAATTCTTCGGTGCGGGCAAGCGGACGATGTGATTTTCGCCGGCGAAAGTCACGGTCACCACCACGACCCGGTCGCCGCGCAGTTTGAGCTTGTCGCTGACGACCTGTCCGCCCTCGACCGCGCCCGGCTTCACCTCGACCGGCTTGAGCAATACTTCATCGAGCTTGGCGACGTTGACCTTGGACGGCGCTGCCCGGGTCCGATCGAGCGTATCCTGGGGCACGCCGCTCGACGATATCCCACCCATCCCGCCGGTATAGCCGGTTGTGTCGAGCTGACCGGCGCCGTTGGTAGACAGGGTCGGCGCGGCATAGCCGGACGAGGCGGTGCTGCTGCCGGCCACCGGTCCGGGCGCGCCGGCCTCCGCGAGTAGTCTCTCGCGCGGAAGGAGCGCGATCGCGCTGCCGTCGGCGGTAGCGAGCGAGATGTTTTCCGGCCCGAACGGCGCGCCCGCCTTGCCGCGATTGACCGCGACGACATGGAGCACGAGGCGGCCTTTCGCCAAGGTGGTCTCGGCGACCACATGGACGTCGCCGATCTTGCCGGCGGAGACGATGTCGGTGCCGGGCTTGCCGTCGACCGGCGCGGCATCCTGCGCAAGAGCGGGGGCAGCGATTGCGAGCAACGCCGCAAGTGGAAGTGCGATCCTCATCTCCAGTCTCCTTTCACGCGTGATCCGCCGGCATCCGGCAATGGCGATCGATATGCGCGGCATGTGTCGGCATTTGCGTCACGGTGTCGCCAATCACCTTGCGCATCGCTTCAAGGACGCGCCGCGCCTGGTTCTCGGGCACCGCGAGCGTCATCGGATCATAACCGCGCGGCGTGACGCCCTGCCCGAGCAGCACGGCAAGCCAGCTCGGCGCCTCGAACAAATCCTTGCCGCGTTCGAGCAGCCGCCCGTTCCGCTCGAACGCGTCGATCTTGGCGGCGAGCGTGTCGGGGACCTCCATCGCGCGGCACATCCGCCAGAACTCCGAATCGTCGCGCTCGACGCGATTGTAGTGGAGCACCAGGAAGTCGCGCACGCTCTCATATTCGGCGCCGACCTGGCGGTTATATTCGGCGCGACTGACGGGGTCGAACCCGCGATCGGGAAACCAGGCGAGCAATTTGGTGATGCCGGTCTGGATCATGTGAATGCTGGTCGATTCGAGCGGCTCGAGAAAGCCCGACGCGAGCCCGAGCGATACGCAATTGCCGACCCAGGTGTTGCGCCGGCGGCCAGTGGTGAAGCGCAACGGACGCGGATCGCCGGTGGCGGCGGCGCCGATATCCTCGGTCAGGACGCGCGCGGCCTCGTCGTCGGAGATGAAATCGCTGCAATAGACATGGCCGTTGCCGGTGCGGTGCTGGAGCGGAATGCGCCATTGCCAGCCGGCGCTGCGCGCGGTCGACCGGGTAAAGGGTGGCAGATCGGCGAGCCGCTCGCTCGGCAAGGCCAGCGCGCGGTTGCACGGCAGCCAGCGGCTCCAATCCTCATAGGGTTCGCCCAGTGCCTGGCCGATCAGCAGCCCGCGGAACCCGGTGCAGTCGATGAACAGCTCGCCCGCGACCTCACGCCCGTCGTCGAGCGTCAATCGCTCGATCAGTCCGCTTTCGGCTCCGATCGCGACGTCGGCGATCTTGCCTTCGATCCGCGTGACTCCCCGCGCTTCCGCATAGCGCCGCAGGAAGCGCGCGTAGAGCGAGGCGTCGAAATGATAAGCGTGCGAAAAGGTCGAGAAGACCCCGGGTGATCCCGGCGGCCGGTCGAACTTGCCCGCCAAGGCCGCCTGCTCGGTCAGCGAGAAAGCCGAGAGCGGTATCTCGTTCCCCGCGGCGCGGCAGCGCAGCCACTGCTGGTGGAACGGGGTCATGCCGAAATCGTCGCCATAACGCCCGAACGGGTGGAAATACCGATGCCCCAGCCGCGTCCAGTCGACGAACTCGATCGCCAGCTTGAACGTGCCGCCGGTCGCACGGACAAACTCGTTCTCGTCGATCCCGAGCATGGCGTTGAACAGGCGGATCGGTGGGATCGTCGCCTCGCCGACACCGACCGTGCCGATCTCCTCGGATTCGACCAGCGTGATCGTGCAGCCGCTCGCACCCATCGCCAGCGACAGAGCGGAGGCTGCCATCCAGCCCGCCGTGCCGCCACCGGCGATGACGATCGAGCGGATCGGACCGGGCGGGCCGCTCATGCTGCCTGCGCCGCGCAGCAGCTGGCGATGAACGCCCGCTGCTCGGGCATACGCTCGGCGGCGCGTGCGATCGCGTTCGCGCGTTGGTTCATGCCGCCCTGGAGGTGCTCGAGTGGCAGCCGGTCGACCAGCGGATCGTAGCGACGCGGGAGCATGTTGTTGCCCAGGAAGATCGCCACCCAGCTGGGCTCCTGGTATGATTCCTCGGAGAACAAGGCGACCCGACCACAACTTTCGAACACTGCGATCTTGTAAGCGAGCGTGTCGGGGATCGGCAGCTGCGCGCAATGCCGCCAGAACGGCTCGGGCCGCCGGGTCGGACAGTAATGCAGGATCAGGAAGTCGCGGATCCGCTCCCATTCGGCTTGCGTGACGCGGTTATATTCCTCGATCATCACCGGATCGAACCGACGATCCGGAAGCAATTCGATCACGCGCGCGAGCGCGGTCTGGATCAGCTGGATACTGGTCGATTCGAGCGGTTCCATGAACCCGGCGGCGAGCCCGACCGCGACCACGTTCTTTTCCCAGAAACGCTGGCGATGCCCGGTCTTGAACCTGAGCAGGCGCGGCTCGCCCAAAGCCGGTGCGTCGAGCCCGTCGAGCAGCGTCGCCACCGCCTCGTCATCGGAGATGAAATCGCTGCAATAGACGTGGCCGTTGCCGGTGCGATGCTGCAGCGGGATGCGCCACTGCCAGCCCGCCGTCTTGGCGGTCGAGCGCGTGAACGGCGTGAGGTGCTCGACCGGCTCGGACCCCACCGCGACCGCGCGGTCACAGGGCAACAAGCTCGACCAGTCGCGAAAGCCGATGCCGAGCGCCTTGTCGATCAGCAGCCCGACGAAACCCGAGCAATCGATGAAGAAATCGCCGTCGATCGCCTCGCCGTCGGCCATCGTTACGCTTTGCACGAAGCCGGTCTCGGGATCGAGGTTTACTGCCGTGATACGGCCCTCACGGCGGCGCACGCCGCGCGCTTCCGAATGGGTGCGCAGGAAGCGGGCATAGAGACCGGCGTCGAAATGATAGGCGTGCTTGAAGAACGCGTCCTCGGCCGGCAGCGTCTCGGCCGGAGCGAAGCGGCCCCGCCGGGCGGCGGCATAAGGCATTGACCAATCCTCGATCGGTCGCGGGTCGCCCAGGCGATGGAGCTTGAGCCAGTGATGGTGCGGCGAGATCCCCTCGATCGTGTCGCCATAATCGCCGAAGCCGTTGAAATGCGAATTGCCGACATCGCCCCAGTCGCGAAACTCCACGCCGAGCTTGAACGAACCGTTGGTGGCCGCGACGAAATCGCGCTCGTCGATCCCGAGCAGCCCGTTGAAATGGGTCATCAAGGGCACCGTGCCCTCGCCGACGCCGATGATCCCGATCTCGTCGGATTCGATCAGCACGATCTCACAGGCAGGCGGGGGAAGAAACCGGGCGAACGTCGCGGCCGCCATCCATCCCGCGGAGCCCCCGCCGACGATGACGATCTTCCTGAGCGCCGCTTGGTTCATTTCATCTTGTCGCCGGCTGGTTACCCTTGATGGGCGAAGAAAGAGGTCCCCGCAAGGATGCGGAGACCTCTAGTTGCTTCTTCGCAAGGAAGCTCAGAACGAGCCGCGGACGATGAACGCGAACCGCCGGTCGGTATCGGTCCAGCTGTAGCGCGGCCTGAGGTTGGTATCGCCGACATCCAGGAACGTCCGCGAATTGAGCAGGTTGGTGCCCTGCACACCAACCTTGATGTGCTTGTTCAACGATACGAGCACCGATCCGTCGAGCTGGCCGTAGGCTTCCGACCAGACCGGATAATTGATATTCGCCGCCGACGTGGTCAGCAGATAATGCGATCGCCAGTTATAGGCGAGTCGCGCCGAGACGCCGTATTTCTCGTAGATCGCCGCGACGTTGTAGGACCATTTCGACAGGCCTTCGAGCGGCAGGTTGGAGATCTTGGCGTTGGTGGTCTGGTTGGCGTCGAACACGTTGACGGCAGTGTTGGCGCCGCCGCTCGAGTCGACAAAGGTCAAATTGCCCTGGAAGCCAAGGCCGCCGAGCGCGCCGGGCAGTCCGTCGAAGAACTGCGTGTAAGCGAGCTCGAAACCCTTGATCTTGCCATGCGCGCCGTTGGTCTGCCGCGTCACGTCGAAGGTGAGCGTCTGACCGCCGCTGGTATAGGTTTGCGAGGCGACGCCGGCGAAGATGTAGTTACTGATATCCTTGTAGAACGCCGCCAAGGTCAGGCTGTTCGATTTCCCAAAATACCATTCGAGGCTGGCGTCGAACTGGTTCGCCCGGGTCGGTTTGAGATCCGGGTTGCCCGCCGTGCCGGTGAACGGCGTCACCCTGCCGCCGACTCCGACGCCATTCGGAGCACCGGTGGCCGAATTGAAGCTGAAACCGAGCGACGTGAAGGGATTGAGTTGCGCGAAGGTCGGCCGCACAATCGCCTTGGCCGCGGCGAGGCGCAACTGGACCTGGTCGGTCAGGAAGAAGCGCAGGTTGAGGCTGGGCAGCACGTCCGTGTAAGACCCGCTCGACGCTTGCGTCAGTCCTCCGATATTTCCCGCCGCAAACGCCCGAGCCTGGTTGATCAGGGCGCAATTCGCCGGGCTGACGCCCTGAGGGTCGTTCGGATCGCAAGCGAGCGTCGGTCCGGCGACGCGAACCGCCGATCCCGTCGCACCGGTTTCGGTGCGGACGATGCGCACGCCGACATTACCGTCGAAGTGGAAGCCGCTGCCCTGGTCCTGCCCGAACCGCAGCAAAGCATAGCCGGCATAAGTGCGCTCGGTCTGGTTGTTGATGCCGCCGCTGACATTGTCGGCACCGGGAGCCGCCGCCGCATAATTATCGGTCAGCGGCACCCAGCCCCAGCCGGCGGATTCGGTATTGCTGAGATAATTATAGGCATTGGCGGTGCCGTTCTGGACCAACGCCGCGGTGGGGAACCAATATCCGCCGACCGACGGCACCTTGCCACGGAAGAAGTTGTTGTAATTGAAGAGGTTCGATTGCTGCGGCAGCAAAGCGTTCTGATGCGTCGCGTCGAAGCCGGTCTGGTTCAGCGTGACCGGCGTACCGCCGCCCCAATATTGCGCCGACAGCAAGGCCCAATTGTAGCCGGTCTGGCGCGTGATCGCGTTGCGGTCGGTGACCCGGCCGCCAAGCCGAAATGACTTGAGGAACGGCGAGTCGGTAAAGGTATATTCGACGTCGGCGCGCTCAGCCCATTCATGCGCCTCATTGTCCTCGATGTGATCCATTGCGGCCGCCCACCAATAGGCGCTCTTGTTGCTGTAACTGCCGCCCGCGGTCGGCGCGATGGTCATCGAGGGATCGTCGCCGCTGAAGTCGAACTTGATCGTCGAGGGGATGCCGACCTGGGTGAAGGCGGTCATGCTGTAAACCTGGGCCGTCGACTTCACATATTGGACATCGGCGCTGACCGCCCAATTGGCATTGGGAGTCCAACGCAGGTTGAGCGAATAATCCTGCGTCTTCTTGGTCTGCTTGCCGGCGCGCGTATCGAAGTTGAGATTGCGGTTGGCGAGCGTACCGGATTGCAACTGGCCTTGCGGGCCATAGCTCAGGTTGGTGTTGTTGCCTGTGTTATTGACGTCAGGCGTATCATAATCGCCGACCGCATTTTCGATGTCCTGTGGCGTCGCCTTGGCGATCAATCCCTCGAGAGTGATGAGCAATGTGTCGCTCGGTTTCCACTGGAACGCCGCGTCGATGGCGGTGCGGCGCTGCTGCCAGTCGACCCGGCGGAACCCCATTCCGGCGGGAACATACACATTGGTGCCCGCGGCGAACCCACCTTGGGAAGAGGTCAGCTTTTCGGGGTCATAGCGCCCGCCGCTGATGCTGTCGGTGCGGTTGCCGACATTGCCGAGGCTGTAGGAAACCAGCAGGCCCATTTCGCCAAGCGGCGACTGCCAGCGGTCGCTGGCAAGGATATTGCCCGAGAAGAAGGTCTTCTTGCGCAAATCGGCATAATTGGCGTCGCCCGAAAAGGCGATGACCAGGCCCTTCGCGTCGAACGGCTTGCGCGTGCGCAGATTGATGATGCCGCCGATCCCGCCTTCGACCAATTCGGCCGAGGGGTTCTTGTAGACGTCGACGCCGGCGAGCAGGTCGGAGGAGACGTCCTCGAACGACAGGCCGCGGCCGTTATTCGCCGAGAAGACGTCACGGCCGTTGAGTTCCGAACGAACGAAGGAAAGTCCGCGAATGAACACGCCGCCGCCTTCGGACGACAGGCGCGCCGGGTCGCGATTCTCGTTGGTGCGCTGAAGCGTCACGCCGGCGATACGCTGCAGCGCCTCGGACACCGAGCGATCGGGCAGCGCGCCGATATCGGTCGCGGTGATCGAGTCGATGATCTGTTCCGAATTCTTCTTGCGCTGAGTCGCGCTCTGCACCGACGCGCGAATGCCGGTGACGATGATATCGCCCTTGCTCTGGGTGTTGATCGTCGATTGGTCGTTGGTCGCCTGCCCGTCGGCGGGCTTGTCGGCCGCAGGCGTATCCGCCGGCGCGCTGGCATTGGCAGTAGTTTGCGCGTGTGCCGGAACGGCGAGCATCGCCGCGAACGCCAAAGCGAGGACCGAGCTGCCCCCGCGCAAGGTGCGGCGATCGGCGGTCGGCTGCGTCGCGCCTTCGAGCATATTCGACTGGAACATTAAACTTCCCTTCCTGAACGCAGGCCAGGGAAGCGCGTGAACGACAGGCCGGATAGTATCCGGTTTCCCCTCCACGAGCACCTCCCAGGGTGCTTTCTGCCGCCGTGGTCTGGTGCCTCGGCTGATTGTGTGAATACCACCGTGATAACGCTACCTCAACCAAAAATGTTTGCGCTACCAATTTTTTTTATCCACCCTTGCTGCTAGGCGTTTCTGGCGCCGGCACAGCAGAATCGGCATTTCCTTTTTAAACAACGCGATGGGGAGGAGTCGGCCATGGACGGCAGCATCGAACGGCGTCGCGGCGGGCGGAACGGGTGACGGCCGCCATTCGAGAGATCGTGCTGGACCGCGACGACAGCGGCGCGCCTGAACGGTTCGCCGACCTGATCGCGACGGCCGAGCCGGTGGTGTTGCGCGGGCTGGTGCGCGATTGGCCGGTCGTGGCGGCGGCCGGCGACGGTATGGCGGCGCTGGTCGCTTTCCTGAAGGCGTTCGATCGCGGCGGCCTTGCCAGCTGCATCGCCGGCCACCCGTCGATCAATGGCCGCTTCTTCTATACGCGCGACATGACCGGCCTCAACTTCGGGCGCCGTGACGCGACCGTCGCCGATCTGCTCGACCAGTTGGTGCACCAGGCGGACCAAGCCCATCCGCTCGCGATCGCGATGCAATCGGCGCCGGTACGCGAGGTGCTACCCGGATTCGCCGAACGGCATCCGATGGCGCTGCTCGACCCGTCGGTGGCGGCGCGGATCTGGATCGGCAACGCCATCTCGGTCGCCACGCATTACGATTCGAACGACAATATCGCCTGCGTCGTCGCCGGCCGCCGGCGGTTCACCTTGTTTCCGCCGGATCAGGCGGCGAATCTCTATCTCGGGCCATTCGAACTGACTCCGGCAGGCACTCCGGTCAGCATGGTCGATGTCGATGCGCCCGATCGCGATCTTTATCCGCTCTACGCCGAAGCGGAAAAGCAGGCGCGGACGGCCGAGCTCGGCCCGGGCGACGCGATCTTCATTCCCTATCTGTGGTGGCATGCGGTCCGGTCGCTCGATCCGGTCAGCATCCTGATCAATTACTGGTGGAGCGATCACGCTGTGCCGACCGCGCCGGTCCAGGCGATGCTGCATGCCTTGCTCGCGTTCCGCGATCTGCCGCCGGCACGGCGGGCGGCGTGGCGCGCGCTGCTCGACCATCTCATTTTCGCCGACGATGCCGGACAAGCGGCGCACTTGCCCGAGCATGCACGCGGGGTAATGGGCCCGATCTCGCCCGAGATGCGGCGTGAGTTGCACCGCGTGATCGCCGCGGTGCTGCAATCGAAATAATCAGGAGAGGGAAGATGATGCGGTGGATGATCGTGGCATTCGGCATGTTGGCGTCCGCGCCGGCCGCGGCACAGGTGACGTTCGACGCGCCGTTCACCGACCATGCGGTGCTGCAGCGTGATCGTGCGATTGCGGTGCACGGCCATGCCGCGCCCAAGGCGGAAATCGTGCTGAGCTTCGCAGGCGCGACTGTCCGTGCGGCGGCCGACGCCAAGGGCGCGTGGCGCGCGATCCTGCCGGCCAGGCCCGCCGGCGGCCCCTATTCGCTCGTCGCAGCGAGCGGCGGCGCAAACGCGACGCTCGGCGATGTCATGGTCGGCGACGTCTGGCTGTGCTCGGGCCAGTCGAACATGGAATTCACGCTGCGCCATGTGACCAATGCCGATACCGAGGTGCAGCAGTCGGGACATCCCTTGCTGCGCCTGTTCAACGTGCCGCGCCAGTCGAGCGCGACGCCGCAAGCGGGCTTCGGCGCCCCGGTCGGCTGGCAGGTCTCGGCGCCGGCCAGCGCAGCTGACTTCTCGGCGGCCTGCTATTTCATGGGTCGCGACCTCCAGCAGCGGCAGGGAATCGCGGTCGGACTGATCTCCTCGGCCTGGGGCGGGTCGGTGATCGAGGACTGGATCAGCCGCGAATCACTGGCGACGCTGCCGCGCTATCGCCCGGCGCTCGACTTGCTGGGTCTCTACGGGCGCGACCCGGCGGCGGCATCGCTGCAATGGCGCGCCACGGTGGAAAAGTGGCTCGGCGCGCGCGTGTCGGCACCGGCCAATGCGGCATGGCGTCCGGCACCCTCGACCGCGGCCTGGGAGAATTGGGGCGACCCCGCGCTCGCGAGCTTCGACGGCATTGGTTATTATCGCGCCCATGTGACGCTCACCGCCGCGCAGGCTGGCAAGGCCGAGCTGGCGATCGGCGCGGTCGACGATATCGACCTGACGCGCGTCAACGGAACCACGGTCGGCGCGCTCCAGGGATGGGATACGCAGCGCCGATATCCGGTCGCGTCCGGGCTGCTTCATGCCGGTGACAATGTTATCGATGTCGCGGCGATCGATACCGGTGGCGGCGGCGGATTGTGGGGCGATCTGCCCCGCACGCTGACGCTCGACGACGGCACGGTCATTCCCCTCAAGGACTGGCAGTTCACGCGTGGCGACGCGCTCGCGGCGATCGGTATGCCACCGGGATTGCCCTGGCTCGGCGGCAGCGGGCGGACCACACTCTACAACGGCATGATCGCGCCATTGGATGGTTATCCGGTCAAGGGTTTCGCCTGGTATCAGGGTGAGGCGAATGTCGCCGACGCCGCCGGCTATGCCGAGCTGATGCCGCTGCTGATCGCCGACTGGCGCAAGCGCTTCGGCGCCCAGCCGTTCCTGATGGTCCAGCTTGCCGGCTTCGGACCGCTGACCTCGCGGCCGGTCGATGACGTCTGGGCGCAATTGCGCGACGTCCAGCGCCGCGTCGCCGATGCCGACCCGAAGGTCGGCATGGCCAGCGCGATCGATATCGGCCAGGTCGCCGACATCCACCCGACCAACAAGCAGGACGTGGGCTATCGCCTAGCGCTCGGCGCGCGCGCCATCGCGTTGGGGGACAAGGTCGAGGCGCGGGGACCGGCTCCGACCGCAGTCGCGCGGCGCGATGGCAAGATCGCGATCCGCTTCGCGCATGGCCCGCTGGTGACGGTCGGTGGCGGCCAAGTCATCGGCTTCGAACTGTGCGGCGCCGGCGGGCAATGCCGTTATGCCGATGCGGTCGCGAGCGGCGATACCGTACTGGTGCCGGACGACGGCAAGTCGAGCGAAGTCCGCTATCTATGGCAGGCGAGCCCGATCGTGAACCTCTACAATCCGGACGGACTTCCGGCGACGGGGTTCCGCTTGCCAATCGGGCGGTAGGGGCGACTGGCCTTAACTTACTGCAAGGTGTCCATCCGACTCCCGCTCGACCAGCGTGAAGTCGAGCACCAGCCGACGCGGTTCCGGCATCTTGCCCTGGCGACGAGCATTGACCTCGGCGACGAGCATCTCGATCGCGGCGCGCGACATCGCCGCGATCGGCTGGCGCACGGTGGTCAACTCGGGCCAGATCGCGGTGGCAAGCGCAGTGTCGTCAAACCCGCACACGCTGACGTCTCCGGGCACGTCCAGCCCGCGGCGATGCGCGACGGCGACCGCGGCGGCCGCCATGTCGTCGTTGCTGGCGAAGATGGCAGTTGGCGGCTGGGGCAGATCGAGCAACGCCTCGCTCGCCTCGAGCCCGGAGCGGTAGGTGAACAGCCCCTGCTTGATCAGCGCTTCGTCGATCGCGATCCCCGCCTCGGCCAGCGCCGATTTATAGCCGTCGAGCCGCCGCGCGCTCGCGGTCTGGTCGGGATTGCCGATGATGAACCCGATCCGCCGGTGGCCCTGCGCGACGATGTGCCGCGTCATCGCCTCGGCCGCGGCGAAATCGTCGATCGACACAGTCGAGACCCCGTCCGCCAGCCGGGCGGTGGCGACCGCGACCGCGGTCACGTTCTCCGCCGCGAGCAGATCGATCAGCGGTTGCGAATCGCACAGGGGCGGGGGCAGCAGGATGCCGTCGATCCCGCTCCTGATCAGGTGGCGCGCACTGGTCTCCTCGCCCTCTCCCCGGTCACATTTCTCGACCACCAACTGGACGTCGGAGCGGCTCGCCTGATCGAGGCTGCCGACCAGAAACTCGCTGAGATAGGCAGCGCTGGGATTACTGTAGAGCAGCCCGAGACGCACCTGACCGCCGCCGGCGAGGCTGCGCGCCGCGCGATTGGGGGCGTAATTGAGGGCGGCGATCGCCTCGTTGACCGCGTCGCGTGCGGCCTGGCGGACATGGCTCGCGCCGTTGATCACGCGCGACACCGTCATCGGTGAGACGCCGGCCCGCTTGGCGACGTCTTCGATTCTCGGTGCATCGCCGCCACGGCCTTTGCGCTTCTGTGGTGTTCCCCCGTTCATCCGCGTGCGTGTAGCGCAGCATTGCGCGTCAAGCCCAGCCAAAATCCTTTCGCCACATTCCGACACGACCCGATTGCCATCGGCGCAACTCTTATGGTAGCGCTCACAATAACTCGGGAACAACCCGGCATCGAGGGGAGACATGCGTGCCTGAAATTGCCCGCCGGCGACGTTCTGGATCGATTGCGCGTGCCGTCTTGCTCGCCGCGATCGCAGGACTGACCACGACGCCGGCCGCCGCGGCACCTCCGCTGTTGCAGGCGGCCGCTGCCTCCTCCCCTGCCCCGTATCGCAACTTCAAGGTCGCGATCTATGTCGTCGTCGGCAATGTTCGCGCGCTGGCCGACCGCGCGACGTTCGACCGCGAATATGCCCGCGTCGCCGGCCAGCTCCATTTCGACAAGGTCTATATCGAGGCCTATCGCGACCACCAATTCGCGACCGATGACGAACTGGCCAAGGTGTCGTCCTATTTCCGCGAGAAGGGCGTGGCGGTGGCCGGCGGCATCACGCTCGCGGCGGGCGGCAAGAACGGACAATTCGGTACGTTCGATTACGAGGATCGTGACGACCGCGCCGAATGCGAGCGCGCGGTGCGGCTCGCGGCGCGGCATTTCGATCAGGTCATCCTGGACGACTTCTTCTTCTTCACCTCGAAGAGCGACGCCAACATCGCCGCCAAGGGCAAGCGCAGCTGGACGCAATATCGGCTCGACACGATGCGCGGCGTCGCGCGCGATCTCGTGCTGCGGCCGGCCAAGGCGGAGAATCCCAAGGTCCGGATGATCATCAAATATCCGAACTGGTACGAGCATTTTCAGGGGTTGGGCTACGACCTCGACCAGGAAGCCAAAGCGTTCGACGGCATCTATACCGGAACCGAGACCCGCGACCCGGTGATCACCGACCAATTGCTCCAGCAATATGAGAGCTATTCGGTCTATCGCTATTACGCGAACATCCGTCCGGGCGCGAATGGCGGCGGCTGGGTCGATACGTTCAGCACGCGTTATCTCGATCGCTATGCAGAGCAATTGTGGGACACGGTTCTCGCCAAGGCGCCGGAGATCACGTTGTTCAACTGGAGCCCGATGGCGTCCGACGCGGGCGCCGATGAGGGCGAGCGGCCCTGGGCCACGATGGGGACCAGCTTCAACTGGTCGGCCGCCATGCATGCCTGGCGACAATCGGGATCGCGCGCGCCGGCCGGCTGGGCACGCGCCGCGGGACTGTCGCTCGACGCGGTTGATTCGGTGCTCGGGTCGCTCGGCAAGCCGATCGGCGTGGCGAGCTACAAGCCATATCAGTCGAGCGGCGACGACTTCCTGCATAATTATCTCGGCAATATCGGCATCCCGATCGAACTGGCGCCGACCTATCCCGCCGACGCCCGGACGATCCTGCTGACCGAGGCTGCCGCGGCTGATCCGGGAATCGTAGCGAAAGTACAAGCGAGCCTGAAAGGCGGCGCGACGGTGATCGTCACCTCGGGCTTCGTGTCCGCGCTCGGCACGCGCTTCGCCGATCTCGCGGAATGGACGCCGACCGGACGGACCGTCGCGGTCGATCATTTCATCGAGGGATACGGCGCGGGCAATGGCCGCCTGCTCGACGATCCGGGCGGTTCGGCACGGCCGATCCTGTTCCCCGATCTGCGCTTCTACACCAATGACAGCTGGGCGGTCGTGCGCGGCGTGTCGGGGCAGAAGGGATTCCCGATCCTGCTGATGAACAGATATTCGCAAGGCACGCTGATGATGCTGGCGACGCCCGAAAATCCCAGCGACCTCTACAATTTGCCGACCGCGGCGCTCGACCATATCCGCGCGATGACGATGCAGGACTTTCCCGCCCATCTCGCGGCGCCAGCTAACGTCGCACTCTTTGCCTATGACAACGGATCCTATGTCGTGGAGAATTTCCGCGACCAGCCGGCGACGGCGGCGCTGGTGGTCAAGGGCGAGGGCGTCAAAGCGGTCGGGCTGTCCGACAACACGCCGATCGCCGCCGCCGCACCGGTGCCCGGCGGCAAGGACGTCCAGCCTGGCTGGACGCGCTTCGTACTCGATCTGCCGCCGCATTCGTTCCGGGCGATCGCGACCAGCAGATGATTTCAAGGAAAGAAAAGTCGGTGGGGAAAATCACGATGAGAGCAAGGATCGGGTTGGTGGCATTGTTATCCGCGACGATGATCGGCGCGACCGCGGTGGCTGGCACGCCGGCCGCGCCAGGCATTGCCAACCCGGCATTATGGCCGGCCGCGAAGAGCCGCGGCCTGGTGAATCCCGCGACCGAGGCGAAGATCACCGCGCTGATGGCGAAGATGACGATCGAGGAGAAGGTCGGGCAGATGATCCAGGCCGATATCGGCTCGATCAAGCCCGAGGATCTCCGGAAATATCCGCTTGGCAGCATCCTCGCCGGCGGCAGTTCGCCACCCCTCGGCAGCCCCGATCGCTCGCCACAGGCGCCGTGGGTCGCGACCTCCAGGGCGTTCGCCGCGGTCGCGAACGAAGCGCGGCCTGACCATGTCGCGATCCCGCTGATGTTCGGCATCGACGCGGTTCACGGCAATTCGAACGTCGTCGGCGCGACGCTGTTTCCGCACAATATCGGTCTCGGTGCTGCTAACGACCCCGCGCTGATGACCCGGATCGGTCGCGCGACCGCCGAGGAGACCGCCGCGACGGGGATCGACTGGGCGTTCGGGCCGACGCTGGCGGTACCGCAGGACGACCGTTGGGGCCGCACCTATGAAGGCTATTCGGAAAACCCCTCGATCACCGCGCGTTACGCCGGCGCGATGATCCGCGGACTGCAGGGCAACCCCGGCAAGGGCCGCATCCAGCTAGGCAATGTCGCGGCGAGCGCCAAGCATTTCCTGGGCGACGGCGGCACCAAGGACGGGGTCGACCAGGGCGACGACCAGATCGACGAGGCGACGCTGATCCGCCTCCACGCGCAAGGCTATCCGCCCGCGATCAACGCCGGCACGATGACCGTGATGGCATCCTATTCGAGCTGGAACGGGCAGAAGATGCACGGCAACAAATCGTTGCTGACCGATGTCCTGAAAGGACGGATGGGCTTTGCCGGATTCGTCGTTGGCGACTGGAACGGCCATGGCCAGGTCCCCGGCTGCAGCAACACCGACTGCGCGATCGCGTTCAACGCCGGGCTCGACATGGCGATGGCGCCGGACAGCTGGCGCGACTTGTTCGACAACACGCTGAAGGAAGCGAAATCGGGCGTGATCCCGATGACCCGGATCGACGATGCGGTGCGCCGTATCCTGCGCGTCAAATTCGCGCTCGGCCTGTTCGACGCCGCGCGGCCATGGGAAGGGCGCGCCGACGTGCTTGGCTCGCCCGCGCATCGCGCGCTTGCCCGCGAAGCCGTGGCCAAGACCCTGGTGCTGCTCAAGAATGACGGCGTGCTGCCGCTCAAGGCGAGCGCCAATGTGCTCGTTACGGGCCCGGGCGCGGATTCGATCTCGATGCAGTCGGGCGGTTGGACCTTGAGCTGGCAAGGCGACGGCAACAGCAACGCCGATTTCCCCAATGCGCAGTCAATCTATTCGGGCATCGCCGCGGCGATGAAGGCGGGCGGCGGCTCGGCGACGCTGTCGGCGGACGGCAGCTTCGCCAACAAGCCCGATGCCGCGATCGTCGTGTTCGGCGAGACGCCCTATGCCGAGATGCGCGGCGACGTCAGGACGCTCGAGTTCCAGCCGGGCGACAAGGAGGCGCTGGCCTTGCTCAAGAAGCTCCGCGCGGCCGGCATCCCGACCGTGTCGGTGTTCCTGTCGGGCCGACCGCTCTGGGTGAATCCCGAACTCAACCAGTCGGACGCGTTCGTCGCCGCCTGGCTACCCGGAAGCGAGGGCGCGGGGATCGCCGACGTCATCGTCGGCACGCGCGCCGGCAAGCCGCGCAAGGATTTCACCGGCCGGCTGTCCTACAGTTGGCCGAAGACCGCGGGCCAGTTCACCCTCAACACCGGGCAACCGGGCTACGACCCGCTGTTCGCGTTCGGTTATGGGCTGAGCTACGCCAAACCGGGCAAGGTCGGCGTGCTCGGCGAAGTGGCCGGCGTCGATGCGGGACTGGCCAATACCAACCTGTTCTTCGCCAAGGGCAAGGTCCCGGCGCCGTACGCCTGGGCGGCGGACTCGGGTGTGACGCGCGCGGCCGTCGACGGGCCGCATATCCAGGAAGGTGCTGCGCGATTGACCTGGCCGGCCGGACGTGAGGCGACGATCGCGATAAACGGCGTGCCGCTTAACCTAACGCGCGAGACCAATGCCGAGCTGGTGCTCGAAATGACCTATCGCGTCGATGCTGCGCCGTCGGGGCCGGTAACGCTCGGCTTCGGCGCCGCGAAGATCGACGCGACCACTTTGTTCGCCGCCGGGCCGCAATGGCGGACGGTGCGCATCGGCCTCAAATGCCTGCGCGAGCGGGGCGCCGACATGACCGGCGTGACGACCCCGTGGTCGCTGACCGCGAGCGCTCCGTTCGCGCTGTCGGTCGCCGATATCCACCTCGCGACCGATCCCAGCGGCGCGGTGTGCCCGGCGGCGGCACGATGAGCCGGCGCCTGATTTCCATCCTGCCATTGCTGCTGGCGGGGCTCGGGCTGCCGGCGCACGCCGCGGGCGAATTGCCGCGCGTCGTTACCAAGGACGGGCGCTCGGCGCTGTTCGTCGACGGCGCACCCTATCTGATACTGGGCGCGCAAGCGAACAATTCGAGCAATTACCCCAGCCAATTGCCCAAAGTGTGGCCGATGCTCGAGCGGCTGCACGCCAATACACTCGAAATCCCGATCGCCTGGGAACAGATCGAGCCGGTCGAGGGCAAGTTCGACTTCTCCTATCTCGATGCGCTGCTGAAAGGCGCGCGCGAGCACAATATCCGCGTCGTGTTGCTATGGTTCGGCGCGTGGAAGAACACGGGTCCGAGCTATGCTCCGGCTTGGGTGAAGAGCGACAATGCGCGCTTTCCCCGGATGCGGACCAGCGACGGCAAAGCGCATTATGTGCTGAGCCCGCATGCCCGCACCACACTCGACGCCGACAAACGCGCGTTCACCGCGCTGATGCAGCGGCTGAAGGCGGACGATCCGCAGAACAGCGTGATCATGGTCCAGGTCGAGAATGAGAGCGGCAGTTATCGCTCGGCGCGCGATTTCTCGCCCGAGGCGCAGAAACTGTTCGCGCAGCCGATCCCGCAGCCGCTCGCCGCCAAGACCGGCAAGTCGGGGACCTGGACCCAGGCGTTCGGCAAGCTCGCCGATACCGCGTTCAACGCCTGGTACGTCGCGCGCTATGTTGACGAAGTCGCCGCCGCCGGCCAGGCGATCAAGAACCTGCCGATGTATTGCAACGCTGCGCTGAGCGATCCGTTCGGACCGGCCGTGTCGGGCGGCGCCAGCGGCGGCCCGGACTGGCCGGTGATCGACGTTTGGCGCGCTGCCGCCCCGCACATCGCCCTGGTCGCGCCCGATATCTACAATCGCGACCCCAAGGCCTATGCCAAGTATCTCGATCTTTATGCGCGGCCCGACAATCCGCTGATGGTGCCCGAAACCGGCAACGCCGCCGAATATGCACGCTTCCTGTGGCCGGTGCTGGGCAAGGGCGCGATCGGCTTCTCGCCGTTCGGCTTCGACGACACCGGCTATGTCAATTATCCGCTTGGCGCCAAGGAACTCGACGACGCGACGATCGATGCCTTTGCGGCCAAATATCGCCTGCTCGCGCCCGCGGCCCGCAGCTGGGCGCGCATCGCGTTCGAGCATCCGGTCTGGGGCGCGGCCAAGATGGACGACGCCGCCGACCAGACGATGACCTTCGGCCGATGGAAAATCACCGTTCAATATGATCAGTGGCAGTTCGCCGAACGCGACGCGACCTGGATCAAGATCGACCCTAGGCCAACCAAAGGCAAGCCGGTGGGCGGCGCGCTGGTTGCCCAGCTCGGCCCCGATCAATTCCTATTGACCGGATCCGATGTCCGACTGCGCGTCGATGATGCCAGCGGCGGCAACGGCATGATGCTGCGGGTCGAGGAAGGTCATTTCGATGCGCAGGGCAATTGGGTGTTCGAGCGCGTCTGGAACGGCGATCAGACCGATTACGGGCTTAACTTCACCGCCACACCGGTGTGGCTCAAAGTGACAATGGGGACGTGGAAATGACGGCGATGCGATGGTTGATGCTGGGCTCTGCGGCGATCGCGCTGGCGGGTGCCGGGGGTGTAGCGGCGCTAGCGGCTGACACGGCCGCGGAGGCACCCGCGGCGGATGGATCGGTAGCGAAGATCGACCACGGCGTGGTGGTCACGCCGCTGTCCGGCCCGGCAAAGCGCGTTCGCGTGCTCGCTTATGGCGACGCGAGCTTCCGGGTGACCGCGGTGCCCGGAACCGATTTCGACGACGTACCCGACAGCTTGATGGTGATCGCCAAGGCCGACGGCGATCCGATCGTCACCAAGGCCAACGGCTATGTCTCGCTCAAGCTGCCCAAGGCCAGCGCGCGCATCCGCCTGGCCGATGGCTCGGTCAGCTTTCTCGACGCCACGGGTAAGCCGCTACTCGCCGAGGCGCCGCGTACGGCGTTCCGGCCGGTATCGGTCGAGGGCAAGCCCTATTTTTCGGCCAGCCAGCAATTCAACCGCGGCACCGATGAGGGCTTTTACGGGCTCGGCCAGCACCAGAACCGGCAAATGAATTACAATGGCGAGGACGTCGAACTCGCCCAGCACAATATGGACATCGCCATCCCGTTCGTGGTCTCGACGCGCGGCTACGGCCTGCTCTGGGACAATGACGGAATCACCCGGTTCGGCAATCCGCGGCCTTATGCTTTGGTCGGCGACGATGCCCTCAAGGTGACGAGCGCCGGCAAGCCGGGCTGGAAGGCCGATTATTATCTCGGCGGCAAGCTGGCGGTCAGCCGCCAGGAAGCGACGATCGACTATCAATTTATCCGCGACCAGAAGAAATGGCCGGCCGCGGCCAAGGCGGCGACCAAGGCCTCGGGCGAGAGTGGGCAGAACACCGCCGGGGTCAACACCCAGGAGCAGCGGGTCGTCTGGACCGGCAACGTCACGGCCGACAAGAGCGGCATGCACAAGTTCCGGCTCTACGCGTCGAGCTACATGAAGGTCTATGCCGACGGGAAATTGGTGATGTCGCACTGGCGGCAGAACTGGAATCCGTGGTTCCACAATTTCGACCTGCCGATGACCGCCGGCAAATCCGTCGCGATCCGGGTCGAGTGGGATCCGAACGCCGGCTATATCGGATTGGTCCACAACGATCCCTTGCCCGCCGCCGATCGCCATTCGCTGTGGATGACGTCGGACGTCGCCAAGGACGTGGATTACTATTTCATCGGCGGCCGCGGCAGCGTCGATGGCGCGATCGCGGGCTATCGCGCGCTCACCGGCAAGGCCACGCTGATGCCCAAATGGGCCTATGGCTTCTGGCAGAGCCGCCAACGCTACGAGACACAGGACCAGTTGGTCGGCGTGGTGCGCGAATATCGCAAGCGCGGCATCCCGCTCGACAATATCGTGCTCGACTGGCGCTATTGGGTCGACGACCAATGGGGCAGCCACGATTTCGATACGAGCCGCTTCCCCGATGCCAAGAAAATGGTCGATGACGTCCACGGCCTCGACGCGCACATCATGATCTCGGTGTGGGGGAAATTCTATCCGACCACCGCCAACGGCAAGGCGCTCGACGCCAAGGGCTATCTCTACCGCCGCCCGCTCGAGGCGGGGCAGAAGGACTGGGTCGGCCCGGGCTATGCCAACACCTTCTACAATCCCTACACCAAGGGTGCCCGCGACCTGTTCTTCAACCAGGTCAACGAGAAACTGGTGTCGAAGGGGTTTGACGGCTGGTGGCTCGATTCGGACGAGCCCGACTGGCATTCCAATTTGTCGATCGAGGAACGCGCCTTCCAGATGGGCCCGACCGTGCGCGGGCCGGGCGCCGCGGAGTTCAACACTTATCCGCTCGTCCATGTCGAGGGCGTCGCCGACAATCTGCGCCGCGTCGAGCCGGGACGGCGGCCGTTCATCCTGACGCGCTCGGCGTTCGGCGGCATCCAGCGGGCGAGTGCGGCGGTCTGGTCGGGCGACGTCGCGGCGCGCTGGGACAATCTGCGCGACCAGATCTCGGCCGGGGTCAATCTGTCGATGTCGGGGCTGCCCAATTGGAGCCAGGATATCGGCGGCTTCGCGGTCGAGGACCGCTATACGCAGCAGCGTCCCGCCGATCAGCCCGAATGGCGCGAGCTCAACCTGCGCTGGTTCCAGTTCGGCGCCTTTTCGCCGCTGTTCCGCAGTCACGGCGAATTCCCGTATCGTGAGATCTACGAGATCTCGGCCAAGGATCCGGCGATGCAGGCGTCGATGATCTGGTACGACAAGCTCCGCTACCGCCTGATGCCGTATATCTACACCAGCGCGGCGGACACCTGGTTCGCCGACGGCAGCATCATGCGCGGGCTGGTGATGGATTTCGGCGCCGACCGGCGCACCTGGGGGATCAACGACGAATATATGTTCGGTCCGTCGTTCCTCGTCGCCCCGGTCTCCGAATTCAAGGCACGCAGCCGCCAGGTCTACCTGCCCGCCGGGACCGGCTGGTACGACTTCAACCGCGGTACTTATTATGCCGGCGGCCAGTCGATCACCGCGGCGGCGCCGTACGAGCGCATGCCGCTGTTCGTCCGGGCGGGCGCGATCGTCCCGACCGGTCCCGACGTACAGACGACCAGCGAACAGCCCGGCGGGCCGATCGTGCTCCAGGTCTTCACCGGTGCGAACGGAAGCTATTCGCTCTACGAGGATGACGGCCTGAGTGATGGCTATGCCAAGGGCAAATATGCCCGCATCCCGATCCGTTGGGACGATAAGAGCGGCACGCTGACGATCGGCGCGCGGACCGGCGGCTATGACGGGATGGCGGCGAAGCGGTCGATCTCGGTGCGCTTCTATGGGCCGCGCGCAGCCGCGGCGCCCGACTTCGGTGCCAACCCGGCGCGCAGCGTAACCTATGACGGCCGGCCGGTAACGATCCGCCGCTGATCACGCGCCATTACAGAAAGGGCGTGGGAAGCGATCGCCTCCCACGCCCTTTTTCTTTGAACGGCGCGATCGTCAGCCGGTCATTTCCTCGAGTTCCTTGCCCTTGGTCTCGTGGATGAACTTCTGGACCAGGAAGAAGCTGATCACCGCGCACACCGCGTAGAAAGTGTAGCTGGTCGCGAGCCCCAGCTTGGCGGCCATGACCGGGAAGCTCTGCGCGACGAGATAGTTCGCGAACCATTGCGCGAAGCCGCACACCGCCAGCGCGGAGCCGCGGATCTGGTTGGGGAACATCTCGCCCAGCATCACCCACATGACCGGCCCCCAACTCAGGTTGAAGAAGATCACATAGAGATTGGCGGCGACGACCGCGATGGTGCCCAGTTCCGGCGACAGCTGGAGTTTGCCGGCGGCGTCGAGCGAGCCCTGGCTGAATGCATAGACGAGGCCGAACAACGTCACCGCCATTCCCGCCGAGCCGATCAGCAACAGCGGCTTGCGCCCGATCCGGTCGACCAAGGCGACGGTGACCAGGCACGCGCCGATCGACACCACGCCCGACACGATATTGATCAGCAGCGAGTCATTCTCGGTGAAGCCGGCGAGTTGCCACAGGGTCGAGCCGTAATAGAAGATCACGTTGATCCCGACGAGTTGCTGGAACACCGCGAGCAGCAATCCGGCCCAGACCACCGGACGAATGCCGCCCTTCACAGGATCCAGTATGTCGCGCAGCTGCGGCCGGTGATCGGCGCTGAAGCTGCCGCGGATCTCGGCGAGCTTGGTCGCGGCGGTATCGGCACCGAACAGCCTGGTGAGAACGACTTCCGCCTCGCCCTCGCGGCCCTTCGACACCAGATAGCGCGGGCTCTCCGGGATCAGGAACAAGGCGGCCAGAAAGACCGCCGCCGGGATGGCCTGCATCAGGTACATCCAGCGCCACGCCTCGAGCCCGCCGAGCTTTTCGGTCGACGCGCCGGCGGCGGCGGCGAGATAGTAATTGACCACGAACGCCGCGGTCAGGCCCGAGATGATCATGATCTGCTGCACCGTCGTCATCCGCCCGCGGATATTGGCCGGCGCGACTTCGGAGATGTAGGCGGGCGAGAGGACGCTCGCCGCGCCCACCGCCATGCCGCCGATGATCCGCGCGGTCACGAAGATCGGCTGGAGATGGGCAAAGCCCTGGACCAGCGCTCCGCCCAGGAACAGCAATGCCGCGATCCGCATCACGTTGCGGCGGCCCATCCGGTCGGCGAGCGTACCGGCGAAGAACGCGCCGATGAAGCAGCCGATCAGCAGCGACCCGACGGTGAAGCCGAGCCCGCTCTCGCTCAGGCCGAATGCCGCCTTGAGCCCCGGCTGAGTGCCGTTCACCGCGCCACTGTCATAGCCGAACAACAATCCGCCGATCGTCGCCACCGCGACGATCATGGCGATGAGGCCGCTATTGGCCCGTGTCGCTCCCCCGTTCATTCTGCTCTCCCGTTATCGTTTTTTGTCATGATGATATGGCGTTGACCGGCACGCCAGCGACTCCGGCGTCGAACGCGAAGAGGTGCCCCGCCAGCGGCTGCGCGTCGAGCGCGGCGGCGTCGAGCGCGAGCTTCGCGGTGGTCGCATAGGCAGTCCGCAGGTCGGCACCGCCGAACGCGATCTTGGTCACATTGGCGACCGGAAAGCGCACGGTGTCGATCAGCGCGCCTGCGGGGTCGTAACGCCGCGCGCTCCAGCCGCCGAACAAGCCGGTCCACACGCACCCGTCCGCATCGACGGTCGGGCCGTCGGGATAGCCGTGGCTCTTGTCGATGGTGACGAACGGGCGCAACGGGCCCAATGAACCGTCGTCGTTGATATCCGCCTGAGCGATTGTTCCCGCGAACGTGTCGGTAACGTAGAGCGTGGCGCCGTCGGGCGAAATGGCCGGGCCATTGGTCACGATCGCGGCCCGCAGCCCGGTATCCGAGACCTGTCCGCCCGACAGGCGGTAGAAGCGGCCCGACGCTTGCGCCTCGCTATCGTCCATCGACCCGAACCATAAGGAACCGTCGGGACCGACCACCGCGTCGTTGAGCCGATTGTCCGGCAGCCCGGGTTCGACTTCGATCCGTGCCGAGAAGCTGCCATCGGTCGGGTCGAAGCGATGGATGCCGGTCTTGAGTCCCGCGACCAGCCCGCCGCCGGCGGCCGGCATTACCCAGCCGATCGGCACCGGCGCGGCCCAGCGCGTGACTTCGCCATCACCGCCGAGGCGGTAGATGCACGGCGCCTTGATATCGACGAACCAGAGCGCGTCCCCGATCCATACCGGCCCCTCGCCCAGCATTGCCCCGACCGGGGCGACGACCTCGGGCGTTCCGGTCACCGCCAGCCCGCGTCGACGAAATATTCGTGGCCCGTGCACATCCGGGCATCGTCGGAAGCGAGGAACAGCACCAGCGCCGCGACATCGGCGGGCTGGATGCGTCCGTCGAGGCATTGCGCGGCGACCAGTTCGGCCTCGGCCTCGGGCGTATACCAGCGTTCCTGGCGCGGCGTCTGCACATTGCCCGGAATGACCGCGTTGACGCGGATGCCGTCGCGGCCAAGGTCCCGCGCCATCGACCGCGTCAGCCCTTCGATCGCCGCCTTGGCGGTTTGGTAGAGCAGCAGATCGGGCAGAGCGAGATGCCAGCTGATCGACCCGAAATTGACGATCGCCCCGCCGCCAGCACGACGCATCGCCGGGATGACCGCCTGGCTGGCGAAGAATTGGTGGCGCAGGTTCACCGCCATCCGGTCGTCCCAATAGGCCGGGGTGATCTCGTCGATCTTGTGGCGGTCGTCATTGGCGGCGTTGTTGATCAGGACGTCGACGCCGCCGAGCTGTTCCTCGATCGCCGCGAAGCACGCCTTGAGCCCATCGACATCGGTCAGGTCGCAGCGGCTGTAGAGCACGGCATCGGACCCGCCGAGCCGCTCGACCAGCGCGCGCGCCGCATCGTCCTGCACGTCGACAAAGGCGACCCGCGAACCCTGGGCGGCAAACGCTTCGACCAGGCCTTCGCCGATCCCGCTCGCGCCGCCGGTGATCAGCACGCGCTTGTCGGCGAGGCTGGGATAGCTCGCGCGGGCGCTATTGATGGCGGCCTGCAGCATCAGTTCGCGGCCTCCGCGAGCACCGGTTGCGGCGTCAATAGCCCGCGCGCGGCGAGGTTGCGCATCAGATCGCCGATCCCGAACGACCATGCCGGCGCCGCCTTTGCGCTGGTGACCTTGTTGACCAACGTCCCCAGCCTTTCGCTCGAAATCGTGACGATATCGCCCTCCTTGTGGGTGAAGCCGCGGCCTGGCGCATCGCGATCCTGGGTCGGCGCGAACATCGTGCCCAGAAACAGGGCGAAACCGTCGGGATAATGGTGCTCGCTCATAGCCTGGCGCACCAAGTCGGCGGGGTCACGGCTGATCTGTGCCATGCTGCTCGACCCGGTCAGGCGATAGCCGTCCATGCCCTCGATCGTCAGGTCGACGGCCGCGGCGCGCACGTCGTCGAGCGTGAAATCACCATCGAACAGGCGGATCAGCGGGCCGATCGCGCACGCTGCATTATTGTCCTTGGCCTTGCCCAGCAGCAGCGCCGAGCGACCTTCGAAATCGCGCAAATTGACATCGTTGCCCAACGTCGCGCCGACTACCTCGCCACCGGCATCGACCACCAGCACGATTTCAGGCTCGGGATTGTTCCAGGTCGAATCAGAGCGCACGCCGATCATCGCGCCGAAGCCAACCGCCGACAGCACCGGCGCCTTGGTGAAGATCTCCGCATCGGGACCGATCGCGACTTCGAGATATTGCGACCACATGCCGTCGGCAATCAATTTATCCTTGAGCGTGGCGGCCTCGGGCGATCCCGGCACTACCGCGCGCAGATCGCCGCCGACATGCGCGGAAAGACGATCGCGGATCGCCGCCGCTGCCCCGGCATCGCCACGCGCGCGCTCTTCGATCACGCGCTCGAGCGTCGACACCGCGAAGGTCACGCCGGCTGCCTTGACGCACTGCAAGTCGATCGGGCTCAGCCAGTCGAGCGTCTCGATCGCGCCGAGCCGCTCGCCGCCCGCGGGATCGAACAGACGCCGTGCCAAAAGGTCGGAGACGGTCGGCGCCACGCGTGCCATGTCATACGCAATGCCGCCGACGACGAGCACCGGACTCGGCCCATCGGCACGCGCCACGCGGCCGACAAAGCGACCTTGCCGCCAGTCCGCAGGCAAAAATTCGGCGGAAAACGTTTCCCAGCCGGCCATGTCCAGCCATCCCCTCGTTACTTTGGTAACGCTACCTTTACCGGGAAGGGCGGTATGTCAAGCCTGTGCATCGCCATTGCGACATTATGGTGGTTGGAGTGCCGGCCTCGCAAGATTGTTCGGCTGGCGTTGCTGACTTAGTGATTTGGCCATGGCCGCCATTGGTCATCGGCTATTGGCTTGCCTTGCCACTCAGCTCGTGATGCGTGCCGATATGGTCGCGGAAGGCATCCGCTTTGTCGCGTGGCACGCGTCCGCTCCAGCGGCGCACGATCACGGCAGCACTTCCAGCACGCCATGGCCGACAATGGCGACCTTGCCGCCGACGAGAACGGAATGGACCGCATCCGCCGTTCCGCGCGGCTTGACGTCGATCACGCTCGGCCGCCCCGAGAACCTGCCTTGATTCAGCGTGAAGATCTCGCCGGATCGGGCATCGCAGTAGCGCATGCGATAGGCGCCGACCGTTCCGGCGGCGCTGCCGGTGGCGACGTCCTCGACGATCCCGTCGTTGTTCCAGTGGCGGATTTCCAGCGCCGCCTCGTCCAACAGCACCGCAAATTGCGCGCCCGCCCGCTTCACCAGCGCGGAAATGTCGGTTCTGATCCGCGCCTTCTCCAGCGCTCCGGGCGAAACCGGCACGATCAGGTACCGCAAGCCCGTGCTCACGACGACCATCGGCAACTGCGGGTGGAGATCGGACGGGTCAAGGTCGAAGGCAGCCGCCACGTCGTCGCGGTCATCGCATTCCCCCAGGAAGACCGCCTCTCCCTGATCCAGCATCGCCGCGAAGCCGGTTATCGCGCGCTGCGTCACCACGCTCACCGTCCGCTCCGCTAGTTCGAAGATCCAATGACGCTCCTCTTCAGGGTGGCCATGGCAGTGCAGCGCGCATGCCGCGCCAATAATGGGGTGGCCGGCGAAAGGCAGTTCCGCGAACAGATCGAAAATGCGCGCGCGATAGGTGCCCGGGGTCGGCGTTTCCGCAAGGAAAATGGCTTCGAAATGCCGGAGCTCGCGCGTGATCGCCAGCATCTGCTCCATGGTCAGATCGGGTGCATCCGTGAAAACGGGCAGGCTATTGCCTGCATAGGGGCGGCCGGCGAATACGTCGACGTGGAGATAGCGGAGGGCATTCATAAGAGAGGTCACAATCCGGCGGCGAGGCCGGCGGCCAACGCCGCGATTGCCGACTCGTCACGGCGATAGAAGGTCCAGCCTTTCTTGCGGGTTGGCACGAGCAGCCCGCAATCGGCGAGCAGGCCGAGATGCCGCGATGCAGTCGCCGGAGCAAATCCGAGCCGCTCCCTGATGAAGTCGGCACAGACCCCGTCGGTCACGAGATCGCCATCGACCTGAGGCGGGAAATTGGCGACGGGGTCCTTCAACAATTCAAGGATTTTCAACCGCACCGGGCTGGCGATCGCCTTTAGCGCGGCGAGATCGATCGCAGGTTTGCTATTTAGCACATTTGCGAAATAGCGAATTACTGCCCTTCAATGCAAGTGCAAAGGCGTGCTGATATTGAGCTGCGAAAAATCGGACTAACCCGGCACCCGAACGTCCAGCGCCACGGGGTCGCACCCGGACGCCTTTGGCGGCCGCATCATTCTACTGGAGCGTGACCGTCTGCACCAGGCCGTCCATCTCGCGCGTGACCGCTGGCGTGATGTCCATGGCGTTGTTCCAGCCATAGGTGTTGTTGCGTTCGACCACCAAACTGCAGACGTTGCGCGTCACGATGCGGCCAAGCGCCTCGTTCAGCGCGCGATCGATCTGCTGCTGACCGCGCTCTTGGGCCGCAATGAAACGCACATTCTGCTGCTGCTCGATCTCGCGCGCCTGCTGGTCGAGCGCGGCCATTTGCCGCTGATATTCGATCGGCGCGGTGGCGTTCTGGCGCGCCTCGAGCTGCCGCCGCTGCTGCTCGATGCCGTTCCGCCGCTGCGCGAGATCGCCCGACAGCGACGCCTGCATCTGCTTGAGCTGCGCCTGCATCGACTGACCCGCCCGCGACGCGCCGATCGCGCCGGTGCGCGACAACAGGCACAGGCCCTGGATCGGCGGCCCAAAGGTCTGGGCCGAAACGGACGCCCCGATACAGACCAACAGAAAGGCGGCGAGCTGTCCGAACAATCGCATGCCGCCGCCTCTCGCCCAATCAGCGCGCGGCTGCAACCCGGTCCGCACAGGCCTGGTCCTGCCAGATCACCTCGGACACGGTCACGCTATAATGGCCAGGCGGCCGCTCGAAGCGGATTTCCATCCGGCAGCGAACCCGCTCGAGGCTTCCCGGCGCGACCGGAAAAAACAGCACATAATTCCACCGCCGGGTGATGCCCTCGCCGAAATGGGGCGGGCCGATCAACCGGTAGATGCTGAACTTGTCGACACCCGGCGTGATCATCCGCACCGCCGCCGGGCTGACCGTCGCGCCCAGCTTCTTTTCCTCCAGCGGCCGGTGAGGGAAAGCATCCGGATCGACCTTCGCCACATAGACCGGAACGGGGGCCGAGGCGGCATCCTTGGCGGTCGCCGCGGAGCCCGAAAGACCGCAACCGACGAGAAAAGTAAGCGTGAGAAAGCTGAGTCTCATTGCGTCCTCCTTAGAGCATCGCGCGGAAAAGTGGGTTCCGGTTTTCCGCGAAAAGCGATGCGACCACAAATGTTTAGAGCGGCGTGTCCGATTCAAAATCGGCCACGCCGCTCTAGGATCAGAACTGGATGCCGAAGCCGGCATTGGCACCGACCCGCTGCTGGGTGTCGTAGGTCACCCCGGCCTTGAAGATGGTGCGACCGTCATCCATCACCCGCGAAAGACCGAGCGCGAAGGCCGACTGGCCCTGATAGGTGCCGGCACCGAAAGCGAGCATGCCGCGACCGGGTTCGAACGCCTGGGGGAGACCCGCCGCGGCCAAGGCGCCGGCGGTTCCGGCATTGGCATTCCGCTGTATCTTCCCGAGATCATATTGGATCCCGGCCAGCTTGATATCGGTATAGGCATTGGCCGAGGCCAGTGTGCTGGCCATACCGCTGTTGAGCTGCTGGACGTTGACCGCATCGGTCGGCGCGACACCCGCCGCGACATTGCTCAGCACCGTCGCCGGGCCGCCGGGGTTGAACGTCACCGACTTGCCGCCGGCATCATATTGCACCGAATTGCCCGCGACCTGCTGCACCGCATAGAGTTGCGAGCCGTTGACGGCATCGGACGATCCCGCGTTCACGGCACCCGCGCCAACGTTCCGGACGACATTGCCGCCCATGTTGACCACCGTGTTCTGCCCCACGGATAGGCCGCCATTGGCAGTCACCGTGCCGGCGAAGGTCGGACTGTCGGCCACCGCGACCTGGAGCTGGTTGCCGTTCAGCGTCACGACGGTGTTGGAGCCGGCGGTGACGTTGAGCGTGCCGTTCGACCCGATGTTGGTCGTCGGGCCGCCATTGGCCTGGATATTCCAGCCGGCGCCGGCGGTCTGATTGATCGCCTGCAACGCGTCGTTGACGTTGGTATAATTGTTCCCGCCGACGTTCAGGTTGGTCGTGACGGTGCCGGTGCTCGAATCGTAGCTCGAATTGCCGCCCAGCCCCGCCGCCGTGCTGTTGCCCAGGTTGGTGACGTTATTGGCGACCGTGGTGACACTGCCGGCGATATTGGTCACGCGGTTGTCGAGGTTGGTGATCTGGGTGTTCTGCGCGCCCAGCGCATCGCCGACATTGTTGTACGTGTTGCCGCCGACCGCGTAGCTCGGCGCGGTATAGGCGCCGGTGGTGGGATTGTAGGACGCGCCGCCGCCCAGCGACGTGGCGGTGTTCTGCGCGACCTGGTTGAGCTGGCTGACATTGACCGCATCGGTCGGCGCCGAACCCGCCGCGACGTTGGTGACCTGGCGCTCGGCGCCCGCCGCGCCGACCGAGACTTCGCCGGCCGAGCTTTGCGGCGTGCCTAGGCCATAAGCGGAATAGCCGATCCGCGATCCCACCGTCGTCACCGCGCCCGCACCGAGCGCGACGCTGCCCGCGAAGCTTGCATTGGCGCCGGGTCCGATCGCGATCGACTGGATTCCGGTGGCGACCGAGTTGGTGCCGAGCGCGATACCGTCGGCTCGCGAGACCCGGGCATTCTGGCCGATCGCGGTGCCGCCGGGCGCGGTCTGATCGACTACCGCGCCATTGCCGATGCCGACGCCATTGTCGCCATTGACCACCGTAGTCGGTCCCACGGCCACGGAGTCGACCCCGACAGCCAGCGAGTCCAAAGCCACCGAATTGGCGTGGAAATATTTGGTCGAGGTGACCGACACCGATCCGATCGCGCCCTGAAGCTGGCGGAGCGTCACCGCGTCATTCGCCGCGGTACCGTCGGCGACGTTGATGATCTGGCGATATTCGCCGGTCGTCGAATTGCCGACCGACACCGCCCCGAGCAGCGTGGCATCGCTGGTATTATAGGGCACGAAGCCCAGCCCCGCCGGAATGGCGCCGATCGAAGGGGCGAGCGCGCGATCGGAGAGCGACCCGCTGCCCAGCGCGAGCGAGCCATCGACGCTCGCCACCGCATTGTTGCCCATCGCGATACTGTCGGTGTTGTTGGCCACAGCCTGCGGCCCGACCGCGACGCTGTTGGTGCCTACCGCCTGGCTGTCGGCGAGCGTCGAGGTGGAGTGGAAATATTTGATGCCGCCGCCATTGGTGATGTTGGTGACGGTCGCCCCGATGCTGGTCACGGTGTTACCGAGCGTGGTGACGGTGTTGCCGAGGTTGGTGACCGTATTGCCGAGATTGGTCACGTTCGTGCCGAGGCTGTCGACCGCCTGGTTGGTGGCGAACAGCTGCGATCCGTTGACCGCATCGGTCGACCCGCCATTGACCTGTCCCGCCGCGACATTGGTGATCGTCCGCTCGGCACCCACGGCACCGATGCTCAGCGTGCTGGTCGGTGAGGTTCCGGCGAAGGCGTAATTGGTGCCGTTGATCGTGATGCCGCCGGTCGCCACTGCCGCCGTGGTGGTCGAGCCGTTGCCGAGCGCGATGTCGCCGGCATTGTTGGCCACCGCATTGGGTCCGATCGCGACCGAGTCCGTGCCCAGCGCCTGGCTGTCGGCCAGGGTCGAGGTGGCATGGAAATATTTGATGCCGCCGCCATTGGTGATGTTGGTGACGGTGGCGCCGATGCTGGTCACGGTATTGCCGAGATTGGTGACCGTGTTGCCCAGGTTGGTGACCGTGCTGCCGAGGTTGGTCACGTTCGTGCCAAGGCTATCGACGGCCTGGTTGGTGGCGAACAGCTGCGATCCGTTGACCGCATCGGTCGACCCACCGTTGACCTGTCCCGCCGCGACATTGGTGATCGTCCGCTCGGCACCCACGGCACCGATGCTCAGCGTGCTGGTCGGCGAAGTTCCGGCGAAGGCGTAATTGCTGCCGTTGATCGTGATACCGCCGGTCGCCACCGCCGCCGTGGTGGTCGAACCGTTGCCGAGCGCGATGTCGCCGGCGTTATTGGCCACCGCGTTCGGCCCGATCGCGACCGAATCCGTGCCCAGCGCCTGGCTGTCGGCCAAGGTCGAGGTGGCGTGGAAATACTTGATACCGCCGCCATTGTTGATGTTGTTGACCGTGTTGCCGAGATTGGTGATGTCAGTCGTATTGGTCGCCACCTGCTGGTTGGTCGCGTACAATTGCGAGCCGTTGACCGCATCGGTCGACGTCGCATTGATCGCGCCCGGCGCAACGTTGGTGATGACCTTATTGCCG
The DNA here is from genome assembly GCF_056401155.1 of Sphingomonas sp. P4_G2. Taxonomy (NCBI): domain Bacteria; kingdom Pseudomonadati; phylum Pseudomonadota; class Alphaproteobacteria; order Sphingomonadales; family Sphingomonadaceae; genus Sphingomonas; species Sphingomonas sp. P4_G2. Next base: position 566,249 of record NZ_JBFUJY010000001.1, on the reverse strand, counting down.
GCATTGATGCCGGTGGTAGTGACGCTGGGCCCGCCGGCGATGGTCAGGCCGCCAGTGTTCAGCAGCGTCCCGCCGGCCGTCACGCTGTTGACCGTCAGGTCGGGGTTGGTGGCGACCGTTATATCGGTGCCGGTGCGCGTGACCTTGATATTCTGTCCGTCGAGGAACTGGACCGTGCCGCCTGGCGCGACATTGGTCGCCGCATCGCCATTGGTGCGGACATTCCAACCCGCATTCGCCGCCTGGCTGGTCGCGAACAGCTGCGAGCCGTTGACCGCGTCGGTCGAGGTCGCACTGATCACGCCCGGTGCGACGTTGGTGATGACCTTGTTGGCCGCGTTGATCCCGGCGATGGTCACGCTCGGACCGCCGGTGATGGTCAGGCCGTTGGTGTTGAGCAGGCTGTTGCCGGTGGTGACGCTGGTGAACACCGGGGCGTCCGCCATCTGCAGGTTGATCGCCCCCGTCACCGGGTCGGTCACCGTTTTCAGATTGGCGCCCGAATAGCTGCCCGCCGTGGTCGCCGTGCCCTGGATGCTCAGGGTCGCGCCGAGGTCGCGATGGACGATGCCCGCGGTCGCGTCGTTGGCGGTGAAGTTCAGGCCCGCGGTCACCACGCCGCCGGTCGACGCGGTCAGCTGGCTGACATTGACCGCATCGGTCGGGTTCACGCCCGCCGCGACATTGGTGATGGTCGTGCCGGCCGCGTTGATCCCGATATTGGTCAGGCTCGGACCGGTGCCGCCATTGGTGGTGAAGCCGGTGCTGGTGATGCTGGCACCGCCCGCGCCGCCGACATTCACCGCGGTGCCGATCGCCAGGATCGGGGCGAGGTTGAACCCGACATTGTTGCTGGCCGCGGTCTTGCTGACCACGATGTTGCCGTCGCTATTGTTCAGGTCGACACTGGTGCCCGTAGCGCTGGCCACACCGACATTGGTCGCGTTGGCGCCCTGGGCCGTCACGTTCCAGCCGGCAGTGGCCGCCTGGCTGGTGGCGAACAGTTGCGAGCCGTTGACCGCATCGGTCGAGGTCGCATTGATCGCCCCCGGCGCGACATTGGTGATGACCTTGTTGGCCGCGTTGATCCCGGCGATGGTCACGCTCGGACCGCCGGTGATGGTCAGGCCATTGGTGTTGAGCAGGCTGTTGCCGGTGGTGACGCTGGTGAACACCGGAGCGTCCGCCATCTGCAGGTTGATCGCGCCCGTCGCCGGGTCGGTCACCGTCTTCAGATTGGCACCCGAATAGCTGCCCGCCGTGGTTGCCGTGCCCTTGATCGACAGGGTCGCGCCGAGGTCGCGATGGACGATGCCGGCGGTCGCGTCGTTGGCGGTGAAGTTCAGGCCCGCGGCCACCGCGCCGCCGGTCGACGCTGTCAGCTGGCTGACGTTGACCGCGTCGGTCGGGTTCACGCCTGACGCGACATTGGTGATGGTCGTCCCGCCCGCGTTGATCCCCGTGGTGGTCACGCTGGGGCCGCCCGCAATGGTCAAGCCGGTGGTGCCGAGCACCGTGCCGCCGGCGGTCACGCTGTTGACAGCCACATCGTTCGCCAGGTTGAAGGTGACGTCGTTGCTGGCGGTGCCCTTGGTCACGACGATGTTGCCGTCGCCGTTCTTGAGATCAATGCTGTTGCCGGTCGCGCTGCTCGCGCCGACATTGGTCGCGTTGGCGCCCTGGGCGGTCACCGTCCAGCCCTGGCCCAATGCGCCCACCGCCTGGTTAGTGGCGAACAGCTGCGACCCGTTGATCGCATCGGTCGAGCTGCCGCTGATGCGGCCCGCGGCGACATTGGTCACGGTCCGCTCAGCGCCGGGGGCGCCGACGCTCACCGTGCTGCTGGGCGTGGTGCCGACAAAGGCATAATTGGTGCCGTTGATCGTCACGCCCGCCGTGCCTACCGCCGTCGCGGTGACCGAGCCCGAGCCCAGCGCGACATCGCCCGCGCTCGCCGCGGCGATCGCGCCGTTGCCCAGCGCGACATTGCCGGCAAGGCCGGCCGCACCCGCGGTCGAGCCGTTGCCGAGCGCGACGCTGCCCTGGCCGATCGCCTTGTTGTTGTTGCCGATCGCGACCGCGCCATTGGCCTGGTTCGCGGCCGTCGCCGTCGCCGTCCCGTCGCTATTGGCGATGTTGTTGGCGCCGCCGGTGAAGGCGCCGGTGCCACTGGCGAAGCTCGGATCGCCGATCGCCACCGCGCCGTCGCCGAACGCGGTGTTGGAGCGTCCGATCGCCACCGCGCCGCCGGCGGCGGTGCCGGCAGTTGCCGTGCTCAGATTGCCGATCGCGACGTTCACGCCGGTCGCGCCGGTCGTGGCGGAATCGCCGACGGCGACCGAGGAGGCGCTGCCGGACGTTGCCTTATATCCCAACGCGACCGAATTCGTGAAACCGGCAACCGTGTTCTGCCCGATGGCGACGGCGCGTTGCCCCGATGCCGAGGCTGCCGTCCCCAGGAGCGGGGTGCCGCCGCCACTGCCGATCGCGATGGCTCCTGAAGCGGTTGCGCCGGCCCCCGTCGTTGGCCCCGCGCCGATGGCGATGGCATAGGCGCTGCTTCCGGACGCCGCCGCCCCGAGCGCGATCGAATTCGTGCCGAGCGCTGCGGCTTGCGAACCGATCGCCGTCGCGTTGCTCTGGCCGGTACGCGCCGAACCGCCGACCGCGACCGCCCCAAAATCGGCACCCGAACTTTGATTGAGGGCGCCATTGCCGATCGCGACGCTGTTCGATGCCGCCGAAACCGCGTTCGGCCCCGAGGCGACGGAGTTCAGACCGGTCGCGCCGTTATTGGTATAGTTGCCGCGCACCGTGCCGCCGTCATTGACGCTATAATAATGCCCCTGCACCGCAGCGGTGGCGGTGGTCAGCTGGCTGACATTGACGGCGTCGGTCGGGTTCACCCCGGCCGCGACATTGGTGATGGTCGTGCCGGCCGCGTTGATGCCGGTGGTAGTCACGCTGGGGCCGCCGGCGATGGTCAGGCCGTTGGTGTTGAGCAGGCTGTTGCCGGTGGTGACGCTGGTGAACACCGGGGCGTCCGCCATCTGCAGATTGATCGACCCCGTGGCCGGGTCGGTCACCGTTTTCAGATTGGCGCCCGAATAGCTGCCCGCCGTGGTCGCCGTGCCCTTGATCGTCAAGGCCGTGCCAAGGTCGCGGTGAACGATGCCGGCGGTCGCGTCATTGCCGGTGAAGTTCTGACCGGTAGTCACCACCGCACCGGTCGACGAGGTCAGCTGGCTGACGTTGACGGCATCGCTCGGATTCACGCCCGCCGCGACATTGGTGATCTTCGTGCCGGCCGCGTTGATCCCGGTGGTGGTCACACTCGGGCCGCCGGCGATGGTCAGGCCGGTGGTACCCAGCACCGTGCCGCCCGCGGTCACGCTGTTGACCGTCACATCGTTGGCCAGATCGAAGGTGACGTCGTTGCTGGCCGTGCCCTTGGTCACGACGATGTTGCCGTCGCCGTTCTTCAGGTCGATGCTGTTGCCGGTCGCGCTGGTCGCGCCGACATTGGTCGCGTTGGCGCCCTGGGCGCTCACCGTCCAGCCCTGGCCCAGCGCGCCTACTGCCTGGTTGGTGGCGAACAGCTGCGATCCGTTGATCGCATCGGTCGAGCTGCCGCTGATGCGACCCGCGGCGACATTGGTGATGGTGCGCTGGTCGGTCCCGCTGCCGACGCTGACGGTGCTGGTCGGCGTGGTGCCGGCGAAATTATAGGTCGTGCCGCCGATCACCGTGCTCGCGGTTCCCACCGCTGCCGCCGTGACCGAGCCCGAGCCTAGCGCCACATCGCGCGCATTGTTGGCGATCGCGGAGTCGCCGAACGCCACCGCGCCCGCCGCAAGCGCACTGCTGGTGTTGCCTAGCGCTACACTGCCCTGGCCGACCGCCTTGTTGCCATTGCCGATCGCGACCGCGCCATTGGCCTGGTTCGCGGCCGTCGCCGTCGCCGTTCCATCGCTGTTGGCGATGTTGTTGGCGCCGCCAGTGAAGGCGCCGGTGCCGCTGGCATAGCTCGGATCGCCGATCGCCACTGCGCCGTCGCCGAACGCGGTGTTGCCGGCGCCGATGGCGGTGGCCTTGCCGCCCGTCGCGGTCGAGCCCCTGCCGACCGCCACAGCATCGGTCGAGTTCGCCACCGCGCCGAGGCCGACCGCCACAGCGTTCGCGGCCGTCGCACTGGAATTGTTGCCGACCGCCACAGCGGCGGTGCCCGTGCCCTGCGCTCCCGAACCTGCGGCAACGGAGCCGATTCCGCTCGACACTGCCCCATTGCCCAGGGCTAACGCGAAATTGGCCGAAGCATTGGCGGAGGGACCGAATGCTGCCGCGCTTGTCGCCGTTGCCTGTGCGGCGGTCCCGACCGCGGCGGCGGCGTTGCCGGACGCCGTGCTCTGGCGACCGATTGCCATGGAGTCGGTCTGGGATGCGGTCACGTCCGTGCCGATGGCGATCGCGCTCCCGGCAAGGGCGCCTGTTCCGGCGCCGGTGCGGGCGCCCAGATAGATGGAGTTCACACCGCTGGCAGTCGCTCCAAGGCCAATGGCCGCGGCGTTGGCTTGGCTGGCTTGAGCGTTGTGGCCGATCGACGTAGTGTTATTGACGGTAACGCCGATACCGGCATTGGTGCCGATCGCGACGTTGTCGGTGCCCGTGACCAGGCTGCCCGCGGAAGCGGAGAGCGTGGCGTCATAGGCGACAGTGCCATCGCCGGTGCCTAGGGCGACGTTGCGCTGGCCCGTGACGCCGGAACCGGCGCCTCTCAAGACGTTGGGGACACCCCCGCCGACAGCGGTGTTCTGTCCGCCGCTGACGAGCGTGCCCGCCGCAATGCCCACCGCAACCGAGCTCGCGTTGCCGGTGGTGGATCCCGCGCCAGCGCCCTGACCGACCGCAACCGTGCTGCCGCCGACGGCTGTCGCCTGCGCTCCGAGCGCGGTCGCACTGTTACCAGCCGCCTGAGCACCGTTACCGACGGCGGTGGAGGCAGTGCCTGTGGCGGCGGACACCCGGCCGAGGGAAAGGGAAGAATCGCCGCTAGCTACCGATCCGTAGCCCCCAGCCAACGCCCAGTTATTGCTGGCGGTGGAGCCGACGCCAACGGCGGTGGAATTTCCTCCCGTTGCCTGGGCGTTGGTGCCCAGCGCGCTGGCACCGGCCGCGGCGGCATTTGCTGCAACGCCAATCGCGACAGTGTTGATGTTGCTTGAAGTCGCGCCGCCGCCTATCGCCACGGCCCCGCCGGCGCCTGTGGCCGACGCGTCTTGGCCGATTGCCACCGAATATTGTGTCGATGAAATCGCGCGAGTTCCGATCCCAATCGCATTGAGCTGGGAAGCCGTCACATCGGTGCCGATGCCGATGGCCCCCTGCGCAAGCGCTCCGGTTCCCGCGAGGCTACGCGCGCCGAGATAGACAGAGTTGATCTGGGTCGCGGCGGCCTGGAAGCCGATGGCGACGGCGTTCTGGGCGGCAGCGTTGGTATTATGACCTTCCGCCACGGAATCCTGTCCAGATGCCGTTGCCGTATTGCCAATCGCGACACTATCCGCCCCGCTCGCGGTCGCAGTCTGGGTGGTGGTTCCGATCGCAATGCTCCGGGGCCCCGACGCCGTGCCGTTTCCGACGGAGGTCTGGGCAAATGCCGGCGCGGGCAAGCCGAGCGCGGCGAGCGCGGCCAGGCCGCCGATCACGCTTGCCGGGCTCGCAGACGCCAGCAGCACCGAGCGGGCGCCGCCGCCGAAGCCGAGCGATCCGACGCCCATGTCCTTGTGGTCGATGCCCAGCACGCGGTGCGCGCGGCGCAGCACCGCCATCAGGCGCCGCCGCTGTGACCAGCTCGCGCCCTCCGCGCCGACGACCCAGTTTGCGGCAAAGCGAGTGCGACGAACATTCTGCGACTCATACCCGGACATGGCACTTCCCCTTGTTGAACTGGCCGCGGCACCTCAGCCGATGGCCCGGAGCGAACACACAGCGTCCCCATCGCCCCGACGCACGGGGACGCTTTCACGACTTCCGAAACTCAAATTGCGGCTATTGGAGAGGACCGAGCGACGCGCCTTGGCTCATCCCGGCCCTCCCGGGATCACCCGATGTCGGCGCCTCGCGCAACGGTCACCACCACACAGGCATTGCCGGTAGCGATCAGCATCGCCTGACCCTGATTGCCGCCGAGATTGTAGAGCGGCACACCGGACAGCGAGCCCGCGATGACACTGCCCGCCGGCAGCAGGGCAACGACGTCCTTGCACGCACGCTGGAACGGCGCGACGCGGACCAGCTGCCCCTCGCACTTCGTGCCGACCGGCGTCGCCACGACGACCCCGGCAGCCTGAGAATTGTAGGCGGCGGTCTTATACGTCATGCCGAGCACGCCCACCACGCCATGCGCGTCCGGCGCTGCCTTCTCGGTCTGCACTTGCCCCGAATAATCGGAGCCGAGCGCGACCGTCTGGCCGAGCGCCGAGAAGAGATTGGCGCATTTGCGCACGCCGAGCTGGCCGACCTGGGCCTGGAATGGATTGGCGGGTTGGGCCGGTGCCGCTGCCTGCGGCGTGGCGGCGACGTTACCCGCCAGAAAGGCGGTGCCCAACGTGGCGAGCATCAGGCGCCGCACGCCCCGTCCGGAAACAGTCGCGCGGCGGGAAAGGGCAGAAACTGCCCTGAATTGCTTGATCACACCAATACCCCTTTTCGTTACACAAGCGCCCCACTTGGATAATCATCCAAGAAGTTGCTTCGACACCCTCACCAATAGATGGATTAGACGTTTGACCCCATCTGACCCCTTTTGTCAGCACTACCAGACTAAGCAGACAAATTGGGCTATGCAATAGGTATTAAACGGATTTTTCTTAGTTAACAGTGAGTTAATCTGGTCGGATTTAGTATGATATCGACGTCTAGATGGGAAAATATACTGAATGATACTAATTCCGACTGACTTTCGATTGTAAACAGTTGTAACGAAACTGTTTCAATTGTCGTTCGGGGACATGTTCGCGGCCGGCGCGGCAAGCGAGTCGGCGGAAATGCAAAGTCTGGAGTCGTGCGCGATCCGCTTTTTCGTCATGCCGGCCTTGTGCCCGTTCGAGCTTTGGCTTGCCCCCGGCAAGCCAAGATCGTGTCCGGGGGACACGATCTCGCTCGAACGCCACCAGGCGGCAAGCCCGGGAAAAGAAGCTCTTGCTATGCGCCAACCTGCACGGTGGATGCCGGGACAAGCCCGGCATGACGGCTAAATGTGATGCCCGACTACGACAGCTCGCTCCGACAGTTCGCTCCAAAGTGGCCGCGGTCGCGTGCTATTCGCAGCCCAGGCTAACGCTCGAGCGCGCGGCGCCTGTCCAATCGGAGTTGGGCCGAGAAGAGATAGCCTTGCCCGTGCACCGTCTGGATCGGCGCGGGGGAGCCGGTGGCGCCTTCGATCTTGCGCCGCAATCGGCGGATCACGGCGTCGAGATTCTTGTCCCCGACCGCATCGTCCGCATAACCGAGTTCAGCACGCAATTCCGCGCGCGAGACGACCGTTCCCGTCTGGGTCAGCAGGCGCCGGACGAATTTCGCCTCGACCGCGCTGAGCTTCACCGACGGCCCGTTCGGCGCCTGCAGTCTCCAGTGGTTGGTATCGAAGAACCAATCGGACGACGCGGCGGGTGCCGCACGCGCGCCCCCGTTAAGGGCGAGGCGGCGGAGCAGGTTGCGCAAGCCGTGGATCAGCTCTTCGCCATCGACCGGCTTAGTGAAATGGAGGTCCGCCCCGCTCTCGAAGCACGCGATGCGATTGCGCGCCTCGTTTCCGGTGCTCAGGGCGATGATGCCGATATTTCCCATCCCGCGCAGCCAGGACAGAATATCCAGCCCTGCCCCTTCGGCAAGATCGGCGTCGACGACAGCGATATCGCAGCCGCTCGTTGCCATGGAGCGATAGAATTCCAGCGGCGATGCGATCGCTTCGACGTCGAATCCCTCACGCTGCAGGCATTCGTGCAGCACGGCGCGAGATCGCGCATCCCCTTCGATAAGGATGATGCGCATTATGCTACCGAATTCGGCTGCGGAATCAGTCGCCGGAAATCTGGTAAAAAATCTAAGCGGATCAAATGGTTGAGAGATATACCTTGGAAAGGAAATACCAATTTCACCACAACCCCCTGATAATACGTCAGAGTAATTGCTTAGGTAGGTCCGGATCGGAACTCAATACGCCAGGCAAGCAGTTCATCGCATCCGAGGCATGTATCGCAGCGATACGGAATCGCATCCAGCAGAATACGGTGTTGAGAGCTTATTCTTCGGCAGGGCGATGATCGCAAAAATTCGAAAAGCGCGGCGCCACCCGGTTGCGTCGGCCGCGATGGCTTGCGAGGTTGCGGCCATGACCGAGCTTTGCATCCGTCCCATTCGGCCCGACGACGCCGCGTCGATCGCGGCGATCTATGCCCACCATGTGCTGCACGGCACCGCGACGTTCGACACGGAACCGCCGGAGGTCGCGGCGTGGCGCGAGAAGATCGCGTCGATCACCGCGCGCGGATGGCCGTTCGTGGTCGCCGAGCGGGACGGCGCCGTGGTCGGCTATGCCTATGCCACCCAATTCCGCGACCGGCCGGCTTATGCCGAGACCTGCGAGAACAGCATCTATCTCGCGCCCGACCAGCTCGGCCGGGGGATCGGATCGCGCTTGCTGCCCGCGCTGGTCGAGGCGGCGCGCCAGGCGGGATTTCGCCAGATGATCGCGGTCATCGGTGGCGGCGAGCCAGCCTCGGTCGCGCTTCACGCCAAATGCGGGTTCGTCCACGCTGGCAGGATGATCGGCGTCGGCCGCAAGTTCGGTCGGATATTGGATACAATATATATGCAGCGCGCGCTGGACGGCGAGGGCTAGGCCGGGAGCCCAAGCTGGCCGCTGTTGTTGAACCGATCCATTCCCCAAACTCGTCATCCCAGCGAAAGCTGGGATCTCAAGCGGCCTTGCGTCACCGCCAGAGACCCCAGCTTTCGCTGGGGTGACGGGAGGGGCACTGGGGTGATGGGAGGGGCGCTGGGGTGACGGGAGGGTGCCCTGGGGTGACGGGAGGATTCCGCGGGGATGACGAATACGACCCAACCTAGAGGCTCCCGCTTTAAGCCGCAGGGCCGGAACCCTCCACCCCCGCTAGCCGCAGCACTTCGCGCAGGACGATCCGGCGCGCCAGGTCGATCGACAGACCCTGCTCGTCGCGCAGCCGCTGCCACGCCTCAAAGCTCAACATCAGGTCGATCGTCTCGAACCGCGCCTCGTCCTCGGTGATCGCGCGCGGCAGAAACGAGCGCAGCCGCTGCCGCATCATCCCCAGCATGCGGGCATGTTCGGCCTGGATCGCCGGCGACATGTGGCGATGCGCGTCGCCCGCGCGCTTGAACGGCAACAGGCGTTCGTAGGTCGCCGTCCGTCGCTCGATCGCCTCGATCAGCTGGCCTTGCCACTCGGTCGAATCGAACGGGATCAGCCACATCTCATAATGTTCGGCCAGCCGCCCGGTCATCGCGGCGTAGAGGCTTTCCATGTCGGTGAAGTGCCGGAACACCGTGCGCAGGCCGACTTTGGCGCGCGACGCCACCTCCTCGGCGCTCGGCGTGATCCGCCCCTCGGCGACCAGTTCGAGCATCGCCGCGACGATAGCATTGCGGCTGTTCTGGGAGCGGCGGCGGCGGCCGTCTGGGGCCATGACGTCGGGTGGGTTCATCAGTTCGACCAGTAAATATAGGTTTCGCCAGCGCGCGGCTTGGTACCGAGCGGCAGATCGATCGCGATCGGCGTACGGATCAGCGACGGCCAGGCCGGCTTTACGCTGTCGCGATCGTGCAGGGCAATCAGCCCCTTGAGCCGCGCCACGACGTCGGGATGGAGCGAGGCGACGTCGCGCCGCTCGGTCGGGTCGGTCTTCATGTCGTAGAGCAACGCGACATGCGGCAAATCGAGCAGTTGCAACTTCCAGTCGCCGTCGCGCACCACGCGATACGGCCCGCTGCGCCAGAACAACGTGTTGTGCGGCGCACCGGTGCGCTTGCCCTCGACGAACGGCATCAGGTCGACGCCGTCGATCACGCGGTCCTTGGGGAGCGCCGCGCCCGCGACGTCGCCGGCGGTCGAGAAGATATCGAAATGGCTGACCGGCCCCGCAATACTGGTGCCCGGACGGATTTTCGCCGGCCAGCGCATGAAGAACGGCACCTTGACGCCGCCTTCGAAGAAGGTCGCTTTCCAGCCACGATAGGGACGATTGATGTCGGGCAGCCCGATATAATGCGCGCCGCCATTGTCGCTGGTGAAGATGACCAACGTGTTCTGGTCGAGCCCCTGCGCCTTGAGCGTCGCCATCACCCGGCCGACGCCGCGGTCGAGCGCGCGGATCATCGCGGCATAGACGCGCAATCGATGGTCGGCGATCTGCGGCAGCGCGTCGTAATCGGCCTTGAGCGCCTGAAGCGGCGTGTGCGGCGCGTTATACGCCAGATAGAGGAAGAACGGCCGGTTGCGGTTGGCGCCGATCGCGGCGACCGCCTGATCGGTCAGATAGTCGGTCATGTAGCGCGCCGGCCGGAACCGCTCGCCGCCATTATACTGCACGCTGAACGGGAGGTTGGCCCAGAGAAATTTGTCGATCGGGTCGAAATCCTGTTTCGAGTTTTCGACGTCGGGGCTGTTCTCGGGCAAATACATCTGCCCGCCGATCATGAAGCCCAGGCTTTCGTCGAACCCCTGTTCCTCGGGCCGCATGCCCTTGCCGTCGCCGAGATGCCATTTGCCGAGATGCACGGTGTGATAGCCGCGTGTCCGGAGCAATTCGGCGATGGTGATCTCGCTGCCCGGCACGCCCTTGTCGGCGGTGGTCGCCGGCGCGCGCGCGGCATCCTCGTCGAAGATCGTCTTGTGTTCCCAATCGGTCTTGAAGTTGGCGATGTTGCGCGAAAACGCGGCGTCGGTGCGGATCAGGCGGGAGGGGAACCAGGCCGGCGGGTGAACTTCCGCGGGCGTGAATTCGTAGCCGAAGCGCGTGGGATAGCGCCCGGTCATCAGCGCCGCGCGGCTGGGCGCGCAGGTCGCATTGCCGGCATAACCGTCGGCGAAGCTCACGCCGCCGCGGCCCAGGGCATCGATATTGGGCGTCTTGAGCAAGCCCCCGGCGACCCCGCCGCCATTGAAGCTGATATCGTTATAGCCGAGATCGTCGGCCACGATCAGCACGATATTGGGCGGCCGTTTGTCCGCCGGCACCGCGGCGGTCGCGGGACCGGGCTGCCATTTGACCGGACGGTTGTCGGCGACGCGCGGCGCGATCCATCCCGGCAAATGGAGAAAGACGTAATCCTTGGCAGCGAACCCCGCCAAGCCGATCACGCCGACCGTGCCGAGCGTCCACTTGGCCCATGTCTTCATTGCCGCGGCTCCGCGTCGAACGTGCGCCAGCCCCAGGCCAGCAGTGCAATCATGATCGCTTCAGCCGCCATCGGCGTGAACGCGATCGTCGGCGCCCCGTCGGCGACCAGGCTGATCATGCGGCCGACGATGGCGATCGACAACAAGGACAGCGGGACGAGCAGCGGCGAGCGCCATGCCCGCCACGCAGCGACCAGCGCGAAGACGCCGCCGGTGACGAAGAAGGCGGTGAAATCGGCGCGCATCGTCGCCATTCCCTGCGTCCCCAACGAGGTCAGGAAAAAGCGCAATCCCGCTTGCGCCGGGTCGAGCAGGAAGCCGAGCCCCAGCACGATGTTGAACAGCCCGACCAGACCCACGACAACGCGAACGATAGTGCGCATCCGACCCCTCCCCTGTTTTGCGCATTGTAACACCCGCAACGTGCAGCGCAATGTTTCGGCATTGATAATGCCAAAAGATGCGCGCATCCTTCCGGCATAGGGAGAAGGGGATGCGGAAACGGATCGTCGCCGCAATCGCGGTGGCTTTGGCGGCAGTCATCGGCATGGCATCGTTCCAGCGGCAAGCGGGCGCGATGATGCTGGGCGCGGCGCTCGACGAGCGCGCCGGGCTGGACCGGACGGCCGCGCTGAGCGATGGGCTGCATGTCGGCTTGTGCGGGACCGGATCTCCGCTGCCCGACCCGACGCGTGCCGGCGCCTGCACGATAATCATCGCGGGCAAGCACATCTTCGTGGTCGATTCGGGCGAAGGCGGCGCGCGCAACATCGTCCTGATGGGGATACCCAACGGCCGGATCGACGGCATCTTCCTGACCCATTTCCATTCGGATCATATCGATGGCCTGGGCCCGATGATGCTGTTGCGCTGGACCGGCAATGCCGCAACCAGCCCGCTGCCAATCTATGGCCCGCCCGGCGTCGAGCGCGTGGTCGCCGGGTTCGACGCCGGCTATGCGCTCGATTCGGGCTATCGCACCGCGCATCACGGCCCGGTGATCGCGCCGCCGTCGGGCGCCGGCGGGGTCGCCCGGCCCTTCGCCATCCCGCCGCGCGGATCGAACGACAGCGTGGTCGTGTTCGAGCGCGACGGCCTGCGCGTCTCCGCCTTCCGCGTCGATCACGGGCCGGTAGACCCGGCGGTCGGTTATCGCTTCGACTATAAGGGCCGGTCGGCGGTGTTGAGCGGCGATACGACGACCAGCACTGCCTTAGTCGCGGCGGCGCGCGGCGCCGACCTGCTGGTCCACGAAGGACTGCAGCCCGAGCTCGTCAAGCTCACGACCGCGGCGCTGACCCGGCGTGGGATCAAGGGCACCGCGCAGATCACACGCGACATCTTGAGCTATCACGCCTCGCCTGAAGCGGTCGCGCGCGAGGCGCAAGCGGCGGGCGTGCGCTTCGTGGTGTTCAGCCATGTCATCCCGCAACTACCATCGCGGATGATGTATCCGGCGTTCCTGGGCGACGCGCGGCTTCTCTATGACGGGCCGATCCTGGTCGGCGAAGACGGGATGATGTTCAGCCTGCTCCCCGGATCGCGCGGGGTGGAGTTCACGCGGCTGCCGATCGGTTAAATTTCCGCAGGCGGGAACAGCTCGTTGACGACCTTCACGCCGCGACGCCCGTATCGGCGCGGATGAGATCGTCGATCAGGGCGCACAATTCCGCGGGCGCATCCTCCTGGATGAAGTGACCGCCCCCGGCGATGATCTGGTGCGGCTGACCGCGCGCGCCGGGCACGCGCTCGATGAAGGCGCGTTCCCCGCCTTTGGTCACGGCATCCTTGTCGCCGAATGCGGTCAACACCGGCCGTTCGAAGCGCTCGAGCACGGCCCAGGCAGCGCGGTTCTCCGCGATCGAAGCGTGATCGGGCGTGATCGGCACCAAAACCGGAAACTGGCGCGCACCTTCCTTGTAGCTTTCGTCGGGGAATGGCGCGTCATAGGCCGCGATCTCGGCGGCGGTGAGGTCGCGTGTGGTCCCGCCGTTGACGATGAAGCCGACCGGAAATTGCGGCACGTTCTGGCTGAACGCCAGCCAGGCATCGAACCCCTCGGACGATCCGGTCCCGACCGGCAGCCCGGTGTTGGACACGACCAGCCGTGCGAAGCGATCGGGAAACGCCGCGACCAGCCGCAGCCCGATCAGCCCGCCCCAATCCTGGCAGAACAGGGTGATATCGGTCAGGTCGAGCGCTATCAGCCAATCGCTCATCCAGGCGACGTGACGCTCATAGGTGTAATCGGTCCGTGCCGCCGGTTTGTCCGACTTACCGAAGCCGATCAGATCGGGCGCGATCACGCGATGTCCGCGCGCGACCAGATCGGGGACGAACTTGCGGTAGAGATACGACCAGCTCGGCTCGCCGTGCATCAGCAGGATCGGCGCCGCGTCGCGCGGCCCCTCATCGACATAATGGATGCGCAGGTCGGTGCCGTCGGCATCGGTCACCATGAGATAATGCGGCGCGAAGGGATAATCAGCCAGGTCGACGAAGCGCTCGTCCGGCGTTCTCAGCACTTCCATGGCACCCTCTCGCTCCATTTATTGGCACTATGCGTGCCATAATAGGTGCGGAGGGTCAACGCGTGCGCCCGCGAGCGATCAGCCCCGTGCGACGTGCCCGGCACATTGATGGTCCTGCAGGCTTTCGCCTGACCCGTCATAATCCGCCGCCGGGTCGGCGCGCGCCGCAAGCAGCACGAATCCCGGCCCATCGGAGAAGGTCGCGCCCGCCAGCACCAGCGTCCAGGCGCCCATCTCGGCTGGCGGCACCTTCAATCCCTTGGCCAAGGCGGTGAACGGGTCGGTCGGCACGCTGTCGTCGCCATCGATGCGCAACGCGTAATAGCCATGGCCGGCGAGCGTGATCGGTGCCGACCAGCCTCGGCCAAGCGTCGTGAGGCGCCGGTGGAGATCGTCGCGGACATCGATGCGCAGACAATCGACGTGCAGGTGGAGCAGGTCCTGCGACCGCCCGTAGATCGAGTTGACCGCGATCCCGACATCGTCGCGAGTCAACGTCGTGCCGAGCCGCTGGTCGACCAGCCGGCGCACGCGCCAGGCGGGATCGAAATAATTGGTCGCGCCGGGCGCGAGCAATTGCGCGTCCTCGATCCCGGTGATCAGCCGCGTCGGCATGACCAGATACTGGCTGACGCCGACGCGGTCCTTGAGCACGACATAGCCTGTGTCGACGCCGTTACCGATCGACACCTCGGTACAGGGATCGGGCTTGCCGCTCGCCTGCTGATCGGGGACGCATTTGCCGTTGACGATGCCCCACAGCACCTGACCATTGGCATGGACCGGCGGTGGCGGCAGGACGACCGCCGATCGCGGCGCACTCATCGGCGTCGCGCATCCCGCGAGGAACGCGCTGCCTATGATAGCAAGAATGGCGCCGAGACCTCTGGATCGCGTCATCTATTTCCCTTTTGCACCCCGAGCGCACGAGGTATCCTATAGCGGCGCGTCTCGCGGCGCCCAAGCAGGCGCTCGCCGGATGGCGCCAGTCCCCGCGCAACCTCGCCAGCGCGCAAGGGCCGTTGCCGCTGTCCGCCTTGTTGATCGTCATCGGCTTTCGAGGGTCTCCGTGCCGCCACGGGGTTGCGCCGAGGCGTCATCATGCGCATCGTCTTGCCGCATGAGCGAGAGGGTACGCGCCATCGAAGGCGGGTCTCTGGTCGATCGCGCGGTCTGCTGCGTGCGCGACCATATCCGCGACAACGACCTGAAGGTCGGCGACACGTTGCCCGGAGAAGGCGCGTTCGCGGAACAATTGGGCGTCAGCCGAGCGGTGATGCGCGAAGCCTTTTCGACCCTGGCCGCCTTGCACCAGATCGATGTCGGCAACGGCCGCAAGGCGCGCGTCGCGGCGATCGACGGGTCGGTGCTGTCGACCTCGCTCGACCACGCCGTCGCCACCGCGCAAGTCACCGTCAACGAGATCTGGGATGTCCGTCGCACGCTGGAATTGCGCGCCGCAGAACTCGCCGCGATCCGGCGCAGCGATGCGGAAGCGCGCGCGATCATCGGCCATGCCCAGGCGATGGCGGCGCATGGCGACGATCTCGACGAACTGACCCGCCACGACATCGCCTTTCACCAGGCGATCGCCAAGGCGAGCGGCAACGTGCTGTTCTACACCATCATCCGTTCGTTCGAATCGCTGATGACCATCGCCGTGCCCACCGCCTGGCACACCCGCACCACCGCCGAGCAGCGGGCGATGGTCATCGAGCAGCATCGCCGCCTGGCGGAGGCAATCGCCAACCGCGACACGGCGGCGGCGGTGTCCGAGATGAACACGCATTTCGACATCTCGATCGCCGATTTGTTTGCGCGCTATTCGGCAGCGATCTAGGGCAACTCGCTCCACGATCCGGAGTCGCGCGCGATGATAGCCAGCCTGTTCGCCGTCCTGTTGCTGCAGGCGGCACCCGCCACCGCCGCGCCCGTCTGCACCGCCACCGTCGCGCCGCCGGCCGGACTCGAAGCCTGGAGCGTGGCGCCGGGCATGACCGGCGACGTGATCGCACCGGGCAAGAATATCGCGCTGACGCTCGAACCGATCGACAGCGTCACCTTCCCGCTGCCGCTCGAACGCAAGCCCGCCGCGGGCACCTTCGGCGGCGTCTATCACGTCACCGTGGCGACCGCGGGCACCTATCGCGTGGCGTTGCAGAATGGCGCGTGGATTGACCTGGTGCGCGACGGCAAGTCGTTGACTTCGGTCGCGCATATGGAAGGCGCGCCCTGTTCGGGGATCCGCAAGATCGTCGACTTCGCGCTGCAACCGGGCACCTATATTGTGCAATTGTCGGGCGCGAAGACCGCGCAAACGCGAATCCTGATCGCAACGAAATAGCGTGTTGCGGGTTCGCGACTGATAAAATTTGCGACAAAGCGGTGTTTGACACGCACCGATCGGGAAACCATCAGCCGCCCATGCCTCTACTTCCCCATCGTCGGGTGGCGCGATCCGCCCTTGCCGCCCTATCGATCGGCTTGTTCGCGCTGAGCGCGTGCGGCGCGCGCGACAATGAAGCGAAGGGTGGCCGGCGCGGCCAGCAAGGCACGCCCGAGGTCGGCTATATCGTCATCCAGCCGGCCAGCGTCCCGATGGTGACCGAACTCGCCGCGCGGACCAATGCCTATCAGACGTCCGAGGTCCGGCCGCAGGTATCGGGCATCATTCGCAAGCGCTTCTTCACCGAAGGGTCGTTCGTCAAGAAGGGCCAGCCGCTCTATCAGATCGACCCCAGCCTCTATCGCGCGGCGACCAACCAGGCCGCCGCCAATCTGGCCAGCGCGCAGGCGAGCGCCGAGGCAGCCAAGATCAAGGCCGATCGCTACGCCCCCTTGGCCAAGGAGCAAGCAGTCGCGGCGCAGGATTACACCGACGCCGCCGCCGCGGCGCGCCAGGCCAAAGCCGCGGTCGCCCAGAACCGCGCCGCGCTGGACACCGCGAAGATCAACCTGCGTTTCACCACCGTGCCCGCGCCGATCAGCGGCAAAATCGGCCGATCGCTGTTCACCGAAGGCGCCTTGGTCGCCAACAACCAGACCGATCCGCTGGCGGTGATCTCGGCGCTCGACCCGATCTATGTCGATATCCAGCAAAGCTCCGCCGACCTATTGCGCCTGCGCCGCGCGCTCGCCGGCGGTGGGGCGGTGCCGACCAAGGCCGAAGTCCATCTGAAGCTCGAGGATGGCAGCGACTATGGCTATGTCGGCAGCGTCGAATTCTCCGAAGTCACGGTCGATCCGACCACCGGCACGGTGAATTTGCGCGCGCGCTTCCCCAATCCGCAGGGGCTGTTGCTGCCGGGCATGTTCGTCCGCGCCGACTTCGCCCAGGCGAGCGACCCCAATGCGTTCCTGATCCCGCAGACCGCGGTGACGCGCGATCCCCAGGGCAATGCCCAGGTTTATGTGCTCAGCGCCGACAGCGAGGCGATCCCGCGCAATGTCACCACGTCGCGCACGGTTGGTATCAATTGGGTGGTGACCGGCGGCCTGAAACAGGGCGACAAGGTGATCACCGAAGGGATTGGCAAGCTGAAGCCCAACCAGCCGGTCAAGGCGGTACCCGCCGGCTCGCCGCAGAAGATCGGGGTGCCGCAAGGGGGCAAGCGCACCGGCAAGGGCGGCTGAGCCCATGTCGCGCATCTTCATCGACCGGCCGATCTTCGCCTGGGTCATCGCGATCATCATCATGCTGGTCGGCCTGGGCAGCATCTTCACGCTGCCGGTCGAGCAATTCCCCGACGTGGCGCCGCCGCAGGTCAACATCCGCGCGACCTATCCGGGCGCGTCGGCGGTCACGCTGGAGAACAGCGTCACCCAGGTGATCGAACAGCAGCTGACGGGGATCGACGGGCTGCTCTATTTCAGCTCGAATTCGTCGTCGCGCGGCCAGGTGACGATCAGCGCGACGTTTCAGAAGGGCACCAACCCCGACATCGCGCAGGTTCAGGTCCAGAACAAGGTGCAGCAGGCGCTGAGCCGCTTGCCCCAGCAGGTCCAGCAACAGGGCCTGACGGTGACCAAGTCGAACCCCGACTTCCTGCTGATCGCGGCGATCTACGACACCACCGACCAGAAGACCAATATCGACGTCTCGGACTATCTGGTGTCCAACCTGCAGGACACGATCGGGCGCATTCCGGGTGTCGGCGACACCAATGTGTTCGGCGCGCAATATGGCATGCGGATCTGGCTCAATCCCGACAAGCTGCAGAGCTACAGCCTGGTCCCCGCCGACATCACCACCGCGATCACCGCGCAGAATGCGGAGGTCGCGGCGGGCGAGGTCGGCGCGGTGCCGAGCGGCCCGGACCAGATGCTCGACGCGACCGTCACGGCACAGTCGCGCCTGTCGACCCCCGCGCAATTCGCCAATATCGTCGTCAAGACCCAGCCCGACGGATCGACCGTGCGGCTGGCCGATGTCGCGCGGATCGAACTCGGCGCGGAAAGCTATGCCTCGATCAGCCGCGTCAACGGTCACCCCGGCGCGGGCATCGCGGTCAGCCTGGCGCCGGGTGCCGACGCGCTGACCACCGCCGAGTTGGTCAAGAAAGAGATCGAGAACCAGTCGAAGAACTTCCCGCAGGGCTTCGCCTACGATTTCCCCAACGATTCGACGACCTTCATCAAACTGTCGATCAACGACGTGGTGAAGACGCTGTTCGAGGCGATCGTGCTGGTCGTCATCGTCATGTTCGTCTTCCTGCAGAGCTGGCGCGCGACCCTGATCCCGACGATCGCGGTGCCGGTCGTGCTGCTCGGCACGTTCGGCGTGTTCGCAGTGGCGGGCTTCTCGATCAACACGCTGACTTTGTTCGGGCTGGTGCTGGCGATCGGCCTGCTGGTCGACGACGCGATCGTCGTGGTCGAGAATGTCGAGCGCGTGATGGAGGAGAATCCGGGGATGTCCCCCCGCGATGCCACTATCCAGTCGATGAGTGAGATCCAGATCGCACTGGTCGCGATCGCGTTGGTCCTGTCGGCGGTGTTCCTGCCGATGGCGTTCTTCGGCGGATCGACCGGCGTGATCTATCGCCAATTCTCGCTGACGATCGTGTCGGCGATGGTGCTGTCGGTGGTCGTCGCGCTGATCCTGACGCCGGCGCTGACCACGACCTTGCTCAAGCGCAAGGAAGAGGAGCATCACGACGGCTGGGTCTATCGCCACACCGAAAAAGCGCGCGACTGGTTCAACACCAATTTCGAGCGGATGGTGAACTGGTACACCGAGCGGGTGGCCAGGGTGGTCGATCGCAAATGGTTGTTCCTGACGATCTATGCCTGCGTCATCGCGATCCTGGTCATCCTGTTCGTGCGGTTGCCGACCGGCTTCCTGCCGACCGAGGATCAGGGCTTCGCGCAGATCCAGTTCAATCTGCCCGCCGGCGCGACGATCAACCGCACCCAGGCAGCGCAGAAGACGATCGAGGATTATTTCCTCAAGACCGAAGGCAAGAACACCGCCGCCATCTTGAGCGTGGCCGGTTCGGGCGGCGGTGGTGGCGGCGGTGGCGGTGGCCAGAATGCCGGCCGCGGCTTCGTCGCGCTGAAGGACTGGAGCGAGCGCAAGGGCAGCGAGAACGGCGCCGACGCGATCACCAACCGCGCGACCAAGGCGCTGGGTGCCTTACGCGACGTCGAATTCTACGCGACCGTGCCAGCGGCTGTGCGCGGCCTCGGCCAATCGTCGGGCTTCACCGTCGAGCTGGAGAATACCGGCGGCCTGACTCGCGACCAGTTCCGGGCGGCGCGCGACAAGTTGCTGTCTGATGCGCGCGCCGACCCCACGCTGGCCGCGGTGCGCCCCAGCGACTTGCCCGACCAGCCGACGCTCAAGGTCGACACCGACGCGCAGAAACTGTCAGTGCTCGGGCTGACCCAGGCCAGCGTCAACGCGACGCTGTCGACCGCCTGGGGCGGCAGTTACGTCAACGACTTCAACGACCGCGGCCGCGTCAAACGCGTCTATGTCCAGGGCGACGCGCCCTATCGTTCGTCGCCCGAAGACATCGCCAAATGGTATGTTCGCGGCGCGAGCGGACAGATGGTCCCCTTCTCCTCCTTCGCGACGATCTCCTGGTCGAACGCGCCGACCTCGCTCAGCCGCTTCAACGGCATTTCCTCGTACGAAATCTCCGGCCAGTCGGCGCCGGGCAAGAGCTCGGGCGACGCGATGAAGCGGATCCAGGAAATGGCGGCCAAGATCCCCGGCACCTCGATCGAATGGAGTGGCGCGTCGTACCAGGAGCGTCTGTCCTCGGGCCAGGCGCCGATCCTCTACGGCCTGTCGCTGCTGGTCGTGTTCCTGTGCCTGGCCGCGCTGTACGAGAGCTGGACGATCCCGATCGCGGTGCTGCTGATCATTCCGCTCGGGCTGGTCGGATCGGTGTTCGCGGTGACGCTGCGGGGACTGCAAAACGACGTCTATCTGCAGATCGGGCTGCTGACGACAATGGGGCTCGCGGCCAAGAACGCGATCCTGATGATCGAATTCGCCGAACAGGCGGAGAAATCGGGTAAGCGCGTGATCGAGGCCGCGCTGGAAGCCGCGCGCATCCGTCTCCGCCCGATCCTGATGACCAGCTTCGCCTTCATCTTCGGCGTGCTGCCGCTGGCGATCGCGACCGGTGCCGGCGCCAACAGCCGCGTCGCGATCGGCACCGCGGTGATCGGCGGCATGCTGACCGCGACGATCCTGGCGGTGTTCTACATCCCGTTGTTCTTCGTGCTGGTCCGCCGCACGGCGCGCGATGCGCTGAAACACCTCCACCACGAGCATCCGGCCCCGCCGCCGGCCGAACCGGAGGCGACGGCATGATCCGCAAGCTGACCGCCGTGACGATGATGGCGAGCCTGACCGCCTGCTCGATGGCGCCCAAATATGTCCGCCCGGCAGCGCCGGTGCCGCAGAGTTGGCCGGTCGGCGATGCGTATCTGCGCAACAGCGAGGCGACGCTGCCAACGGTGCGCTATCAGGACATCTTTCGCGATCCGCGGTTGCAGGCGCTGATCGTCCAGGCGCTGGCGAACAATCGCGACCTGCGCGTCGCCGCCGCCAACATCGCCGCGGCGCGTGGCCAGTTCCGCATTCAGCGTGCCGAATTGTTTCCCGAGGTCGACGCCAGTGCCGGCGCTACCTTCCGCGGGGGCCAGGGATCGACCGGATCGAAATCGAGCTTCGACGCCAATATCGGCATCAACGCGTTCGAGGTCGACCTGTTCGGCCGCATCCGCTCGGAAAGCGACCGCGCGCTCAACAGCTATTTCGCGACCGAAGCGGCTGCACGCGCGACGCGGCTGACGATGATCGGCGACATCGCCGACGGTTGGCTGGCCTATGCATCGGACAAGAGCCTGCTCAAGATTGCGCAGGACACTGCGGCGAGCGCGCAAAAGAGTGTCGAGCTGACGCAAAAGCGCCTCAACGGTGGGATCGCACCGCGCACCGATCTGCGCCAGGCGCAATTGACGCTCGACACCGCCAAGGCTGACGTCGCCAACCAGACAACCTTGCTGGCGCAGGACGCCAACGCGCTGCAATTGCTGGTCGGCGCGCCGATCGATCCGGCCAATTTGCCCAATTCGATCGACGAAGCCGGCGCGACGCTGGCGGAACTCCCGGCGGGGCTCGATTCGTCGATCCTGCTTCGCCGTCCCGACGTGGTCGAGGCAGAATATCAATTGCGCGCCGCCAATGCCGAGATCGGCGCGGCGCGCGCGGCCTTGTTTCCCAAGATCAGCCTGACCGGGCTAGTCGGCTTCGTCAGCAACGCGCTGGGCTCGCTGTTCACCGGCGGTGCGTTCAATTGGCAGGCCGGCGGCGCGGCGGCCTATCCGATCTTCCGCGCAGGCGCCGGCAAGGCCAATGTCGACGTGACCAAGGCGCAGCGCGACGCCGCGGTCGCGACCTACGAAAAGACCATCCAGACCGCCTTCCGCGAAGTTGCCGACGCGCTGGCCCGGCGTGGCACGATCACCGACCAGCTGACCGCGACGCGCGACCAGCTCGACGCCGCGGCCGACAATTACAAGCTGTCGGACATGCGGTACCGCGGCGGGATCGATTCCTATCTCGACAGCCTGGTCGCACAGCGCTCGCTCTATTCGGCGCAACAGACGCTGATCAACACTCAGCTGATCCGCGCGAGCAACCTGGTCACGCTGTACCGCGCCTTGGGTGGCGATTCATTGGTCGAAGCCACCAAGGACGGCCCCAAGGCGCCGACGAACTAGGAGGCCGCGTCCTCCTTGGCCTTGCGCGCCGCGATGATCTGCGCCCAGGGGTTGGGGACAGGATCGCTGATCCGCACCAACGTGTTCTGGTCGCGATGCGCGAACGGTTTGTCCTGGCCGTGCACGGCCAGAGTCGTATCGGTGACATAGCTCCACGAGCCGTCGGCGTTGAACGTGATTTCGATGCGGTAATGATCGGTGCGGAAGGCGTATTCGAGGAACGCGGTCGAGCAGATGCCATATTGGGTCTGGCCGCGCTCGGCATCGACGGTGATCGTGTCGGCATCGGCGGTGGCGTGACCGGCCGCCAACGCGACCTGGCCGCGCGGGATCGCCAGCGTCTGCATCACCAGCCCGGTCGCGGGCTCCCACAGCCAATAGCCGACCTGGTCGTGGAACGTGATGTCCTCTTCGGCCGTGATGATGTGGATATGGTAGCGCAGGCCATAGAAGAGCTGCGGGCCGTTCGCCTGCGGATCGATCGGTTGGAAGTCGATCCGCTCGATGAACTCGCGCCGCTCCGGCCCGTCGGCCTTGGGATTGAGGTCGACGCCCTTGCGCGCTTCCCAGCCGCCCGCCAGCCGCCGCAGCGGCCCGAGATTGGCGAGCGTGTCGGGATCGACATCGGTCGGCTCAGTGAAGACGTCGGCGGGGAAGGGAGTCATGGCGGTTCCTTTCGGCCATCCCGATACCAACAATGCGCGATGAACGGGAAGGGCAAGTTTGCCCGTCGGCACCTCCCCTCTTGCCTGCGCCGCCGACCGGGTCCAGGTGTGTTCGTGTCATAGAACAGCGCTCCACCCGATCATGCATGGGTGACCGGCGCGCGACATAAGGGTTTGGCACAAAGAAGCGGGGACGATGAGCATGGATAGACGCGAATTCATTTCCGCCGCCGCGGCGCTGGGCGCGACCGCTTTGTGGGCCACCCGCTCGCCTGCCACATCACACCTCGCCTGGCGCGAAGATCGTAGCCTCTATCCGCAAGGCGTCGCCTCGGGCGACCCCGACGAGCAGAGCGTCATCCTGTGGACGCGGCGCCCGTTCACCGGAAGGGCGCGCGCCGATTTGACTGTCGAGGTGTCGCTCGACCCCGATTTCAAGAAGGTCGTGGCAATCGCCCGCACGCCCGTACTGGCGGAATCAGACTGGACCTGCCGCGTGCTGGTCGGGGGACTGAAGCCCGCCACGGTCTATTGGTACCGCTTCACCGACGAGACCGGGGCCGGAAGCCGTATGGGGCGGACAATCACCGCGCCGCGCCAGGATGACCCGCGCACAGTGCGCTTCGCGTTCGTGTCGTGCCAGAGCGTCAACGAAGGGGCGCAGAACGCCTTTCGCCGGATGATCTGGGAGGACGAGCGCGCGCCCGCTGACCGCAAGCTGGGTTTCGTGCTCCATCTCGGCGACTTCATCTACGAAGTCGTCGAATATCCCGACGAAGTACCGCACCGCTATTCGCGCACCGTCTACGATCTCGGGCGTATCCCGGACGCGCGCAAAGTATCCAATTTCCACGTGCCGACCAATCTCGCCGGCTATCGCCACGTCTATCGCGCGCATATCGACGACCCCGACGTCCAGGACGCCCGCGCGTATTTCCCGTTCGTGTGTATCGGCGACAATCACGAATTCTCGTGGCAGGGCTGGCAGAGCTTCATCAAATATGGCGGCAAGGTCGAACCCGCGCAGCCGCTGCGCGTCGCCGCCAACCAGGCGTGGTGGGAATATATCCCGTCACGCGTCCGCAAGGCGTCGGGTGCCGGGCTCGACCGGTTCGGCCCGCCCGCGGTGACGAAAGCGCCGATCGAGACGTTCGACGATCAAGGCTTCGGCACCGAGCCCAACAATCGCATCGCGGTCGGCAGCATGACCGCCTATCGCGCGTTGCGCTATGGCCGGCATGTCGACCTGATCCTGACCGACTTCCACAGCTACAAAGCGGCGGACCCGACCGACCGGCCCGAGGCGGCGGCGCTCGACTCCGGAGACTATCCGGTCCTCCCGCAAGAGTGGATGGAGATCGTCGACGGCGGAAAGGACTATGCCGGCGGCAAGCCCCCCGCGACCATCGCGATCGGCGACAAGAGCATCCCCAATTTCCGCAAGGACGAGCCCGCTTTCACCGTGCTTGGCCGTGAGCAGAAAGCGTGGCTCAAGGACCGGCTGACCCGGTCGACCGCGACGTGGAAGATCTGGGGTGCGACCAACGGCACGCTCGACATGCGGACCGATCCGCAGAACCTGCCCGCCGGATTGATCAAGGCGCCATGGCCGGGCAAGGGCTTCGGGACGTTCGGCAGCGGCGATTTCAGCGGCGCGTTCGCCGAGCGCGCGGAAATCTACGACACCGTCCGCGACCACAAGGTGTCAGGGTTCGTCACCGTCTCGGGCGACCGCCACAGCTTCTGGGCCGGCTATGCCGCGCCGGCCTTGCCGCCGGCCGGATTCGCGCCGGTCGGGCTGAGCTTCATCACGGGCTCGATTTCCGCACCGGGGCTGGGCGAAGCCGCCGAATTTTTCAAGGATTCTCCGGTCCTGCCGCTGTACGTGCGCAAGACGACGGCTGCTGCGCCCGAGCACACGATCAATCTGACGATCAAGCGCGGCGTGCGCAGCGCGCTGGAATATGCGGCCAGCGGCGATATTGCGAAGGCACGCGCGGTGACCAATCCAGACGTCGCGCCGCATCTCGAATTCGTCGACATGGCCGGGCATGGCTATGCCGTGGTCAGCGCCGGGCCCGACACGATCGACACCGAGTTCGTTTGCATCGTCCGCCCGATCGCGCGCGCGACGACGCCCGACGGCGGGCCGCTACGGTATCGCGTATCGCACCGCGCCAAGCGCTGGGCTCCCGGCGATCGGCCGACGCTGGAGCAGCGCGTGATCGAGGGCGATCCGAAACTGTCGATTTGAGGGAAGGTGCGACCGGCTCCTGGGTTGGGGGACTCATAGTCCCGTCGTCATCCCCGCGGAATCCTCCGGTCACCCCAGCGCATCTCCCGTCACCCCAGCGAAAGCTGGGGTCTCTGGCGGCGACGCGATGCCGCTTGAGATCCCAGCTTTCGCTGGGATGACGAATTTTGGAAAATGGATCGCTTCAAGAACAACGGCTTATTTTGGTTCTCAACCTAATCCTCGCGCCTAATGCTCGAACCGCACCAGGCAGAGGCCAGGAAAGCCGCCCTGCCCCTGGTGCCATTGGCCGGTCCAGGTGCCGTTGACCGCGCGCGCCGCCTCCGGGCAGCGGAGGTTGGCATCGCCCTGCCCGCTGATCGCGCCGCCATCCACCCCGCGCAGTACCCCGGCGAGGTTGCCACCGGCAGCGCCGACGCCATAGCGGACAGGGCTGTTGTTCCAGAAGCCATTGGACGATGCCAGCGGCGGCGATGTCCGCGCGGGTGGCGTGGCGGCCGCGGCGCCGGCAGCCGCCGCCGATCCGGTCACATCATAGAGATCCGCATAGGATCCGCCATTTTCGGTGTAGCGGATCTTCTTGCGGTAGAGGTCGATCTGGACGCGGACGTTACGCGCCGGATCGAACAGGAAGACCGACCATTCGTCGCGCGCATCCTCGACAAAGGCATTGGTCTGCTTGCCCGCTTTGTCGAATTCGGCCCAGGCGCGCGGGCCGGTCTGGCGGTACGTTCCCTGGGGATAGGTGACGCTGCGGACATTGGCGCCGGTGGCGGGCACCTCCGCGGCGACCGCCGGTACGCTTGCCACGAAGGCAATCGCGGCAACAGCTAGCCTGAACATCGTCCGCCTCCTCTATGGCCGGAGGGACCATAAGGGAGGCGGCGCGAGGGGGCTAGACCATGAAGCCGATCGTGCGACCGGCCCATGGGTCAGGCGGCAAGCTTCGCCGCGACTTCGGCGACGCGGCGGCCCTGGTAACGGGCGCCGTCGAGATCGACCTGGCTCGGCTGGCGGCTGCCGTCGCCATCGGCGATCGTGCTGGCGCCGTAAGGCGAATTGCCATGGACTTCCTTGACGCCCATCTGGCCGGCAAAACCATAATCGAGCCCGACGATCGTCAACCCGAAATGCAGCAGGTTGGTGATGATCGAGAACAGGGTCACTTCCTGGCCGCCATGCTGGGTCGCGGTCGAGGTGAACGCCGCGCCGACTTTGCCGTTCAAGGCGCCGCGCATCCACAAGCCGCCGGCCTGGTCGAGGAACGAGGCCATCTGGCTCGACATGCGGCCGAAGCGGGTCGGCGAGCCGACGATGATCGCGTCATATTCGGCGAGCTTGTCGATACCCTCGATCACCGGATGCGAGATGTCCGGCTTGAACCCGGCGGCCTTGGCGACTTCGGCCGGCGCGGTTTCGGGGACGCGGCGGATGTCGACCTCGGCACCGGCGCCGCGCGCGCCTTCGGCGATGGCGTCGGCCATCTGCTCCATATGGCCGTAGGACGAATAATAGAGAACAAGGACCTTGGTCATTGGGGACTCCTTCAGTTGCTTTATGGGAGGCCCCCTCCCCGGGGTCAGGGAGGGGGCTGGGCCGGCGCGTTGGGAGGAACGCCGCGCCGGCTCGGGGGGAATAGGGTGCAGTCTTAGTCTGCGTCGACCAGGACGAGTTCGGCGTCGTCGAGCGCCTTGATCTCGACGGTCTGGCCGCCCGAAATCGCGATGCCGTCTCGCGCCTCGTAGCGCTCACCGTCGATCTCGACCGCGCCGGTGGCGGGGACGAGATAAGCGTGGCGCCCCTCGCCCACCGTGTGACTGACGCTCTCGCCGGCCTTGACGGTGGCGCCCATCACTCGGGCATCGGCGCGGATCGGCAAGGCGCCATCATCCTCGGCGAACCCGCTGGCGAGCGTCACGAACTTGCCCGAGCGATCGTCCTTGGGGAACGGCTTGGCGCCCCAGGACGGCGAGCCGCCGAGCCGCTTGGGCTCGATCCAGATCTGGAACAGCGTGGTCGATTCAGGCTCGAGATTATATTCTGCGTGGCGGACGCCGGTGCCGGCGCTCATCACCTGGACGTCGCCCGCAGCGGTGCGGCCGACATTACCCATCGAATCCTGGTGCGTGATCGCGCCCTTGCGGACATAAGTGATGATTTCCATGTCGCGGTGCGGATGCGGCGGAAAGCCCGAATTCGGGCCGATCTCGTCGTCGTTCCACACGCGGATGGTCCCCCAGCTCATGCGCTTGGGGTCGTAATAATCGGCGAAACTGAAATGATGCCGGGCATTGAGCCAGCCGTGATCGGCATGGCCCAGACTGTCGAAAGCGCGGCGCTCGATACGGGTGGCAATATTGGTGTCGGTCATGAAAACCTCCATTCGTTGCCGCCAAGATAGGCATCACCGGCATCGCGTAAATGGAAACGATTGAAACCGATCGTTTCCTATTATAAGCCATCTTGGTTCACCGGGAGGAATGATGAAGCTACCCGATTTCGAGGCCTGGGCGATCTTCGCGACGGTGGCCGAACACCGCTCGTTCAGCGGCGCAGCCGACGCGCTGGGCGTGTCCAAGGCAACCATATCCAAGGCGATCACCCGGCTCGAACAGTCGCTCGGCACGTCGCTGTTCCACCGCACCTCGCGCCGGCTGACGCTGACGCAGAGCGGCGAGAGTCTCAGCGAGCATGCCCAGCGCATCCTGGCCGAGGGTCAGGCCGCCGAGGAGAGCGCGCACGATGCCGCCGCGGCGCCGGTCGGCCTGATCCGCGTCGCCGCGCCGCTGACGTTCGGCATCCGCCATGTCGCGCCCGTCGTCGCCGATTTCATGGTCGAGCATCCCGGCGTCCATATCGATCTGAGGCTGTCCGACGCGAAGGTCGACATCGTCGCCGAAGGGTTCGACATCGCGCTACGCATCGCCGATCTGCCCGACAGCTCCTTGCGCGCGCGGCGGCTAGCGCCGGTCGAAACGCGCATCGTCGCCTCCCCGCTCTATCTCGACCGGCGCGGACGGCCCAAACATCCGCTCGAACTCGGCGAGCACGACATCTTCGCTTATGCCAACGTCCCCAGTACGACCTGGACCTTTCGTGGGCCGTCGGGCGAGGAAGTCGCGGTGCGGCCCAACGGACGCTTCACCAGCGACAATGGCGACGCCAATTTGCCGCTGCTCCACGCGGGGCTGGGGATCGCGCGCCTGCCCGATTTCATCGTCGACGAGGAAATTGCGGCAGGACGGCTGGAAGCAATTCTCACCGACTGGAAAGGTCCGTCGATCGCGCTTCACCTCGTCACGCCGCCGAGTGCGTTACGGCCCGCTCGCGTAGAACTCCTGATTGAGTTCCTTGCCGCCCGGTTTAAGGAATTATGCGCGTCGCAAACGCGACATTAATCGGCTTGCGAATCACTTTGACACCCCGCGACTCGCGGAGTCAGGCCGGTTAGCGAAGAATTAACCTTTGTCCTTCAGATGTGCTTAGGTTAATGGAATATGTCGAGTGTGGGCGGCCAACGGGGGCAGCTTGCCGCAAGTGACAGGGGGTTTCGCTGATGCGCGTGTTGCTGATCGAGGACGAGCCGACGACGGCCAAGGCCATCGAGCTCATGCTGACGACCGAAGGGTTCAACGTCTATACGACCGACCTTGGCGAAGAAGGTTTGGACCTCGGCAAGCTGTATGATTACGATATCATCCTGCTCGACCTGAACCTGCCGGACATGCACGGTTATGACGTGCTGAAGAAGCTGCGCACCGCGCGGGTCCAGACCCCGGTGCTCATTCTGTCGGGTATTAGCGAGATGGACTCGAAGGTCCGCTCGTTTGGTTTCGGCGCCGACGATTACGTCACCAAGCCATTCCATCGCGAAGAGCTGACCGCGCGCATCCATGCCGTCGTCCGCCGCTCGAAGGGCCATTCGCAATCGGTGATCAAGACCGGCAAGCTGGCGGTGAACCTGGATGCCAAGACCGTTGAGGTCGATGGTGCCCGTGTCCACCTGACCGGCAAGGAATATGCGATGCTCGAGCTGTTGTCGCTCCGCAAGGGCACGACGCTGACCAAGGAAATGTTCCTCAACCATCTCTATGGCGGAATGGACGAGCCCGAACTCAAGATCATCGACGTCTTCATCTGCAAGCTGCGCAAGAAGCTCAGCCTGGCGACCGACGGCGAGAATTACATCGAGACCGTGTGGGGCCGCGGCTATGTGCTGCGCGAGACCGACGAGGTCGAGGCGGCGCAGGTCGCCTGAGCCAAAAAATCAAGGTTAAAAGGGGGATGGGGGTCGTGGCGCCGCAAGGCACCGCGGCCCTCTTCTTGTCGGCAAGGACGGCCGGCGTCCGAGCAAAGTTCACCGTCCGAAAACGCACCGCGCGGGATCGAAAAGCCGAGCCGCCACGGGCGGTCTCGGGCTCACCCTTTCAAATTCGGCCCGAATACGCTAGGTCGCACTCGCTAGAGTCGCATATCGACGGTTTTCGGCGCTGCGGCACCAATCCTTCTTTCCCTGCCCCTTAAGCGGTAAGTCTTCATTCGGAAGACGGAAATCGAAGGAAATATTCATGGCCATCACTGGCACCGTCAAGTTTTTCAATGCCACCAAGGGGTTTGGCTTCATCTCCCCCGACGCCGGCGGCGAAGATTCGTTCGTTCACATCAGCGCGGTCGAGCGCGCCGGCATGGCGACGCTGGAGCAGAACCAGCGCGTGTCGTACGAACTGGAAGCGTCGAAGAATGGCAAGATGGCGGCCTGCAACCTGCAGAACGTCGACTGACGCCAAGTTGATACGGCGGCGCGATCCCGCGCCGCCGCTTTCCCCAAGCCGGAGAACCGCCTTGGCGCAAAATACTTTTCGTGAAAATGCGGCCGTCGCGCAAGCGGAGGCCGATGCGGCGAAGCTGGACAATGTCCGCGATCGCTGCCTGCGGGCTGCGGCGGCATGGGAAGCCATGGCCGAACGCCAGGAACGGGTCGAACGCGCCCGCGCCCAGAACCGACCGGTCGACGCGCTGGTCGATTGACGCCGATGCGGAGCCGCGATCGAGGCGACAATCCGCCCGATCCGCGGCTGCCATCGCACACCGGCCGATAGGACCGAATGCCATTTCAGCGGAGGGACAGACGATCGAACGCGAGTTCAAGTCGGCCGCCGAATTGAAGGGCGAACTGGACTGGGCACTAACCGTGCTGCTCAGCGCCGACGTCACCGGTCGTATCGCGTTTGATGAGCCGGTCCCAGCTCAAGCCGCGACCGCGCAATGCTGCAATTGGGACGTTACTGTCTGCTGCTCGCCCGACGATGACGATGTCGTCCAGGCGGCGATCATGCACGTCGCCGATCGCTGGGATCTGGCCTGACGCTATTGCTCGCGGTTTCTGGCCGGACGGCGCGCGCTCGACGGCAGTCGCACGCGAAGCCGATCGTCGAAGCCGCGCAACAGGCGCCGGCGCTCGCTCGCCGCGCGAAGCAATATCACCAGCATCGTCACCAGGATCGGGACGGCAATCACGATGAAGACAATAGCGAGTGCCTGGTGAGAGACGATGATGGTTCTCCAGCCTGCAAGCGGGAGCACGATCGGTCTCTCAGTCAGCGGCGCTCAAGGGAAACTGCCGCTGATATAGTCTCTTATCACGGCCGGCCGACCCCGGCCAGCAGCGATCCGGTCTTAGAGCGTGATGGCGTGAGTTTGCCCCGTCGTGACGGAGCGGATTTTGGCGCAGGGCGAGGAACGAGGAGGGAGCGATGCATAATGCATCGTGACCGACGAGAGACGCTGCCCTGCGCCAAAAGGCGCCCGCCGCTTTGCGGTTGCCCGGGCGCGCCCGCTGGTCTGCGTCGCGGTCCTTGCGCGTAGCGCCGCTACGCGCTGCACACCGCTCCTTGCCAGCGAACACGCCCGGGCAATCACGACGGGGCAAACTCACGTCATCACGCTCTAACCATCAACTGGCGTCAGCCCGTCTTGCGGACATAGATCTTGGCGCCGCCGATCCAGGTTTCCTCGACCTTGGTCTGGCGCAGGTCGCTCGGGCTCGCCAGCATCGGATCGCGATCGACAATGATGAAGTCGGCGAGTTGGCCGGGCGCGAGGCGGCCGAATTTCTCCTCGGCGAACCCGGCATATGAGCCCCCCTGGGTAAAGGCCCACCACGCCTGTTCGCGCGTCACCTTTTCCTCGGGCCGCCAGCCGCCGAACGGCTCGCCATTGGCGTCCTGGCGCGTGAACGCCGCCGCCCAGCCTGCCCAGGGATCGGGGCTCTCGACCGGATAATCCGACCCGAACGCGAGCGGAACGCCGTTTTTCAGCATCGTCGCCCACGCATAAGCGCCGACCAGCCGGTCCGGACCAAGCCGCGCCTCCGCCATCGCCCGGTCGGACGTCGCGTGGGTCGGCTGCATCGAGGCGATCACCTTCAGGCTGGCAAAGCGCGGCAGATCGGCGGGGTCGACGATCTGGGCATGTTCGATCCGCCAGCGGCGGTCGCCCTTATAGGTGTTCGACATCGCCTCGATCGCGTCGAGCACCTGGCGGTTGGCACGGTCGCCGATCGCGTGGACCGCGACCTGGAACCCGTCCATCGACGCGCGGCTCATATAATTCTGCAGCACGTCGTCGGTCATGAACCCCGCGCCCGACTGACCCGGCGCGTCGCTATAGGGTTTGAGCAGCCAGGCGCCGCGCGAACCGAGCGCGCCATCCGCGAACAGCTTGACCCCGGCCATGCGCAGGCGATCGTTATACAGCCACGGCGTCGGGCCGTTGCCGCCAATCCGGACCGCGGTATCGACACCGAGGCCATAGCTCATGATCCGCACGCGCAGCGCGCCGCGGTCGCCGGAGCGGCGCATCGCCAGCCAGTCGTCCATCGACGTGCCCATGTCCGACGTCGCGGTGATGCCGAAGGCGAGCAGGATCTCCTGCGCTTTCGCCAGCGCGAGGTCGCGCTCCTTGGGCAACGGCTGCGGCACGACCTTTTCGATCAATTGCTGCGCGGCATCGACGAACACGCCAGCGGGCTGGACACCGATCTTCTCGATCCGGCCGCCTGCCGGGCTCGCGGTTTTGGCCGTAACGCCCGCTTCCCTGATCGCCGCGCTATTGGCCCAGCTGGCATGGCCGTCGGCGCGCTCAAGCCAGACCGGGCGATCGCCGACCGCCGTGTCGAGATCGGCCGCGGTCGGGAACCGGCCCAGGCCCCATTTCTCCTGGTTCCAGCCACCACCCAAGATCCATTTCTTCTCGGGATTGGCCTGGGCGTAAGCGGCGATCTTGGCCTTGGCCTCGTCGAGCGTCTTGGTGTCCGACAGATCGAGTTCGAGCGCGCGGAAGCCGAGGTCGATGACATGGCCATGCGCGTCGATGAACCCGGGGAGCAGGGTCCGCCCCTTCTGGTTCGACAGCCAGTCGAGCTTGTCGGGGCGTTTGTCGCCCGACTGAATCAGCTTCTTCACCTTGCCGTCGTTGCCGATCAACACGCCGCTGAAGTGGATCACCCGGCCATCGGCGTCCATCGTGATGCCGTTGACATTGTCGATCAGCCCGTCGGCCAATGCGGGCGTGGCGATCATCGACAGCGCGACGGCCGCCCCCACCAGCTTACGGATCATTCGCGGCCAACTCCCGTTTCTTGCGCTCAAAACGCTGCGCTGCGGCGGGCATAAGCCGTGTTCCCCTGCCGCGCTAGATCGTCTAGGCGAGCCGGCATGACTCTCGCCGAAACGACCGCCGTCATCCCCGTCACGATCGAAGACGTCCGCGCCGCGCATGCGCGCATTCGCGATTCGATCGTCCGCACGCCCACCTTCATCAGCAAGACGCTGAGCGAACTGACTGGCGCGACCGTCTATCTCAAGTTCGAGAACCTCCAATTCACCGCGGCGTATAAGGAGCGCGGCGCGCTCAATACCTTGCTTCAGCTCGACGACGCTGCGCGCGCCAAGGGCGTGATCGCGGCGTCGGCGGGCAATCATGCCCAGGGCCTGGCCTATCACGCGCACCGCCTGGGCATTCCGGCGACGATCGTGATGCCGACCAACACGCCGATCGTGAAGGTGACGCAGACTGAAGGCCATGGTGCCAAGGTCGTGCTTCAGGGCGACACGTTCGACGCGGCCTATGCCCATGCCCGCCAGCTCGAGCAGGAATGCGGCTTCACCTTCGTCCACCCGTTCGACGATGCGCGCGTCATCGCCGGCCAGGGCACGGTCGCGGTCGAGATGCTCGAGGACGTGCCGGCGATCGACACCTTCTTGACTCCGATCGGCGGCGGCGGGCTGATCAGCGGCATGGCGGTGGTCGCCGCCGCGGCGGACCATCCGATCGAAGTGGTCGGGGTCGAAGCCGAGCTCTATCCGTCGATGTACAACCGCATCAACGGCACCCAATATCCGTGCGCGGGCGACACGTTGGCCGAGGGCATCGCGGTCAAGGAACCGGGCGGAATCACCTCGGCGATGGTCCGCGAACTGGTCGACGAAATCGTCCTGGTCGGCGAACGCAGCCTCGAACAGGCGGTCAGCCTGTTGCTGCAAATCGAGAAATCGGTGGTCGAGGGTGCCGGCGCGGCGGGGCTCGCGGCGCTGCTCGAACATCCCGAGCGGTTCAAGGGCAAGACCGTCGGCGTCGTGCTGTGCGGCGGCAATATCGACACGCGCCTGCTCGCCAACGTGCTGCTGCGCGACCTCGCGCGGTCAGGCCGGCTGGCGCGGTTGCGCATCCGATTGCAGGACCAGCCCGGCGCGCTGTTCAACGTCGTCCGCATCTTCAGCGACCAGCGCGTCAACATCATCGAAGTCTATCACCAGCGCGTGTTCACCACCCTGCCCGCCAAGGGGCTGATCACCGACATCGAGTGCGAAGCGCGGGATCGTGCGCATCTCGACCGGCTGGTGGCGGCGCTGAAGGCTGCGGATTACGAGGTGACGCCGGTGGAACTGGCCTGAGGGTGGGCCGGGCGCGGTAGCTAGCGTCTGCTATTGGGCCGTTGCACGAACCCGTTAAACGGGCATTGGGCTGTCGAAAAGATGCAGCACTCCGTTCGGTCCAGCCGGAAAGCTCCATTGGCTTCATCAACGCATCGACCTCGCTGGCCTGACTGCGAAGCACCGTCGAACGGGCGGCCTCTAATGCCTTCGCAGCGTCGGTTACGTACTACTACGTAGTGCTTGTAGCCGGATTGGAGCGTAGGCCCTCGGCGCAAGAAATATTCTCATTTGATCCGGTCGCGCGATCAACTGTTGGCGCGGACGGATGACGATATCCAGCGCCCACCAAGGTGTCACGGGTGGCCTGTCCAAATCCCGCGAGTAGGGGGACGCCGCCATGGCCGACTACACTTCACAATTCTCGCTTCGTCGTCTCTGGATCATCCTCGCGGTCGGCATGGCGATCATGTTTGGAGCGCTGCTCTATTTCGGCGCGCAAATCTATCATTCGAAGCCGCCGATGCCCGGCGCGGTCCGCTCGGCGTCGGGGGAAATTCTCTACTCCGGCGAGGAAGTCCAGCGCGGGCAAAGCGTATGGCAATCGACCGGCGGAATGCAGCAGGGCTCGATCTGGGGCCACGGCGGCTACGTCGCGCCCGACTGGAGCGCCGACTGGCTTCATCGCGAGGCCGTCGCGTTGCGTGAGCGCATCGCAGGAACCGATTTCAACGCAATGTCGGAGCCCGAACAGGCGCGCGTCGGCGCGATCCTGAAGCGCGAAATGCGCACCAATGGCTATGATCCGCAAACCACGGCGATCACTGTCAGCGATCAGCGCGCCGCCGCGATCAAGGCGACCGCGGCGCATTTTGAGGACCTGTTCACCAACCGCACGCCGGCCGACCAGCATCTGCGCGAGCTTTATGCCATGCCGCAGCACGCGATCCTCACCAAGGACGAAGCGCATGCGCTGAGCGGGTTCATCTTCTGGACGGCATGGGCAACCGCCGCCGAACGTCCAGGCGACACTATCAGCTACACCAGCAATTGGCCGCACGAGCCGCTTGTCGGCAACACGCCGACCGGGGCGATCTTCCTGTGGAGCTTCCTGTCGATCTTCGTGCTGCTCGGCTCGATCGGTGCGTTGGTCTGGTACTATGCCCGCGAGTTCGACGTCTGGCGGCGCGACCTCGAACCGCTCGAAGGCTTCGCCACAACCGACGCGCTGGCGACGATTACGCTCACCCCGTCGATGCGCGCGACCGCCAAATATTTCTTCGTCGTCACCGCGCTTCTCCTGACACAGGTCCTGCTTGGCATTGTCACCGCGCACTACGCGGTCGAGGGTCAGGGTCTCTACGGCCTGCCGATGGCCGAATATTTCCCCTATGCGCTAACCCGAACCTGGCACACGCAGCTCGCAGTATTATGGATCGCGACGGCTTGGCTCGCCACCGGCCTCTACGTCGCTCCACTGCTTGGCGGCCGCGAGCCCAAATTCCAACGATTTGGCGTCAACTTCCTGTTCGTCAGCTTGCTCGTCATCGTGATCGGGTCTTTTGCCGGCGAATGGGCGGCAATCAACCGCCAGATGGACACCGGCGCCACCAATTTCTGGTTTGGCCATCAGGGCTATGAGTATCTCGATCTCGGCCGCTTCTGGCAGATCTATCTTTTCGTCGGACTGCTGCTCTGGACCGTGCTGGTGCTGCGCGGTGTCTGGCCCGCGCTCAAAGAGAAAGGCGGCACGTCGCTCGTCTTTCTTGTCGTCATCTCCACCGTCTCGATCGGCCTCTTGTTCGGCGCAGGGCTGCTCTATGGCGAACGCACCCACATCTCGATCATGGAATATTGGCGCTGGTGGGTCGTCCATCTGTGGGTCGAGGGCATCTTCGAGGTGTTCGCGACTGCGATCGTCTCGGCGCTGTTCGTGAAGATGGGGCTGGTCCGTATGTCGGTGGCGGCAACCTCCGTGCTGTTCGCAACGGTGATCTTTCTCGGCGGCGGCGTGCTCGGCACCTTCCACCACCTATATTTCAGCGGAACGCCGACTGCGGTGATCGCGCTCGGCGCGGTATTCTCCGCGCTCGAAGTGGTGCCGCTCGTCGTGGTCGGGTTCGAGGCCTATAATCGTGCCAAGGTCGAGCATCAGCAGGAATGGCAGACCGTCTATCACTGGCCGTTCGCCTTCTTCGCGAGCGTGTTGGTGTGGAATATGATCGGCGCCGGCATGTTCGGCTTCTTCATCAATCCGCCGATCGCGCTCTATTACATGCAGGGCCTGAACACGACCGCCACGCACGCCCATGCTGCCTTGTTCGGCGTCTACGGCATGCTCGGAATTGGCCTGATGCTGTTCTGCATGCGCGGACTGTCCGATCCGTCGCGCTGGAGCAACCGGCTGCTCAAGACCTCGTTCTGGTGTCTCAACATCGGCCTTGCGATGATGGTGTTCCTGTCGCTGTTCCCGCAGGGCCTGTACCAGACTTACCTCAGCTACACCGAATATTATGCCTACGCCCGAAGCGCCGAGGTGATCCATAGCCCCCTCATGCAGGCCTTGGTCTGGGCTCGTGTGCCCGGCGATCTCGTCTTCACGGTCGGGGTGGTCGCTTTCGCGATCTTCATGGTGAAGGCCCTGTTCTTGCGCGGCGGCCGTGAGGCAGCCGTCGCTTCGGAATAAGGGGTGACGACGACACGGGGAGAGCGGATGCTTGCGCTTCGGCGCGCGCGGATGGCGGCGTCGCCGCCATTCCTGCGCGGTGGCTTCCGGCCGTTCTTCTTCCTGGGCGCGCTCTGGGCGGTCGTGGCACTGGCGCTTTGGCTTCTCGTGCTGTGGGGCGTGCCGGCTCTTCCCACGGCATTCCCGCCCCTCGCCTGGCACCGGCACGAGATGCTGTTCGGTTTCGTCGGTGCGGTCGTCGCAGGTTTCCTGCTGACCGCGATTCCGAACTGGACGGGCCGGCTGCCGATCGCCGGGTTGCCGCTCGCCGGACTTGCCGGGCTATGGGCAGCGGCGAGGCTGGCGGTGCTGTTCTCAGCCGTTACCGGCCCGGCCGTCGCGGCGTTGCTCGATATCGGATTCTATCTCGTGCTCGCCGGGTTCGCTGCCCGTGAGGTCCTTGCGGCGAAAAACCGCAATCTCCCTCTCGTCGGCATTGTCCTCCTGCTCGGCGTCGCCAACTCGATCGATCACGCAGCTGCGCTCGGGCTCCTGTCCGACCCCGACATCGGCGCCCGCGCCGCGATCGCCCTCATCGTCATGATGATCTCGTTGGTCGGCGGGCGGATCGTCCCGTCCTTCACACGCAACTGGATGACCAAACAGGGGATGACCGAGCGGCTGCCGTCGCAACCCACGCGCTTTGACATGCTCGTCCTCGGCGTGAGCGGCATCGCGCTTCTGGCGTGGGTGGCGCTTCCGGACTCGCCGCCTGCCGGCTGGCTCCTGGTCGGCGCGGGACTGTTGCAGACGCTCAGGCTCTCGCGATGGGGCGGACTCAGGTCCGCGCGCGATCCGCTCGTCCTCATCCTTCACGTCGGATATCTTTGGGTGCCGGTGGGTCTGTCGCTGCTCGGCGTCAGCATTCTGGACGTTTCGATTCCGCGATCGGCGGCGATTCATGCCCTTACTGCCGGCGCAATGTCGACAATGATTTTGGCCGTCATGACCAGGGCAACTTTGGGCCACACGGGCCGCGCTCTTGTCGCCACCAAGCCAACAATCCTCCTCTACTGCCTGGTGACCCTGGGCGCGGTTCTTCGCGTTACCGCCGGACTTGGTCTGATCGACTATGCAATCGGCAGGGACGCCGCGGCGGTGGCGTGGGCAACCGCGTTCGTCCTGTATCTTGCGACATATGGCCCGATGCTGTTCGGGGCGCGGCCGGGCGAAGAAAACGCCTGATACAAACGCCTCGGCTGACGCTGCCCGGCGCATCATGGATCCGCCCCTCAGCACAATGAGGCATTTTTGGCTGACCTAGCCGATAGCCTCTTCCGGGCGCTGTTCCGTCAGATGCAGCCAGACGCCAAGCGCCATCAGCAGTCCGGCGCCGAGAAGCGACCAGCTCCAGGCTTCGCGCAAAAGGAGCAGGCTGAGCACCGCGCCGAGGAACGGCGCCGTCGAGAAATAGGCGCCGGTCCGTGCCGCGCCGACCTGGCGCAATGCCAGTACGAACAGCACCAGACTGATCCCATAACCGAATAGCCCGATCAGGCCGGAGAGCGCGATCGAACCCGCGGATGGCAAGGTAGCGCCGGCGATCAGGGCAAGGCTGACGTTCACGATGCCGGCGATCAAGCCTTTCACCGCCGCCAGCGCCGGTGCATCGGCGTGCGAAATCCGCGACGTGCAATTGTTGTCGATTGCCCAGCAGAGACAGGCCGCACCAATCGCGAGCGCGCCGCCGACCATTGCCCGACCCGATCCTCCACCGAGCGACAGCAACGCCGCCCCGGCGACGATCGCTATCATGCCGAGGCCGATACGGAGGTTGAACGGCTCTCGAAAGACGACCCAGGCGATCAGCGCGGTAAACACCCCCTCCAGCGTCAACAGCAACGATGCCGCCGATCCGGTCACCGTCGTCAGCCCCAGCATCAGCAGCGCCGGCCCGACCATGCCGCCGAACACCACAGCCGCCGCCAGCCAAGGCAAGTCGGTCCGCTTGAACATCCAGCCCGTCTGTCCGCTTGCGATGCGAAAGATGGTGAGGCCGATTCCCGAGCCGAGATACAGCAAGCCCGCGAGCATCAAGGGATCGATACCTGACACCACCGCCTTGGCGGCGGGAGTGGAGGCGCCGAACAAGGCAGCGGCGGCGATCGCCAGCAATCCACCTCTGCGTATGTCGCCCAGCGCGAACGGCCTGGTCACAGATATTTGGCCAGGGTCGCGATACGCGCCAATTCCGCTCGGCCGGCGTCGGTCAGCGGTCCGGTCGCGGTTTCCAGATGATGCTCGATATGGTCGATGACCAGCACCTTCTTTGCCGCCTCGAGCGCGCTGATCACTGCCTGCATCTGTTGCGCGATGTCGAGGCCCTCGCGGCCGGTCTCGACCATATCGATGATCGTGGCCAAGTGACCGTGGGCGCGGCGCAGCCGGTTGAGAAGTTTTGGATCGTTGGCGTGGGACATCGCGCGGGCATATCCTCCCCGGGGGGATATGGCCAGTCTCGATAGCGGTTCATTCGGGCCCGACGAAGCGTCGCGATTCGAAGAGGTCAGTGCGTCTTCAGCACCCACAAAGCGGCCGACGTGCTGCCGCGTGCGGGGATAGCGACGATCAGCGAGCGAAGTTCTGGCACGAACAGACCGGTACGCGCGCCGGGTGCGGTCGCGACGCGCACGATCTGGCTATCGGCGTGCGTCGTCGACGAGACATCGACATGACCCGCGCCGCAGACGAGGAGGAACCGGTCGCCATCGACGAATAGATCGTCCGCATCGCCACACCCCGGTCGGGTCGACACCACCTCCCCTGCCATCGACCGCACCTGAAGCGCCGCCGGCAGGCGGTAGGCGAGCGCGAACCAGCCGCCGTCCGGGCCGATAGCGAGCGGGAAGTTCAGATTTCGCATTCCCGTCGACCAGGTCGCGGTCACCGTCCCGGCGTCGATATCGGCGGCGACGATCGATCCGCGATCAGGGATGTTGATGAGCGCCGTCCCACCGGCCAGCCGAAACCCCTCGGGGTGTCCGGCGAGCTTGAGCGTGGACAGCAGGCGATGCGTCGCAGGGTCGATCACCGCGAGCGCACCGCCGCCGTAACCGACGATGACGTGACCATTGCGGGCATCGACCCGGACATTGTCGGCATCGTCGCCCAAGTTCAGCACGGCCATTTCGCGCCGATCGGCTGCGCTGTAGAAATGTACCGATCCATCACCACACGCGACGACAAGCTGTCCATCGCTGAGGACGGCAACGCCCTGCGGCTCGTGCAGGCCGGTGATCCGGCCCAAGACCCTGCCGTTCTCCAGATCCACGGCGTCAACCGTGCCGTTGGCATATTCCGCAACGAACACCTGCATGTGCGGCAGGTCGATCGCGAGATGGTCGATGCGTCCGGCGACGCCCGGCAGCTTCACTGTCCGCTCGAGCCGCAAGGGCGACGACGGATCATTCGCCGACACGGTTCGGGGCGACGCATGGCAAGCGCTTGACATCGCCAGCCCTGCCATCATCGCCGCGAGCCTGAACATGCTTTCCATGCCGGACCGTTCACGCCGCCTTGGCGAAGCGCGCATCGGCCGACGCCCAGTTCGTCGTCGCCATGAAAGCGTCGACATAGGCGGCCGCCTTCGCGCCATAGTCCATAGCATAAGCATGCTCGTACATATCGAGCGCGAGGATCGGCGTGCTACCGGCCAACGTCATTGTGTGGTCGGCCGCCCATTGGTTGACCAGCCGGTTGTCGCGGTGGCTGTAGGTCAGCAGCACCCATCCGGAACCGCCACCTAGTGCCTTGCCCAGGCCCGCAAACTCGGCCCGCCAGCGCGCATCGCTTCCGAAATCGCGCTCGATCGCAGCGGCCAGCTTCGCGCCGGGTTTCGACGGTGAACCCAGGCCGGCGAAATACAGCTCATGCAGGATCATCGAATTCCAGGCGATCAACTCCTCGCGTTTGAGCCCGTTGATCTGGAACCCCGGCGCCGTTGCCGGGTCGAGCGCCGCGACTTGCCCGGTGATCGCGCCGATCCGCTTGACCGCGCCGACATAATTGTTGTCGTGATGGCTGGTGAGCAACTTCTCGGAGAATCCTGTGATGCTCTTGGGATCGAACGGCAGTGGCAGCGCCTGCGGCGCATAGCCCACCGCGATCGGCGGGGCGGCAGCAGCACCCGCGGGCAGGATGGCGGCACCGACCGACAGCAGCGCGCCGACGGTCAGCAGGTCACGGCGGTCGAGACGAGCATCAGTCATGACATCGCTCCTGGACGAAAGGCCGAAAGGAGGCCCGATCAACGATCACCGGACGATCCCCGCGAGGTTCAGCGCGATGCCGATTGCGGACGCCGCGCCGAGGGTGGTGAAGATGCCGATCTTGAACCGGAACACCGCGAGGATCGCGAGCGCGGCAAGCGCCGCTGCCCAGGGATCGATGCTCGCGACCAATGGCGCGTCGAAATGGATCGGTCCCGCGGTAACCGGCACGGTGCCGCGAAAGATCGTGTGGATCGCGAACCAGATCGCGAGGTTCAGGATGACGCCGACCACCGCCGCGGTGATCGCCGAGAGCGCGCCGGACAGCGCGACATTGCCGCGCAGCCGCTCGATGAACGGCGCGCCGAGGAATATCCACAGGAAGCAGGGGATGAACGTCACCCAGGTCGCGAGCAGACCGCCGAGCGTGCCGGCGAGCAGCGGCGGGAGCATCCCGGGATGCCGATAGGCGCCGATGAAACCGACGAACTGGAGCACCATGATCAGCGGACCCGGCGTCGTCTCCGCCATGCCGAGTCCGTCGAGCATCTCCTTCGCGGTCAGCCAGTGATAGGCGTCGACCGCTTGCTGCGCGACATAAGCGAGCACCGCATAGGCGCCGCCGAAAGTGACGACCGCCATCGTCGAAAAGAATGTCGCGATCTTGGTGAAGACGTCGCCCGGTCCGAACAGCAGCAGCAAGGCGACGACCGGCGCCAGCCACAGCACCAGCCAGATCGACGCTTGCCGCAACGACTGGCCAAGCGTCGGATTGGCGTGTGCCGGCAATTCCTCGCCCAGCAGCGTCTCCGCGTCGGGCACGATTGTTCCCTTGCTCGCGCCATGGCCGCCGCCGACCAGAAAGGCGGCGATGCCGGCGCGGCTGCCAACATAGCCGATCAGTCCGGCGCCGAGCACGATCACCGGGAACGGCACGTTGAGGAAGAAAATGAGGATGAAGGCACTGCCTGCCAACGCGCGCATCGCATTGTTCTTGAGCGCACGGCTGCCGATCCGCACCACCGCCTGCAGCACGACCGCGAGCACCGCGCATTTGAGGCCGAAGAACAGTCCGGCGACCAGCCCGACATGGCCGTAAAGCACGTAGATCCAGCTCAGCGCCATGATCGCCACCACGCCCGGCAGCACGAACAGGCCACCGGCGACGATCCCGCCCTTCGTCCGGTGCATCAGCCAGCCGATATAGGTGGCGAGCTGCTGCGCTTCGGGGCCGGGCAGCAGCATGCAATAATTGAGCGCATGCAGGAACCGGTGCTCGCCGATCCAGCGCTTCTCCTCGACCAGGATGCGGTGCATGATCGCGATTTGTCCGGCGGGGCC
Organism: Sphingomonas sp. P4_G2; assembly: GCF_056401155.1. Lineage (NCBI taxonomy): Bacteria > Pseudomonadati > Pseudomonadota > Alphaproteobacteria > Sphingomonadales > Sphingomonadaceae > Sphingomonas > Sphingomonas sp. P4_G2. The sequence continues at coordinate 523,914 of NZ_JBFUJY010000001.1, read as the reverse complement.
GCCGAAGGACAAGGCGGCGATGCGCAGCCAGACCCAGAAGGCCTCGCCGAGCGACACCGGCGCCGGGCGGGTCACGGGCGTCTCTGCGGCGAGTGCGGCCGCGGTCATGCCGGGGCCTTGCCGCGCGAGACCTTGGACTGGTGCGACACCCAATCGTGAGTCTCGTGCGTGGCGTCGCGGCACCAGCGAAACAGCGCATCATAGACCAGCATTCCGGCCTCGAGCTGCGCCAGGTCATCGGAATACATGCGCGATAAGCCGAGCGAGATTGCCAGCAGCCCCGCGGCCTGCGGCACCAATTCCGGATGCCCGGTATCAGCACCGCGCACGATCTCTGCCAGTCGAGCGAGGCCAGGCAGGCTTTGCAGATCGAACCGCTCGACCATCACGTCGAACGTGCAGCGCTCGCCATCATGGCTCCAGATCACGCCGTCGCCCTCGATATCGAACGGCGCCGCCCCGAAGCGCTCGGCGACCCCTGCGACTTCCGACGGGCTGACGAACAGGAACACAGCCTGCGGATCGACGAAGCGGCGGATCAACCACGGGCACGCGATGCGATCGACCTTGGGGCGCGCCCGTGTCACCCAGAGCGTGCGGCCCTGGCCGTCGCGCTTCGGCAACACCGCATCGGGGATCATCGGCAGCTCGGCGGTTGCCCAGCCGGCTATGCCGCCGTCGAGGATTTCGGCGGCGATTCCCTCGTGCCGCAGCCATGCCGCGACCCCCTCGCTGAGCTCCCGTCCGTGCTGGCCGCTGACCACAATGCCGCGCCCTGCGAATTCGCGCGCCCAGTCGGTGACGGCGGCGTGGTCCCGTCGCAGCGCGCCGGGCAGATGGCGCGGGTCGGCGACAAAGTTGTCGGCCGTCCGGACGTCGATAATGGCCGGGCAGTTCGGCGTGCCGATCAGCCGCGCAAGTTTGTCGGGAGTGATCGCATTGATGGCAGGCATGGCGCGTCCTTCGAAAGAATCGGGACGCGATACTTCAGCATGCCGCCTCGTGGGGAGATCGCCGACCCCATGACCATATTGAGCAATGTCGCCGTTCGATTGTCAATGACGAAGGTCAGGTCGCCAGGCCGCCGCGCATCATGTTGGCGACGGTACGGAACACGGCGTCAGCCAGCACGCCCGGTTCTTCGTACAACATTTCGTCCGCGCCAAAGCCGAGTTCGATGGTGAGGCGGATATACAGCCACAGATCCTCGCGACTCATGTGCGGAAGGTGCGGCGCATAAGCCTCGACCAGCTTGCCGGTGACATAACGGTGCGAGTCGATGCGGACATGGGCAAGCCGGGGCGAGCCGTGGAGCGCGCGCAGGATCCACACCGCTCCCGGTTCAGCGCGCGTCACGGCCGCATTCTCCCGCAACAACTCCTCGATATTGTCCTGCAGATCGTCGAGCCCCTTGCCGGCATGGCGCGCGATCCACGCCTCGAGCACGGTGTTCTGGCGCTCCATCAATCGCAGCCCCAGTGCCTCCAGCACCGAATATTTGTCCTTGAAGTAGCGATACAGGGCGGGGGGCGTGAGGCCGGCGCGCGCGCAGATCAGATTGGTCGATATGCGCTCGATTCCGACCTCGGCGAGCAATTCCCCCGCCACGTCGAGCAGCAGTTCATAGGTTTGCTGCGCGCGCTCCTGTTTGGGGAGCGGGCGTGGACTATCGCTGGGAGGCACGATCATGTCAGGCCTTGATCGATGGCGGTGGCGCGATGGACCAGCTCATCGCGCGGCCTGTCCGGTTCCGTCGTCCTCGGTGCATGCGCCCTTCAGGCTCAGGATATAGTCGTAGATCAACGTGACGCCTTCCTGATGCTCGAGGTCGCGGCCCAGCTCGGGCATCATCACGCCGGGATCGGTGCTGGCGAGGCGATAGGGCAGGATCGAGCGCTCGGGATGGCCGGGCACGACGTCGAACGGCCGGTCTCCGGTACCGCGCCCGGCCGCGACCGGCGGCTTGCACATGCCGAGCAGGCGCGGGTCGATCGTCGCCGCGTCGAGCCATAGCCCCGAGGTGCGCGCCGCGCCGGTCGGATTGTGACAATGGCTGCAATTGATATCGAGATAGGCACGCGCACGATCGACCAGGTCGATCTTGAGGTCCTGCCAGTTGGCATTGCGTGGCACGGCGCCGGCGGGCACGCCGGTCAGATAGCCCATCGCGACCAGCCGCTTCAGCTGGTCGATCGCGCCACCTTCACCGGGAAAGTCGCGGTTGAGGTGGCGCGCTTTCAGCCCGATCGGCTCGACCGCGCGGGTGCGGAAGTCCTGGACATGGCAACCCGCGCACTGATTCTGGTTCGGCACGGAATAGTCGAACGACACCTTCTTCCCGCCCTCATCGAGCGTCAGCGCGATATCGGCACCGGTCCGCGCCAACGTAGCGTCGCGGCCGTCGGTATCCCAGATATACGGCAGGGCGACCCAGCCGGTCGCGCGCCGGACCAGCAATCGAGTCTCGATCAGGCGGACGTGGCGGAGGTCGAGGCCTGCTACGCCGGTCTGATACGTCGCCGGGGTCATCTTGACGACAGTGTCGCTGGTCTGCGGATCGGTCGCGCTCGCCGGGGCGGTATAATAGAAGGTCTTGGTGACGATCGTCCCGACCGGAAAGTCGAAAGCGGTATCCGGCCGATAGGCGGCGTGCACCCCCTTGGGCATCCAGATCGTCCGCCATTTCTGGGCATAATCGCTGAACAGCGGCGTCTGCAGTTCGTAGGTCACCATCCCCGCGTGCGGGGCGATGCGACCATCGGCCAATGTAAACAGGCCCCAGGCCGACAGCTTTTCCGGATTGTCGTCGGCATGGAAAGTCACGGCCCGCGGCGCATGGCCGCAGGCCGCGAGCAGCAGCGCCGCGCAGAACGAGACGACGAGGCGAACGATCATGACTTGGTGCCGCTGTCCTTCGTCATCGCGTCAGGCAGGACGATCGCGGGCAGACGGGCCGGCGGCGCGCAATTGCGCCCGGTATCGATCCGCGCCCCGGCGAATTTGGACGGGCCATCGGCGTTGAGCGTCTTCGCCGCGCCATTCTGGACGCAGATGCCCGGATCCTTGATCTTCGGGTTGGTGAAGCCGTCCCACAAGACATCGGGCAACCGCCCGCCATTCACGGCCTTGAGCGGGACGAGCGTCGGATTGCCCGGATCTTCGCCCCCGCCCGAAAAGCGGTTGCCGGTGACATAGATATTCTCCGGATACGGATCGTACGCCGCCGCAATGCCGCGCTTGGTATCGAATCCGGTCGAATAATAGCTCGAGATCAGGACGTTGGCGGTCTTGTTGTCCTTGATGTCGTTATCGAAAATCTCGACCTGGTCGTTGGAATTGACGATCACCCCGGATCCCGCCGGCACCGAGCTGACCGCACTGCCCTTCGCACCGAAATTGGCGTGATTGTTGGCGACGACCTGGTTCTTGAAGACGCGGGTCTTGCTGCCCGGCACCGGCAGATTGGGCATGTTGAACACCAATATGCCGCCGGCATTGCCGGTGGCGGTGTTGCCATAGACATCGGCATTGTTCGAATTCTCGATCTCGATTCCGGCGACATTGCCCTCGGCACGATTGTCGCGGACGATGATGTTGTTCGATTGCCCGACATAGATGCCGGCGTCGGATGCCCCCTTCACCACACTGCCTTCGATCAGCACGTTGGTGACCTGCACCGGATAAAGGCCATAGGCGCCGTTCGATGTCTTGCCGCCGCCGGTCCATTCGGCGCGAACCCGGCGGATCACGGTGTTCTTGACGCCGTTGACCTTGAGCGCGTCGCCCTTGGTGTCCTCGAACGCCAGATCCTCGATCGTGAAGTCGTTGCCGGTGACCAGCATGCCTTCGGCACCCGAACTCTGTCTGGCGAAGGACAGGATGGTCTTGCCCATTCCGGCGCCGCGGACCGTGACGCCGTCCACCGTCAGGCTGAGGCTGCGGCTCAGCGCATATTTACCGGGCGGGATGTCGATCACGCTGCCCGGTTTGGCGTCGAGCAGCTTCTGTTGCAGGTTCTTCTCGAAATCGGGATCGACGGTGAAGCCCTGCTGGTCGATTTTCGGTCCGCAGCCGCTCATCAGCGCAAGCATCGCGACGCAGCCGGCGAGCGCAATTCCTTTGGTCATCATCCTCTCCCGTTCGATCAGAATTTGAGTCCGAGCTCGATGCCGTAAAAGCCGGGCTGGTCCCGCCGGACATAGGGCGTCTGGAACGTGTCCGCGGTTATCGTATTCAAGGTGCGCAGATATTTTTCGTTGAGCAGGTTCTCGGCGAACAAAGCGATCGAATAACGCTCACCGGGGGAGCGCCAGCCGATCTTGGCGTTGACGATGTTGCGCGGTGCCCACAGCTTGTCGATCTTCGACAAATCCACGCCTGCGCCGCCCGCCGCGACGGGCGTCGCGATGAACGCGTTGATCGCGCGCGCCGCATCGTTGAGTCGCTGGCGCGAGGTATAGCTGTAGCTGGCATCGCCGAAGATCGTGCCGTTGCCAGTGTCGTGCTTGTAGTGCAGCCCGATGATGCCGCGGAACACCGGCTCGCCGGTCGGCTGGCCCGATATGTCGATGCCCTGTTCGACCCGCTTGACCCATTTGGACTCGATCAGTCCGGCGGTGCCGGTGATCGAGAAATCGCGCGAGACCACGAATTGCGTGTCGAGATCGAGGCCGTACGCCTCGGAGTCGCCCGACAGCGTGATATATTGCGGAACCGCGCCGCCGGTATTCTCCAGGCTGAGCGCCTGGCGGTTGCTGTATTTGAAATAATAGCCGGAGAGGTTGAACCGCACATGGCGGTCGAACAGTTCGGACTTGATGCCGCCCTCGAAATTCCAGACCTTTTCCGGCTCGAAGAAGGAATTGACCTGGACCGAGTTGAACCCGCCGGCCTTGTAACCGCGCGAGGCCGAGGCATAGAGGTGGACGTCGGGGGTCGCATCAAATTGCACGACGAAGCGCGGCGAGACGTCGTTGAAGGCTGCCCGGCGCGTGAACTGCACGCCCTCCAGCGCGCCTTCGTCGAAAATCAGGCCGTTCGGGCCGATCGTCGCACCGAAGAAATCGGACACGCTGAACAGGCCGTCATCGGGAAAGGCCGGCACGCCGAGGATCGCGTTGTAGAGCGCGCCAGGCGCCTTGATCGCATCGAGCCCAGGTGCGGAGAACGGGCCGTTGAACCAGCTGAATTTCTTCAGGTCATGCGTATAGCGAATGCCAGCGGTCAGGCTCAATCGCGGCGTCACTTTGAAGGTCGCGTCGCCGAACACCGCATAGCTGTCGTTGGCCGCTCGGTTGCTCATCGTCTCCTGAAAGGTGTTACCGAAAACCGGCAGACCGACGCTGTCGAGGATCGAGAAGATCGGGAATTGGCCTGCGGTCGCGTCGCTGATCAGCCGGTTTACCGAATCGGTCAGCGCCGTCACGATGCTCTGCTGGCGGCCGCGCTCGTGATAATAGCTGGCCCCGGCGATCGCGCTGATCCGGTCGCTTTCATAGCCCAGCCGCACTTCCTGATAGAGGCTGGAATTCCGTTCGGCATTCTCGGTGTCGAGATAGCGGGTGGGATCGTTGGTCCCGTCCTCATCCTCCCGATTGTGCGTCTCGAAATGTTTGAACGAGCTGATGCTGGTCAAGGTGAACGCGCCCATCCGCTGGGTCGCGGTCAACGAGACCCCGTTCAGGATGCGGGTTTCCTTGTTGCCGATCACGTCGTTGGCGAACGGGCCGAACGGATCCTTGCTCAGCGCAAAGGCGCTGATCCCGACCGCGGCCGGGCCATCCTTGTTGGTATCGTCATGATCATAAGCGAGGACGAAATCGGTATTGGCGCTCGGCGCCCAGCGCAGCGCGACCCGCCCCGAACTGCTATCCTCCCGCTCGCGATCGTCATGGGTGACCGCGTCCTTCATAAAGCCATTGCGGCGATTGATCACGCCGTCGACGCGCAAATACAAAGTGTCGGTGATCGGCACATTGCCCATCACGTCGAGCTTGGTCTTGGCATAATTGCCGAACTGCGCCGTGGCGGTCATTTCCGGCTCGGGCGACGGCTTGTTGGTGATGATCGAGATCGCGCCGGCGGAGGTGTTGCGGCCGAACAGCGTCCCCTGCGGCCCCTTCAGCACCTCGACCCGGTTGATGTCGTTGAAGAAGATCAGCGACGATCCCGAGCGGCCGGAATAGATGCCGTCGATAAAAATGCCGACCGACGGGTCAGTGCCGATCCCGAAATCGTCGGTCGAAACCCCGCGAATGGTGAAGCTGGGTTGCGTCACCGACGAATCGTTGATCGTCAGACCCGGCGTGAAATTGTCGAGATCGCCGATCGATTCGGCGCTGAGCGCCTTGATATTGGCGGCACTGAAAGCGGCAACGCTGATCGGGACGGTTTGCAGCGACTGTTCGCGGCGCTGGGCAGTGATGATGATGTCGCCCAGTTGCCCGGAATTGTCGGCGGCCGCAGCCGGGGGCGTCTGCGCCTGGGCGGGGTCCGGCTGCGGTGCCGGGGCGGTTTGCGCGCCCGCCGCTATCGACCACAACATCGCAGTTCCCGCCAGCAGACCTCTTTCGATCACGCTCTTCATGGGCTCTCCTCCCGCTATTTTTGCGGATTGGAGGTCATAATAAAATGATAGTCAAGGCTATATTATACGGCTTCGCGGTCTGTATTTGAGGAAGGCCATGCCGGCCCAGATCGCATTGCTGCCTCCAATGAGAGCGGCCTATCCTCCGCTCGTGCCACCGAGCACCAGTCGTGCGCCGAGCGTGCCACAAGGCTCGAATACCTCCATTGACTCGTAAATCTACATATGTTGTATTGACCTCGGCGGTTGGGCTGGCGATCGAACGCCTGCTGATTTTACAGATGGCGGACGCACATTTTCGCCGAGGCTCCGCCGGGCACGTCGCTCGTCTGGCTTTGGAAATTTTGCACTTCAGCATGGGAATTGAACCCGGGTCTCGCCGCCCGGCGATGGACGTGGCCGCTCACTGATAGGGGAAAAGACAATGCGCAGAGACCACCGGTTCACATTGCTCGGCGCGGTTATCGTTGCGGTGCTCGCGAGTCCCGCGGCCGCGCAACCGGACCGATGCCCGGCTCCGGCCGAGGCCGCGGGCGGACCGAGCAACGTCCATACCCGCAACGTAGAAGCGAACTTGCGGCCGCCGGTCATCACACCGGGCGACAAACCGTTCAGCCTTGCCGAGCGGATGCGCCAATATGACGTGCCCGGACTCAGCGTCGCGGTGATCCATAACGGCAAGCTCGCCTGGGCGCGCGGCTGGGGCTTTCGCGATACTGCGAGTTGCGCGCCGATCACGCCGGAGACCGCGTTCCAGGCGGCATCGATCAGCAAGGTCGCGACGGCGATGGTGGCTCTGCGGCTGGTCGAGCAGGGCAAGATCGGGCTCGACCGAAACATCAACGACGCGCTTCGTTCATGGCAGCTGCCAAAGGATCCGAAGCTGGCGCCCAACGGCATCACCCTTCGCGAATTGCTGAGTCATACAGCCGGACTCGGGGTTCATGGTTTCGCCGGCTATTTACCGGGCGCGCCGCTGCCGACGCCGATCCAGATCCTGGACGGCGCGTCGCCCAGCAACAGCGAGCCAGTGCGCAGCGTGCTGCCGGCCGGCGGACAATATCAATATTCCGGCGGCGGCTACGTGCTGACGCAACTCGCCCTTTCCGACGTGAGTGGAATTCCCTTCGCCGAACTGGCCGACCGCGAGTTGCTGCGCCCGCTTGGCATGACGCGCAGTGCATATGCGCAACCACCTTCGGCAACGATCCGCGCCGACATGGCATTCGGTCACGCCAATGGCGTGCCGATCCCCGGTAACTACCATGTCTACCCCGAACAGGGACCGGCAGGATTGTGGACCAGCGCGAGTGACCTCGCGCGATTGCTGATGGACGTTCAAGCTTCCGCCGCGGGCAAAAAGGGGCACCGCCTTTCGCCCGCCATGACGCGTGAGATGCTGACGCCGGTCAAAGACAATTGGGGACTCGGCACCGCGCTATACACGACCGGCGCCGCGCGATTTGGCCATGACGGCGTGAACGAAGGCTTCCAATCCTTCATGATTGCCTATGTCGGCAAGGGCGAAGGCATCGTCGCGCTGACCAACGGAGGCCAGGGCCGGCGGCTGATGGACGAAGTCGTTCGCGCCGTCGCGACCGACTATGGCTGGACGGATATTGCGGCGCCGGCGACCGAGGAGAAAATGTTATCGTTCGCTGAGCTCTCCAAAGCTGCCGGGTATTTCCAGGGGCCCGGGCTCTCGGTCGTTCTGGAAGCGCGGCCGGAGGGACTGTTTGCGTATACCGGCGGCCCCACCCCCGAACGTCTGATCGCACTGTCCAGCACGCGTTTCCTGTCGACCGCCATGGGCGTCACCGCCGAGTTCGCTCCCGATTATTCGAGCTTCACCTTCGTCGAAGGTGGCCCACCGATCAAGCTGGTCCGCTCAAAGGCAGCGCCACCTGTGACGAAACCGGATGGATCGTAAACGGAAATAGGTGACTCAGCGGAGTCCATCTCCACTCAAGCGCGGCGGACCTTCTTCGCCAAATCCTGCAACCCCAGCCGCTCCACACCCGTCTTGGCCAGCGCCATGGTGCCGTCGAACCCCGCCAGGGCGGCGACGGCAAGGCGATTGGCCAGGGTCGGGCGCAGCAGCAGCAGGTCGCAGCAATCGATGCCGCCGGTGGCGAACTGGCGCTTGTGCTGGCCGTCTCCCTCGGTGAAGTCGAAGCGGCGGCAGGCGGGGTCGGCGAACAGGTCGCGCAACGCCTCGACCTGGAGGACGGCGCCGACCGACAGATCGCCGAACCGCGGATCGTGGCCGACATATTCGTAGATCACGGTGCCGTCATGGACGGGACAATAGAGATAAGCGGCAGGCTCACCGCCGACATACAATAGCCAGGCGCGGACATTGCCCTCCGCCGCCATGACGTACATGCGCTGGAGGAAATCGGGCGTGTCGGGCAGGCCCGCACCCATCAGCTTTTCCTGATAGGTGGCGAGCGCGAGGCGGCGGGCGACCTCGTGGAACTCGCGCAATTCGGCGGGAGTCGCGAAGCGGCGCACGTCGAGCGTACCGCCCGAGGCGGCGGCGACCTTCTTCGCCTTGCGCTTGATGCCCGAGCGCGTGTTCGACGACAGGCAATCGAGATAGGCCTGAAACCCGATCGTCAGGTCGGCGTAGCGGCGCGTGTAGCGCTGCCGCGTGAAGGCGATCGCCGGGCTGGCCGCATAGGCGAGCGCATGGCGGTGGTGCTCGGCGAGCGAGGTGACGAGATAGCCGTCAGCGGTCGGATCGAGCGCCGGCAGATCGGGCAGGTCCCCATCGATCGCGTCGTCGAGGCTGAGCGGCACGCGAACGAGGTCGCGGCGGATCGCGCCGAGCGTGCGCGCGCCGATCTGGAATTTGAGCGGCAGCGGGCGCGCAGTGCTCACGCCGCGCGTTCCTCGACCAGGTTCGACCAGAGTTGCTCGGCCTGGCGCCAGCGCGTGCGCAGCATGTTGGGGGCGAGCGGAGTCGCCTGACTCGCACTGGCGAAGTCGGGCAGGTCGCGGAACCAGGTGGTCGGCAGCGTCGATCGCGCGTCGGCGAGCATCGCGCACAATCCTTCGAACCGCGTGACATGGACCCCGTTGGCGCGGGTGCCAGCGCGATTGGCGAGCTCGAAGCCGTGGCTGACGACGGTCACCGCCTCATGCTCCTCGGCCACCGCATGATCGAGCGCGGCGCGCATCTCGCCCAGCGACAACGCGCAGATCTGGAAATGGCGCAGATTGCCCGGCACGTCCTCGATCACCGTCACCGGGACCTCGGTCACGCCATTGTACGCGACGGGGGCGATTTGGCGCTGCGGCAGACCGATCTGGCTGGGCCACGGCGCGTCGGCGCCATTATGGCTGCTGTCGTAGCGGAAGCCGAGCTCGGCGAGCGCGACCAGCGTGTCGTCATTGGCGGCATAGCTGCCGGCGCGGAAGGCGACCGGATCGGACGCGCCGCATGCCTTGAGCAAGTCGCGCGCGCCCGCGATCAGCGCGCGTTGTTCGTCGAGATTGTAATCGATCAGCTCGAACCGGCCCGAGCTCTTGCCGGCATCGTCCGCTCTCGCGCCCGCCCAATTGGGGTGCATGTGCAGTTGCACCTCCTGCCCCGCTGCGAGGATCGTTTCAACCACTGGGCGGATCGCGTCGAGCCCGAACACCATGGTCGGCATCGGGTCGACGAAGAACGTGCCCTTGAGGCCGTGGCGGCCAAGCATATCGAGCTGATAGCGGATGCCCACGCCGGCGGGTTCGAGCGAGCGCGCGATTTGGGTCGCAAGGTCGCAGCCAGCGGCGTGATGGCGCCACATCAGCTCGGTATCGATGGTGAGGAACACGGCTGTCACGCCGCCGGGGATTAGCGGCAGACGGTGAAGATTTTGCCAATCCCGCTGCATGGCCCCGGCGGGGTAAGCCGGGGCCGATGGCAGGTCAGGCGTGCTCGACGACCGAAAGCCGGACCGCGAGATTGCCGCGAGTCGCTTCCGAATAGGGGCAGACGATGTGCGCGGCGTCGACCAATTCCCGCGCGGTGTCGGCATCGATCCCCGGCAGGTCGACCGCGAGCGCCACGTCGAGTCCGAAGCCGCGGCCATCGTCGCGTTTGCCGATGCCGACGCTGGCGGTGACGGTCGCCTCATCGGCGATGCGGATCTTGCGCTGGCCGGCGACGAAGCGGAGCGCGCCGATGAAGCACGCGGCATAGCCGACACCGAACAATTGCTCGGGATTGGTGCCGCCGCCGGCGCCGCCGAGTTCCTTGGCGGTCTGCAGCTCGACGTCGAGCAAGCCGTCTTCGCTGCGGCCATGGCCGGTGCGGCCGCCGGTTACGGTGGCGCTGGTGCGGTAGAGAATGTCCATGACTGAGGCTCCTTACATATATATCGCGATAACTATTGTCGCGATGGCCGAAATAGCGCCGGGCCTGCCCTTGTCAAGATAAAACTTATCGCGATATACGTCTGCAAAGAAATTTAACGGCGGACGCGACCGATGGATGTGATGAAGCTCGATGACCAGCTCTGCTACGCGCTCTATTCGGCGAGCATGGCGGTGCAGCGTGCGTACAAGCCGCTGCTCGACCGCATGGGGATTACCTATCCGCAATTCCTGGTGCTAAACCTGTTATGGCATGACGGGCGGCAGAATGTCGGCGGATTGGCCGACAAGCTCGCGCTCGAATCGAGCACGCTGACCCCGTTGCTCAAGCGGCTGGAGGCGGCCGGGCTGGTGACGCGGACCCGCAACCCCAAGAACGAGCGCGAAGTGCTGATCGAGACCACGCCCGAGGGCGAAAAACTCAGATCGGAAGCGGGGTGTCTGGCCGAACGGCTGGTCGAGGCATCGGGTGCACCGGTCGCCGGGATCATCGACCTGAACGCGCGCGTGAAGGATTTTCGCGATCGGGTCTATGCCGGGCTGTGACCCTGGCTACGCATCACCCGATCGAGCGGCCATCAGCGATCGGATGCGGTCCGCACTCTCGGACGTGACGGGATTGTAGACGATCATCCCCAGATCGGGGCGCCCATCCACCGCGAAGATCGAGAATTCCAGTTCGATCAGCCCGATTTTGGGATGCCGGATGCGCTTCACGCCTTCCGCATGGCCGACGACGTCGTTGGCCCGCCAAAGAGCCGCGAATTGGGGGCTGGTCTGCGACAGCTCGTCGACCAACTGCGCGATCTCCGCGCCCGCCCCGGCGCGCATCGCGTCGGCGCGGAACGACGCCACCACGAACCGCGCGACGGCCAGCCAATCGTCCTGCGCCGCCTGCACCCGTTCGTCCGAAAACATCATCCGTAGGATATTGCGCCGATCCGGGGGTAGCTTGGCATAATCGGTCAGCAACGCGGCCGCCGCGTCGTTCCATGCCACGACGTCCCAGGTCGCGGTCTTGATCAGCGTGGGGCTGGGCGACAAGGCATCGAGCACGCGTTGCAACCGCGGCGTCACACCCTCGGCGCCGCGGTATCGCGCCTCCGGCGGGCGGCCGAGGCCGAGGATGAACAGATGCTCGCGCTCGGGCTCGGTCAGCATCAGTCCGGCGGCGATGCGGTTGAGCACGTCGGCGGACGGCGCGCCGCCCCTGCCCTGTTCGAGCCAGGTGTACCAGGTCGGGCTGATATTGGCGCGCTGCGCGACTTCCTCACGGCGCAGACCCGGAGTGCGGCGGCGCCCTCCGCCGAAACCGAACGCCGCCGGATCGAGCCGGGTACGACGATCGCGCAGGAAGGTGCCGAGCGGATTGGCGGGTTCGGCAGGCAAGTGACGGGCGATCCTGTTGATGATTATACCATGATAAGGTCACTACTTTTACAGGATGGAGGATAAACCGACATAGCCCATCGAACAATATCGAAAGGCTGTTCCATGCGTGTCTTCCTCACCGGCGCCACCGGTTTCATCGGCTCCCGCATCGTCCCCGCGCTGCTCGCGGCGGGGCATGAGGTGCTTGGCCTGACGCGATCCGATGCCGGCGCGCGCGCGCTCGAAGCGGCCGGCGCGCACGTGCATCGCGGCGATCTGGAACAGCCCGACACGCTGCGCGCCGGCGCGGACCAGGCCGATGCCGTGATCCACACTGCGTTCGATCACGATTTCTCGAATTTCGTGGCGAATTGCGACAAGGACCGCCGCGTCATCGAGGCAATGGGCGCCGCGCTCAAGGGATCGAACCGACCGCTATTGATCACCTCGGGCACCGGCATGGGCAGCCACGATTCAGGCGAGCCCGCGACCGAAGATATGTTCAACACCAACCACCCCAATCCGCGCGCGGCGTCGGAATTCGCGGGCATGGCGTTGCTCGATGCCGGGGTGAATGTCTCGGTGGTACGGCTGCCGCAGGTCCACGACACGGTGAGGCAGGGCTTGGTCTCGCCATATATCGAGCATGCGCGCGGCAAGGGCGTCGTTGCTTATATCGGCGAGGGTCTCAACCGCTGGCCAGCCGCGCCTGTCCTCGATGTGGCCAAGCTTTACGCGCTGGCGATCGAGCGCACGACGCCCGGCGCGCGCTACCACGCCGTGGCCGAAGAAGGCATCCGCGCCCGCGACATCGCCCAGGTCATTGGCGCTGGGCTCGGCATGCCGGTGGTTTCGCTGACGCCCGGGGAAGCGCCGGCGCATTTCGGCTGGCTGGCGATGTTCATGGGGCTCGACATGCCGGCGTCCAGCGCCAGGACTCGTGGGCTGCTCGGCTGGGAGCCAACCGGGCCGGGGCTGCTCGATGACTTGAGGCGGATGGATTATTCTAAGGTTGCATCAGCCGCCTGAAGCGGGGCTAAACTCATCGTTCAACGCTACGTGTGCGTGGCACCCTGATTCTCCCCTCCCTGCAAGGGAGGGGCTGGGGGTGGGTGCCGCCGAGGCACTCGGCGGCCTGCAACAGAATATACTCGGCGGCTCCGTCGGGATTGCCGAGCACGTCAGAATTCCAGAGACGAATGACACGCCAATCGTGTTCGGCGAGGTAGGCCGACCGCCTCTCATCATAGGGCGCTCGATCAACGTGCTGACTCCCGTCGAACTCGACGGCCAATCGGGCGCTGCGGCACGCTAGGTCGATGATGAAAGGTGCAACAACGAGCTGCCGTGTGAAGGCCGGACGATGCCGCGAGACGCGATGCCAGATCACGAGTTCAGCCGGCGTGGGATTGTTGCGCAACTCGCGCGCTCTTCGCGTCAGTTCCGGATCGATGCGGCGGCGCATGTCGCGAGCGTATCGTGGCTCGCTGCGCTCGCCAACCCACCCCCAAACCCCTCCCTTGCAGGGAGGGGAGTCTCCTAGGCTACCGCGAATGGTAGAAGTCGTAGACCTGCTGCGCGACCGCGGCAGACACGCCGGGCGCCTTCTTGAGATCGTCGAGACTCGCCCCTCGCACCGACCGCGCGGTGCCGAAATGCATCAGCAGCGCCTTCTTGCGCGCCGGACCGATGCCCGGAACCTCGTCGAGCGGTGACGCGCCGATCGCCTTGGCGCGTTTCGCGCGATGCGCGCCGATCGCGAAGCGGTGGACCTCGTCGCGCAGGCGCTGGAGGTAGAACAGGACGGGCGAATTGACCGGCAGCATCAGCTCGCGGCCGTCCATCAGATGGAAAACCTCGCGCCCGTCGCGGCCGTGATGCGGCCCCTTGGCAACGCCGACCAGGCAGACGTCCTCGATCCCCATTTCCTCGAGCACGCCTTTGGCCGCGTTCAATTGCCCGCGGCCGCCGTCGATCAACACGAGATCGGGCCAGTCGCCTGCGTCGCGGTCGGGATCCTCGGCCTGGGCACGCGCGAAGCGGCGGCCGAACACCTCGCGCATCATGGCGAAATCGTCGTCAGTCGCAGCATGTTTGATATTGAACTTGCGATACTGGCCCTTGCGGAAGCCCTCCGGCCCCGCGACGACCATCGCGCCGAGCGCGTTGGTCCCCTGGATATGGCTGTTGTCGTAGATTTCGATGCGGTTGGGCGGCTCGGCCAGCTCGAACAGGTCGGCGACTTCGCGCAGCAATTTCGCCTGGGTCGTGCTTTCCGCCAGCCGCCGATCGAGCGCTTCCACCGCGTTGCGCTTGGCCTGTTCCATCAGTCGGCGGCGGTCGCCACGTTGCGGTACCGACAGGGCGACCTTGTAGCCCGCGCGCTCGGCGAGCGCCTCGCTCAGCAGCGCGCCTTCAACCAGTTCGCGGTCGAGCAGCACGTTCCGCGCAGGCGGCACTTCTTCGTAGAATTGGGTGAGGAAACTGGTCAGCACCTCGTCCTCGGGCACCTCGTTGGTATGCGCGGGGAAAAAGCTGCGATGCCCCCAATTCTGCCCGCCGCGGATGAAGAAGGCCTGGATGCCCATCACCCCGTCGCGGCAGGCGAGCGCGAAGACATCGGCGTCTCCGACCCCTTCAGCGTTGATTGCCTGCGTCCCTTGGATGAAGGTCAGCGCCTTCAACCGGTCGCGCAGCACCGCGGCGAGCTCGAAGTCCATCGCTTCGGCCGCGGCGGTCATCTGCGCGCCGAGCTTGGTCTGCACCTTGGTCGACTTGCCCGCGAGGAAGTCCTTCGCGTCGCCGACCAGCTCGGCATAGTCATCGACCCCGATCCGCCCGACGCACGGCGCCGAGCAACGCTTGATCTGATAGAGCAGGCACGGCCGGTCGCGCGTCTTGAAGAAGCCGTCGGTGCACGAGCGTAGCAGGAACAGTTTCTGCAGCGCGTTGAGCGTGTTGTTGACCGATCCGGCGCTGGCGAAGGGGCCGTAGTAATTGCCCTTGGCGCGGCGCGCACCGCGATGCTTCTGGATGCGCGGAAAGTCGTGGTCGGCGCGCAGCAGGATGAACGGGAAGCTTTTGTCGTCGCGCAACAGCACATTGTAGGCGGGACGGAAACGCTTGATCAGCTGCGCTTCGAGCAGCAACGCCTCGGCCTCGTTGTTGGTCGTGACGATCGTCATCGACCGCGTCTGCGCGACCATCCGCTGCAGGCGCTTGGGCAGCCGGTCGACCTGGGTGTAATTGGTGACGCGGTTCTTGAGCGCGCGCGCCTTGCCGACATAGAGCACGTCGCCGCGCGCATCCTGCATGCGATAGACGCCCGGGCGAGCCGGCAGGGTCTTCAACACATTGCGGATCGCCGCCACGCCGGCGGCAAGGTCGGGCACCTCACCACCGCCGCGGACGGTGTAGGTGGCTTTGTCTTCGTTGAATCGGGTCGGCGAATTGGGGTCGGACATGCCCGGCGAATCTAGGGACTCGCCGGGCGTGAAGCTACCCCATGTTACTGGATCGCGGCGAGGTCGGTGGCGATCTTCTTGAGCACGTCGTCGGTGATCTTGCCACCCGACATCGGCGCGACCTGGTTGAGGCTCATCGACTTGAAGCTCTCATACATCGGATGCTGCGAGACGTCGCCGCCGAGATCGGCAGTGAGCACTTCCTTGGCCTTGGCGTCGGCTTCGATCGTCTCGATCGGAGTGTCGAGGGTGAACTTGCCGGCGGCGGCCGGAGCAGCGGCCGCGGGCGCGACCGGCGCGGGCGCGGGCGTAGCGGTAGGAGCCGGCGCGGTCTGACCGGCGAGCAGAGCGATAGCGATCAGCGACATCATGTTTTCGTTCTCCCCTAAAGGTTGGGCCGGTGTGGCGGCGATTGGCGTCGGAATTATGGCAGCCACCCTGCCATCAGGCGCGATGCTGATCCCAGCGATCGAATTCATAGGCGATCGAGCCTTCGACCAGCCGTTCCCACAAGTCGCCGACGAGCTGGGACGGCACGCCCGCGGTTTCGGCGGCGGCTTTGGCGTTGGCGATGACTTGCGCCTTGCGGCCTTCGTCGCGGACCGTGCCGCGATCTTGCTTGATCCGCGCGGCAGCGGTCATGAAGCGGAACCGGATCGCCAGCAGGTCGACGATCTGTCGGTCCACCGCATCGACGCCGGCACGGACGTCGGTCATCGTCTGGCAGTCTTCGGGGGAAATCATGACGGCGTCCCCTAAGGGGTAAGGCAGTCAGCGGCAATGGTTCGGGATGACCGCGCCTCTCTTCCTCCGTCATCCCGGCCTTGTGCCGGGATCCAACGGGCCGCGAGCTGGAAGCTGGAGCCTCTCGTCCAGGGCTTGCGGCACCTTGGATCCCGGCACAAGGCCGGGATGACGACGGAGGTGGAAGTATCGCAGCCCGTCTTAACGGGCCGGGAAAGCTCAGTTGAGCCGCGACAGTCCGGCGATGGTCTTGTCGACCAGCTTGGCGTCGGCGGCGGCGCCATGGCTGTCGGCGATGATCGACGTGGCGGCGCGGGTCGCGACATCGGCGGCCTTGGCACGAACCTCGGCGACCGCGGCGCGCTCGGCGGCGCCGATCTTGTCCTCGGCCATCTTGCCGCGGCGCGCGACCAATTCGGTCGCGTCGGTTTGCGCCTTGGCGACTAGAGCGGCGGCTTCCTGTTCGGCATGGGCGACGATCGCCGCGGCATCGGACGCCGACGACGCATCGCGCTTCTTCGCTTCGACAAGCAATGCCTCGGCCTCGGCGCGCAACGCGGCGGCCTCATCGAGTTGCTGGCGGATCGTCGCGATCTTGCCGTCCAGGATGCGGCCGATCAGCGCCGGCACTTTCTGCCAGAGCATGATGCCGATCACGCACAGCATCGCCAGCGCCACCCAGGCCGGCGGGGTCAAGCCCAATGCCGACGGCTCATGGTGAAGCTCGGTGGTGCCGGTTTCCTTGGCCAGCGTGGTCTCCTGGAGATTAGCCATTGGCCAGTTCCGCTTTCACTCGTGCCGCCACCGTCGCGCGGTCGGGCGTGACGCCCGACAGCTTGGCGACGATCGCCTCGACCGCATCCACCGTGGCATCCTCGATCCCGGCGAACGCGGTCGCCTTGGCCGTATTGATGCGCGCGGTGGCCTCGGCCAGCGCCTTTTCCTGGTCGGCATTGCCCGCCTTGATCGCCTGTTCGGTCGATGCGGTGGCTTTCGCCTTGGCCTCGCCGACCAGCTTCAGGGCCTGGCTGCGCGCGCCGTCGAGGCTGGCGGTATAGCCTTCCTCGGCTGCGCGCGCGGTGTCGCGCGCTTCCTCCGCCGCGGCGATGTCGGCCGAGACGCGAGCGTTACGATCGTCGATCGTCCGCTCGATCTTCGGCACCATCGCCCGGCCGATCCCGAAATAGACCGCCGCGAACACGATCGCGAGCCAGAACAGCTGCGACGCGTAGATGGAGGCTGCTTGGGATATCTGAGGCATCGGAAGCGCTCGTTTTGCTGCTTACTTGACGACGAACAGGATCAGGATCGCGACGACGAACGCGATCAGACCCAGAAGCTCGGCGGCCGCGAAGCCGATGAACAGGCGCCCCTGCTGGCCGTCGGCGGCCGACGGGTTGCGCAGCGCGCCTTCGAGGAACGAGCCGAACACGTTGCCCACGCCGAGCGCGGCCGCGCCGACGCCGATCGCCGCGAGACCGGCACCGATGTACATCAAACCATGATCAGTCATTTTAAACTCCCAGAATAATCTACAGCATTGAAAACGGGACTTAGTGCAGGTGCACCGCGTCGTGGAGATACAGCGAGGTGAGCAGCGCGAACACATAGGCCTGGATCGCGCAGACCAGCAGTTCGAGCGCCGAAACGCCCAGGATCATCAGGAAGCTGCCGATCCACACGACGAAGCCGATCGGGCTGCCGCTGAGGCCGGCATTGAGCCCCTGGACCGCGAAACTGCCGAACACTTCGAGCAGGATGTGCCCCGCGGTCATCGCGACGAACAGCCGCAGACCCAGCGAGAACGGGCGCACCAGGAACGAGATCAGCTCGACCGGGACGATCACCGGCAGCAGCACCAAAGGCGCGCCGTGCGGCACGAACAGCGAGAAGAATTTCAGGCCATGCTTCCAGAAGCCGACCGCCAGCACGATCCCGAACGAGAAGAACGCCAGCACCGCGGTCACCGTGATGTGGCTGGTGACGGCGAAGGTATGGAGGTGCGGAATGATCGCCAGCGGCAGCACGCCGACCAGATTGGCGAACAGGATGAAGAAGAACAGCGAGAACACGTACGGCGCGAACTTCTTGCCGCCCTTGCCGATGTTCACATTGACCATCGAATCGATGAACGACACCGCGCTTTCGGCCGCGACTTGCCAACGGCCGGGGATCAGCTGACGCTTCAGCCCGCCTGCCATGAAGACGGCCAGCAGCACGAACACGACGACCATGAACAGCGCCGAGTTGGTGAACGAGACGTCGTAGCCGAAAAGCTTGAGATCGATCAGGTGACCGACCTCGAACTGTTCCATCGGGTTGATGTCGCCGGCCATTATTCGGCTCGCTCCTTAGAAATGCGGTAGATGTTGCGGAACGCGACGATGATCGCGAGCGCGAGGAAGGTCAGCAGCAGCCAGGGGCTGGTCCCGAGCCAGTAATCGAGCGCCCAGCCGACGATGCCGCCGCCGAGCGGGGCGCCGATCAGTTCCATCAGGACGCGCGAGCCCTGGCCGTACCCCTTGGAGGGTTGCGGCCCGGCGCCCGAACGCGCCTCTTCAGCGGCGCGCGCTGCGGCGATCCGGCTGTCGAGGTCAGTATTCTGGCGATCGTCGGCCAAGGCGCTGAAACATCCTGATAAAGAAACGCCGCCACGCTCTGGCAAGCGGGCGACGATCGGGGCAGCGGAAAGGCCACAGCCCCCGTTTGCTGAGCGCGCGTTTAGGAAAGCGGCCGGACCGAGTCAACCGTCCGAAGGGATAAGCAAAAGCGGAGTGCCTGATTTCTGAATCAGGCACTCCGCTCTAGTTATTTGTGATCGCATCGCTGTTTGCGGAAAACCGGCACCCACTTTTCCGCGCGATACTCTAGATGCAGCGCGGATCGCGCTTCGGCGCGGCGGCAGTGCGCGTCTGCCAATTACCCGCGGGATCGCGATATTTCTCGCCCGGCGCGGTCTTGAGGATCAGGTTGCACCCGGTGGTGAAGGCCATTTCCTCGACCGTCGAGCCGCTCGCCGCGCTCTTCTGGGTATAGACCGCCTTGCGCTGGATGTTGATCTTGTTGACCAGCGCGGACAGGTCCTTGGTCGGGGCACCGACCGCGCCGATATAGCCATCGGGCAGTTCGCCGATCTGTCCCGCGGCGCGCGCCGCGGCATAAGCGGGGTCGCGCTCCTGCGCCGTCGCCGGCAGCGCGATCGCGATCAGGGTGCCCAGCAGCAGGGCGGAAGCAGTCATGGTCCGTTTCATCGTCAGAATATCCCCGGATTCTCGTCGATCAGCGCCTTGGCCTGGCCGTCCAGTTTATACACCACTTGCTGAGTGATGTTGATGTTCAGATTGATCTCGATCGGCTTGTCCGGCGCGGTCACGTTGACGCAACCGCCCAGCAATCCGGTGGCGCAGGTCGCGCCGATCAATACCATCCGTCGCATCTTCCTGGTGGTCAGGCTCAATCGCTCCATCGTCAATCCTGTTCGTATCATGGCTTGGTCTCGCTTGCGGGAGGCTGAACGGGTCGCACACCCGGCTGGATCTTGTTCTGCTCGCGGATCAGCGCGGGCAGGTTGCGCTTTATCAGCAGCGTGGGGTCGTAGAAGCTCTGCGCCGAATCGAGCAGCGAGCGGAAAGGCGCGCGGATCTTGACGTTGAACACGAATGGCAGCCGCTGCAACCGGCGGATCAGGAAGTTGGACTTGGTCCCTTCCCCCTGACTGACCCCGGCGAAATGCGCCTCGGTGATGACTTCGCCCGCCAGCGGGCCGTTCAAGGTCAAATCGAGGTTGCGATAGCGCAGCGACTTCAGGGCCTGGAACGCCAGATTGCCCCACACGCCGACATCCTCCTTGGTGACCTGACCGACATAAGCCAAAGTGCCGCCGCCGGGACGCACGTGCAATTCGCCCTTTTCGATCCGCCCGCCGGTGATGTCGAAAGTCATCGGCAGCGTGCCGTCGAACACGCCGGTCGCGTTCAGATTCTTGAAGTTGAATTGCTGCAGGAATTGCGCGGCATCGACCGCGGTCAGGCGGAAGGTCAAATGCCGGCCGCCGGGATCCGCGAAATCGAGCAAGGTCGGGGCGAGATCGAGCCGCCCGCCGGCAAACGGCCAGCGCGCGTCGGTGACCTGGATGCGCTGCGGGCCGAGCAACTGATAATGGACCACTCCGTCACTGACGGTGATGCCGGTATCGATCGTCTTGACCGTCGCGACCTGATCGGGCGCGGACACCATCCCCAGCAAATCGGTGAAGCGGATTTCGCCCGACAAGCCGGCGACCGGGCCGAACGCGGCGGCAAGATTGGCGTTCTGCGTGCGGAACACGCCATTGCTGGTCACCGCCTGCGGGATCCAGGCGATATGGCCGTGGCCGGTCACCGTGCCCGCGACATCGGCGATTACGCCTTCTGTCACTGGCGTCAGCGCTTCGGGCTGGAATCCTTTGGTGAAGGTCAGGCCGGTGACGTCGATATCGGCCGAGCCCGAGCCGCTCGACAAATCGTGGGCGATCGCGACGTCGGCGACCTTCACCGCGCCGTTGGTCGTGGTCAGCTTGCCGGTCGCGGCGAGGCGATTGTCGGCGAGCGTCAGCGACACGTCGCGGCCAGCCAACTGCCTGAAGCGCGGATCGTGCGCGGCATCCGCCACCGTCAGCGCGCCGCCGACCAGCAACCGCCCGTTCTCCATCCGCCACGTCCCCGCCGCTTGCGACAGGATCAGCGGCACCGCGCCGATTTGGCCGCCGGCATCGTCGAACTTGCCGCCGATCGATTGGCCGAAGCTGCCGTCGAGCGTCGCGATATCGAGCCGGGTCAGTCGCTCAGGCGCGCCGAGCCGCACCGCCAGGCGATCGAGGACGAAATGGCGGTCGCCGAGCCGCAAGGTCGCCTGTGCTACAGCGAGCGCAAGCGGGCTGCTGCCAAGTGCACCGTTGAGCCGAAGGTCGCGCGCCACCGCGCCGCCGCCGATCCGCCCGCCCGCGATCCGCAGCATCGCGCCGTCGACCGGGCAAAGCTGCGTCCGGAACCCGCGCGCATCCAATCCGGAGAGGCGCAGCCGCGCGATCGCCACCGGCGCGCAGGCCGGGTTGACCGCGAGGCTCCCGCGCCCATCCCATTGCGCGAGCAGCGGCAGCCGCAGCCCGTCCACCGCGCCGCCGGGGAGCGGGCCGGACACTGTCGCTTCGCTCTCGATCCGCGTCCGCCCGTCGAGCCCGGCGCTGAACCGGACCGGCGCGAGCGCGAGGCGCGCATTGCCGGCCTCGTAGGGCTCCATCGTCGCGGTGCCGGTGATCGGCGCGCCGGCGCGCTGCTGATCGAGATGCGCGCTGAGATCGGGCAATCCGCCGCCGCCGGCGACGAGATCGCCGCGCAGGATGACGCCACCGTTGGGCCAGACGATCTGCGCGCCGTCGCGGCTGGTCAGCGTGATGCTCGCGCCGCTATCGGCGACCGCGAGCAGACGCGACAGCTTGACCGCGCCCCGCCCGCCATCGGTTGCCGCCGACAGTTCGGCGGACAAGGCGAACTCGCGCGCCGCATCGTCCAGCGCGCGGGCAAGCTGGGCGCCCAGCGGCGCGAGCGGCGTGCCCGCGCCGGACGATCCCCATGACCGGAAGTTGGCACGGATCGCGTCGGGCAAGGCGGCACGTCCCAGCTGCGCCTTGCCGGTGAACGCGCTTTTTGCATCGGCATAGCGATAAGCGCCGTCGATCGCCGCCGCCTGACCGGCAATGCCGCCGCCGGTCAACCGGTCGGCAGTGAGCCGGGCCGTGCCCTGGATTCCATGCGCAGTGCCGGCAAAGCCGAGCGATCCGGCGATCGCTTCGGCGTTCAGCGACGGCGCGGTCACCCGATCGGCGACGAGATTGGCATGGCCGTTCCAGCGATCGAACGTCTGCGCGACCGCCGCGTCGATATCGGCGCGAAACCGGGTCGCGCCGTTGCCATTGCAGCCCGCTTCGCCCGCGCGCACCGGACCGCGGAGATGGATCGCGTCCGAGCGGATATCGATCCTGAGCGCGGCGACTGCCTTGTCGGCCGCGCAGGCGCCGCTCGCGATCCGCGCGCTGATCGCCGCCACTTGCCCCTGGAACCCGCCGTCGAGCCGACCGCTGCCTGACGCCTTCAGGCCCACCACGCCCTGCGGCGCCTCCAATCGCATGCGGCCGTCCTGAAGGTCGAGCTGGATCGCGGGCAATCGAAAGGCGCCGCCTGCCCCCTTGGGAATCAGCCGGTCGAGCGCCCCCAGCGACAGCGCGCCGTCAACGGTCCGCGCGCGCGTCCGCACATGCCCGGCGCGGACCCCGGTGACATGCGCGCCGCCGAAATCGACCGAGGTCTGCACTTCCACCCAATCGGCGATGAGGTCGGGATGCGCGGGATCGCCGATGACGATATTGGTGAGGCGCTGATGGCCGAGCGCAAGGTCCTCGATCGTATAGCGCGCCGGGACCTTTGCCTGCGACAAGACATCGTCGATGAAATGCTCGGCGACCGGCTTGCGCGCCAGCCACAGTCCGGCGAGCACGACCAGCAGCAGCCCGAGCGCGACGCCGAGCCGAAACCGGATACGACGGGCGCGCGACGGGCGGGCAATATCCGGCTCGCTCTCGGTCATCGGGCCCTTGCTTGTTGTCATTAACCACCACGCTACACGCCGCAACGGCACCGGGGCAATTGCGTCGCCCCGGATCGCCGATTAACCCGTGACAGATGGGGGACGTTCCGGAACCGGATCATCTTGGTCACCGCGCGCGGTTGCGGCAACGGCTGCTCGCCGATGCCGACGGCCTGCTCGACCACGAATTGATCGAATATCTGCTCGCGCTCGCCATCCCGCGGCGCGACACCAAGCCGCTGGCTTATGCCTTGCTGCGCGAGTTCGGCGGGATCGCCGGCCTGCTGACCGCCGCGCCCGAGGAACTGGCGCGGGTCAAGGGCATGGGCGAGACGTCGGTCGCCGCGCTCAAGATCGTGCAGGCGACCGCGTTGCGCCTGCTGAGAGCGGAAGTGGCGGAGAAGCCCTTACTGTCCAATTGGCAAGCGGTGCTCGATTACCTCCGCGCCGACATGGCGCATCACGGCAACGAGCGGGTCCGCGTGCTGCACCTGAACACGCGCAACATGCTGATCCGCGACGAGCTGATGAACGAAGGCTCGATCGACGAGGCCCCGGTCTATGTCCGCGAAGTCATCCGCCGCGCGATCGACCTCAAGTCCGCGTCGATCATCCTGGTGCACAACCACCCCTCGGGCGATCCATCCCCGAGCCGTGCCGATATCGACCTGACGCGTGCGGTGGTCGAGGCGGGCAAGAAGATGGGGATCGCAGTGCACGATCATATCATCGTCGGGACGAAGGGATTTGTGAGTCTGCGGGGTCAGGGGTTGATTTAGGAGCGGCGACCATTCCGTTGCGCAGTCGCAGCGGCGTGTTCGATATGCTAGGCTGTAAGAAGCTGCAGACCCGCAAGGGCCATCGCGCAACGGAGCATGCAAGGTGACGGATATGCGGACGCCGAAAAAGAGCGAGACGATCGAAATCCGGCTGTCTTACGACGCCAAATCCGCCTTTGTCCGCCGCTGCCACGAGGATGGGGTTTCGGCCAGCGAAGCGATCAGGACGATGATCGACGGCAGGATGGCGGATCGCGACGATAGGACGGTCGTACGCCGGGCGCATCGGCGCACCATCGCCGCGATCATCGCCGGGATGGTGCTTGGCGCGGGTGTGGCTGTCCCTGCCCTGGCGCATGGAAACCAGACCAGCCATGCCGCTTTCGATCAGCTTGATCGCAACCATGACGGGGTGTTGAATTACGGCGAATTCAGCGCCCGTTGAGGCACTGAGCTTTCTGTCCGGACCATAATTCGGGCGTGTCCGGACACGACATTGCTGGAGCTGAGGGCCATCTTGCGGCCTTCTCGGGGCATGACAAAAGCCGCCTCCGCACAGTCCCGCCGCATCCACTGGTTCAGGGAAATCCGCAGCCTCGCAGGCCTGGTGCTCCTTGTTGCGGCCGTTCAGAGCCTCATCGCCAAGCCCTTTTATATCCCTTCCGAATCCATGATGCCCACCCTGCTGGTCGGAGATCGGCTCGTGGTCAGCAAATGGCCATATGGCTGGTCCTACACCTCTCCGATCCTGCACCTGCTCCCGTTCGTGCATGGGCGGCTTCTGGGCGGGCTGCCCGGTCGCGGCGACGTCGTCATCGTGACGCCGCCGGACGCTGGTCGACGCGGGGAGGACTTGATCAAACGGGTGATCGGCCTGCCTGGAGACGTCGTCCGGGTAACCGGTGGTCGCCTTTGGCTCAATGGACAGCCGGTCGCCGTTCGCGATGAAGGCTATCTACTGATGCCCGTCGACGGAAACTTTCGCTGCGATGCGCACGATGCGGATCCGGAGCGAGCGTTCCCCGGCTTCGCGATGGCGCGGATCACCGGCGCCGACGGACAGCCCTATTGCCGGCTCCATATCATCCGGGAAACGCTGCCCAATCGCCGATCCTATGACACAATCGATTTTGGACCCAGCGCCGGAGACGATTTCCCGGCCTATAAAGTACCGGAGGGACACGTCTTTCTGATGGGCGACAACCGGGACATGAGCGCGGACAGCCGAGTGCCGACCGAGCTGAACGGTCTGGGCGGCGCCGTGCCGATCGAGAATATCGGAGGAAGAGCCGAGTTCGTCACCTACTCGCTCAATGGACGCGCAACGTGGAATCCCCCGAGCTGGTTTTCGATGTTCCGCGGCGGCCGGGCCGGCACATCGCTCCGTTGACAGTCCCAACCGTATCCCCGATACTCCCGCCCAGAGCGCATCTGGAGCGCCACCTGTCCGCGGCAAGGGAGCTTCTCCCATCCAGCTAAAAACGATACTTACGAACCCTTCTTCCGGCCTTTCGTAAGCGGACGTCTGGCATTTGGAAGGAAGGTTTCCGATGCGTCGTACGCTCACGCCCAAGACCAATCTCGATACCCTGCGCAAGGACGCCAAACGCTGGCTGAAAGCCATTCGCGCGGGCGATGTCGCCGCGATCGCGCGGCTGCGCGACGCCGGCGCGAAACCGTCCGGCGATCCCGGACTGCGCGACGTGCACCAAGCGCTCGCGCTCGAATATGGCTACGAAAGCTGGGTCGCGCTCAAGGCGGCGATCGCCGATCTCGCGCTCGATCGCCAAAGCTATGCCGAACGACTCGACCAGGTGTTGCTGCACGGCTGGGACGGCGATCCCGCCGTCGCTCGGCGGATCGTCGATCGCCATCCGGTCATCGCGCGCGACAGCGTGTTCACTGCTGCTACGTGCGGCGATATCGGCGAGGTCGAGCGGCGATTGGCGCGCGACCCCGGTGCCGCGCTCGCAGTGGGCGGCCCGAAGAATTGGACCGCGCTCGCTTATGTCGCTTACGGCCGGCTCGATCCCACGAACGGCATGGCGATCGCGCGGCTGTTGCTGGCGGCGGGCGCGGATCCGAACTTCTCGTTCAACGATGGCTGGGACAATTCCTTCACCCTGGTGACCGGCGCGATTGGCCTGGGCGAAGGCGCCAAATCGAGCCATCCCCAGGCGACCGAGTTGGTCGACCTGCTGGTCGCCGCCGGCGCGTCGCCGTTCGATACCCAGGCGCTCTACAACATCTCGATCGTCGGCCACGACGTCTATTGGTACGATCTGCTGTGGCGGCATTGCGAGGCGCAAGGGGTGACCGAGCGCTGGCGCGATGCGGTCAGCTATCGCATCGGCGGGAACCGGCCGCTCAATCCGCTCGACTATCTGCTCGGCAATGCGGTCGGGCAGAACCATCTGGAGCGCGCCGAATGGCTGCTGGAGCGGGGCGCCAACGCCGATACGCCGCATGCCTATACCGGCCAGCCGGTCCATGCGCTGGCGCAGCTTTCCGGGTTCGTCGACATGGCCGCCTTGCTCGAGCGCCACGGCGCCACGCCCGTGGCGCTGAGTGGTGCGCAGGCGTTCCGGGCCGCATGCCTGCGCGGTGACGAAGCGAGCGCGCGGGCACTGCTCGCGAGCGATCCGCAATTGGTGACCAATCCCGCCCTGCTGCTGGCGGCCGCCGAGTTCGGCAATGCGCCCGCCATCGCGTTGTTGCTATCGCTGGGTGCCGATGTCGGCGGAGGCGATCATGAGGGGATCAGCCCGCTACACCGCGCGGTGCAGTCGGGATCGCTGGAGGCGGCGAATCTGTTGATCGCCGCGGGTGCCGAGATCGATCGCCGCGAGCGCAAATGGAACGGGACGCCGCTCAGTTGGGCAGTCGTGCTCGGGCAACCGCAGATGGTGGATCTGCTCGCACCGTTGAGCCGCGATATGTGGCCGCTGGTGCATCTCGGCCTGACCGAGCGGCTCGATGCCCTGCTGAGCGCCGATCCCGATCTCGCCAATCGAGCGCGGGTGAACAAAGATACCCCGACGCCGCTTTTCTTCCTGCCCGACGACGAAGACAAAGCGGTCGAGGTCGCGCGCATCCTGCTGCGCCATGGCGCCGATCCGCGGATGCGTAACAAGAGCGGCCATACCGCGATCGACGCGGCACGGCGGCGCGATCTCGACGAAGCGGCGGATTTGATGGAGGGCTGGCGTCATGACGGCTGAACGATCGGCGCTCCCGCTGCGTATCGTGGTCGACCGACCCGTGCCGGGTGTCGCGTTGGCGCTTCAGCGCGGCGCCAGCGGCAAGGCGACGTTGGTCGCGCCGGTTCATCGCTCGACCAACGCGCTCGTGTTCGAGTTCGACGTCGCGCTGGACGGCAGCACTGCCGCCTGCGGGCCGCGCTTGCTCGGCCCGTTCGTCCAGGGACCGCCGACCGCGCGGTTCGTCTATCTCAGTATCGGTGCAAGCGCCGGCCAGATCGGCTCGCCGTGGCAGCGCCGCGCCAAGGTGCCGCTTGGCGCGATCGACTGGCAAAAGATCGAGGCGCTGGCGCCGGGCGAGCGCCTGACCGCGCATTTCAACGGCACCGCGCGCGACGGCAGTCCCGCCTGCGCCACCGTGCCGATCCTGCCGCCGGGCTGGGTGGCTAGGCGATCTTCTGCGCCCGGATGACGTTGAAATTGTCCTTGCTGATGGTCAGACGCAGCACTGGTCCTGGTCTTGGTGGGGGTTCGACTTCGACCACCCAGGTGTCCGCGGTATCCTTGATCGAATAATGTTCGCGGGGTCCGGGCGTTAGGCAGTCACCGGCCATCCCGATCTTGCGTGCGAACAATTGGGCCGACGCCAGCGCCTTCCGAGTCTCCGGCCCCAGCGATGCTAAGGGCTGGGGCTGCGAACATGCGGCTGCGGCGAGCAGGACAAGGAGGAGGGAGCACTTCATGTAGATATGAGATCACATTACATTTTGCCGCGCAAGCGGGCTCGCGCCAAGGGTTAAATGCAACAAACCAACGTGGTGGATCGCGAGCCCTCTCCCGCTTGCGGGAGAGGGAGGGGCCCGCCGCGAAGCGGCGGGAGGGTGAGGGTCTTTTTTCTTTTTCCAAGCGGAAGGGCTGAAAAAGAAGAAAGAAGACCCTCACCCAACCCTCTCCCGCTTGCGGGAGAGGGCAATCAACGAAGAACAGACAACGCCACGAATGGACTCGCAACAAAAGCCCGGTGACCGCATGGCCTAAGGCCTAGCCAGCCACCGATCGCCCAGCGATCACCTTCAGCCAGGGCGCCGCATGGAAGACGCTCATCAGCAGGTACATTGGCACCATGCCGCCCAGGGGAAAGCCCGTCGTGCCCGAGCATAACACCATCGGGCCGCTGCCCAGGCTCGTCAGCACGGCCATCGCCGCGAAGGTCGGCGATGCCGCCAGGCCCAGCCATTTGGCGAGCCCCGCGCTGCCGGCTGCGCCCGCGGTGATCATGCCTTATCCCCGTTGCGGAGCGCGGCCTCGCCGGAATCGGACACTTCGACCCATTTGGGATCGGGCGCGGCTTGCTCGGCCTCGTAATTGTCGTGCCAGTTCCACCATTTATAGGGCGGCGTCTGGGGATAGCCCTCGGGCGAATCCTCCCACGCTTCCTGGCGACCGAGCGGGGTGATGTCGAGAAAGTTCCAGGTCGAGCCCATCGCCTCGTCGCCGCGATTGTTGATGTAATAGGTGCGATAGATCTGCCCGTCCTCCCGGATGAAGACGTTATGGCCATGCCATTCGTCCACCCCGAAATCGGCATCGAAGCTGTCGGTGATCGTGTACCAGGGCATGTCCCAGCCCATCCGCGCCTTCAGCCGCGCGATATCGGCTTGCGGCGCGCGCGAGGCGTAGGCCAGCGTGGTGTCGCGGGCATTGAGATGCGCGAGATGCGCGACCTGATCGGCACCGAACGAGCAGCCGCGACAACCATGATCGGGCCAGCCGAACACGCCGGGTTCGAAAAAGGCGCGATAGACGATGAGCTGGCGCCGGCCCTCGAACAGATCGAGCAGGCTCACTGCGCCATCCGGCCCCTCGAACCGATAGTCCTTGTCGACCAGCATCCACGGCATCCGCCGACGCTCGGCGGCGAGCGCGTCGCGGGCGCGGGAGAAGACCTTCTCCTTGACCAGCATGCGCTCCCACGCCGCGGTCCAGTCGGATGCCGGCACCGTCGGTGGGCGGTTCTCGAGTTTGCTGTCTTGCATGACATTCCTCCTGATCAGAAAGGCTTGCGATCACTGCGTCTTGGTCGACGCCTCTTCCTCGGTCACCGCGCCGATCCGGCCAATGACTTGGGTCCAACCGCCGCTCATGTTGCGATAGGCAGTCTCGTTCTTCGGCAGGACGAAGCCCGAATGGACGACGCGCAGCCGGGTGCCGCCAGCGACTTCCTCCAGCGTGAAGGTCACGATCGTGTCGAGCCGCGATCCGTAGCCGACATTGGCCTCGTCGCCGCCCTTCCACGAATAGGATAGGCGCTCGCCCGGCACGACCTCGATCACTTCACACTGGATCGTCCCGTCCCAGGCGCCCGCGGGCGAGGTCTTGTAGGTGAAACGATTGCCGACCACCGGCTCGTAGCCATTGGGCGTCATGTTGAGCCAGCGCCCCATCAGGTCGCTGGTGGCCAGCGTCTTCCACACCGTGGCCGGCGCATGCGGGAACACTTCGTCGATCACGATGTCTCGCGTGTCGGCGTGCAAGATGGCGTCGGTCACGAATCGATCTCCTTGAGCAAATCACGCAGATTGGCGAAGCGGTTGCGCCAGAAGGCGTCGTAATGGCTCAGCCAGTCGAACAGCGGCGCGAGCCCATCGGGCGTCGCGCGATAGAAGACGTTCCGCCCTTGCGGGCGTTCGGCGACGAGCCCGGCCAGCTTCAGCGATTTGAGGTGTTGCGAAATCGCGCCCTGGGTGACGCCGCTCGCGCGGGTCAGTTCGGCGACATTGACCTCTCCGCCGCGCGCGAGTTGCTCGAACACGGCCCGGCGGGTCGGGTCGGCCAGGGCGCGCATGACGGCGTCGACGGGCAAGGCAGGAAACATGCGAATCGATTAGCCAATACTAATCAATTAGTAAATACTAATGTTTCATCCGCTCGCGGCGGAGATAGATGCGCATGAAAAAGGGCCGCCGCGCCAAGGGGAAAACGCGGCGGCCCTCTGCGTGGGCGTCGTGGGAGTTAGATTACGACGCCTTTTGACCCGAAGCCTGTGAGAGGAAATTGGTCAGCTCATCCTTCGATACCGACTTGGACTTGTCGGTGTCGGCCTGGGTAAAGGCCTGGGCGACCCAGCCCTTGTTCGCGGCATCGTCCTTCACCGACGGATCGGCCTTGGTGCGCAGCGCGGTCATCCACGCGCCGAACTCGGTCTTGCTCAGCGAGCCGTTCTTGTTCTTGTCGTAGGTGCCGAACTCGCCGTTGACGACATCGGCGACCTGCGCGCCCTGGCCGGACGGCGCCGGATTGGCCGCCTGAGCGTCGGCTGGGGGCGCAGTCGGCGCGGGTGCCGTTTGCGGCTGAGCATCGGCAGTGGTCGGCGCCGGCGGCGTCGTCGGAGCCGCGGTGGTTGGTGCCGACGTGGTCTGTGGCGCCGGATTGGTCGCGGTCGGTGTCTCCGGCACCGGCGCGGTCTGCGGCTGCGCAGGTGCAGCGTTAGTATCCGGCTGCGGTGTTGCAGTCTGCGGCTGGTTCTGCGCCAATACAGGCGTAGAAATCAGAAAGGCACTAGCTAATAATACATGCTTCAGCATGGCAAATCTCCTTGCAATTTGGACCTGTTTCTGCGAAGCGGTTGTTCACCACCCCATGCGAATTGCTCTAGTAGAACATTCGACTTTCGATATGGGTCCGAAATTTCCAATATGGAAGGCCGATTTGTCCCGCGATTGGCGCAGGTCGTCGTGGACTTGTGCTTTGGTTGCGACGAGCTGACTCACGATTTTAGGGAACCGTCACTTCGGCACCACAGTGGGCAACCGGGAACCCCTTTCCCCGGTTGGCCCGTAAAGGCGATTGAGGGTCGGGACCGCGCTTGCTATCGGCGCGGACATTCCCGGCATCCCGTTTTCGAAAGGCCCTTCATGGTCCCGCGCTATTCCCGTCCCGACATGACCGCGATCTGGGCCCCGGAGGAGCGCTTCAAGATCTGGTTCGAGATCGAGGCGCACGCCACCGACGCGCTGGCCGAGCTCGGCGTGGTGCCCAAGCAAGCCGCCGCCGCTCTATGGGCGTGGTGGGCAACCAATCCCAAGATCGACGTCGCAGCGATCGATGCGATCGAAGCAGTGACCAAGCACGACGTCATCGCCTTCCTGACCTGGGTCGCCGAGAATGTCGGCGATGAGGCGCGGTTCATGCACCAGGGCATGACCTCGTCCGACGTGCTCGACACCTGCCTGGCGGTGCAATTGGCGCGCGCGTCGGATATCCTGCTGACCGATATCGATGCGCTGCTGGTGGTGCTCAAGCGCCGTGCCGAGGAGCACAAGCTGACCCCGACGATCGGGCGCAGCCACGGCATCCATGCCGAGCCGGTGACGTTCGGGCTCAAGCTGGCAGAGGCTTATGCCGAATTCGCGCGCAATCGCGAGCGGCTGGTCGCGGCGCGCAAGGATATCGCCACCTGCGCGATTTCAGGCGCGGTCGGCACCTTCGCCAATATCGACCCGCGCGTCGAAGCGCATGTCGCCGAGAAGCTCGGCCTGGCGGTCGAGCCGGTCTCGACCCAGGTGATCCCGCGCGACCGCCATGCGATGTTCTTCGCGACCCTGGGCGTGATCGCCTCGTCGATCGAGCGACTGGCGGTCGAGATCCGTCACCTCCAGCGCACCGAAGTGCTCGAGGCGGAGGAATATTTCTCGCCCGGGCAAAAGGGCTCGTCGGCAATGCCGCACAAGCGCAACCCGGTGCTGACCGAGAATCTGACCGGGCTCGCCCGCATGGTGCGCAGCGCGGCGATCCCGGCGATGGAGAATGTCGCCCTGTGGCACGAGCGCGATATCAGCCATTCCTCGGTCGAGCGCTATATCGCCCCCGACGCCACGATCACGCTCGACTTCGCGCTGGCACGGCTGACCGGGGTGATCGACAAATTGCTGATCTATCCGGCGCGGATGGAGAAGAACCTCAACAAAATGGGTGGCCTGGTCCATTCGCAGCGAGTGCTGCTGGCGCTGACCCAGGCTGGGGTCAGCCGCGAGGATTCGTACCGGCTGGTCCAGCGCAACGCGATGAAAGTGTGGGAATCGGACGGCGAGCTCTCGTTGCTCGAATTGCTCAAGGCCGATCCCGAAGTGACCGCGGCGCTGTCGCCGGCCGAGATCGAGGAGAAGTTCGACCTCGATTACCACCTCAAGCATGTCGACACGATCTTCGCGCGGGTGTTCGCGGACGCCTGAGCATGGGCCGACTGTGCCCTTTTAGGCACATCCGGATGCAACATGGCAACACAAGTGCAAATGCTGCAACTGCGAAGGATTGAAACAATATTGCGTGTTAGCGCAACTATTTCCATATGCCTCCCAGCCGGACTGATCCGGCTCTAAGGAGAAGCAACCATGCGTATCATGGAAATGCTGGCCACCGCGATGGTGAGTGTCGGCAGCCTGGCGCTGGTGGCGGGGGTCCTTTCCCTCTAAACCATCGGCCCAACCGCACCCCGTGAAAGTCGGGGGCGGTCAGGGCGGGTTGGGTGGACGACCCACCTCACATCCCTACCGAAATTTTAGCCTACCGAAATTTTAGCGACGTCTGTTGCGACTCCGGTACGTCGTACCGGGTATTCCTGGCGGCAGGGCGATCGCAGCGACGATTGGCGAAGGGAATCCCGCCGATCTACGTTGTGACCCTAAAGGGGCACGGCGGGGACCAGTGGACAATATCGATTTTGACGGGCGTGCTACGCCCGAACCGGAGCGGTCGAGCGCGACCGGCCCCGCTTTGCCGACCATCACGGTGGTCGGTTCGGCGCTGGCGCTCGCCGCCTGCGGTGGCGGCAGCGATGGCGGCGGCGCCTCCGGCGGTTCGCCGCCCCCGCCCGCCCCGCCCCCGGTCATTCCGCTGAGCGACATCCAGGCGAGCCGTTTCCTCGGCCAGGCCACGATGGGCGCGACGCGCAGCACGATCAACGCACTGGTCACCCGTGGCATCACTGGTTGGCTGAACGATCAGTTCGCGATGCCGCGTGCGACCACGCATTGGGACTGGCTGGTCGCCAACGGCTATTCGGCCGCGACCAATATCAACAACGAAGCAGGGTTCGACGCGACGATGTGGCGTCAGATGATCGTCGAGCCCGATCAATTGCGCCAGCGCGTCGGCATGGCGCTGCTCGACATGTTGGTGGTCGGGATCGACGGGCTCAACCTCAATTGGAAACAATTCGCGATGGCCGCCTATGTCGACGTGCTGCTCGACAATGCGTTCGGCAATTTCCGCGACATCCTCGACAAGATCACCACCAACGCGGCGATGGCGTCGTTCCTGACTTTCCTGGGCAACCGCAAGGCGAACGCCTCGACCGGCGCCCAACCCGACGAGAATTACGCGCGCGAGCTGATGCAGCTGTTCACTTTGGGCCTCTACCGGCTCAACACCGACGGCACCTTGGTCGGCGGCGCGACCCCGACCGAAACCTATACTCAGCTCGACGTCACCGGCCTGGCGCGCGTGTTCACCGGCCTGGTGCTGGCGAACAATACGAGCACGACGCCCGATCGCTACCGCCTGCCGCTGGTGATCAATGCGGCGATCAACGAGACCGGACCGTCGAGCTTTCTCAACGCGAGCACGACCGGGGGCGGCATGGCGGCGATCAAGACCGCGCTGGACGCCATCTTCGCGCACCCCAACGTACCGCCCTTCGTCTCGAAGCAATTGATCCAGCGGATGGTCACCAGCAACCCGACCCCCGGTTATGTCGGCCGCGTCGCCAGCGCATTCGCCGATAACGGCGCGGGTATACGCGGCGACATGAAGGCGGTGATCCGCGCGATCCTAACCGACAGCGAAGCGCGCGCCGACAGCATGATGGCCGATGCGACCTTCGGCAAATTGCGCGAACCGGTGATGCGGCTGACCGGCTGGGCGCGCGCGTTCAACATGACCTCGCCCGCCAACACCTGGCCGATCGGCGACACCAGCAGCCCGTCGACCCGGCTAGGCCAGTCGATGGGCCGGGCTCCCTCGGTGTTCAATTTCTTCCGGCCCGGCTACACGCCGCCAAGCACTGCGATCTCCAATGCCGGACTGGTCGCCCCCGAATTCCAGATCACCAACGAGCAATCGGTGGTCGGCTATGTCAATTTCATCAACGCCCTGGTCAACAATGGCAGCGGCGATGCAAAGCCCGATTATGCCGACATCCTGACCAAGGCAGCGGACAGCGCCGCTCTGGTCGACGAAGTGAACGTCGTGCTGGCCGCCGGCCAGCTGTCGACCGCGACGCTGTCATCGATCCGCGCCGCCGTCGACAGCGTGTCGGCGACGGCGACCAACGGCCCCACCAATCGCGCGAAGATCGCCATCCTGCTGACGCTGGCGTCGCCCGACTATCTGACGGTGAAGTGATGAGCTGTTTCGAGCACGATCAATCGCGCCGCGCCTTCCTGAAGCGGAGTGCCGCGCTCGGCATGGCCGGCGTCGCGGCGCCCTTCGTCACCAGCCTGGCCGCGATCGGCGAGGCGGCCGCCGCGGTCTCGAGCGATTACAAGGCGCTGGTGTGCGTGTTCCTGTACGGCGGCAACGATTACGCCAACACGCTGCCGCCTTACGATGCCGCCAGCTACGCGCTCTATCAGGCGGCGCGGTCGAATATCGCCTTGCCGCGCGACGCTCTGACCGCCACCGCGCTCAACCCGGCCAACAGCCTCGGCGGACGGCAATATGCGCTTGCTCCCGCCATGGCATCGCTGCTGCCGGTGTTCGACGCCGGGCGGATGGCGGTGGTGCTCAACGTCGGCACCTTGGTGATGCCGACGACCAAGGCGCAATATCAGTCGAACGCGGTGCGGCTGCCGCCCAAATTGTTCAGCCACAACGACCAGCAAAGCTATTTCCAGGCGTCGAATCCCGAAGGCGCGACGAGCGGCTGGGGCGGCCGGATCGGCGATCTGTTCCAGAGCGGCAACGGATCGGCGACACTGACCTGCGTCAACGCCAGCGGCAATGCGGTCTACCTCACCGGGCGCAGCGCGGTGCAATATGCGGTCGGTTCGGGCGGCCCGATCGCGTTGCTCAACAATGCGGCGTCGCTCTATTCGTCCTCGACCGCGATGGCGACGCTCAAGGCGCTGATGACTGGCGGCAGCGCCAACATCCTGGCCAACGAACATGCCCGGGTCAGCCAGCGGTCGCTCGACACCTATACCCAGCTGAGTGCCGCGCTGGCGGGAGCTCCGGCGGCCAATTTTCCCTTATTCCCCAGCGGCAACAGCCTGGCCGACCAGTTGAAGATCGTGGCGCGGATGATCTCGGTCTCGGCCACGCTCGGGGCGCGGCGGCAGGTGTTCTTCGTCTCGCTCGGCGGGTTCGACATGCACGACAATCTCGCGACCGATCATCCGCGCCAGATCGGGCTGGTCGCCGACGCGCTGAAGGCGTTTTACGACACGACCGGCGCGATGGGCGTCGCCGACAAGGTGACGACGTTCACCGCGTCCGATTTCGGCCGCACGCTGACGTCGAACAGCGATGGCGCCGACCATGGCTGGGGATCGATGCATTTCGTGATCGGCGGCGCGGTGCGCGGCCGGACGATCTACGGCACGCCGCCCGCTATCGGCAGCAACACGCCCGACGATGTCGGCCAGGGCCGCCTGCTTCCGGCGATCGCGGTCGACCAATATGCGGCGACCTTGGCGAACTGGTTCGGCGTCAGCGGCGGCGACATGGCGACCGTGCTCCCCAATATCGGCAATTATGCGCCATCGAGCTGGAATATCGGCTTCGTTTAAGACGAGCCGGACTCCTCCGGAGACTATCCCCAATTCGGATATATTTCCGCATACGCGCCGGCGAGCTATGCCGGTCTTTTCGTGGGAGGCACGCGTGAAGAAACCGCAAACGGTCGCCAAGCTGACCGAACTGGGCCGTGTCCAGTTGTCGCGAACCTTTTTCATGCGCGATTTCCTCTATTCGGACATTGCCGAGATCCATGGCCTGTCGAACATTCCCGACGATCCCGATCTGGCGATCGCGGCAGGAACGCGGCTATGCGAGGATTTGCTCGAGCCGCTGCAGGACGTATTCGGGCGGATCGCGATCCGATCGGCCTATCGCTCGGCCGAGGTCAATCGGCTGGGCAACGTCAAAGGCTATAATTGCGCGTCGAACGAACGCAGCGCCGCCGGCCATATCTGGGACCAGCGTGACGCCCAGGGCCAGATGGGCGCCACCGCGTGCATCGTCGTCCCGCGCTTCGCCAACGAATGGACCGGCCCCGACGACTGGAAGCGCATCGCCTGGTGGGTGCACGACCATTTGCCTTATTCGACGATGGAATTCTTCCCCATCCGCTGGGCGTTCAACCTGCAATGGCACGAGCGGCCGCTACGGATGATCTACAGCCATATCCCGGACGCGCGCGGGTATCTGACCAAGGCGGGGATGCCGGGGTTCGATGAGGATCACAGCGAACTATGGGGGCCGATCGTTCCGAAGTGACTCCCCTTCTTCTCCCCTTGTGGGAGAAGGATAGCGAAGCTTGGCAGCTTGCTGCCTAGCGCAGCTTGGATGAGGGGAGCGGCGCTTCGGCGCCGCGCGACCGCTTTGCGGTCGCCCCCCTCACCCTTCCCACTCGCTAACGCGAGCGGGCCCCTTCCCTCTCCCACAAGGGGAGAGGGAGAGAGGTTACCCCCCGACCGCCTTCTTCACCTTCTGGAAGAAACCCTGCGTCTGGGGACATTCATCTCCGGTCTCGGTGCAGCGGAATTCCTCGAGCAGTTCGCGCTGCTTGGCGGTCAGCCTGGTCGGCGTCTCGACCGAGATGCGGACCACCAGGTCGCCACGGCCCTTGCCCTGGAGCACCGGCATGCCGGCGCCGCGCTGGCGGACTTCGCGGCCCGATTGCGTCCCGGCGGCGACCTTGACGTCGTGCTGCTCGCCATCGAGCCCGGGAATGGTGATCGATCCGCCGAGCGCCGCGGTGGTGAAGCTGATCGGCGCGTGCGCGAACAGGGTCGTCCCCTCGCGCTCGAAGATCGCGTGCCGTTTCACATGGAGGAAGATGTAGAGGTCGCCCGCGGGCGCGCCGCGCGGTCCGGCCTCGCCTTCGCCGGTCAGGCGCACGCGCGTGCCTTCGTCGACCCCGGCGGGAATGTTGACGGTCAGCGTCTTCGTCTTTTCGACGCGGCCTTCGCCGCGGCATGACGAGCACGGATCGGCGATCACCTGGCCGGCGCCGTGGCAGGACGGACAGGTGCGTTCTACAACGAAGAAGCCCTGTTGCGCGCGCACCTTGCCATGGCCGGCGCACGTGCCGCAGGTCTTGGCCGAGGTACCGGGCTTGGCGCCCGAACCGTCGCACGCCTCGCACAAAGCGGCGACGTCGATGGTGATCGGCTCGGACTTGCCGTGAAAGGCTTCCTCCAGGCTGATTTCCATATCGTAGCGCAGATCGGCGCCGCGCTGCGGCCGGCGCTGGCCGCCACGGCCACCGCCCATGAACTCGCCGAACACACTTTCGAAAATGTCGGAAAAGCCCGAGAAATCGTTACCCCCGCCGAACCCGCCGGGTCCGCCGCCCTGCTGGAACGCGGCATGGCCGAAGCGATCGTACGCGGCACGCTTCTGCGGGTCCTTCAGGCATTCATACGCCTGACTGACCGCCTTGAACTTCGCTTCGTGGTCTTTGCAGCCCCCGTTCTTGTCGGGGTGGTATTTCATCGCGAGCTTGCGGTACGCCGACTTGATCGTCGCGTCGTCGGCGTCGCGCTCGACTTCGAGCAGCTCGTAAAAATCAACTTCGGTGGTCATTTACCCGGCCCCCGCCGACTTTCCCCGCCACCCCCACCAAGGCGGGAGCCCATCTCCTGATCCTGCCTCGGTCGAAGCGAGGGAGATGGGTTCCCGCTTTCGCGGGAATGACGGGTAAAGTCCATCACTTACGCCTTGTGGTCGTCCACTTCGGAGAATTCGGCGTCGACCACATCCTCGCCGCCGGCTTCGCTGCCCGCGGCAGCACCATCGGCAGCGGGCGAGGCTTCGGACGCCGCCTGCTTCTCGTAGATCGCCTGGCCGAGCTTCATCGCGACCTGGGCAAGCGCGCTGGCCTTTTCCTTCATTGCCTCGGGATCGCCGCCCTCGACCGCGGTCTTGGCCTCGGCGATCGCCGCCTCGATCTCGGACTTCAGGGCCTCGTCGACCTTGTCGCCATTATCGGCCAGCTGACGCTCGGTGGTGTGGATCAGGCTCTCGGCATTGTTCTTCGCCTCGGCGCCTTCACGCCGCTTCTTGTCCTCGTCGGCGAAGCGCTCGGCGTCCTTGACCATCTGTTCGATGTCGGCGTCCGACAGGCCGCCCGAGGCCTGGATGCGGATCTGCTGCTCCTTGCCGGTGCCCTTGTCCTTGGCACTGACATTGACCAGGCCGTTGGCGTCGATGTCGAACGTGACCTCGATCTGCGGCACGCCGCGCGGCGCCGGCGGAATGCCGACCAGGTCGAACTGACCCAGCAGCTTGTTGTCCGCCGCCATTTCGCGCTCGCCCTGGAACACGCGGATCGTCACCGCCTGCTGATTGTCGTCGGCAGTCGAATAGGTCTGCGCCTTCTTGGTCGGGATCGTGGTGTTGCGGTCGATCATCCGGGTGAACACGCCACCCAAAGTCTCGATGCCAAGCGACAGCGGAGTCACGTCGAGCAGCAGCACGTCCTTGACGTCGCCTTGCAGCACGCCGGCCTGGATCGCGGCGCCCATCGCGACAACCTCGTCCGGGTTGACGCCGGTGTGCGGCTCCTTGCCGAAAAAGTCCTTCACGACCTCACGGACGCGCGGCATGCGGGTCATGCCGCCGACCAGCACGACTTCGCTGATGTCCGACGCCTTGACGCCGGCATCGGCCAGCGCCTTCTTGCACGGATCGAGCGTGCGCTTGATCAAATCCTCGACCAGCTTTTCGAGATCGGCGCGAGTGATCGTCTCCACCAGATGCAGCGGGGTCGACGAACCGCCTTCCATGCGCGCGGTGATGAAGGGCAGGTTGACCTCGGTCGTCGCGGCCGACGACAGCTCGATCTTCGCCTTCTCGGCGGCTTCCTTCAGCCGCTGCAGCGCGAGCTTGTCGGTGCGGAGGTCGAGACCTTCCTTCTTCTTGAACTGGTTGGCCAGGAATTCGACCAGCTTGTTGTCGAAATCCTCACCGCCCAGGAAAGTGTCGCCATTGGTCGCCTTCACTTCGAACACGCCGTCGCCGATCTCGAGGACCGAAATGTCGAACGTGCCGCCGCCAAGGTCATAGACCGCGATCGTCTTGCCGTCCTGCTTCTCCAGGCCATAGGCCAGGGCGGCCGCGGTCGGCTCGTTGATGATACGCAGCACTTCGAGACCCGCAATCTGGCCGGCGTCCTTGGTCGCCTGGCGCTGCGCGTCGTTGAAATAGGCCGGCACGGTGATGACCGCCTGGGTCACCGTCTCACCGAGATACGATTCGGCGGTTTCCTTCATCTTCTGCAGGATGAAGGCCGAAATCTGCGAGGGGCTGTAATCCTGGCCGCCGGCCTGGACCCAAGCGTCGCCATTGGCGCCCTTGACGATATGATACGGGACCAGTTCGGTGTCCTTCTTGGTCACCGGGTCGTCGAAGCGGCGGCCGATCAGGCGCTTCACCGCGAATACCGTATTGTCGGGATTGGTCACCGCCTGGCGCTTGGCCGGCTGGCCGATCAGGCGCTCGCCATCCTTGGCGAAGGCGACGATGGAGGGCGTGGTACGCGCGCCTTCCGCATTTTCGATCACCTTGGGCTTGCCGCCTTCCATTACGGCAACGCAGCTGTTGGTCGTACCCAGGTCGATACCGATTACTTTTGCCATTGGTCCTCTGTGGCCCCTCAATCAAAATAAAACCCAGCCCGCGCCCCTCACGAGAGGCGACGCAAGCACCAAATACCCCGGCGATATAGGGGGGGATTCGCTTGCCGCAAGATTGCGTCGTGCCTAGGGATTTCAAGTGTTCCCAAAGTGGGAAGGAGAAGGAATGAAGTCCGCGCTGCTGCTGGTTCCCGCGATCGTCGCTTTGTCGGCCTGCCAACAGCCCAAGGAGGTGTCCGTCGGCAAGGCCTGGATCCGGCTCGCCGCGGTGCCATCGAACCCGTCCGCGGCCTATTTCACGCTGAAAGGCGGTCCCAAGGACGCAACGCTGACCGGCGTCTCGACGACCGCCGCGGTCCGCAGCGAGATGCACGAGAGCATGAACGCCGGGGGCATGATGTCGATGGCCCCGCTCAAGCTCGTCGCGCTGCGCGCCGCCGGCGAGGTCACGTTCGCACCCGGCGGCAAGCACGTCATGCTCTATGGTCTCAAGGCGACCGCCGGCGGAACCGTGCCGCTGACCTTCACTTTCGCCGACGGCCATAGCCTGACCGCACCCGCAAAGGTGGTTGGCGCGGGCGACCCAGCGCCGGAATGAGTAACTTGGCGTGAGGCAGGAACTCCGCCCGCTGACCACCGGCGAGATCGATCTGGCACGGTCGGTGTTTGGCGACGCGATCGACTTCACGCCGGTACGCGTGGTGCTTGGCAAATGGGCGTTCTTCCAGCCCAGGAGCGTGGTGATGAGCCCGCGCGGCCGGATCCATTTCCATCCGCACGGCACGGCCTATCGCGACGATTTCAGCCATGCCGAATTGGGCGAACAAGGGCTGTTCGTGCACGAAATGGTGCATATCTGGCAGCACCAATCGGGCATCTTCCTGCCACTCCGCCGCGTGCCGTGGGCAAGGTACGACTACGCCGTGAAGCCC
The DNA here is from genome assembly GCF_056401155.1 of Sphingomonas sp. P4_G2. Taxonomy (NCBI): domain Bacteria; kingdom Pseudomonadati; phylum Pseudomonadota; class Alphaproteobacteria; order Sphingomonadales; family Sphingomonadaceae; genus Sphingomonas; species Sphingomonas sp. P4_G2. Next base: position 482,995 of record NZ_JBFUJY010000001.1, on the reverse strand, counting down.
GGCTGGGAGCTGCGCAAATACGGAATCGAGCAACAAGCCGAGATCGTGCGGCACGCGTTTCTGTTGGGCCATAACGCACTGATCCCGGGCGCGCCGCCGTTGCAGCAGTTGAAGACGATCTTGCCGTTTCGGGCGGTGCATGAGGATGCGCACCACTGATACTCCGTCACCCCGGCCTGGTGCCCGTTCGAGCTTTGGCTTGCCCCCGGCAAGCCAAGATCGTGTCCGGGGGACACGATCTCGCTCGAACGCCACCGGGAGGCACGTCCGAAGCAAGAGACTCCATAGACTGGGCTCGACGCCCGGTGGATGCCGGCACAAGGCCGGCATGACGTCGGTGGGTCTGGCCTATCCCTTCGGCTGCGCTAAACTACTCCGCCCAGGGAGATGCCAATGTCACAGACGCTTGATCGTTTCCGTTCTTCGACCTGGGGCTGGCTGCGCGGCACGCTGGCTGGTTGGGGAACGCTGTTGCTCGTGCCGATCGGCGTGGTGGGTACCCTGGTGACGGGCACGCCATTTCCGCTCGGCTTCGTCGCCCTAGCGGCGCTGATCGCAGCGGCGAAATGGGTCCAGAATCTCGCCACCACGTACGAAGTGACCGAAGACCGGCTGATCCTGCACCGCGGCATCCTCCGAAAATCGATCGACGAGATCGAGCTCTATCGAATCAAGGATATCCGGATCGACTTTTCGCTGATCAACCAATGGGCGGGGATCGGTACCGTTACCTTGCTGTCGAGCGACGAGACCACCGCCGGCCGCCCGTTCGTGATCCGCTATGTCGAACAGGCGCAGCCGCGGCGCGAGAAATTGCGCGACCTCGTCAATGCCGCCCGGCGCGCGCGGGGCGTGCGCGAGTTCGACATGGTGCAAGAAGCAACCATGCCCTGACAGGCGCACGCATTCAGGCAACCGGGAGCGGACAGCGCGCGTTCAGTTGGTCGCGTGCATAGGCCCGCTCGATAATGACGACAGCGATAACTCCCGAACGCCTCAAGGGCCTGATCGGCGCCGCTCTGGTGCAGGCGGCGATCCTGTATCTGTTAGTCGCGGGGCTGGTCGTGAACCTGCCGACGATCGGGGCGGTCGAAAACGACTTGCTTGCGTTCGTGCCGCCACCGCCTCCGCCCGAGATCAAGGTCGAGACCCAGCCCAAGCCAAGCCACAAGACCGAAGGCAAGGCCGCGCCGCCCAATATCAAGTCGAAGGCGACCGAAGTCACCGCGCCGCCGGTGCCGACGCCCCCCGTCCCTCCCCCGCCGCTACCAGCGGCGACCAAGCCGTTCCAGGGCAACCAATCGACCCAGGGCGCAGCACCGATCGCGGGGCCAGGCACCGGCGCGGGCGGGATCGGCAACGGCACCGGGAGCGGCGGCGCGGGCGACGGCGACGGGGGCGGCGATGGCGACGGTCGCGAGATCGCGCCGCGCTACAAGAGCGGCCGCCTCAAATCGTCGGATATCCCCGAATCGGCCTGGGAATCCGGCGTCGAAGGCCGGGTATCGGTGCGCTATTTCGTCAATGTCGACGGCAGCGTCAGCGACTGCCGAGTAACGCGATCGAGCGGCTATGCGCTGCTCGACACCACCACCTGCCGGCTGATCGAGCAACGCTTCCGCTACCGGCCCTCGCTCGACGAGAACGGGACGCCGATCCGCTCGATCATCGTCGAGAACCACACCTGGGTGAACCCGCTCAAGGACGATCCTGAGGATCGGGACCGCAGCCGGGACAGGGATTAGCGCGATTTCAACCAGCGCTGCTTAAAGGCCGTGCCATGATTCACGACGCGCATGCCTTTCGCGGCGAATATATCGATGTCTGTGCCCAGATCGAACGCTGGGCAGTGGAAGTAATCCGCAACGCGGAGACAAGCGCCAGTGCGCCGCGCAAGATGCCACATCTGCTCGGTCAGAAACTGAAACTGGTCGCCGAACTCGCCTCGGACGACACGATATTCGCCAAGCCGACGCGGGTCCGTGAACTGCTGGCCAGATTGCAGGCTTATATCGACCTGAGGTCGCACCTTGCCCATGCCACTATGACGGTCACGGGAGAGGGCACTGCCGAGATCTATGCATTCGACCTGCCTGGGGCGGATGGGCCGCCATCGTGCGACGGACGCTTCTGGCTGACTCCTGACGACGGGCGAAGCCTGCTCAGCCGACTCAAGAAGAACCGCAAAGAACTATCAGACCAAAAGCTTCGGTCGGGTAGCTAGAGCGCCGCGAGATCAATCGCCCCGTTCTTGTCGAGCGCCTCCGCCGCATCGGGCATCGGATATTTGAGGCCGGTCGCGCAATTGAACAGCACCACCTCGTCCTCTTCATCGACTAGGCCGTCGGCCAGCGCCTGACGATATGCAGCAAGCGTCGCGCCGCCTTCGGGGCAAAGCAGCAGGCCGTCCTTCTTCGCGCAATCGTCCGCCGCGCGCAGGATCGCGGGGTCGCCGACCGCGACGGCCTTGCCACCGCTCTGGCGCACGGCGCGCAGGATCAGGAAATCGCCGATCGCCTTGGGGACGCGGATACCGGCGGCGATGGTGTGCGCATCCTCCCAGCGTTCGGCATGCACTTCGCCCGCTTCGAACGCGCGCACGATCGGAGCGCAGCCCGAGGCCTGGACCGCGAACATCTTGGGCCGCTCCGGGCCGATCCAGCCGAGTTGTTCGAGTTCGTCGAACGCTTTCCACATACCGATCAGGCCGGTGCCGCCGCCGGTCGGATAGAAGATCGCCTTGGGCAGGCGCCAGCCCAATTGGGCGGCGAGTTCGAGGCCCATCGTCTTCTTGCCCTCGATCCGATACGGCTCCTTGAGCGTCGAGAAATCGAACCAGAGGCCCTCGGCAGCGCCCTTGCCGACGATCGCGCCGCATTCGTCGATCAGCCCGTTGACGCGATAGACGCGCGCACCCTGCGCCGCGATCTCGCGCACGTTGATCTCAGGCGTGTCGTCGGGGCACAGCACGATCGTCTCGATGCCGACGCGACTGGCATAGGCCGCCAGCGCGGCGCCGGCATTGCCGTTGGTCGGCATCGCGATCCTGGTGACGCCCAATTCCTTGGCCATCGCCACCGCCATCACCAGCCCGCGCGCCTTGAACGATCCGGTCGGCAACCGGCCTTCGTCCTTGACCAGCACGTTAGGGCCGCCCGATTTGGCGATTGACACCAAAGGTGTCTCGATCTCGCCCAGGCTGACGATGTTTTCGGTGTGGCGAACGGGCAGCAATTCGCGCCAGCGCCACAGATCAGTCGGGCGCGCCTCGATCATCGCCCGCGGCACGAACCCGCGCACCGCGCCGAGATCGTAGCGCACCAGGAGCGGTCGCCCGGCGCGCGACAGGCCGTGCAACTGGTCCGCCTCATAGTGCTCGCCGGTCAGCGAGCATTCGAGATGCGTAACGAAGGTCGGACGCTCGGCGGTGAGGTTTGGGTTCATTCTCATGCCATATCAACCCGATCCCTCTTGCGGGAGGGGTTGAAGCGGGAGCGGCGGAAATTCCTGTAAATTCCTCCCCGGCACGGGAAGGGGGACCAAGACGCGAAGCGGCTTGGTGGAGGGGGCGGGCCCCAAGCGACGTAGGCGTGGAGGGCCCCCTTCACCACTCGCTACGCGAGCGGTCCCCCTCCCCGTACCGGGGAGGATTTTTAATCCGGCTTCTTCGCGACGCCCACCAGCGACGGACGCAGCAATCGGTCGCGGAGCATGTATCCCGCCTGCATTTCCTGGACGATCGTGCCGGGCGACTGGTCCGACGGGATTTCGAGCATCGCCTGGTGCTGGTTGGGATCGAGCGGCAGGCCCATCGCGGCGATCTTGGTGACGCCGTTGCGCTGGAATACCGCGTCGAGCTCGCGCTGGGTCGCTTCGAGCCCGGCGATCAGGCCTTTCAGCCGGTCGTCGTCGCGCAGGTCCACTGGGATCGCCGACAGGCCGCGGGCCAGATTGTCGGCGACCGACAAGATCTCGCGCGCGAAGCTAGTCACGGCATAAGCGCGCGTGTCGGCGGCTTCCTTTTCGGCACGGCGGCGGACGTTCTGCGCCTCGGCATGCGCGTACATCACCGCGGCCTTGGCCTCGGCGAGTTCGGCTTCCAATTGGGCGACACGGTCATGCTCGGCCAGTTCGGGTGCGGCCTCCGCGGTTTCGGCGCGAAGGTCCTCGGCGCTGTTGGCGGTCGCGGTGTCGATTTTTTCGTCTTCGGTCATCATTCTCTTCGTCTTGGCCCTGGAAAATTGCTGCCTCTCAACCGATCAAACGGGAGAGGGTTGCGGCGGTGAAATCCACCATGGGCACGACTCGCGCATAGTTCAACCGGGTCGGCCCGATAACACCCACCACGCCGACCACGCGTCCGTCGATCCCGCGGAACGGTCGGGCGATCACCGACGAGCCCGACAGCGCGAACAATTTGTTCTCCGCGCCGATGAAGATGCGGGTCGATTCGGCAGTGCGCGCGCTGTCGAGCAGCCCGGCGATTTCCTGCTTGCCCTCGAGATCGTCGAGCAGGTCGCGGATGCGCTCAAGGTCCTCAGCCGCGGCGGCGTCGATCAGCCGCCCCTGCCCGCGCACGATCAGCACCGGGCGGCGATCCGAATCCTCGCTCCACACCGCGATGCCCTGTTCGACCAAGGTCGCCGCCGCCTTGTCGAGCGCGGCGCGGTCAGCAGCGAGCTGGCGGTCGAGCCGGATGCGCGCCTCGGCCAAGGTCAACCCGGCCAGGGTCGCCGACATGTAATTGCCGGCCTCGACCAAGGCCGCCTGGCTGGTGCCGGGCGCGAGATCGACGACGCGGTTCTCGACCTGGCCGTCATCGCCGACGATCACCGCGAGCGCACGATCCGGCGACAGCGGCACGAAGCTGATCTGACGCAGCACCAATTCGCTCCGCGGTACCAGCACCAGGCCGGCGCAGGCCGACAGGCCGCTGAGCGCCGCCGTGGTCGCGGCCAGCGCCTCTTCGACCGGGCCCGAGCGCACCGCCCTGCCCTCGATCGCCGCGCGTTCTTCCAGACTCGGTTCGGCAACACGCATCATCCCGTCGACGAACAGGCGTAGCCCGGTATCGGTCGGCATCCGCCCGGCGCTGGTATGCGGATGGCTGAGCAGCCCGAGCGCTTCGAGCTCCGCCATGACGTTACGGATCGACGCGGGCGACAGGCTGAACGCCCCGGCATCGGCAAGCGTGCGCGACCCCACCGGCTGGCCGGTATCGAGATAGCCTTCCACCACCGCGCGAAAAATGTCGCGCGCGCGATCGGACAATTCGGTGACGGCGGGAGCGGTCATCCCGTTGATCTAGGCGGGGTGGGCCCGCGGCTCAATCCCACCCCTCGCCGCAAACGCTCCGCATCGAGGTGATTGCCGCCCGTGGTTTGAGGCCCTAGGGCCATCGCCACCAGTTTCAGGAGACTTTCATGCGCCCCAGCGGCCGCGCCCCCGATCAAATGCGTGCGATCACCATCGAACCCCATTTCACCAAACATGCCGAGGGATCGGTACTGGTCGGGTTCGGCGACACCAAGGTGCTGGTCACCGCCTCGGTCGAGGACCGCCTGCCACCCTGGCTGCGCGGCAAGGGGTCGGGCTGGGTCACTGCCGAATATGGCATGCTGCCGCGCGCGACGCACACTCGCGGCGCGCGCGAGGCGGCGCGCGGCAAGCAATCGGGACGGACGCAGGAAATCCAGCGGCTGATCGGGCGCAGCTTGCGCGCGGTGACCGACCTGTCGCTGCTTGGCGAGCACCAGATCACGCTCGATTGCGACGTCATCCAGGCCGATGGCGGCACGCGCACCGCGTCGATCTCGGGCGCCTGGGTCGCGCTCAGGCTGGCGATCAACGGACTGATGCGCGACGGCAAGCTGACCAGCGATCCGCTGACCCAGAAAGTCGCGGCGGTCAGCTGCGGCATCTTTCAGGGCACGCCGGTGCTCGACCTCGATTATGACGAGGATTCGAACGCCGATGCCGACGCCAATTTCGTCCTGCTCGAAAACGGCCATATCGCCGAGGCGCAAGCGACCGCCGAACATGCAACTTATGACGAGGAAGCGTTGTTGAGGCTGCTTCGGCTCGCGCGGATCGGCTGTAACGAGATTTTCGCGGCACAGGCAAAAGCGGTTGGATCGGCATGAGCGGACCGGACGAGGGAATTGGCGGCGACGCGCCCCAGGCGATCCGCAAGCTGGCGCCGGGCAAATTGGTCATCGCCAGCCACAATGAAGGCAAGGTGCGCGAGATCGAGGCGCTGCTCGGGCCCTACGGAATCCAGCCCGTCTCGGCGAAATCGCTCGACCTGCCCGAACCCGAGGAAACCGGCACGACCTTCGTCGCCAATGCCGAATTGAAGGCGCTGCAGGCGGCCGATCTGTCGGGCTTGCCGGCGCTGGCCGACGATAGCGGGCTGTGCGTCGAGGCGCTGAACAGCGATCCGGGCATCTTCTCGGCACGCTGGGCGGGGTCGGGCAAGGATTTTGGCGTGGCGATGAAGCTGGTCGAGGACAGGCTCGCCGCGGCCGGACCCGATGCGGTTCGCGACGCCCATTTCGTCTGCGCGCTGGCGCTGGCCTGGCCCGACGGCCATGTCGAATGGTTCGAAGGGCGGGTCGACGGCCTGCTGGTCTGGCCGCCGCGCGGCGAGCATGGCTTCGGCTACGATCCGATGTTCGTGCCTAACGGCCATGACCGTACGTTCGGCGAGATGACGCACGACGAAAAAACCCCGCTGACGCACCGCGCCGCGGCGTTCAGGCAGTTAGTCGACGCGGTTCTCTAAGCCGGGGTCAGCGCGGGCTCTCGCCGTAGAAATTGCCCGGCTCGGAATAGCGACAGACGAGATAATCGTCCTCGCCATTGTTCGCCAGCGCGCAGCCGACGCGGCGGGTCGAGCTCCAGATGATCTGGGTGTAATGCCCGACATCGTCCCAATTCCCGGTGGTCGAGAGATTGGGCATCACGCCGTCGCGATAGAACTTCTTCTCATCGACCCACATGCCGACCATCTGCTGGTAGCTGTACGCGTCCTGGGTGCCCATGAAGAGGTTCTCGCCCTCTCCATCGGGATCGCTGCCGCGATCATTGTCAGAATGATAGAAGCTGCTGGTGCCGGCGAGATGGTCGGCCCATTGCTTCGCATCGATGGCGAGATTGTCGTCCCAGCTGATCTCGGGCACACCCGCGGCGCGCCGCGCCTCATTCTGGCTGTCGAGCATCGCGCGGATGAAGGCGACGCCACCCGGACGCGGCATCGGCGCGTTCGCGGTCAGCGGCAGCAGCGCGATCGCGGCGAGGAAACGAAAGCGGATCATTGCCGCACGTAATGCGCGCGGCGCGTTAATTAAGGCTCGGCACGAAGGCTTAAAGCGCCCTCAACCCTATCACGTTGCCCGGCGGCGCGTAGCGGCAGACGAGGTAATCGTCGCGATCGTTGCTCGCGACCGCGCAGCCGACCCGCGTCGTCGTGCGCCAGATGATCTGGGTGTAATGCGCCACCGCCTCGCCGTTGCCGGTGGTGCAGAAATCGGGCGCGGGGGCGTTCACGAACCACTTCCGCTCGTCGATCCAGTACTGGATCATCTCGGCAAAGGAATAAGCGTCGCGCGTGCCGGTGAAGAGGTTCTCGCCCTCGCGCCCCGGCCCCATCGGCTGCGGCGCGTGCTGAAAGCGGCGGGTGCGGGCGAGCTCCCGGGCATAATCCATAGCATGCGCGGCAAGGCTATCGTCCCAGACGAGCGGCGGGGCGCCGACTGCACGGCGCGCATCATTGTGCCTGGCAAGCATGACCTGGCGAAGCAAGGCGCCGCCGCGCTGCGCGGGCGCGGTATCGTTGCGCGGCTCGACCACTCGCTCCGGGCCGCTTGGCGCCCCGCACGCGGTCAGCGCCATCGCCAGTAGCGCGATCCCTGCTTTCCTGATCATGCGCGCGTCTCCATATGCACGGGTCTGATGTTCGAGCCCTTCGCCTTATACGTCCATTGGCCGTTCTGCGTGTCGAAATGTCCCTATTGCGACTTCAACAGCCATGTCCGCGAGAGCGTCGACCAGGAGAGGTGGCGCGACGCGTTGCTCGCCGACCTGGCGCACGAGGCGTCGGTGTTGCCCGGGCGGCGACTGGGATCGATCTTCTTTGGCGGCGGCACGCCGTCGCTGATGCCCCCGGCGACGGTGGCGGCAGTGCTCGATGCCGCCGAACGCGCCTGGGGATTCGAGCCGGGGATCGAAATCACACTGGAGGCCAACCCATCGTCAGTCGAGGCGGCACGGTTCGCCGATCTTGCCGCGGCTGGCGTCAACCGGGTGAGCCTGGGGCTGCAGGCGCTCGACAATAAGACCTTGGCCTTTCTGGGCCGCGCCCATGACGTGACAGAAGGGCTGGCCGCGCTCGACACCGCACAGCGCGTGTTCGACCGGGTCAGCTTCGACCTGATCTATGCGCGGCCCGACCAGGGATTGGCCGACTGGCACGCCGAACTCGCGCGCGCGCTGTCGTTCGGCACCGAGCATCTGTCGCTCTATCAGCTGACGATCGAGCCGGGCACACGGTTCCAGACCGAGGCGCTGGCCGGGCGGCTGGTGCTGCCCGACGATGACCGCGCCGCCGATCTGTTCGAACTGACCCGCGCCTTAACCGCGAGCGCTGGAATGCCCGCGTACGAGATTTCCAACCATGCGCGGGCAGGCGCGGAAAGCCGCCACAACCTGACCTATTGGCGCTACCAGGATTATGCCGGGATCGGACCGGGCGCGCATGGCCGGCGCACCGGCGTCGCGACGCAGCGGCGGCGCAAACCGGAGAATTGGATCGAGGCGGTCGCGCGCAATGGCCACGGCATCGAGCAGGAAGAACCACTCACACCGCGAGAACGTGCGGTCGAAGCGACGCTGATGGGCCTGCGGCTGGCCGAAGGGATCGACCTGGATCGGATCGCGACGCTGGGCGAGCGGCCAATCGACGCGCTTGCCGACCTGGCCGCGATCGAACGACTGGTCGCGCAGGGCCTGCTGGCACGCGATGCATCGCGCCTCGCCGCCACCGACGCGGGTATGCCGGTACTCAATGCCATCCTGGGCGAGATCGTACGGTCGCCGGAGAATCTGACGGCCTAACGCAGGCGACGACTCGGGCTGCTCAGGCGTGGCCCGCGACGAAAGCCGCGAGTTGACCGATCGCCGTTCCCCAGCCTTCCTCGAATCCCATCTCCTCATGCTTGCGCGCATCGGCCGTAGTCTTGTGCAGCACGCGGGAGGCGTAGCGGGTGCCGTCGCCTTCCGCTTCGAAGGTGATGATCGCGGTCAGCGCGAGCCACGGCTCGAGCGGATGCCAGCCTTCCCTGAGCACGGTGGTGAAGACCAGGCGTGATTTGGGAACGACCTCCAGGAAACAGGCTTCGACATGCGGCTGGAAATCCCCGTCGCCTTCGCGCATTAGCGTCTCGAACCCGCCGCCGGGGCGCAAGTCTAGCTTGACCACCTGGCATTCGATCGGCGCCGGTATCCACCATTTCGCCAGATGATCGGGCGTGCTCCACGCTTTCCACACCCGGGCGGGCGGTGCCGCGATGAAGCGATCGATCGTGAGTTCGGACGAGTCGATGGGCATGGTCATTGCTCCTCGGGCAGTTGGGTTTCGACAAAGTCGGCGAGACGATCGGCTCTGGATCGCCAGATCTCGCGTTGCTCGGACAGCCAGGATTCAGCGGCGGCGAGCCGCTCGGCATTGATCCGGCAGGTGCGGACGCGGCCGATCTTCTCGGAGCGGATCAGCCCGTCTTTTTCCAGCACGCGCAGGTGCTTCATGAACGACGGCAGCGCCATGGCGAAGGGCGAAGCCAACTCCGTCACCGCCGCCGGCCCCCTGACGAGCCGGCCGACGACCGCCCTTCTGGTCGGATCGGCGAGCGCATGAAAAGCGGAGTCGAGCGCGAGTTGATGGTTATCCATATGGATAACCATGGGCAAAACTTAGCCGTTTGGCAAACTAAAAATCCTCCCCCACTTGTGGGAGGGGGACCGCGCGATAGCGCGGTGGAGGGAGTGGTGGGCCGCGAGCGATGACATATGTGGCCCACCCCTCCACCGCCGCTGCGCGTCGGTCCCCCTCCCCGTAAACGGGGAGGATTTTCTAGCTGTTAGAACCCCGCCGGCGCGGGCGAGATCGTCACCGTCGTGCCACCACGAATTTCCTGCACCTCCAACGCACGTTCGGCGATGCCGTCGCGGCTGAACCGGAACGCGCCGTCAATGCCCGAAAAGCCGTCCTTGTCGCGCAAGCGATCTTCGGGGAACGGAGCGCCGATCCGCCAATCGCGCGCGATGCGGATGGTCAGCAGCACCGCGTCATAGCCCATGCTCGACAGGCGATAGGGCGCGGCGCCGAACCGCGCGCGATATTTGACTGCATATTGGCGGTAGAGAGTGTCGGGCACGCTGGCGAACCACGCGCCGTTGAGCGCAGGCTTGGCGGCGATCGATGCCTCGGTATTCCAGCGCTCGGTGCCGAGCACGCGCGCGCCGGCTTCGCCATTACGGCGCAGCAGCGGAACGATCCCCGCTGCCGTCGCCCCGTCATCGACGACCAGGACCGCGCCGACCGAACCGGCCTTGCCGAGGCGCAATGTCGCGCCGGTGATCGACGGGTTGGTGTGATCGTAATTCTGCAGCGAGATCACCTGGCCCTTGGCGGATTCGACCGCGCGCAGAAACGCGGTCGACGCGCGCTGGCCGTAGACGCCGTTGGCCACCAGGCCGCCATAAGTGGTGATTCCCTGGTCGCGGGCATAATCGACGACACGCTCGATCGACTGGCCCGGCGAATAGCCCATTAGATAGGCGCCCGATCCGGCCAGGCTCGAATCGTTGGAGAAACTGATCACCGGAACCCCGGCGCGCTTGGCGATCGGACCGACCGCGCGAACGTCTTCGGCGAGCAAGGGCCCGAGAATCACCCGCGCGCCTTCGTCGATCGCGCGCTGCGCCGCCGCGGCGGCGCCGGTCGCGGTATCGTAAGTGGTGATGCGCAGCGAGCTGTTGTTGGTATCGAGCAAGGCGAGCTGGGTCGCGTTGGCGATGCTCTTGCCGACGCCGGCATTGTTGCCGGTCAGCGGGACCAGCAAGGCGACCATGTGATGCTCGTTATCGGTCGGCAAGCCGGGCATCACCGGCGGGGCGACCGGCGGGGCGACGACCGCAGGACCGCGCTCTACCGGCGGTCCGGAGCGCGGCACGACGGTCGAACAGGCGCTGAGCACCAGCAGTCCGAACAGGAAAACCGCCCGCTTTAATTGCGTCAGTCGTTGCGGTGCGGTTGCTGCCTCTGCCATGACGGTCCCCTGATGTCTGATGTTCTTATGCCCGGTCTCTATATCGTCGCCACCCCGATCGGCAATCTCGGTGACCTGTCGCCGCGCGCGGCGCACGTACTGTCGAATGCCGCCTTGGTCGCGGTCGAGGATACGCGCGTGACGGCGGGACTGTTCCGCCACATCGGCATAAAACGGCCGATGATCGCCTATCACGACCATAATGCCGACCGCGTTCGCCCCGGACTGATCGAGCGGATGGGGCGTGAGGCGGTAGCGTTGGTCAGCGACGCGGGGACGCCGCTGATTTCCGACCCCGGCTATAAACTGGTCCGCGACGCGCGGGCGGCTGGGCACGCAGTGGTGACGATCCCCGGGCCGTGCGCGGCGATCGCAGCGCTGACCCTGGCCGGGCTGCCGACCGATCGGTTCCTGTTCATCGGCTTCCTGCCGGCCAAAGCAGGTGCCAAGGCGGAGGCGATCGCCGAAGTGGCGGCGATTCGCGCGACTTTGGTGCTGTACGAATCAGGCCCGCGGCTGGCGGCGACTTTGGCGCTGCTGGCGGAGAAGCTCGGCGACCGCGAAGCGGCGGTGACGCGCGAAATCACCAAGAAGTTCGAGGAAGCGGTGACGGGAACATTGTCGATGCTCGCCGCGCGTTATGCCGAAGCAGCACCCAAGGGGGAGATCGTCGTGGTGGTCGCGCCACCGGGCGAGGCGGCACCGGCGAGCGTGGAGGATGCCGATACCGCGCTGGCCGAAGCATTGACGCGGCTGCCCGCGAGTAAGGCGGCGGGAGAGGTGGCCAAGCGGCTGAACCTCGATCGCCGCGAACTCTACGCGCGGGCGATGGAGATGAAGAAGTGATCTCCCCTCCCGTTTACGGGAGGGGTCGGGGGAGGGCGTGTGATCGATAAACCACGGACTGACAGACCCTCCCCTAACCCCTCCCGCAAGCGGGAGGGGAATAGAGACAGGCGCGCCGCCGAAGCCTCGGGCCGGCGCGGGGAACGGATCGCTGCCTGGTGGCTTCGGCTCAAGGGCTGGCGCATCCTCGACAAGCGCGTCCGCACGCCGGCGGGCGAAGTCGACCTCGTCGCGCGCAAGGGCAATTTGATCGCGTTCGTCGAAGTGAAGATGCGCGCGACCGCGGCCGAACTCGATTTCGCGATCGACGAACGGCGGCTCGCTCGGGTAGCGGCGGCAGCCGAAGTATTGATGCCGCGTTATGCCGGGCCGGGCGACGATATCCGTGTCGACGTTATCCTGCTGGCGCCCGGCACCAGGCCTCGCCATATCGAGAATGCGTGGATCGGGTGACATAGCCGACTAATACGCTAAAGCATCAACCGTCATGCCAGCGAAAGCTGGCATCTCTGGCGGTAAAAGCCCGACGAGACCCCAGCGTTCGCTGGGGTGACGAGTAAGGAAAGAGAATCGCATGCCGCTGAATGTCGCCGTCCAGATGGATCCCATGGAGTCGATCAACATCGCCGGCGATTCGAGCTTTGCGCTGATGCTGACGGCGCAGGCGCGCGGGCACCGGCTGTTCCATTACACCGCCGATGCGCTCAATTATCGCGATGGCCGTGTCTGGGTGAAGGCGCATCCGGTCACCGTCGAGCGCGCCGCCGGCAAGCATTTCAGCTTTGGCGAGCCGGTGAACCTGGATTTGGGCGACGAGGCCGATGTCGTGCTGATGCGCCAGGATCCCCCGTTCGACCTGGGCTATATCACCGCGACCCACCTGCTCGAGCGGATCGCGGACAAGACGCTGGTGGTCAACGATCCCGCCAACGTCCGCAACGCGCCGGAAAAGGTGTTCGTACTCGATTTCGCGCGCTTCATGCCGCCGACCTTGGTCACGCGCAGCCTGGAGGAAGCGCGCAAATTCCTCCACGAACATGGCGAGATCGTCGTCAAGCCGATCCATGGCAATGGCGGCAAGGCGGTGTTCAAGGTCGACCGCGAGGGCACCAATTTGTCGGCGCTGATCGAGGTGTTCAACATGACCTGGCGCGAGCCGCACATGCTCCAGGCGTTCCTGCCCGGCGTGGCGAGCGGCGACAAGCGCATCGTGTTGGTCGATGGCGAGATCGCCGGCGCGATCAACCGCATTCCGGGCGAAGGCGAATTCCGCTCCAACCTCGCGGTCGGCGGGTCGGCGGCGAAGACCGAATTGACCGCGAAGGAACGCGAGATTTGCGCGGCGCTCGGTCCCGAGCTCCAGAAGCGCGGGCTGCTGTTCGTCGGAATCGACGTGATCGGCGGCGAATGGCTGACCGAGATCAACGTCACTTCCCCCACCGGCATCGTCGCTATCGAGCGGCTCGACGGTGTGGATGTCTCGGCAATGATCTGGGACGCGATCGAGAAGAAGGTCGCGGCGAATGGCTAATTCTCCCCTCCCATTCATGGGAGGGGTCGGGGGAGGGCCTGTCTACTCCGCCGGCCGATCTACTTATCCCGACACGCCCTCCCCTAGCCCCTCCCGCAAGCGGGAGGGGAACAAGTGACCGAGTGGTTCCTCGATGGCCTCGAACAATGGGGCTATGCGGCGATCTTCCTGTGGATGGCGCTGGAGAACATCATCCCGCCGATCCCGTCCGAGGTCATCATGGGCTTCGCCGGGATCGCGGTCGCGCATGGCAAGCTCAGCTTCGCCGGGGTGATGATCGCCGGCACCCTGGGCTCCACGATGGGCAATTATTTCTGGTACTGGATCGGCCGCAACGTACCGTTGCAGAAGCTCAAGCCATTCGTCGACCGCAACGGGCGCTGGCTGACGGTCAGTTGGTCGGACGTCGAGCGAATCGACAATTTCTTCTTTCGCCACGGCCAATGGCTGGTGTTCGCGCTCCGCTTCGCACCGTTCGGACGGTCGATCGTGTCGCTGCCGGCCGGCATCTCGAAAATGCCGCGGTGGAAGTTCATCGTCTGGACATTGGCCGGAACGACGATCTGGAACGCGTTTCTGACCGGGGCGGGCTGGTATCTCGGCGCCAATTTCCGCGAAGCCGAAGGCTGGACCGGGCCGGCGGCGGTGGTGATCTGCGTGGCGATCGCGGCATGGTATGCATGGCGGGTCGTGACGTGGAAGCCGCGGGCTTAGACTCTCGACGCCTGAAATTCCCCTCCCTGATAGGGAGGGGCTAGGGGTGGGTGCGCGCGTCTGCGCGCCTATAAAGACTCACTCATCGCTCACCAAAAAGCGCCGGACGAGGCATCGAGCCTCGCCCGGCGCAACACCCACCCCTTGATCTCCTCCCTTGCAGGGAGGGGAAAACTGCTTCCCTCAAGCCCGCGGATGCGCGTTCCGGTACACGTCGAGCAAATGCGCGGCGTCGACTGCGGTGTAGATCTGGGTCGAGCTCAGGCTGGCATGACCGAGCAATTCCTGAAGCTGGCGGAGGTCGGCACCGCGCCCCAACAGATGCGTCGCGAAACTGTGCCGCAGCGCATGTGGCGTGGTGCGATCGGCCAGTCCGAGACGGATCCGCGCCGCCTGAACCGATTTCCTGACCACGCCGGCCGATAGCGGCCCGCCCTTCGCCCCTCGAAACAAGGGCTCGCTGCGCACCACCGGCCAAGGCGACGCCGCGACATAGGTGTCGATCGCCTCGCGCACCTGGGGCAGTAACGGCACGATCCGCGTCTTGTCGCGCTTGCCGGTGACCGCCATCGCCTCGCCCAGCGGCAATATCGCGCCGGTCAGCCCGACCGCCTCGCCGATGCGCAGCCCTGCGCCATAAAGCAGCAGCAGCACCGCCCAATCGCGCGCGGCAATCCAGGGTTCGGCGGCGTCCTCGGCGACTTCTTCGGCCAATGCGATTGCATCGGCGGGCGAGACCGGACGCGGCACGCCTTTCTTGACGCGCGGCCCGCGCATCCGCGGCGACGCCTCGTCCCCCGCCGCCCATTTGAGGAAGGTCTTGACCGCCGACAGCTCGCGGGCAGCCGAGGAATTGCCCAGGCCCTGTCCACGCCGCCGCGCGAGATAGGCGCGCAAATCGGCCGCCGTCACGCGGCCGAGTGCCGCGCGATCCGCCTCCTCGCCCCAATGTTCGCCGAGAAACTGGACCAGGCGGACAGCAGTCGCCTCGTAGGCGCGGACGGTATGCGCCGAGCGCCGCCGGTCGCGCGACAGATGCTGGCCGAACTCGAACGGCAGCGCCGTCACGGGCGCCGCGCCCGTTGCTTGGCCGAGACCGATTTGATTACCAGCCGCCCCTCGCCCGCCGGATCGATCGGCGTTGCAACGCTGGCTAGGGCGGCATCGATCAGCGCGGCGACCGCCGGGCTGTTCATGCGGTCGCCGACCAGCTTGACGTGGCGAACGGTATTGCCCTCGCCTTCCAGCAGTGCTTCGGGATCGGGCAATGTCGGGCCGTTGGACAGGAACAGGCTGACCCAACGCGGATAGCCAGCGACCGAGCAGATGATCGACTGGCGCTTCTCGCTCGCCCCAAACGCGATCGCGAGCGCGTTGTAATTGTCATAGACCAGGATCGTCGCGCCCGGCAGCCGCGCCGACACCATCGCCACCGCGCGCCGGATCGTCATCGCGATATCGGGCGTGAACTTGTCGATGAAACCGTCGAGTTGTTCCTGCGGGGTCACCCCCCAGTTCTAGCGCGACCTACCGGATGCGAACAGGTGGAACGCGGCTGCCGACGACTTGTGCGGTGCCGCGACCGATCGACCAGATCAAACGGGGCTCGCGGCGGTCCCAGCCAATCGCCTGGCCACCGGTCGGCATCGCGATCGTCGCGACGAGTTCGAGCACGCCACCGTTGGGCGGAACGCGAAAGGCATAGAGTTCGGGGCGGTCATGACCCGATACGTAGAGCAGCCCGTCCTCGCCCCAGTCACCGCCCGACGCGCTCTTGGGCGTCATCCGCGCGATCGCCTCTGCCGGGAACGACCAGTGGCCGGTCTCGCGCCATCGCCGGTCATAGCGCACCAACGTGGTGAAGCTGCTGTCGCGTCCGGGCTCGCCGCCCTTGCCGCCGTAATTGGCGAAGCATGCCCAATAGTGCCCGCTATGAGGTACGACCCAGGTCAGCGAGCCATAACCATGCCCCAGCGATTTCGACCGCAACAGGGTCATCGTGCGCGTATCGAACCAGTGGATCTGGCTCGACATCGGCACGCCAGGGTAATTGGAGGCTGCGCACATCAATTCACGGCCGATCACGGTGCAGGAATTGATATGCTTGAACACCGCCCTGTCGCCGTGCCACGCGCCGATCTTGCGCCCGGTCGCGCGGTCGTATTTGCCGATATCGGCATTGGAGATGGCATAAACGGCATCGCGGTCGGCGGCGGCGCCCTGGGTCGCCTCGACCGCGTCGATGCGGCGTACTGGCTGGGCGACGAGTTCGCTCGTCGCGCCCAGCCAGAAGAGAAGCGGCAACAGCATCAGAACTTCACCGACACACCGCCGTAGAAGGTCCGGCCATAGCGCTCGTTCTGGATCAGCCAATCGGTATTCCCGCCCTGATATTGGCGGGTCGGTTCGTCGGTCAGGTTTTGCGCCTCGAAAAAGAGGCGGGCGAATTTTGTCAGCTGCAAGCTCGCCTTGGCGTCGAGGCGGCGAAGGTCGTCATTACATTGGTCGTTATACGCCGGGTCGCCGACCGCGATCAGCGATTTGCCGGTATTGTGGAACGCCACCGACGCCTCGAACGGCCCCTTCTGATAGAAGAGTTCGGCGCCGTAGAGATATTTCGACTGGCTCGGGAAGCTCGAGGTGCGGCCGCTCGGGAGTGTCAGCGTCGAGTCGGTCAGTGTGCCGTTGATCGAGATGCCGAAGCCCGACAGGAAACCCGGCAGGAACGTCAGTTGCTGCTGATATTGCGCCTCGATGCCGATGATGTCGCCTTTGTCGGCATTGAACGGCTGGCTGACGCCGAACGTCGGATAGGTCACGCCGTTGAACGTGTAGTTGGTCAGCAATGTCGCCTTGCTGAAGATCGGGTTCTTGATGACCTTGGCGAATACGCCGACGCTCAACAGGCCGCCCTTGGCGAAATACCATTCGCCGGTCGCATCGAAATTGTGCGCGACATACGGCTTCAGGTCGGGGTTGCCGAGCGACATCGACGGCGGCAGATTGATCGTGTCGACCGAGCCGCCGGGCGACAGCAATGAATATTCGGGGCGGCCGATGCTCTTGGTATAGGCCAGGCGAAACACCGTCTTGGGCGACGGATCGATCCGTAGGATCAGCGAAGGCAGCCAATCGCCGTACGAACTGCTGCGGCTCGCCGGAATCACCGTCGCGTTGTTCTGCAGCTGGAAGCCGAGGATATCGAGGTCGGTGCGTTCGTAGCGCAAGCCGGGGGTCACGGTGATCGCGCCGAACTTGAGGCTCGCCATGACATAGCCGCCCCACACTTTTTCGCTCAGGCTGAAATCGGCGGCGGTGTTGTTGATCAGCGTGGTCGTGGCATCGAGCGGCATCAATGCGTCGCCGAGATGCTGGTTGGTGAAGGCGTTCAGCGCGGCGATGTCGAACACCGGGCTGTTGCGGAAGCATTGGTTGGTGTCGGCGCTGTTCGGATAGACGCAGATTCCCGGCGCGCCGAGATTATACTGGCCGAGCGTCCAGCGGTTGGCGCTGGCCGACGCGCGCACATAGGTCGGGTTGTTCTGGTCGAAATCGCGATCGCTGTTGCGATATTTGGCGCCGAACTTGACGAAGCCGCGATCGCCCAGGTCCCAGGTGCCGTCGATCTTGCCCTGCCAGATCTTCTCGGTGTTGAGCTGATGCGAGTAAGTATACTGGCGGAATTGCATCTGGTTCGCCGTGCATTCGGTCACAGGCGCCGCAGTGTAAACCTTGTCCGAAAAATCGAAATTGACCGTGCCGGGATTGCAGCGAAACTGCCAGATCGGGAACTGGTCCAGCGTCTCGTTCTTCGAATAGGCCGCGACGTAATCGAGCTTGAGCCGGCCGAACTCGCTGGCCCCGCCGGCCATGGTGGTGAACAGCCATTTCGCCTTATAGTCGAGCCGTAAATCCTCGCGCCGCTCGGCACCCGATCCGGTGACCGTGCCGGTTTCGCCGTCGGGGTTCAGCGTAAAGGCCGGACTGTTGACCAGCGCGGCAGTGGCGAAATCGAGACGGTAGCGCGGACGGATCTCATTCTCGGTGAACTTGGAATAGACGCCGCGGATGTAGAAGCTCTGATGCTCGCTGGGCCGCCAGTCGAACGATCCGGTCGCACCGATGCGACGGCGGTCGAGCGAATATTCGGTATATTTGATATTGTCGGGCACCCCGCCGCGGGCGAAATTCTTGCCGTTGAGCGCCGAATTGGGCTTCCAATTGTCGGGATAGAAGCCCTCGGAATTGAAGTCGCGATCCGAATAGCTGATCCCGAGCGCGAGGCCGAACTGCCCATCGGCGCCGAACCGGCCGGCGACCGAGAGATCGCCGGCAATCGGTACCTTCTTGTTGAGCGTCTGATACCCGCCCTTGAAGCTGCCGACGACGTTGAACGCCTTCTTGAAGTCGAACGCGGTCTGCGGAACCAGGTTGATCGTGCCGCCAATCCCCTGCCCGTCCATATCGGCGGTCTTGACCTTGGCGACCTCGACCCGATTGAGCAACTGGCCCGACAGGATGTCGAGCGGAAGCGAGCGCGTGGTGCCGTCAGGATTGCCGACCTCGAGGCCGTTCAGCGTATAGTGGTTGAGGTTCGACGGCACGCCGCGGATCGCGACATAGCGCCCTTCGCCCTGGTCGTAGGTAACGCCGACACCGGCGAGATGCTCGACCACTTCGGCGACGTTGCGATCGGGCAAGCGACCGATCTCGTCGGCCGCCGAGACGTCGACCACGCCGATCGCATTGCGCTTGGCCTCGATCGAACGGATCTGTTGCGCGCGCTGGCCGGTGACGACGATATCATTTGGCGTCCCGGCGGATGCGGTTTCCGACCCCGACCCCGGTGACGCCGGCGTGTCGTCCGGAGCCGATTGCGCATGCGCGGCAGTGGCGGTTCCTATCGCGATGACAGTGGTAGCGGCGAGCAGGATCGGCTTCACGAGCATTTCCCCCAAAATGGATCGAGTCTCGTGGCCGATGGCGCTGATTCGGGTCAGACGCAGGTCATTCCGGCGTCGGATCGGGGACTCCACGATGACAAAGCGATGAAATCGCCGCATCGCGGCAACCTGCCGGAAATACATGCGGCCGTCGCGAGCCGAGCATGAGGTTTCCCCGGGCCGACGGAATCGCCATATGAGCGGCAATGTCCCGCGCTCGCGTCCTCGTCATGAACTCCGCTCTGGGTCCGCTCGATTATCGCGTGCCGCATGGCATGACGGTCGAGCCGGGGTCGCTGGTGGTCGCGCCTTTGGGTCCGCGCCAGCTGCTCGGCGTGGTGTGGGAGCCCGAGCGGATGCCGTCGGACGCCGAGGTCGGCGACAATCGGTTACGCAACCTGATCGACGTGCTGCCGGTACCGCCGCTGACCGATGCGATGCGGCGGCTGATCGAGTGGACGGCGGATTATTATCTCGCTTCCCCGGTCTCGGTGGCGCGGATGGCGCTGCCCTCCTCCTCCGCGCTCGAAGGCGCGCGGACCGTTACCGAATATCGCCCGACCGGGCATGTCCCCGACCGGCTGACGCCGCAACGCGCCCAGGCATTGGAGCGGATCGGCGACCGCCAGGGTCTCGTCCGCGAGCTGGCGACGATCGCCGACGTATCCGACGGCGTGATTCGAGGCCTGGTCAAGGTCGGCGCGATCGAGGCGGTTGAGGTCGATATCGACAGCCCCTTTCCGCTCCCCAATCCCGGCCACGACGTCCCGGTTCTGTCCGAAGAGCAGCAGCGCGCCGCCGACGCGCTGACCGCCGACGTCGCCGCGCATGCCTTCAAGCCGACTTTGCTCGACGGGGTGACCGGATCGGGCAAGACCGAGGTCTATTTCGAGGCGATCGCCTCCGCGATCCGCGCCGGGCGCCAGACCCTGGTGTTGCTCCCCGAGATCGCGTTGACCGAACCGTTCCTGCAGCGCTTCACCGCGCGCTTCGGGTGCGAGCCGGTGGCGTGGCATTCGGGGCTGCGCCAGTCGCAACGGCGGCGCGCCTGGCGCGCAATCGCTACCGGCCAGGCGCTGGTCACGGTCGGCGCGCGCTCGGCATTGTTCCTGCCTTATTCCAATCTCGGCCTGATCGTTGTCGACGAGGCGCACGAGACCAGCTTCAAGCAGGAAGAGGGCGTGCATTACCATGCGCGCGATGTCGCGGTGATGCGCGGCAAGTTCGAGGACATTCCGGTCGTGCTCGCCACTGCCACCCCGGCGATCGAGACGCGCCAGCAGGTCGAGATCGGCAATTATGCCGAAGTGAAGCTGCCCGGCCGCTATGGCGCCGCGGAAATGCCCGATATCGAGGCGATCGACTTGTTGCTGGACCCGCCAGAGCGCGGCCGCTGGATCGCGCCCAAATTGGTCAATGCGATCGACGAGACCCTGGCGCGCGGCGAGCAGGCGCTGATGTTCCTGAATCGCAGAGGTTATGCTCCGCTGACTTTGTGCCGCGCCTGCGGGCATCGCTTCCAATGCCCCAATTGCACTGCCTGGATGGTCGAGCACCGGCTGGTCCGGCGGCTGAGCTGCCATCATTGCGGCCATGTCATGCCGACGCCGCGCGCATGCCCTGAATGCAAGGAAGAGGATTCGCTGGTCGCCTGCGGGCCAGGCGTGGAACGCATCGCCGATGAAGTGGCGGCGTTGTGGCCCGAAGCGCGTACCGCCATCGTCACCAGCGACACGATCTGGTCCCCGGCCAAGGCCGCCGAATTCGTCAACCGGATGGAAGCGCACGAGATCGACATCGTCATCGGGACCCAGCTCGTCACCAAGGGCTATCACTTCCCCAATCTGACCCTGGTCGGGGTGATCGACGCCGATCTCGGCCTGGGCGGCGGCGATTTACGCGCGGCGGAACGCACCTTCCAACAGATCATGCAGGTGGCGGGGCGCGCCGGGCGGGGCGAGAAGCCCGGCCATGTCTTCATCCAGACCCACGACCCCAAGGCGCCGGTGATGGAAGCGTTGGTGTCGGGCGACGCCGACGCGTTCACCGCGGCCGAGACCGAGGCGCGGCGCGAGGCCGGCGCCCCGCCGTTCGGTCGCTACGCCGCGATCGTGGTCAGTTCGGAAGATCAGTCTGCCGCCTATGACGTCGCCAAGCTGGTGGGCCGAACCGCCCCGCGGGTCGACGGGATGGAGGTCTATGGCCCCGCCCCGGCCCCGCTGGCGATGCTGCGCGGCCGCCATCGCTATCGCCTGCTGATCCATGCGCGGCGCGGACTCGACGTCCAGGATGTGATCCGCGCCTGGCTCGGCGGGCTCGACTGGCCGTCCAAGGTTCGCGTCATTGTGGACGTTGATCCATATAGCTTTGTCTGATGCAGGCTCCTAGCCTCCGCGGCAAAGTCACGCGTTCTCCGGGGGATGGGATGGTACGCAAGTTGTTGATGTCAGCTGTGCTTGTCGTGTCGGCATGGCCATTCACCGCGCACGCCGTGTGGCAGGAAGCGAGTTCCACGCATTTCATCGTCTATGCCGACGACAAACCGGAGCGGATCAGGGCGTTCACCGAACGACTGGAGAAATTCGATAAAGCGATGCGGGTGATGCGCGGCGTCCCCGACGAAAAGTTGGCCGACGCCGACCGCGTCCGAGTCTATATGGTGGGGAGCATCGGCGACGTTCGCCGCCTAGCCGGCAAGGGCATGAGCAATGTCGCCGGCTTCTACGAGACGCGAATAGGCGGCCCGGTGGCTTTCGTTCCGCGCGACGCGCCCAGCGGATCGGTGTTCGATCTCAGCGCCCAAGCCATTCTGCTGCACGAATATGCCCATCATTTCATGTTCCTGAACTGGCCGAACACGGTCTTTCCCGAATGGTTCGTGGAGGGTTTTGCGGAATTCAACGCGACCGCGTCCTTCAACAAGGATGGCGGTGTGACCATCGGCCAGCCTCCGGTCTATCGCGTCTGGTCGCTGGGGGACAGTTCGGCATTGCCGGCGGGTCGCATGTTGCAGCTCGACCCCGGCAAGCTGCGCGAGGATCAGACCGAGGCGCTCTACGGCCGCGGCTGGCTGTTGCTGCATTATCTGAGCTTCGACGAGTCTCGCAAAGGACAGCTGGCGAAGTATATGGACGCGATCAATGCCGGCAAGAAGGTCGAGGAAGCGACCGGTGCGTTCGGCGATTTGAAGAAACTCGATAGCGATATGACCGCCTATATCATGCGGTCGAGGATCACCGTCGCTACGCTGAAGGCGAGTTCGCTGCCGATCGGCGAGATCAAGCTGCGCGTCCTTTCCCCCGGCGAGGCAGCGGTGATGCCGGCACGCCTGCGCTCGACCCGCGGTGTCGACGCGTCCAGCGCGGACGAGGTCGCCGCGCTGGCAAGCAAGTTGGCGGCCCCATTCCCCAATGACGCCGGCGCGCAGAACGAGCTGGCCGAAGCCGCATTCGACGCAGGAGATTTGCCGACGGCCAAGGCGGCGGTCGAGCGCGCGCTGGCCGCCGATCCCAAGTCGATCCACGCGCTGATCTACAAGAGCATGGTGATGTGCGCCGAGTTGGCCAAGACCGAAGATCGCGACCCATCGCATTGGCGCACCGCACGGCACGGCTATATCGAAGCCAATCATCTCGACCCCGATAATCCCGAGCCGCTGACCCTCTATTACCAGAGCTTCTTCCAGGCGCACGCCAAGCCGACCAGCAATGCCGAGGACGGGCTGCTGTCGGCCTATACCGACGCCCCTTATGCCTATGAGCTGCGGATGAACGCGGCGATCATCCTGCTGCATCGCGGGGAGAAGGAGCGCGCCCGGCTGGCGCTGCTGCCGGTGGCCTATAGCCCGCATCGCGCCGGCTCGGTCAACACCGCGCTCGACGCGGTGACGGCGATCGACGCGGGCAAGATCGACGAAGCGCTGAAAGCGCTGGAGTCTAGCAAAAGCGACAAGAGCGAGGCGTCGCAGAGCTAGCGAACGAGAACAGATCGCCGGAAGCGCCGGAAAACAAACCGCCGATCGCGCATTGAAGCGCGGCGCGTTTCGTGGAAGGGCAGGCCTATGGTTCGTTTGCTTCGTCTGCTGGTAATTCTGACGGCCTTTGGCTGGGTTGCAGCTCCGTCGCTCGCCATGGCCGACGACATCGCGGCGGCCTCGCGTAGCGTCGTCCGCGTCGTGACGATCGCGATCGTCGATCAGGAAGTGGTTGGATTCGGCCATGGTTCGGGCTTCGCGGTCGGACCCAATCGGATCGTCACCAACGCGCATGTCGTCGAGCTCGCACAGAAATATCCCGACAATGTCGTCATCGGTGTGGTGCCCTCTGAGGGATCCAAATCGTACCAGGGCCGCGTCGTCGCGATCGATGCCAAGCGCGACCTGGCGCTGATTGAAATCACCGGCGCCGCGCTGCCGGTGGCGACGCTGTACACCGGCGCGCCCGACGACAGCATGGGCCTCGTCTCGCTCGGCTATCCGGGCAATGTCGACCTGGCGACCGCGCAATCGGCGGCGGATTACATCAAGCCGCTGGCGCCGGTGCGCTCCGAAGGATCCTTGTCGGCCAGCCGCAATATCGAAGGCATCAACGTCCTGCTCCACAGCGCGAGCATCTCGCGTGGCAATTCGGGCGGGCCACTGCTCGACCGCTGCGGACGCGTGATGGGAGTCAATTCGGCGATCACCCGCGGGGAGGAAGGCGATGCCAGTTTCGCTTTCGCGATCGCCGAGAGCGAACTTGCCGGCTTCCTGCGCGAGCACCGGCAGGCGTTCAACACGGTCGACATTCCCTGCATGAGCCTCGAAGCGCGGCTGAGCGCCGATGAGGCGGCGGACTCCGCGGCGCGCGAGGCGGCCGATGCGTCGCGGCGTGATTCCGCCGCGCGCGACCAGGCCAGCCGCCAACAGGCGGTCGAAGCGGCGCGGCTCAATGCCCAGCGCGCCAGCGAGAACGTCATGGCGATCTCGGCCTTGCTGCTCGTACTCGGCGCGTTGTCCGTCGGCGGCGGCGGTCTGCTCTATTCGCGCGGACGCCAGCGCGAGGCGATCTGGGCGGGATCGGCCGGCGGCGTGCTGATCGTCGCGGCGGTCATCGTCTTCCTGTTGCGGCCGAGCGAGGAGCCGATGCTGCCCCCGGGCTTTGCGGTACCCGTCGCGACGCCGACTCCGTCGGCGGCGGGCGCGAGCTCGCTGGGCAAGATGGCATGCAAGTTCCAGCCCGACCGCAGCCGCGTGACGGTGTCGGCCACCGCCGACGTCAATCTCGATTGGGGGCAGGACGGGTGCTTGAACGGCAAGACGCAATATGCCGATGACAACGGCAAATGGACCCGCGTGCTGGTGCCGAACGACGAGCAGACCGTATCGGTACTGCAATTCGACCCCGAGACGCGGACCTACACCGCCTATCGCTATTTCCTGAGCGCGGTGCAGATGGACGCCGCGCGTAAGGTGCGCGCGCAGAGCCCGCTCAAGCAATGCAGCGCCGATGCCGGCGCGCGCAACAATCTGATGGTGCAACAGCAGTCGATCCGCGCCGCCTTGCCGACGACCTATAGCGAGAAATTGGTTTACGCCTGTTCGACCACGCCCTGACGGCGACGGACCCAAAGCGGGGTCATGAACCGACCGCGCCGCCACGCGACATAGAGCAGCACGAGTCCGAAGGCGGTCGCGACGACGATCGCGGGAAGCGACGCTTCGGCGCCGAACGCACCGCCGGTCAACAGGTAGGAGCCGCGAATATCGGGCCGCAGCACGCCATCCATATTTTCCCCGGAAACCGGGATGCCATACAGACCGCCCTGAGCCAGGTTCCACGCCGCATGGAGGCCGATCACTGCCCACAGCCTGCGAGTGATCATGTAGATCGCCGCCAGCATGATTCCGGCTTCGAACATGATCGCGATTCCCGCGAGCAGCGTCGCATTCGGATTATGCAGATGCAGGGCGCCGAATAGGACCGCCGACAGGACCAGCGCTGCCCAGCTTCCGAGCCAGCGCTCGACCAGTCGAAAGAACCAGCCGCGGAACATGATTTCCTCGGTCACACCCGACAGGATCGCGATCGCCAGCGCCGGGACGAGCACGCTCCAGGGATGCGTACCGATCACGCGATATCCGCCAAACACGGCAATCACACCGACGATGATCGAAAAGAGGATCAGGCCGGTCAGAAACCCCGCCCCCAATTCGGACGCCGCGCCCGGCATCGCAAACTCGCGCACCGGTTGCCCCTCCACCCAGTAGCGAAAGGCGGCATAGACGGCGATGAACAGCACTGCGACGGTGACGGCAGCGGCAAGCATACCCGCCGGACCGCTCACGGTCCCGCCGATCACCTTTCCGATCTCGCCGGTCACGATGATTGCGCAAAACGCCGTCAAGACCGCGAGAACGAGCAGCATCGCCGGGTGGCGCAGGATCCTGAGCGTCGGCGTCGATTGATCGTCTTCGTCCATGCCACCTCCGTCCGGCGCGAGCCTAGATCAACAGGTGTCTTGCGCAAGCAATTCGGATATCCGGGAATGAAAGGGAATCGGCTGGCGTCGGATGACAAGGCCGGGCGGTCGCGACGACATTGGGGAAAAGAGCGATGAAGCGACTTGGCCTGCTGGCCTGCCTGGCGTTGATCGGCGCAGCGGACACGCCCGCCTCCCCGGTGGTTATCCCGGTGACCGTGGCGCCCGCGCTGGGCGATCATTTCTCGGGGCGACTGATCGTCTTCGCCGAAAAGGCCAAGCCCGACGTCAAGCCAGCGGCCGCGGTCGATTTCTCGCCGTTCGAGCCCACCGGCGCGTCGATCGCCGCGCGCGAGGTGAGCGACCTCGGCCCCAAGACGATCGCGCAGATCGATGGCGAGGCCGATGCCTTTCCCGCGCCGCTGTCGAGCCTGCCGCCCGGCACCTATCGCGTCCAGGCGGTGCTCGATCGCAACCACAATTACAATTATGGCGGCCGCGATGCCGGCGACCTGGTGTCGAAGGTCGTCGAGGTGACGCTGCCCGGCAAGCTGCCGACGATCGCGCTCGACACGATGATTCCGGCCGATGATCCGACGGCGATGCTCGCGCGCCTGTCGCCCAAGGAGCGGCCGCCAGTCGAAGCCGCACTTGCCCAGCTCAAGCCGGTCGAGTTCCAAAGCAACGCGCTGACCATTTTTCGTGGGACACCAACATCGATCCGCGGCTGGGTCGCGCTGCCGCCCGGCTATGATGGCAAGACCAAATTCCCCACCGTCTATTCGGACAGCGGCTTCGGCGGGACGCTCGCGTCCGAGCGGATGCAGGGCGCGCGCATTTCGGCGATGATGGCCGATCATTCGCTGCCGCCGATGATCTGGGTGTTCCTCGATCATAGCGGCGCAACCGGAACCAACGAATTCGCCGATTCGGTCAATAACGGTCCCTGGGGCAAGGCGCTGACCGAGGAACTGATCCCCGCGCTCGAGCGCCAATATGCGATGGACGCCAGGCCGAGCGGGCGCTTCCTGACCGGGCATAGTTCGGGCGGCTGGTCGACGCTCTGGCTCCAGGTTCGCTATCCAAAACTGTTCGGCGGCAGCTGGCCGACCTCACCCGACCCAAGCGACTTCCACAATTTCACGAATATCGACCTCTACGCACCGGGCGCGAATTTCTACCGCGATGCCAAGGGCCAGCCGATTCCATTGGTCCGCGATCACGGCAAATTGATCGCGACGATGGAGCAATTCGCCCGCGCCGAGGCAGTGCTCGGCCCCTATGGCGGCCAGATCGCCTCGTTCGAATGGGTGTTCAGCCCGCGCGGCGCCGATGGCCGGCCGGCGCCGGTGTTCGATCGTGCGACCGGCAAGGTCGATCCCGCCGTGATCGCTTATTGGCGCGACAATTACGACATCGCCAATATCGTCACGCGCGACGCCGCGGTGCTGCGCCCCGACCTCGACGGCAAGATCCACCTGGCTGTGGGCACTGCCGACACCTTCTATCTCGATGGTCCGGCGCATCTGCTCGAGGCAGCGATGGCCAAGGCGCGGATCAAGGCGAGCTTCACCTATCTGCCCGACAAGACGCACTTCGACCTCTATGTCCGCGGCGACGACAAGATGGCGCTGATGAAGGACAATGCCTGGGCGATGTATGCCGTGGCGCGGCCGGGGATGAAGCGCCCGGCGCCTTAAGCTTCACTAGGGCTTTCCCCTCCCTGCAAGGGAGGGGATTAAGGGGTGGGTTGAGCGTTGGGCGGGGCTCGATGCCCCGTCCGACGCTGCTTTTCCGGGTCGCCGACGAGTTTTTGTGAGCGCGCAGACGCGCGCACCCACCCCCTGCCCCTCCCTGCAAGCAGGGAGGGGAGTTCAAAGACGTCGCTTAAGCCCGGTCGATCCGCGCCGCGAAGCACCCTGCGCGGGCGTTGTACGCCTGGAGATAGGCGACATTCGGATCCTCCAGCCACGGCCCGATCGCCTCGGCCAGCTCGCCGCCGTCCATCACATCGCCCTTGAGCATCATCCCATCGGCATCGAACGCGCGCAGCGCGAGCAGGCGGCAGGAGAGTTGCTCGGGCACTGCATCGCGATATTCCGCCGCCCGCTCGGCGCCTTCGCGGACGAAGATCGCGTAGCTCGCACGATAGGGGCTATCGACCGGCAAATGCTGGTAGTTGATGAGGATCAGATTCTCGCCCAACTCGGCATCCTCGAGCGTCACGCGACACGGAAAGCCAGGCTTCTCATCGGCGCGGCGGCGCACCGCACCGAAGGCGGCGAGTTCGCCGTCGCTCAGTCCATAGAGCGGCTTGAACGGGGTGGGATCGAGCCCGCGGATGACATACGCCATTACTTCACTCCTTCGCGATCGAGCAGAACGGTCTTACGGTCGACGCCATAGGCATAGCCGCCCATCGAGCCGTCGCTGCGCAGCGCGCGGTGGCAAGGGATGACGACCGCGACATGATTGGCGCCGCACGCGCTGCCGACGGCACGCACTGCCTTGGGGTTGCCCGCGATGGCGGCGAGCTCGGCATAGGACCGCGTCTCCCCCGCGGGGATGTCGCGAAGCGCTTGCCATACTGCCTCTTGAAAGGCGGTGCCCTGGACGTCGATCGGCAGATTCTGGTCGCGATCAGGCGATTCGACCTTGGCGACGACGCGCGCGGCAAGGTCGCCGAGCGCGGCGCCTCCAGGGACGATCTCGGCCTTGGGAAAATGCTTGGCGAGGTCGAGCGCATCCTCGTCGAACGAAACGCGGCACAATCCCTTGTCGGTAGCGGCGATCAGCAACTTGCCCAGGCTGGTATCGGCGATCGTCCAGCGGATCGTCACCCCTGCCCCGCCCTGCCGCCAGGCGCTCGGGGTCATGCCCAGCCGCTTGGCGCCGCCTTCGTAGAAGCGACTGGGGGCTGAATATCCAGCCTCGTAGATCGCATTGGTGACCGAGCTTTCTTCCTTGAGTGCCTGGGCAACGCGGGTGGCGCGCAGACCGCGGAGATAAGCGGCCGGCGTCACCCCGGTGGCGCGCTTGAACAAGCGGTGGAAATGGTGCGGCGCATAGCCGACCTCCGCCGCCAACTCCTCGAGCGGGATCGCCTCCTCCGCCGCTTCTAGCAGCGCAATAGCGTTGGCCACCGCGATGCGATCACGGCCAACCTCATCGGGCTTGCAGCGCAGGCAGGCGCGGAACCCAGCAGCCCGCGCGCCGGCGGCATCGCGATGGAACTCGACATTCTCGCGTCTCGGATGCCGCGCCGGGCAGCTCGGCTTGCAATAGATGCCGGTCGTCTTGACCGCGACGACGAAGCGTCCGTCATGCGCGCGGTCGCGAGCCTCGAAGGCCGCCCAGGCGGCGTCGATATCGATGGGGGTTTCGGTCGTCATGCAGCCTATGTAGGCGCCCGCGCACTTCCCCACATCCCGGCGTTTGCGGCCAAAGCGGCAACGGGATTACGCCGCCTTGGCGGGCCGATCGATCGTGTAGATCACGTGCGTCACGGGCTTGCCCGCCATCTCGGCATGATGGCGCCGATCGGTCAGCTTGCCGCCGATCTTTTCGACCGCGCGGCGCGAGCGGACATTGGTCTCGCCGATCATGAACATCGCCCGCGACACGCCGGCAAAGGCATGATCGAGCATCAACCGCTTCATCTCGCCATTATAGCGCCCGCCCCAATGCGACCGCGCGAGGAAGGTCCAGCCGATCTCCACTTCATCCGGCTCGGCGCGGCCAAAATCGTAGCGCGAGCTGCCAATCACCGCCCCGCTCGCGCGGTCGATCGCGACCAGCATCCCGCCCGAGGCGAGGCCGTCGGCAAAGAAGCGGCGGAACACCGGCTCCTGCCAGCGATCGTGCGCCGGATGGACTTCCCAGACCAGCGGGTCGGTGGCGACCGCGAACAGCGCGTCGAAATCGTCGGGAGCAGCGGGGCGAAGCTCGATCAGCTCGCCGATCAAGTGTGGCTGGCGGTCGAGCACCTGGTCACGCAATCAAGAGAACGACCGGCACGACGATGCCGAGTGCCAATGCAATGAGTGACTTGCGACGCATATTGCGCGTGCCCAAGGCGATGGTCAGGCCGATCAGCGTCGTGACGAACAAACCGATTGCGGTCAGCAGCGCGAAGATCTTGAGCGGTGTGAAAGCGTCCGCATCGTGACCGCCGCTGCCGGGCCGCGCCGCTCCCGCCGGTTTGCGCGCTGGTTCGGCCGGGCGCGGCTTGGGCAACGCCTGTTTCTTGTGGATTCCGGCGATCGCCGAGACCCAGGCGGCCGGCGGCGGATTGCGCTGGTCCTGCCACCCCAGCACCTGGATCAACCCGCTAAACGCGAAGAACAGGATCGCAGGGGCGAGGGACACACCGATAAGGTGGTGCCATTGGCGCAGGCTGCGGAGCGTGGTGCCTTTCATTGGCCCGCCTTAGGCAGCGGCAGTATCGCGGACAAGCCGGATCAGGACATCAGCCGCTCGTAGAAACCGCCATAGCGCCCGGCGGGATCGACCAGGTGGATTTCGAGAATCCAGAAGCGTTCGTTACCATTGGGGTCCGGGTCGCGCAGCCGCGTCGTGTTCTCCGGATTGATCCGGTAGAAATCCTTGTCGCCGGGCAGATGCGCGTGCGGGAATTCGCCGACGACATGCCCGGCGATGACGCCGCCGAACCGCCAGCCCGCCGCCGCCGCGCTGTCGCACGCGAAGGCGTAGAGCTCGGCACCGGTGATATCGGGATGCGCGTCGAACTGCGCTTTGACCTTGTCGAACTGGACCGGGAGGTCGGCAACCAGGCGGATCTTGTCGGGATCGTTGCCGACGACATAGGAGCGGCCGACATCGGCTTCCCAATCGTCGAACACCGGGCCGAGATCGAGGAACACCAGATCGTCCTCGGCGATCGTCAGCACCGGCGGATTCTCGCGCGCGGTAGCGAGGCCGTTGACCCCGGCATGGACGATGCGCTTGTGCCAATGCTTCTCGACCCCGAATTCGTCGCGCGCCAGGGCATAGATGTCCTGCTCGACCTCGCGCTCGGTCCGGCCCGGCGCGATCAATCCCAGCGCTTCGATCCGATCGAGCAATGTCAGCGCGATGTCCTGGGCGGCGTGAAGCTCGGCATGGCGCGCGGCGGGCGAGAGCGTGGCGTGAGTCATCGCGTGTCCAATAGGCGGTCGCACCACGCTGGGCCAGCGATCAGAGCCTATGCGCGTCGAGCCAACGGGCGATCAGTGCCTGTGCCGCCGGCGTGAACACCACTTCGTGTCCGACGCCCGGAACGACCGCGCGATCGGCAGCTGGGCGCAGCATCTTGAGCAAGGCGCTGTTCTCCGGAGGAATGGTCGTGTCGGCCGCACCGTGGATCAGCAAGGTCGGGCAGGCGATGCGGCCGATCTTGGCCGCCGTGTCGAACCGCTCGCTGACCAACAAATTGGCGGGAAGCCACCAGAAGCGGGCCGCGGCGACATGGGCGATGCTGGCATAAGGAGCGACCAGGATCAGCGCGCGGGGCTTTTGCTCGATCGCCATCTGCGCGGCGACGCCGGTGCCGAGCGAATAGCCGATGATGACGATGCGGTCGGCGGCGATCCCGTTCGCCGTCATCCACGAGCGCGACGCGCGCGCGTCGCGATAAAGTCCTTGCTCGTCAGGAATGCCGGGCGCACCGTTGAAGCCGCGGAATTCGGGCAGCACCGCGCCATAGCCCGCGGCCACCAGCGAGCGCATCGCAACCGCGCTGCCCAGCACCGAATCGCCGTTGCCGTGGAAGAACAGGATCACCGGCTTGCCAGGCTGCGGCGGATGATAGAGCAGCCGCCCGCGCAAACCGTCAGAAGTCGTGATGGTGACGTCGCGATAGTCGCTCTGATCGGGATTGACTGCCGCGGTCCCGAAATACCAACCGGGATAGATCAGCCGCCGCTGGAATGTGTAAAGCAGCCCGACGATGGCGATATAGATCAGTGCAGCCGCGGTCAGCAGCCGGATCGCGGCCCGGCGCAACCCGCGGCGCACTATTTCTTCTTGTCCTTCTGCGCCTTCATGCTCTTCGAGATGACGATCTCGGCCAGCCGCGCGCCGGGGATGAAGATGCCCGCCGCTTCGACCCCCGCATTGATCAGGAATTCGGCGTCGATCTTGTGCCCAAGGAACTGCTCGAACGTACTGCCGCCGGTCCGCGTGTCGCCGGTCACCCCGTCGAACTCGACCACCGCTTCCTTGCCCTGCCAGCGATAGCGGAAGGCGTAGACCGGCCGATAATAGAGGTCGATGTGATGGAGCGAGAGCTTCTCCTCAAGCACCTTGTCGGCCTCGATCCGCTCGATCGAGCTCGCCAGCACGTCGCGCACCAGCATCGACGCCTTGGCGGTCGGCGGCACCACCACCGCGCCATCGGCCGCCGCTTTGGCAAGGCCCGCGGCGTCGATGATCTTGGCTTCGTGCTGGACGTATTGCGCGGTGCTCGGGTCCGGGCTGCCGCTGATCGCGTCGTAATAGACTTCGCGGTGGATCTCGTCGTGACAGGTTTCGGTGCCGGTCAGCGTATAGGCGCCCGAGGTGACCTCATGCGTCTTGCCGTCGATCTCGACCTTGGTGACGTTGGCGTCGACCGCGACGCGATAGTCCTTGCGCCGCTCATAGGTCATCGTCGCGGTGCAGCCGATGCGGAAGAAGGGCTGCAACCGGCGCTCGCGATAGATCACTTCATACTCGTCGTCCTTAGGACGCGACAGGAATCCGGTGATCTTCGCCATCGTCCCGAACGCATCGGTCCGCTTGGTCCAGGCGCGCCCCTCGGCATGGTCCATGTTGAACCGGTCGGCGAGGATCAGCACGCGTTCTTCGGCGAGTTCGACGTCCATTTGGCACCCCTATATGCACTTTTGCACACTTCCTCGCTGCATCGGTCAAGCACGGATAGGCGAAATTCGCCCTCTCGTGCCTCCTAGCCCTCTCCCGCAAGCGGGTGCACCGGGTCGGTCATGCCCCCGGCATGACCTGAACAGCGCGGGGCGCTGTTCACCCGGTGCAGGTTGGGTGAGGGTCTTCTTTCTTCTTCCAAGCGGCCAGTGCCAAAAAGAAGTAGCAAGAAGACCCTCACCCTCCCACCGCTACGCAGCGGACCCCCTCCCTCTCCCGCACGCGGGAGAGGGGGTATTGGCACCTCATCCTAAAGCACCGGGTTGCATCCCCAGCCCCCCGATGCTAACCGCGCGCCAACCCATAGAGGGCGCCTCAGGGCTGCCCTCTTTTCGTATGGGGCCACATACCCTTTTGAAAAGGACCATCATCGCGTGGAGCAATCCGGCGGTATTCAAGCGAGCTTAGGTGGACGGTACGCAACCGCGCTGTTCGAGCTCGCCCGCGAATCGAAGTCGATCGACACGGTCGAAGCGAGCCTGGCGACGATCCGCCAGGCGCTGGCCGAATCGGCCGACTTCAAGACGCTGACCACCAGCCCGCTGATCGGCCGACTCGACGCCGCCAAGGCGGTCGCCGCCGCGGCCGGCGTGATGAAGCTCGACGCGACGACCACCAGGTTCCTGGGCGTGCTCGCGCACAACCGGCGGCTCGGCCAGCTGCCGGCGATCATCCGCGCGTTTCGCGGCCTGGCGTCGCGCTATCGCGGCGAGACCACGGCCGAAGTGACGTCCGCGCATCCGCTGAGCGCGGCACAGGTGAGCGAGCTCAAGCAGCAGCTCCGCCAGCGCGTCGGCCGCGAGGTCGCCGTTGAATTGAATGTCGACCAGTCGCTGCTCGGCGGCCTGGTCGTTCGTATCGGATCGCAGATGATCGATTCCTCGATCCGTACCCGTCTCAATACCCTCGCGCACGCGATGAAAGGCTGAAGGTTTAGAACATGGACATCCGCGCCGCAGAAATCTCGAAGGTCATCAAGGACCAGATCGCCAATTTCGGCACCGAGGCCGAGGTCTCGGAAACCGGCCAGGTGCTGAGCGTCGGTGACGGCATCGCCCGCATCCACGGCCTCGACAACGTCCAGGCGGGCGAGATGGTCGAGTTCGCCAATGGCGTGCAGGGCATGGCGCTCAACCTCGAAGCCGACAATGTCGGCGTCGTGATTTTCGGCTCGGACGCCGAGATCAAGGAAGGCGACGTCGTCAAGCGGACCGGCACCATCGTCGACGTGCCCGTCGGCAAGGGCCTGCTCGGTCGCGTCGTGGACGGCCTAGGCAATCCGATCGACGGCAAGGGCCCGATCGTCGCCGAGAAGCGCAGCCGCGTCGAAGTGAAGGCGCCGGGCATCATCCCGCGCCAGTCGGTGTCGGAGCCGATGCAGTCGGGCCTGAAGGCGATCGACGCGCTCGTTCCCGTCGGCCGCGGCCAACGCGAGCTGATCATCGGCGACCGCCAGACCGGTAAGTCGGCCGTCGCGATCGACACCTTCATCAACCAGAAGACGGTCAATGCCGGCGACGACGAGTCGAAGAAGCTCTATTGCGTCTATGTCGCAATCGGCCAGAAGCGCTCGACCGTCGCCCAGCTGGTCAAGACGCTGACCGAGAACGGCGCGATGGAATATTCGATCGTGGTCGCCGCGACCGCGTCGGAGCCCGCCCCGCTGCAGTTCCTGGCGCCCTATACCGGCACCGCGATGGGTGAATATTTCCGCGATAACGGCATGCACGCGCTGATCGTGTTCGACGATCTGTCGAAGCAGGCGGTCGCCTATCGTCAGATGTCGCTGCTGCTGCGCCGCCCGCCGGGCCGCGAAGCCTATCCGGGCGACGTCTTCTATCTCCACTCGCGCCTGCTCGAGCGCGCCGCCAAGATGTCGGACGCGATGGGCGGCGGATCGCTGACCGCGCTGCCGATCATCGAGACCCAGGCGGGCGACGTGTCGGCCTACATCCCGACCAACGTGATCTCGATCACCGACGGCCAGATCTTCCTCGAAACCGATCTGTTCTTCGCGGGCATCCGTCCCGCCATTAACGTCGGCCTGTCGGTATCGCGCGTCGGCTCGGCCGCGCAGACCAAGGCGATGAAGAAGGTCGCCGGCTCGATCAAGCTCGAGCTTGCCCAGTATCGCGAGATGGCGGCGTTCGCGCAGTTCGGCTCGGACCTCGACGCCTCGACCCAGAAGCTGCTCAACCGCGGCGCGCGCCTGACCGAGCTGCTCAAGCAGCCGCAGTTCAGCCCGCTGCCGTTCGAAGAGCAGACGGTGTCGATCTTCGCCGGTACCGCTGGCTATCTCGACGCGGTGCCGACGCTCGACGTGGTGCGCTACGAAGCGGCGATGCTCGCCGACATGCGCGCGAACCACGCCGGCATCCTGAAGGCGATCCGCGACAGCAAGGATCTGAAGGATGACGTCCGCGACCAGCTCAAGGCGGCGCTCGACGCCTTCGCCAAGACGTTTGCGTAAGTTCTAGCCCTCTCCCGCTTGCGGGAGAGGGTTGGGTGAGGGTCTTCTTCTTCCAGGCGGTCTGGACGAGAAGAAGAAAGAAGACCCTCACCAACTCCGACTAGGCAGCAAGCTGCCAAGTCTCCGTATCCTCTCCCGCAGGCGGGAGAGGCAAAGAAGGTTACGATGGCAAGTCTTAAGGCCCTCAAGATCCGCATCGGCTCGGTGAAGTCGACGCAGAAGATCACCAAGGCGATGAAGATGGTCGCCGCCGCCAAGCTGCGCCGCGCGCAGGAAGCGGCCGAGGCCGGCCGCCCCTATGCCGAGCGGCTGGAAAAGGTCGTGGCGAGCCTCGCCTCGACCGTCACCGTCGGGCCGAACTCGCCCAAATTGCTCGCCGGCACCGGCCGCGATCAGGTTCACCTGTTCGTCGTCGCGACGTCGGACAAGGGTCTGGCCGGCGCGTTCAACACCAATATCGCGCGCCTGGCGCGGCGCCGCGCCGCCGAGCTGATCGCCGAAGGCAAGACGGTCAAGTTCTACACCATCGGCAAGAAGGGCCGTGCGGTACTCAACCGCCTGTACCCCAATGACTTCATCCACTCGATCGAACCCGGCGCGCTCGACAAGCTCGGCTTCGCCGATGCGCGCGGCTATGCCGACGACCTGATCGCGCGGTTCGAAGCCGGCGAGTTCGACGTCGCGCATCTATTCTATTCGCGCTTCAAGTCGGTGCTGACCCAGGAACCGACCGAGCAGCAGATCATCCCGGTATCGATCCCGGCGATCGCCGCCGACACGACGGGCGTCAGCGCCTCGGTCGATTACGAGCCGGATGAGGAGGAAATCCTCGCCGACCTGCTGCCGCGCAACGTCGGCATCCAGCTGTTCCGCGCGATCCGCGAGAATTCGGCGTCGGAGCAGGGCAGCAAGATGACCGCGATGGACAATGCCACGCGCAACGCCGGCGACCTGATCAAGCGGCTGTCGATCCAGTACAACCGCGCCCGCCAGGCCGCGATCACGACTGAACTCGTCGAGATTATCTCGGGCGCCGAGGCGCTGTAATTCCCGCGTCGCCCCGGCGGAGGCCGGGGCCGCCATGTTGGCGGAGCTGACGCGTTTAACTTAGCGGCCCCGGCCTCCGCCGGGGCGACGAATTGAAGAAGCAAGGTAGGACATCATGGCAACCGCTGCTCCCAAGACCAAGGCCCCGGCCAAGAAGGCCGCCGCTCCGCGCAAGGCCGCTGCGCCTCAGGCCGAGGCGACCACCACCGCGCCGATCGCGACGACCAACAATGTCGGCGTCATCAGCCAGGTGATCGGCGCGGTCGTCGACGTGAGCTTCCCCGATCAGCTGCCGGCGATCCTCTCGGCTCTCGAGACCGATAACAACGGCAACCGCCTGGTCCTCGAAGTCGCGCAACATCTCGGCGAGAACACCGTCCGCACGATCGCGATGGACTCGACCGAGGGGCTGACCCGCGGCCAGAACGTCACCGACACCGGATCGCAGATCCGCGTGCCGGTCGGCCCGGCGACGCTCGGCCGCATCCTCAACGTTATCGGCGAGCCGATCGACGAGCGCGGACCGGTCAACGCCACGCAGACCTCGCCGATCCATGCCGACGCGCCGCTGTTCGTCGATCAGTCGACCGAGAGCTCGATCCTGGTCACCGGCATCAAGGTCATCGACCTGCTCGCGCCCTACGCCAAGGGCGGCAAGATCGGCCTGTTCGGCGGCGCCGGCGTCGGCAAGACCGTGCTGATCCAGGAGCTGATCAACAACATCGCCAAGGGCCATGGCGGCACCTCGGTGTTCGCCGGCGTCGGCGAGCGCACGCGTGAAGGCAACGACCTCTATCACGAATTCCTCGACGCGGGCGTCATCGCCAAGGATGCCGACGGCAATGCCGTCAGCGAGGGATCGAAGGTCGCCTTGGTCTATGGCCAGATGAACGAGCCGCCGGGCGCGCGTGCCCGCGTCGCTTTGTCGGGCCTGACCATCGCGGAATATTTCCGCGACGTCGAAGGCCAGGACGTGCTGTTCTTCGTCGACAACATCTTCCGCTTCACCCAGGCGGGCGCCGAAGTGTCGGCGCTGCTCGGCCGCATTCCGTCGGCGGTGGGCTATCAGCCGACCTTGTCGACCGACATGGGTGCGCTCCAGGAACGCATCACCTCGACCAACAAGGGCTCGATCACGTCGGTCCAGGCCGTGTACGTCCCCGCGGACGACTTGACCGACCCGGCACCGGCGACCTCGTTCGCCCATTTGGACGCGACGACCGTGCTCAACCGCGCGATCTCCGAGCTCGGCATCTATCCGGCGGTCGATCCGCTCGATTCGACCAGCCGCGTGCTCGAACCGCGCATCGTCGGCCAGGAACATTACGACACCGCGCGCGCGGTCCAGTCGATCCTGCAGAAGTACAAGTCGCTGCAGGACATCATCGCCATCCTGGGCATGGACGAACTGTCGGAAGAGGATAAGCTGACCGTGTCGCGCGCACGCAAGATCCAGCGCTTCCTCAGCCAGCCGTTCCACGTCGCCGAGGTGTTCACCAACATTCCGGGCGAGTTCGTCCAGATCGAAGACACGATCCGCTCGTTCAAGGCAGTGGTGAACGGCGAGTATGATCACCTGCCGGAAGCGGCCTTCTACATGGTCGGCGGCATCGACGGCGCGATCGCCAAGGCCGAGAAGATGGCCGCGGAGGCGTAAGGCTACTGCAAACCTTCTCCAGAGGGAGAAGGATACGAAGGCTTGGCAGCTTGCTGCCTAGCCGAAGTTGGATGAGGGGACCCGCTCTCGATAGGGTGATCCCCTCACCCAGCTCCGACTAAGGCCCTGACGGGCCTAAGTCTGCGCAACCATCGGGCTGTCCCGCCGGGTCAACGATGCTCCCAGCATCGTTGAGAAATTCCCGGGGGGAATTTCGGCCCGGCGGAACAGCCCGATCCCAACGGGAGAGGGAAAACAGGACAAGGCAATGCTGCATTTCGAACTCGTCACACCCGAAAAGCTGCTCCGCTCGGAGGAAGTCTATCAGGTCGTCGTGCCCGGCACCGAGGGCGATTTCGGCGTGCTGGAAGGCCACGCGCCTTTCATGTCGACGATTCGCGACGGCAATCTGGCGATCTACCGCGCCGACAAGTCGGAACCCGAATTGGTGCCGATCAAGGGCGGATTCGCCGAGGTGTCGGCAACCGGCTTGACGGTGCTGGCTGAGCAGGCGAGGTAAGGCTCGTCGCAGGGAAATAGCCGCAGCTATTTCCCGCCCGGCGACAAGCCCGGCCGGCCTCGCATAGCGAGGACCGACGACGCGGCCTTGCCGCGGCGCTCCATTCCCAAGTTAGAATTAACGGCGTCGGCGAAAGCTGACGCCTTATTCTTGCAGCCCAAAGCTGCTTGAGATCCCAGCTTTCGCTGGGATGACGAGAAAGCCTCAACTCCCGAGTTGCCGCTTGTACCGCCAGCGAAACGCCTTGGTCCCGTCCATAAGGCTGGTTTCCGCCGCTAGGTCCATGCCTTCGCGCCAATAGCGGATACGTTGGGGATAATCGTGCTGCGGATTGGCGAAGACGATCTCGCGTGACCCTGACGATAGTTCCGGAAAAGCGACTCGCGGCGCGCCCTTGGGCGAGCCGTAGAAGACGAGCCTGCCGTCCGGCCCACGCTCGATCTGCATCGCTTCCCATGATCGGAGGTCGTCACCGCGTCCATTGCGGCCGCTCCCCAGCATGTTGCCGGCGCGCGGGCTCGTCCAGCATTCCTCGGTCCAGTTTGGGCCTTTCTGCTCGCTCCAGCATCCGGTGAGCCAGCCCGGCATCGCCGGCACCGGCGCCGATCCGGCCCCCGTCGCGAGCAGTGTCAGTCCGAGCAATATCGTTCGACGCATCCTCGCCTCCCCATTGTCGCCAAGCCCAGCTTAGCCCGGCATCGCCTTGGTTAGGAAATTGTCAAAGCTTAGCCCCTACGAACCGGACCTGACCATGAAGGATCGAGGGGCATGAGCGCGTTCGGACGCCGTAATGGATTGGGTGCCGGGCAGGCTGCGCGGCCGGCCTTCGGCGTGGCGCGTCCGATGCAAGGTGGCGGTGCCCAGCCCGCCGCGGATCCTGCCGAGCAGTTCCCACCGCTTCCCGATACGAGCGAGATCGACGCCGATCTGCCGGGCAATATGCCGGGCAGCAATGGCGACGCGATGGCGCGCCTGACCGAACGCCAGAATTCCAGTGGCGAAGCCGCCGGGATGAAGGCCGAAGGGTTCGAGGCGTCGGTCCACAAGATCAAGGAACAGGTGCTGCCGCGCCTGCTCGAACGCGTCGACCCCGAAGCCGCCGCCACGCTCAACAAGGATGAGCTGGCCGAGGAATTCCGCCCGATCATCGGCGAGGTCCTCGCCGAGCTCAAGCTCACGCTCAACCGCCGCGAGCAATTCGCGCTCGAAAAGGTGCTGGTCGACGAATTGCTCGGCCTGGGCCCGTTGGAAGAGCTGATCGCCGACCCTGACATCAGCGATATCATGGTCAACGGCCCCAATCAGACCTTCATCGAAAAGAAGGGCCGGCTGGAGATCGCGCCGATCCAGTTCCGCGACGAAGAGCATCTGTTCCAGATCGCGCAGCGCATCTGCAACTCGGTCGGCCGCCGCGTCGACCAGACCACGCCGCTGGCCGACGCCCGCCTCAAGGACGGCAGCCGCGTCAACGTGATCGTCCCGCCGCTCAGCTTGCGCGGCACCGCGATCTCGATTCGTAAATTCTCCAACAAGCCGATCACGCTCGACATGATGGCGGGCTTCGGCTCGATGTCGCAGAAGATGGCGACCGCGCTCAAGATCGCGGGCGCGTGCCGGTTCAACGTCGTCATCTCGGGCGGTACCGGCTCGGGTAAGACGACGATGCTCAATGCCCTGTCGAAGATGATCGACCCGGGCGAGCGCGTGCTGACGATCGAGGACGCGGCCGAATTGCGGCTGCAGCAGCCGCACTGGCTGCCGCTAGAAACCCGCCCGGCCAATCTCGAGGGCCAGGGCGAGATCACCATCCGCGACCTGGTCAAGAACGCGCTGCGTATGCGTCCTGACCGCATCATCCTCGGCGAAATTCGCGGGTCGGAATGTTTCGACCTGCTCGCCGCGATGAACACCGGTCACGACGGATCGATGTGTACGCTCCACTCCAACTCCCCACGCGAGTGCCTGGGCCGTATGGAGAACATGGTGCTGATGGGCGACATCAAGATCCCCAAGGAAGCGATCAGCCGCCAGATCGCCGATTCGGTCGACATGATCGTCCAGGTGAAGCGTCTGCGCGACGGCAGCCGCCGCGTGACCAACATCACCGAGGTGATCGGCATGGAAGGGCCGGTCATCGTGACACAGGAATTGTTCAAGTTCGAATATCAGAGCGAATCGGCCGACGGTAAGATCGTCGGCGAATATCGCGCCATGGGGTTGCGCCCTTACACGCTCGAAAAGGCGCGCCAGTTCGGGTTCGATCAGGCGTTCCTCGAAGCCTGCCTCTGAGCCTCTGCTCGGGGACGTACTAACCGCGAGAGTCGTTTGCAGCTTCGCTGAGTCGATGTCGCCGTTTCAGCTTCGCTGAAACAGACTCCAACAACGCGGTTAATAAGCATTTTACCCCGTATCCGCGGGGTCGCGACAGGTATAAGCGGGGGGCATGCGCCGCCGCATGCTGCCCTTGCTGATGTTCGCCGCTGTGCCGCTCGGCGCGGCGATGCCGCCCGCCATGCCCGCGCCGCAACCCGAACGCGTCGTATTGTCACTCGATGCCGAGGCGCAATGGGTGCCGTTCGAACTGACCCCCGGCAACCAGATTCAATTCCAGATGACGGTCGATGGCCGTCCGGTCGCCGCGATTCTCGACACCGGGTTCAGCCTGTCGGTGGTTTCGCGCCGTTTCGCCACCCGCGCCGGGCTCAAGGTGTCTGGCGGCGGCGAAGGCGTCGGCATCGGCGGCACCGTCGCGATGGGCCAGATCAACGGGCGCATCTTGGCGATCGGCGGATTGACGCGCAGCGGCGGGCGGCTCGGCGTGCTCGACTTGCCCGGCGGCGCCACCGGCAACGGCACGACGATCGACGCAGTGATCGGCAGCGACCTGTTGCGCCGCTACGCGCTCGATATCGACTTCGCAGCGCAGCGTTTCCGCTTGCTGCCGAGCGGCCGCCTGCCCTTTGTCGGCCAGACCGCACCACTGGCGATGGCCTTGCGCGACCAATTCTATGTCAGCGAGATGTCGATCGACGGCACAAGGCTGCGTCCGATGATCGTCGACACCGGGGACGGTGCGACGATCACCATGTCGGACGAGGCATGGAAATCGGTCGGCGGCGTCAAGCCGACCACGACCACCACCATTTCGTACAGCATCGCCGGCCCGGTCACGTCCGAGCTGACGGTGCTGCCCGCGGTCCGCGTCGGCGAGACGATGGTGCGCGATGCCGAGGCGCGCATTGAGCCGGGCCGCGGCTTTTCCGCGCAGATGGGCGCGGCGGGGCGGATCGGCCTGGGCTATCTCCAGCGTTATCGCGTGCTGCTCGATCCCGGCGCGGGCAGAATGGTGATGGCGGCCGGCGCCGATGTCGACCGCCCGCCGCTGCGGTCGACCAGCGGATTGCTGCTCGGCTTCTATAGCGATCGCCTGCGCGTCCTCCACGTCATGCGCGGCAGCCCGGCAGCCAGCGCCGGCTGGCAAGCGGGCGACCAGATCTGCAGCGTCGATGGCCAGCCGATCACCGCCAATTACGCCAGCGAGCCGATCTCGACCTGGTCGGTCGCCGACCCGGGGCGAATCGTGCGCCTGGGCATTTGCGGCGGCGGCGAGCGCAAGCTGACGCTGGAGCGCTTCTATTGAGCGCAGGCGGGTTGGATCGTCTCAGGGCCTGGCAGATGGCGGCGGTGCTCGCGGTCGTCGCACTTGCCTTGCGCGCCTGGGATTTCGGCAACCCGGTCATCCATGTCGACGAGCAATATTATCTGCTGGTCGGCGACCGCATCTTGCACGGCGCGATACCCTATCTCGACATCTGGGATCGCAAGCCGGTCGGGTTGTTCCTGCTCTATGCCGCGATGCGGCTGCTGCCCGGCGACGGCGTGATCGCCTATCAATTGGTCGCGAGCCTGTTCGCCGCCGCGACCGCTTATATCGTCTGGCGCGCGGCATTGCGGACGGGAGCGAGCCGGACCGGCGCGCTTGCGGCGGGGGCAGCGTATCTGATCTGGCTGCCGTTGCTGGGTGGGCGCGGCGGGCAATCGCCGGTCTTCTACAATCTGTTCGTCGCCGGCGCAGCGCTGATCGCGCTCCACTTGCCCGATCGCGCGCGGGCTGGTGCAGCTCGCGCGATTATCGCCTGGGGGGCATTCGCCTGCTTGCTCGGCGGGCTTGCGATCCAGACCAAATACACGCCCGCGATCGAAGGCGCGTTCATCGGCTGCGCCCATCTCTGGTATCTGCGCCGCGCAGGCGCAGGCTGGGCAATGCTCGCGGCCGCCGCGCTGTTATGGGTGTTGGCGGGATTGGCGCCGACCTTGGCGATCGGCGCATATTATTGGCACCTCGGCCCGCAGGCGTTCGACGCCTTCTGGTTCGCCAACGTCACCTCGATCTTTCTGCGCGCGGGCTATCCGACCGACCAATTGGCGATGCGGCTGCTCGGCATCGTCGCGACCCTGTCGCCGTTGATCGTGTCGGCCGCGATCGCCTGGGCGTGGCGGCCCCGCGCCGATCGACGCGAGGAAGCGCTGATCGGGTTCGGCTGGCTGGCGGCCGCCGGCGGCGGGTTCCTGCTGATCGGCACGTTCTTCGATCATTACGCCTTGCCGCTGGTCGCGCCGATCGCGGTCGTCGCGGCGCGCGCGCTGGGCCGGTCGTCGCGGCTACTCATCGCCACGCTCGCGCTCGGGCTGCTGCTCAACGTCGTCGAGCGCGGGATCAAGAGCAACGATGGCGAGGGCGCCTATGCCGTGGCGGCATTGGTCAAGGCCAATAGCCATGGCGGCTGCCCCTATGTCTTTATCGGCGACACCTTCACCTACGAGCGCGCCGGCACGTGCCTGCCGACACGCTATGCCTTTCCGAACCTGCTGGCCTATACCACCGAGCAGGGCGCGACCGGGATCGACGAGGCGGCCGAGGTGCGGCGCATTCTCGCCGCGCGGCCGCCGGTGATCGTCACCTCGACCCGCCTCCTCGATATCTGGAACCCGGGCAGCCTAGCCGCACTGAAGGCGGCACTGAGCGGCTATCGCGTGATCTACAGCGTGCCGCGGGGCGATTATCGCACCTTGGTCTATCTGCGCCGCGACCTGCCCGCCCGCGATGTACCGGCTACAATTGGAACGCCACCGCCGCGGCAATGATCGCGCTGATCAGCGCGAATACCTGGATATTGCGCCAGTCGAGCAACGACACGCGATCGAGATTGTCGCGCTTGCGATGACGCCAATCGATAACCCCCGCGGCCAGCGCGATCAGCGCCAGCGCAGCCGCGACTGCCTCCGCAATCTGTTTCGGCGAAAAGCCCAATCCCTAGTGGCCGAGCTTGTCGATCTTTTCCTGCAGACGCGCCAATTCGGCCTTGAGCGCGGAGACGTCGTCGTCGCTTTCTGCCGGCTTGGTCGGAGTTGCGCCCATGCCCGCCTGCGGCTTGAATGCCGAGGTTGCCGCTTCGAACATCTCCAAATTGCGCTTGGCGATCTCGGCAAAGGGCGAATTGGCGAAGGCCCCCTCGACCGCCGATTTGAACTGTTCCTGATTGCGGCGGAAGCTGTCCATCGACGCTTCGAGATAGCTCGGCACGAAGGCCTGCATCGAATCGCCGTACAT
Organism: Sphingomonas sp. P4_G2; assembly: GCF_056401155.1. Classification (NCBI taxonomy): domain Bacteria; kingdom Pseudomonadati; phylum Pseudomonadota; class Alphaproteobacteria; order Sphingomonadales; family Sphingomonadaceae; genus Sphingomonas; species Sphingomonas sp. P4_G2. Next base: position 438,949 of record NZ_JBFUJY010000001.1, on the reverse strand, counting down.
CGCGATCAGCTGGCGCAGGAAATTGACCGGCAGCATGGTCTGGCCGCGCGCTTCCTCTTCCATGATAATCTGGGTCAACACGTTATGCGTGATGTCCTCATCGGTCTTGGCGTCGACGACCTTGAAATCGCGCCCTTCGCGCGTCATCGCGGCGAGATGGTCGAGCGTGATGTAGGACGAGCTTTCGGTATTATAGAGTCGACGATTGGCGTATTTCTTGATGATCACCGGGCCATCAGTGGCCGCCTGCTTCTTCATGGGAACGCCCCTCCAATGATTTGTCGCGGCTGTACCATCAATGCATGACGCACCGCAACATGGACCGCGTCCCTTACCGTTGTTCCTCGAGATGCTGCGCGAAGAGACCGCAGCATCGCCCGAGCGCCGCGCCGCCGCCTTGGCCGGGCTGAAGGCGTATCAGCAGGCGCCGCGAGTGTCGAAAAAACGACCTGCGCCAACGCGTTTCAGGGCCGGGCGGGCAAGATTGCGCGATTATGGCGGCAGCGGGCGCAACGTGATCTTCGTGCCGTCGCTGATCAATCCGCCCTTCATTCTCGATCTTGCGCCGCAAAATTCTCTGTTGCGCTGGTGCAGCGAACACGGACTGCATCCGTATCTGCTCGATTGGGGCGAGCCGTCGCCGGCCGATCGCGCGATGGACGTGACCGCGCATGTCGAGCATATCCTGCTGCCGCTGATCGCAAGGTTCGACGAACCGCCGTTGCTGGTCGGCTATTGCCTGGGGGGCACGCTGGCGATCGGCGCCGCGGCGGCAGGCGGGGTGGCCGGGCTCGCCTTGATCGCGACGCCATGGCATTTTGTCGGCTTCGGCGGCGGGCGCTCGGCGATCGGCGAGCTGTGGCAATCCGCCAAGCCGGCCTGCGAACGGATGGGCCTGGTGCCGATGGAAGTGCTGCAAACCGGGTTCTGGCGCCTCGACCCGGCGCGCACGGTGAGCAAATATGAAGCGTTCGGGCGGATGGAACCAGGCAGCCCGGGCTGGAATGGGTTCATCGCGCTGGAGGATTGGGCGAATGCGGGCGCACCATTGCCTTATGCGGCCGGGCGGCAATTGTTCGAGGAATTTGTCGGCGGCGACCTGACCGGCAAAGGCGGCTGGGCCGTCGCGGGTCGCACGGTCGATCCGATCGCCTTGCCCTGCCCCGCGGTCGAATTCGTCTCGCTGAGCGACCGCATCGTTCCCAAGGAAAGCGCCGTCGACCTCGCCGACCGCCGCGACCTGGGTTCGGGGCATGTCGGCATGATCGTCGGCGGCCGGGCCAAAGTCCAATTGTGGGAGCCGCTGGCGGACTGGCTCAAGCGCGCCTAGATAGCGGGCAAATCCCACACGTTCATTGCTGGAGTCTCCCATGACCGACATCGTCATCACCGCCGCCAAGCGTACGCCGGTCGGCAGCTTCATGGGGGCGTTCAGCGGGACCCCGGCGCATGAGCTTGGCCGCATCGCGATCGAGGCGGCATTGGCGCAGGCGGGGGTCGCGGGCGACGACGTGTCCGAAGTCATCCTGGGCCAGGTGCTGACCGCCGCCCAAGGCCAGAACCCGGCGCGCCAGGCGTCGATGGCAGCCGGCGTGCCCAAGGAAATCCCCGCCTGGGGCGTCAATCAGGTGTGCGGATCGGGCTTGCGCACCGTGGCGCTGGCGGCGCAGGCGGTCGCGACTGGCGATGCCCGTATCGTCGTCGCCGGCGGGCAGGAATCGATGTCGCTGAGCGCGCATGCCCAGACTATCCGCGCCGGCCAGAAAATGGGGACGCTCGAACTGATCGACACGATGATCCGCGACGGCCTGACCGACGTGTTCAACGGCTATCACATGGGGATCACCGCCGAAAACCTGGCCGAGCAATATCAGATCACGCGCGAGATGCAGGACGAATTCTCGGTCCGCTCGCAGAACCTGGCCGACGCCGCGCGCTCGTCGGGTCGCTTCCGCGACGAGATCGTGCCCGTCACGATCAAGGGCCGCAAGGGCGACACGATCGTCGCCGATGACGAATATATCCGCGCCGGCGTGACGATCGACAGCGTGTCGGGTGTGCGCCCCGCGTTCAAGAAGGACGGTACGGTGACCGCGGCCAATGCCTCGGGCCTGAACGACGGCGCGGCGGCGTTGGTGGTGATGTCGGCCGACGAAGCGGCGAAGCGCGGCGCGCCCGTGCTAGCGCGGATCGCGAGCTGGGCATCGGCCGGGGTCGACCCCTCGATCATGGGCATCGGCCCGGTCCCGGCGACGCGCCGCGCGCTGGAAAAGGCCGGCTGGTCGATCGCCGATCTCGACCTGATCGAGGCCAATGAGGCGTTCGCCGCGCAGGCGCTGTCGGTCGGCAAGGAACTTGGTTGGGATCCCGACAAGGTCAACGTCAATGGCGGCGCGATCGCGATCGGCCATCCGATCGGCGCGTCGGGCGCGCGCGTGCTGACCACATTGCTGTACGAAATGGCCAAGCGCGACGCGAAGAAGGGATTGGCGACGCTGTGCATCGGCGGCGGGATGGGGATTGCGATGTGCGTCGAGCGGTAACGGCCTACTCGCTGAGTTCTAAAATTACGTAACGGGGAGCGGCGACGTAAGCTTCGCCAAGTAGCGTTGCAGATTTACCACGCCTCATTGGAAACATTGTCACTAACGAGGTGCTGAACCTTGCATGAATGAAGCCGCAAGGGTTCTATCGCTGTACCGAGGCATATAGACCTCGACAGCAAGGGGCCTAACATGAACATCCAGCGTTTTCTGGGCGCGACCGCGCTCGTTGGCGTGCTGTCCGCAATGCCGGCAGTCGCCTTTGCCAAAGCTGACAAATCCACGCCTGCGGCTACCACCGCTCCCGAAGCGGCGCCGCAGACCGACCCGCAGACCACCACCGCGACCGACGACGGCAAGCCGAACAAGGACGAGATTATCATCACGGGCTCGCGCATTGCTCGCCCGACCCTGTCGTCGCCCGTTCCGATAACGACGGTCACCGCCGAAGATCTGCTTTCCAACGGCCAGCTCAACGTCGGTGATGCACTCAACAACCTGCCGGCGCTGCGTTCGACGTTTAGCCAAGCCAACTCGACCCGCTTCATCGGAACCTCGGGCCTCAACCTGCTCGACCTTCGCGGCTTGGGCACCGCCCGCACCCTGGTGTTGGTTAACGGCCGCCGTCATGTCACGGCGTCGCCAGGTGACTATCTGGTCGACACCAATACCATTCCGGATGATTTGCTAGAGCGTGTCGACATCGTCACCGGCGGCAGCTCGGCGGTCTACGGTTCGGACGCAGTCGCCGGCGTCGTCAACTTCGTCATGAAGCGTAATTTCACCGGCATCAAAATCTCGGGCCAGGGCGGCATTTCGTCGCGGGGCGACCGTGGCGGCTACTTCGGGTCGATCGCTGCCGGTACGAATTTCGCCGGTGGCCGGGGCAACATCGCCGTCGCCGCCGAATATTCGAAGAACAATGCGCTTTACCTGACCGATCGCGACTATCTGACCGGCGCATTCAGCGGCCGCAACCAGTTCAACACCGATTCCGACACCACGCTCGATGGTACCAGCGGTTCGAACGGCATCATCGACCAGCATTTCTACAGGGGCGTTCGCAACGGCACGATCTCGGATGGCGGCGAGTTGACCGCGATCTGTCCGAGCACCGCGGCCGGCGGCCCGGCAGCTGGTAGCATCCTGGCCGGCAGGTGCCGCGCCAGCCGAGTAACCGGCGCGTCGGCAAACAACGCCGAGCGCTACATGTTCATGCCGGACGGTTCGCTGGCGCTCAGTCAGCCGACGATCGACTTCCGCGACATCACCAACGGCATCAGCTCAAATACCGTGGGCGGCCTTGGCTCGACGCTGAACAACACCGGTCAGCTCGATCCAGAGCTCGAGCGCATATCGGTCAGCCTGTTGGCGCATTTCGATGTCTCGCCGGCGTTCAAGCCGTTCGTCGAAGCCAAGTTCGTCCGCATCAACGCCAATCAGGAAGGTCAGCCGAGCTTCTTCCAGGGCTCGCTGGCCGGGTTCTTCGCGACCACCGACGACCAGTTCGCGGCAATCAAGGAACTTCGCTGCAACAATCCGTTCCTGAGCAATCAAGCGCTGCAGACGCTGCAGTCGATCGGCCGTTGCGCCAACCCGGCGACCGGCTTGCTGACGCTCAGCCGCTTCAATGTCGACTTCGGCGGCCGCGGCGAACTGCATCGTCGCGACACCTTCCGTATCGTCGGCGGCGTCGAGGGCACGTTCAATGAAGATTGGCGCTACGAAGTGGCGGTCAATTATGGGCAACTCGACACGCACATGACGTCGTTGAACAACCTTAAGTTGTTCGATCTCAACGGCAACCTTGACGGGTTCCTGCTTGCGGAAGACGCCGTGGTTGCACCGGCCGGCTTTAGCGGCAGCAACTTCGCTACCGGCGCGAACGGACAAAAGGTCATCTGCGGGATCAATGCGGGTGCGGGCGGCAACGTTCGTCCGGACTGCGTGCCGATCAACCTGTTCGGCAGCGGGGCACCGTCGGCCGCCGCATTGCGGTTCATCAACACGACCGCAACCCGCGTCGAGCGCGCTACCGAGCTCGACATCACGGCGAACCTCACCGGCGACCTTTCGCAGCTCTTCTCGTTGCCGGGCGGGCCCGTCGCGTTCAACCTCGGCGCTGAGTACCGTCGGGAAACCGCGCGTTCGGTCTACGACGCTCTGACCCAGTCGGGCGGCACCTTCCTCAACGCGATCCAGCCGTTCCTGCCGCCGGCCTTGGACGTCAAGGAGGCGTTTGCGGAAATCAACATCCCGATCCTCAAGGACCTGCCGTTTGCGCAGGAGCTGACGATCGCCGGCGCCGGCCGCGTATCGGACTACAACACGGCAACCGGCACGGTATGGACCTACAACGTGTCGGGAATCTGGGCACCGGTCAGGGATATCCGGTTCCGGGCAGGTTATTCGAAGTCGGTACGTGCGCCGACCCAAAGCGATCTGTTTTCACCATTGTCACAGAACTTCGCCTCGGTCGGCGATCCCTGTGACATCGCCAACATCAATAACGGCACTGGCGGCAGCACCAACCGCAAGGCCAATTGTGCGGCTGCTGGCGTCCCGGTCGGGTTCGTCAACACCCCGGCGCGTACCCAGACGCTCAGCTATCTGGACGGCGGTAACTCGCAGCTGACGGCCGAGACGTCGAACAGCTGGACCTACGGCGCGGTGATCACCCCACGCTTCGCGCCCGGCCTCGTGCTGACGTTCGACTATTATAATATCAACGTGAAGAGCCTGATCGCGTCGTTGAGCCTGCAGACAATCCTCAACCAATGCTACGACGCGTCATCGCTGAACAACCAATATTGCGCGCTGCTCAATCCGCGTAACTCAACCACCCACGAATTCGCGACGCCCTATGTCGGCTCGTCGGGTCCGGTTAACTTCGCGCGGCAACAGACTCGCGGTTTGGACGCTGACTTGTCATATACCCGCACCGTTCTGGGCGGTCGTTTGTCGCTTCGCGGTATCGGAACCTACGTGTTCGAGAAGACCAACTATCTCGATCCGGTCAACCCGAACAAGCCAGACCGTCAGTTGAGCGAACTGGGCGATCCGCAGTTCGAGGCGCAGGCGTCTGTCGCTTACGAGACCCAGGGTGGGTTTAGCCTGCGCTACCAGGCACGGTATATCGGCAAGATGACGATCGGCACCTACGAGGCACAGCATTCGTTCAACGGCAGCCCTCCGCAGAACGCCGATCTCACTAGCGAGGTCTGGTACCCGGCGACATGGTATCACAACGTCCGCCTGGGCGCGACGATCAGCAAGAAGTATGAGTTCTATGCTGGCGTCGACAATTTGTTCGATACCAAGCCGCCGTTCTTGCTGACCGGCACTGGAGCTGGCAGCTCGATCTACGATAACGTGGGTCGCTTCTTCTACGCAGGCTTCAAGCTCAAGTTCCGCTAAGCAGGCGAAGGCAAATAAAAAGGGGCCGTCTCGCAAGAGGCGGCCCTTATTTTTTGGGGATTGCGAACCCGCCGCGGGCAGCGTCAGTTCGAACGCGACCGGTCAACCCATCCGATCGAACCGGCGCCCCAGCCCCGTCAGCAGTTCATATTGCGACATGCCTGATTCCGCCGCGGCGCGCGGCAGGTCGAAGTCGATCGTCAGCCAGTCGCCCTCGCCGACATCATGCCCTGTCACATCTATCGCGATCAGGTCCATCGACACACGGCCGAGTAGCGGCAGCACCGCAGAACCGATCAGCGCAGAACCGCGCCCCGAAAAGCCCCTGAAATAGCCGTCGGCATAGCCATAGTTGAGGATCGCGACTTCGGTATCCGCAGGCGCCTCCCAGGTCGCGTTGTAGCCGACCGCTTCGCCCGCCCGCACGGTGCGTCGCTGGAGCACCTGCGCCTCTGGCCGGGCGACCTGAATGATGGCACCGCCAAGCTCCGGCCGCGGAACGCCGCCGTACAGCGCCAGGCCCGGACGGGTGAGGTCAAAGGTATAATTGGCGCCGAGCGCGATCCCCGCCGAATTGGCGAGGCTCAGGCGCTGTGCCGTGACCCCATCGGCCATCGAGATGAACCGGCCGCGCTGGTCGCCGCTCTGCGGCCCGTCCTCGTCGGCCGAGGCGAGATGGCTCATCAGCGTGTCGATCTCGAGTCCCTCGACCGCGCCGGCGGCGAGGTCGTCCTCGCCGAGCCCCAGCCGGTTCATCCCGGTGTCCAGCATGACATGGCACATGCCGCCACCGGCTTCGCGCCAACGTGCCGCCTGCTTCACGGTGTTGAGAACGGGCGTCGCGATGCCCGACAGCGCCAGTTCCATGTCCTCGTCGCGCACGCCGTGGAAGACCGACAGGCTGGGCAACCCCAGCGTCGCCAGCGCAGCGGCCTCGGCCCAGGTGGCGACAAAGAAGTCGCGACATCCGACCGCTGCCAGCCTCTCCGCAACCCAGCCGGCGCCGAGCCCATAACCATCGGCTTTGATCGCCGCGCCGCACGCAGCGGACCCACTCAGCCGCGCAAGCGCGCGCCAATTGGCGACCAGGGCGTCGGCATCGCGACGCAAACGAAGGGGAGCTGCGACCATGCGCCGCTGCCTAGCGGCAGGGCGGCGGTGACGCTACCCTGAGTGCCGCCCGCAAGACCGAACTCACAGGAGCCGCCGTTACTCGGCCAGCTTATCGCCTTTCCATTTGAGGCCCCAGAGCGACACCAGCAGCGCCATCAGCACCACAGCCCAAGTATACCACAGCCCGGCATAGGGATCGCCGGTCTTGGCGACGATATATTGGCTGATGAACGGCAGGAAGCCGCCGAAATAGCCGGTGCCGATATGATAGGGGATCGACATCGAACTGTAGCGGATGCGCGCCGGAAACATCTCGGCGAGCAAGGCCGCTACCGGCCCATACGTGGCGCCGGCCAATGCCCCCATCACCAGCATGGCGAAGATGATCACTGCGATCCCAATCGCCGTCGGCCGCACCTTGTCGAGCTTGTACCCATTGGCGGCGAGCGCCGCATCGAGCCCGGCCGGGCTGGTGTCGGACACCGCGTCTCCCCCGATGATCACCGCGATCGCGGGGGTGGTGTCCTTGGTATAGGCGATCCCCTTTTTGGAGAAATAGTCGAGCAGCTGGCCGCATTCGTCGACCTGCTTCGCGGCGAACGGATCATAGCTGCAATGCGGCCCCGACACGATGACGGGCGCGCGCTTCGCGGCATGCGCGAGATCCGGATTGGCGGCGCTGCCGATCACCCAGAAGATCGGGAAGAGCAGGGCCAGGGTCACCGCATAGCCGATCACGATCGGCGCCTTGCGCCCGACGCGATCGGACATCCGGCCGAAATAGATGAACCAGAACAATCCCGCGCCGCCGGCGACGCCGACGATCAGCTGTGCGGTGGTTTCCTCGACCCGCATCGTCGTCGTCAGGAAAGACAAAGTCGAGAACAACGCGGTGTACCAGATCACCGTCAGCCCAGCGGCGACGCCGAACAAGGCGACGAACAGCCGCTTAAGATTGCCGGGATAAGTGAAGCTGGAAACGATCGGATTCTTGACCGTCTCCCCCGCTTCCTTGATCGCCCGGAACACCGGGCTTTCGCTGAGCTTGAGCCGCATCCACAGCGACACCGCGAGCAACACCAGCGAGAACAGGAACGGGAACCGCCATGCCCAGGCCGCCCAGTCCGCCTCGCTCACCGCGAGCTTGGTCAGCAGCACGACCGCCAGGCTGAGGATGAAACCACCGGCGACGCAGGCCTGGATGAAGCTGGTGTAGAAACCCGATTTACCGGGCGGAGAATGCTCCGCGACATAGATCGCCGCCCCGCCATATTCGCCGCCCAGCGCCAGGCCCTGCGCGACGCGCAGCAGGATGATGATACCGGGCGCCCATAGGCCGATCTGCGCGGCCGGCGGGACCAGCCCGACGCCGGCGGTGGCGATGCCCATCAATGTGATAGTGACGAGGAACGTATATTTTCGGCCCAATTTGTCGCCGAGATAGCCGAACAGCACCGCGCCCAGCGGACGGAAACCGAAGCCGACCGCGAACCCCGCCCAGGCGAGCAGCGTCTGGACCATCTCGTTCCCCGCCGGGAAGAACGCCGCGCCGATGATCTTGGCGAGCGTGCCGTAGATGAAGAAATCATACCACTCGAATGCGGTGCCGAGCGACGAGGCGGCGATGACCAGCCGGATATCGGATGGGCTGGGATCCGGCCGCAACTCTTCCGCCATTACCGTCGCCATCGATCAATCCCCTGTTTGCCGCCGGTTTAGCGTGTCATGTGGCGGCGGCAAGCATGATGCTTGGCCGCGATGCTTGACGTTATCGGTGCGCGGGCGTAACGGGCCCGGCCTCGGGTGGCGAGTCCGCCCGATATGTGAGGACAACGCATGTTTGGACGCAAGATCATAACGGGGCTCCGCTCCGTCCGCGTCCCGCGCCAGCCCTAGCGCAAGCCCTTGCGCGCCGGCCCGCGGGCATCGGGCGCGCCGATCTCCACAACCACTGAACGAGTTGCCGCAGGCGTGCACCTTTGCACGCGTGCGGCACGAAGGAGATGTCATGGGCGAGTTGCGCCTGGTGGCGACGCTGTTGCGCCACCTGATCGATACTTACAGAGGGTCCGTCACGGTCGCCCGCGCGCTGACCGAATGGGCCGAAACCAATGCGACCTGGCTGGCCGGTGCACCCGTGGAGGGTGTGGCGACCGATCTCGCATGGCTGGAAAACGCCGCCGCACGGGCGATCGCAGCACCTGACGAGACAGACTCGTTGGTCGATCTCGCTACGGCGCTTGGCGATCTGCTCGCGCTCGACGCGTTTGACCGGCGGTTGCTGACACTGGCGCTGATGTTCGAGCGGCGCCCGCGCGCCAATGCGCTGGCGCGAGCGATGGCGCGCGCGCAGGTCGACATGGCGATGGCGCTTGGCACCCTCGCCGGTGCCACCACCGCGTCCGCGGCGCGCGCCAGCCTGGTGATGCGACTGGGCTTGTTCGAATTCAGCCGCGAACATCTCGAGGCGCCGCGGATCGAGACGACCTGGCGATTCGACCGGCTGCTCGACCGCGGCATCACTGACGGCGAGGAGATCGTCGCCGCGATGGTCGGCGCACGCCAGCGCGGGACGCTGCCGCTCGACGCCTTCCCTCAAGCGCGCGCGTGCAGCGACCTGCTCGTTGGCTTGCTGCGCGGCGCGGCGGCGACGCGGACGCCCGGAGTCAACATCCTGATCCACGGGCCGCCCGGCACCGGCAAGACCGAGTTCGCGCGCAGCCTCGCCGAAGCGGCAGGAGCGGCGTTGTTCGCGGTTGGCGAGCACGATTTCGATGGCGAGGAACCGAGCCGGTTCGACCGGATCGGCTCGCTCAATCTCGGCCAGCGGGCATTCGCCGCGCGCGGCAATACCGTGCTGCTGTTCGACGAGTTCGAGGATTTGATTGGCGATGCCTCGCCGAGCAACGGCGACTTCATGCGCGGACGGCAGGGGTCCAAAGTGTTCGTCAATCGGATGCTGGAAACCAACCAGCTGCCGGTGATTTGGACCAGCAACGCGATCGGCAATGTCGACCCCGCGATCCTGCGACGGATGAGCTTCGTGCTGCATATGAAGCAGCCGTCGGCACGCGCGGCGCGGCAGGTGCTGGCGCGGATCGCGGCGGAGGAGGGCGTGGCGGTGCCGCCGGCGTTCGACGCTTTGGTGTCGCGCGCGCCAGAGGCAGCGAGCATCGCGCGCGTCGCGATCCGATCGGCCAAACTGGGGGGCGGCGATGCGGTGGCGACGGCCGAATCTTTGGTCACGGCGCTGTCCGGGCCGTTGCGCCCGGTCGAAGGCACGGCGCGGTTCGACCCCGCCTTGGTCGAAGCGGATATCGACGTCGCCGCGTTGCTCGATCGCGTCACCCGCACCGAGGCGCCGCGCGACTTCTCATTGCTGCTGACCGGGCCGCCGGGCACCGGCAAGACCGCGCTGGCGCATCACTTGGCCGAGCGGCTCGACCGGCCGCTGATCGTCAAGCGCGCGTCGGACTTGTTGTCCAAATGGGTCGGCGGGACCGAGGCGAACATCGCCGATGCGTTCGCCGAAGCGCGAGAGGACGAGGCGGTGTTGCTATTCGACGAGATCGACTCGATCCTCGCCGATCGCGGCAATGCACAGGCGAGTTGGGAAGTCAGCCAGGTCAACGAATTGCTGACCTGGTTCGAGCGGCACCCCCTGCCGTTCGTCGCGGCGACCAACCACGCGGCAAAGCTCGACCCGGCGGCGATGCGGCGGTTCGTGTTCAAGCTCGAACTGCGCGCGCTGTCGCCGGTGCGGGCGGCGCAGGCGTTCGAGCGGCAGTTCGGGGTCGCGGCACCGCGCTCGCTGGCGCGGCTCCACGGCGTGACGCCGGGCGACCTCGCGGTGGTAGCACGCGGCCTGCGCTTCGCCGAGGCCCGACCCGAGCCCGAGGCGCTGGTCGGGCTGATCGCGAAGGAAGTGGCGTCGCGGCCGGAAGGTGGTGGACGGATTGGGTTCTAAAACCGTGTTCCTGCAAAAGCAGGAACACGGCGCTATTGGTTCACGGCTTGCGCGTCGCGACGTTGTTCGACCGGTCGCGATCGGGCAGCTTATGGTCCGGGTCGAGCTCGGCCCTCACGACCGTGCCGCGCGGCACCGCGACGTCGGTTGCTGCCTGGCGAATCCACGTCTCTGCTGGCAACGCGACGTCGCTCGTCCGCCCGTCTGCATAAGTCATGCGCAACGTCACCGGCATGACCAGCTTATCACGCGACACGACGCGGACCAATGGCGTGCCGTCTTTGGCTGTCGAGATAGTGTCGACCGCCAAATCCATCTGCCAATTGTTCGCGTACCAGCCGCGCCACCACCAGGACAAATCCTCGCCGCTTTCGCTCTCCATCGCGCGGAAGAAATCGGCGGGCTTGGGATGCTTGAACGCCCAGGCGGCGATGAAGCGGCGGAAGGCGGCATCGAAGCGCTGTGGGCCTAGAATCTGTTCACGCAGCAGCACCAGTCCAAGCGCCGATTTGAAGTACGTCACCGGGTGGCGGTATTTGTTCAGGATCGTGTCCGACCGCGACAGGATCGGCGGGGCGTCGGGATCGGCCAAAATCGGAAGGATTTCGTCGACCGGGTTGCCGCCGCCCGGCGCATATTCGCTGTCGCGCTTGGGGGCATATTCGCCGCGGTTGAACTCGTCCGATTCGTACGTGTCGATGAAGGTATTGAAGCCTTCGTCCATCCAGGCGTTGCGGCGCTCGTCGAAGCCGACGATCATCGGGAACCAGCTGTGCCCGATCTCGTGCGCGCTGATCCAGAACAGCTCCTTGCCCTTGTCCTCGACACCGTCGAACACGATGCCGGGATATTCCATCCCCGATGCGGGACCGGCGATGTTGATCGCGGCGGGCCAAGGATAGGGGTACCATTTGGCCGAATACCGCTCGACCGCGTCCTTCATATATTCGGTCGAGCGCGCCCATCGGTCGGGGCCGGCCGATTCCGCCGGATAGAAGGACATGGCGAGCGAGCTCTTGCCGCCGGGCAGGTTGATCCGCGCCGCATCCCAGGCGAAGGCCGACGAAGCGCTGAAGGCGACGTCGCGGCTATTGTCCATGTGGAAATGCCAGGTCAGCGGGCCGACCTTGGGCCGCGTGGTTGGGTCGCCGATCCGGTCGGGTTCGCGGATCATCACCGTGCGGTCGCTACGCCGCGCCGCCGCCAGCCGCGCTTGCTGTTGCGGGGTGAGCACGTCCTGCGGATTCAGCAGCTCGCCCGATCCGGCGACGATCATGTCCGACGGGACGGTGATGAAATAGTCGAAATTGCCGTATTCGAGGTAGAATTCCTGCGCGAGATAGGGCGCCGGGTCCCAGCCGCGCAGGTCGTCGAACACCGCCATGCGCGGGTACCATTGCGCAACCGAATAGATCGGCGCGCCGTTCTTCGCGGTCAGCCAGCCGGTGCGCCCGCCGAACGCGTCATTGGGCACTTCATAGTGATAGCGGATATGGATCACCGCCTTGCCGCCGGATGCGAGTGGGGTCGGCAGTCGAAGCTGCGCGCGGGTGTCGCTGATCACCGGGTCGACCGCCACCGCGGCCTTGCCGAGCGTCACCGTCACCTGGTCGAGCGTCATCCCGTCGGTGTTGCCGCGCGGCGCGCCGCCCTGCGCCAGGCTGCCGCGCGATCCGGGACGGTAGATATTCTGCTCGAGTTGCAGCCACAGCACGTCGAGCGCGCTCGGGCTGGCATTGGTATAAGTGATCGCGACCTCACCCTTGATCGTGTGCGCGGCGGGGTCGAGCGTCGCGCGGATCACGTAATCGGCGCGGTTCTGCCAGTAATCGGGGCCGGGCATGCCGTCGCCGCCACGATAGCGATTGACCGCTTGCTCCATATCGAACGGCGCGAAGGTCTCGCGCGGTTGGTAGCTCGAGCTGCTGGCTGCGGTCGTCGCGGCAACGATCAGGGCGGAACCGATGAGGCGAGCGAGCCGGCTAAACATGGAGGGAGAATCCTGGGCCTGGGAGGGGTGCGCCCTTCCGCCACAATGGCGGGCGGTTGTCCAGCCAGCCAGAGCTGAATAGACCCTCACCCTTCCCACCGCCTTCGGCGGCGGGCCCCTTCCCTCTCCCGCATGCGGGAGAGGGAGGGAGGCGCGAAGCGCCGGAAGGATGAGGGTCTGTTTCTAGGCGTCTGCTGCAGCTAAAATCTGAATCACCTCAACCGCATCAGGCCGGCCCGGCAGAGACACCGCCTCCCCCTCCTCTGCCCCGATCAACGCCCGCGCCAGCGGCGCCGAAAACGCGATCAGCCCTGCCGCCGGATCGGCCTCATCATCGCCAACGATCCGGATAACCCGCTCGCCGCCATCCACCGCGATCCGCACCCGCGACCCGAAGGCGATCTCGTCCGCCGGCGGCACAGGCGCGACGATGGCGGTAACGCGGCGAGTGTGCCAGTAGCGCAAGTCGCGCGCGATCTCCTCGCGGCGCGCCTCATCCGCTTCCGCCTGCTCGGCTTCGAGCGCGGCGATACGTCCGTCGATCAGCGCCGGTCCGCCTTCGGTGACCAGATTCGGCCCGGCCGGAATCGGCAGCTCGAACCGCGGTTCCTTATGCTCCTCGTCGCTCTCGCGGCGGAACGCGACGCTCATTGCCGGTCCTTGCCGAGCAAGCGGATGATCGCCGAGAAATCGAGCCCGCCATTCCCGGCATCGTTGAACGCTTGATAGAGCTCCGCCGCTTTAGCCCCCATCGGCGTATCGGCATCGACCGACGCCGCTGCTTCCATCGCCAGCCGCAAGTCCTTGAGCATCAGCGCGGTCGCGAAGCCGCCCTGATAGTCGCGGTCAGCCGGCGTTTCCGGGCCGACACCGGGCCAGGGCGCATAGCTCGTCAGCGACCAGCTCTGGCCCGAACTCACGCTGGCGATGTCGAAGAATTTCTGCGGATCGAGACCAAGCTTGTCCGCCAGCACGAACGCTTCGCAGGTCGCGATCATCTCGGCGCCGAGCACCATGTTGTTGCAGATCTTGGCCGCCTGTCCGGCACCCGACGCGCCGGCATGGATCACCGCCTTGCCCATGTCGGCGAGAAACGGCTGGGCGCGATCGAACGCCTCTGCCGAGCCGCCGACCATGAAGGTCAAGGTGCCCGCATTGGCCGCCGCGATCCCGCCCGACACCGGCGCGTCGACCGCGGCATAGCCCTTGGCCTGCGCCGCCTCGCCGACGCGCTTGGCGGTCGCGACGTCGATCGTCGAGCAATCCATCAGGATCGCGTTGAGTGGCGCCTTGCCCAGGATCGACTCGTCATAGACGCTTTCGACATGCTTGCCCGCGGGCAGCATCGTCACCACCGCCTCGGCACCGTCGACCGCTTCGGCTGCGTTCGCGGCGGGCAGGCAGCCGGCAGCCTTGGCCTTGTCGAGCGCCTCGGCCGACAGATCGAAGGCGCGGACGTCGTGCCCCTTCTTCGCCAGATTCGCGGCCATCCCGCCGCCCATATTGCCCAGCCCGATGAATGCGACGCGTGCCATGTTCTTCTCTCCGTCGCCCCGGCGAAGGCCGGGGCCGCTATGTTTCGGGGGGACAGACCGCCTACGGCCCCGGCCTTCGCCGGGGCGACGGCTTACTTCCCCACCCATTTCCCCGGCCGCTTCTCGACGAACGCGGCCATGCCTTCCTTCTGGTCTTCCGTCCCGAACAGCCCATGGAACAGGCGGCGTTCGAACTGCACCCCCTGCATCAGCGTGGTCTCGAATGCGGCGTTGACCATTTCCTTGTTGGCGAGCACCGCCAGCGGCGCCATGCCGGAGATCGTCGCCGCGGTCTTGACCGCTTCCTCGACCAGATCGGCGGCGGGAATGATCCGCGACACCAAACCGGCGCGCTCGGCTTCCTCGGCGTCCATGAAGCGGCCGGTCAGGCACATCTCCATCGCCTTGGCCTTGCCGACCGCGCGGGTCAGGCGCTGCGATCCGCCCATGCCGGGCGCGACCGCCAGCTTGATCTCGGGCTGCCCGAACTTGGCAGTGTCGGCGGCCAGGATGAAGTCGCACATCATCGCCAGCTCGCAGCCGCCGCCGAGCGCGAAACCCGCGACCGCGGCGATCACCGGCTTGCGGGTGCGAGTGAACTGCTCCCACCCCGCGAAATAATTGTCGCCGTACATGTCGCCGAACGATTGCGGCTGCATCTCCTTGATATCGGCGCCCGCGGCGAACGCTTTTTCGCTGCCGGTCAGCACCGCGCAACCCTGCGACGGGTCGGCGTCGAACGCCTGCAACGCGGCGACCAGCTCGCGGAGCACCTGATTGTTGAGCGCGTTGAGCGCCTGCGGCCGATTGAGCGTGATCAGCGTGACGCCGCCCTCGCGCTGGTCGACCAGGATGGTTTCGTAATCAGCCATTCAATTCCTCCAATCGTCATCCCAGCGAAAGCTGGGCTGACGGACAAATTCACGCCGGCGTCCAAGCCTCTGCCGCCGGCAATGGTGCGAAAATCGCGTCGATCAGCTCGTCGGTGACGCCTTCGGGGGTGTCGGGGTCCCAGACCGGCGCATTGTCCTTGTCGACGATCACCGCGCGGACGCCTTCGAGGAAATCGTGGCGTACGACGACGCGGGCGCCGACGGCATATTCCTGGACCATCTCGGCGGCGAAATCGACCATCTGCCGCCCTTCCTTGAGCAAGCGCAGCGACACTTTCATCGTCTGCGGCGACTTGGTCCTGAGCGTCGCCAGCGTTGCCGCGCCCCAGGCGCCGCCTTCGCTCTCCAGCACCGCGTAGATGTCTTCCAGCCGATCGGACTCGAACAGGCGATTGATCTCCTCTTCCTGCGCGACGATCTTCGCCTCGGGCACGGGACCTCCCAGGTCGACGAGAATCTCCTCGATCTCGGTCGGCGCCGCCGCGATCCGCACCTTGGCCTCATCGAGCGTATCGCTGGTCAGATAGTCGCTCGCCAGCCCGAGATTGAGGCACTCAGCCCCGTCGAGCCGATGCCCGGTCAGCGCGAGATACTGGCCGACGCGGCCCGGCAAGCGCGACAGATACCAGCCGCCGCCGACATCAGGAAACAGGCCGATCCCGGTCTCGGGCATGGCAAGCCGGGTATTCTCCGTCGCGACGCGATAACGCGCGGGTTGCGAGATACCGACGCCACCACCCATCGTAATGCCATCCATGAACGCCACCACCGGCTTCTCATAGGTGAACAGCCGATGGTTCATGCGGTATTCGGTGAAGAAGAATTCGCGCGCCTCGACGCCGTCCCTGGCGCCGCTTTCCGCGAGCATGCGGATATCGCCGCCGGCGCAGAACCCGCGACCCTCTGCATGGTCGATCATCACCGCCTCTACCGCGGGGTCGTGGCGCCACGCCGCCAGCGCGTCGAGTATGGCCGCGCACATCGCGGTGTTGAGCGCATGGATCGCCTTGGGCCGGTTGAGCCGGACCCGGCCGACCTTGCCCTCGATGAAGGTGAGGACGTCGTCGGTCATCCCAAATCCTCCCCGTTTACGGGGAGGGCGCTGGGGCTTTGGTTCGCCCCCGGCGAACCAAGATCGTGTCCGGGGGACACGATCTCGCCCCAACGCAAGGCGCGAAGCGGCTTGGTGGAGGGGGTGGGCCACGAGCGATGTAGGTGGGGAGATCCCCCTCCACCACTCGCTGCGCGAGCGGTCCCCCTCCCCATGAATGGGGAGGAACTAGCGAGCCCCCTCATTGCCGCGTCAGATCCCGGCCGACGATCATCCGCATCACCTGATTGGTCCCCTCCAGGATCGAATGGACCCTGAGGTCGCGCCAGAAGCGCTCGATCGGATAGTCCATCAGATAGCCGTAACCGCCATGCAGCTGGAGCGCGCGGTCGACGATCGAGCTGCCATTGTCGGTCGCCAGCCGCTTCGCCATCGCCGAGAAGCGCGATTTGTCGGGCGCGTTGGCGGTCACCTTGGCCGCCGCCAGATAGAGCAAAGCCCGCGCCGCCTCGAGGTCGGTGGCCATGTCGGCAAGCATGAATTGCGTGTTCTGAAAATCGGCGACCGGCGTGCCGAATTGCTGGCGTTCCTTTGTGTAGTTGATCGATTCGTCGAGGCAGCGTTGCGCGCCGCCGAGCGAGCAGGCGCCGATATTGAGCCGGCCGCCATCCAGCCCGGCCATCGCGAAGCGGAAGCCGTCGCCTTCGGCGCCGACGCGATTCTCGACCGGTACGCGGCAATCCTCGAAGATCACTTGCGCGGTCGGCGAGGCGTTCCAGCCGAGCTTCCTTTCGGGCGCACCGAACGACAAACCAGGCGTGTCCTTCTCGACCACCAGACAGGAAATGCCCTTCGACTTCTCCTCACCGGTGCGGACCATGCAGACATAGATGTCGTTATAGCCGGCACCCGAGATGAACTGCTTGGTGCCGTTCAAGACATAATGGTCGCCGTCGCGCTTCGCGCTGGTCTTGAGCGCCGCCGCGTCCGATCCCGAACCCGGCTCGGTCAGGCAGTAGCTGGCGATCTTGTCCATGCTGACGAGATCGGGAAGGAAGCGGTCCTTGATCGCCTGATCGCCGAAACGGTCGATCATCCACGTCGCCATATTGTGGATCGAGATATAGGCGCTGGTCGCCGGGCAGCCATAGGCCATCGCTTCCATGATCAGCGCCGCCTCGAGCCGGCCGAGCCCAATCCCGCCTGATTCCTCGGCGACATAGATCGCCCCGAAGCCGAGCTCGCCCGCCGCTTTCCAGACGTCGACCGGATAATGCCGCTTCTCGTCCCATTCGGCCGCGAATGGCGTGATGCGGTCGGCAGTGAACTTGCGCGCCAGATCCTGGATCTCGCGCTGGTCGTCGGTCAGGTCGAACTGGTTGGTCATGCGGAAAGTCTCGTCTGGACGGTGTGGAGAGGGCCATAGACCCGCGGTCGGGGCGAAGCCATAACGCGTGAGCAATGACGCGGATGCTGCTCATCGATACCGCGCTGCGCCTGTTGTCGGCAGGCCAGCTGATGCTGATCGCATTGGTGATCGGCCGCGGACGCGCGCCGCGCCCGATCCGCTGGGCAACCGTGCTGCTGCTGCTGTGCGTCGCGGCCTATCTGGCCGACGTCGCGCCGGTGATCGACGTGCGCAGCATGCGGATCTGGCCGGTCGTCCAGCTCGGTGCGCAGAGCTCGCCGCTCGCTTTGTGGGTATTCGCTCACCTGATCTTCGAACGCCGCATCGACCGGCGGTTGCTGGCGATCGCTACCGCGGTCACGCTCGCCTGCTGGATCAATTTCCTCGTGGCGGTGTACTGGACGCATCGCATGCCGGTGACCGCCGACGTGACACAGCATGCCTTGTCCTTCGCGCTCTGCGTCCACGCCATCTGGATCGCAATCACCGAACGCGGCGACGATCTGATCGAGCGACGCCGCGCGTTCCGCACCGGTTTCGTGATCGTGGTCGGGTTGCAGACGCTCGCGGTCGTCGTGGTCGAGACCATCGTCGGCTACGCCACCATCCCCTGGCTGATGCTGCTGCAATCGGGCAGCACCCTGATCGCGGTGCTGGCGTTCGGCGCGGTGCTGCTGTCGAGCAATGCCGATCTGCTGTTCGATGCCGACGCCCCAGCGCCGCCGCAGCCGAGCCTGGCGCCCGCCGACAATGTCCTCAAGCAGAAGCTCGACGCGGCAATGGCCGGCCATGTCTATCGCGAGCCCGGGCTGACCATCGGTGTGCTGGCCGGAAAGCTCGCTGTGCCCGAGCATCGCCTGCGCGCGCTGATCAATCAGCGGCTGGGCTATCGCAACTTTTCGGACTTCCTCAATTCGCATCGCATCGCCGATGCCCAGGCGTGGCTCAGCGACCCCGCCAAGGTCGCACTGCCAGTGCTCACCATCGCGATGGACCTGGGCTATGGTAGCCTGGCGCCGTTCAACCGCGCGTTCCGCGACACCACCGGCCAGACCCCGACCGACTGGCGCCGCGCGGCGCTGGGCGGTTTCGAAAATAGCTGATCGATTCCGGAATCGATCGGCTTTTTCCGGCGGTGCCGCGACCGCCCGCACCCGATCGGCCAGACAGCCCGCATCATTTGACGGGAGCTTGGCATGACCGACTCGATCCGAACGCTCATCATGGGCGGCGCGCAAGGCTATATGATCGAATTGACCCGCTATCTGGCCGCGGCGGGCGGCGTGACTCTGGTCCTGTGGCTGGGCGCGCGCTGGACGGAGAGCCGGCGCATCCAGTTGCGCACGCCCGATTTCACCGATTGGCAGCACGAAGTGATCAATTCGCTGATCACGATGGTGACCTTCGCCGCCTCCACCATGTTGACGATCGCGTTGGCGCGGATGGGCATCATCCATGTCTCGATGGCCGCGCCGCCGCTCTGGCTCGCGGGCGTCGAGTTCGTCGCGGTGGTCATCGCGCACGACGCCTATTTCTACTGGATGCACCGGGCGTTGCACCTGAAAGCGCTGTTTCGCCGCGCGCATATGACGCATCACATGTCGCGCACGCCGACGCCCTGGGCCGCCTACAGCTTCGCGCCGATCGAGGCGGCGTTCGAATCCGCCTTCCTGCCGCTGTTCCTGTTGATCGTGCCGTTCCACGCCTTGGTCGTGCTGGCCTTCCTGCTCCACCAGATCATCCGCAACGTGATCGGCCATTCGGGGCACGAACTCGCCTGGTCGGGCTTCACCCGCAGCCGCTGGACGGGATGGCTGACCACGACCACGCATCACGACCTCCACCATAGCGAGGGCCGGCACAATTTCGGCCTCTACTTCACCTGGTGGGACCGGATGATGGGGACGGAGCACCCGCGCTATCATGAGAAGTTCGAGGCGATCGTCACCGACCGCCCCGCCCTTACCCCATCGTCGGGATGACGAAGGCGTTGGCGCCGTCACCGACGCCGCCGTCGGGCCAGCGCTGGGTGATCGTCTTGACCTTGGTCCAGAACTTGACGCCTTCCATGCCGTGCTGGTTGGTGTCGCCGAACGCCGAGCGCTTCCAGCCGCCAAAGGTGTGATAGGCGACCGGCACCGGGATCGGCACGTTGATCCCGACCATGCCGACATTGACCCGCGCGGCGAATTCGCGCGCGGCGTGGCCGTTGCGCGTGAAGATCGCGACGCCGTTGCCATATTGGTGATCGCTCGGCAGCTTGAGCGCGGTTTCGAAATCGGGTGCGCGGACGATCTGCAGGACGGGTCCGAAAATCTCTTCCTTGTACGACTGCATGTCGGGCGTGACATGGTCGAACAAGGATGGGCCGATGAAGAAGCCCTGTTCATGTCCCTGGAGCTGGAAGCCGCGGCCGTCGACGACCAGTTCGGCGCCTTCGTCGACCCCGGTCTGGATCCAGTTTTCGACGCGCTGCTTGTGCGCGGCGTTGACCACCGGGCCGTAATGCGCGTCATTGTCGGTCGAGACGCCGACCCGCAGCGCCGCGATCGCCGGGATCAATTTGGCCTTGAGCGCCTCGGCGGTCTTGTCGCCGACCGGCACCACGACGGGCAGCGCCATGCAGCGCTCGCCGGCCGAGCCGAATGCGGCGCCCGACAGATCGGCGACAACCTGGTCGAGATCGGCATCGGGCATGACGATGCCATGGTTCTTGGCCCCGCCCATCGCCTGGACGCGCTTCCCGGCGGCGACGCCGCGATTATAGACGTAATGCGCGATGTCGGACGAGCCGACGAAGCTGACCGCGGCGATCGCGGGATGGTCGAGGATCGCGTCGACCATTTCCTTGTCGCCATGGACGACCTGGAAAATGCCCTCCGGCATGCCCGCCTCGCGCATCAGTTCGGCCAGGCGCACCGGCACCGAGGGGTCGCGCTCCGACGGCTTGAGGATGAAGGCGTTGCCGCAGGCGGTCGCAACGGCGCCCATCCACAAGGGGATCATCGCCGGGAAGTTGAACGGCGTGATGCCGACGCCGATGCCGACCGGCTGGCGCATCGAATAGACGTCGATCCCCGGCCCTGCGCCCTGGGTATATTCGCCCTTGAGCACGTGCGGGATGCCGCACGCAAATTCGACGACTTCGAGCCCGCGCTGAATGTCGCCCTTTGAATCGGCGATCACCTTGCCATGTTCGGACGAGAGCAGGTGGGCGAGCTCGTCCATGTTCTTTTCGACGAGCGCCTTGAAGTTGAACATCACCCGGGCGCGGCGCTGGGGATTGGTCATCGCCCAGGCCGGCTGCGCGGCCTGCGCGGCGGCGACGGCGCGATCGAGATCGGCTTGCGCCCCGAGGTTTACCTTGGCCTGGACCTGCCCGGTATTGGGGTCGAACACGTCGCTGGTACGAGTGGCGCCACCGCCGGCAGAGCCCGCGATGAAATGGTCGATGGTGCGCATGGTCAACTCTCCTGGGCCTCGTTCGGCTCGATGCTCTATTTCACTAGGCAAATTCGCACGCAAGGCTACTTAATTGCCAAATGAACATGCAAAAATGCAGGTGGCGCGATGCAGAATTGGGATGACCTGCGTATCTTCCTCGCCGTCGCGCGCTCGAAGCGGATCGCGCCGGCGGCACGATCGCTCGGCGTCGATGCCACCACCGTCGGGCGGCGGCTCGCCCGTCTGGCGGCGCGGGTCGATCGGCCGCTCTTCGAGTCGGTCGGCGGCGAGCGCCGGCTGACCGAGGAAGGCGAAGCGCTGCTCGCGCATGCCGAGACGGTCGAAGCCGCGGTGATCGCCGCAATCGCGCCCGCGAGCGACCTGGCGCCTGCCGGTCATGTCCGGGTGAGCGTGGCGGAGGGCCTTGCGACCTGGGTGATCGCGCCCGCGATCGCACCGTTCCAGGTGAGCCATCCGCGCATCCGGCTCGACCTCATCACCGCCTCGGGTTTCCTCAATCCCTCCAAACGCGAAGCCGATATCGCGGTGATGCTCGCCCGCCCACGCAGCGCACAGCTCCGCGCTAGCGAGTTCGCCCGCTATCGCCTGCGTCTTTATGCCACGCCCGATTATCTCGACCGCCACGGCCGGCCGACGTCCAATGCCGACCTCGGCAAGCACATCCTCGTCGGCTACGTGCCCGAGCATATCTACGCGCCTGAGCTCGACTATCTGTCAGAGATCGAGCCCGGCCTGTCCCCGCAGGTGCGGAGCACCAGCATCAACGTCCAGCGCGCGCTGGTGTCCGCCGGCGGGGGGATCGGGGTGCTTCCCGACTTCATGGCGCAGCACGATCCTCGGCTCGAACCCGTGCTGGGCGAGAGCGTCGCCGTCCATCGTACCTTCTGGCTGGTGACACATCAGGACACGCACGCGACCTCGCGAATCCAGGCGGTGTCCACCTGGCTCCAGGCGATCGGCCGGGGGCTAGGCTGACCCTGAGCGACCCGCCGGGACGGGAAGCATCCGCCCCTGCGCATCGGCGAAGAGCAGCACATCGACGCCGAATGCGTCGCGCAGATGATGCTGCGTCAGCACCTCGTCGGGCGGGCCGAAGGCGAAGACGCGGCCGTCGCGCAGCAACAAAATCTCGTCGGCGACGCGCGCGGCCTGAACCAGATCGTGGAGTACCACGACCACGCCGACCCCGCGCGCCGCCTGGCCGCGCAAGCGGTCGAGCAGATCGAGCTGATGCGCAGGATCGAGACTGGCCAGCGGCTCGTCGGCGAGCAACCATTGCGGCTCTCCCGCCAATACGCGCGCCAGCAGCACCCGCGCGCGCTCGCCGCCCGATAGCTCGCCGACGCGGCGCTCGGCGAATTGCTCGGTGTCAGTCGCCGCCATCGCCGACAGCACCGCTGCGATGTCTTCCGCCACGCCCGCGCGGTGCGGCAGGCGGCCGAGCGCCACGACGTCGCGCGCCGGCATGTTCCAGGCGACATCGCCCGATTGCGGCAGGTAGCCGATCGTCCGCGCGCGGTCATCGCGGCGCATCGCACCGATCGCGCGGCCGTCGATCGCGATCTTGCCTGCGCTCGGGGCGATCAACCCGGCGGCGGCGCGCAACAGGCTGGTCTTGCCCGCGCCGTTGGGCCCCAGGATCACGGTGATGCGGCCGGCGGCGAACATGGCGCTCGCATCGGTCAGCACTCGGCGCCCGCGCAGATCGAGTGTCACCCGGTCGAGAGTCAGCGCCATTGCTTGGCTCCTTCGCGGAACAGCAACGCCAGAAAGAACGGCGCGCCGATCAGCGCCATGGCAACGCCCAGCCGCACCTCACCCGCACCCGGCGCGAGCCGGCACAGGCTGTCGGCCGCCAGCGTCAGCGCGGCGCCACCCAGCGCGCTCGGCACCAGCAACGCCGAGGGTTTGGCGCCGAACACCGGCCGCAACAGATGCGGGACGACCAAGCCGACGAACCCGACCACGCCGGTCACCGCGACGCCCGCGCCGACCGCCAGCCCGGTGCCGATCACCACTTGCCAGCGCAACCGGCCGAGATTGGCGCCGAGCGAGCGCGCGGCATCCTCGCCCAGCGCCAGCGCGTCGAGCGCTGGCCCCGTGAACAGCATCAACAGCATGCCCGCGCCGATGAACGGCGCCGCCATCAACACGTCGTCGGGCCCACGGTCGGTCAGCGCGCCCATCAGCCAGTCGATCGCCTCGGCGATGGCATAGGGATTGGGCGCGATCGAGATCAGGAACGCGGTCAGCGCGCCCGCCAAACTGGCGAGCACGGTGCCGGCCAGCACGAACACCACTGGCGTCTCCGCACGCGCGGTCAGCATCGCGAGCAGCGCCATCGCCCCCCCCGCCCCCGCCATCGCCCAGCCGAACTGGCCAAGCCAGCCGGCACCGAATCCGAGGACGATCGACGCGACCGCGCCGAGTGCGGCACAGGACGACACGCCGATCACCGTCGGGTCGGCGAGCGGGTTCCTGAGATAGCCCTGCAATACTGCGCCCGACAGGCCGAGCGCGGCCCCGAGCAGGACACCGAGCACCGCACGCGGGATGCGCAACTCCGCGATGATCGCCCAACGCGGATCGTGCCCAAACCACGCGTCGAACGGTATCCATTGCTTGCCCGCCATCAGCGACAGCGCGAACAGCGTCGCGGTCAACAACACGAGCAGGCCGAGGCGGATCGCGCGATTCACGACAGCGCTCGCGATCGAATCGCGGCGAGGGCGCGCAGCGCGGGGATGATGGTCGGCCCGCCGCAATTGACCAATTGGCGCGGGAAACGCTCCTCGATCACCTGATACCCCGCCATGCCGAGCACGCGGCGGCGCAGCGACGCGGTGCGGCCATTGGGGTCGGGGTCGATCACGATGCGCGGCGGATGCGCGACCACACTTTCGATCGGCACGTTGCCCGAGAAAGCGAGCCCGAAATCCTTGCTGGCATCGCCCAGCCCAGCGAGTTCGACCATCTCGGTCAACAGGCTGGGCCCGGCATTGGCGAAACTGTCGGAAATATAGAGCAAGGTCGCGGGCCGGCGGCCGTCACGCGGAGCGGCGTTGGCCACGGCGCGATCGATGCGCGCGATCAGCCGCTCGCCCGCCGCGGGTTCCCCCACCGCGGCGGCGACGCTGCGGATCTGGTCGCGGCTGGAGGCGACATTGGTCGGCGAATCGAGCGTCAGCACCTTGAGCCCGGCGCGACGATACGCGGCGAGTGTAGTCTTGGAGGTGAAGCTCGACGCCACCACCAGATCGGGCTTGAGCGCGATCACTTCCTCGGCCGTCCCCGCGGTGGCGCGATAGCGCCGCGCGAGCCCGAGCGGGATCGAGGTCGCGCCCGGCTCCTGCGAATAATGGCTGATCGCCGTGACCTTGCCCGGCGCCAGCGCGAGCAGCAATTGGTCCGAACAGGGGTTGGTCGAGACGATCCCCCCGGTCGTGGCGGGCTGCGCACTCGCGCACCCCGCCAGCCCGAGGGCGATCAAGGCGATCAAAGGCTTCAATTGAACTTCAAGCGAATGCCGCCATAGGCCGCGCGGCCCGGTGTGCTGTAATATTTCACCACGGCATATTTCTCATCGAACAGATTATCGACGCGGCCATAGATCGAGAATTTGTCGCCGATTGGGAAGTCCGCGCGCAATCCGACCACCGTATAGCCATCGAGCCGGCTGAAATTGCCGGCATCGTCGAAGCTGTCGCCGACGCTCAGCACGGTCGCGCCGATCCCGAGACCGACCGGAGTCTTCCAGTCGATCGACGCGCTGACCGATTGGCGCGGACGGCGCGCCAGCTCGTTGCCGAAATTGAACCCGGGCGAGAGGTTGATCGAATCGATGAAGCTGTAGGACCCGCTGAGCGTCAGGCGGTCGCTCGGCCGCACCGACAGCGCGAACTCCACGCCCTTGGTCCGGGCGCGGTCGATATTGACGTAGGAGAAGGCCGGACCGAAATCGATCTGGTCGGTCGTATCGCGGTGGAACCAGGTAATCCCGGCGACGATCCGCCCGCCGACCAGCCGTTGCTCGACCCCGATATCATAGCTTTGCGCGGTTTCGGGTTTGAGATCCTTGTTGCCGAACACCGACGTCCCGAACCGGCCATAGAGCTGATAGAGGGTCGGCGCCTTGAACCCTTCGGCGTAGCTGGCGCGGAACGTCGTCTCGGTCGGCAAGGTATAGACCGCATTGGCGCCCCATGTCGTGTGCCCGCCGAACGCCGAATCATCGTCGTAGCGCACGCCGCCCGTGATCGTCAGGCGATCGATCGGCGACAGGATGGCTTCGCCGTAGAAGCTGGTGACGCCGCGCGTCGCGGAGAGATCGCCGTCGAAATAGCGCGTATTCTCGCGCTCGGCGCCGGCGACCAGCCGGACGCCGTCGATCACCTGGAAATCACCCTGATATTGATAACGCTCGCTGCGGCCGCGGCCGAAGAAGCTAACTGCTGACCCGAACGCCGGGTCGTAATTGTCGCGATTGATATCGGCGATGGTGAAAGCGATGCGGTTCTTGAAGCGGCCGCCGAGGAAATCAGCGTTGAGCCCGGCATAGCCGTACAATTCCTGGGTCTTGGCATATTCGCCATCATCTGCGGGCAGGAAGGTCACGCCGTCAAAACCATCAATGTCGACCTTGCTGTGCGCATAATAACCGCGCAGGTCGAGCCTGATGTTATCGGCCAAGGCGATCTCGATCCGCCCGGTCGCGCCGAACTGGCGATAGCCGTCGGGCTCACTTCCCGACGACACTGCCGAGAAGCCGTTGGTCTTGAGATAGCCGGCGTTGAGCGAGGCCGAGACGATCCCGCTCTTTCCCGACACGCCGCCATTGGCGAAGACCGTATCGAAGCTGCCATATTCGACATTGCCGCGCGCCTGGAGGCCATAGCCCGGCTGCATCGTGGTGACGTTGACGACACCGCCGATCGCCTGGCTGCCCCATGGCACCGAGTTCGGGCCAC
This sequence comes from Sphingomonas sp. P4_G2, assembly GCF_056401155.1. Taxonomy (NCBI): domain Bacteria; kingdom Pseudomonadati; phylum Pseudomonadota; class Alphaproteobacteria; order Sphingomonadales; family Sphingomonadaceae; genus Sphingomonas; species Sphingomonas sp. P4_G2. The sequence continues at coordinate 412,600 of NZ_JBFUJY010000001.1, read as the reverse complement.
GTAGCACCTCGACGCGGTCGATCGAACCGGCGAGCAAGCTGGCGAAATCGAACGCGCCGCCGGGCGACGAGGGATCGTTGACCCGCACGCCATCGATCAAGGTCAGCGTCTGCGAATCCTCGGCGCCGCGGATGCGTACCGCAGTCAGGGCGCCGAGCCCGCCATTGCGCGACACGGTCACGCCCGGCGTGGTCGCCAGCAGGTCGGACAAAGCGACGGTCTGGCGCTGCTCGATCGTCTGGCGGTCGATCACGGTCACCGCCTGGCCGATCGTCTCGGGCGTCTGGGGTACACCGGTCGCGGTCACGATAATGTCGGTGCGGGTCTGATCGGCGAGGACGATATTGTTATCGTCGGCCGCCGGCGTCTCCTGCGCCCAGGCCGGCGTCGCGATAGCGATCGCGGCGAACGCCGTCGTCGCGAGGATGGAAAACTTCAACATTGGACATGCCCCTTTGGTGGGGCCGCGGAGTCCGGGCGCCTGAACGCGACACCCGGACCCTACGGCCCGGTTCATGTCGCTCACGCGAGGGATATCCCTCGTTCGCCCGGCACACCCCGTCCGCGCAAAGGATCGACCGTGGCGGGCAGGTCTCCTGGCTTCCGGGTCGTCGCGTTCGCCCCGCCTTCCCGACCCTGCGGCCAGTGGCATTGTTGGGGCGACCGCTCTCCGGTCACAGTTGCGGGGGCAGCGCCGGCATCTCGACCGGACTTCCCTTTTGCTTCCCCTTGCGGGGAACCCGTCACGGCGCGGCGTCTATGCCGCAGCGCGGCAAAGCGCAAGCGATGCCTGATTTCAGAATTCGAATGCGGTCTGTGCAGCAGGCGGCGGCTCGGTCGCCACGCCTTCGATCTCGAGCATGCGGACCTTGGCGAGCGCGCCGCCGGGCGCCGAAAAGCCATGGACCCGGCTGCCCGCCGCGAGCACGCGATGGCACGGCACGATCAGCGGGATCGGATTCCTCGCCATTGCCTGCCCGACCGCGCGCGCCGCTTCCGGTCCCGCGCCCAATTCCCTGGCGACCGCCCCATAGGTCATCGTCTCGCCGCGGCCGATCGCTCGGACACGGTCATAGACCCGAGCGAAGAAGGGCTCCTGCTCGCCGAGATCGATCGCGACCGCATCGAAATCGACCGGCTCCCCGGCGAAATAGCGGACCGCGTCGGCGATCACCGCGGCGATGGCTGGGGGCGGGTCGCCCGCAACAGCGTCGGGCAAGCGGCGAAGCAGCGACCACTCCGCCTCGCGCGCCGTTTCTCCCGGCAGACGAAAGGCGGTGATCGCGTCGCCGCTCCACGCGATTGCGGCGACGCCGTGTGCGGTCTCGAAAACGCGGTAGCGATGGAGCGTGGCCATGCTGCCAAGATCGGCGACCCGATCGTTCAAATCAACCTTCGCATGAGTCACGGTTGTTCGACAGCTTACCCGGCTTCGACCTTGGCCGATTCCGGCAGATCGTAGCGGCGCTTGTCCTTATCCTCGACGCCATTCTTGACCCACGCGCCATGCGCATGCGCGGTCGCGATCACTTGCCATTGGTCATGACCGGGCCAGCTCTTCACGCGGATCACCTGATGCGCGAAGGCGCGGTCGGGTTCCATCATCACCCAGGCGAGCGGACGGTTGGTCGTGGCGCGCGCGCCCACCGCATTCATCGTCGCGCGGATGCGGCTCGCGCGCTCCTCGGGCAGATATTGCCACACCACCGAATGCATCAGCACGCGCGTTACGCCGGCTGGTTGCGGTTCGGCAAGTCGCGCTTCGATCCAGTCGGCGGCATCGGCCTGGACCAGATCGACCGGCTTGGCGCGCTGCATCGCGATCGCCTGGCGCAGCCGCTCGGCACGAAGCGGCGTTTCGGCCCAGACATAAGCGGCCAGCCGCGCCTCGACCGTGGGATCGGGCGCGTCGAGCGGACGGACATCGCAACCGCGCACCGAGATGATTTCGATCGGCGTCGGCACCGGCGGGTCGCCACGCCATTCGGGCGCGATCGTGACCGGCGCCCCCGCAGCACCGACCTGCACGCCGCCAAGATCGAAGGCATAGCGGTCGATCAACAGGTTGAGCCCGGCACTCGACCCGATTTCGAGCAGTTCGATTTTCGGGCCATGACGCCGCGCGATCTCGAGCAACCCGACGATCAGCGCGCCCGATCGGCCCGGTTCGTTGGTCTGCGGCGGCCCATCGAGCCAGGGCAGCAGGAAATCGTCATGCACGCCGAGCGCGGCATTCACCGCCGCCGCGATCGCGTCCTGATCGGTCGTCTCGCCGCAGAATACTGCCGCCAGACCCGAATCGGCACTCGCCTGCACCAGCGCATGCAGTCCGCCGATGAACCTGAGCGGCAAGGCGTCGCGAGTCGGCTCGCCGGGCCAGTCGAGGATGCGGGCGCCGGTACGGCTGTCGCGCGCCAATCCATCGGCGATGGCGGCGCACAGCCGCGCATAGATCGGCGCGTCCATGTTCCGGCAATAGAATTCCTGGATCCGGAATGCCTCGCGATTGCCCGCCTCGTCGGCCATGTCGCCTCCTCATTCGCGCAGTTCCGGCGCGCTAACCCGCGCGACCTTCCATAGATTGCTGTCCTTCGGAGGGTCGGGCGGGGAAGCGCGCCGGCGCGGCAAAACCGCTGAAAGCGGAGCCACCAGGATGCATTGCGCCTTCGCAGGTGCACAAGTAAAGCCCCGCCATGGCGCAACCCCTAGTCATTGCCGTCCCCAAGGGCCGTATCCTGTCGGAAGCCGTGCCGCTGCTCATGCGCGCCGGCGTCGAGCCCGAGGCAGCATTCTCCGACAAGGACAGCCGCGCGCTGCGCTTTTCGACCAACCATCCCGGCATCGACCTGATCCGCGTCCGCGCGTTCGACGTCGCCACCTTCGTCGCGCATGGCGCCGCGCAGATCGGCATCGTCGGGTCGGACGTGCTCGCCGAGTTCGACTATCCCGAACTCTATGCGCCGGTCGATCTGGGCATCGGCCATTGTCGCTTGTCGGTCGCCGAACCGGCCGAAATGGCCGCGGCCGACGATCCGCGCGGCTGGAGCCACGTTCGTGTTGCGACCAAATACCCGCATGTGACGCAGCGCCATTTCGAGGCGCGCGGCGTCCAGGCCGAATGCGTCAAGCTCAACGGCGCGATGGAACTGGCCCCGACCTTGGGCCTCGCGCCGCGCATCGTCGATCTCGTCTCGTCGGGCCGGACGCTCAAGGAGAATGGCCTGGTCGAGGTCGAGGTGATCGCCCAGGTCACCAGCCGGCTGATCGTCAACCGTGCGGCGTTCAAGACGCGGCCGGAACTGGTGCCGTTGGTCGATGCGTTTAGGCGCGCGGTGGAGAAGCGCGATGTGGCATGATCGTGTTCTTAGCCCCTCCCCTTCAGGGGAGGGGTTGGGGTGGGGCGAAGCCTCGCAGAGCGCATCCCTTTTGACTCCCCCACCCCAAACCCCTCCCCTGAAGGGGAGGGGCTTAAAATGATCAAACTCTCCACGTCCGAGCCCGGCTTCGAGCGCCAGTTCCAGGCGCTGGTCGACGCGCGGCGCGAGGCGGATAGCGATGTCGCGCGCGATGTCCGCACGATCGTCGCCAGCGTCCGCGACGAAGGCGACGCCGCGGTCCATGCCTTCACCCGCAAGTTCGACCATCACGATCTCAACGAGACCGGCTGGCGGATCGAGCGGGCCGAATGGCTCGCCGCGCACGAGGCACTGGCACCCGATCTGCGCGACGCGCTCGAACTCGCCGCCGAGCGGATCGCGGCCTATCACATCAAGCAGAAGCCGGAGGACCGCGACGAGATCGATGCGGTCGGCGCGCGGTTGGGCGCGCGCTGGCGCGGGGTCGACGCGGCGGGGATCTACGTCCCCGGCGGCCGCGCGGCCTATCCCAGCTCGGTGCTGATGAACGCGATTCCGGCCAAGGTCGCGGGGGTCGAGCGGCTGGTGATGGTCACGCCCACCCCCAATGGCGAGGTCAATCCTTTGGTGCTCGCCGCCGCGCATATCGCTGGCGTCGATGAGGTCTGGCGGATCGGCGGGGCGCAGGCCGTCGCCGCGCTCGCATACGGCACCGGCCGCATCGCGCCGGTCGACGTGGTGTGTGGGCCCGGCAATGCCTGGGTCGCCGAGGCCAAGCGCCAACTTTATGGCGTGGTCGGGATCGACATGGTCGCCGGACCGAGCGAGATCGTCGTCGTCGCCGACGGCAAGAACGATCCGCAATGGATCGCCGCCGATCTGTTGAGCCAGGCCGAGCACGATCCGTCGAGCCAGTCGATCCTGTTCACCGACGATGCCGCCTTGGCCCGCGCGGTGGCGGAGGCGGTCGACCTCCAGATCGGCGACCTCTCGACCGCCAAGGTCGCACGCGCGAGTTGGGACGCGAACGGCGCGATCATCGTGACGGCCGATCTGGTCGAGGCGATGCCCTTGGTCAATCGGCTGGCGCCCGAGCATCTCGAGCTCGCCTGCGACGAAGCCGATGCGCTGTTCGACATGGTCAAGCATGCCGGATCGGTGTTCATCGGCCGCTACACGCCCGAAGCGGTGGGCGATTACGTCGCCGGACCCAATCACGTCCTGCCAACCGGCCGCCGTGCGCGCTTTTCGAGCGGATTGTCGGTGCTCGACTTCATGAAGCGCACCAGTTTCCTCTCGCTCGATCCGGCCTCGCTGGCCGCGATCGGCCCCGCCGCGGTTACCCTGGCGGAAGCCGAGGGCTTGCCCGCGCATGCCCGCTCGGTCGCGCTGCGGCTGGGCTGATGGCTGTTGGTTGAGGCGCGGCGTCGTGCGCCCCTAACCTCCCCACAATTCCTTCGTCACCCCGGCCTTGTGCCGGGGTCCACTCCTCCGCAACCGAGATGAGGAGTTGTTGCACGGTGGATGCCGGGACAAGCCCGGCATGACGAACTTAGATAACGTCGCCCGGAGGAACGATTCATCATGGCACCGCTTTTTTTTGGCGGCGCGCGCGCCTAAGGCACCGTCATGTCCCAACGTACAGCCACACGATCCAAAGCCCGCGCCGCCGCGCGGCTCGCCGCGACCCAGGCGCTCTATCAGCACGATATGGACGGAACGGCCGTCGTCTCGCTGCTCCACGAATTCCATCAGCATCGCCTCGGCGCGACGATCGAGGACGCCGAATATGCCGATGCCGATGTCGATTTCTTCGACGATCTGGTGACCGGCGCGCTGGCGCGGATCGACGAGATCGATGCGCTGATCTCGGCAAATGTGACCGCCGACTGGAAGATCGAGCGGCTCGACAAATTGATGAAGGCAATCCTGCGCGCCGGGACCTACGAATTGCTCGCGCGTAAGGACGTCGCGGTCGGCACCGTGATCAACGAATATCTCGACGTCACCGATGCCTTTTACGAACGTCGCGAAAAGGGCTTCGTCAACGGCATCCTCGACGGCGTCGCCAAGAGCGCGCGGGCCTGACCGGCGGCGCCGATGGCGGAGATCGTCAACCTCAACCGCGCCCGCAAGGCGAAAGCGCGCGGCGAGGCCCAGGCGACTGCCGCCGCCAACCGGGTCGCACACGGCCGGACCAAGGCAGAGAAACAAGCTGCCAAGGCGGAAGCCGAGCGGCGCGCCCGCGACCTGGACGGGGCGAAGCGCGCGCCATGACGCGGCGCGCGTGACCGAGGACGATTTCATCGCCGCATTGCGCGCGCTGCCGCTCCACCCGGACGCGCATGATCTGCGCGACGATAATGCGACGATCGGCGGATTGACCATCACCACCGATACGATCGTCGAGGGCGTCCATTTCCTGCCCGACGATCCGCCCGGCGACGTCGCCTGGAAGCTGCTCGCGGTCAATCTGTCCGACCTCGCCGCCAAAGGCGCGCGGATCGGGGGCGTATTGCTCAATTATCCGCTGTCGAGCGACGATTGGGATCGCGCGTTCCTCGACGGCCTGCGCGCAGCGCTCGACACGTTCGGTTGTCTGCTGATCGGCGGCGACACGGTGTCGCTTCCCGCGAACGCGCCACGCGTGCTCACCTTGACTGCGATCGGGCACGATGCGCCCGCCCCCTTACGCTCGGGCGCGCAAGCGGGCGACGAGCTTTGGGTGACGGGGACGATCGGCGACGCCGGTGCGGGCTTGCGGATCGCGCAGGGGGCAGCGGGTCCGCAAGCGCTGCTCGCTCGCTATCGCCGCCCGACGCCGCGTCTCGCCGAGGGATTCCGGCTGGCCCCGCTCGTCCATGCGATGATGGATGTGTCGGACGGCTTGTTGATCGATGCCAGCCGCATGGCCGCGGCCTCGAGCTTGGCGGTCACCGTCGAGCTCGCCGCCATCCCGCTATCGGCAGACTATCTCGCCTTCGCAGGCGCCGATCTCGCCGCTCACCTCGCTGCGGCGACCGCGGGTGACGATTACGAATTGCTGTTCGCGCTGCCCAAGGGCGACGAGCCGCCCATCGGCGCATTCTCGGTCGGCCGTTTCGCCGCCGGCAGCGGGATCACGCTGACGTGGCAGGGCGCCTCCGTCCCGCTCCCGGCCAGCCTCGGTTTTCAGCACTGACGGCCAGGGTCCGTGGGCGCTTGCGCTCGCTCGATCCCTCCTTATACCTCCTGCCCACCTTCGGGAAAGTTCGCGCGCGCCATCCGGCGCGACGTGTCTAATAGGGGAAGAGGAATGACGATTGTCTATGCGGCCATCGTCTGCGGCCTGATCGCCGTAGTCTATGGCTTCATCACCAGTCAGCAGGTGCTCCGCGCGCCGGCCGGCAACGAAAAGATGCAGGATATCGCCGCCGCCATCCAGGAAGGCGCCAAAGCCTATCTGGGTCGCCAATATACCACCATCGCGATCGTCGGCGTCATCGTCGCCGTGATCCTGTTCTTCACGCTCGGCCTTTTGTCGACCGTGGCGTTCCTGATCGGCGCGGTGCTGTCGGGCATTGCCGGGTTCATCGGCATGAACATCTCGGTCCGCGCCAATGTGCGCACCGCGGAAGCCGCACGGACCTCGCTTCAGGGCGGCCTGACCATGGCGTTCCGCTCGGGCGCGATCACCGGTATGCTGGTGGCGGGTCTCGGCCTGCTCTCGATCGCCGGGATCTTCTGGTATCTGACCGGGGTCAAGCATCTCGAGCCGGGCGACCATGAGATCGTCGCCGCGCTGACCGCGCTGGCTTTCGGTGCCTCGCTGATCTCGATCTTCGCGCGTCTGGGCGGCGGTATCTTCACCAAGGCCGCCGATGTCGGCGCCGATTTGGTCGGCAAGGTCGAGGCAGGCATTCCCGAGGACGATCCCCGCAACCCGGCGACGATTGCGGACAATGTCGGCGACAATGTCGGCGATTGCGCCGGCATGGCGGCCGATCTGTTCGAAACCTATGTCGTGACCATCGGCCTGACCATGGTGTCGATCGCGCTGCTGCTGTCGGACGCGCCCAATCTGTTCGCGCTGATGGCCTTGCCGCTGATCGTCGGCGGCGTGTGCATCATCACCTCGATCATCGGCACCTATTTCGTCCGCCTCGGCAAAGGCGAGTCGATCATGGGCGCGCTGTACAAGGGATTCTGGACCACCGTCGTGCTCTCGGCCTTCGCCATCTTCGGCGCCGAGAAATGGGTGCTCGGTGACCTCAACGCCGCGATCGGCACCGTCGGCGACAAGAGCTTTACCGGTATGTCGCTGTTCTATTGCATGCTGATCGGCCTGGCCGTGACCGGCCTGTTGGTGTGGATCACCGAATATTACACCGGCACCAACTATCGCCCGGTCAAGTCGATCGCCAAGGCGTCGACCACCGGCCACGGCACCAACGTCATCCAGGGGCTGGCGATCAGCCTCGAATCGACCGCGCTGCCGACGCTCGTCATCGTCGTCGCGGTGATCGCGACGTACCAGTTGGCCGGGATCATCGGCGTGGCCTTCGCCGCGACGTCGCTACTCGCGCTCGCCGGCATGGTGGTCGCGCTCGACGCTTATGGTCCGGTCACCGACAATGCCGGCGGCATTGCCGAAATGGCGGGGCTGCCTGATGATGTGCGGCACCGTACCGATGCGCTCGACGCGGTCGGCAACACCACCAAGGCCGTGACCAAGGGCTATGCGATCGGTTCGGCGGCGCTCGCCGCTCTGGTGCTGTTCGGCGCCTACACGACCGACCTCGATCGCTATGCGACCCAGCTCGGCATCGGCAAGATCAACTTCGAGTTGAGCAATCCCTATGTCATCGTCGGGTTGCTGCTGGGCGCGCTGCTTCCCTATCTGTTCGGCGCGTTCGGCATGACCGCGGTCGGCCGGGCGGCGGGATCGGTGGTCGAGGACGTTCGCGCGCAGTTCGCCGCCGACAAGGGGATCATGGAAGGGACCAGCCGTCCCAATTACGGTCGCACCGTCGATATCGTGACCAAGGCGGCGATCAAGGAAATGATCATCCCGTCGCTGCTGCCGGTGCTCAGCCCGGTGGTAGTCTTCTTTGTCATCCAGGCAGTGGCCAATCGTGAGGAAGGTTTCGCCACGGTCGGCGCGATGCTGCTCGGCGTGATCGTCTCCGGCCTGTTCGTCGCCATCTCGATGACCTCGGGCGGCGGCGCCTGGGACAATGCCAAGAAGTATATCGAGGACGGCAATTACGGCGGCAAGGGCTCCGAAGCCCATAAGGCCGCTGTCACCGGCGACACCGTGGGCGATCCGTACAAGGATACGGCCGGCCCGGCGGTCAACCCGATGATCAAGATCACCAACATCGTGGCGCTGCTGCTGCTCGCGGCACTGGCCGCGCACGGCGTCGGCTAGGCAATACCACTCCCATCCGGCCATTGCGCCGGATGGGAACAGATCGTTCTTTTCGGACATAAAAATGGATCAGGGGCAGCTTGTCTGCCCCTTTTTCATTGCTAGACTTGGCGCCGGGGCATTGGGGGGAAAGCCATGTTCGGGCGTATCATATCGATAGCGGCGGCGGCTGCGCTGTTTCCGGCGACCACCGCGGTGTCGGCGCAAGACGCCAAGCCGGACACATCGGCACCGGAGGCAAAACCGGCGCCGGCCAATGCCGGTCCGCCCCCCGTTGCCGCCTTCGCGCAATTGCCGTTCATCGAGGCGCCGGCGCTGTCGCCCGACGGTACCCGCATCGCCGCGCGAATGGCGATCCAGGGCAAGATGCGGCTGGCGATCATTCCGCTCGCCGACACCACCAAGCTCAAGCTCCTCGATCCGGGCGATTTCGAGCTGACGAGCTGGAAATGGGTCAACAATGACTGGCTGTTGCTCCGCGCCGGAGAGATGCAACCGGTTCAAGGCGACAGCTGGTATGTCAGCCGCGCGTTCGGCGTCCGGGCCGATGGCGGCAAGATCAATGTCCTGGCGACGCCAACCACCGGCCAGAATGGCGCCGATATATTGTGGATCGCACGCGACGGCAGCCCGCATGCCCTGATCGCGATGCAGAACTCGATCTATATGGACGAGGATTTCTGGCCGCAGGTACGCGACTTCGACATCTCGACCGGCAAGAGCAAGATCGTCCAGGGCTCGACGACGAATGTGATGGACTGGTATGCCGATACTGCCGGAACGGTCAGGATGGGCATCGCCTATGACGACGACCGGCGGTCGTACCGTACGCTGTACCGCACGCAGGCCGGCGGCTCGCTGAAAACGATAGCTCGCACGACCGGCAAGGGCAGCACGCTCACCACTTTGCCGGCATTGATCTTGCCGCAATCGGGCAAGGCAATCGCGATCGACGATGCCGACGGGTTCGACGCGGTCTACGATTTCGATCTCGACACGATGAAGATCGGCGCCAAGATCTTCGATTCGCCCGGCTATGACGTCGACGGGCCTTTTCTCGACCCGACAGGCACGAAGCTGATGGGATTCCAATATACCGATACGCGGACGCGCACGAAGTGGCTCGACCCCACTTTGGCCCAGGTCCAGGCGGATCTCGACAAAGCGGTTCCCAATTTGTGGCCCGATATCGTGTCGTGGAGCAACGATCTGAGCGTGTTGATCGTGCATATCGGCGCGGCCGACAGCCCGGGCGCCTATTATCTCTATCGGCCGGCCGACGGACGCATGTCGGTCTTCGCAACGATCAACGCGACGCTCGGCACCAGGACCTATGCGCCGGTCAAGACCGTCCGCTACACCGCGCGCGACGGTACCGAAATGTCCGCGGTACTGACCTTGCCCAGGGGGCGCGAGGCGAAGGATCTCCCGCTGATCCTGATGCCGCATGGCGGTCCGGCGGTTCGAGACGAGGAGGACTGGGACTGGTGGTCTGAGTTCCTGGCAAGCCGCGGCTATGCCGTGCTGAAGCCCAATTATCGCGGCTCGACCGGTTTCGGCACCAAGTTCAACAAGCTCGGCGAGGGCCAATGGGGCCTGAAGATGCAGGACGACCTGGTCGACGCGGTCGGCTGGGCGGCGAAACAGGGGATCGCCGATCCCAAGCGCGTGTGCATCGTCGGTGCGTCCTATGGCGGCTATGCCGCGTTCCGCGCGGCGCAGCGCGACAAGGGCGTCTATCGCTGCGCGGTGTCCTTTGCCGGCGTGTCCGACATGACGGCGATGCTGCGCTACGACGGATCGTTCCTCAACGGCGGCCGAAACAAGGATTATCTGCGCAAGCAGGCTCCCGACCTGAAGGGGGTGTCGCCGATCAACTTCGCCGCCGATTTCTCGACGCCGATCCTGATCATGCACGGCAAGGCCGACCAGGTCGTGCCGGTCAAGCAATCGCGCGAGATGGTCGAGAGACTGAAAGCGGCCGGCGCGACCTATCGCTATGTCGAGCAGCCTTTGGGCGACCACCATTTCACGCGTCAGGCCGACCGCCTGCAATTCCTGGAGGAACTCGAGACGTTCCTGGCGAAGTACAATCCGGCATGACGGGATATCTGGCGTCGGCAGTGTGGTTGCCCGCGTCTGGATGCGCGTTACTATTCAACCATTGATAGAGGCAGGGGGCAGCCTTTTATGAAGACACTTCATCGCGCGGTGCTTGGCGCGGCAGCATCGATCGTCCTGGCGGGGACAATGGCATCGGGGCAAGTGCCGCCGACAAGTAGCGATTGGGCGACCAAGACCGTTCCGCTCGAGGTCCTGGCGCAATTTCCGATGATCACCCAGCCGCGTATGAGCCCGGATGGCAAATGGATCGCAACCCGGATCAGGGCCGGCGGCGAACAGGTGCTCGCGATCGTCCCGGTGAAGCCGGGGGAAGCCAAGACAGAAGTCATCGCGCGCAACGGCGAGGCGATCAAAGACAAGGAAGGCGATCGCCAGATCGTCGATTATCGCTGGGCCGATTCCGATCATCTGGTCATCACGTTCGACACACGCGAGAATTTCTACGGACAGTGGATCGATGATGTCCGCTATGCTTCGTACAACCGCACGACGAAAAAGATACTTCCGCTCGGGTGGGACAAGTCGCTCGGCTCGACCGAAATGTTGTGGCTCTCCAACTCGGGCAAGCCGCACATGCTGCTTCAACGCATTTCGTGGGACGCCAACTCGACACGCGGTCCAGACACCGAGATGACGCGCAATCCGGAAGTCATCGACGTGGATCTCGACACCGGCAATTCGACCACCGTCATGCCGCACAACGCAGCGGTCGAGGATTGGACCGCCGATGCCGACGGCGTCGTCCGGATCGGTACCGCGAGCGACGCGGATTCGGGCAAGGTGCAGGTCTATTACCGCACCGTATCGAGCCAGCAGCTGAAGAAAATCTTCGACGGCACGCCCGATCGCTATGGCGAACTCGGTATCCCCTCGCTGTTCCTGGCGGGCGGCACCAAAGCCTATGCCTATGGCAAGGAAGACGGATATCGCTCGCTGTACGAATTCGACCTCAGCACGATGAAGCTGGGCAAGAAGGTCTTCGGCGTGCCGGGATACGATATCGGGGGTGCTGCGCTCACTCCCGACCGCTCCGCTTTGCTCGGCGTGACCTATACGACCGGCCGCGAGCATTGGACCTATTTCGACCCGCGGTTGAAGGAAATCCAAAGCCTGCTCGAGGAAAGCTTCGGCAAGGACAATGTGCTGATCGCCACCGCCGATGCCAAGCGCGAGACGATCCTGTTCCGCGTCGCCAAGATGGGTCAGGCGGAGACCTGGTACATTTTCGACACGGTGTCGGGCGGCATCGGACGCTTCGCTTATGGCAACGACACGCTGAAAGACGCGATGCTCAATCCGGTCTCGGTTGTCACCTATCCGGCGTCGGACGGGAAGAAGATCGAGGCGATCCTGACCATGCCGCGCCATCGCGCCGGCCAGAAGAATTTGCCCTTGATCGTGTTGCCGCATGGCGGTCCCTGGGATCGCGACGATGCCGACTGGAATGCCTATGGCTGGGCGCAATCGCTCGCCGAGCTCGGCTATGTCGTGATCCAGCCCAATTATCGCGGCTCGACCGGCTATGGCAGCAACTGGGAAAAGGCGTCCGAAAAGGCCTGGGGATATCGGATGCAGGATGATCTGAACGACGCCATTCCCTGGCTCGCCGGCCAGGGAATCGCCGATCCCAAGCGCGTTTGCATGTTCGGCTGGTCCTATGGCGGCTACGCCGCGTCGCGCGCGGCCGAACGCGACGGCGATAAATATCGCTGCGCGATCAGCGGCGCCGGCGTCCACGACCTCATCGCGATGCAGCGCTACGACAAATCCTATCTCGGCCGCTACGGCGCCAAGATGGGCATGGGGTCGGCCAGCAGCGACCTGGAAGACGCATCGCCGGGTCTCCACCCGGAAAAATATTCCATCCCGATCCTGATCGTCCAGGGCGCCAAAGACATCCGAGTCCCGCCCGCCCAGGCGCGGGACCTGGTCGGACGGCTGAAAAAGGCGGGCAAAGTGGAGGGCAAGGACTTCTTCTACCTCGAGCAACCGCTCAATACGCACAATCTGTTGCGCGAATCCGACCGGGTCCAGTTGATGCAGGAGGTCAGGAAGTTCCTCGACCGTTTCAACCCGGCGACCTGATCGCGCCGGTTGACGCATCGCCGGGGTTGATCGAAGGAGGGGCGCCGCCGGCCGCGGTGGCGCCCTTTCCCTTTGCCCCGTGAGGACCCCATGGCCGCCCCGTACGACCGCGAAGCCCTTCGCACGCTGCTCGCCACGCGCACGCTGAAGCGCGGCGATTTCCTGCTCGTCTCGGGCAAGCGCAGCCGCATCTATTTCAATATGAAGGCGACGATGATGACGCCCGAGGGTGCCGCGCAATGCGCGCGCGGGCTGTTGTCGGTGCTCGATGGGCTCGATGCCGATTATGTCGCCGGGCTGGAGATGGGCGCGGTGCCGCTGCTCGGCGGGATCGCGGCCTTGAGCTGGGACGTCGGCCGGCCGATCGGCGCGGTGTTCGTGCGCAAGGCGGCGAAGGCGCATGGCACCTCACTGATGGTCGAGGGGCTCGACGATAGCGGCGGCGAGACGCTGCAGGGCAAGCACGTCGTGCTGATCGACGATGTCGCGACCAGCGGCGGATCGATCCTCAAGGCCGCCGAGCAGATCGAAGCGGCGGGCGGGATCATGAAGGACGCCATCGTCATCCTCGATCGCGAACAGGGGGCGGACGCCAATCTCGCCGAGCGCGGTATCACGCTGCACGCGCTGTTCACCGCGACCGATCTGGGGGTGACCGAGGCGGACAAGCAGCCGATCGAGTGAAAGCCGTCGCCCCGGCGGAGGCCGGGGCCTCAGGCCGTACCGCGACTCTCCTGCGATACCGGCCTTCGCCGGGATGACGGTTATTTCCAGTTGATTGCCGGCCGCGCTTGCTCCTCGAGCCAGGCCATCGCCGCGAACCACGGGCTGCCGCCATAACTGACGCGCGCGACGCCGGCATCGGCGAGCGGCTTGGTTGGCGCGCCAGGACCGGGAATGACGTTGATCAGCGCGCCGGTACGCTTGACGATCTCGGCGATCGCCGTCGTATCGCGCAGACCGGGGACGAAAATGCCGCTCGCACCTGCCGCCATATAGGCCGCGGCGCGATCGACGGTTTCGTCGAGCATCGATGCGTCGTGCTGGTCGGCCGGCGCGCGCAGATAGAGGTCGATACGGGCATTGATGAAGAACGCCTCACCCGCGCCCTTGCGCGCCGCCGCGACGCGGTCGGCCTGGGTCGCGATCGGATAGACGCCCTCACCGCCGATCACCGAATCCTCGAAATTGCAGCCGACCGCACCGGTCGCGGCGAGGCCGGCCAGATTGGCGGTGATCCCGGCCGCGTCCCGGGCATAGCTGCTCTCGAAATCGATCGAGACGGGGACGTCGACCACATTCATGATCCGCTTCGCATTGTCGAAGACGAGATCGAGCGGCACTTCCTCGCCATCGCCGAAGCCGAGCGACCCAGCCGCGCCGTAGCTGCCGGTCGCGATCGCCTTAGCCCCCGCCTTGGCGATCGCCACCGCGCTACCCGGATCCCAGCAATTGTAGATGATCAGCGGGTCGCCAGGGACGTGGAGCGCGGTGAAGGTTTCAAAGGCGGACATGACGATTCTCCTGGAAGGCTCGACTTTTGTTGCCAATTTGTTCCGCACTGGTCAAGCGATGGGAATCCGGCGGAGCGAGCGGGGAGAGCCGACGTGACCCTCCCCGCTCGGCTCTAGTGGACGAAGCGCGCCACCACGTCGCGATAGCTGCGGCTGACTTTCACCTGGCCGCCCGAATCGAGCACCAGGAAACATTCGCCATTGGTATGCGGCTTGACCTGTCGGACAAGGTCGAGATTGACGATCGTCGAGCGATGCACGCGCTGGAAGCGGCGCGGGTCGAGCCGCTTTTCCAGATCCTTCATCGTCTGGCGCAGGATCAGCGTGTTGTCGCCGGTCTTGATGCACATGTAGTCGCCCGCCGCTTCGACCACCTCGATCGTGTCGACGTCGACGCGGAAGATCTTTCCACGATCCTTGATGTTGATCAGCTTTTCGAAGCGATTGGACGACACCTCGCCGCCATCGGCGATCTCCTCAGCTGCTTCCGGCGCAACCTCGGCCAGCGCTTCCTTGTATTTGCCGACTTCCTCGGCGGTGCGCTTCTCGCTCAGGCGCTGGCGGACGCGGTCGAGCGTGTCGGCAAGACGCGATTCCTCGACCGGCTTGACCAGATAATCGGTCGCCTGTGCCTCGAAGGCGCGAATGGCGTGGTCGGAATAAGCGGTGACGAAGACGAACAGCGGCGGTTCGACTTCCATCAGGCCCTGGATCACCGAAAAGCCGTCGAATCCCGGCATCTGGATATCGAGAAACACCAGATCGGGCTTGTTTGTCTTGATACTGCGGATCGCCTCGCGCCCGTTGGCGCAACGATCGATGATCTCGACATCGTCATGCGCTTGAAGGCGGAGTTCGAGCCCCTGGATCGCGAGCGCTTCGTCGTCCACCAGGATGGTTCTTATGGTCATGCGGCCTCTCTATTCGGATCTTCCAACTGGTACGGAATCTCGATCTCCACAGCAAAGCCGCCCCCTGGTGCAGACCGAGCATCGAAACGGTGGTCAGGTCCGTACGCCTGAGCCAACCGATCTCTTATATTGGCGAGCCCCACGCCAGTTGAAAGGCTCGGCCCTAACTTGCTCTCGATCAAGCCGGGGCCAGTGTCCGAGACGGTAATCCGGACCCGTTCGCCGACGAGACGTGCCGAAACTGCGATTTCCGCCCCCTCCTCGCTCGGCGTGACCGCATATTTGATCGCGTTTTCGACCAATGGCTGGAGCAACAAAGAGGGCAAACGCGCGCGTTCGGCGCGGGGATCGATCTCGAATACCGGGCGCAGGCGCTTTTCGAACCGCATCTTCTCGATCTCGAGATAGAGTTTGAGCGTATGTACCTCCTGCGCGACCGTCACGTTCGCGGTCGGCTCGTAAATCAAGGTGAAGCGCAGGAAGTCGGCCAGCCGCGACAGCATCGCATTGGCGCGCTCGGTTTCCTTGAGCAGCACCAGGGTCGAGATCGAATTGAGCGTGTTGAACAGGAAATGCGGGTTGAGCTGATAGCGCAGCATCGCCAGCTGCGCCGACGACGCCTGATTGCCGAGCACCAGCAGCTGGTCGGCCTGCTGTTCGACGATCAGATAGAAATTGATCCCGAAATAGAGCGCCGACCATCCCGCCAACACGGTGAAATTGAGGAACAGCTGGCCGAATACCAGGCCCAGGTTGAGGCCCGGATTGTCCTTCATGATGCTGTAGGAGAAACCGTTGAGCACCGCCGCCAGGAACGTCGCGCCGGCCAGCGTCACCACCGTCAGCAGGATCGCGCTGATCCGCGGCAGGCGGCGATAATAACCGTACAGGGTCGAAAGCAGCAACGTGATGCAATAGCCGACGATCGATTCGATGATCCCGGGGACCAACGCCGACATCGGTGCGCCATTGGACACCGACGACACCGAGCGAAGCAGCAGATAGCCGCCCCAGCCGACACCCTGCAGGATCCAGAACGCACGACTCTTGTCCTCGAAGAACGGACGCGAAAAGATCGCGGGAGTCCAGAAGCGGCGCTTCTGGCCCGTCAATGAGGTGTCGGCCGGCGCCGGCACGGGAGAGGAAATCGTGGCCATCGGGCTGGTCCCTTTATACCGGCCGGACCGGCCACGCAAAGCATCGCCTGTGGGCGGTTGTCCATGGACAGGAATATCAATGGCATCGGCGCGGTCTTTTGCTTAGGAGCAGCCCCGCAATGAATCCCGCCACTCGCCCCGACATGCTTGGCCGCCGCTTCGGCTGGCTGGTGTTGCTGGTGGCCGCGTTGCTGGTGCGCAGCGTCGCTCCCGACGGGTGGATGCCGGTGGTCAACGCTGCCGGCGGGATCGAGATCACCGTCTGCAACGGCACCGGCCCCGACGACGCCATGGTGCTGTCGCCCGATGGCAAGCTGCATCACAAGGCGCCAGGCAAAAGCCAGCCCGGCGACCACGTTTGCGCCTTTTCGGGGCTCGGCATTGCCGACGTGCCGCCGACGCTCGTTACGCTAGCCGCGCCGATCTTCGCGCCCGGAGCCGCGTCGACGCTCGATCCGATCGACGCCTTCCCCGGCCGCGGCCTCGCCGCGCCTCCGCCTCCCGCCACCGGACCGCCTTCCCTCGCCTGAACCGACGCTGCCTCCGGCAGCTTGAGCGATTCAGTAAGGGGAATGATTGTGACTATTGCCAAGCGCACCCTGTGGTGCGCGTCGCTCGCCGCGATGGCGAGCGCCATCGCGCTGCCCGCGCATGCCGCCGATGACCCCGCGCCAGGCGACGACCGCCGCGACGACATATTGATCACCGCGCAACGCCAGCAACAGACGATCGAGAACGCACCCTCGACACGCGCGTCGGTCGACGCCGACACGATCGCGCGGACGGTCAACGCGATGAACGTCGAAGACACGCTCAAATATCTGCCCAGCCTGATCGTGCGCAAACGCCATATCGGCGACACCCAGGCGCCGCTGGCGACGCGCACCGCCGGCCTGGGCGCCAGCGCACGCAGCCTGATCTATGCCGATGGCGCGTTGCTGTCGGCATTGATCGGCAACAACAACACCTCGGCCAGCCCGCGGTGGAGCGCGGTCAGCCCGCAGGAGGTGGCGCGGATCGACGTGCTCTATGGGCCGTTCTCAGCGGCCTATCCGGGCAATTCTATCGGCGCGGTGGTCAATATCACGACGCGCCTACCCGACGAACTCGAGGCGACCGCGACCGCGGGGGTCAGCGTCCAGACCTATGACCTCTATGGGCGGCGCGATACCTATCCGGCCTATCAGGCGGGGCTGACGATCGGTGATCGCTTCGGCCCGCTGGCGCTGTTCGCGAGCTACGATCACGTCACGAGTCGTTCGCAGCCGATCGGCTATGTCACCGGCGCCGCGGGCCCGGGCGTGGTCGGGGCGATCCCTGATCGCAACCGGACGGGACAGCCGATCACTATCCTGGGGTCGAGCGGGATCGAGCGTCAGGGGCAGGATCGCGTCAAGCTCAAGGCCGCGCTCGACCTGAGCAGCGATATTCGCCTGACCTATGTCGGCGGGCTGTTCCTCAACCGCACCAATGCCAGCGCCGAGAGCTATCTGACGGCGACCGCGACCGGCCTCCCCGCCTATCCCTCGGCATCGTTCGCCAGCGGCACCTACCTATCGCGCCAGCGCCACTGGTCGCACGCCGTGTCGCTCGGGGGATCGGCCGGCGCCGTCGATTGGCAAGTGATCGGAACGCGCTACCGCTTCGCCGATGACGAGCAGCGGGTGCCGACGGGCTCCCTACCCGCCGCTTTGTCGGGCGGTGCCGGCAACGTCACCCGGCTCGACGGCACCGGATGGGACACGCTCGATGCCAAGGCGGCCTGGAGTCGCGGCGGCAATGTGCTGAGCGCCGGTGCGCATTGGGACCGGTTCGTACTGGCTAGCAATCGCTATGCGACGACCGACTGGATCAAGGGCACCGACGGCGCGCTGAACCAGCAGTCGCTGGGGAAGACGCGCACCGCTGCCTTGTGGGCGCAGGACGCGCTCGACCTTCTGCCCAGGCTGACGCTGACGCTCGGCGGCCGCTACGAATGGTGGCGCGCCTATGACGGGGTCAATTTCTCGGCCTCGCCGATTGTATCCAATATCCAGCCCGAGCGTTCCGCCGCCCGCTTCTCGCCCAAAGCGTCACTGGCCTGGAAACCCGCCGACAAGTGGAAGGTGCAGCTGTCCTATGGCGATGCCTGGCGCTTCCCCACGGTCGGCGAACTCTATCAACTCGTCTCCACCGGCGTGCTCGGCGCAATCCCCAATCCCGACCTCAAGCCGGAACATGCTCGTTCGGCCGAGCTCGCCATCGAACGCGTGGATGCGAAGGGATCGATTCGCTTGTCCCTGTTCAACGAGGTCGTGACCGATGCACTCATATCGCAGACCGGCACCCTCACGGCGGTCAGCGGCGGGACGCTCACCGCGAGCTTCGTCCAGAATGTCGACCGCACGCGAGCGCGTGGCGTGGAACTGGCCGTCGTCCGCAACGACCTGATCCCGCGCATCGATCTGTCGGGGAGCGTGACTTATGCCGACGCCACGACGCGCGCCGATCCCGGTCTTCCGGCGGCGATCGGCAAGCTGATCCCGACCGTACCGCGCTGGAAGGCAAATGCGGTCGCGACCTGGCGGCCGGTCGATGGCGTCTCGCTGTCGGCGGCGGCGC
The DNA here is from genome assembly GCF_056401155.1 of Sphingomonas sp. P4_G2. Taxonomy (NCBI): domain Bacteria; kingdom Pseudomonadati; phylum Pseudomonadota; class Alphaproteobacteria; order Sphingomonadales; family Sphingomonadaceae; genus Sphingomonas; species Sphingomonas sp. P4_G2. Next base: position 393,442 of record NZ_JBFUJY010000001.1, on the reverse strand, counting down.
GCTATTCGAGCCGGATGTACGGCCAGCTCGACAATAAAGACGTGGTCGGCAACACCTATCAGGGCTTCTACAAATTCTTCGTCGTCGACCTGCGCGCGCAATTTGTCGTCGCGAAGAAGTATGCGCTCGGGCTCGGCGTGGATAATGTCAACAATGACAAATACTTCCTGTTCCACCCCTTTCCGCAGCGGACGTTCCACGCCGACCTGACGATCAAGCTATGAGCGTCCGGCCGCCCGGCTCGCGCTGGTACAATGCGGTCTGGCGCTGGCATTTCTATGCGGGGATGTTCTGCGTCCCGTTCGTTTTGTGGCTGGCGATCACCGGCAGCATCTACGCCTGGCGGCCGCAGATCGAGGCGTGGCTCGACCGGCCTTACGACTCGCTCGTCCCCATCGCTACGCGCGCGACGCCCGAGGCGATCGCCGCGGCTGCGGTGGCGGCAGTGCCAGGATCGCGGCTGCACAAATATGAGCTGCCGCAATCGGATAGGGCAGCGGTGCGAGTCCTGGTCGGCACCGATAGCGGGGATCGGCGTGTCTATGTCGATCCTTACAGACTGATACCGCTCAAGGTCGTGGCCGAAGACAATCGACCGATGCAAATCGTGTCGCGCCTACACGGCGAGTTGCTCGCGGGCGCCTGGGGCAGTTATATCGTCGAGATCGCGGCCTGTTGGACCCTGGTGATGATCCTGACCGGCCTGTATCTCTGGTGGCCGCGGGGACGAGAGAGATATGCGGGCGTGCTCTATCCCCGTCTGTCGGGCGGGCGCCGATTGTTCTGGCGCGACTTGCACGCCGTGACCGGCATCTGGGTATCGCTGCTCGCGCTGTTCGTGATCGCCACCGGTCTGCCTTGGGCAAAGGCATGGGGAAGCTATTTCAAGGAGATACGGACGGTGACCGGCACGCTCGACGGGCCGGTCGACTGGACGATTGGCGGCCGCAAACCCGCCGACGACCCGATGCTCGGCGATCATGCCGGACATATCGGCATGGCGATGGCGCACCAAGGCGTCCAGCCGGGAGAGCTGAATCGCGCGGTCGCCATGGCGACAGCACTCCACTTCGCGCCGCCGGTGCTCGTCTCGCCGCCGGGCAAGCGACCGCACGGCTGGACAGTCTCCTCCGATGCCGCCGACCGGCCATTGCGCGCACAAGCAGTGGTCGACGGCGCGGCGGGCGCCGTGCTCGCCCGCAAGGACTTCGCCGAACGCCACTGGATCGACCGTGCTGTTGGCTACGGCATCGCGACGCATGAGGGCCAGTTGTTCGGCATTGCCAATCAAATGCTGATCACGCTTGGCGCGCTGATGCTGATGACGCTGAGCGTATCGGGAGTAATCTCATGGTGGCGGCGGCGTCCTTCGGGGCGACTTGGCGCACCTTTGCCGCTCTCGCGCCCGCGCTTCCACGCCGTGTTGATCGCAGTGATTGTCGCGCTTGGGCTGGCGATGCCGCTGTTCGGCGCGTCGCTGCTGGTGGTGCTCGCGGTTGAGCGCGGACTGAAACGCTGGTCGAGCGTCGCCCGCTAGCTGGGATTTCGAACTGCCCGATCCTGACGCTTCAGCCACCGCGCAACGCGGCATCGACTCCCAGCCTGCCCGTCGCCTGCAAAAAGAAAACGCCGCCCCTGCCCGGAGGCAGGAGCGGCGCTCTTTAGTCAGCCGATCCTTTGGATCAGAACTGCACGTTCAACGAAACCGACGCGGTACGCGGCGAACCGAGATACGCGAACGGCACGCTGGTGTATGAGCTATTCGGGTTGCCCAGATTGCCGACGTAGAACTGGTTGAACAGGTTGGTCACGTTGACCTGGAAGTAGGTCGTCTTGTTCAGGCCGAGGAAGCCCAGGTTCACGCGCGCATCCAGATCAACGACGGTATAGGCTGGCGTCTTTGCACCGTAGAGAATCGTCGTCGTCGCAGCACTCGTGTCGATCGAGCTGTAGATCGGCACATTCTGATCGTTGACGTAGCGCGGACCAGTGCGCTTCACCTGCATGCCGAGCTCGAACGGATCGACGTCAACCTGCGCGCGCGCGCCAAGCGTGTAGGTGGGCGCACCGGCCTCACGCTTGCCCGCGGTCAGCAGGTAATAGTCGGCATTAACGGTCGTGCACCCCAGCGTATGATTGGTCACGTTCGCCGTGGAGCAGGTACCACCAACGACATTATCCTTGATCTTCGACTTCAGATACGAACCGAATGCATAGAGCGTCAGCTGATCGATCGGCCGATACGAAATGCTGGCATCGATACCGTATTTGTCGACCTTGCCGAGGTTCCGATAGACCGTCTGGTCCAGCTCGGGGTCGTAGGACGATGCCAGGCGGTTGGTGAAGATCGTGTACCAGCCACCGACAAACGCCTGAACCTTGCTGGTCGAATAGCGGAAGCCGGCGTCGAAATTGTCAGTCGTCTCCGGCTTCGGCGTGCCCACACCGACCGGATAGTAGAACTGCTGATACAGATTGTCGGTGCCCGGAACCTGCAGACCCTTCGAATAGCTGGCATAGACCGACAGGCCGCCGCCAAGCTTGTAGGTCAAACCGGCGCTGGGCAGCACACGGTTATAGGTGAACTGACGGAATTGCGGCGCCTGATAGCCGGTCACCACATTCGTCGTTGGATTGTACGTGTACGGATTCGCTGCTGCATAACCGGCAATATCGGCGCTGCTGCCGGCGACGCAGTCGAGAAAACCGGCAGCGCTGGTGGTGAAGCAATATTGATGCAGGTTGCGCTTGAACCACGGAGCGCGAACACCGAGGTTCACCGTCAGCCCACCGAATTCGCCACGATATTCACCCGACACCTGGTCGAGCACCGCGTACGATTTGCGGTTGCGCTTTTCGAGCGGAGCCCCGTTCGGCGCGAAGATCGGCGAGTTGATCGGGAAGACGTCGAACGGCTGGCCATTGGCCTGGAGACGAATGAGCTCGCCCGACTGCCGGTGGCGACCATAATCGTGCGTGTAGGTCAGGCGAAAGGTCTGCGTGTCGGTGATATCCCAACGCAGCGAGCTCAGGATCGTGTAACGATGCGTGACCGTCTGGCTGGTGCCGTCGAGCTTCACGGTATCGAGCGTGTCGCCGTCGCCATTGAGGTCTACACCGGTATAATAGGTGTTGCCGATGAAGCCGTAACGGCCAGCCGGGCCGGCGACCTCACGACCGTTCACCGCGTAAAGACCACCGTTCGCTTTCACATATTGAATCGTCGGATCGACGGTCAGAACCAGTCCGTGGGCCAGCGTGAAGCGCGAGCTGAAACGCAAGCTGCCGGTGTTCGACGGATTGACGTTCTGTTCGAACAGCGTACCGCAAGTATTCGGCGTATCCGCGAGGTTCGGGCGCGCAGCGGCCGTCTGGCACGGTGACGTACGCAAGAACGCTTCGTCGAAGTTGCGCGGGAAGCGATTGGTCGTGCCGCTACCGACGATACAACCAGTCGTAACCGAGCAGGTATTACGCAGCGGATAGTCCGGCGTATTGGTGTTGCGGTTGACGTTCCAGTTGCCGGCCACCGCGATGAAGTCGCCATTGCTGCCCAGCGGCTGATAGATCTTGAAGTTATAGGCGTTCTTATTGATCTGGCCGAAATTGCTGAACAGGACGTTGTTGGTCGCGCTGGTGGCCGAGAACCACGCCTTGGTGCCGAACGAGGTGAAGGTACCCGTGTTGACCAGGCCGAAAACGCGGAAATAATTGAGATCGCCGATCGAGCCGACCAAACGGACACCGAACTTGTCGGTCGGCGTGATGGTGCGGTAATTGACGGTCGAACCGGAAGCCGAGGCGGTCGGGCTGTCGACGTCGGTCGAGCCGAGGCTGACGTTGACGCTGTCGATCAGTTCGGGATCGATCTGCTGGTTCGAATAGATCGCATAGTTGCCGGTATCGTTGAGCGGGATGCCGTCGACGGTTTGCGAAATGCGGTCCGGACCGAAGCCGCGGATGGTCAGGCGGCCGCCCGACGAACCGTACGGATCCTGGCTCTGGAAGCTGACTCCCGGAAGCGAGTTGATCACTTCGTCGATCGACTGGCCGGGAGTCTGGCGCGCGATGAATGCCTGATCGAGCTGAACCTTGGTCTTCGGCGTGTCGGGAATCACGACCCCGCCGACACCCCTGGTCTTGGTGGCGGTGATGACGATGTCGCCTTCGAAGTCCGCCGTACCGGTCGACTGCGCATAAGCAGCGCCCGGGAGCATGATCGCGGCCGCAGCCACGCCAATTAGAAATTGAGTCCGCATTATATTCCCCTTTGGGCGCGAGTCGCTGTTGAGCGCGGCGTTGCTTCACCGTCGCGAGGGCCCATGGAGACTGAATATTTCGGTTCAATGACAACGCAAGAGGGCGATGAGATTACTGTGGATTAACTCATGCTGCGTTGCAAAAAAGCATCATCCCGCATTCGCCACGATTGCGGCCCATCCGGCCTCATCCATGACTTCAATATTGAGTTCGGCCGCTTTCTTGAGCTTTGAGCCAGCACCGGGGCCCGCGACGACCAGATCGGTCTTCGCCGAGACCGATCCCGACACGCGCGCGCCGAGCGCTTCGGCCTGCGCCTTGGCCTCGTCGCGGCTCATCGTCTCGAGACTTCCGGTGAACACGACGGTCTTGCCGCTGACGCGTGATTCGCGCGCCTTGAAGACAAAGGCGGGCGGGCTGACTTCCGCCAGCAGGTCATCCCACACCGCGCGGTTATGCGGCTCGTGGAAGAAATCCGCCAGCGCATTGCCGACCGCGGCACCGACATTGTCGACGCCGATATGCTCGGCGATCGCCTTGTCGCGCCGCGCGCGGAATTTCTGCTCGTCTTCCGCCAGCGCGGGGACGATGCTGTCGCGGAGTGCGATGATCTCGTCGGCCAGCGCCTTGATCTCCGGCAGGGTGGCATGGCGCTTCAGCAAGTCACGCGCGGTGACCACGCCGACATGCCGGATGCCCAGCCCGAACAACAGCCGCACCGGATCGGGCGCCCGCTTCGCTTCGATCGCGTCGAGCAGATTGTCGACCGACTTCTCTTTCCACCCCTCTCGCCCGAGCAGTTCCTCGCGATACGCGGCGAGGCGGAAGATGTCAGCGGGCTCGGCAATCCGGCCGAGATCGAGGAATTCGCGAATCGTCTTGTCGCCCAGCCCTTCGATGTCGAGCGCGCCTCGGCTGACGAAATGGCGCAGCCGCTCCTGGCGTTGCGCAGGACAAATCAACCCGCCGGTGCAGCGGATATCGACCTCGCCTTCCTCGGCCAGAGCTTCCGAGCCGCATTCCGGGCAATGGGTCGGAAAGATCCAGGGATCGCGCGGTTCGTCGCGAGTCAGATTCTCGACGATCTGCGGGATGACGTCGCCCGCGCGCTGGAGCACGACGCGGTCGCCCGGCCGCACGCCCAGCCGCGCGATCTCGTCGGCATTGTGCAACGTCGCGTTGGTGACGACGACGCCGCCGACCGTCACCGGCTCGAGCCGCGCGACCGGAGTCAGCTTGCCGGTCCGCCCGACCTGGATGTCGATTCGCTCGAGCGTCGTCTGGGCGCGCTCGGCGGGGAATTTGTGCGCCAGCCCCCAGCGCGGCGCGCGGCCGACGAATCCCAACCGCGCCTGCCAGTCGAGCCGGTCGACCTTGTAGACCACGCCGTCGATATCGAACGGCAGATCGGCGCGCTCGGCCTCGATTGCCTTGTATGTCGCCAGCGCCTGGTCGAGCGTGCCGCCCGGCTGGAACTGGCGCGTGACGGGGAAACCCCAGGCGCGGATCGCAGCGATCACCGCCGATTGCGTGTCGCCCGGTAGCGCGCTGGCATCCCCCCAACCCCAGGCAAAGAAGCGCAGGGGACGTGATGCGGTGACGGCCGCGTCCTTCTGGCGCAGCGACCCGGCCGCGGCGTTGCGAGGATTGGCGAATTGGCGCGCGTCCTTGCCGCTGTCCTCGGCTTCGGCGAGCAGGCGCGCGTTGAGCGCGGCGAAGGCCTGTTTCTCCATATAGACTTCGCCGCGGACCTCGAACACATCAGGAGCACCGGCGGGGAGCGTTGCGGGGATGTCGTCACTGATCGTGCGGACATTGGCGGTGACGTCCTCGCCAATCTGACCGTCGCCACGCGTCAACGCCTGGACCAGCCGGCCCTTTTCGTAGCGTAGCGAGCAGCTCAGTCCGTCGATCTTGGGTTCGGCGGTCAGCGCGATCGCTTCGCCTTCGCCCAGATTGAGGAAGCGGCGGACGCGGCCGACGAAATCGCCAACTTCCTCGTCATCGAAGGCATTGTCCAGGCTGAACATCGGGCGCGCGTGCGCAGCCTTGGCAAGGTGCCCCGCAGGCGCGGCACCGACCTTGCGGCTGGGCGAATCGTCGCGGATCAGATGCGGGAATGCCGCCTCGATCGCGCTGTTGCGGCGCATCAGCGCGTCATAATCGGCGTCCGAAATCTCGGGCGCGTCATCGGCATGATAAAGCCGGTTATGGTGCGCGATCTCCGCCGCGAGCTGTTCGAGTTCAGCGGCGGCGGCGGTGTCGTTGGCGGGCAGCGGAATCGTCATGCGCCTTTCTTTAGCAGCCAATGCGGCGCAGGAAACCGCGCCGCTCGCCGCAATTGCGCCATGCGCGTTCGGCAAGTTCGACGGCGATGCTGATCGTCCTCCTCGCGATGCAGGCGGCGCCCGTCACCGGCGAGCGGACAATCCATTCCGGCAACGATCTCAACGGGTTCGACCTGGCCAAGGCCAAGCCCAAAGACACCGACAATGCATGCGGCATCGACAACCCCGGCGACGATATCGTCGTCTGTGCGCGCCGCAAGATGATGGATATCGACACCAGCCGGATGCCCGATTTCGCCGAAAAACCGGTCCGCTCGGTCGTCGATCTTCCCGGAGGCGCCAAGGCCGGCCTCGGCACAACCTCGCGCGATGTCGGCGGATTCACCTCGAAAGCCATCATGGCGAAAGTGAAGATCCCTTTCTGAATTTCCTTCCCAGCGAGGGAGGGGAGTTCGGCTGCGATCTAGTTCTAGTGCCCGACTACCGTCGCGACCACGAGCACGACGATCCCGGCCAACGACAGCAGCGACAGCCGCACCGTTCGCTCGATCCAGTATGAGCGCCGCCGCGTGAGCGCGAGCGTGGCCGCGATTTCGCGCGAAAAGGTCGTGAAGTTGGCGACATAGCCCCAGCGCGCGCGAAACAGGAACAGACAGATCGCGCTCGATCCGGCCAGCAACCCCATCAGCAGCAGGACGGGCACCATATGCGCGGTCGCGATGTCCAGCTTTGCCGTGTTACGCGCGATCAGGCCGAGAAAGGCCAGGATCAAGCCGTCGAACGAAAGGATTCCCCGCGCCTTGGTCAGCTGCCGGTCGACGATGCGATCGACATAAGCAACCGCCGCATCGCCATAACTCGGATGATCGTCGATCGCACCGTCATCGCTTTTTTCGTATCGCGCCGTCAGCGCTTCGTGATGCCCTTCGGTGCCGCCGGGAATGTCGGGAAACCACGTCATCGCCCAGATCGCGGCAACGATCAGCACCGTGACGAAGATCAGGTCGAACGTTCCCATTATAGTCCGCCGACCGTCCAGGCGGCGCGCGAGGAACGCGACGCGGTCATGCTGCTTCGAGCAAGCGTTCGGCTTGCGCCCGCGCCTCGTCGGTGATGGTCGCGCCCGACAACATGCGGGCAATCTCCTCGCGCCGCGCCGCGCTGTCGAGCGCGCTCACGCCGGTGCGTGTCACCAGGCCATCGGAGGACTTGGCGATGAAATAATGCTGCCCGCCGCGCGCCGCGACTTGCGGGCTGTGTGTGACCACCAGCAATTGCGTGCGATCGGCCAATCGCGCGAGCCGTTCGCCGATCGCGGAGGCGACTGCGCCGCCGACGCCGCGATCGATCTCGTCAAAGATCATCGTCGCCGCCCCGCCTTCCTCGGCCAGACTGACCTTGAGTGCGAGGATGAAGCGCGACAATTCGCCACCCGAGGCGATCTTGGTCAGCGGCGCGAACGGCGCGCCGGGATTGGTCGCGATCTCGAATTCGACGCGATCCTTGCCGCCCGGCCCCCATTGCTCGTCGGGCAAGGTCTCGATCATCGTGCGGAAGCGCGCGGCATCGAGCTTGAGCGGGGCGAGCTCGCCCGCCACCGCGGCATCGAGCCGTGTCGCAGCTGCGTGGCGTTCGGCGGACAAAGCGTCCGCAGCCGCTTCATAGGCAGCGCGCGTTTCGGGCACCCGGCGATCGAGTTGGGCGAGCCCTTCCTCCCCCGCCTCGATCGTCGCGAGTCGCCCGGCCATGTCCTCGGCGAGTTGCGCGAGATCGTCGGGCTGGACGCGATGCTTGCGCGCCATCGCGCGGAGATCGAACAGCCGCGCCTCATCTTCTTCAAGCGCACGCGGATCGAACATCAACGCGGCGCGCGCGGCCGCGAGTTGATCCTCGGCCAGCGCGCCTTCGTTGATCGCGCGATCGAGCGCCGCCAGTGCCTCGCCCAGCGCAGGATGCGCATCGGCGATACGCTCGAGCACGCGCGCGGCTTGACGCAGCCGGGCAAGGCCGCCGTCGGAACCGGCCAGATAGTCGTCGAGCGCCACCATATCTTCGGCGATCTTCTCGGCGCGCTGCATCGAGCGGCGGCGCTCGGCCAGCGTTTCCTCCTCGCCGGGTTCGGGTGCCAGTTGCCGCAATTCGGCGACGGCATGCGCGAGATAGTCGCGGTCACGGGCGGCGGCATCGATCTCCGCGCGCGCCACTGCCAGTGCATCCTCGGCGTCGCGCCAGGCGCGATAGGCTTGCGCCACCAAGCCGGCATGACAACGCCCGAACGCGTCGAGCAAGGCACGGTGACCGCGCGGGTTGAGCAGCCCGCGATCGTCATGCTGGCCGTGAACCTCGACCAGATATTGCGCGAGTTCGCGCAGCAACCCGGCCGAGGCCGGCTGGTCGTTGACGAAACCGCGGCTGCCGCCATCGGCCTTGACGATACGGCGGATGATCAGCGGCTCGCCCGGATCGATCTCGAGCGCATTCTCGGCGAGCAAAGAGGCGATCGGACCGCCATCATGCGGCGTGTCGAAGCTGGCGGTGACCACCGCTTGCGCCGCGCCCTGGCGGACCAGCCCGCTATCGGCGCGCGCGCCAAGTGCGAGCCCCAGCGCATCGAGCAGGATCGACTTGCCCGCGCCGGTCTCTCCGGTCAGCACGCCCAGCCCGGCCCCGAAATCGAGTTCGAGCGCTTCGATCAGCACAACGTCCCGAATGGCGAGCGAGGTCAGCATCGCGCCATCCTTAGCGGCAAAAATGATGCCGGGTCATCATGCTAATTTGTCGCGCGCGTGCCGCTTATTCCCTCTCCCGCTTGCGGGAGAGGGAGGGGCCCGCCGCCGCAGGCGGTGGGAGGGTGAGGGTCTTCTTTCTTCTTCTGTTTCGGCACACGCTTGGAAGAAGAAAGAAGACCCTCACCCAACCCTCTCCCGCACGCGGGAGAGGGCTATTAAAGAGGGAGAGGACTTCGGTTTACTTCGGGATCGGACCGTTGCCCGCGCCGCCGGTGTTGCTGGTGCCGGTCGAACCGCGACCTTCGTCCTTGGCAGCGACGCCCGGCGTGCCCGGCGCGATCGGCTGGGCATCCTTGAAGCCGACCGGGATCGGCAATTCGCCCGCCGCCAGTGGCGCCGTCGGCTTGTAGGGATGGTCTTCCATCAATTTATAGGCGCGCTTGTACCAGTCGGTGCCGGGATAATTGGCGCCGAGCACGGCGGCCGATTTCTGCGCTTCCTCGGGCACGCCGAGCGCGAGATAGGTTTCGGTCAGGCGCATCAGCGCTTCGGGCACGTGAGTCGTGGTCTGATAGCCGTCGACCACCGCGCGGAAGCGGAGCGTCGCCGCCAGCCACTGGCCGCGCGTTTCGTAGAAACGGCCGATCTCCATTTCCTTGCCCGCGAGGTGGTCGCGGACCAGATCGATCTTGAGCCGGGCATCGGCGGCATATTTGGTGTTGGGATAACGGCGGACCAATTCGCCCAGCGCGTCGAGCGCCTGCTGGGTGATCTTCTGGTCGCGGGTGACGTCGGCGATCTGCTCGTAATAGCCGAGCGCCACCAGGTAATAAGCATAAGGCGCGTCGCGATTGCCGGGATGGACCGCCAGGAAGCGCTGCGCCGACTGGATCGACTGCGTGTAGTCGGTGTCCATATAATAGCTGAACGAACTCATCAGCTGCGCGCGGCGCGCCCAGATCGAGTAAGGATGCTGGCGCTCGACTTCGTCGAACAGCACAGCCGCTTCCTTGTAGCGGCCCTGGTCGAGCCGCGTCTTGGCGAGCGTGTAGAGCGTGCCGACATCGCGCGCGATATAGGGCACGTCGCCCTTCTTCAGGCCGCCGCCGCGGCCGGCGCAGCCCGCCATTGGCAAAGCGAGGAGAGCGATGAGCGCGAACGCGACGGGACGGGACTTGGCAATACGCATGGCGCGTGGTCTTAGCGCAGCGCGCGCGGGGCGCAAACTATCCTTTTACGCGACCCGTCGCGTTGCCATGTTGGCGAGGGTACGGGCCCGTCTGCATCCTTTGGGATCGGTCGCGGGCTCCGTGCGTTCGCTGCCCGAGACCAACTACCGGGAGGGTTTTGACCAATGACCGCCACTTTGCTTGCCACCAAACGCGTCGAAAAGCCGTGGGGGCGGCACACTTTATGGCCCGGCTTCAGCGACCCGGCGCCCGGCGGCGACCCGGTCGGCGAGATATGGTTCCAGACTCCGGACGCGGGCACACCCGATCTGCTGATCAAATATCTGTTCACCAGCGACCGGCTGTCGGTCCAGGACCATCCCGATGACGAAGCGGCGCGCGCCGCGGGCTATCCGCGCGGCAAGGACGAATGCTGGGTGATTCTCGACGCCGAACCGGACGCAACGATCGCGCTCGGCACCAAGGAGCCGACCACGCGCGAGAAGCTGCGCGCGGGCGCGCTCGACGGATCGATCGTCGACATGCTCGACTGGAAGCCGGTTAAGGCCGGCGACTTCCTCTATTCGCCGGCCGGCACCGTCCATGCGATCGGCGGCGGCATCACCTTGGTCGAGGTCCAGCAGAATGTCGATCTGACCTATCGCCTGTACGATTATGGCAGCGACCGCGAACTCCATCTCGATGCGGGGTTGAAGGTCGCCGATCCCAATCCGTTCGTACCCAAGCCGATCGTCGGCGAAGTGGAGGAAGGCCGCACGATCCTGTGCGAGGGACCCAAGTTCGTGCTCGAACGCTGGACCGGCGGCGACCGGACGGTCACCCTGCCCGACGGCGTCACCGGCTGGCTCACCCCGCTCAAGGGCGAAGGCGTCGCTGACGGCGTCGCGTGGCGTGCCGGCGAATGCGTGACGGTCAGCGGGACGGCGCACGTCCACGCCGCGATAGGAAGCGACGTCCTGTTCGCTTATCCCGGCGATACGCGCGTTTGAACTTGGGCCGGTCTAGCCCTCATTAACCATATCGGGTTTAGAACAGACGGATGCTGCGCGTCCTCACGCTTTCGACCCTGTTTCCCGACGCCGGCCGGCGCAATTTCGGGGTGTTCGTCGAGCGCCAGACATTGGGGCTGGCCGCGCATCCCGATGTCGAGTTGCGCGTCGTGGCGCCGATCGGACTGCCACCCTTCCCGCTCGCGTTGCGCGGCCGCCATGCCCAATTGGCGGCGCTTCCGCTGGGCGAGCAATGGAAAGGCGTGGACGTCTATCGGCCGCGCTTCCTCGCGATGCCGGCTACCGCCGGTCGGCTCCATGTCCATTTCCTGATCCGCGCGCTGACCCCCTTGCTCGCCGATTTGCGGCGCGAGTTCCCCTTCGACGTGATCGACGCTTCGTTCTTCTTTCCCGACGGCCCCGCCGCGGTCGCGCTCGGGCGGCGATTCGGCGTCCCCGTCTCGATCAAGGCGCGGGGCAGCGACATTCATCACTGGGGCACTGCCGCCGCGACCGCCGGCCAAGTCCGCGCCGCGGGCAAGGGCGCCGCCGGGCTGCTCGCCGTGTCGGACGCGATGAAGCGCGACATGGTGGCGATGGGGATGCCCGCCGACCATATCCGCGTCCATCGTACCGGGGTCGATCTTGGCCAATTCGCGCCGCGCGATCGTGGCGAAGCCAAGGCGGCGTTGAACGTTCGCGGACCGCTGGTGGTGTCGACCGGCGCGCTGATCGAGCGCAAGGGCCACGACATCGTCATCGAGGCGATCGCAGCGCTGCCCAACGTGCATCTGCTGATCGCCGGCGAAGGTGCCTGTCGCGGCGCCCTCGAAGCCAAGATCGCGGCGCTGGGACTAACCGATCGCGTCCGGCTGCTTGGCGCGGTGCCGCACGGCGACATGGCGGCCTTACTCGCTGCCGCCGACGTCATGGCGCTAGCGTCCGAGAATGAGGGCCTGGCCAATGCCTGGGTCGAGGCACTCGCCAGCGGCGTCCCGGTAGTGATTCCCGATGTCGGCGGCGCGCCCGAAGTCGTGACCGAACGCGCTTATGGCCGGATCGTCGGTCGCACCCCGGCCGGGTTCGCCTCGGGCATCGCCGCGGTGCTGTCGGACCACACGCCGCCAATGACCGTCAGGGCCGGCGCCGAGCGCTTCACTTGGGAAGCGAACACCGCCGGCCTGTACGATCATCTGAAAGCGCTGGTCACTTCTTCTTAGGCAGGTCCAACGGCGTCCCGCGCCAGGATGCCGCCTGATATTCGCTGAGGCTGACCAGATTGCCCATCTCGACCGGCATGTCGATCAGATGGAGCCCCCAATCCTTGAGCGTCGCGCCGTTGACGACGACATCGCCGACGATCGTATCGGTGCGCGGGTCCTGGGGATTGGCGTTCACCGTCACCGCCAGATAATTGAACCCGCCGTTCGACACGCACTCGGCGGAGATCAACCCGGGCACCGAGACGAACGGGGTGGTGACCGGCGCATTGTCGCTGGTCCACGGTCCCATCGGCGCGCTGGCGAGCCCCGCGCCCTTGGCCCCCAGGACCGCATCGGTCACTGCCTTGCCGCCACCCAGCGCCGCTGGATTGACGCAGGCCGCGACCATGCCGGGCTGCGGCACCTTGCCGAAGCGGCTATTCTCGGGTGGGGGCGAATCGGCGCGGAAGGTCACGTAGCTGACGACGCAGCCATATTGATCCATCGCCTTGCACAGTCTGGTCCGCTTGAAGTCGCCCCCGACATCGCCGCCTGCCGGCACCGCGACATTGGTGCCAAGCAGATAGGCAGCGATCAGCAAGCGGCGCTGGCTGGGGTCATTCTCGATCACCTCGGCGAGCAGTTGCTTGAGGATACCTGCCCCCTGGCTGTGCCCGATCAGCACAACGCCGCGGCCGGCCTGATATTTGTCGCGATAGGCGCGCCACGCCGCCTCGACATCGAGATAGGCGAGCTTGCGGTCGGCGGCGCTCGCCTTGCCGGCCATGATGTCGCGCAGCGCGGTCAGCGTGACCTGGCGATAGAGCGGCGCATAGACGCGGCACTTGGCGGTGAAGCGTGCCGCCTGCGATGCCGCGACCTGCTTTTCCTCCGGCCCGATATTGAGATCGCTGTTGGGCGTCGGGTCGAGCGACACGGTCGGATAGACGTAGAAGCAATCGTATTTGGGCGCAGGGTCGGCCTTGAACTTGACCACCTTGCGCTTGCCGTCGCCGGTGATGACGGTGACGTTCTGGTCGACCGCGCAAGCGTCCTGGCGGCCGGGCAGGCAGAGCCAGCCGGCGTCGGTATTGTAATCGGGCGCAGGAATGGCGGCGAATTGCGGTGGGGGCGGTGCCGGCACGACGATCGGCGCGGGTGGTGCCGCCGCCGGCGATACCGTCGGCGCGGTTTGCGCCAAGGCGGGTGCGGCGAACGCCGTCATCAGCGCGCCCACGAACAGCAACCTCTTCATGTCCCGACTCCCCTAGCTTTATGCCCGGGCTGAGCCTAGCCGAGCGCGCGCCGGGATCAAGCCACCGGATAGAAGGCGCCGACGACCCAGCGTCCCTCGCCGCGCAACATGCCCCAGGCGCGCGCCGCCGCGCGGCTGTCCATCGCCTCGATGCCGATACCCCGCGCCTCAAGCGCGCGAACCAGCGTCACCGGTGGCCGAACCAAAGTCGGGCCGGTTCCGAGCAACAGGAATTCGGGGCGCGGGTCGAGCGCAAGCACCAGCTCTAAATCGCCCTGATCGAGTACCGCGAGCGGGGGTGGCGTCCAGCCATCGGCACGCTCGGGCGTGATCGCCAGCGCGTGATAGACATTGTCGTCGACGCGAAAGCCGGCCGCGCTCAGTCCCGAGACGACCGGCCCGTCGCTACGGGCACGGTCCATCCGCATCAGTTGTTACCCGGTCCGACGCGCTCCGCCCCGGTCGCCGCATTGGGCTTGCCCGGCTTGTCAGGCGTCGGCTCGGCACGCAGGCCAAGCGTGATGAGCAGAGACGACGACACGTAGATCGACGAATAGGTCCCGACGATCACGCCCAGGATCATCGCCGCGGTGAAGCCCCGCAGCACGTGTCCGCCGAAGATCAGCAGCGCGACCAGCGCGAGCAGGATGGTCAACGAGGTCATCACGGTCCGCGGCAGCGTCTCGTTGACCGACAGGTTGATGATCTCGCGCATGTCCATCTTGCGATAGCGGCGCATATTCTCGCGGATGCGGTCGTCGATGACGATCTTGTCGTTGATCGAATAACCGATGATCGTCAGCACCGCGGCGACGATGTTGAGGTCGAATTCGAGCTGGGTCAGCGCGAAGAAGCCCAGGGTCATCAGCACGTCGTGCATGATCGCGACCACGGTCGAGACGCCGAATTGCCATTCGAAGCGGAAGATCGCGAACAGCCCGATCAGCAGCACCGCGACGACCACCGCGAGAATGCCGTTCCACACGAGTTCGCCCGACACCTTGCCTGACACCGCGTCCTGCTTGGAGAATTGCGCGCCGGCGAAGTTCGCCGCCAACGCCGCCTTGACCTTCTCGACCACCTGGTTGGTCGCCGCCGGATCGCTGCTTTCCGGACGCGGCAGGCGGATCGACAGCGTGGTCGGACCCCCGACCTGTTGCAGCGACGCCTCGCCGACCTTCAGGTCGTCGACCACCTTGCGCACCTTGTCGACGCTCGGCGCGACCATGAACTTCTCTTCGATCATGATGCCGCCGACGAAGTCGACGCCCATGTTGAGGCGGTGGATGAACACCAGCGCCACCGCTGCGATGGTCAGCAAGGTGGTCAGCCCGAACGCCCAATAACGCAGGCGGACGAAATCGATATTGGTATCGTCGGGGACGATCTTGAGCAGGCGCATGGTGAGCGGCCCCTTAAATGTTGATGGTCTGCGGACGATGCTTCCGCAGCCAGAGGACGACGAGCATGCGGGTGAAGGTCACCGCGGTGAACACCGAGGTCGCGATGCCGATCAGCAGCACGACCGCGAAGCCCTTCACCGGGCCCGATCCCAGCAACAGCATGACAACGCCCGAAATGGCGTGAGTCATGTTCGCCTCGAAAATGGTGCGGCTGGCTTCCTTATACCCCAGCTCGACCGACTGCATGACGCTTCGCCCGCGCCGTCGTTCTTCGCGGATACGTTCGTTGATCAGCACGTTGGCGTCGACCGCGGTGCCGATCGTCAACACGAAACCGGCGATACCGGGCAAGGTCAGCGTACCGTTGAGCACCGCGAGCACGCCCATGATGACGAGCACGTTGATGACCACGGCGT
This sequence comes from Sphingomonas sp. P4_G2, assembly GCF_056401155.1. Lineage (NCBI taxonomy): Bacteria > Pseudomonadati > Pseudomonadota > Alphaproteobacteria > Sphingomonadales > Sphingomonadaceae > Sphingomonas > Sphingomonas sp. P4_G2. The sequence goes on along the minus strand of NZ_JBFUJY010000001.1, from coordinate 377,710 downwards.
AATTGGCGTAGAGGCCGAACCGACCATAGGTCACCAGCATGAACAGGACGACCAGGATCACGGCGATGATTGACGCCTTGATACCGGCATCGATCGAGTCCTTGCCGAGTTCGGGACCGACAGTGCGTTCCTCGATCACCTTGAGCGCGACAGGCAGCGCGCCCGACTTGAGCTGGATCGCGAGATCATTGGCGCTCTGGAAGGTGAAGCCGCCCTGGATGACGCCGCTGCCGCCCAGGATCGGCCCTTCGATATTGGGGGCCGAAATCACCGAGCCGTCGAGGATGATCGCGAACGGCTTGTTGACGTTCTCCTGCGTGGTCCTGGCGAAGCGCTTGCCGCCTTCGGTATTGAACTGGAACGCCACGACCGGCGCGTTGGTCTGCGAATCGTTCTGGACGCGTGCGTCGGTCAGGTCCTGACCGGTGATGATCGCGGCGCGGCGCACGGCGATGACCGGCGGCTTGTTCGCCGGATAACCGACATAAGGGAACCCGCGGCCCGCGGCGCTGGGATAGGGCAGGATCTGGTCACCGATCGGCGATTGGCCGACCGCGAGCTTGGCGGTATCGGCGGTGGTGTCGACCAGCTTGAACTCGAGCTTGGCGGTCTTGCCGAGCAGCGCCTTCAGCGCGGTCGGATCCTGCAAGCCCGGCACCTGGACGACGATACGTGTCGCGCCTTGGCGGATGATGGTCGGTTCGCGTGTGCCGAGCGAGTCGATGCGGCGACGCACGACTTCCGTCGCGCCGCTCATCGCGCTGTCGATCGCCTCGTCGACCCCGGCCTTGGTCGGCGTAATCACGAAGCGCGTCGAATCGACGACCTGGATGTCCCAATCGCGCTGCCCGGTCATCTGCGCGCCCGTGGTCATTTGCGACAGGCGCTGGCGCGCATCCTCCAGCTGGGCGACATTGCGCAGCATGAAGCTGACCTTGCCGCCGTCGGTGGTGATATCGCCGACGTCGATCCGGGGCGCCTTGCGCATCGCGGTCGCGACGCTGTCGCTCATCAGGTTGACGCGGTCGGTCACCAGCTGGCTGGTATCCGCTTCGAGCAGCAGATAGCTGCCGCCGGCGAGATCGAGACCCAGGTTGATGCGCGGATGGACCGGCCAGCCTTTGGTCATGTCCTCGGGGAAGAAGCTCGGGATCGCGAGCGCCATCAGCACCGCGAGGAACCCGAAGATCGAGAGGACTTTCCAGCGCGGGAAATCGAGCATCAGTCGTTCGCCGGCTTTGCCGTGGTCGGCGACAGGATCTCGGTGATCGCGCCGCGCGCGACCTGAACCTTGACGTTAGGCGCGATTTCCAACTCGACATAACTGTCGGTGGTCTTGCTGACCTTGCCCAGGATCCCGCCCGAGGTGATCACTTGATCGTTCTTCTTGAGCGCGTCGATCGCGTTGCGCAGTTCCTTCGCGCGCCGCTGTTGCGGGCGGATCATCAGGAAATAGAAGCCGACGAACAGCAGGATGAAGGGAGCGAAGTTGACCAGCAGGGCGAAGGGGTCGGAACCGGGAGCGGCGCCGCCGGCGACCTGGGCATAAGCTGAAGGAATGAACATGAGCATCCTGAAAAAAGGGCATGGCTGACGCGCCCGTCAGGGGCGCTACCGTAAGCGCCGCGCGCTATCACCATGCGGAGCGCGGTGCAACACATCGCCACCGTCCCACCACCCGGCACCAGGGTGCTTGCTCAGACTACTTCCATAGCGTGCCTAGGCTCCAGTGACTTCCGGCGTCATCCCGGCCTTGTGCCGGAATCCAAGGCGCCGCGAGTCCTGGGCAAGAGGTTCGAGCCGATCCCTCAGCCGCTCGTTGGACCCCGGGACAAGCCCGGGGCGACGGCAGGGCTCGTAACGAGCGACTCCGGCACGCTTGCATCGCGTGCGCCAAGCGCTTAGAGGCGCCCGCTCCGGCCCGCACCTAGATGGCGCGGGTTCGCTCTGGTCGGGGCGTAGCGCAGCCTGGTAGCGCATCACACTGGGGGTGTGGGGGTCGCAGGTTCGAATCCTGTCGCCCCGACCAATTATTTCCATGAGTTAGCACGCGGCCATCGGCCACACGCCCGCTGGCCGTTATTTGAACGCCCTTGCGATCTGCCAGATCAACATACCGAAAGTGGCGATAGTCGCGATGAAACATACAGCGGTGGCAAAATAGAGCCAGCGCTCGCTGGAGCCATTGTCAGCGGACCTCTGCTGACTCCCTGTCCTCGGCGACACAGCTGAATCTGGCGATCCGGCGACAGGCTTCTGACGAGGAAGCCAAAATCGAGGGGCGGCGTCCCAAAAACGACGGTCCGATCCGCAGAGGCCAGGCCCCGGCCTTGAAACAGCAGTCCGTTTGGGTTCGCCATCGATAGTGCGCGGCATGGAACATACCTCCGCAATCCTCATGCAGGATCAGCGCGCACGCCACGATGCGTAATGTTCCGGATATTCGCGGTTCCGATATACTCCCGGTAAGCACCGATCACCGCTCTCGAGTGTCTCCGGATAGCGACGACGCCGACCCCATATTACTTTCTATCGATTGACGGCGTTGCTACCGCCTGGCGATGAAAAGCGATCTTTCGAGCCATCTTTTGCGGCGTGCCGTTTTATGGGTCGCGACTCTCAACCTCGCCTATTTCGGCGTCGAATTCTCGGTCGCGCTCACTATCGGTTCGGTGTCGCTGTTCGCCGATAGCGTCGATTTTCTCGAAGACGCACTGGTGAACGTCCTGATCCTTGTCGCGCTCGGTTGGACGGCAAAGAACCGGGCGCGCGTCGGAATGGCGCTTGCGGCGATCCTGTTGGTGCCGGGACTCGCGACCTTGTGGACCGCTTGGGAAAAGCTCAAGGTACCGGTCGCGCCGTCGCCCTTTGCGCTGTCGGCCACCGCGATCGGCGCGCTGGCGATCAACCTGCTTTGCGCTCTCCTGCTGGCAAAGCACCGCCATCATAGCGGAAGCCTTACGCGAGCCGCGTTCCTGTCCGCTCGCAACGATGCGCTCGCCAATATCGCCATGATCGCGGCGGGATTGGTCACGGCGTTCGCCTGGCATTCGGCATGGCCCGATTTGATTGTCGGCCTGGCCATTGCGGCGATGAATGCGGACGCCGCGCGAGAGGTTTGGAATGCCGCTCGCGATGAACATGGCGCGGCGGCTTAGCCGCCTCAACGGTTGAGGAATTCCGACCCCTTCTAAATCACCACCGGATTTGCGGTGCCACGTGCAACAATCCCAAACTCTCCCTCCGAGGATGCCAACTCAAATACGCAACGTCACGATCATCAGTTTATATCCGCGCCACTACAGAAGCACAGGAGACCCGGATGGACGATCGAACCGCGCTGGCGGTGCTGGAGCGTCATTGGAACGCCTCGGACGCCGGCGATTTCGCGGCGGAACATGACATCTATTGCGACGACGCCATGCTCGATTATCCGCAATCGGGCGAGCGGATTCGCGGCCGGGACAACATCCGGGAGAGTCGCTACGTTCAGCCCAGCAAGAAGCGCTTCGCGGTTCGGCGGATCATCGGTCGCGGCGACCTTTGGGTCACCGAATTCACCCTCACTTATGACGACACGCCGTCCTATGTCGTGAGCATCATGGAGTTCCGCGACGGACTAGTGGCGCACGAAACACAGTATTTCGCCGAGCGCTTCGAGCCAGGCCCTTCGCGCGCGCATCTCGTCGAACGAATTGTGTGAGTCGCCTAGACGGCTCAACGTTCAGCGTTGGTGCCCGGTGGATGCCGGCACAAGGCCGGCATGACGAATTGGAGATATTGAATATCGATCAACCCTAGCGGTTCAGAAACTCCCACACCTTCGAAATCACCACCGACCCTTCACCCACCGACGATGCCACGCGCTTGACCGAGCCGGCGCGCACATCGCCGACCGCGAAGATGCCGGGGCGCGAGGTGGCGTAAGGCGAGGCCCCGCCGACCGCATCGCCGGTCAGCACGAAGCCCTTGTCGTCAAGATCGACCAGGCCGGACAGCCAGCCCGTATTCGGCGCGGCGCCGACCATCACGAACACGGCGCAGGCCGGTGCCTGGCGATGCGTGCCGTCCTGGGTGTTGCGGATCGTCACCGCCTCGAGCTTCTCATCGCCGTGCAGGCCGGCGACTTCGACGCCATATTCGATGGTGACCGCCGGATCCGCCTCGAGCCGGCTGGAGAGATAGCTGGACATCGAGGCGGCCAGCGACGAGCCGCGCACCAGCAGCCGGACATGCGCGGCGGTGCGGCACAAGAACATCGCCGCCTGCCCCGCTGAATTGCCGCCGCCGATGACGAAGGTCTCGGCTTCGCGGCAATAGCGTGCTTCCATCTCGGTCGCGGCATAATAGACGCCGGCGCCTTCGAACTCGGCGAGCCGGTCGATCGGCAGGCGGCGATATTGCACGCCGGTAGCGACGACGATCGCCCCCGCGCTGACGCGGCGGCCATTGTCGAACGTGGCGCAGAAGCGGCCACCCTCGAGCGTTTCGAGCTTCGCGACGCGGCGCGGCATCGCGAACTTCGTGCCAAACTTCATTGCCTGGATCTCGCCGCGCCACACCAAGTCCGCGCCCGAAATGCCGGTGGGGAAACCCATGTAATTCTCGATCCGGCTCGACGTGCCGGCCTGGCCGCCGATCGCGGTATCCTCGATCACCAGCGCATTGAGTCCCTCGGCGCCGGCATAGACGCCGGCGGCAACGCCGGCGGGGCCGCCACCGACGATCAGCACGTCGAATTCCTGATCCTCGGCAAAATCATGATTGACGCCGAGCAGCCGCGCGACCTTGCCCGGAGTTGGGTCGGTCACCACGGTATCGCGGCCGAAGATCACCGCGGGCTGGCTCGCCGAAATCCCGCTGCTCCGCGCGACATCCTCGGCCTCGGGCGATCCGAGCGGCAGCGAGGTGAAGGGCAGGCGATTGCGGCTGACGAATTCGGCCACGCGCCGGACGTCGCGGCTGGCATCCTCGCCGATCAGCACCAACGCTGCGTCGCGCGCCTCGAGCTGGCGGCGGCGGCGGGCCGACAGGACGGTGATGATGATGTCCGACATTTCGGGAATCTGCGACATCAGCCGCAGCATGTCGGCGCGCGGCACTTCGATCACCCTGGTATCGACGACCGTGCGCATCGGCATCGACCAATTGCCGCCGCTCAGCAGCGCGATCTCGGCCATGAACTGAGTGGGACCGAGCGTGGAGGGAACCAGGCGCTCGCCGGTGAAGGCGTTGACCACCTCGATCTCGCCATGCTCGACATAGACGAAGCGGTCGATCGGCTCACCCGGGCGGCACAATATCGTGCCCGCCGGATAGTTCGCCACTTGCCCCGCCGCGCGCAGTGCCGACACATGCGATGGCGCGAGCGGCGTCCGCTGCATCTCGCGCAAGTCGCGGCCGATCGTCTCCATCATTCGTCCCCGTTCGTCGTCGTCCTGCCCCCTATCGGTTGCTAGACTTGCGGTTTCAACCCGCGGATCGCCGACGGTATCAGCCGACCATAGTCGTCGATGAAGCGCGGGATCGGGCCGCGCTGCTCGGTAGTAGCGCCATCGAAATCGACCTCGACCTCATCGACAAAACACCAGCCCCAGCCCTCGGGCGGGTCATAGCCCTCGATGATCGGGTGCCCGCTGGCATGGAAATGCGCGGTCGCATGCCGGAAGGGCGAATCGTCGCAGCAGCCGACATGCCCGCAGGTCCGGCATAGCCGCAGATGCACCCACCAGCTGCCGTTCTGCAGGCATTCGGCGCAGCCCAGCGTTTGCGGCGTCACGGTGGCGATGGTGTCGAGATGATCGCAAGTCGTGGCCATCGATTCCTCCTGGGGCGATTCTTCCTCGGGCGATTCCATCATGGCGCGCTCCGGCCGCGGAGGCTACCGTTCGCGCGATGGATTTGACCCGATGACCCGATACGATGCCATCATCGTCGGTGCCGGCCAGGCGGGACCGCCGCTTGCCGGGCGATTGACCGACGCGGGGATGCGGGTCGCGCTGATCGAGCGCAAGCTGGTCGGCGGCACCTGCGTCAACACCGGCTGCATGCCGACCAAGACATTGGTGGCGAGCGCCTATGCCGCGCACCTCGCGCGGCGCCGCGACCTCGGGATTACAACGGGCGACGTCGCCATCGACATGTCGACAGTGGCGGCGCGCGCGCATCAGGTGACGATCAACGCCCGGACCAATAACGAAAACTGGCTGGCCGGGATGAACGGCCTGACCCTGCTGCGCGGCCATGCCCGGTTCACCGGTCCGGCCAGCATCGCGGTCGACGGCGTCGAGATCAGCGCCCCACGCATCTTCCTCAATGTCGGCGGGCGCGCGTCGGTGCCCGACATGCCCGGCGTCGGCGAAGTGCCCTATCTCGACAATACCGACATGGTCGCGCTCGACAGCGTGCCGCGCCATCTCGTCGTGATCGGGGGCAGCTATATCGGCCTCGAATTCGCGCAGATGCATGCCCGGTTCGGCGCGGCGGTCACGGTGGTCGAGCGCGCCGACCGCCTGGTGCCGCGCGAGGATCCGGAGATTTCCGCCGCGATCCAGGCGATCCTGGAGGATGAAGGTATCGCCGTCCGCATCGGCGCCAATTGCATCGGCTTTCGTCCGCATCCGGACGGTGTCGCGGTGTCGGTCGACTGCACCAGCGGCGCGCCCGAGGTGATCGGCAGCCATGTCCTCCTCGCGGTCGGACGGCGGCCCAATACCGACGATCTGGGTCTCGACGCCGCCGGCGTCGCGGTCGACCAGCGCGGCTATGTCGTGGTCGATGACCGGCTCGCGACCAACGTCCCCGGCATCTGGGCGCTGGGCGACTGCAACGGGCGCGGCGCGTTCACCCATACCGCCTATAACGATTTCGAGATCGTCGCCGCGAATCTGCTCGACGGCGGCGACCGCAAACTCAGCCAGCGCGTTCCCGGCTATGCCTTGTATATCGACCCGCCGCTCGGCCGCGCCGGCATGACCGAGACCGAAGCCCGCGCCAAAGGCCATGACGTGCTGGTCTCGACACGTCCGATGACGCGGGTCGGCCGCGCGGTCGAAAAGGGTGAGACCAAGGGGATGATGAAGGTCGTCGCCGACCGCGCCACGCGCAGCATCCTGGGGGCGGCGATCCTGGGCACCGGCGGCGACGAGGCGATCCACGGCATCCTCGACGCCATGTCGGCGGACGAGCCGTTCGACACGTTGCGCTGGGCGGTGCCGGTGCATCCGACCGTTTCGGAGCTCATTCCGACGTTGCTGCTAGGGCTGGAGGCGAAGGGCGGTTGATCGATCGACCCGTCGTTAGAATCCTTCAATCACCTTTAGCCGTCATGCCGGACTTGTTCCGGCATCCAACGTGCAACGCCGGCTGGATTCCGTGATGGAGAGTTGGACCCCGGCACAAGGCCGGGGTGACGATTTAGATTGTTAGAATTCAACTACAGATGGCTGACGTCACTCGGCTTCGGCTTGCCTCAAAGTCGCGAGTGCATCGCCTAGATTGCCCCCGGCGCTTGCCAGCCGCTCAGCGGCCTCCTCCGGGCTCACGCCGCGAGCGATCAACACCGCCCGCCTGAGATCGTTGCCGGCGAGCTCGAGTGCGTCCGCGGCCCGGGCTTCATCGATGCCGGCCAGCGTCGCCACCATGCGCCGCGCACGCCGGAAGAGCTTTTCGTTGGAAATGCGCATATTGACCATCAACCCGCGATGGACGAGCCCGCAGCGCAGCATGATCGCGGTCGACAGCATGTTGAGCGCGGCCTTTTGCGCGGTACCCGCCTTCATCCGGGTCGAGCCCGCGACGATCTCCGCGCCGGTATCGGCGACGATCGGGTGATCGGCGGCAGCCAATAGCGGCGTGCCGGGATTGTTGGCGATGGCGATGGTCAGTGCACCACGCCCACGCGCCGCTTCGAGCGCCGCGACGGCATAAGGCGTACGACCGCTCGCGGCGACCGCGATCAGCACGTCGTTCGGCCCGACCTCCGCCGCCGCGACTTCCTCTCGCGCCGCCTCGACATTGTCCTCGGCGCCTTCGACGCTGCGCATCAATGCGCCTGTACCGCCGGCGACCAGGAAGACGAGCCGGTCCGACGGCCAATTATAGGTCGGGGTGAGCTCCACCCCATCCTGCACCGCCAGCCGTCCCGACGTGCCGGCGCCGGCATAGACCAGACGCCCTCCCTTGTGCATGCGGGCTGCAGCCGCTTCGGCCGCGGCGGCGATCGCACCGATCTGGTCCTTGAGCGCGGCGATCGCGGCAAGTTGCCCTTCGAGCATCGTTTCCACCACCGACAAAGTCGGCCAACGGTCGACATCGGTATAGCGGGGATCAACGGTTTCGGTCGGCATCGGGACCCTCGAAGGCAAAGTGCGGTTGGTTGTCGCGACCCTGACTACCGGGACTGGCCGGGCGCGCAAAGCGCGGGCGCTATAACCTGCATGACACTAGCCATAACCGCGGCGAACACCTCTGTCAGATTGAGGCTCGACACCGCCGCGCCCTTCCGCAATGCCATAGCCATGCCAGGCACGAGTCCAGTTCGAGCGGCAACCAATCATGATCCGGCCTTCGCGGGAAAGCAGGCGCGTGGCTGAAATCTATCTCGGCGTCGATGCCGGCGGCAGCCATTGCCGCGTCCGCGTGACCGACGCCGCCGGCCAGGTGCTCGGCAGCGCCGAAGGCGGCCCCGCCAACACGCGGATGGGGCTCTACCCGCTCTACGACCGGTTGCTGAGCGTCACCAGCGAGGCGCTCGAGGCGGCCGGCATCCCCGAGCGGCGCTGGAACGAAGTCGCCGCCGGCATGGGCATTGCCGGCATTCGCCGCCCAGGCATGTCGAAGGCGTTGGCCGCGCTCGACTTTCCGTTCGCGAGCATCTCGCTCGACAGCGACGCCGCAATCGCCAATCTCGGCGCGCATAACGGGGCGGACGGCGCGATCCTGGTGCTCGGCACCGGATCGATCGGATTCGCCCAGGTCAATGGCGAGCGGTTCACGGTGGGTGGCTACGGCTTCCCGATCTCGGACGAAGGCAGCGGCGCCGCGCTCGGATTGAGCGCCGTGCGTCACGCGCTGCGGGCGATGGATGGGCGGACCAAGCGTACATCTTTGTCCAAGGAAATCGCCGGGAAATTCCGGCACGACACATTGCGCGCGATTGCCTGGATGGATCAGGCGACGCCGGCCGATTATGCCGGCTTTGCCCCGCTCGTGATGAATTATGCCGAAGCGGGCGACGAGATCGCGCTGTCGATCGTCGAGGATGCGGTGCTTCACGTCGAACGCTTCATCGCAACGATCTTCGCGCGTGGCGCCCCGCGCCTGGCGCTGGTCGGCGGATTGTCGGCGCGGCTGCGCCCGTGGCTCCGCGTCCGTACCGCCGAGCGCCTGGTCGAGCCGCTCGGCGATCCGGTATCGGGCGCGCTGCTGCTGGCGAGAGGAACGGCGGTGCATGACTGAGCGGAAGGTGGCATTCAAATTTCCCCTCCCTGCTCGCAGGGAGGGGATCAAGGGGTGGGTTGAGCGTTGGGCGAGGCTCGATGCCTCGTCCGACGCTGTTTTGGCGGTCGGTCGATGAGGCCCTGGAAGCGCGCGGACGCGCGCACCCACCCCCAACCCCTCCCTTTCAGGGAGGGGAGTTAGGAAACTGAATGTCGCTACGCCCTAGCCGCGCTTGGCTCGCCGCAGCAGCCGGAGCATTGCTTCTGGTGGGCCAGCCCGGCCCGGCCGCCACCCCGGCGCGCCGGCTGATCGTCGCGACCGCGGCGCAAGACACGCGCTTTGCCCCCGCCTTTGCCGAGGTGGACGCCTGGGTCGCCAAAAGGGCGTTTCCCGGCGCGGTGCTCGCGGTCGGGCAGCATGGCCGGCTGCTCGCGCTCAAGGCGTTCGGCCGGATCGACTCCTCGGCCGATGCGCCGCCGATGCCGGTCGACGCGATTTTCGACCTCGCCTCGCTGACCAAGGTGATCGGCACGACCACCGCGGCCGAGATCCTTTACGATCGCGGCCAGCTCGACATCGACGTTCCGGTCGTGCGGTATCTGCCTGAGTTCGGCGGCACGCCCGGGCACGACACAATCACCGTGCGCAACCTGCTCAGCCATAGTTCGGGGCTGCAGTCGGCGGATGGTCTGTGGCGGAACGCCAAGGATCGGAAGGATCTCCTGCGCCAGATCTACGCTACGCCGACGCTCACGCCGCCAGGGACGGTGTTCGCCTATAGGGACACCAACATCATCCTGATGGGAGAGATCGTGCAGCGCCTGACCGGCCAGCCGCTCGACCGTTTCCTCGCGCACGAAGTCTTCGGCCCGCTCGGCATGAAGGATACCGGCTTCCGCCCGTCGCGCGCGCTGCTGCCGCACATCGCGCCGACCGAGCAGGACGACACTTTCCGCCACATGCTGGTGCGTGGCGTGGTTCATGACGAGAATGCCTATATGATGGGCGGCGTCGCGGGTCACGCCGGCCTGTTCTCGACCGCGCGGGATCTGTCGGCGTTCGCGCAACTCTACCTCAACCATGGCAGCTATCGCGGCAAGCGGCTGATCAAGGCGAGCACGATCGCCTTGTTCGAAACCCCGCAGAACCTGCCACCCGGCAGCTCGCGTGCGCTCGGCTGGGACATGCCGACGCCCGGCGGCTTTGCCGGCCCGCTCGCCTCGCCGCATGCGATCCTCCATACCGGCTTCACCGGCACGTCGATCTATATCGACCCCGATCGCGACGCGTTCGTCGTCCTGCTGACCAACCGGGTCAATCCGACCCGCAACAATGCGTTGATCGGTCAGGCGCGACCGGCGATCCACACGGCGGTGCTGTCGGTGCTGGACGGGACCGCCCCGAAACAATGAGGCGCGGGCTCTTCCTCGTGCTGCTCGCACTGGTCGCGGCGACGCCCGCCGCCGCGCGTGTGCGGACGGGGATCGACGTGCTGGAGGACCAGCGGTTTGCACCGTTACGTGAGATCGCGGCACGCCATGGCGGGCATCTGCGACTCGGTATCCTCGCCAACCCGGTGAGCAGGGACGGCCAGGGGCGCCGCACGATCGACGTGCTGCGCGAAGACGCGCACGCCGCGGTGCCGGGGCTCGATGTGGTGCGACTGTTCAGCGGCGAGCATGGCATCGACGCCGCGACCGACGACACCAATATCGACGACGAGATGGACAGAGCCAGCGGGCTGCCGATCGTCAGCCTGTACGGCAAAACCGACGCCGAGCGGCATCCCAACGCGCAGCAGCTCACCAACCTCGATGCAATCGTCATCGACCTGCAGGATGTCGGCGTGCGCTACTGGACCTTCCAGACGCTGACCAAATATTTCCTCCGGGCAGCGGCCGCCAACAAGGTCGAGGTAATCGTGCTCGACCGGCCCAATCCGATCAACGGGATCGCGGTGCAGGGACCGGTCTCCACCGCGGGGATCGAGGACTATACCACGCCGTTCCCCGAGCCGATGCGCCCCGGGATGACGCTCGGCGAACTGGCGCGGATGTTCAACGGCGAAGAGCGGATCGGCGCGCGGCTCACCGTGATCCGCATGACCGGCTGGAAGCGCGGCGACTGGTATGACGATACCGGGCTTATGTGGATCAACCCCTCGCCCAATCTGCGCAGCGTGAACCAGGCGACCGCGTACGCCGGCACCGCTCTGCTCGAAGGGACCAACGTCAACATCAAGGGACCCGGCGACGCGCCGTTTCTCCGCTTCGGCGCGCCATGGATCAAGGGCACCGAACTTGCCGCTTATCTAAACGCGCGCGCGATCCCGGGAGTCAGCTTCCTGCCGGTGAGCTATGTGGCGGCGGCCGACAAACTCTACCCATTCGCCGGGCAACGCGTCGAAGGCGTCGAAATCCTGATCCACGACCGCAGGCGGCTCGACGCGCCGGCACTGGGCGTGGAGATCGTCGCCAGCTTGTGGAAACTGTACGGCGCGGCGTTCCAGATCGATCGCGTCGACCGATTGCTGCGCAACCGCACGGTGTTCGACCAGATCAAGGCCGGCAAGGACCCACGGGCGATCGCGGCGAGCTGGCAGGCCGACCTCAACCGCTTCAAGGCGCGCCGCGCGCGCTATCTGTTCTACTGATGGCGACGTCGCTGCCATTCGGCCTGCTCGATTGGGTCGTGATCCTCTTCTACATCGCGCTGCTCGTCGTCGGCGGCTGGTGGTTCACGCCTCGACATACCGGCACCGCGAAGGAGTATTTCCTCGCCGGCGGCAACGTCCCCGCCTGGCTCGCCGCGATCTCGGTTCTGTCCGCGACCCAGTCGGCCGCGACGTTCCTGGGCGGGCCCGATTTCGGCTATCATGGCGACTTCACTTATCTCGGCACCAATCTGGGCGGCCTGATCGGCGCGATCTTCGTCGCGCGCGTCCTGATCCCGCGTTTCTATGCCGCACGCGTGACGACCGTCTACGAACTGCTGACCCTGCGCTACGGGATGCTGGCGACGCGCTGCACGGGCGCGATGTTCCTGGTCGGACGCGTGCTGGCCAATGGGGCGCGCCTCTATCTCGCGGCGATCGCCGTCGCGATGGTGATGACGTCGACGGTCAGCGCGCAGGGTATCGTGATCGCGGCGACGGTGCTGGTCGTCGCCAGCTTCCTGTCGACCTTCGTCGGCGGATTGCGATCGGTGCTGTGGATCGATCTCTTCCAGTTCGTGATCTTCCTCGGCTCGGCGATCGCGGTTTTGGTGTTCCTGCGCCTGTCGATCCCGGCGACCAATGCGGAGATCTTTCAGGGCCTCGCGCACGCGCCAGGCAATGTCGACAAACTGCGTCTGTTCGACTTCTCGCTCGATCCGTCCAAGCCCTTTTCGCTGCTCGCGATCGTCACCGGGATCGCGCTGCTCTACGTCGCGTCGTCGGGGCTCGACCAGGACACGACGCAGCGGCTGCTCGCGTGCCGCGATGCGAAGACCGGCGCGCGCAGCCTCTATTGGTCGGTGTTCGCCACGGTGCCGGTAGTGGCGATCTTCATCACGATCGGGCTGCTGCTCCACGTCTTTTACGATCGCGCCGAGTTGATGGGCGGCACCACCGCGATCGCCGGCCAGGCGTTCGATGGCGAGAAGATCAGCATCTTCATGCACTATATCCTGACGCAATTGCCGTCGGGGCTGCGCGGGCTGGTCACTGCGGGCATCGTCGCCGCCGCCGTCGCCACCACCAATTCCGCGCTCAACGCCATGTCCTCGGTGCTGATCCAGGATTTCTACCGGCCCTGGCGCGAGCGGCGAAGCGCGGCCGCCGAATATCACTATGTCCAGGCCGGGCGCGCCGGGATGGGCGTGATCGGCGTGGCGATGCTCGGGGTCGCGGTGCTGTCCTTCTATTGGCAACATTATGCCAAGCTCGGCCTGCTCGAGTTCGCGCTGCAGGTGATGGTGTTCGCTTATGCCGGATTGCTCGGCGTCTATTTCGCCGCCGTCCTGACACCGCGCGGGAATAGCGGATCGGTGATCGCATCGCTGATCGCCGGTTTCGTCACGGTGCTCCTGCTCCAGCCGGGGATCGCCACGGCGATCGGCCTGCCGACGGCGCTATGCCACCTGGCCTTTCCGTTCCAGCTCTGCATCGGGACGGCGGTCGCCTTCCTGATCGCGATCACGCCTCGCGGCACGCCAAATCCGGAAGGCTCCACCGCAGGGACGGCGGGCGGCTGATCCTCGACCGCCACTCCGACCGATTCTCCGACCTCACCGCGCCTCGAGCACCATGTTGAACGGTCCCTCCGCCGCGCGCCGGACTGACTCGAACCCGCCTTGCCGGATGACCTCGGTCAGCTTTGCCTCGCCGGCCTGTGCGCCCAGGCCCTCGCCGACTTCCTGATCGAGCGAGGTCGGCACGCAGATCATCGTCGAGGCATTGTAATAGAGCCGGCCGACCGGGTTCATATTCTGCGCCGGCGCGTCGCCGGCGATCGGCTCGACGATCATCCAGCTGCCGCCCGGCGCCAGGATGCGCCGCATATGCCCAGCGCAACCGCGCGGGTCGCCCATGTCATGCAGGCAATCGTACATCGTGATCAGGTCGAAGCCCTGTTCGGCGATATCCTTCGCGGTCGCCACCTCGAACCGCACGCGATCGCCCAGCCCATGCTCGCCGGCATGGCGCCGCGCTTCGTCGATCGACGGCTCGTGGAAATCGTATCCGACGAAATTGCTCTCGGGATAGGCCTCAGCCATCAGCAGCGTCGAAAATCCGACACCGCACCCGACATCTGCAACCCGCGCGCCGGCGTGCAGCTTGGCCTCCACCCCGTCGAGCGCGGGAATCCAAGCCTGCACGATATTGTTGACATAGCCCGGGCGGAAAAAGGCACCGGTCGCGCAGAACAGGCACCCGGCATGGTCGCCCCAGCGCACGCCCTTGCCCTCACGAAAGCATTCCTCGACCTTGGGCTCGGCCTCGATCATCGCGGCGACCAGCTCGAACGCGCCGGCGAGATAGACCGGGCTGTCGCGGTGGTGGAACACCATCGCCTGTTCGGGCGACAGGCTGAACTGCTCGCTGGCCGGATCGTAGTCGACATAGCCGTTCGCCGTCTGGGCCAGCGCCCATTCGCGCACATAGCGTTCGTGCAGGCCGCCCGCGCGATGCGCCAACTCGGCGGCGGTCGCCGGAGCGTCGGCCAAAGCGTCGAACAACCCCAGACGAAGGCCCAGGCGGACGGTCGGCACACTCATCGCGCCACCCAAATCTCCCAGCATCTTTCCGACAAAGGCATGAAATTTCGCGTCGTCGATAGCGGCAGCCATGGCATGTCTCCCCATGCGTGATGCGCCCGACACTCCATCTTTCGCGGAGTCACGGGCGTTTTATCACAGCGCCGAGGCGGCCGCGAATCGAACGTCGAGCGGCGACGCGCGGCTCAGCGGCTTCCCTCGAAATGCGCCTTCATCATCGCCAATCCATGCGCCATCGCGGGCGAGACCTGATCGACCAGCGCGTCCGGTAGGAGATCGGCGATCCAGGCGACGTGCGTGCCATCGGCCGCGGCCGTGACGGTCAGGACGCCGTTATGATGCTCGAACTCCTTGATCGTCCAGACCAGACGCTGCGCATCATCGTCGATCGAGACGATCGTCTCGTCGAACACCTGCCCATTGACGAAGGTGACCCGGCGGACCGGCGCGCCCTCGCAGGGCAGCATCTCGGTGGCGGTGACGAAACCCGGCACGAGGCGATCGTGCAACCGGCCGACATCGCGCGCGGCGTTCCACACCTCGTCGGGATTCGCCGCGATGAAAGTCTGATGATGAATCGAGGCCATGACATTCTCTCCGATCGTTGGATCACCATCGGATATCGCCATTGCCCCAATCCGGCTGGCAGGATTCGGACGCGGTCAACGGGATCGGGCGACAGGGCGAGCGCGACCATTTATAGTTGGATGGTGATGACACGGCCCGCCGACCCGCCAGCCGAACTCGATTTCGAATTCTGCGAGCGTGTGCGCTACGCGCGCGATGCCGCGTTCGACGGCGCGATATTCATCGCCGTCACCTCGACCCGGATCTATTGCCGGCCGGTCTGCCCAGTGCGCCAGCCCATGTCGCGCAACGTCCGCTATTTCCCAAGCGCCGCCGCGGCGGAAGCAGCCGGCTTCCGGCCATGCCTGCGCTGCCGGCCGGAAACCGCGCAGCATTCGCCAGCCTGGCGCGGTGCGCGCGCCACCGTCGATCGCGCACTCCGGCTGATCGAGCAGGGTGCGCTCGATCAGGCCGGCGTCGAGGCCCTGGCCGAGCGCCTGGGGATCGGCGGGCGTCATTTGTCGCGGTTGTTCCGGCGCTATCTCGACACGACACCGCTCGCGGCGGCGCGCACGGCGAGGATTCAGCGCGCCAAGCGGCTGATCGACAGCACCGACCTCGGCATGACCGAGATCGCGCTCGCCTCGGGCTTCGGCAGCGTGCGATCGTTCAACGCCGCGTTCCAACAGGTCTATCGCCGCCCACCCACCGCGATCAGGCGACGCGCAGCCGGTTAGGGTCGTTTTCAGCCTTGCTGATCGGTGCCGGCCCGCTCCCCCACCCGGCTTCCCATAGAATATCCTGATTGGGAGGCCGGGTGGGGGGAGCGGGCCGGTGCCGCAACCGTTTCAGCTTTGCTGAAACAACCCTAGACGCTCAGGCGGTGCCCATCACCTGCACCGCGAACCGCTCCATCTCCTCCGTTTGCGGGCTCATCTGGAGCAGCAACAAGTCGAGGCCGGCATCTTCATATTCGGCGATGCGCTCCTTGAGCTGTTCGGGCGTGCCGACCAGATTGGGGCGCAGTCCACGGTTCGACACCGAATATTCCTGGATCTTGAGTTCGCGTTCAAGCTGGGTGCCCGACAGCCATTGGTCGAAATTGGCATAGCCGGCGGGCAGGTCGCTGACCGTGGTGATGCGGTCGAGCTCGCGCTTGGCCTCGGCCTCGCTGTCGCGGACGATCGCATAGGCCGCCATGCCGTAGTGCATCGGCGCGCCGCCGGCCGCCTCGCGCCGTGCCGCCATATCGGCGATCTTGGGCGCGATCGCCTCGGCCGGATCGCCGTGCATCACATAGGCGTCGCATTGCGCCGCGATCATCGTCTTGGCCTTCTCGCTCTCGCCGCCGGCATAGACCGTCGGGCGTTTGGCGGGTTTTGGCGAGCAGATCGCATCCTCGGTCTTGTAGAACTGGCCGTCGAAGCTGAAGCGTTCCTTGGTCCACAGCCCGTCGACCACCTTCAGCCATTCCTCGGTCCGCGCGTAGCGATCGTCATGCTGATCGAACTGCAAGCCATATTGCCGCGCCTCGTCCGCCCACCAGGACGACACAACGTTGAGCGCGAGCCGCCCGTTGGAGATACGATCGATATTCGCCGCCGCTTTGGCGAACAAAGCCGGGTGGTGGAAATTGGGGCGTACCGCGACCATCAGCTCGATCTTGTCGGTCACCGCCGCCAGCGCCGCCGCGGTCGACCAGGCATCGAGCGCGGGCTGCTCCACACCCTTGATGTCGTTCAGATTGAGCTCGGCGATCAGCGACAGGTCATAGCCCCATTGCTCCGACCGCTGGGTCAGCCGCTTCACATAATCCCAGCTCGCCTGCATCCCCTCATCGGGGACGTTCCTGAGCCAGCCGCCGAACACCGGCATCCAGTAACCGTAGCGCATCAGGATTCGGCCTCCGCAATGAGAGTGTCGAGCCAGTCGATCAGCTTTTCGTGCGGATCCCAGCCGAGCACGTTCAGCGGCTGGGCGACGAAATTCGACAGCGCGTTGATATCGTAGAAGCGCGGCGTGCCGTCGCGGTCGTCGATCATCACTTCGATCCCGCCGACGTCGAGGTTCATCGCGCGGGAGATGGTCTCTACCGCCGTGATCAGCTCGGGCGCGGGCTCGATCGCCTTCATGCTGATGGTCGAATCGGCGACGCAGGCATCGGCCGGACACAGGTCGAACGCGCCGCCGCCAACAATCTCGATCGCGTAAAGGTATTTGCGGTTCAGCGTCTCGATCCGCGTGATCGTCCCGCCGCGCGCCGGCACATAATCCTGCACCAACAGGACGCCATCGACGCTGACCGGCAATTGCTTCTCGGCCACCGCCCAGCGCAGCTCGGCCATATTGTCGAAGCGCATGATCCCGGCGCCCGACCCGCCGATATTGGCCTTCACCACCAGCGGGAACGACAAGGTCGCCGCGGCCGCTTCGATATCGGCGGCGCGATGGACGACGCGGGTTTCGGGAATGCCAAGGCCCAGGCCGGCGATCAGCGCGAGCTGGCGCGCCTTGGACGCGTCGATCGCCATGACGTCGGCGCCGTTGACCACGCGTGCGCCCGAGCGGCGCCAGTGATCGAGTAAGGCCATAGTGTGGAAGATCGGATGCTCGTCGGCGCGCAGGAAACTCGACATCGCGATGCGGTTGAGCACCACCGGCGCGGGGATTTCGGTGTTGGCCGGGTTCCAATAGCCGTCGGGACCGAACGAATTGTAGGAAACGCCGCGGCGATCGAGTGCGGCGAACAGCGGGGCGAACCACTGAGGATGTTCGTAGAGAATCGCTAGGTCGGTCACTTCATTCCTCGTCACCCCGGCCTTGTGCCGGGGTCCAAAGCGCAACTGGGACTCGCTCGAGCCTCGCCTCCGCCGCTTGCCGCCCGTTGGACCCCGGCACAAGGCCGGGGTGACGGTTTTGGGTAGCGCGCAGTAAATAAAGGCGCTGCCTGCCTGTGGATAGGCAAGCCCGTCACCACCTGCTACAGGCGCGGCCCTCATGCTCAATCTGACCGACATCACGGTCCGCCTCGGCGGGCGGACGATCATCGACGGCGCCACCGCGAAGCTGCCGCCGCGCAGCCGCGTCGGGCTGATCGGGCGCAACGGCGCCGGCAAGACGACGCTCGTCCGCGTCATCGCCGGGATGCTCGAGCCCGATACCGGGTCGGTCGACATGCCGCGCGGCAGCCGGCTCGGCTATATCGCGCAGGACGCGCCGGCGGGCGCCGCGACACCGTTCGAGACCGTGCTCGCCGCCGATGTCGAGCGCGCCGCGTTGATGCATGAGTCCGAAACCAGCCACGACCCCGATCGTCTGGGCGAAATCCACGAGCGGCTGAATGCGATCGACGCGCATACCGCACCGTCGCGCGCCGCACGAATCCTGGTTGGCTTGGGCTTCGACGAGGAAGCGCAGCATCTCCCGCTCGACAGTTTCTCGGGCGGCTGGCGGATGCGCGTCGCGCTTGCCAGCCTGCTCTTCTCGCAACCCGACCTGCTGCTGCTCGACGAGCCGTCGAATCACCTCGATCTCGAAGCGGTGCTGTGGCTGGAGGATTTCCTCAAATCCTATCCCGCGACGATCGTTTTGGTCAGCCACGAGCGCGACTTCCTCAACAACGTCGTCGACCACATCCTGCATCTCGAGCGCGGCAAGACCTGGCTCTATCCGGGCGGATACGACGCGTTCGAGCGCCAGCGCGCCGAGCGCCAGGCACAGGCCGCCTCGGCGCGCGCCAAGCAGCAGGCCGAGCGCGAGAAATTGCAGGATTATATCGCGCGCAATTCGGCACGCGCGTCGACCGCCAAACAGGCACAGAGCCGCGCCAAGGCGCTCGCGCGGATGCAGCCGATCGCCGAAATCGTCGACGATCCGTCGTTGAGCTTCGACTTCCCCAATCCCGGCGAATTGCGCCCGCCGCTGATCACGCTCGACATGGCGGCGGTCGGTTACGGCGAGACGCCGGTGCTCAGGAAGCTCAATTTGCGGCTCGATCCCGACGATCGCATCGCGCTGCTCGGCCGCAACGGTAACGGCAAGACCACGCTCGCGCGCCTGCTTGCAGCCCAGCTCGCGCCGATGGAAGGCGCGATGAACGCGACCGGCAAGATGAAGGTCGGCTATTTCACCCAGTATCAGGTCGAGGAGCTCGACAGCGGCGACACCCCGCTCCAGCACATGACGCGGATCATGAAGGGCGCGACGCCGGGCGCGGTGCGCGCGCAGCTCGGCCGCTTCGGTTTCTCGGGCGACAAGGCGACGACGATGGTCGGCAAATTGTCGGGCGGCGAGCGCGCGCGGCTGGCGCTGGCGCTCATCACGCGCGAGGCGCCGCACCTGCTGATCCTCGACGAGCCGACCAACCACCTCGACGTCGATGCCCGCGAGGCGCTGGTCCAGGCGCTCAACGCTTATTCGGGCGCCGTCGTGATCGTCAGCCACGACCGCCACATGCTCGAGATGAGCGCCGACCGGCTGGTGCTGGTCGACAACGGCACCGCGTCGGATTTCGACGGCAATCTGGACGATTATATCGCGTTCGTGCTGGCGAAGGATGCCGGGAGCGAAGGGTCGTCCGAGGCCAAGGTCAGCCGCAAGGACGCCCGCCGCGCCGCCGCCGAAGCGCGCGAACAGAGCCAGGGGCTGCGCAAGGCGGCCAAGGCAGCCGAGGCCGAGCTGGCGAGGCTGACCGAGCAGCGCAGCGTGATCGATCGCGCGATGTTCGATCCGTCGTCAGCGGCGCCGGATCTCGCCAAGCTGACGATGACGGCGCTGATGAAGCACCGTGCCGAGGTCGAGGCGAAGATCGAGGCGGCGGAAGCTGCGTGGCTGGAAGCGAGCGAGAAGCTGGAGCAAGTGGCGGCGTAAAAACTCCTTCTCCCCTTGTGGGAGAAGGAGGGAGGCGCGAAGCGCCGGAAGGATGAGGGGGACTCACAGGCGGTATCGCTCGCAACTCCCCCCTCACCCTTCCGCGGCTACGCCGCTCCCTCCCTCTCCCACAAGGGGAGAGGGAGAATTGGCCGCATCGCGCCGCCTCTTGAGACCCCAGCTTTCGCTGGGGTGACGGCTGTTGGCGATTCGCTCCCGGCTCCTCCCCATGATACGCTCCCTCCCCGACCGGCCTGCGCCGGCGCATGGGGAGAGAGCCTGATGCAGCAATTGAGCGCGCAGGATGCGTCGTTCGTCTATCTCGAAACTCCGCACACGCCGATGCATATCGGATCGGTCGGCATCTACGATCCATCGACCTCGCCCGGCGGGTTCGTGCGGTTCAAGGACATCCTCCGCTTCATTGCCAGCCGGCTGCAGGGCGCGCGCAGTTTCCGCCAGCGGCTGGTCCGCGTGCCGTTCGACGTCGACCATCCCTATTGGATCGAGGATCCCGAGTTCGACCTCGAATTCCATGTCCGCCACATCGCTTTGCCCAAGCCCGGCGACTGGCGCCAGCTCTGCATCCAGGTCGCGCGGCTGCACGCGCGCCCGCTGGATCTGTCGAAGCCCTTGTGGGAATTCACCGTGGTCGAGGGGCTGGACAACATCCCCGGTCTGCCACCGGGGTGCTTCGCGCTCGTCTCCAAGGTCCATCACGCCGCGATCGACGGCATGTCGGGAGTCGAGATGTCGGCAGCGGTCCACGACCTCGACCCGTTGATGGCGACGCCCGACAAGCCCGACACCTGGCAGCCCGAGAACATGCCGCGCGTCGCCGATCTGCTGACGCGCAGTTATTTCAACAATCTGCTCCAGCCGATGCGCATCGCCGAGACGATTGGCCGCTCGCTGCCCGGCATGGCCAAGCTCGCGGTGCAGGCGGGCAAGGGCGACGTCTCCCTCAAGAACACCCGCCCTGCGCCCAACACGCGGTTCAACGGCAAGGTCGGCGCGCATCGCGTGTGGGACGCGGTGCCGTTCAAGCTGGCCGAGGTGCGCGCGGTCAAGGACGTGGTGCCCGATGCGACGGTCAACGACGTCATCCTGACCGTGGTTGGCGGCGCGCTACGCAGCTACCTGCTCGACAAGGGCGAATTGCCCAAGGAGACGCTGACCGCGATGGCGCCGATTTCGGTGCGGCAGGAAGGCGAGAAGGCTTCGCTCGGCAATCTCGTTTCGGCGATGGTGGTCGGGCTGGGCACGCAGATCGCCGACCCGCTCGAGCGGCTGCGCTTCGTCCATGGCGAGGCGGTCAATTCGAAGGCGATGACCAATGCGGTCGGCGCGCGGACCCTGGCGGATTACTCGAAGCTGATCCCGTCGGGCCTCGCCGGGCTTGGCGCTCGCCTCTACACGCGGGTGGGTGCCGCCAACATGCACGCGCCGGCATTCAACTGCGTCGTCACCAATATTCCGGGCCCGCGCGTGCCGCTCTATTTCTGCGGCGCGAAGATGCTGGCGATGTACGGCACCGCGCCGGTGTTCGACTCGATGGGCCTGATCAACCCGGTCTATTCGTACGGCGACACGATCGCGGTGTCGTTCACCGCCGATCGCGACATGCTGCCCGATCCGGACAATTACGCCCAGGCGCTGCGGGAGTCGTTCGAGGCGCTGAAGGCCGCGGCGACGCAACCGGCCACCAAGCCCGCCAACCAGAACAAGCCTGCGCCAAAACCCCGCGCCGCGGCGAAACCGCGCGCGGCCGCTAAACCCAAAATTCCTGCCAAACCCGCCGCCAAGCGGGCACCTCGTGCCAAAGGAGCAAAGTGATGGCGAAGAAGGTCAAGGACGCGATCGATAAGGGTGCGAAGCGCGCCAAGGACGCGACGGACAAGGCCGCCGCGGCGACCAAGAAGGCAACCGACCGCGCGGCGAAGGCCGCCAAGGACGCCACCGACAAGGTAGCCGGGAGCGCCAAGGCCGCCGCCGACCGCGTCGAGGGCGCGCGCGCGACCCTCAAGAAATCAGGCGAAAAGATCAAAGCCTCAAGCGAGAAGATCGCCAAGCAGGGCTCGGCGGTCAGCATGAAGATGATCGAGCATGCCGAGGAGAATACGCACCAGGCCTTCGCCGCGATGCGCGCGGCGGCGAGCGCGAAGAACCCGGCGGAAGTCGCCAAGATCCAGGGCGACTATCTCAAGCAACAGGGCGCCCGGGCACTGGCGCATGCGCGAGAGATTGGTGAACTGATCCTGCGATTCGGACGTGATGCCGTTGGGGAAGGGAAGAAGTAGCAAGCGCGATGCGGCGTGGAGCGGCAGCCCTGCTGGCAGCGGTGCTGGCAGGACCTTTGTGTGCTTGTCAGATCAAGGCCCAAGCGCCGCTGAACGACTTTCCGCCGGGGCATTGGTCCGAAACAGGATCGGAAAACTGGCGCATGCCTCACCTGGCGACCGAGTTGACACGCTCCGATCTCGACCATGCCGGTCATGGCGTGGAGCTACGGGTGATATGCTTCGCGGGTTTTGTTGAGGGCCCGCAGGGAGAGATTCCTGATGCTGAGGATGAAATTTACACCGTCGACGGCAGTCTTGGCGAACTCGCAATCGACATTAGGCTGAAAGGCTTGCCGACCGTCGCCGAACTCAAGAATCTCGAATACGGCCAACGCGCGGAGGAACAACGCGCGCCAGGGGTTGACCATAACGGCCCTGACTTCCCGGAAGTCGATCTAAGTGTCGACGATATCCGCGAGAAAGTTAGGATGTCGAACTACGGCAACAGGATCATCGTACCGATCGGCCGAGCGGCGCTCGAAGCCTATCCCCGCCACCTTTCGGAACTCCCATTTCCGTCAATCGGTCACATCCTAACCCATCGGGCCATGCGGATATTCATACCGCTAGCAAATGGCGAATTGCGAAGCGTCTATTTCGACGGCCGTGATCCGACGTGGAGAGCTTTTCTCAGACGGTGCGAAATGGTGCCCGCTACGGAAGACCCTTGGTAGATTCTGCAACGACCCGAGCGGGCGTGAAGAAGTCGGCGGTTGCATCGAGAGTGCGCATTTTCGCCAGTGTCCGCGCGCGGGGCTTGTCTAGGCGTGCCCCGCCGACGGATACACCAACGCCCGCAACCCCGTCCGCTCGAACGGGTGCCAGTCATCCTCCGGCTGCGCCAGACGGTCCGCCACTGCGTAGAGCACACTGGCGTTGATCCCCAGGCCGCAATGGCTGCCATAGACCTCGATATTGTCGCTGGTCGGGCCGACTTCCTCGCAGCAATTCTGCCACGCCACCACGCCGTCGGAGCGCGAATAGATCGCGGTCGAGGGGACCGACGGCGGTGCGGAAACCTCGTTCAGTTGCGACCTGGTATGCGCATCGTCGATCTTCTGCCCGGTCAGCATCTCATAAGCGCGCCAGACGTTCGACGCCTTGGGGCTGCCCGAAAAGGGCGAGCCCAGGGTGACGACCTGGCGCACCGCGTGCGGGATGCGCTTGGCGACCAGCCGCGCCATCACCCCGCCCAGGCTCCAGCCAATCAGGCTGACTTTCTTGCCGGTCGCCTCGTGCACTTCGAGAATGCGCGCGATCAGTTTCTCGCCTTGGTGACCAATCGCCTTGGGGCCGAGATTGCGGCCAAGTTCCCAAGCATGCGCGTCATAGCCGAGCCCTTTGAGGAAGGCGCGCAGCACCGTGGTCGAGCGATCGCTGGTGACGAATCCCGGCAGGACCATCACCGGATGCCCATCGCCGCGCGGCGCGGTGGCGAGCAAGGGTGCCGCCCAGGGCAGCGCGCCGAGTTCGGCCAGCGCGCGGGGCAATTCGGTCAGCGCGAGCAGCGCGGAGGGTGGTTTGGTCTGTACGTCAGTCTGCGGCATTGTGGCTCCTTACCCGGCACTTACGCGCCGCCCCCTCATTCGATCCCTGTCGCAGCATGCAGCGCGGCGACGCGCGCGGCGTCGTAGCTCAGGATCGCGACGTCGTGGCTGCGGCCGTCCGCGCCGCGCACCTGATCCTTGAGCATCGCTTCGGCGCGGAACCCCACGCCTTCGAACAAAGCGATCGACCCGACCTGGTCGACCGTCATCCGCGCGACCAGCTTGCTGAGCCCACGATCCTTGGCGATCATGAAAACGCCCTGGAGCAGATCGCTGCCCAGCCCCGCGCCGCGTCGTTCGGGCGCGACCAGCAACCGCACTTCGCCGACATGCGCGCTCCAGCTCAACGGATCGCGGACCAAAGCAGCGGTGGCGACGATCTGCCCGCCATCCTCGGCGATCAGGCTGTCGATCTCGCCGTCCTCAATCGCCTTGAGCCAGGCGGCGACGACGCGCGGTTCGCGCACGTCGCGGCTGAGGAACAGCAGATCGTGTTCGGGCAACGACCGGGCAAAGCCGACCATCGCCTCGGCGTCATCGGAACGGAAGCGGCGGATGGCATGGCTCATATCGATCGCACTCCCAGCCATTCGACCAGATTGGGCCACAGCCGCTTGATCGCATTGCCACCGGCGACCAGGCTGACATGGCCGCCTTTCAGGACGATCTCGTTCTTGTCCTTCGATCCGACCATCCCGATCAGCGGCGCCGAGGCGGCAGTCGGGACGATATGGTCGTGCTCGGCGGCGACGTGGAGGAACGGCACATTGATATTACCGAGATCGACGCGGCGCCCGCCGACCTCGAGGTTGCCCTCGAGCAACTCGTTGCCCCACATCAATTTCTTGGTGGTCTGGCGGAAATACTCGCCCGCCAGCGGCAATGTGTCGGCCGACCAGCGATCGAACATGCGATACGATTTCACGAAATCGTCGTTCCACAGATTGTCGTAGAGCCGGATATTGCCCGCCGCGCGCTGGCCGGGACGCAGCATGTCGAACGCGGTGTAGAGATAGTCGCCCGGGCAATTGCCGAACGTGTCGACCAGACGATCGACGTCGAAGAAGCGGCGATCGGCCCAGCTCTGGAACATCTCCATCCTGGAGAAATCGACCGGCGTGGTGAAGGTGACCAGGTTGGCCAGCCCGTCATCGGGGTGGAGCGACGCCCACAACAGCGACAACACGCCGCCGAAGCAATAAGCGACGACGGTGACGTCGTCCTCGCTCGTCTCCTCCTTCACCCGCGCGACCGCGGCGGGCAGGAAGTCGAGCACATAGCTTTCGAGGCTGAGGTTGCGCTCGTCGGCGCGCGGCGCATCCCAGTCGAGCATGAAGACGTCGAACCCGGCGTCGAGCAGATATTCGACCAGGCTCTGCCCCGGCACCATGTCGAAAATATAACCGCGATTGGTCGTCGCCATGACCAGCAGCAGCGGCACGCGGTACACATCGTCGGTGCGCGGATGGTAATGATAGAGCCGCATCGTGCCGCGCTCGATCAGCACGTCCTTGGGGGTGGCGCCGAGCGTCGGGCCGCTGGTCTGGAAGTAATCGAGCCCTTTGAGATTGCGCTGCATCGCGCGTTCGAACTCGCGTGCGGCGCCGTCGGCGAGGTCAAAGGCGGCAGTCGCGGTCGCCACTTAGTCGTGCTCCTGCGAAAGCAGGAGCCCAGGGCCGCAAGCGACCCGCCCGTTACCCTGGATTCCTGCGGTCGCAGGAATACGGGTTGGCGGCGCGGTCAGCTCTTTTTCTCCGGAGGCTTGCGCGTGCGGCTCGGCTTGGGCCGAGCAGGACGTTCGGGCTTGCCGCCGAGCTTGGCCTCGATCCGCCCGAGCTGATCCTCGATCCGCCCCAGGCGCGCCGACAGATCCTCGATCTCGGTCCGGCTCGGCATGTTGGCGGCGGCGAGCGCGCGGGTCATCATCGCGCTGATTGCTTCCTGCGTGCTCATCGTCGCGGCGGTGGCGCCGTGCATCGCACGGGTGAATTCGTCGGAGCGGGCGAAGTCGCCGCCGACCTTGTTGGCCATCTTCTCCCATTCGCCCAGCATCTCGCGAAAGAACGCGGCTGGATCGGTGCTTGTCATGGGAGCATCCTGAGTCTCGGTGCCGATTACGTCAAGCGAGCATTTTGCTGCGGGTTGAGGTGCGGCGCCGCGAACTCCCCTCCCTGGAAGGGAGGGGTCGGGGGTGGGTGGCGAGCGGAGCGAGCTCCCTTCGGTCGCACCCACCCCTAACCCCTCCCTGGAAGGGAGGGGAATAGCTCACTTCGGACAGGCAGCCCCGCTTTCCACCCAGGCTTTCGTCAATTCTCCAAACTCGGCCTGCGTCCCCGGCGCGGGGATACGGCCCGGTCCCGGTTTCCAGCCCCAGCCGACCAGCTCATCCTTGCCATTATGGTCGATCAATTGCTCGAGGCTGAGCCCGCCATTCTTCTTCGTATCCTTGATCACCGCGCAGATCTGGCCGAGCGTCAGTCCCTGCCAGGCCATGCTGCGCGGTGCCAAATGCCATTTGGGATTGCCCGGCACCGATCCACCGCCATTGCCGAAGGCGGCGTTGCGCGGACCGTGGCAGGTCGCGCATTCCATCCCCGGCGCGCCGAACCCATCCGGCCCGCGCGTCACCGGCGGCGAATGGAGCAGCATCGCATCGCCCTGGGTCGGGCTGTCGGTGCGCGGATGGCAATTGAGGCAGCGCGGCGACATCAGCACCTTGCCCATTTCGGTGAAGATCGCCGCCGAGCGCGCGTTGCGATCGGCGATGCCGGCGAATGCGCTGGCGGGCTTCAGCCCCGATGCTTCTCCGCCACGCGCGATCGACAGTGGCAGGATGATCACCGAGGCGATGAGCGCGACGACGCCGAAGCGCGGGAGCGAAATCATACCCCGGATCATGCCTTGCCTCCCAGGGTCGCGAGGTTGGAGGGATGAGCAAACGGCAATCGTTCGACCACCTTGCCGGTCAGCCGGCGCCAGGCATTGGCGACCGCGGGCGCGGCCGGCGGCAACCCGGGCTCACCGATCCCGGTCGGATCGGCGGTCGACTTGATGATCGCGACCTCGACATCGGGCATCTCGCCGATCCGCATGGATCGATAGGTGTCGAAGTTCGACTGTTGGACCACCCCGCCCTCGCCCAGCGTGATCTCGGCATAGAGCGCGTGACCCAGGCCATAGCCGATCCCGCCTTCGACCTGCGCGCGCATGACGTTGGGATTGATCGGCACGCCGCAATCGATCGCCGCCCAGATCTTGTGAACCTTGGGCAGCCCGTCAGTGCCGACCGACACTTCGGCGATCTGCGCGACAAAGGATCCGAAACTCTTGTGGAACGCGACGCCGCGGGCGCGGCCGGATTTGGCGGTCAGCCCGCCGGCAAGCTCGGCGACGCGCTTGAGCACGGTCTTGGCGCGCTCTTCCTTCATCAGCGCGAGCCGCGCCTGGATGGGGTCCTGTTTGCCGAGCTCGATCAGCCGGTCGAGGAAGGTCTCCATGACATAGGCCGTGTGGGTGTTGCCGACCGAACGCCACCACAGGGTCGGCACGCCGTTCTTCATCACGTTCACGCCGACGCGGTAATTGGGGAAGCCATAGGCCGACTTGGTCAGTCCCTCGACCATCGCGTCGTCGAACGGCTCCTTGGCGTCGAAGAACGGCGTGCCAATCATGAATGACTGGCCGGTGGTGATCGCGTCGAGCGCGACGATCGCGCCCTTGGCGTCGATCCCACCACGCAGCTTGTGGACCATCAGCGGGCGATAGCGGCCGCCAGTGATGTCGTTCTCGCGGGTCCACATATGCTTGACCGCCTGGGTGCCGCCAAGCGCCTTGACCGCTTGGGCGGATTCGACCGCATGGCCCATGTCAGGGGTAGCGCGACGGCCGAAGCTGCCGCCGGCATATTGCTCGTGGAGCGTCATGCCGGCGAAGGGCACGCCGAGCACGCCCGCCACCGCAGCAGTGTCGCCGACCTGGAACTGGCTGCCGCACCAGAAATCGGCGCCGCCCGCTTTGGATTCGATCACAGCGTCCATCGGTTCCATTGGCGCGTGCGCCAGGAACGGGAAGACATAGGTCGCCTCGATCGTCTTGGCGGCGCCGGCCAGCGCCTTGGCGGCGTCGCCATTGGCTTCGCATTGCGTGCCGGGATTCGCCGCCTGCGCCATATAGTCGCGCAGCATCGCCTCGGTCGACCGCGTCTCGGCCTGGCTAAGATCCCAGTCGACCGTGAGCGCGTTGCGGCCCTTCATCGCCGCATAGGTGTCCTTGGCATAGACGACCACACCTTGCGGGATCGGCTTGACCGCGACCACTCCGGGCACCGCCAGCGCCGCCTTGTCGTCGACCGACTTGACCTTGCCGCCGAACGCAGGCGGATGCTGGATCACCGACACGACCATGTTCGGGCGCTTGATGTCCATCGTGAATTGCGCAGCGCCGGTCGATTTGATCAGGCTGTCGATCTTGGGAACGTCGGTGCCGATCAGGGTCCATTGTTCGGGCGTCTTGAGCATTGGCTTGTCGGGGACGGGCATCGTCGCGGCAGTCGCGGCGAGATCGCCGAAGCTCGCTTTCCTCGCGCCATGGCTGACGACGCCCTTGGCAACCTTGATCTCGCCGACCGGAACGCCCCAGGTCTTGGCGGCGGCGGCGGCGAGCATCGCGCGCGCCGCGGCGCCAGCATTGCGCATCTGCATCCAGCTATTGGCCATCGCGGTCGAGCCGCCAGTGCCCATCGTGCCGAAGGCAAGGTTCTTGTAGAGCGGGTCGTTGGCCGGCGCGAATTCGACGCGCATCTGGGTCCAATCGGCATCCATCTCGTCGGCGACGATCGTCGTCAGGCCGGTCGCCGGCCCCTGGCCGAACTCGACATGCTTGATCACCACGCTGACCGTGTTGTCAGGCAGAACCCGAACGAAGGCGTTGGGCGCGAAGGTCGGCCCGGCGGGAGCCATTGCTTTCGCACCGCGCATCGGCAGCACCAGGCCGAGCACCAGGCCGGACCCGGCGAGGAACTGGCGGCGGTCGGTCGCGACGGCGGTCATGCCGACACCTTCGGGCCGGCGGCCGCGTCCTTGATCGCCTGACGGATGCGGACATAGGTCGCGCAACGGCAGATATTGCCCGCCATCCCAGCATCGATATCGGCATCGGTTGGCTTTGACTTCTGCTTGAGCAGCCCGATCGCGCTCATCACCTGGCCCGATTGGCAGAAGCCGCATTGCGGCACGTCGATCGCGACCCAGGCCTTTTGCACCGCCTCGGCGATCGGGCCCGAAACGCCCTCGATCGTTGTCACGGTTTTGCCGGCGACCGTATCGATCGGCGTCACGCACGACCGCCGGTTCTTGCCGTCGAGATGGACGGTGCAGGCGCCGCATTGCGCGATGCCGCAGCCATATTTGGTACCGGTCAGCCCGGCATGATCGCGGATCACCCAGAGCAACGGCGTGTCGGGATCGCCGTCGAACGACATGTGCTTACCGTTGAGGAGGAATTCGACCGCCATGCCAGCGTCTCCTTGGTGTTCTCTTGAGAAGGTTAGCCACGCAACTGTCCGCCGCCAAGAGTAACCTGTTTTTAGGTCCACGCCGCTAAGCCGGACGGCGATGGTTCAACTCCGCTACCCGCTGGTCGATCCCAATCCGCCGCGTCTCAGCGAGCATCTCGACGTGCTGACGCGCGTCGAGCAATCGGGCATTTATTCGAACAACGGGCCGGAACTTCGCGCCTTCGAGGCGGAAGCGACCGATCGCCTGTTCGGCGGCCAGGGCGCGTGCCTCGGCGTGGCCAACGCGACCTTGGGCCTGATGCTCGCAATCCGTCAGGCGATGGGGCGCGAGCGCGGCGCGGGCAAGCTCGCGCTGATGCCCGCCTTCACCTTCGCCGCGACCGCGCAAGCCGCCGAATGGTGCGCACTGACCCCGCTGCTCGCCGATATCGACCCCGACGACTGGTCGATGTGCGCCGCCGCCGAGGAGCGCCTGCTTCAGAAGCATGCCGGGCAGATCGCGGTCGTGGTACCCTATGCGACATTCGGCAATGCGATCGACCTCGACCGCTATGCCTGGATGATGCGGCGGCACCAGGTTGGCGTGGTCGTGGATGCCGCCGCCTCACTCGGCACGATCGATACCGGCGGCCAGGGATTCGGCGCGGGCGCACCCTTTCCAATCGTCTATTCGCTGCACGCCACCAAGACCTTCGCGGTCGCCGAGGGTGGGTTGATCCATTGCGGCGACCCGACCCTGATCGACGAACTGCGCGCGATGGCGAATTTCGGTTTCGCCGGCAGCCGCTCGGCGGCGATGCCGGGAATGAACGCCAAAATGTCCGAATTGGTCGCGGCGATGGCGCGGCTGAAGCTCGCCCAATTGGACGATGTGGCCGCACGCCGCGCGGAGATCGAAGCAAGCTATCGTCAAACGCTCGACGGCATGATGTTGCAAGCGGTCGAGGGGGCGCGCCGAGCTCTGCAATTCATGCCGGCTTTGCTCCCAGACCAGATCGATCGCGACCGTTTCGTCGCCGCACTGGCCGCCGACGGCATCGGCTGCGGCACCTATTTCAGTCCGCATCTCGGCCAGCAGCCGTGGATCCGCGATCATGCCGTTGTCGGTCCGACCCCGGCCGCCGACCGTGTCGCCGATCGCATCGTCTCGCTCCCCATTTCCGATCGCATGACCGCGGCCGACGCGCACCACATCGCGGCGCGGGTCAATGCTGCGATCCGCGCCCAGGGCACGCCGGCGAGCGCGCGCGACGTCGACGCGATGCTGATCGTCGGTGGTGGTCCGGCCGGGACCGCGCTCCTCACCGCCGCGTCGAAACAGGATCGGCTGGTTGCGCTCGCGCGGGCGGGCCTGACCGTCGTCGAACGCGACGATGCGCTCGGCGGCGGGCGGCTGGGGCAATATGCGATTTCGTCGGATTCGACCGCAGAGACCTTTTTGTCGGCGGTCAGGAATAATCCGCACCCGGAGATCGCCGCGCTGATCGATCATCCGGCGGCACGGCAGGTCGCCAGGTTCGTCGACGCGCTCGGAGTACCGCTGAGCGATGCCGGTCCGTTGCTGCGCGTGACCGGCGACCGGCTCGGTGCGATCGTCGCGGCCAATGGCGGCAATGTCGCGACCGGGCACGAAGTGCTCGAAGCGCGGCGCTCGCCGCAGGGCGGCTGGACGACGCGGCTGCGGCGGCTGGCCGACGGCAGCGAGAGCGAGCGGCGATCGCATAACATCGTGATCGCGACCGGCGGGCACCAACCGCTCGACGGGCTGGTGGCGTGCGACGTCGCGGGCGCCCCGTTGCACCGCCTCGCGGCCGGCCGGCTGATCCAGTCCGACGAATTGCTCGCCTTGGGCGGGCTCGATCGTGCGGCCGATTTGCTGCGCAGCAAACGCAATCCGAAAGTCGTCGTTATCGGCGGCTCGACCAGCGCGCTCGCCAGCGTCGCGTTGCTGTTGCGCAGCCGTCCCGGGATCGCCTTCGGCGCCGGCGGCATCACCCTGCTCCATCGCCGGCCGCTGCGGCCGTTCTACCATAGCGAAGCCGCGGCGCGGGCGGACAATTTCACCGATTTCGGCTCCGACGACATCTGCCCGGTCTCGGGGTTCGTCTATCGCCTCGGCGGTTTTCGCCTGGAAGCCCGCGAACTTGTGCTGCGCATGTTGCAGGTCGACGGCCGTGTGCCGGATCCCCGCGTGGCGGTTCATCGCATCGCGGAGGACGATGTCGAGGCGCGGACGATCGTCGAGACCGCCGATCTGGTGATCGCCGCCTTGGGCTATCGCCCGCGCGCCTTATCTCTGCTCGACACCGACGGAACGCCGGTCGCGCTCGCGGCGCATGCCGGGCGGCCGATGGTCGACCGCTATTGCCGCATCCTCGACGCCCACGACCAGCCGATCCCCGGCGCGTTCGGCATCGGGCTCGCGGCCGGGTTCGTGCCCTGGGGTCGGATGGGCGGCGAGGCGAGCTTCCGCGGTCAGGCCAATGGCCTGTGGCAATGGCAGAACGATGTCGGCCAGATGATCGTCGATCAGGTGCTGGGTGAGCGGCAAAGGGCAGTGGCATGAGCGGCCCGCAGACCGACCCGACCGTCAGCGTGGTGATGGCCGCCTATAACGGCGCGACGCTGATCGGGGAGACGCTCGACAGCCTGTGGGCGCAGAGCTTCGCCGATTTCGAAGTGATCGTGGTCGACGATTGCTCGACCGATGACACCCTCGCGGTGCTGCGTGCCTGTCCCGACCCTCGCCTCCGCGTCATCGCGGCCGAGCGGAATGCCGGCCCGGTGCGCAGCCGCAACCGCGCTTTCGCCGAGGCGCGCGGGCGCTATATCGCCGGGCTCGACCAGGACGATATCTGCCTGCCCGGCCGGTTCGAGCGCCAGGTCGCCTTTCTCGACTCACATCCCGGCATCGCCTTGGTCGCGGCGAGCGCCGCGATTCTCGAGAACGGCGCGGTTACGTCGAGCATCAAGTCGCCGGTGACGACGCCGCGGCTGGTCGAATGGCTGTTATGGATCGAGAATCCGCTGGTCTGGTCAACCGTCATGCTGCGCCGCGACCGCGTTTCGTCGAATGACGAATTCACCCGGCCCGATTATCTCTATGCCGAGGATTTCGACCTCTATCACCGGATGGCACGTCAGGGAGGGATCGCCCGGATCGACGATCC
>NZ_JBFUJY010000001.1:0-335000 GCF_056401155.1 Sphingomonas sp. P4_G2 | reverse complement strand
TCGGCTTCTATTCGGCGCTCATCGCAATGATGGGTGGCTGCCTGTTGTGCTGGATCGCGCTCGGCATCCCGCCGGTCACCTATATCCAGCGCATCCGCGAAGTGGTGCCGATCAGCGACGTCTATGTCGGGATGATCAAGGCCCCGGTGTTCGGGGCGATCATCGCCATCGCCGGGTGTTTCCAGGGCATGTTGGTCGAGGCCGATGCCGAGCAGGTCGGCCTGCGCACCACCGCCGCGGTGGTCCAGGGTATCTTCCTGGTGATCGTGCTCGACGCGTTCTTCGCGGTATTCTTCTCGTCGGTCGGATGGATTTGATGGCGGACGACGACATCGTCATCCGCGTCCGCGGCTTGAAGAACAGTTTTGGCGAGCAGGTCGTGCACGAAGGGCTCGACCTCGACGTCCGGCGCGGCGAGATTCTCGGCGTGGTCGGGGGATCGGGCACCGGCAAGTCGGTGCTGATGCGGTCGATCATCGGGCTGCAGGTGCCCGATGAAGGCGAGATCACCGTGTTCGGCGAACCGACGATCGACCTCGAGGAATATGAGGCGATGGAGATCCGCAAGCGTTGGGGCGTGCTGTTCCAAGGCGGGGCGCTGTTCTCGACGCTGACCGTCGCCGAGAATGTCCAGGTGCCGATCAAGGAATTCTACCCGGGCCTCGATCCCGCGCTGCTCGACGAGATCGCGTCGTATAAAGTGGTGATGACCGGCCTGCCCGCTGACGCCGGGCCCAAATATCCGGCCGAGCTGTCGGGCGGCATGCGCAAGCGCGCCGGCCTGGCGCGCGCGCTGGCGCTCGATCCCGAATTGCTGTTCCTCGACGAGCCGACCGCGGGGCTCGATCCGATCGGCGCCGCGGCGTTCGACGAGCTGACCTTGTCGTTGCAGCGCACGATGGGGCTGACCGTGTTCCTGATCACGCACGATCTCGACTCGCTTTATGCGATCTGCGACCGTGTCGCGGTGCTCGCCGACAAGAAAGTGATCGCGGTCGGCACGATCGACGAGCTGATCGCGTTGGATCACCCGTGGATCGAGGAATATTTCAAAGGCCCCCGCGGCCGCGCCGCGGTCGCGACGCAGGAAGCGGGCATGGGCAAGGCAGGGGCTGACTGATGGAAACGCGTTCCAATCATGTGCTGGTCGGCGGGGTCGTATTGATCCTGCTCGCCGTGCTCGCCTTGTTCATGGTGTGGATCTCGCGCTTCGGCGCCGAGGGCAAGCGCGAATACGACATCCTGTTCAAGCAATCGGTCGACGGCCTGGCCAAGGGCTCGGCGGTCAATTTCTCGGGCGTGCCGATCGGCCAGGTCAAGGACATCAAGCTCGACGCCAAGTCCCCCGAATTCGTCCGCGTGCGCGTGTCGGTCGACGACAAGACGCCGATCCTGCTCGGCACCACCGCCGCGATCCAGGGCAGCTTCACCGGTCCCTCGACCGTCCAGCTGGACGGCGCGCAGGCCGGCCGTCCGCTGATCGATTGCTCGAACAGCGCGTGCCCGTTGGGCGTGCCGCTGATCCCGGCCAAACCCGGCGGGCTCGGCGCGCTCCTGTCCAACGCGCCGCAATTGCTCGAGCGGCTGACGACGCTGACCGAGCGGTTGACCGCCTTGCTCAGCGACCGCAACCAGGCATCGATCGCCGGCATCCTCGACAACACCAACAAGCTCAGCAAGGCGCTGTCGGATCGCGGGCCGGAAATCGCCGCGACGCTGGCCGAGACGCGGATCGCGATCCAGAAGGCGGGCGTGGCGTCGCAGCAGATCGGCGATCTCGCCGCGACGACCAACGGCCTGTTGTCCAACGACGTCAAGCCAGCCGTCGGCAACCTCAACAAGGCGGTGGCGTCGGCGCAGAAGTCGATGGAGACGCTCGACGCCGCGATCGGCGATGCCCGGCCCGGCCTGCAGAGCTTCTCCAAACAGACCATTCCCGAGCTCGGCCAGCTGATCCACGATCTGCGCCAGATGTCGCAGTCGCTGTCCTCGGTGGCCGACAAGATCGATCGCGGCGGCGCCGGATCGATCGTCGGCAGTCCCAAGCTCCCCGATTACAAGGGCAAGTGAGATGACCAAGCGCCTTCTTCCCCTGCTCCTCGCCTTGCCGCTTGCGGGCTGCCTCAGCTTTGGCGGCAAGCCGCCCAAGGTGCTGCTGACGATCAACTCGACGGCAGCCTTACCCGTCGGATCGACGCAGAATTCGGCGAGCGCCAAGACCGTGACCATCCAGGTGCCGGTGGTGCCGCAATCGCTGGCGGTCGCGCGTGTGCCGGTGCAGACCGGCGACCAGCTCGCTTATGTCACCGACGTCGCCTGGGTCGAGGCGCCGCAGCGGCTGTTCGCCCGGCTGATGTCCGACACGATCGCCGCCAAGACCGGCCGCGTCGTGCTGACCCCGGCGCAATCGTTCAGCGACCCCGGCGCGCGCCTGTCGGGCGAGCTGCGCAATTTCGGGATCGACGGCAGCACGCACGAGGCAGTGGTGACGTTCGAGGGCTCGCTGATCCGGAGCGATGCGAGCAAGGTCGAGAAGAAGAAGTTCGAGGCGCGTGTGCCGGTCGCCCAGATCGACGCC
The DNA here is from genome assembly GCF_056401155.1 of Sphingomonas sp. P4_G2. Taxonomy (NCBI): domain Bacteria; kingdom Pseudomonadati; phylum Pseudomonadota; class Alphaproteobacteria; order Sphingomonadales; family Sphingomonadaceae; genus Sphingomonas; species Sphingomonas sp. P4_G2. The sequence goes on along the minus strand of NZ_JBFUJY010000001.1, from coordinate 332,422 downwards.
AATTCGGTCGGCCCGGCGCTCAACCAGGCGGCCAATCAGGTCGCCGGCGAAGTCGCCGATTGGGTTGGGAGCTGAACTCTGTTCCCGCGCTCTAAAGCCCTCTCCCGCTTGCGGGAGAGGGTTTGGGTGAGGGTCTTCTTTCTTCTTCCGAGCGGTAAGAGTTCAAGAAGAAGAAAGAAGACCCTCACCCTCCCGCCGCCTCCGGCGGCGGGCCCCTCCCTCTCCCGCACGCGGGAGAGGGGATTCAAGTTCAGCGCGCGGCCATTGCGCCCGGGCTCGCGACGCGGCGCCAGATCTGCGCCTTGCAGAACAGCCCGCCCAGGATGCAGCCCTTGATGTTGAGCGTCTGCGCATCGACCATCGTGATCGTCGAATAGAAAGCCGATTGCATATCGGGGACATAGACCTGCCCGGCCCAATGCGCGCGATCGGTCGCGCGATAGCTGCGCAACAGTTCGGTGCCGATCAGCTGGTTCACGCCCTTCTTGCGCGCATCATCCTGCGCCTTGGGGCTTGCCCAGACGATCCAGCCGCAGATCTTGTCGCCGCACGACCCGGTGCGCACCTGGACCGTTCCCTTGGGATTGGCCCATACGCCATCGACCGATGGCGCCACTGGCGGGGTCTGGCCGGCAAGCGCCAGCGCCATGGTAAGCAGCGACAACATAGTGATTTCCCGATTTTCCCGCCTGACCCGGGCATTTCAAACTAATCGCGATATGGGACGGCAATGCGGCACCACTAGCGTGGACCATGGCAAGAATTCGTATGTATGCCTCAAGCCTTGCGATGCGCCGGTCAGGTCTTGCGACGTACCGGGACGGGCACGTTGCAGATGTCCGCCCCGCCGGCGGGCACGGTGAAGAATGGCGGCTCGCGATTTTCGCGGGCGTGGAGATAGCGCGCGAAATCGCGGCTGGCGGGCGAGAGATATTCGAAATGCGGCCGTTCGCCTGCCGGCAAGGCGCTCGCCAGCCGTGCGCTGACGATCGGGGTCGGTTTCTGGCCATCGCCATAGAAGCCGAGCTTGCCGGTGCCGCGCTCGAGCGAGGACAAGGCGTCGATCCCCTCGATCACGCGGCCGACCAAGGCGATGTTGCGATCGAGCGCGCGCGGCGCATGGCCGATCACTGCGTAGAGTTCGGCGCTGCTGCCGACCGAGGGCGCGAGATCGCGGCCGACGCCGACCATCGCATAGCAATGCGTCAGCCAGCTGCGCTTGCCGTCGGACGCCGCCGGCCAGCCATCGGCGGTGAACCCGGCGATCGAGGCGAAGCTGTCGGGCCGCGTCATGCGCACCGCTGGCAAGCCCCCTGTCCGCGTATATTCGCTGGGCCCGCCATCGGCGACGCCATCGGGCAGCTTCTTCTTCTCGGTGACGTCGCCCCATTGCGCGACGTAATTGTCCTGGATGCGATAGACGCTGGTGTCGTCCCACCAGTGGCGATTGGCGAGGATCCGCATCCGCGCGACGTGCTGGGGCGCGAAAGCGGGCGCGAGCTGGATGATCACCTTGCGCCCGTTGGCCAGCGTGAAGATCAGAATGTCGTCGTCCGCGATCGTTCGCCACGACGCGGCCGGCGCCTTGTTGGCGATCTCGGTCGGCGAGAGCGGCGGCTTGGCCGCGGGTTTTTTCGGCGTGTCGGCGGCGGGTTGGCCGGCGAGCGCGAGAGCGAGCGAGAGCAGGATCGGCATGACCGGAAGCTGCCACACCCCCGCCCGATCCGGCAAGCGCTTGCGTGGACGCGCGGGTATCTCTAGGGGCGACGCTTCCCGGCAATGCGGAGCGGTGGCCGAGTGGTCGAAGGCGCTCGCCTGGAAAGTGAGTATACGTCAAAAGCGTATCGAGGGTTCGAATCCCTCCCGCTCCGCCAGCCGGTCTGCTCTACCACGGAACGCCGCCATCCCCGAGCCGTGAGTGGGGCCCGCTCAAGGCATGAGCAGCAACTTGCCCGTTGTCGCACGGCTTTCCATCGCTTCATGCGCCTTCGCCGCATCCGACAGGCCGAACTCGGTCGCGGCGGCCACCCGCAACTTGCCTTGGCGAACCCAGTCGAACAGGCGGCTCGTGCGGGCACGCAACAATTCGGGCGTGGGAATGTGATCGAAGAACACCGCATAACCGAGCTTGATGCTGCGCGGCAGGCTCATGAGATCGATCCGGCCGGGGCCGCCGAGCACCGGGCCGAACCAGCACAGGGTCCCCGAGCGTCGCAAGGAAGCCAACGAGCCGTCAAAAGTCGTGGGGCCCGAACCGTCATAGACGACGTGCACGCCTTCGCCGCCGGTCAGCCGGTGCACCTCGGCAGCGAAATCGCCCTCGGCATCGACCACCACGTGATCTGCCCCCGCGGCCTTTGCCGCCTCGACCTTGGCATTACTCGAAACTCGGCCAATCACCGTGCCGCCGCGCAGCTTGATGATCTGGGTGAGTAATTGTCCCAATCCGCCCGCGGCCGCATGCACCAACGCGACATCGCCCGGCTGGACGGGGTAAAAATCGGTCGCGAAATGGCTGGCGGTCAAACCCTGCATCATCAGCGACGCAGCGGTGCGGTCGTCGATATCCTCGGGCACCGGCACGACCGAGCTGGCTGAAATGGCGATCCGCTCGGCATAACTGCCCGGCGCATAGACCCAGGCCACGCGCTGTCCGATCGAGAGGTCCGTCACTCCCTCGCCTAGTGCAATTATACGCCCCGCGCCCTCGACGCCCAGCGCGCGCGGCAGCGGCGTCTCGTGCCACGCCATTCCCTGGCGCACGCCCACGTCCATGAAATTGACCCCGCTGGCCGCGACCTCGACCAGCACCTCGCCAGGCCCCGCTACGGGGTTGGGCAGATCCACCATCTCCAGTATCTCGGTCCCGCCGATCGCGGTCATCACTATGGTCTTCATATCAGACTCCTTGTTGAATGATCGTTCCAAAATTGGGCAAAAAAATCAGCGCAAGGCGCGCATCGCGAGATCGACCAAAGCGGGGAGATGTCCATCGGCGCCCGACCGTGCGGCGAGACGGATGCTGGCAATCGTCGTCACCAGGAAGGCCGCGAGATGATCGAGATCGAGGTCAGCCGCAATGTCTCCCTGGTCCCTGGCCTTCACGAGCGCGTTCTTTACCGAGCGGGCCAGGATGTCGCCCGAAGCCTCACGACTCTTCACCAGATCCGGTCGGGTGCACCCGAACTCGACGATGGAGCCGAGACCGAGGCACCCTCTCCCCGCGTCCGCCACCACGCGATCAAGCATTGCGCGGATTGCGTCGACGCCCCTTTCGCTGCTCGCCAGCACCTCGCCGTGCGCGCGCACTTCCTGCTGCGAATAGTGACGGACCGCCGCCAGATAGACGCCCCATTTATCGCCAAACGTGTCGTACAGGCTTTGCCGACCGATCCCCATCGCATCGACCAGCATCTGCGCGGACGTGCCCTCGAAACCATGCTCGCGGAACACCTCCACCGCAGCCTCCACGGCGGTATCCACGTCAAATTCCTTGGGGCGTGCCATGCCTGCAAAATAATGTACTGGAACGATCGTTCAAGATGTGCTTGGGGAAATTCCAATGATTTTTCTGGCGCCCGCATCCCGATGATCACCCCGAGCTGGTATCGCGACCTCGACCCGAATGGCCGGCGCGCGTTTCGCAGCACCTATGCCGGGTTCAGCATGGATGCGATGAACATCCAGCTCTATGCGTTCATTCTGCCGGCGCTGCTGACGCTCTGGCACCTCTCCCCTTCGGCCGGGGGATTGCTCGCGAGCGTCACGCTTGTCTCTTCCGCCGCCGGCGGCTGGCTGGCGGGTCTGCTCTCCGATCGGCTTGGTCGAGTGCGGTTGCTGCGGATCACCATTCTTTGCATGGCCGCCTCCACCATATTGTGCGGAATGGCACAGAATTACGAGCAGTTGCTCGTCGCCCGAATGCTTCAGGGTCTCGGTTTTGGTGCCGAATGGGCGGTCGGCGTGGTGTTCATGGGTGAGATCGCCGCAGCGGCGACGCGCGGTCGATTGGTTGGAACCGCGCAGAGCGCCTGGGCAATCGGCTGGGGCCTCGCGACCGCGACATCCGCGATCGCTATCGCCCTGCTCCCGCCGGAATTGGGCTGGCGCGCGACCTTTTTCGTGAGCTTGCCGCCCGCCGTCGCGATCTTTCTCGCCCGCATGCAACTCCGTGAATCCGCCACCTTTCTCGCCAGCGCCGGCGCCGATCGCTGGCATCGGATCTTCTCGCTCGAAATGGGCGGCAACACTGCCCGGGGTTCTCTGCTCGCGATCGGGACGCATGGCGGCTATTGGGCACTGGCGACCTGGTGGCCGACGATGCTCAAGCTCGAACGCGGCATGACGACGGCCGAGACCGCCACCCACATGGCGATGCTCGTCGGCGGATCGCTCGCCGGCTATATGCTCGGCGCGACGCTCAGCGACCGGATCGGACGCCGGGCGACACTCGCGATCTTCGCGCTGGGCGGGATCGGGACGGTGCTGATCGCGACCGAACTGCCCGTGTCCGACGCCGCGCTGCTCGCGCTCGGCGTCCCGCTGGGGCTGTTCGCGATGGGTCTCTACAGCGCGATCGGGCCGGCGTTGAATGAGCTCTACCCGACGCGCTTGCGTGGATCGGGGCTCGGCTTCTGCTACAATGTCGGACGTGGCGTGGCCGGCCTTACCCCTCTCGCGGTGGGCGGTAGCATCGCCGCTCATGGCATCGCGCATTCGATCGGCATCTATGTATCCATCGCTTATGCGCTGGTGCTGGTCGCGGCTGCACTGCTGCGCGAAACCAGAGGCATGGATTTCACGCCGGCCATCAAGGGCAGCTAGCCTCCGTTTCAGACTCTAGAAGCCCAGGTCTGTCAGGCTCGGATGTTCGACCGGGCGCGGTCCCGCCGGCCAGCGGAGCGCGCGCTCATGCTCCTGGATAGGATGCTCGTTGGCGGCGGTGAGCCGTCGCACGACCAGCCCGGCTCCGTCGAACGCGATTTCCTCGCTGCCATAGACGCGGAACCAGGTACCACTGTCATTGTGGAATTCGGCGGCATGGCGCGTGCTGAGCCGGCGATCTCCCTCGGCCCAGATCTCGACGATCAGCCGGAGGTCGATCTCGCGACGCAGTTGGCGCTCGATAAAGGTGCGGATCTGCTCGCGACCCCAAAGGAAGTTCACGCGATTGCGCCACTGGCAATCGATCGTGCTGGCGAGGAGGATCGCTTGCAGGTCACGGTTGTTCCAGGCGCTTTCCGCGGCACGGACATGCTGCTCCATCGCCGGGCTGAAATTGGGCATCGGCCTTTCGATCCTCTCCGGAGTATCTGCGCGGGTGCTAGCCTGCCGACTGGCGGCTCCGCCAGTTAGGCGCTGTTAGTTTCCAAAGAGGCATCGCTGGCAGCACATCATAGCGATTAACGAGCGGCCATCGGCGCGTCAGACTATCTCGAGTGGCCATATCCCAACTATCGAAAGGACCGAGTCGTGTCGAAGCCCTTGCCCGAAATCTCTACGTTCGATCGCCGCGGCTTCGTCCAGGGCGCGGCTGCGATCGTCGCGACGCTGACCGGCGCCGCGGGCTCTGCACAAGCGATAACGGCGCCGCGCCGCTCTCCTCCTCCACCCCCCTCAGCTTTCGGCCCGCTCAAGCAGATCGACGCGGGCGTGCTCAACATCGGCTATGTCGAGATGGGCCCGGCCAAAGGCCCGGCGGTCCTGCTCTTCCACGGCTGGCCTTATGACATCAACGCATTCGCCGACGTCGCGCCTTTGCTTGCCGCGCGCGGCTATCGCGTGATCGTGCCACATCTCCGTGGCTATGGCACCACCCTGTTCCGTTCGGCGGGGACGCCGCGCAACGCGCAACAGGCCGCGCTGGCCGCCGACGGGCTCGCGCTGATGGACGCACTCGGCATCGAGACTGCGATCGTCGCGGGATTCGACTGGGGTGCCCGCACGGCGGACATCATGGCGGTGCTCTGGCCGGAGCGGTGCAAGGCGCTGGTCTCGGTCAGCGGTTATCTGATCGGCAGCCAGGCGGGCAACGCCAAGCCGCTGCCCCCACAGGCCGAACTGCAATGGTGGTACCAATTCTATTTCGCGACCGAGCGCGGCCGAGAGGGCTATGCCGCGAACACCAAGGCGTTCAATCGGCTGATCTGGCAGCTCGCCTCGCCTCAGTGGAAGTTCGACGTCGGGACCTATGACCGCTCGGCCGCGTCGTTCGTGAATGCCGACCATGTCGCGATCGTGATTCACAATTATCGCTGGCGCCTCGGTCTCGCCCAGGGCGAACCGCAATATGACGCGACAGAGGCCAGGCTGGCCGCCGCGCCGCCGGTGACCATCCCGTCGATCACCATGGAAGGCGACGCCAATGGCGCGCCGCATCCCGACCCATCGCAATATCGCGCCAAGTTCACCGGTCCATACGAGCATCGGTTGATCGCTGGCGGCATCGGCCACAATTTGCCGCAAGAAGCGCCAGCCGCTTTCGCCAAGGCCGTGCTCGACGTGGCGAAGCTCGCCAGCTGACCATCCCGTCGGGGCGTCCAGCTCCGACGCCTTCGAGGAGCACGCCATGAAGCATCTTTCCACCTGCGGCCTCGTGGTGGCAACCCTGGTGTTCGGGGTCTCCGCTATAGCTGCCACCCAGCGCGTCGAGGATCGGGGTTCGCCAATCTATGGCGTGAAATTGCCCAAGGGCTATCGCGACTGGAAGCTGATCAGCGTCGCGCACGAAGCTGGCAAGAACAACGACATCCGTGCCATCCTGGGCAACGACATCGCAGTGAACGCCCTTCGCACGGGCAAGCGGCCTTTCCCGGACGGCGCGATCATCGTGCGGCTCGCCTGGCGATACGATTCGTCGCCGCGCAACGATAGCGTCTTCCCTGCTCCCCAATCCTTTGTCGCGGGGCCGCCGACCAATGTTCAGGTGAGCGTGAAGGATTCCAAACGCTACGCCGCGAGCAACGGCTGGGGCTATGGGCAATTCGAGAATGGCGCCGCGAACCAGGACGCGACGCTCACACGATCGTGCTTCGCCTGTCATGTGAAGCTCGATGCGCTCGACAAGAACGCCGACCTCGTCTTCACCAGCTATTCGCACTAAGTCCCGAACCAACGAAGGCCCCGGGCAGGATAACCGCGTGGGTACTTCTCGTCCGCAATAAGGACGAGAAGTACCCACGGCCGGCATCGCTGGGGGCGAAGCCGACCGTGGGCTGGGCGCCGGCACAGGGGGGGCTGGGACCGCCGGCGCCTCAACTCATTGGGCAGTCGCCGCCTTCTCGATCAGGCTGGCCACGGCCGGCGCGTTCGACACCATCACGACGTGCGAAGCGCCCTTCACCACCACCGTCCCGCGCGATTGGGCGCGATCGGCCATGAACTTGAGCGCGGCTGGCGGGATGTTCTTGTCCTTGTCGCCATAGATGAACCAGGACGGGGTGTGCTTCCATGCCGGCGCGGTCGAAGCCTCGCCCAGCGCCGCTTCGGCGACCGGACGCTGACCGGCAGCCATCAACAGCGCGCCGGCCGCCGGCACGTCGGCGGCGAACTGGTCGTGAAAACGCGCCTGGAGGATGTAGAGATCGTTGCCGCCGCTGGTGAGCTTGACCGGCGGGGCCAGCGCCGGCGCGAGCGTGCTGCCCGGGAACTTGCCGGTCAGGCCGAGCGCCGTCTCGCCCGCTTCCGGCGCAAAGGCCGCGACATAGACCAGCGCCTTGACGTTCGGCGCGCCTTCGGCCGCCTCGCTGATCACCGAGCCACCATAGCTATGGCCGACGAGCACGACCGGGCCCTGGATGCTCTTGACCAGATCGCTCACGACATCGGCATCGGCGCGCACGCCGCGCAGCGGATTGGGAGCGGCAACGACGGTGTAACCGTCGCGCTCGAGCACGGCGATGACACCGTTCCAGCTCGACGAATCCGCGAACGCCCCGTGGACGAGCACTATGGTGGGCTTGGCCGTTTGGGCCAGCGCCGCCGGCGCCAGCACGGCAGTGGCGAGCGCAAGCCCGCCGGCAATCCATTTCTTCATGTCATTCTCCTTTTGATTGGCGGTCAGACCAGCGTGACGACCGCATCGATATTGCTCTTGATCGCCTTGGAATAGGGACAAGTCCGGTGCGCCGCTTCGATAAGTTGGCGAGCGATCGCGGGATCGATCCCGGGAACGCTCACGTTCAGTCGGGCAGCCAGCGAATAGCCGTCCTCGCCCTGCCGCAGATCGACTTCGGCGTCGATCGCGAGGTCAGCGGGCAGGGCCATGCCCTTGAGTTTGGCGGCGATCGCCATCGCGCCCTCGAAACAGGCCGACCAGCCGGCGGCGAACAATTGCTCGGGATTGGTGCCCGCGCCGGGGCCGCCGGGGGTCGCGAGCTTGACGTCGAGGCGATCGTCCGAACTGCGGGCGGCGCCTTCGCGGCCGCCGGTCACATGGACGCGGGCGGTGTACAGGGTCTTGGTATCGGACATGAGACGTCTCCTTGGAGCGGGAAGTGAATCAGCGCAGCAGGCGGAAGGCGGCGCGCACTTGCTCGGTGAACAACTGGGGCTGCTCCCAGGCGGCGAAATGGCCGCCATTGGACGCTTCGCTGAAGTAGAAGAGATTCTTGTAACAGCGCTCTGCCCAAGTCCTGGGCGCGCGGAAGATCTCACCCGGGAACACGCTCACCGCGACCGGCAGATCGATGATGCCGCGCGCGTTGAAATTGTTGGTGTGATCTTCCCAGTAGATCCGGGCGGCGGACGCCCCCGTCCCGGTCAGCCAATAGAGCGAGATGTCGTCGAGGATCGCGTCCCGGCCAAGCACGCGTTCGGGCTGGCCGTTGCTATAGGTCCATTGCGCGATCTTCTCGTACATCCAGGCCGCCATGCCGACCGGCGAGTCGACGAGCGAATAGCCGATCGTCTGGGGGCGCGTGTTCATCATCGCGGCATAGGCCGAATTGTCGCGGTAAAAGGCTGCCAGCTGATCGAACGCGCCGCGCTCCTTGGCAGACAGGCCCGCCGGCGCGGGATCGCCGGCAGCAAGGATCTTGGCAATGTCCGCCGGAACCACCGCCGGCATGTTGAGATGAATGCCGATCAGGCCAGGCACGTGCTGGAGCGCCATGCGCTGCGAGATGACCGAACCGCAATCGCCGCCCTGGCTGACATAGCGGTCATAGCCCAGTCGCTGCATGAGCATGCTCCAGGCGCGGCCGATATGATCCGAGCCCCAGCCGATCTGCGTCGGCTTGGCGGAGAAGCCGAAGCCCGGGATTGACGGTATCACCAGGTGGAACGCGTCTTCGGCTTTGCCGCCATAGGCCGTCGGATCGGTGAGCGGCGCGAGGACCCCGAGGAACTCGAGGACCGAGCCCGGCCAGCCATGGGTCAGGATCATCGGCAGCGCATGTTCGTGGCGCGAGCGGACATGAATGAAATGCACGTCGAGACCATCGATCTCGGTCATGAACATCGGCAGCGCGTTGAGCCTGGCCTCGATCTTGCGCCAGTCATAGCCGCGTGCCCAATAGCGCATCAGCGGTTCGAGCGTCTGGCGCCGCACGCCCAGGCTATCATCGCCCGCGGGCTGCGGGTCGGCCCAGCGGGTCTCGGCAATGCGACGCTGCATCGCCAGGATTTCAGCCGCGGGAATGGCGACCTTGAAGGAGCGGATGGCGCTGCCTCCGGCCTGCGCGCGCGCCATGGAAGGCATGGCGCCGAGCGCCCCCGCCACACTCGCGCCGACGACGAACTGGCGGCGCGAGGGTTGGTCTGCGAACATTGGCTTCTCCTCGTGATCTGGTCGCGGCCAAATCTAGCGAAGAAGGGGCGCGGCGCCCGTTAAGTGGAGCGATGCGGCGTTAGCCTTCACGCATCCGTTACGGCTTTCAGGACCTAACGCGCGGCCGCTCACAGCTAACAAGCGGTGCCGCGGCGCTGGCCTATATCGGCGCTGACCAGCAAGATGAGGCAGGTACCATGACCCTGAGACGTTCCCTCGGTTTCGCCGTCGCCGGCATCGCTGCGGCCGGCGCCACCACCGTCATCTGCTTCGGTGATGCACTCGGTCTCGTCCGTTCCCCGGCCAAGGCCGACGACTCCATCGTGTCCGCGCGCTTCGACACCCCCGCACACCCGATCGAGGTGCTGCAGGGCGCCAGGCCCTGGCTCACGCCCGTGCCGGACGGACCCAAGGCGCTCCGCGGCAAGGTCGTGGTGGTCAATTTCTGGACCTATTCGTGCATCAACTCGCTGCGCGCCCTTCCCTATCTTCGCACCTGGAGCGAACGATATGGGAGCAAGGGGCTCGACGTGATCGGCGTCCACGCGCCGGAGTTCGGCTTCGAGAAGAATCCGGCGAACGTCCGCCTCGCCACCAGCCAGCTCAGGGTCGCTTACCCCAACCTGCAGGACAATGATTATACGGCGTGGCGCGCCTTCGCCAACCAGGGCTGGCCGGGCATTTACTTCATCGACGCGAAGGGCAAGGTGCGCGGCTATCGCCTGGGCGAGGGCCGATATGACGAGGGCGAGCGGCTGATCCGCACGCTGCTCGCCGAGGCGGGGCATGACGTCTCCGGCGTCCCCATCGCTCCGATCGAAGGTACGGGAGTCGAGGCGCAAGCGGATTGGGCCGACCTCGGCTCGCCCGAAGCCTATATCGGCTATGACAAGGCCGCCGACTTCGCGTCGCCAGGCGGCTTCCGCAGCGACGCGCCGGGCAGCTACGCTTCCGCCGCGCGGCTATCGCTCAACCAATGGGACCTCGCGGGCAGCTGGAAGGTCGGCGGCGAATATGCGCTGCTCGACAGCGGCCCCGGCACCATCCGCTTTCGCTTCCATGCGCGAGACGTGCATCTCGTGCTCGGCGGCACGGCCGACGGCAAGCCGGTGCGCTTCCGCGTGACGATCGACGGCCGCGCCCCCGGTGCCGGCCACGGCGTCGATGTCGACGCGGCCGGCTGGGGCGAGGTCAGGGAGGACCGGCTCTATCAGCTGGTCCGCCAATCCGGCGCCATCGCCGATCGCACCGTCGCGGTCGAGTTCAGCCGCCCCGGCGTACGCGCTTATGTTTTCACCTTTGGCTGATGGGAGCGGAACGATGACACGGACCTGGCTGGTGACCGGCAGTTCGCGCGGCTTCGGACGCGCACTGTGCGAAACGATCCTCGATTCCGGCGACAATCTGCTGGCGACGGCGCGCGATCCGGCCCAGCTCGCCGGGCTGGGCGACGGGCGCCCGGGCAAGCTCGCCACCACCCGGCTCGACGTGACCTGCGAGGAAGACGCCGCCGCCGCTGTCGCCACCGCGATCGCCGAGTTCGGCGCGCTCGACGTCCTGGTCAACAACGCCGGCTATGGCGATATCGGCTCGGTCGAGGATACGCCGCTCGATTCCTATCGCCGCCAGATCGAGACCAACCTGTTCGGCACGATCATCATGACCAAGGCGGTCATCCCACACATGCGCGAGCGGCGCGCCGGCCATATCATCCAATTCTCCTCTGTCGGCGGTCGTCTCGGCGCGCCCGGCCGCGCACCCTATTCGACGGCGAAATGGGGAGTAGAGGGCTTCTCCGAAGTGCTTGCGCAGGAAATGAAGCTGATCGGCGTGCGGGTGACGATCATCGAGCCAGGCGGCTTCCGCACGGACTTCGCCGGGGCCTCGACGACGCTCGACCCCGGCCGCCCGGAATATGACGCAGTGGTCGGCAATGCCGCCCGCATGCAGGCCGCTTATAATGGCAAGCAGCCCGGGGATCCCCGCCGGGGCGCGCGGGCGATCCTCGAAATCGTCTCCGCGGACGCCCCGCCGCTCCGCCTGCCGCTCGGCAGCGATGCCATCGCCGCGATCGAGCGCAGTGACCGGACACGCCTCGACGAACTGGAACGCTGGCGGCCGCTCAGCATCTCCACCGATTTCCCGAAAGATCCGGGAGAATAGTATCTAGCCAAGGTTGAGGCGCGCCGTCGCTCGCGGCATGGATCGGTCGACCAGACAAGGGTAATGGCAGATCGTGGCGAACCTGGATCAGCAGCTTGGCGGAGGCATATGCTTCGGGCCCTTCCGCCTGTCTCCGGGCGAGCGGCTGCTGACGAAGCGCGGCAAGGCGGTCGAGATCGGCGGACGCTCGTTCGATCTGCTCGTCGTGCTGACCGAGCAGCCTGGTCGCGTCCTGTCCAAGCGCGAATTGCTCAAGCGCGTCTGGTCGGACGTGGTGGTGGAAGACGGCAGCCTGCGCTGGCACATGGCGAGCCTGCGCAAGCTGCTCGGCGATGGTGTCGACGGCGCCCGCTACATCGCGACCCAGGTCGGCGTCGGCTACGCCTTCGTCGCGCCGATCGAGCGGCAAGGCGACACGGCATCGCCGCGCCTGACCGACGGAGAATCGAGACCCGCCGGCGGCACCAATCTGCCTACCTACCTGCCCCACCTGATCGGGCGTGAGCGCGACGTTGCCTTTCTGACGGAACGCATCGCCGATACGCCGCTGTTCTCGATCATCGGCCCGGCGGGCGTCGGCAAAACCTCGCTCGCGATTGAGATCGGGCGCCAATTGGCCGGCAAATTCGACAAGGTCACGTTCGTCGACTTCAGCATGATCGAGAACCCGGCAGTGGTCCCCTCGATGATCGCCGGTGCCATGGGGATCGCGGTGCAGAGCGAGGACCCGCTCGCGGTGATCCTCGGCCATATCCGCGATCGGGCCTTCCTGCTCATCCTCGACAATTGCGAGCACGTCATCGAGCCGGTCGCCAGCGTCGTCGAGCAGATCGTCGAGGCAGCGCGCCAGGCACGCGTGCTGGCCACCTCGCGCGAGCCGCTGCGGGTACGCGGCGAACATGTGCTGCGCCTCGATGCGCTCGGCTATCCTGAGGAATTGTCGGGGCTGACGCGCGACCAGCTCCTGGCCTTTCCCGCGGTCCAGCTCTTCTGCGAACGCGCCACCGCCGCCGACAGCGCGCTCGTCATCGACGAGGACGCTGCGCGGTTGATCGCGGAGATGTGTCAGCGCCTCGGCGGGATGGCGCTGCCGATCGAGCTCGCCGCGGTGCGCGTCGCGACGCACGGCGTGGCTGCCACCGCACGCCAATTGGGCGAGCGGTTCAGTCTTGGCTGGGCGGGCCGGCGGACTGCGCAACCTCGCCAACAGACGCTGCAGGCAGCGCTCGACTGGAGCTATGATCTGCTCTCCGACGTCGAGCGCACCGTATTCGAAAGTCTTTCGGTGTTCGTCGGCCCTTTCTCGATCGACGCTGCGCTGGAGGTAATCGCGGATGTCGGTATCGGATCGGACGAGATCGCCGCCGCGCTCGACTCGCTAACCTCCAAGTCGCTGATCGCGCCCGATCGTTCGCGACGCACCGACACCTATCGGCTGCTTGAGATGACCCGCGCCTATGCCCGGGCCAAGCTGTCGGAGCGTGGGGCGGAGAGACAAAGCGCGGTCGCCCGCCGCCACGCCGCCTTCTTCCTCGCCGAACTCGAGGCGGCGGAGGAGGAAGACGAAGGCATGCTGCAGGACGCCAAGCCCTTGCGGCAGCAGCTCGGCAACATCCGCAGCGCGCTCGACTGGAGCTTTGGAAGCAGCGGCGACCCCAGAATCGCCGTGCGGCTGGCCGCCGCCAGCGCGCCTGTCTTCCTCAATCTTTCGCACTTGATCGAGTGCCGCACCTGGTGCGCCCGCGCCCTTGCCGGGATCGACGAGGCGCAGCGCGATACCGGACTGGAACTCGAGCTCCAGGCGGCGCTCGGCATCACCTTGATGTTCACCCGAGGCAATAGCGAGGCGGCGGGAGACGCGCTCGGCCGTGCGCTCGAGATCGCGACCGCCCTCGACGACAAATGGAATCAGCTGCGTCTGCTCGGCCGCCTGCACATCTTCCATGAGCGGATCGGCGAATATACGGCCGCGCTGCGCTATGCCGAGCAGGCAGTGGAAGTCGCCGAGATCATCGCCATGCCCGAGGCGATCGGCGTGGCCTATTCGCTTTCGGGCATCTCACACCATCTCGCGGGCGACCAGAAGCGGGCTCGGCGAGACCTCGAACTTTCGCTGAGCAAGAGCCCCGCCTCGGCACGCAGCAGGACCATCCATTATGGCTTCGATCACCGGAATCGCTCCGGTATCGCCCTCGCGCGAACCTTATGGCTTTGCGGGCATGCCGACCAGGCCGGACGGCTCGCACGGGATGTCGTGCGCGAGGCAGCCGGCCTCGATCATTCGGTCACCCACTGCATCGCGCTGATCTGGTCGTTGTCGATCTCTCTGTGGATGGAGGACTTTGCCGCAGCTGAGGAGGATCTCGCGACATTCACCCAATGCGCCGAGGTCAATGCGCTCGGTCCTTATATTATTGCCGCGGCGGGCCTTCGCGGCGAGCTGGAGATCCAGCGCGGTCGCACCGGGGACGCGCTGGGCGCGGTCGAGGAAAGCCTCTCCCGGCTCCGCGCGGCGCGCTACGAATTGCTCACCACGCCATTCTCGATCGCTCTGGTGAAAGGCCTCATTCTGGACTCACGGCTCGACGAAGCGCGGGACCTCGTTGCCACTACCCTCGCCAATTGCGATGCGAATGGCGAGCGGTTCGCGGTGCCGGAACTGCTTCGCCTCAAAGCCGAGGTCGTGCGACTTAGCGAAGGAGCGCCCGACGCCAGCATCGTATTGCTCGAAGAGGCGCTCACGCTGAGCCGTGCGCAGGGCGCCCGCGCCTGGGAACTCAAGATTGCGATCGATCTCGCCAAGGCGCTCACTGCGGAGCAGAAAATGGAAGAAGCGACCGCCCTGCTCGAAGCCGTTTGGCCGGATTCGTTACCCGGAGCACTGTCAGGTTGATGGGGGCAGGCGATAGCGGGCGCGTATGAGCATAGATCAAGAGCGCCATCCCCTTAGTCTCAATCCTCGTCCGAGGTGCCCCTGATGTCATGTACGTGCGATTTCTGCTTGGTCCCGAAGCACCGAGGACTGCTCGCCGTGCGGCGCACCGGCGGAGGCTCGCAAGTCAGGCAGCCGTTCTCAAAAGCTGAACTCCATCGTCCAGAGAGCGGTTAGCGTTGGTCTGACAGCACCGCCATTTCCTCTGACAGCGTTAGCGGTAAACCGTCATTTTCCCGAAACTGGCGGTTCCGCGCCATTTGCGCCACCGCGAAGAGACGGCTCCGCATTGGACTGCCCGCTCCCGCTCGGTTATTCGGCCAGGCCGGTAATGATCCTGCCGACTGGTTCGAGCACCGCGCAATCGGCACGGGAGAACCGGCCGTCCACCACTTGGTAATGGATGAATTGCCGCATCTCGACGACGTCACCCCGTTCCAGCGCGACAAGCCGCTCGAGTCCCTTTGCGGCGAGCATTTCCGCGGTCAGATCATGCCTTGCTTCCAGCCGAACCGTCGCCTCCAGCGCAACCGTGCCGTCGTCGCTGAGGAAACGGCTCAGCGAGATCGTTTCGTCCACATGCGCGTGGAAGAACGAATAGAAATCCCGAATCGCCCGGTGCCCCCGCAGCGCCAGGCCGGCAAAGGCGATTTCCGCGTCATCGTGGAAATGGGACAGGACGCCGTCATCGTCCCTCGCGTTGAACAGGTCGAGATAGGCAAGATATTGCTCGAGGTTCACGTTACTCTCCGTCGGCGTCGTCAGGCACGTTCCAAGTCATTCCCCGCCGGGCATTTCCAAGGGTGCCAGCCGCGCCTCGCCCAGCATCGCCAGTCGGGCGAGATAGTCGCTTCGCAAGTCGAGCTCCGCGAGGAAGAAGCGCGCGGCCGCCGCCATGTGCCGGCCGGTTTCGTCGTCTCCGCCCAGGCGGACGATGCGTGCGGCTACCCAGCCCTGAGCGGCGAGTTTGCAGAGGTCCAGCAAGGCGGTCGCGCCGGCTTCCGCGCGCCTGGGCGTCGCTTCCCATTCGATGAACGCCCGCACCGTCTGCTCCAGCCGGTCTAGCGCGACGGCCAGCTGGGGCAGATCCTCGCTATCCTGACGCGCCAGCGCGACGAAGGCGGCGAGCCCCACCCCACGATCGCGCCACAGTCGGCGATGGACCAGATCGAGCGCCTGAATGCCGGTCGTTCCCTCGAAGATGGGGAAGACCCGAGCATCGCGCAGATAGCGCTCCACCGGCCATTCGCAGGTGTAGCCGGCCCCGCCGAGCACCTGCACGGCATCGCTCGACACCTCGAACGCCGCCCAGGCGCTCCCATCCTTGACCAGCGGCAGCAGGAACTGCGCCAGCATCATCCATTCCTCGCGTTCAGTGGCATCCGTCGACTGCCCCGCCAGCTCCATCACCATGGCCGCGATCAGGTTGAGACCGCGCGCCAGCTCCACCTTGGCCGCCATCGCGAGCAACTGGCGCTGGACGTCGGCATGGGCGGCGATCGGCACCGCGCGCTGGTCCGGCGCTCCGCCCTGACGGCGGTCCTGCGCATAGCTCCAGGCCGCGCTGAGCGCGGCGCTCGCCACGCCCGAACCCTGGGGCCCGCAGGCAAGCCGCATGAGCAGCATCATGCGGAACAGGTGCTGCAGGCCGCGGCCTTCCTCGCCGAGCAGATAACCTTCGGAATCCTCGAACCCCAGCGCGCAGGTCGGCGACCCATGCAGACCCAGCTTCTCCTCGACGCGCCGCACCGCGATGCCGTTGGGCGCACCGTCCTCCAGCGTCGAAGGCACCAGGAACAAGCTGAGCCCCCGCGCGCCTGGCTTGTCGAGGCTACGCGCCAGCATGAGGTGGCCGATGCGCGACGCGAGATCGTGATCGCCGAAAGAGATCCAGCATTTTTCGCCGGAGATGAGCCATCGCCCATCTTCCCGGCGCGCCCGGGTCCGGATCCGGCCGACGTCCGACCCGGCGTCCGGCTCCGATATGCAAATCGTCGCCGCCCATTCGCCGCTGAGCAAGCGAGGCACCCACTCCTCGCACAATAGCTCGGTCGCGGTTTCGAGCAGCAGCGCCGCGCCGGAGCGTGCGGGCGTCGCCAGCATATAGAAGGCGGCCGAGGCGCGGTTGAACAATTCCTCGCAGGCGGTCACCAGCGGAAGAGGCAACCCCTGGCCCATCGGCTCGGCAACCGACATCGCCAGCCAGCCCATCCCGGCGAAAGCCTGCCACGCCTTCTTGTGGGCCGCATCCGTCCGCACGCGCCCCTCTTTCAGGCGAACACCCTCGCGATCGAGTATGGTCCCCAACGGCTCGAGTTCGGTGTCGGCGAAGCGCGCGGCTTGTTCCAGAACCGCACCGGATATCGACAGGTCAAGCAGGCCGGGCGCCAGCTTATCGAGCCGGTCACGCAGCGGCAGGATCTCGAGGTGACGACGAAGGGCCTGCGCCTGGCCCGAATAAGAGAAATCCATCAAAGGAGCGCGAAATAACGGATGGTATTGCCGGTCAGCTGGCGCGTGCCGATGCCGACGACGACCGTGCTCATCAACCAGTCGTAGGGGCCGGTCTCGACCTCGAACGTCGGCGTCGTGCGCAGATAATAATCCTCAAACGGCACTGGCGGGCCATTTTCGAACATCCAGGCCTGGATGCGCGGGATCACGTCGGGCGCGCGGCCGGCGAGATAGCCCGTGTTCCGCATCAGGATGAGCGTGCCGTCATCGGCTTCGAGCATGTAGCGCGCGTCGAGCCCCAACACCTTGTCGGGCCGGAACAGCGCCCAATCGGCGCCGCTCTGCGGTACGACCCGGCCGTTGAGGTGCGGTCCTTTGATCGTGCCGGTATCGAGATAGGTCGCGCCACGCCCCGCGCCGCTGGGCATATTCTGGATGTTCTGGATGTTCTTCCAGGACAGCGCGATCTCGAACAGGAACTCGAAACGCGGTGCGTCGGGAAGCGAAGTCTGGGCGAAATAGGGCATTGTGCAAATCCGATTTCAGAAGCTGACGGTACCACCATCGACCAGGAGGTCGATGCCAGTGATGAAACTGGACCGGTCGGAAGCGAGGAACAAAACGGCGTCCGCCGCTTCCTCGGGAGAGCCGAACCGGCCCATGGGAACGGTCTCCTCGATCATCCGGCGGAAACCGGCGATCTGCTCCTCGTTCATGTCGCCGCGCGTAATCAGCGGCGTGTCGATCGGGCCCGGGCTGAAACAATTGACGCGGATGCCGCGCTTGACGAATTCCACGCCGAAATTGCGCACCAGCGCGCGCAGCCCCGCCTTGCTCGCCGCATAGACGCTGTTGCCGGGCAGGCCCTTGCAGTGCCCGATCGACGAAGTGAGGATGACCGAGGCCCCCTCGCGCAACAGATCGGACGCAAGCTTGACCGCGAAATAGGGGCCCTTGAGGTTGGTCAGCATGATCTCGTCATAGAATGCCTCGTCCACCGTCTCGACCGGGCGAAAGGCCCCGTTTCCGGCATTGACGAGGAGCACATCGATCCGTCCTTCGCGCGCGGCGATCGATTCCATCAGCGCGCGCGTGGCATCGAGATCGCCGATGTCCGCCTGGACGACGCGGCCCCGATCGCCGAGGTCGCGCGCCACTCCGGCTAGTGTTTCCGGATTGCGGCCGGTCACGATCACCCAGCCGCCCTCACGCGCGAAAGCGAGCGCGGCGGCCCTGCCGATACCGCTGTTGCCGCCGAATACGACCACCACCTTGCCGGCGAAGCTGCCCATGTCAGAAGATGCCATTGTCATTGGCCGACGTCCCGGAAATCGGTTGCATCGCGTCCCAATGCTCGGCGATCCGTCCATCCGCGATCCGGAAGATGTCGATCACCGCGTTGCCGGGCGTGCCCGGCTCGATCACGACATGGACGTGGGCGACTACATGGTCGCCATCGGCGAACAGGCGTTTCACTTCATGGTGCGCGTCGGGCGAGGCGTCCCGCGCCCAGGTCAGGAAGTCCTTGAGCCCCTGCGCTCCGGTCCTGGCCAGCGGGTTGTGCTGGATATAGTCCGCGGCGAAATAGGCATCGACGCGGGCTGGGTCGAGCGGTTCGAGCACATCGTCATAGACGGCGCGGACAAGACGAAGGTTTGCCTCCTCAGCTATCGAATAAACACGCGTCACGCGATCCTGCCCGATCCGCTTCGGCACGATCAGGCCGCCGACGCGCCGGCGGTGGCATGCCGTGCCCGCGCCCTGTCTTCGAACAATGCTCGAAGGCTGCGCGGCTTGCGACCGGTCAGCCGTTCGAAGTCGTCGGATTCGATGTCGAAAAAGCCATCACGGATGGCCACTTCCAGGCTGACGATATCGTTCGAATTCCACGGATTGTCTCCGACGACGAGATTGTCGACGGGCTCGCGGGGAACCCCAAGCGCGTCGAAGATCGCATAAAGGCCCGTCTCGTCGGTGACGTCGAAGCGCACCGGCTTCCCCATGAATTCTGCGGCCAGCGCCGCCACTTCACGGAATGGGAGAGGTGCGGGGCCGGTGATGTCATAAGCCCGGTTTGGCTCGCCCGCGCCCAGCAGCACGGCGACCGCTGCGTCCACACAGTCTTCGCGCCAGACGAACGGCATCCGGCCGTCGCCCGCTACCGACACCATCACCCCCGAGGCGGCAACCATTGGCGCGATCACGTCGGTGACGGCATCGGCATATTGCGCGTCGCGAAGCGATGTCCAGTCCAGCCCGGACTGCCGCAGCAACGCTTCGGTGCCGCGATGATCGGTCACCGCCTCGGACGGATTGTCGGGATCGCCCGCGCCGAGGAACGAGGTGTAGATCACGTGCCGCGCGCCAGCCTTACGCGCGGCATCGATCGCCGCGCCGTGCTGCGGCACCCGCTTGCCGACGCGAGTTCCGCTGATCAGCAGCATCCGCTCGGCCCCGGCCAGCGCTGCCGGCAGGCCCGCCGGATCGTCGAAATCGCCCTTGCGCACGATGCAGCCGCGCGCCGCGTAATCCGCCAGCTTTGCCGGCGTGCGCGACAGCAGAATCAGGTCGTGCGGGGCGATGGTTTCGAGCAGGCGATCGGTCGCCATCCGTCCGAAATGCCCCGATGCGCCGGTGATCGCGATCTTCATGCCGTTGCTCCCTTCATTGCCGTTTCAGTCTTCGCAATGATGATCGAGCCGGACCCGTGGCACCCAGGTGCCATGAACCTGCTCGCAGGTAGCGAAGGGCATCAACACCTTGGCGACCGGCCCCTTGGCGATCGCGTCGGCTTCGAGAATCCAGACCTCCTGCGCGACCTGGCCTTCGCCCAGGATCCGGTCGACCATCAGCAACAGCCAGCCGCCATGACCCGGGTCGCGCGCGGGAACGTGGACCGGCTCGTTGAAGCCAAGGCCCGGCCCTTCCGAATAGCTTTCCAGCGAACCGTCGGCGAGCGAAACCCGCAACAGGCAATTGAAGAGCAGTTCGCCCGGACCGTTTTGGAACATCGTGATCTTCGCCGGATCGACGGTGAGGTACCAGCCGCGATCATAGGCTTTACCGGCATCGGCAGGGACGATCAGCGGCATCTCGCCGAAGGGTCCGATCTTCCATTCGGCAATACCGGCCTCGGGATCGGCAAGGTCCATCGTCCAGCGGGTCAGACCGCCATCGACCGGGATGTCCAGCCCCGAATCCTGGGTGATGAACGGGATCAGGTTGGTGACCGCCATACACTGGTCGAGATGCACCTTGGTGCCTTCGGTGAACGCGTTCATCACGTGATAGCTGTGAACGCCGACGGGTCCCCTAAACCAGACCAGTTCCTCCACCTTGCCGTAGCGCGGCATCACTCCGATCCAGCAATGATCGTTCTGGTCATGGATCCAGTGCGGACCGCCTTCTTTCAGCCGGGCGAGATCAGCCTTGGTGGGGTAGACAGTGAAGATCGCATGGTCGCTGGTGATCGCGAAATCATGCATCAGCGCGCAATATGGCGCGTCGAACCATTGTTCGGAGACCAGTTCCCCCTCCGCAGAGACCACGCAATAGGAGACGGTCGGACTGGCGAGGCCGTTCGCTTCATAGCCGAACAGGAAAAGCTCGCCGGTGTCGGGATCGATCTTGGGATGCGCGGTCAGCGTTTCCGAGCGCAGCTTGCCGCCATAGTTCCACTTGCCGATCGTCTCGAGCGTGCCCGGGTCGATCCGATAGGGTAACCCGTCCTCCTTCGACATGAACAGCCGCCCGGCATGATAATAAGGCGTCGTGTTGGCGACGGTCCCGTTCACCCCCTCGGCCAGCGGATCGTTGGTGTAGGGATTGCGGTAGCGCCCGAACAATGATCGACCGGCCTTCCGTTCGGCCAGGAAGCGGTCGGTATGTACGTAACGGATGCCGCAGTTCACGCGGCCGTGCTTGAATTCGATCTTGCTGATCATGCCGTCGCGCGACAGCACGACGTCGTCGGACCGCATCGGTACGTAGGCCGGATCGTGGACGGCGCGGAAGAAGGCGCCATCAATATCCCCCGGAATCTCGCCTTCGACATAGATGTCATGGGCGCTGGCCTCGATGTGCCTGGGCCGGTTGAGCCCCAGATAGTGCACGGTATCGGGGTAGCTGGGCGAAATGTTCATGCTTCCCGCTCCAGGTTATGCCGGACGAACTTGTCATATTCGGAAAAGTCGGCCGCGGTGCCGAGTGCTGCGAGCGCGTCGCTCCACTGACGCATGGTGGCCTGCAACATGGGCAGGTTCAGCGCCATGCCGTCACGCATCCCGTCGGCGAGACCCACGTCCTTGGCCATCAGCGCGAGCGCGAAGCCCTGCGCATAGGTCTTGGGCAGGACATGGTTGCGCACGACCGTCTCACCTACCGCGCTGCGGCCGGTCGAGCTGTTGATGACGTCGAGCAGGGTAGCGGGGTCGAGCCCGAAGCGCTCGCCCAGCGACAAGCCCTCGCAGGTCGCGGCCAGCGTGCAGGCAGCGATCGCCATGTTGATCGCCTTGGCGGCATGTCCCGCGCCCAGCTCGCCGACCGGCACCACCCGCGCGCCCAGGCATTCGAGGATCGGCATGAGCCTGGCCAGCAGCGCCTGGTCCGTTCCGCCGACCATCAGCGTCAACTTGCCTTCCCGTGCCAGCGGCACGCCGCCGGAGACGGGCGCATCGACCAGTCCGATGCCAAGCTGCTTCAGATCCGCGCCCAATTGGACCGTGCCGCCCGCTTCGGACGAGCTGCAGTCGATCACGATCGTGCCCGGCTTCAGAACCGAGGCCACATCTCCCTGTCCCAACAGGACATCGCGCACGATCTGGCCAGTGGGCAGCATGGTGATGACCACGTCCGCGCCGGCGGCCGCTTCGCGGGGCGTACCTCCCCAGGCCGCGCCGAATTCCGCGGCAAGCGCGGCATTGGCATCCGAAACGCGCAGGTCGAAGCCTCCGTCGATGAGGCGCCGAGCCATCGGCTGGCCCATCATGCCCAGGCCGATGAAGGTCACCTTCATGCCTTGGCTTCCTCGATCTCGGTGAACGCCGCTTCGGCGGCGCGCAGCGCGGTGAAGCTGGCGGGAACGCCACAATAGATCATGGCGTGGAGCACCAGGGCGCGGATTTCCTCCATGGTGAGGCCATTGGTGACGCCCGCCTTGACGTGCATCTTGATCTCCAGCTCCTTGCCCTGGGCGATCAGCATCGACAGCGTCGCCAGGCTGCGGTCGCGCCGGCTCAGGTCGGGATTGCCCCAGGTCTCACCAAAGCAATAGCGCGTCATCAGGTCGTGGAACGGGCGGGTAAAGTCGGTCGCGTTGTTCCACGCGACTTCGGCCAGCTGAGGGCCGAACATCTCGCGGCGGACCTGCATGCCTTTTTCGAACATATTCTCCATGTTGGTCTCCGAGGATTTCGAGGCGCGTGATCGGTTCATAAAATGATCGACTTGGTTTCGGTGAAGGACAGCAGCCCGGCTTCTCCGCCCTCGCGGCCCACGCCGGAATGCTTGAAGCCGCCAAACGGCAGCGACGGATCAAACTGGAATCCGTTATGCGCCATGGTGCCGGTGCGGACCTGCCGCGCGATGCGATAGGCACGGCCGGGATCGGCACAGAAAACCGCGCCATAGAGGCCGAAATCGCTATCATTGGCGATGCGGACCGCCTCGGCCTCGTCGCTCGCGCGCAGGATTGTCAGTACCGGGCCGAAGACTTCCTCGCGGGCGATACGCATCTCGGGGCGCACGTCGATGAACAACGTCGGGTCGAAATACCAACCCTTGTCCATGTGTGCGCTGGGTGATCCGCCCAGGGCCAGCGTGGCACCCTCGGACCGGGCGATGGCGACATAGTCGTCCACCCGGTCGCGCTGGCGCCGCATCGCGAGCGGCCCCATCCGCGTGGCGGGATCGTCCGGATGACCAACGGTCACCTGCGCCATTTCCGCGCGCACCGCTTCGCAAAGCCGATCGTGGACGGCGTCGACGACGACAACCCGGCTCAGCGTGGCGCAGACCTGGCCCGCTGACGTGGTGATGACATTGGCCAGAATGGCAGCGGCCTGCGGGATGTCCGCATCTTCCAGCACGATGGCCGCGGACTTGCCGCCCAGCTCCAGCGTGCAGCGCGCGAATCGCTCGGCGCAGGCCATGCCGATCGTGCGCCCCGCCGCCACGCTGCCGGTGAAGCTCACCTTGTCGATCGCGGGATGGCGGACAAGAGCGTCGGAGGCGGCACGATCGGCGCAGACGAGATTGACGACGCCGTCGGGAATGCCGGCCTCCTCGATCGCCTCGGCCAGGATATAGGCCTCGATCGGGGTTTCCGGTGCCGGCTTCATCACGATCGTGCAGCCCGCGACCAGCGCGGGTGCGACCTTGCCCGCCATGATCCCGAAGGGATTGTTCCACGGCGCGATCGCGGCGACGACCCCGGCCGGCTCGCGCACGATATGCGCGTGCCCCTGGCCGTCGAAGCGCGGTACCTGGCGATCCCAGGCGAAGGTCTCGGCCAGCCCCGCATAATAATCGAACCAGAATTTGCCGCCGCCCACGACCATCGGCGCGACCGAAGCGAGCGCGCCGATCTGCTCCACCCAGGCGCGCGCAAGCTCGGGCAGCCGTGGCTCGAGTATTTCCGCGACGTTGCGCACATAGCCGGCGCGTTCTGCCGGCGTCTTTTCGCTCCAGCGTCCGTCGTCGAAGGCCCGACGCGCGGCTTGCGCCGCGCGATCGACATCCTCCGGCCCCGCTTCGGCGATTTCGGCGATCGTCTCCTCGCTATGCGCGGAAACGACGGCCAGCCGGGAACCAGAGGTCGGCCGCACCCAATTCCCATCGACAAAGATGCGATCGGGGTGCGCCACGCGCGGCAATGCTGTGTTCGAGCTCGCCATGGCGATCAGAAGTTCCGCCGCACGGTGATCGACCATTCGCGGGGCCTGCCCACCGTTCCGGTCGCCACTCCATAGGTCGCGTTGTAGCTGGTACCGGCGTAATAGAATTTGTTGGCGAGATTGGTGACCGCCAGACTGAGCGACCAGTCCTTCTTGGCATCCTGATAGGTCAGGCGCGCGTTGAACAGGCTGCGCCCCGCTACCAGATCGAGCGGCGTATTGACCGCATTGTAGTAGAAGCTCGACTGATAGCTCCAATCGAGCCGCGGCGTCAGCGTGCCGGTGCTCCCCAGGTCCACGGCATATTCGATCGATCCCGACGCCTGCCACTTGCTGTTGAACGGCGCCTTCATGCCCGGCGTGATGCCGGTGTTCGGGTTGACCGACGTGTAGTTGAAATCGAGATAGCCCATCGAGCCCTCGATCGTCAGGCCCGCCATCGGCCTCAGCGTGCCTTCCAGTTCGACGCCCTTGACATGCGCATTGCCCGCATTGGCGATCGCCGCGCAGGGGAATGGATCCGCAAACGCCGGACAGACTTGCAGGGCGAGCTGCATGTTATTGTATTTATTGTAGAATGCCGCGCCATTGAGCCGCAGGAGGCGATCGAAGAGGTCGGACTTGAAACCGACTTCATAGGTCGTCAACGTTTCTGGATTGAACGGCCGCACCTGGCTGGCGAAATAAGGCCGCGGGTTGATGCCGCCTCCTTTGTAGCCGGTCGATACCTGGGCATAGGTCATCAGCGCCTTGCTCCACCGGTAATTCACGCCGATGCGGTAATCGACCCGGTCGCCCGAATAGGTCGACGACGTACCGTCAAGCCCGAGCAACAGGATGTTTTCCGGAAAATTGGCCGGCGAAATCGCCGAGCCATCGGCGTTGCGACGCCCGAAAGTGTAGCTCTTCTTGTCCTTGGTGTACCGGATACCCCCGATGATATCGAGCTTGTCCGTCGCGTGGAGTTCGAGGTGCGCGAACGCCGACTTGCTGGTGTTCTTGACGGGATCGTCGTTCAGGAAATCGAAGGCCACGTTGGGGATCTGGACTCGGCCCGTCAGCAGGTCGGTGGCATGGTAATAATATCCGCCGATGGTGAAATCGGCGACGGTTCCCACCTTGCCCGACAAGCGTAGTTCCTGCGTGAACTGCCGGTGGCTGTAACCGAATTGTTCGAGCAGGATTTCCAGCGGCGAGCCGTCGAGGTCGAGTCCAGTGGTGCCCTTGGCCGAACGATAGGCCGTGATCGACTTCAGGCTGAGATTGGCGCCGAGTTGATAGTCGATCGTCCCCGCGACACCCCAACTCTTCACATGGCTGGTCGGGCTCGTCGAAAACCCGCCTGGCGCGAGTTGGAGTTGGGGAAAAAAGGTAAACGGCGGAACGGGCGGGAAGCCCGAATCGTAATTCCCGCCGCTCGAATAGGTGGCGTAGGACGTGTAGCAATGCGCGCAAGTGATGAAGCGGCTGTCGAACGGTACACCGCCGGTGGGATTGGCCGCATCATAGCTCCGGATGCCCGGGTTGTTGGCGTAGACGAGTTTCGTCGCGACCTGCTGTGAATCGTTCTGCGCGAAATCGCCGACAAGATTGATCTCGAGCGGCGAGCCCGATGGCGCGATACGCAGGGCGCCACGCAGCGCCTTGACGTCGACGCCGCCTTCGGTCCCTAGCTTGCAGTCGTTGCTGCCCCCCGTCGGCGGAAGGCCCCCGCTGGGATTGACGCAACCATAATCGAGCAGCGTCATATAGCCGTCGGTGTGCTTGGAGACTCCCGAAAGCCGCAAATAGACGCCATCGCTGACCGGGATGTCCGCACTGGCGCGAAGGTCGATTCGGTCGAACCGGCCATAGGTGCCCTCGATGAAACCGCCGCCGTTGGCGTCGGGCTTGGCCGAGAACAGCTTGATCGCGCCGCCCAGCGAGTTCTTGCCGGCCAGCGTCCCTTGCGGACCGCGCAGTATCTCGACCCGGTCGAGATCGGTCAGGTCCATGACCGCGCCATAGGTGGTGCCGTAATAGACGTCGTCGATATAGACGCCGACGCCCGGTTCGAGCGCGAAGCTCGAGTCCGACTGGCCAATGCCGCGGATGAAGGCGGCGACCGCACTGCCGTTGAGGCCTGTCGCCGGAGAGAGATTGACGTTCGGCGCCGTCCTGCCGACATCGGTGATGGAGGTTTGCCCCCGCGCGGCGAGTTCGTCGCCCGACAGCGCGGTGATGGCGAGCGGCGTATCCTGCAGCCGCTGGCTGCGGAACTGCGCGGTAACGACGATATCGTTCGTCTGGTCCGTCGCGGCGTCGTTTGCTGCCGGCGCTGCCTTCGACTGATCATCAGCCGGCGGCTGCGACTGGGCCATGGCCGGTTGCACGAACGTGACCGCCATGGCGGTCGTAGCGGCTGCAACGCACAGGCCGGCGCGAATGCCGATCCGCTTTTCCTTCAAACTGTTCATCGCCCTCTCCCAAATCCATCGATTTTTATAAATTATCTTATTGAATTAGTTTGATAATATGATCGGATGCCTTCTCTCCGATCATGATCGCGGTGGCGTTGGTGTTGCCGATCGGCAGCCGCGGCATCACGGACGCATCCGCTATCCAAAGCCCTTCCACGCCGCGAACCCTGAGGTCGGGGTCGACGACCGATGCCGGGTCCGACCCCATTCGGCAGGTGCCCACCGGGTGGTAGAGCGGCACCGAGGCCGCCCGGACATAGTCGCGCAGTGCCGCGCCGGTGACATCGCGCCCGGGCCGTAATTCCAGTTCGATCGACCCGGCGATGGCCGGCTGCGACAGGATTTCCCGCGCGATCTCGACCCCGCGCGCGATGCGCTCCACGTCGCCGTCGCTACCCAGCAGGCGATGCCTGATCACCGGCGGGTCTTTCGGCCGCGCCGAGCGCAGGCTGACACTACCGCGCCCTTCGGGACGGGCGAGACAGACCGTGATGGTGATGGACGGGCGCTTGAGCAGAACGGCTCGTCCGTTCGGACCGAATTCGAACGCGAAGGCGGTCATCGAGACTTGCACATCGGGTATCGCTTCGTCGGGTGAGGTCCGTACGAACGCCTGGGCGTGGCACATCGACGAGGTGAGCACGCCGCTGCGGCGGAACAGGAAATCGAGCCCCTGACCAAGCGCGGCGAGGCCATTGATGTCGCTGTTGATACTGCGCGCGCGCGTGCCAACGATCAGGTGCGTGCCGACATGATCCTGCAAATTGCTTCCCACTTCCGGGCGGTCGGCAATGCAGGCGATGCCATGGCGCTGCAATTCGACGGCCGGACCGATGCCCGAGAGCATCAGCAGGCGCGGCGTGTTGAGTGTTCCGGCCGAGAGCACGACGCCACGACGCGCCTTGAGCACCAGTTCCTCACCACCCCGTCGCACCACGACGCCGGTCGCGCGGCCGTTCTCGATCAGCACGCGCAAGACTTCCGTTTCGGTCATGACCTGGAGAGCGGATCGCTCCAGCGCCCCCCGCAGGTAGCCGCGCGCGGTGCTGCATCGCAGCCCGCCGGCCTGCGTGGCCTGCGAATAATCCGTTCCCTCTCCCGGATTGGCGCCGTTGTGATCGGGATTGCGCGGAATGCCATGGGCCTGGGCCGCCGCCACGAACTGGTCGATGATCGGATAGGAAATGCGGTTATCGGAAACGCCGATCGGCCCCGCATCGCCACGCCAAGCGTCGCCGCCCCGGCTATTGGTTTCCATCCGCCGGAAATAGGGGAGCACGTCGTCGAACGACCAACCCGTCGCCCCCCGTTCAGCCCAACCGTCATAGTCGCGGCGATGGCCCCGCACATAGATCATGCCGTTGATCGCGCTGCCGCCGCCGAGGCGCCGGGCCGCGGACCAGAAGTCCTGTCGTCCGCCGACGGAATCGTCCGGTTCGGCCACGACACCACGGTCGTAAGCGGGGTTGTTGACTACCGCGACGGTGAGCGCCGGCACCATGCAACGGATGTCGACATCGGATTTGCCGCCTTCGAGCAGCAGGGTGCTCACGCCCCTCTCGGCAAGGCGGGCGGCAAGCGCACTACCGGCCGATCCGCCGCCGACCACGATGATATCAGGCACCAGCTCGTTCATCGCGCGAAGGCCCTCGACATCTGGATGCAGGAGCCGGTCACCGTCCGGCCTCCACGGCGCCGCTGGCCGGTACCCTCAATGGCACGCCCGTCACGGGATGGGTGAAATGCCAGGCGGAGAATTGGCGGCCGAGTTCCGGATCGATCGGCCGGCTGGGCAGGTCGGGTGGAAAACTCTCGCTCGGCGGCGTCGATCGAAACCAGATCTTCTCGCGCTGGAGCAGAGCGTAATAGGTCATGGCGACGCTGATGCCCTTGATCTTCCAGACCCGGCCCTCCTTGACGTACTCGTTCTCGTAGATACCGTCGGCAAGGAGGAAGAATTCGGTGGTGGGCGGGGAATTGCCCTGCACTTGCGCCCGTGCCCGGACGCGGGCCGAGCAGCCATCGGGGGCAATGCTGATGACCGGCTGCATCTGGACGTGGTTGATCACTTCGTCCTCGAGCAGGCCCCAGCGCCCCTCGCCCAGCACGTCGAGAAGGAAGGTCCGGATGCGCTCCTTGCCGCGGTAACGGCCGCGCTGGCCGATCTCCATCCACGGCTCGTCGTCGGTGAAGAGGTCGGCCATTTCGTCGAACATGCGATTGTCGATGAGATAGCCATAGGCATATTGCAGCCGCTCGATCGCTACCCGATCCTCGAGCCGTTCGACCTCGATCGCGAGACGATCGATCCGTGATTGCTGGCGTGTGGCCAACGTCTCGAGCGCCTTGATCCGCTTTTCCATGTGATACCGCACGGACCAGTCAGGCCCGCGGCGATGAGCGGCGATCCGTCGACCCGCTCGCCGCCAGCCTATCGCGGGCTACCGCGCCGCATTTACCCAAGCACAGGCCGATAGTGTCGCCGTGAAACGACATTCACCCTCTCCTCCATCGGCCGCATCGTCAATTTTGTATGCGCGGCCTACAATTGAGGAGGATGTAGATTTTCCGGACCCTTCCCAGAATTGCGATTCATCGGATATGGTGTAAGGTATTACCCTTACACCCTTGGCAAAGGGTGAGGGAGAGGATCGGGCAGTATCCGCATGGCTTCGCGCATTACCTTGAGGCAGCTGGAAATCTTCCTCTCCGTCATTGAGCATGGCAGTTTCCGACGTGCGTCCGGCTTTCTGGGCATGTCAGCGGTGGCAGTCAGCGAGCATATCAGGGCGCTCGAAACACGCTTGCGCACGGAATTGTTCGATCGCAGATCGGGAAGCTCGCCGGTGCCGAATATGGCCGGACAGATCGCCGCTGAGCGCGCTCGCGAAATCATGGCGTCAGTCGAGATGCTCGAGGCCGATCTTTCGCCCGAAGCGAAACGGCAAACCTGGCGGCTGGGGCTGATCCCGTTCCTGGCACGGCATCTCGCCGGTCCGATCTCGGACATACGCAAGCGCTTTCCCGAGCGTAATATCGTTACCGAGATCGCCGATCAGGACCATGCCGAAATGACCGAGATGGTTGCCAAGGGCGTGCTGGATATAGCCTTGCTGATCGGCGACACCGCCTCGATGGGGCAGCCCGCCACGGGGGTGGAGCAGCATGTGATCATAGAGGAGCCGCTCTCGATCTTTGTCGGATATTCACACCCCCTGGCCGCCCGCTCCAACCTCACCCAGTCCGATCTGCTAGCTTTCCCGATCCTCAAGCTCTCGGCCAGCCACCCTTTCCGGAAAATGGTGGACTCGTCGCTCAGACACGCCGGGCTGGCCGGTCTCAAATGCGATGTCGAGACTGACGACTATCTTGAGATATTGACCATGGCTTCTGCTGGGGAAGGGCTGGCATGCATGTTCACCGAAACCGGCTCCCATGACGCCATAACGCACCGGCTGGCGCCGCTCGATCTGGCATTCTCTATTCCGCCGCTCGAGGCGCTGCTCCTGACCGGGGCGGAATGCCGTCACAACCAGCACCTGCGCATCGCCAGCGAGTATCTTGCGAACCAATACCGGTTCGCCGCCGCCACGGCGCGCAGACAGCACTGGCACAGTCTGCGATCCAATCTGGTGCCGCCACCACATTAGCGCAGTGGGCTTGTCAGACAAACGTGAAGGACAAGGAATACCAATCGGCCACTTGGGCCGATTGGCGTTTACTAGCGAGCTACCCCCGCCCCTCATAAACCGAAAATCCATCGTGGGGAGACCGGTTCGCGTTAGACTGACAGCTCCGCCAGTCGCCTCTGTCATCAGGCGCCGGGACGCTGATCTCGACCCTTATTCGCTCGCATCGATGTCGCCGATCTCCTGAAAGAGCTGATGAATTCGTTCCAGATAGGCATCAGCGAAATTGAAATGAGCAATGGTCACTTCTCGATTGACCGCCTGCTTCGCTTGCCTGATCTCCGTTCTGACGCGCTGCAGATAGTATCTGATGTTATCGGGCATGGCGCATGCTCGCTTCGTTGATAGGCCCGGCAAAGCAGGGTTGCCAGCGGGTAACGCTTCAACCGACCAAGCTGGGCAAACCGTCTCGTGTTCAATTCAGGTCGCCGGCACCGCGACAGGGTTGTTGCTGCCTTTCAGCAGGACGACGAGGAACTTCGCGGGCTTGGTCCGGCTGGCGTTACGGCCGATCGTATGCACGTCGGTGGGGCCTTCGTAGAAGGTTTGCCCCGGCGTGAGCGTGACGGTCTTGCCCCCACGCACGCCCATCACGATCGAGCCCTCGAGCACGTAGACGAAAGCGTGCGCATTGTGACGATGCACGGGATCGACGGCACCCGGCGGATAGACGACCGTAAGCACCAGCGCTTCTTTGCCGGGATAGTCGGCAAGTGCTTTGGTCATCAACTCGGTGACGATCGCTGCGGGTGGGGTCGGCTTCGCCGGAGCGGCGCTCGCGGTGAGCGCCAGCAGCAGCAGGGGAGCGGAATATCTGAAAATGGTCATCGTGCTATCCTCGTTGCTCGCCCTGCGGGAATGATCTTGTCCGTGCTTCCCGCACAGCGTTGAGACGAGTGGTAGATCGCCTGGAAACGCGTCTTGTCGCTATCGTCCGGATGGATGCTGGCACCTCGCGAAATGACAGGCGAACCTGACCCTTGGTGCAGGCTCGATGGCGCTATCTACTCCCCGCCGATCATTCGAGAACGATCAAGCCAGCGGTGTTATTGCCGGCGTCGCCTGGGCGAGCTTTTCGAGCGCGGGGCGCGAGGGCGCGAAAAATGTCGTGCCGGTCTGCGGCGTCGAGAAGTCCAGCAACCGATCATAGGCGCCGGGAGGATCGCCGATATACATGCGGCGCAACATGAATTCGATGACCCAGAGAAAGCGGGAATAACCGATGAAGTAGGTCCCAAACTCCTTTCGGCCCGGCTGGCCGAACGGCATGTTGTCGCGCAGGATGTCGTGCTCGGTGCCTGCTGCATCGACAATGGTCGTCAGCGATTTGTGTGACTTGCGAGGGGCGTCGTCGTCATCGATCTCGACATTGTCGAACTTCCTTCGACCGATGATCTCCTCCTGCTGTTCGGTGGAAATCCCGCTCCACGCACCGAGATCGTGCAGGTATTTCTGCACCACGATGTAGCTGCCGCCAGCGAAGTCGGGATCTTCCGACCCTATCAGCGCGGACGCCGGCAGATCGAGCCCCGTTGGATTGGCCGTGCCATCGACAAAGCCGAGCAAGTCGCGCGCGTCGAAATATCGAAAGCCCGACACTTCATCGATAACGGTGACGGCATCGCCGAGAGCGTCAAGCAAGAGGCGTTCGAACTCGAAGCACATATCGGCACGTTCGGCGCGAATATGGAAGAGCATGTCGCCCGGCGTGCCCGGCGCTGTGTGAACAGGCCCGTCGATCGGTTCGAAGGGCTTCAGTTCCTTTGGTCGCTTGCCAGGCTGAAGACGATCCCAGAAATCGCTGCCGATCCCGGCGATGCACGATAGCCGGCCGGAAAGATCGCGAAAGCCCACCGTCTTGACGAGATCGTCGAGCCCGCCAAGGGCCGAGCACACGGTCGCGAGGGGCCCCTGCCCGTTCGCGACGGTTACCACCAGGAAGATCGCCGAAGACGATAGCGGGGCGTCGATGCTTTGCGCATCGATCGGTACCCGGTCCCAATTATCCCCCGCCATCGTCATTCACCTCTCGAAGTGAGCTGGTTGTCCGTCAGCGGGTACCGCTTGCCGGTCAGGTTATGGTGATCGCGGGCGGTGGCGCAATATCGACCCCCCCGCGCCGAGCGCCCCTCATTGCGCCGTCGCTGCATCCTCGATCAACGAGGCGACCTTGTCCGGCTGCGAGATCATCAGCGCATGCGACGCTCCCTCGACGACCACCGTTTTCTTTGCCTTCGCCCGCTCGGCCATGAACTTCATCACCGCGGCGGGGATGTTCTGATCGGCAGACCCGTAGATCATGTAAGACGGGATCGTCTTCCATGAAGCGACGCCGGATGGCTCGCCCAAGGCGGACAGCGTGATCGGGCGCTGCGTGAGTGCCATCGTATCCGCCGCTGCCGCCGGTACATCGGCGGCGAACTGGGCGTGGAACTTGCCGATTTGGATATAGAGATCCTCATCGCCGTCGGGCAGCGCGACCGGCATCAGGGCATTTCCCAGCGTGCTGCCGGGGAATTTCGCCGATAGGGTAAGGCTGGATTCCCCCGTATCCGGTGCGAACCCAGCAACATAGACCAGCGCCTTGACGTTGCCATTGCCATTGGCCGCCTCGGTGATCACCGGCCCGCCATAGGAATGGCCGACCAGCACTACTGGTCCCTTGATCGAGCGGACGACCGCGGAAATGGTGACAGCGTCGCTCTTGACGCTGCGAAGCGCATTGGCGGCGGCGATAACCCGGTAGCCATCCTTGCTGAGCTTCGCGACGACTGCATTCCAGCCGGACGAATCCGCGAATGCGCCATGTACGAGGACAACCGTGGGCTTCTCCTGTCCGGCCTTGGCTTGAGCAGCCGCTGGACCAGGATGAAGCAGGGCCACGGCGACAATCAGGCCGCCAAGATTCTTGAGCATATGTTTTCCTCGAACGGCCAGAAATGGCCTTGGAAATCGGATGCTCCGGGCGGTTTTTGAAACCAATCCGACGAAGGTATCGGCGACTAGTCCTTTGGGTAGGTCGGGGTACGCCGGGGGTATGGATAAACCTGCCAGCCTCAATGGTGCGGGCTCGACACCCATTCCGGTTGCAGGCTCTGGCGCAACCAGTCGTCGAACGTTCCTCGAGCGATAAGCGCATCCGGCCCGGGAAGCAGAGATCGTTCGCCCAGCTCCGCGCCAAAGTAGCGAGCATGAATATCGGCGACGATCTGCCGGCCATCTTCGTGAGCCGTGGCGATGTCAGTCGCGACCTCGTCAAGACGCAGCAACTCGGGCCCAGCGACCTCCACCGTGGCGTTGAGCGCAATGCCCAATACCACCTCGGCAAGGGCGTCGGCGACGTCGTCACCAGCGATCGGCTGCACCAACGCAGGAGATATCGCGATCTTACTGTCGGTGCCGGCCTGCACCACGGCGCTGATGAACTCGAAGAACTGCGTCGAGCGGACAATGGTGAAGGGAATCCGCGATGCCTTGATCAGGTCTTCCTGGGTTTTCTTCGCGCGGAAATAATCGATGTCCGCCAGGCGATCGACGCCGACGATCGAGAGCGCGATATGGTGCCGGACGCCCGCTTCTCGGCCGGCTTGCAGGAGATTACGGGTCGAGGTCTCGAAGAATTGCAGCGCATCGTCGCCCTCCAGCGAGGGCACGTTCGAAACATCGACCACCGTGTCCGCGCCGATCAGGGCGTCCGCCAATCCCGTGCCGGCAACCGTATCGACGCCAGTGGTCGGAGAGGCCGGAAGCACCCAATAGTTCCGCTGGCGCAAATTCCTGACCAGTCTCGAGCCGATGCGGCCGTCACCGCCGATCACGACGATCTTCATAATCTGAGGCTTTCTTCGGCAAGGGCCCGACGAACTGTCTCCCGTTCCGCCACGCGTTCGAAATAGCCGTGCATCTCGGGCGAGATTCGTACGCCGAACGCCTTGGCCCAGCGCAGCATGACGAACAGATAGGCGTCCGCCACCGTAAAGCGCGGTCCGAACAGATAGAGTTCGTTGATCTGGTTTTCGACAAGATCGAGCCGCTGCGCGACCACCTCGCCGGCAGCGGCTTTCGCCGCATCATTTGCGTCATGGTAATAGGGTTTGAACGCAGCATGCAGTTCGGTCGACAGCCAGGAAAGGATTTCGACCAGGCGAGTGCGACCGAGCGGCCCGCTCGGCGTAAGCTCGGGATCGCGATCCGCGAGAAGCGCCAGGATCGCTACGTTCTCGGTCACCGCGTTGCCGTCGTCGAGCACGAGCATGGGCACATAGCCCTTGGGATTGATCGCTGAATAATCGTAGCCGCTCTCGGTGATCTTCGAGTTGAGATCGACCCGTTCGAATTCGGCGGGAAGCCCCGCCTCATGGAGCGAAATGCGCACCGAAAGGCTGCACGCCCCGGGGGAATAATAGAGTTTCATAGGTCTGGTTCCTCTGAAGTGGGTTGGGTCCGAAAGGCTGAGCTGGGTCCGCCGGCACTGGCCGCCGGCAACCGCAGGGCCATGGTTGTGCCAAGGCCCGGTTCGCTGTCGACGGCGATCTCGCCGCCAGCCTCGCGGACGAAGCGTTCGACCATCGGCAAGCCAATGCCCCCGAGCCCGTCAGCCTTGGTGGTGAAGAACGGATCGAAGATGCGCGCGATCGTCGCTGCCGACATGCCGACGCCATTGTCGACGACGCGTATTTCGACCGCGGTCGGCTGCTGATCGCTCCGTATCGATCGCGCGGCGATCACGATGAAGCCACCATCGGCAACGGCATCGCGCGCGTTGAAGACGAGGTTCAGGAGCACCCGGCGCAATCCGATCGGATCGCAGCGCAGATCGGGCAGCCTCGGCTCGATATCGGTTTCGAGGATCAGGCCGGGCTCGTCCATCGCGATGACCAGCGCCGCTACTTCCGAAAGGCACTTCGCGACGTCGCTACACGCGCCGGGAATCGCGCGGTCGCGGGCAAGCTCGATATTCTGTCGAACGAGTGCGCCGGCATGTTCCAGACACGTTCTCGCGCGGTGCAGGATCGGCCCCGAGCGCAACGCGGGCATGTCCGGCGCCCTGGCTAATATGTTGATGGCCGAATAGGCGATCTGGATAAGATTCCCGAGATCATGAATCAGCCCGGCGGCAGCAACCATTGAGCCGTCATGGAGGCCGCCCGACGTCACTCGACCGGCTTCGTCGAGGATCGTGACATCTTCCACGCCGTACGCACCAGGGACGGGTCGGAATTTCATGAGTCCTGCCCTTTGCAAAATAGGATGCGAGGCACGCTCGGAAGGGGGACGCGTGCCTCGCATCCACCGGTGGTCAGGCGGCTGCTGCCACCGGCTCTTCGACCGCATCCGCGGGCGCGGTCGATTGGCGACCTATCGGCGCGGCGGCGGGACGTTGGCCAACCACCAGTCGAACCTGGTCGAACCGAGCCTGGCGTTCGGTCCGGGCACCAGTGTCCGCTCGCTCACCTTCACACCGAAATAGGGCGCATCGGGATCGGCGATCACCTTGCGCGGGTCGCCGTCATGCGCGAGCGCCTGACGAACCGGCTCGTCCAGCGTGAAAGTGTCCGGTCCGGCGATCTCGATCGTATCGTTCGCGGGCTGGCCCATTGCCGCCTCGGCAATGGCGCTCGCGACGTCCTCCGCCGCCATCGGCTGGAAGAGAACGGGCGGCAGATGCACGTCATCGCCCTGCATCGAGAATCCCGCGATCGAGCGGACGAACTCGAAGAACTGGGTGGCGTGGATCAGCGTGTAAGGGATCGGCGAGCTCTTGATCATCCCTTCCTGGGCGAGCTTGGCGCGGAAATAGCCGCTGTCCTGCAAGCGCTCGGTGCCGACCACGGAAAGCGCGACGTGATGCTTGACGCCGGCCACGACCTCGGCCGCCTTGAGGTTCTTGCCGGCCGCCTGGAAGAAATCCATCGCCGCCTGGTCATCGAACGACGGCGAGTTGGCGACGTCGACGACGACGTCGGTGCCTGCCAGTGCCTCGGCCAGTCCCTCGCCGGTGACGGCATTGACGCCAGTATTGGGGGCAGCCGCGATCGCGTCATGGCCGTGCTGTTTGAGCTTCTCGACAGTCTTGGATCCGATCAGGCCGGTTCCGCCGATAACGACGATCTTCATGCTGTTGCCCTCCGTGGCAATGTGGAATGCCGGCAAGATCACGCAGTTGGGCCGGTGCGGCCATCATGCGTACAGCTTTGTGGCACTCGCCATATGGCAGGCGAACCTCGCCCTTGGTGCAGGTCGGACGCGCCTTGCCGTCGTGTTTCTGGTTAGTGCCAAAGCGGTCGGCGCAGGCGATGCGCCGCCAGGCGAGCGCTTCCCCTCCTCTGGCCTTGAGGTGCCTCACCCTGCGTCCAATCGTTCGCGAGTGCGCAGGCTCATAGGCGTGCGGTGCTGAAAGGCGTCCCACGGCGGGCCGCCAGACGCTCATTCAAGGAGACCCGCGGTGCCGATCTTCACCACCAGCGATGGACATGAGATGTACTATAAGGATTGGGGCACGGGCCCGGTGGTTACCTTCTCGCACGGCTGGCCGCTCAGCTCGGACGCCTGGAGCATCCAGATGCAGTTCCTCGCCGAGCAGGGCTATCGCTGCATCGCACATGATCGTCGTGGGCATGGCAAGTCGGCGCAGACCAGCGCTCGCAACGATATGGACGGCTATGCCGACGACCTGGCCGAACTGTTCGACGCGCTCGACCTGCGGGACATCGTCATGGTCGGCCATTCGACCGGCGGCGGCGAAGTCGCGCGCTATATCGGCCGCCACGGTACGAAGCGCGTCAAGAAGGCGGTGCTGCTCGGCGCGGTACCGCCGGTGATGGTGCAGAGCGAGGCCAATCCAGAGGGGCTGCCGATCACGGTGTTCGACGGTCTGCGTCACGACATCCTCGCCAACCGTTCGCAATTCTACAAGGACTTCGCGATCCCCTTCTACGGCGCCAATCGCGAGGGCGCGAACGTGCCGCAGAGCCTGCTCGACGAGTTCTGGCTGATCAGCATGCAGGCGGGCCTGAGGAACGCCCATGACTGCATCAAGGCATTCAGCGAGACCGACTTCACCGAGGATCTGAAGAAGGTCGACGTGCCTACATTGATCGTCCATGGCGAGGACGACCAGATCGTCCCGATCGCGGACTCTGCCTACAAATCAGCCAAGCTGGTAAAGGGAGCGCAGACGCTCTTCTATCCCGGCCTGCCCCACGGCCTGACCGCCACGCATGCGGACCGGTTCAACGCCGATCTGCTCGCATTCCTGCGCAGTTGAGGCGCGCGGCGTCCGGCGGTGTCCCCAGCGCCGCCGGACGTTCAGGCGGGAATCGAGGGCAACGAGAAATGGAAACAGGCACCGCCCTGTTCATGGTTCGACACCGCGATCGCCCCGCCATGCGCAGCGATGATCGACTGGCAGACCGCCAGGCCGATCCCCATCCCTTCCGGCTTTGTGGTGAAGAAGCCCTCGAACACGCGATCGAGATCCTCGGCAGCGATGCCAGGCCCCGTATCGCGGATCGAGAACCGCACGCCGCCCGCGCCATCCGGGCCAGTGGCAAGCTCGATCCGGCCCGTCTCGACGTCCGTCAGGGCCTGGAGGCTGTTGACCAGCAGATTGACCACGACCTGCTGGAGCTGGACGCGGTCGCCGAGTACAGGCGGCACGCCGATATCGAGCCGCACCGAGAGCAGGATCGCCCTGGTCTCGACATCGTGGCAAACGAACATCAGCGCCTCCTCGACCACGGCGTTGAAGTCGAGAGGCGCCTGCTCCGGCACATGGCGCGAGGCCATGCCGCGGATACGCTGGACAATCTCGCTGGCATGGCGGGCGCTGTCGGCAACGCGCCGGGTGAGCTGCTCCACCTTGGCGAGGTTGGGATTGTCGCGAGATAGCCAGCGCAGGCTCGTCTCGGCGTTCATCGCGATTGCGGCGAGCGGCTGGTTGACCTCGTGCGCAATCGAGCTGGCAAGCTCGCCCAATGTGGAGATGCGCGCGGCGCGGGCATATTCCTCCTGGAGCTGGCGGAGCTGCGCCTCGGTGCGCAGCCTCTCGGTCACATCCTCGAAGGTGAGCAGAGTCACGTCCAGCCGCTCCGGCGGCGTCGGAAAGGTAACGGTGAGTTCGACGTCGAGCAGCCGGCCGTCGAAGGTCTCGAGCTTGATCAACTCGACATGGCTGCGGTGCCCCTGGAAATGAGCGATGACGACGTTGCGCGCGGTCTCGGGCGCCCGGGCGAAGATGAAGGCGACCGGGCCGATCAGATCCTCGACGCCACTCGTCCCCATCAGCCGGGCAGCACCGCCATTCGCGTCGGTCACGCGC
Source organism: Sphingomonas sp. P4_G2 (assembly GCF_056401155.1). Classification (NCBI taxonomy): domain Bacteria; kingdom Pseudomonadati; phylum Pseudomonadota; class Alphaproteobacteria; order Sphingomonadales; family Sphingomonadaceae; genus Sphingomonas; species Sphingomonas sp. P4_G2. The sequence goes on along the minus strand of NZ_JBFUJY010000001.1, from coordinate 293,743 downwards.
ACGATCGCGCAAGCCTGTTCGACCAGCCCGGGACGCGCGTCGAGATGTGCGACGATGTCCGTCACGCCCTCCGCCCGCAGCTGGTAGAAGACGGCGCCCATCGGTCGCGCGTCGACCTGGAGCAGCGCGCCAGGCAGATGGTGGATCAGCCGGCGATAGCGCTGCTCGCTGGCGCGTACCGCCCAGAAAGAACGGTCGTCGGCAAGCTCGCCATCCACCTGCACCCACACCGTGTCGGCCGCGCCCGGCGCGCCCCACACAGTGAGTGTGGAGTCGCGCAGCATGAAGGAATTGACCGCCTGCGTGCGAGCGGCGTGCGCCGGATCGGTGACCACCGCGACGATCAGCGCGGCGACTGTATTCCAGCTTTCCTGAGGGCAGAAATTGGCGACCGGCTGTCCGAGAATGATCTCGCGCGCCGAAGGGGCGCCGACCAGGTCAAGGCTGCGGGTGTTGGCGTCGACGATGCGCGCGCCGTGGAGCAGCGCCGCGACCCAATCCGCCCATTCGCCCCCGGCGGCGACGGTGTCGATCAGCACGCGGACCTGCGACAAATCAACTCGCCAGCAGGCCGCCTCCGCCGCGTCCTGCACCAAGGCCGGACCGGTCAGCATCGCGGGAGAACCGCCTTCAAGGTATCGAGCAGCGCTTCGTCATCAACCGGCTTGGTGAACCAGCCGGTCGCGCCGCCCTGGAGCGCGCGGGCGCGCAGCACGTCCTCGTCACACGAGGTCACATAGATTACGGGCATTGCCGAACCGCCGGCGCGCAGCCGGCGCTGCAGCTCGATCCCGTCGATCTCGGGCATGCGGACATCGGTGATCACGCAGTCGAAATCGCCACATGCCGCGAGAAAGGGTGCCGCTCCCTCGAAGGTACGCGCAGACAGCCCCTCCACCTGGAGCAGATCGAACAGCGCGTCGCGCACGGCCTCATCGTCATCCACGATCGCGATCACCGATAGTCTGGACAAGCGGAGGGTCCTTCTCGACGCGCAAGCCGCGCCCGCCTCCGGATGTCGCCGAATTTTCAGCGCGTCGGTACCATACCATGGTCTAGGTCCCCTCGTGCCTTAGGTGTTCGGGCAGCAGGTCCCAGGCGCGGATCAGCTCGCCGACCGTATTGGCCACCATCTTGCGCATCACGCTGCTGCGGTGGAGTTTCACCGTGACTTCGCTGATGCCGAGATCGAAGGCGATCTGTTTGTTGAGCCGGCCCTGCGCCACCTGGCGAAGCACCTGTCGTTCGCGCGGGGAAAGCGTGCCGTAGCGATCAGCGTGCAGCTTCGTGACCTGCGCGCCGACGCGCTGGGCGAGGTCGCGCGCTATGCCGAGTGCCACCGCGTCGAGCAGCGACTGATCGCGCACCGGCTTGGTGAGAAAGTCGATCGCGCCGGCCTTCATCGCCTGCACGCTCATCGGGATATCGCCATGCCCGGTCAGGAAGATGATCGGCTTGGCGTTGCCCGCGGCGGCGAGGTGCTGCTGCAGATCGAGCCCGCTCGATCCCGGCATGCGAACGTCGAGCACCAGGCAACCGGGCCGCTCGGGCAACTTCGCCTCAAGCAATTCGCGCGTCGAGCCGAAGCCGGCCGCGTCGATCCCTACCGAGAGCATCAGCTCCTCGATCGACGTGCGGACGGCGGCATCGTCATCGACGATCACCACCAGCGGTCGATCCTGGTCGGCCGGCCGGTTCATCTGCAGTCCCTCGTTCATCATGCGACCTCCGGGCTGGCGTGGCTGGAGACAGGAGAACCTCTCATGACGGGCAACCGGGCATAATCCCGAACCCGGTTAGCCCGGACCTCCCCGTTCCGGGGACCGCGGCTCGAGCCGGATCACGCGGCGACCATAGAGATGCGCGTCGATCGACCAGGCGCCGGGGCCGAGCAGCACCAGCGCTACCGCACCACCCGTGCAGCCGACCAGGAACCAGGTGAGATCGTCTCGCGCGCTGCCGATTCCGATCACCAGCACGATGGCGAGCAGCAATGCCGCCGCCCGCGCGCCGAAACCCAATACAAGCGCCAGCGCGATCGCTGCCGCCCCGAGCCCGATCGGCACCGTGATCGCCGGCGCGGGCCATAAACGGGCGAGCGCCGGAAACGCGATCGCGGCATAGGATAGTCGCAGGAGCAACAGCGCGACGCCGAAAAGGCCGTCCGGATAACGTAAGATCAATTTGGGCACCTACCGGCGATAGCCCCTTTGCGGATGCCAGCCAGCCTTCGCTCCGGGGATTTTCCACTCCCCCATTCGGGGGTAGCATCACTGGCGCCTGACGGCGAAGGCCGGGTTGCTTCGGATTTGGCTCAGGAGGGATCCCCGAGGGAGTTGCTGGAACGACAATGCAACTGATCAGGGTCTTTCTTGCTGCGGCGATGCTGCTGCAGCCGGTCGCCAAGGCGGCGGCCAGGCCCGATGCGGGTTCGCCTCGCCTGATGGCGCATTACACCCACCAGCGCTGGAGCGAGGAGAGCGATGCGCCGCGCCCGGTGTTCGCGCTGGCGCAGGATCAGCGCGGCTATCTATGGATCGCCGCCGCGGCGGGGCTTTTCCGCTTCGACGGTATCCGCTTCGAGCCGGTGAGCGCCGACATGGACCTTGTCGCCCAGGGCGCGCCCTCGGCGATCCTCGTCCGGCGCAACGGCGAGGTCTGGACCAATTTCGAGCGTACCGGCCGCTTCGCCGTCTATCGCGACGGCCGGCTGCGGCTGCTCGACGCACCGCCGTCGCCCGATCGCGTGCTGGCGATGCACGAGACTGTCGATGGCACGATCTGGGTGCTGACAGAGAAGATAGGATTGCCCCTGCTGCGATACCGGGCCGGTCGCTGGGCTTCGTTCGGCACGAAAGCAGGCGCACCGCTCGACAATCCATTCAGCATGGTCGTCACCACGGACGGGACTGCCTGGGTCAGCTTTGCCCTGTCGGGCAAGGTCGCAAGAGTGCGCCCCGGCGCCAGCGGGTTCGAGTTCATCCACCACGACGCCGGTGCCCAGGGGCGCTTGTCGCTGGATCCGCAGGAGCGTGTCTGGATCAGCGACATGCACGGCAGCTATCCGCTGACCGGGCCGGGCGGTCGGGGTGCGCCCCCACCCCTTCGCTACCCCTATGCGACCGACGCCGGCGAGATTCGCGGGTGGCCGCGCTTCGATCGCGAGGGAAATCTGTGGATCGCCACTTATTATGGCGGACTGCAACGCGTCACTCGGCCCGATCCCCGCGGCGCCGCGACCAAGGCCGAGGCCACTGCACGAGTGGAGCGATTTACCGCCCGCGACGGCTTGTCGTCAAACGCCACGACCCGGATCTTCCAGGACGCGGAAGGCAATGTCTGGGCCGGCACCCAGAACGGGCTCGACCGGTTCTGGCCGGCGACCCTGCGCTACGAACCCGGGCTTGCCCAGCCCGCCGCATACGGCGACCTGTTGCTGCGCGCATCCGACGGCAGCGTCTATATCGGGGAGGCCGCGACCGTCTATCGCGTACGGCCAAACGCGCGACCGGAGCCGATCTTCCAGAGCCCGGGCAACGAACCGCGTACCTTGTGCGAGGCGCCCGACGGCGCAATCTGGATCGGTCTGAACAACGCAAACGCGCCCGGTCCGAACCCGGGCAAGCCGATCATGATCTGGCGGAACGGCACTATCCGCCCCGGCCCACGCATTCCGCTCGGATATGTCGTCTATGATTGCGCCTTCGACGGGCGGGGCGACTTCTGGGTGACCGCGTGGCACGGGGGCATCGCGCGCCTGCATCAGGGGCGCTGGCAGCGGATCGCCGGCACGCCCGGTCTGCCCTTTGCGCCACGTTCGATGATGACCGACGATCGGGGCCGGATCGTCGTGCATTGGAGCGATCGCGTGCTGAGCCGGCTCGATGGGCTCGCTCGGCAATCCTTTCGGCTTCCGTTCGGCGGATATGCGCCCAACGATATCTCGCTCAACCGCGATGTCCCGGGTACCCTTCTCGTCGCCGGGCAATTCGGTCTCTCCCGCTTCGACGGCACGGGATTTCACACCGTCGCGGCACGGCGATTACCGCTCTTCAGCGGGGTCAACGGTACGGTTCGCACCACTACCGGCGACACTTGGCTCGCGAGTCCGGCGGGCATCCTGCGCTTGCGTTCGGCCGATCTCGACCGCGCCTTTGCCGAACCGACTTGGACGCCGCCCATGCAGGTATTCGACGCAGCCGATGGTCTCAGGAGCCGCCCCCATTCGCACAGCCGCAACGCGATCGTGCAGGGTGGCGACGGACGCCTCTGGATCGCCACGCAGACGGGCACGCTGTGGCTCGACCCCAAGGACGTCAAGCGCAGCGTGACCCCACCCAAGGTCGCGGTCGGCGCGCTCGTCGCCGATCGGATCTATCGCGACCCGAGCAACGTGATGCTCCCGGCGGGCCGCTCCAATATCGAGATCGACTTCGCGGTGCTGAGCTTCTCCAACCCGCGCGCCACCCGGGTCCGCTATCGGATCGAAGGGCAGGACAGTGAGTGGGTGGAAGCCGGCACGCGGCGCCAGGCATTCTACACCAACCTCGCTCCCGGCACCTATCGCTTCCGGCTGATCGCGGCGAACGACAATGGCGTGTGGAACGAGACCGGCGCCACGGTCGAGTTCACCATTCCGCCCACCTTCATCCAGTCCAAATACTTCCTCGCTTTGTGCGTCACGATTGTACTGGCGCTGCTGTGGCTGGCCTATCGGCTGCGCATGGCGACGGTCGCGGGCCGGATTCGGGCGCGGCTGGAGGAACGGATGGGCGAACGCGAGCGCATCGCCCGCGAGCTGCACGATACGCTGCTGCAAAGCGTGCAAGGCCTGGTGCTCCGCTTCCAATCGGTCGCCAACAAGATGCCGCCGGAAGGGCCGGCGCGCGGCCAGCTCGACTCCGCGCTCGCTCGCGCCGACGACATCATCGCCGAGGGCCGCGACCGCGTTCAGGACCTGCGCGGTGCCAGCGACAAGGGCGACCTGCCCGAGCTGCTCAAGGAACGTGCTGTGGCGGCCGGCTTCGATCCCGCGATCGGGGTGCGCATCGTGGTCGAAGGCCGGCAGCGCCCGGTCGATCCGCTCGTCGCGGTCGAACTCGGGCGGATCGTCGATGAGGCGCTGTTCAACGTCTGTCGCCATGCCAACGCCAGCGCGGTCGAGATCGTCGTCCGCTTCGGCAATCGCCAGCTCGGCGTGGAGATCCGTGACGATGGGGTGGGCATGCCGTCCGAGGTGGTCGCGCAGGGTCACAAGCCCGGCCATTTCGGCCTTGTCGGGATGCGCGAGCGCGCCGAGCGGATCGGGTGCAGCCTCTCGATCGACAGCCGCACGGGCATGGGCTGCGCAATCACCATGACGCTGCCTGCCCGCCTCGCCTTTGCCGACCACGCGCCCGGCCGGCGCTGGCGGTTTTTGTCCTGGCTTCTCCGCAAGAAGAAGGAACCGAGCCATGCCGCCTGACAAGGGCGCCTCGCCCGTCCGCATCCTGATCGTCGACGATCACCCCATCCTGCGCGAAGGCGTCATCTCGATCCTCGAGGACCGCACCGACATGATCGTGATCGGCGAAGCGCGTGACGGCGCCGAGGCAGTCGCGCGCTACCGCGAGTTGCGGCCCGATGTGACACTGATGGATCTGCAGATGCCGGTCATGAACGGCGTCGACGCGATCACCGCGATCCGTACCGATTTCCCCGATGCGCGCATCCTGGTTCTCACCACCTATGACGGCGATGTGCAGGCCGTGCGCGCACTCAAGGCCGGGGCGACGGGCTATCTGCTCAAGAGCAGCCTCAGGACCGAGATGCTCGATGCGATCCACAATGTGCATCGCGGCCGCCGCCACGTGCATGGCGATGTCGCCGCCGAGATCGCCATGCACGTGGCCGACGACGATCTGAGCGGGCGCGAAGTCGCGGTGCTGCGCCTCGTCGCCGAAGGCAAAGCGAACAAGGAGATCGGGCACGCCATGTCGCTCTCGGAAGAGACGGTGAAGGCGCATCTCAAGAACATATTCGCCAAACTGGACGTGAGCGATCGCACCCATGCGGTGACGGTCGCCGCGCGGCGCGGGATCATCGAACTCTAGAGTTCGTTTCAGCAAGGCTGAAACGGTGGCGGCGCCGGCACGCGCGCCCACCCGACCTCCCATAGAATATCCTGATTGGGAGGTCGGGTGGGGGCGCGGGCCGGCACCGAATCAGCGAAGCTGAAAACGAGTCTAGAGAAGCGCCATCCCGCCATCGACGCGCAGGTTCACGCCGGTGATGAAGCTGCTCATGTCGGACGCCAGGAACAGCGCCGCACTGGCCAGTTCCTCCGGGCGCCCAAGCCGCCCGAGCGGGATTGCTGCCGCCATCTGCGCCTCGAAGGCCGGACGCTGCTCAGGCGTGACGCCGAGCTTACCCAGGATCTCGGTGTCGGTCGGTCCCGGGCTCAGCACATTGACGCGGATGCCGCGGTCCCTGAGCTCGAGCGCCCAGCTGCGCGCGAAGGCACCGATCGCCGCCTTGGAACCCGCATAGACGGCATGGCCGTCCAACACTTTCTCGCTGGCCAGCGAGCCGGTGATCACGATCGCGCCCTGATCGCGCAGGATCGGCGCGATCGTCTGCACGCCGATGAACACGCCGCGCGCATTGGTCGCGAACTGTGCATCATACTCCGCCTCGGGCACCTGGCCGGAATGACGGATCGTGTTGATGCCGGCATTGGCGACATAGATATCGAGCCCGCCGAACCGCTCGGCGATCTCGTCCGCCGCCCGGACGTGGAACGCCGGGTCGGCGACATCGCCCAGGATGTGTGCAGCCCCGGCCCCGATCTGCCGTACCGCTTCCCTCGCCGCGTCTTCGCGGCGCCCGGAGACGATCACTTGGGCACCCTCCGAGGCGAATAACCTGGCGATCGCGAAGCCGATGCCGCTGGTACCGCCCGTGATCATCGCCGTCTTGCCCGTGAGCAACGCCATATCTTCCTCCTGAACTGGGTTCATCCGGAGATGGGCGCGAGGGCCCTTGCGCGTCACCTGTCCCTTGGTTCAGCCCCCTACCCCCCAAAGTCTTGGCCGCGCCCCTCCCCTGGCCAGATGCGGCCGCCACGCAAACGCGCGACAAAGCGAGCCGAGGCTCCGGTCGAACCATTGGAGCAGCTTGGAGAGCCGTGTTAATCGGACGTGACAGGGATGATGAACGCAGGGGTTTTTCCGATTTCACCCTGCGGCCAACGAAATGGCAGTCGAGCGTCCTACCTGTCCGGCTCCTTCAATGCTCAGGAGGAATGAATGTCGTCGCCGATCCGTATCCTGCTCCAGACGACGATCCCGGGAACCGCGGATGACTGGAATATCGGCCGCTTCTCGATGCTGCGCGACTATCTCGCCGGGTTGACCGATGAGGACGGGGCGCCGTTGTGTGACGTGACGGCCCGGGATCGCACCGCGACGGACAGCCCCGATCCGATACTCTCGACAATCGACCGCTCGGATTTCGACGAGCTCTGGCTGTTCGCAGTCGACACCGGCGACGGGCTCGATCCCGAAGATTGCGCGGCGATCGGCCGGTTCCGTGAAGCCGGGCGCGGCCTGCTGGTGACGCGTGACCATATGGACCTGGGCTGCTCGGTCTGCACGCTGGGCGGCGTCGGTGCCGCGCATTTCTTCCACAGCAGCCATCTCGACCCCGATCCCAGCCGCCGGGTGATCGATGATCGTGAGACCGGCTACATTCTCTGGCCTAATTACCATTCCGGCGCGAATGGCGACTTCCAGCAGATCAGCGTGCTCGATCCGCCCCACCCAGTGCTGCGGGACCCGGGGGCGCCGAACGGGCTGATCCGCTATTTCCCCTCACATCCCCACGAAGGAGCGGTCGACGCGCCCGCCGAAGATCCTACCGCGCGCGTGATCGCTACGGGCGTGAGCAAGGTGAGCGGCAGACCGTTCAACCTTGTGGTGGCCTTCGAGCCGACGCCGAGCGGTGGGCCTGCGATTGCCCAGTCCACTTTCCACCATTTCGCCGATTACAATTGGGACCCGAATAAGGGTTGCCCGAGCTTTGTCAGCGAGCTGCCGGGCGACGGGCTCGCCCACTCGCCGGAAGCGCAGGCTTCGATCCGAACCTATGTGCGCAACCTGGCGCTATGGTTGGCCGGGCGGCCGACCGACGACCGGCAAATGCGCCTCGAGCATGAGCTCGATGAAGCGCTCGAGGAAAGCTTTCCGGCCAGTGATCCACCCGCGATCGGCTAACAGGATACGACATGCTCAAAAACTACGCTTCGTCGGCGATCGTGCCGTGTACCGATCTCGCTCGGGCCAAGGCCTTCTACGGCGAGATACTCGGCCTGCCGCTGATCGCCGATCACGGCAACGGCTTCGTTTTCGCGACCGGTGAGACCAAGCTCAATATCTATCGCAGCGATTTTGCCGGGACCAACCGGGCAGATGCCGTGATCTGGGCGGTCGGCGACGAAATCGAATTAGTCGCCGCCGCCTTGCGCGCTAAGGGGGTGACGCTCGACGAATATCCCGAGGGTTTCGACAAGGTGGTCGAGGGAGTCCATGTAAGGGGGGCGCTAAGCGTGATCTGGTTCAGGGATCCGGACGGCAACATTCTGCACATCACCAGCGGCCACGCGAATTAGTGTCGCCGGAGCCGGTAACGGCGGCTCGATGGCTAAAACCCGGGCGGCAGCCGTACGTTACGAGCGCCAAGGCGATGGCCGAAACATGCCGATGCTCGCGAATGGCCGCTTTTTGAGCCTTCGGTCGAAGCCAACTTCCAGAGACGAGTTCGCTTTGGACCGACGGCTCCTCTCTCGGTGCCCTTGGACAACGGCAAAATCTACGCGGTCTGGGGATATCGCAACCTGAAGCTGGCCGAGTTGAAACCGGACCTGAGCGGAATCGTGCCGGGCAATGAGCGTGAGCTCTTTCCGAAGGACTCGCAGATGGGCGAGGGATCGCACCGCTATAAAATCGGCGACCAATATTTCATCCTGAGCGCCTGGTCGGACGGGCGAATGCGGATGCCCGCGGCGCGGGCGAAGAACATTCTCGGGCCGTGGGAGGTGAACCCCGCGATCAGCGCCGACGAGGACTTCGGCCTGGCGCCCGGAAACCGGCTGGTGAACGATCGGTCCAAGACGGACTTCACGCTCAAGCCGCACGATCCGGCACAGATTGGACGGATGTCGATGCATCAGCCGCCGGGGGCCCGGACAACATCCACACGCCGGGACAATGAAATATGCCCGCCCGGCGCGTCAGACGGCGCCATCCGCCGATGGCACGGGAGCCGCGACCGACAGCAGGCCTGCGGCGCGGAGGTCTTCCCAGAATTCAGGCGGTATCGGCCTGCGCAATAGCGCGATCGTCTCGGCACAGCGCGCCGCACTGCCGATGCCCGGAAGGACCGAGGCGACAGCGGGGTGACCCAGGGGAAACTGCAGCGCTGCGGCCGCGATCAGCACACCGTGACGGTCGCAGACCTCTTCGATCCGCGTCACCCGATCGATGATATGCGTGGGCGCTGCGCCGTAATCGTAACGCAGAGCGCCTGCCCGGCGGGTGCCGCTGGCGAGAAGGCCCGTGTTGTAAGGCCCGCCCGCGATGATCGAGGTGCTCGCTTCCCAGCACCGGTCAAGCAAGTCGAGACTGTCCTGTTCCAGCAGCGTGTAGCGGCTCGCGAGGAGGATGCTGTCTAGCTCGGTTTCGTCCAACACTTGATGGCAGATCGCGGTCTCGTTCACGCCAAGACCAAATGCGTCGATACGGCCCGCGGCCTTGAGTTCGCGAAGCGCAATCAGGCCGCCGTCCAGGAATTCCGCCAACCTTCGTCCGTGATCGGAACCATGTGCGAATTCGCCGATGTCGTGGACCAGAAGGATGTCGATACGCGCCAGACCGAGCCGCTGGAGGCTTGCGTCGTGCGAACGCATCACACCATCGTAGCTGTAGTCGAATTCGGGTCGGAAGGGCATGGCGCTGTGAAAGCCGCTGCGCGGCCGGGATGTGTCGAGGTCCGCATCGGGCACCAGCAGGCGGCCCACCTTCGTCGAAAGGAGGGCCCGGGAGCGGTCGGCCCGCCTCAGCGTATCGCCGAGGCGGCGTTCGGCCTGACCGAAACCGTAATAGGGGGCGACGTCGAAATACGTCGCGCCCTCGTCCAATGCCACGCCCACCAATGCGTCGGCATCCCACTGCGTCATTCTTTGGCCTCGGTCGCCGAGACTGCTGCAGCCCACGCCTAGGAGCGGCAGCTCGATACCCGTTCGGCCGAGTTGACGGGATTCGATCCTCATGCCCAGTAGGGCCGCCAAGGGTCGCGCAGCCGCATGAGCGCCTCGAGGTAGAAATAGTCGCCCCAGATGCAGCATTCGTCCACGCCGACGCCGTTCGGCCAGTGATACACCCCATGGGCGAGAATTCCGTTCGAGCCCTCAAGCGGCGCGAGGTATCCGCGGTCGAGTTCCGCCACCATGCGAACTGCGGCATCGGCGTATCGCCCACGTGCCGCATCAGAGACCGGAAGCGAGCCGGCAATCTCGAGGAGACCGCACGCGGCGATCGCCGCAGCGGAGCTGTCGCGCATGTCCTCATCGGCGGTGAAGACCAGATCCCAGCAGCAGATGCCGTCGCTCGGCATCCGTTCGAGCAAGTAGTCCGCGAGGCGGCAGGCGAGGTCGAGATAGGCCGGGTCGCCGGTGTGGCGGAAGGCGAGCGCGAATCCGTAGATGCCCCAGGCCTGTCCGCGCGCCCAGCAGCTGTCGTCGGAGAAGCCCTGGTGGGTAGACCCGAAGCGCGGCTTCCCCGTCTGGGTGTCCATATAGAACGTGTGATAGGTCGAGTGATCCGGGCGCACGAGATAGCGGGCTGCCTGGGCGACGTGAGCGTCCGCCGCCCGTCGATACCGATCGTCACCCGTCTCGGCCGCCGCCCACCAGAGCAGCGGCAGGTTGAGGTTGCAGTCGATGATCATGCGCCCGCGCTGATCGGGATCCGCCATGTCTCCCCACGCCTGGATGACCCGCGCCACCGGATCGTATCGCGCGAGCAGGAGGGCAGCCGCGTCCAGCGCCGCCCGCCGCGCGGTCTCATCGCCGGACAGGCGCCAGCCCGCCGTGCACGACAGCGTGTAGAGGAAGCCAAGATCGTGGTGGTCGACCGCCGTGCGAGTGTCGACCCGGCGCGCGAAGCTCGCGATCTGGTCCGTCGCCGCGTCCAGGTGGAGAGCCTGGCCCCGCAGCTGCCACGCGAGCCACAGCATGCCCGTCCAGAATCCGTTGGTCCACTCGACGTTGGCGATCGGCGGATAGAGGCCGCCGACGCTTGAGGGAGCGGGCCATGCGGTGCGGAAGTCGGGCATAGCCCGGTCGAGCCGGGCGAGGGCGCGGTCGATGATGGCGTCGACGTGCGACGGGTTGGAAAGGAAATCAGGCAAGGTGGACATCTGGGCTCCGGTCAGATCGTTTCCGTGCCACCAGCGGTCTGGGGCAGCGGCTCGCGTCCTGCGTGGCGCGCTTTCGCCGTCTCGGGCGGCGTGGGCGACAGCGTGAGGAATGAAAGCAGCCAGAACACCAGGGCGAACGCGGCGATAGCGAAGTAGGTTGGTTGGAAGCCGATATGGTCGTAGAGCACCCCGGCGACCGGCGAGAGGACAGCAAGTCCGAGCGAGTGCCCAAAGCTAAATCCCACGAGATACACGGTCGACGCCACCCGCGCCTCGAAATGGTGCGCGATGTAGCGGAACACCGAGACGAGCAGGATAGGCAGCTCGATCGAGTGCAGCATCTTGCACATCGAGATGGTGACGGGGCCGACGGCCAGCCCCGACGCCGCGATACGGAGGATCATGATGCCGCTCGCGATCAGCAGGCCGCGCGTGGCGCCCGTCCGCCGCACGATGATCGGAGCCACGAACATCATCCCCGCCTCGACGAAGATCTGCGCGGAGTTGAGGTAGCCGAACATGGCGTTGCCCATCAGCCGGGTCGGGAACAGCGACGAGAAGTAGAAAGGGAACTGCTGGTCGTAGACCAGGTAAAGGTCGGTGACGCCCAGGATGAGCACCATGAACCCCCAGAACCGGGGCATACGGAGCACGGCAAGCGAATCACCCAGACGCAGAGAGGCACGAGGCGCATCGGACGAGACGCCATCCTGCGTTCTCGCGGCGAAAATGAGCGGAAGGAGCAGCAGTCCGGCGGCGGACGCCATGAAGAAGTTGATTCGCGGATCGAGGTTGTACAGGCGACCCGAGAACAGGGCGGCCGAGGCGAAGCCGAGCGACCCCCAGAGGCGCGCCCGGCTGTATTCGAAGCCGTCCCTGCGGCTGACCCGATCCACGTAGGATTCGACCGCGTAGCTGCCGGCAACGAAGGTGACGCCGATATAGGCACCGCCGACGACGGCGCCCGCCAGGACGTCGGTCCTGAGGAGCGGGCCGTAGACGAAGGTGAAGAAGACGCCAGCAAACACGACGAGGATCGCGATCGCGGCCGGCACGATGCGTCGGAATCCCATACGGTCCGAGATGTAGCCGTAAATGGGCTGACTGATCATTGCCGCGACGAAGTTCGCCGAGAACACGGTGCCCACCTGGACGCCGCTCAGGTGCAGTGTCTGCGTCAGCCAGATCGAAAGCAGCGAAATCGACGCCGCCTGCGCAAAGAAGAAGCAGAAAACGAACGCGCTTAGCAGAATGTAATTGCGGCGGCCCGCCAAGCTTCCCATCCGTCCCCTCGCGCCGCCCGCTGGCGGCTTTTTTGTGATCGATACCAGATCATGCGCCAGGCGGGCGGGCGACGCAAGGGAAGCCTGTCTTCAGAAAGCGTCGTTGCTACGAGCGCTTGGCCTTCACCCTGGGCGCGACACCGATCGATGCTCGCTCGACCAGTTCCAGGTCCGCGTGACGATGCATGATCGAGGCCGCCTCGCCCTCGCGACGTCGGCGGAGGCCTTCCAATGCGAGCAGGATTGCCTGCGCCGCCATGTCCGCGATCGGCTGGTGGATGGTGGCGAGTTCGGGCCAGACTGCAGTGGCGACCGGGGTGTCGTCGAAGCCGGCCACGCTCACGTCGCCCGGGATGGCGAGCCCCAGCCCGTGCGCGACCGCGAGTATGGCGGTCGCCATGTCGTCGTTGCTCGCGAACACCGCGCTCGGCCGCACCTTCGCGTCGAGCAGCCTGCGGCCGGCTTCGAGCCCGCCGCGATAGGTGAAGTCGCCGTCGACGATCCACTCGGGCCGTACCTCGATCTCGGCGTCGGCCATGGCCGCACGGAAGCCTTCCTCTCGCCGCACAGCGGTTGAATGCTTCATGTCGCCCCTAACGAAGGCGATATCGCGGTGGCCGAGGGCGATGAGCCGCTCGGTCATCATCGCAGCACCCTTGTAGTCGTCGATCAGTACCGCCGACGTGTCAGATCGCGGCTTGGCAGTCGTGAAAGCGACCGCCGTGACGCCGCGCTTGCGCAGCATCCTAAGTATCTCCTCGTCGTCGCACAGCGGCGGGGGCAGTATGAGGGCCTCCACCCTGTGCTCGACGAGCTTGCGGACGGCTGCGATATGGGTCGGATGCGTCGCCGTCGGCTCGACGAGAAGCTGGTAGCCAAGCTTTCCAGCCTGCAGGAACGCCCCCATCAGGAAGGCGCTTAGGTTGGACGAGTTCGGGTTCGAATATAGAAGACCGATCTGCAGGTTTCCGCTTCGTGCGGCCCTGGCGGCGAGATTGGGCTTGTAGCCGAGCGCGCGCACCGATGCCATTACGCGCTCGCGCATCTCTCCGCTCACGTGATGACGCTGGTTCACGACCCGCGAGGCGGTCATCGAAGAGACGCCCGCGTGTTTCGCCACGTCATGGATCGTGACCGCCTGGTTCCGGCCGGTTCCCGGCTCGTTGGTCCGCTTCTTCTTGTCGCCCTTCATCGCACCCCCGGTCCTTGCGGCCTGACGTTAGCCGACCTCGGTGCCTAGGACGAGTCGTCGTGGATACCAAAGAATCTTGGCCATCCGCGCGTTGCATAGATCGCCGGACATACTATTTCCAGGTATCGATATCAGAACCATAGCGAAACGCCACCTGTCCGGTGCGGCAGCCTCGAGGATAAAGAGCGCGGCGCTGAAGCAGAACGAGCTGCTGCAGGTCAGCCCGCCCAATATCTACTCCGGCGCGGCACACGGCATGCACACCACGCATGCCGACGAGCTCAACGCAGACGTCCTCGCATTCATCCGGGGTTAGCCGGAACTTCGAAGTTCGGGCGGCGTCACGATGGTCTCAACGCCCGGGGTGGCCAGCGGATGTCTGAGGTTGCGACCTCAACATCCCGGCCAAAAAAAGGGGCGCCCGAAGGCGCCCCATCGGAAAGAGACCTGTCGGCGTCAGCCGCCAAAGGTATAGCGCAGCGTGGCGCCAAAGTTGCGTCCGTTCACAAAATGCTGGCGCAGGATGCGCGTCGCCAGGGCCGGCTCGCCGACATAGCGGTCGGCCGCATTGTTCGTGATGTTCGCCACGCTGAGCGCCAGCGACAGTCCCACCGGGAGCTTCACCGTCACCGATGCGTCCAGAAGGCCATACGCCTTGATATAGCGGCCATCGATCGGGTTGGCCGAGATGCCGAACAGCACCGAAGGCGAGCGCCAGGTGTAGACTACACGCGCCGAGATGGTGCCGTTGTCGAAGAAACCCTGAAGAGAGTAATTGTACTTCGAGGTCAGCGGCTGCGGCGTGATCGTGCGGATGCCGTTCAGGACGAGCGGATTCTTGGTATCCGCATAGGTGAACGTGCCGCTGGCGCCGAACTGGTGCAGGAAGTTCGGCACGAAGGGATAGTCGAAGAAGGTCTGAACCGTCGCCTCCACACCCTTGGCCGAGCCCCGCTGCGCATTGATCGTCTGGGTCACGAAATACTGCCCACCGGTGCAGCTATTCGGCACGATCTGCGTATAGGCGGGTGCCGTTGGCACCGTCTGACACGTCGAGATGCCACTGAAGAAGCCATCGATCCGTTTGTAGAAGAAGTCGACCGCCGCATAGTTCACCGGCGACTGATAGTATTCGAACGAGACGTCGTAGCTGTCGGCACGCTGGGGCTTCAGGTTGGGATTGCCGACGCTGCCCGTGCCGTTCGTCGGGTTGACGATGATTGTCGGGTTTAGCGAACTGAGGTCAGGGCGCGTGAGACCCTTGCCGTAGCCCAAGCGGATGATCGCCCGATCCGTGATCTGCACCTTGAGGTTCACCGTCGGAAGCACGTCCGTATAGGACGAGTTCGTCGAGTTCGGACGGATCACCGGGGTCGGCCCTGTGAGGTCGGTGACCTCGGCCCGGACGAAAGTATCGGTCTTGACGACGCGCACGCCGGCATTGCCCGTGATGAAGTCGTCAAAAAAGCCGAAGTCGGCGACCGCATAGCCGGCATAGGTCTTCTCGCTGAAATAGCGGCGGTTTAACAGATTTTCCGGGATGGCGTCATTTGCCGGAATGCCCGCCGCCGTAAAGCGGTCGCGAACCTGATTTCCGGTAAGACCGTCCGGGCTGTAAACGAGGTAGCCCCCCGAATAGCCGGCCTGGCCGTTCTGGAAATTGTCAGGCGAGAATTCGACGACATCCGGCGCGCTGGTGACCGGAATCGCGTTCGACTGGTTGGCGGTCAGCGCAAGGCCGTTGGTGGTCAGGTATTTTCCACCGTAGGAATAGTTCTTGTAGTGATCGCGCTGCGTGGCGAAACGTCCGCCGAACTTGATGTCCTTCAAGAAACTGTCATCGAAGCGATACTTGAGGTCAAGAGCAACGGAAACGCCGTTATCATTGAAGACCTGATTGGTGCTGTTGGAATACTGCCCATAAACCCACGTCGCGGGACTGGTAAGATCCGGACCCGCGATAGACAGCTGAGGCACCTTGGTCGTGAGGTCGCGGGTGATGCTCCACGTCTCGCCGGCCTTCGGGAGAAGTGTGACCGACCGGTTGTCCTGGATCTGCCGCGCTTTGATGTAGGAGAAGTCGAAGTTCGCATCGAGATGATCGGTCGGCTTCCATTTGAACCCCGTCGCAACGATGCCGGTTTGGTAGCGATGGTGTTCCTCGCCACCCGTGGTGGATAGGCCCGAATTGAGGAACGTGCCGCCCCCCAGTCGCGCGTTGGCCAGCACGTCGTTGCTGCCGCCGTTCGAGTTCCGGTTCGCCAAGGCTTCGTCGATCGTGAACGGAATGGTCACGAGGTTCTGCACGTAGGCGCTGTCGGCCGTGTTCAGGAAGCGGTAGCGCTGGTGGTACAGGTAATCGTTGTAGGTCCCGTTGACGTAGAATTCGAGTTGCGGACTTGGCTTCCATTGAAAGGCGGCGCTGACACCCATGCGGGTGCGCATATAGTCTTCCTCGTTGTTGTTGTTCGTCTCTGCGACCGCCGAAATGACGTTTGCCCGCTGTGCTGCGGTGAGTGTGCTCGGATCGGCGACGGGAACCAGGACCGACACATCCGACCGTCCGGCATAGGCTTGGTTGTAGGCGGCATTGCCGACATATTCAGCGCTGTTCGCTGCGATCGCGCGCCGCAAGTTCAGGCCGCCGTTGGCAGGATCGTTGTCACCGCGGTTGAACGATTTCGAATAGTTGCCGGAGATCAGGAAACCCATCTCGCCGTCGCCCGCCTTCCAGCGCGACGAGCCCAGAAGGAACACGTCGGGCGTGAGCTTCTTGCCAAGATCGTTGTAGTGGCCGCCGAGCGCGACCGTCACGGTCGTGCCCTTGAAGTCCAGTGGCTGGCGGGTGCGGATGTCGACGAGACCGCCGATCGCGCCCTCGATATGGTCGGCCGTCGGGTTCTTGTAGACGTCGATGCCAGCAACGGTGCCGGGCGAGGCGCCCTCGACGTTGAACTCGCGCTGGCCAGCGGTGAAGTAGGCGCGACCGTCGACGCGTGACGCCGTCTGCCCGGTGAGGCCGCGGATGGTGAGGCCGCTGCCCTGACCGACGGGCGATGCCGCCTCGCCACCGAAGCGGTAGGCCTGGACACCCGGAACGCGGGTCAGCGTCTCGGCGACGTTGAGATCGGGCAGCTTGCCGATGTCGTCGGACGAGATGGAGTCGACCACCTCGGGCGCGTTGCGCTTGACGGCGGTGGAAGTCTTAAGGCTCTGGCGGACGCCAGTCACCACGATCTCGGCGGCCTGGTCCGCGGTGGGTTGGCTCTGGCTCGCCGCGGCGGCTACGGGCGCATCAGCGTTCTGAGCGAATGCGGGCGTAACGGCGGTCGTGCACAGCAGCACCGCGATCGTCGAAATCTTCGTATTCATCCTATCCCCTCCTCTGTTCTGGTCTTTTGCCAGTGCGGCGAAGCCGAAGCCAACCGAGGAGACGTGGGGCAGCCGCAATCAGCGACGCCCGGTTTCAACACCCTCTCGGCGGTTTCCGCTCTTCCACCGACCTAGATCGGTATTCGAATCTGGTAACGATAACTGACAATCCATGCAATAGGAAATTGTCTGACTTAATTTGAGGTCAATTGCGATGATCGCGTCGAGGCCGCTGAAAAGTCGCCCACCTTGGCGTTTGCAGAAGGTTCTCTGGGGAAAAAGCTGCTCTGACGAGCTTCTACTAGCCGCCAGCGTGACAGATTTGCCATGATCGCGTGCATACGTAAGTCCGCTTGCCATATGCGAAACGGTTGGTATCGTTATCTGATAATTGATATCGACGACGCGCGACGACATGTCGCGCGACCGCGAGAGGAAGCTAATAAGGCGGAAGCGGCGTGCGCCGACCTGCCTCGACTGTAGAACGCCATCCGCACCCGCGGACTGGCGCCGATGGGGAGCGGCAGTGGACTGATGGCGCGCAAGCAGGACGAAGCGACGACGGCCGGAGGCGAGGGGTCTGATGTGACCCGTCGGCACGGGGCGACCGTGCACGACGTCGCCCGGCACGCAGGCGTCTCCTCCATGACGGTCTCGCGCGTCGTCAACGGCGCCAAGGGTGTCCGCGCCAACCTGCGCGAGAGGGTGGAGGCCGCGATTCGCGACTTGAGCTACGTGCCCAACTTGGCCGCCCGCGCCGCGCGGTCGGGCACGGTCAAGCTCGGCGTGCTCTTCAGCAATCCTCGGTCCTCCAACCTCGGCGAATTCCTGATGGGCGCCTTCACCGAGAGCGCTCGTCTCGGCTGCCAGTTGGTCATCGAACCGACGGCCGGTCATCCGCGAGGCGTCGATGCGGTCCGCAAGATCGTCGAACTCGGCGTGGACGGTCTGGTCCTGCCTCCACCGCTCTGCGACGACATGGAGGCGATGGAGGTCCTGTGGAACGCGCAAATCCCCGCCCTCAGCTTCGCATCGGCCGACCCGCGCTCGTATTCCTCCTCGGTGTCGATCGACGACTTCGAGGGGGCACGGAGCTTGGCTCGCCATCTGCTCACGCTTGGCCATCGCGAGATCGCCTTCGTGCGCGGCGACCCGCTGCACTCCACGGCCAGGGCGCGAGAGGAGGGATTCCGCGCCGCGATGGCGGAGGCGGGGGTTTCGCCGAAGGACGACTTCATGGCCAACGGCGACTTCACCTACCGGTCGGGCCTCTCCGTCGGACGCGAGCTGCTCGAGCGCAAGGCGCGAGCCCGCCCTACGGCCGTGTTCGCAAGCAACGACGACATGGCGGCAGCCATCCTGGCGGTCGCGCACGGTCTCGGCATCCGGGTGCCGGGGGAGCTCAGCGTGGCCGGCTTCGACGACACGCCAATAGCCTCCACCGTGTGGCCGCAGCTCACCACCATCCATCAGCCGCTGGCCCAGATGGCATCGGCGGCTGTCGAGATCCTATTCGAGATGGCGCGTCAGCGCCGAACCGGCGAGCGGGTCGAGACGCATCACCGACGTTGCGACTTCACCCTTCAAGTCCGCGGATCGACCGCCAGACTGGACGCATAGGCCTCAGGCGGGCGTCAGGATTATTGCGGCGCCTCCGGAAGCGGCGAGCGTCAGCTCGAGCACATCGTTCGAATCGACCCGGCGTTCCGAGATCATGACCGGCGTTCTCCACGGCTGTTCCGCGGGTTCGCCATCAGAGAATATTCTTGCCGTCCAATGGCCGGCCTTCACGAAAGCGAGCGGGAGACGAAGTTTTCGCCCATCCTCGTTCGTCATGGCTCCGACGAACCAGCGGCTTCCGCTGCGGCGCGCGATCGCGACGTGCTCGCCGATAGCTCCGGACAGCGCGCGGGTTTCGTCCCACGTAGTCGGGCACGCGTCGAACCACTCGAGCGCGTCCCAATTGCCGGTCGCGAACTTGTCGGGTTCGTCATACCAATAGAGCAGCGTAAGCGGACTGTAATAGACCACCGCGGCCGCGAGTTGGTGCGCGTTTGTGGTTTGGTTTCGGTCGAGAGCGTAGCAAATCGTGTAGTCTATCGGGCCCGCGATGCAGCGGGTGAACGGGAGCGTCACGTTGTGACGCGCGGTTGGGAAGTGCTCGTTCCCTCTGACGCCTTCCAACGACAGGTAGTTTGGCCAGGTACGTTCGAGGCCTGCTGGGCGCAAATCGTCATGAAGGCTGACGACGAAGCCAGCGCGACCACACTTCTCCACGAGGCGGTCGACGAACCGCACGTCGCTCTGACGGCCTTCCCACATGAAGCCGAACTTCATGCCGGCAGCGCCCCATCGGCGGTAGGTCGACAGAAGCTGCGGCAACTGGCGCATCGCGGGGACGCGGTCAACGTAGAGCAGGGTTCCGACACCGGCTGCCCTTGCCTCGCGGATCACCCTTTCGATGTCGAGACCTACAACCGGGACGGACGCATCGCTGGGATCGGTGCCGTCACCATACCAGTGCGCGTCGAAGAGGACGTAGGAGAGCTTGCGACGTCTGGCGAATTCGACGCACGCGAGCGCCCGGGCAGTCGTATAGGGTACGCGCACTCGGACCGCCTTGCCGGGCCGGATCCAATCAGTGTTCCCGAGGCGGTTCGGCGCAGCGAACAATGCCGGCAGACCGGCCCTATCGATGAGTTCGACCTGACTGCGCGCAACGGCCACGACCCGCCATGGAGTCGAGAAGGGCACAGCGACATCGAACGACATCTCCGGCGGTGTGTCGCCAGGGCCCGACCAGCCCGTCGCACGACCGGGAAAACGCATCAGATGGGACAGGATGCAGTCTGCCGCCGGACCAGGACGAAACGCAAGGCGGGGATAGTCAAACCGGTCCGCCTCTGCGAGCGAAAGCGCGAGCCCATCGGGCGTCAGGACCGTCAGCGGAAGGTCCGCCATAGGGCCGGCGTCGGAACTGCGTGTGAGCGGGGGATCCGGGACCGGGTCCATGCGCAGCGCCGAGGACTTCAGATACTCCCCCTCGTCTCTGCTGCTCCATACCTTCGATCCCTGCGGCAATGCGAACTCGGTCTCTTCCGCGGATAGGCGGATCACCGCCTTTGCAGCCGTTTCGATCCTGTACCGGAGCGCGAAACCATGATCGTGCACCCGGATGATCACAGCAAAGCTGACCTGACGACGCGCGTCCCGAAAGAGCGCGGTCAACTCCTCGTAGCTTTCGTCGTATCTCGCGGCCGTTCCATAGGGTGGGGTCCAGACGCCACGGTGGCTTGCCCGCGACTGTCCGGTCAGGCTTGCATTCGGGCCCAGCAGCGAGCCGTCCTGAAGACGCAACGCCAAGCTTCCTTCGCGAAGCACCGAGCGCCCTTCGAAGGAAGCACTCCAGCGCGGCGGCAATTCCGGACGGGCCAGGTGCAGTTCGAGACGAATGCGTCCGTCTGGGGACCGGACCACCAAGCCGTGGGACACTTTCCCTTGGGCTGGGATCGCCAAAGCCGATCCGATCGCGGCCGTACCCAGACCGGCAAGAATGTCGCGCCGTCCGACTACCAGGTTCGTGTCGCCCATCTTTAGCCCTCCTCACCGGTCGATATGTCCGCCTGGCTTCCTTCGATCGTGCTGATATCGATATCCGTCAGGATCGCAACCGACCGCGCCTGTCGAACGGAAGGACGTGGCCCATGTGGCGCACCCCTCTCTCCGTCGGCGACGTTCTGGCGGATGACAATCCGAAGATCCATTGATATCGATAACTTATACCTGCACGATCTGCAGGGTTGGACGATGCGGCGAGTCCCGACGGTCGGCGCAACCCAACGATGAGAGAATGGAGAGGGGCACGTCTTGGCCGGCAGCATCGACCGCTCGTCCAACCCGTCGGGTTCCAACGTCATCATGTTCGTGCGCATCGCGGGGACCCGCTTGACCGGGCCTTCTCCCGACCTGCTCGCCATCGGACCGAACGTCTCGGGGATTTCCTATCGATGAGCGACAACGCCGGCCACCCTAGCGTCCGTGACAGGAGATGCCGGTCGGTCCCACCTCAGTTACCGATCCTGAACCAGTCGAAATCGGCATGGCCGGCCTTCGTCGCGACCGCTGCTGGCGTTCCATAGGGCGCCGTTGCGAAAAGCCCGATCTGCGCGCCGACCCACTTGCCCGCGGTCCCGATGAACGCACCGCCCAGATCGATGAAATGCTCTCCATCGAGACTATAGCTGAACCGCACCTTCGGCTCGACCGCCCGACGCATCGCCGGCTGATCGAATTCCGGATCCTTTGGCGGCTCCAACGCCTCCTCGACGGGCTCGACCCGCATCTTCAGCCATACCTGGCCGGTCGGCACCAAGGGTCCCCAAGCCTTCGTTTCCCCAGCCGCGCCCGACGAGGCCTCGACGACGCGGGTTCCGTCGGCGGTTCTTTCAAGACCTATGAAGGCATAGGTCTGGCCTGCGAGAGCAAGTCCGGTGCGCTCACCGACATGCTCAGCCGAGAAGACGACCTTCGCAGTCGCGGAAAACCGGACAGCGGGCAGCTTCTGCGACAGCAGGTTCCCGGCTTCATAGAGATCGGCCGGCGCCGTGACCGACTTGAGACGCAACGATCCATCGGCAATCGTCCACCAGTCGCTGGCGGGATTGCTGTTCCACTGCCATCCAAGGTGCGGCCTCGCCTCAAACTCATCGCTCGCTTGCGGCGTGCGGATCGGCTGAAGTGGGACGCGCGGCTTTGCGTGCGTCGTCACGGGTTCGCCCCGACCGTCGCCATCGGGATCGGCTCCGATCACCGGCCAGCCGTCGCGCCACGCCATCGGCTCCAGGTGGACCACCCGCCCATAGCCGTCGCGATCCTGGAAATGGATGAACCAGTCCTCGCCCTGTGACGTAGTCACCCATGCGCCCTGGTGAGGACCGTTAACGTCGGTCGTTCCCTGATCCATGACGTTGCGCGCTTCGTAGGGACCCTCGATGTTCCTGGATCGGAAGACTCCCTGCCACCCCTGCTTCACCCCGCCGGCAGGCGCGAAAACGTAGAACCACCCACCGCGCGCGTAGAGCTTGGGGCCCTCGATCACGCTCCAACGGCGAGCGCCATCACGGGTCTCGACGGGAGCGAGGTCCTTGCCATCGATGATGACTCGCCCCTCCCCGACCACATGGCTGCCGTCGGCACTTAGCCGGTTGAGCGTGATGACGTTGTTGAAACCCGCGCGGCTTCCGGCCCACGCGTTCACCAGCCAGCCGCGTCCCCGATCGTCCCAGAACGGTGCGGGATCGATCGCCCCCTTGGCATCCCACACCAGCGTTGGTGAAGACCAGGGCCCGCGCGGATCCTTGGCCGTGACGCGGAAGATGCCGTGATCGGGATCAGGATAGTAGATCACGAACAGGCCGTCGCGATGGCGGATCGTGGGGGCCCAGACGCCACCGCCCCTGCGCGGCGTCGAGAATTGGGCGGCCGGTTCGAGATTGTCGAGGGCGTGGCCAACGATCGTCCAGTTTACGAGATCGCGCGAATGCAGAATGGGCAGCCCGGGAACGTTCGTGAACGAGGACGAGACCAGGTAGAAGTCCTGTCCCACCCGCACGACGTCGGGATCCGAATAGTCGCCGGCGAGGATCGGGTTACGATAGGTGCCGTCACCGAGGTCCGGCTGCCACGGCGCCGCGCCGGCCGGCGCGGATACAGCGAGCACCGCTGCCAGGGCGCGCGCGAGCGTCACCGCGACCGCACGTTCGTCGCAAATGGCCCGACCTTCACGGCCTCGGGATCCCGTAGATCTATCCGGCGGCCCGCGATCGTTACGTTGTCGAGCAGCACATCGTCGACGCCGCGCTTGGCATCGTAGCCGCCGATCACCGATGCACTCGGCATGCCGATGCCGGGGTAGGAGACGTTGCGCAGGACGACGTGCTGTATGCCGCGGCCCGGGCTGGTGTTGTACTTGCCGTTGAAGCCGACGCGGAAGTTGAAGAGCTTGCCTTCCTCGATCCGGTCGACCCGGATGTTGCTGAACGTCACGTCGCGGACCAGGTTGGCGTCGCCGGCTAGGATCGCCATCACGCCTTCGAACTCGGGATCGTCCTCGTCGAGGTCGACCACGTCGATATTGTCGAATGTCACCCGTTCGATCGTCTCGGGATCGATCGAGTTGCCATGAATGCCGATGAACATGGCGTGCGCGATGTCGGCCCAGAGCGTCGAGTTGGTGACGCGGATGTCACGCGAGTCGCCGTAGATTTCTCCACGATGCGCATAAACCGTCACGCAGTCGTCGGACGTGCGCAGAAACAGGCGGTCGAGCGTGACCCGCTCCGAACTGTAGATGTTGATGCCGTCGGTCCACTGGCCACCGGCGATGCCCTTCACGTCGGCGATGCGGACGTCCTTCGACATGACCGACCGACCGACCCCAGCGTCGGCCTGAGTCACGATCGGCCCTTCGACGGTCACGTTCTGCGACTTCTCGATCAGGAACTGTGCACCCTTGCCGCCGGTCGGCGGAAGGATAAGGCCATGCCCGAGGATCTTCACGTCGTGCGCGTCGCCCACGTGGAAGGTGCCGAGCATGACCGCACCACCGTCCATGTACACCGTCTCGCCGGAACGCACCTCGAACGTCCCGCCGCCGCCTTCGGGAACATGGAGGCCGGGGCCGAAGCGCCTGACCGAGGGCCCTTCCGGCACCGGCACGGGAGCGCCGGCGAAGACGTGGAGGTTGTGCAGGTGGTCGTCATCGAAGAAGACGGCGAAATTCTGGGGATGGTCCAGCGTAAGGTAGACCTTGCCATCACGGACTACCGGCTTCGGGGCGCCTGCACGCGGGCCGATCGCCACCTTCGAGAACGTCCCGTTGTTCTTCTGTATGCGCACCTCCACCGCTCCGGTGAAGTCGAAGTAGACCATCGAAGCGTCCTGACGCTGATCGAGATCGACCATGACCTTCCATTCGTAGAGGTCCTTCCACTCGCCGCCGGGCGTGCGGGCCTGTACCGTGAAGTCGTCGTTGTGGTCCGCGTATAGAAGGGCTGGTGGGACCTGATAGGTGAAGAGGTCGCCCGCGGACGCAGCCGTGGCATGTCCGAGTACGAGCATCGCCAATCCAAGAAAGCTGTGCCGCATTTGGCCTCCCCGTTTATCTTTTGAATCCCGCTCTGATATCGATACCTGAGCAGAATCACAAGGCGATTGGATTGCAAAGGACTACCAGCGGGCGCCCGTGATGCCGGCGAAGTGAGCCCGAGACAACGAGGCGGCGCTGCGCGTCATGAAGAAGGGGCTGAAGCGCCATGGCTCTCCGGATGCTATCACCCCCGACGGTCTACGATCCTACCGGGCCGCACTGAACGAGCTCGGGAACACCGAGAAGCAAGAGGTCGGATGTTGGACCAACAACAGGGTGGAAAACTGCCACCTCTGGTTCCAACGGCGCGAACGAGCGATGCTCAGATTTCAACGGATGAAGTCGCTGCAGAAGTTCGCCCTTGAGCAGATCATCATCCCGCTCCGGCAGTTCGACGCGGTGGTCGTCAGCCAGCAGGTGCGGGCGATCACTTTTCCGCCTCTATGAGCGGACGTGCACACAATCCCATGCAAGTCGCGGCCCCGCGTTGAACTAAGTGTCCGATTACAACCACCAACGAGCGGATGGCCGCAGATAGAGAGATTATCGCCGGCCCAATGCCGGAGACGGAACCGTGCTATGGAGCCGCCGACGGTGGTTTGTCCCGCGCCATGCCCATCATCACGACGGAGGAGATCGGATCGCGGCTGCGGCGCGCGGGTGCGCGCGGCAATCCGATATGGCTGTGGCCCGAGGTGGATCGAGCGCGGCGCCAAGCGGCAATGGAACAGCTCGCAACCGTGACGCATCAAGTCCTGGCTGGGGATGCGGCCGAACTGACCAGCGACGCCGCAGCAATCGGGCTTGCCGGCTATGTGTCGGGCATGGGGCCATTACTCGGCTGGTGGGTCGACCGCGGGCTGATTTCCGCTCCAGATGCGATTGCCGCGACTCTACGCGAGCATCTGCGCCACAATCGCGACCGCGCGGGGCGGTTGCGCCGGGCCTGTACCGCGATCACCGCCGCACTCGATTCGGCCGGAATCAAATCAATAGTGCTCAAGGGACTCCATACCGAAAGCGCGTATTTTCCCGCTCCGGGAACCCGCCCCGCATCGGATATCGATCTCCTGGTCGAGCGCGGCAAACGAGCCGCGGCCGAGCGGGTCCTATCGTCCCGCGGTCTTGTGCCGGCATCGCGCGGCACGTTCGAAAGCAGCTGGCGCGAGAGAGCTGCCGCGACTCAGCCAGCGTCACTCTATCTGGTCCATCGCGACGATCCCTGGACCGTCGACCTCCACCACTCGCTCGACATCGCTCCAGCGCCTGGCGCTCCGATCGCACGGCTAGATCTCGGTCAGCCGATGCAGAGCGGGCGCCGCTGGGCCGGCAGGGAAGCTGGCTACACGCTCGACCAGCCGCTGCTCGCCTTGCACCTCGCGGTCCATGCCGGGCACGGGCTGCACAATCTGACCTTGCTGCGGTTGGTCGAACTGGTGCTGGTCATTCGCAATGATACGGCGTCGGGTCGCCTGTCGTGGCCCGACTTCGCAGCGCTCGCTACCGCCGCCGACGCCTTCGGCTACGCTTATCCCGCGTTGGCCTTTGCTGAACAGCTGGCCCCCGGGACGATACCTCGCCATATCCTGTCGGAAAGTGCGCGTGCGGCGTCGCGCCGCGCGGTGGGGATCGTCCGGCGCCTTACCCCGGCGACTGCCCAACGCATCGGGCGGCCGTCCCTGGCCATGCATTTCATGTGGACGCGCGGGATGGAGGGCTGGGCTCGGCAGATCGCCGCCGATCTCGTCCCGCACGCATCGCTCCGACGCAGCCTTGAAATCTATCGCGCGCGCGCCTGGCAGTTACTCGGCAGCTTCGGTCGCGACTGACTCCGCGGAGGGCCGCAAATGCCCGTAGAGCTGATCGTCGTCCGGCACGATCCGCGCGAGTTTACGGATGCGGCGCAGGAAATGCGGCTCGGCATAATCCTCGCGCGCCCAACGCCGCCGCGCCGCGATCTGCCCCAGCGCCTTGCCCCAGCCGCGCGTGCGGCGATCGTGGACCGAGGGGAAGCGGCTCTTGAGCACCAGTTCGAAATCGTCGACCCGCGTCTTCAGCCGTTGCTCGAGCCACGGCGTGTGCGGGTTTTCGTGCGTCATCCATGTCACCCATTCGGGCTCGATCCATTCCTCGAGCGCCTCGGGCGTGCCCGCCAGCGGATCGATATCGCCATAAATGTCGCGGCGCTGCGGCGTCGGCGTGTAGAAATAGCTGATCAACTCCATCGCCGGGTTGATGACCTTCAGCTTGCGGATGAAGGTCAGCGTATTCTCGATCTCGCGCTCGGGCTCGTCGGGATCGCCGAACACGAACGAGAATTCGGGGATGATGCCATGTTCGCGACACTTGGCGGCGGTCTGCACGATCTGATCGGTGGTCGTGCCCTTGTTCATCTTCTTGAGGATTTCGTCCGACCCGGATTCGGCGCCGCAGAACACCATCGTCAATCCGGCTGCCTTCAGCTTGCGCCAGGTGTCGTCGGAAAAGCGCGTCAACGTGTCGACCCGCGCTTCGCACCACCAGCGCAGCCCGAGCGGCGCGAAGGCGTCCGCGATCTCGCGCGCGTGCGGTTCGTTGAGGAAGAAATTGTTGTCGTAGAAATGGACCGAATCCATCCCGTAGTCGCGCGACAGGAAACGGAGGTGCTCGGCCGTGCGGGCGGGTGACTGGACCTTCTCGCGCCGCCCGAACACCGAGATCACGCCGCAGAAATTGCACCCGAACGGGCAGCCGATCGACGCCTGATAGACTCCCGATTTGCGGCCGAGAAAGGTCGGGTGGAGATACTGGGCGACGTCGATCTTGTGATAGGGCGGCTCGGGCAGATCGTCGGGACCGAGCCAGATCCGCTCGGGCGCCTTGAAATGGGTCCCGTCGGGCTCGCGGAAAGCGATACCGGCGATCGTGCGCGGATCGCGCTTGCCCTCGATCGCGTCGAGCAATTCGGCGAAAGCGTTCTCCCCCTGCCCGCGGATCGCCCAATCGACATAAGGCGCGTTGAGCACCGGCTCGGGATAGAGGCTGCCGAAATTGCCGCCCCAGATGATGGGGATGGCGGGGAAGCGTTGCTTGAGCGCGCGCGACAGCGGCACCGCGCTGACCAATTGCGGGCCCGGCATCACCGTCAGCGCGATCGCGGTGACCGGATCATTGCCCCCAGCGCGCGTCTCGACCCAGTCGCAGATCGCCGCAAACAGGTCGATATGCGGCAGATTGCCGTCGACGATCTCCCAACTGCGATGTGCCGGCAGTCCCGCACCGACCGCCATCACCGATAGTGGGAAACGGCGGTTGCCTGGGCGCGTGGCGCGTGGATTGACCAAGAGGATCATGGCCGTTCGGCGACCCAGAGGTCGAACCGCGATGGCACGCGTGCCCGCCGCAACGCAGCCTTGATTGGGCGCAGTTCATAGCTGATTGGATACAATATCCAATGTCGCCGCCAATCGAGCTCAGGCGCCGCGGCCAACCGATCGCGGGTGAGGAATTCGATGAATGGCAGCCCAAGCAGGCTATCGGCGCGCGCGCCGAAATGCTGCGCCGCCTGCGCGCGTTTCTCGGCGACCATCGCCAGCCCGTCGCGCTCGCGGGTGTAGAAGGGAGAATCGAGGATGATGATCCGGCCGCCCGGCCGCGTCACGCGCACCGCCTCCGTCAGCGTCGCCGACAGGTCGGTCGCATAGTGTAACGCGGCGTTGAACACCGTCAGATCGGCGCTCGCCGCATCGAGCGGGATGGCGTCGAACGAGGCGGTGATGCGGTCGATCCCGCCTGGTGCCCGCGCGACGAAAGGTGACCCGGCCCCCAACCCATCAACCGCGTCGTCGCGGATGTCGATCGCGATGGCATGATGCCCTTCGAGCGCGACACGATAGCTCAGCCAGCAATTGCCCGCGCCGAGATCGAGCATGGTGAGCGCGCCTCG
Source organism: Sphingomonas sp. P4_G2 (assembly GCF_056401155.1). Classification (NCBI taxonomy): domain Bacteria; kingdom Pseudomonadati; phylum Pseudomonadota; class Alphaproteobacteria; order Sphingomonadales; family Sphingomonadaceae; genus Sphingomonas; species Sphingomonas sp. P4_G2. Next base: position 265,370 of record NZ_JBFUJY010000001.1, on the reverse strand, counting down.
CGTCGCTGCAAGCGGTCGGACGATCCGCGCCATCAACGCCTCGAAACTGCGCGCGCGCACTGCCCATTGCGCGGCGAACGGGCCGTCCTTCAGATAGGGCAGGCTGAGCAGCGCATCCCCGGCATAGCCCCTGCCCTCGGCGGCGCGATGCTCGGCATAATCGGCCGCGAATTGGGCGAGCGCCGCCTCGGTCATGCGGCCGCCTCGGTCCGCACGAAGCGATAGAGGATATGGTCGCCAAACATCGCCAGCGGCTTTCCCAGCGCGTCGTCGAGCGCGTCGAGCCCGGCAAGCAGATGCGGGTGGCGCGAGATCCACGGCTCGGCCGCGCTCGGCGGGACGAACAGGCCGATGCCCTGGCGCCCGGCGAGCTCGAACCAGGGCGACAGCGCAGCGGCAAGATCGCGACGGCGATGATAGACCACGGTGAAATCGTGCCCGTTGAGGCGTGCCGGCACTGGCCCGCGCGCGCGACGGCGGAACATGTTGCGCGGGCGCCCGCGCAATGCCTCGACCAGCATCTCGCCCGGGCAGCACGTCCCGAACACCACCAGCAACGCCGAAGCCCCCGGGCGCAGCAAGCGCGCCAGCCCTTGTCCGACCGGCGCGAGATCGGCGACGCAATTGAGACCGGCAAAGGTCGACCAGGCGCCGTCGAACATTCCATGGATCGCGGAGAGATCCTCCGCCGGCGCAACCTCGGCGGCGAGCATCGGGCGCCCGGCGAACTTGGCCGCAGCGACTCCCACCATCGCCGGCGACGGATCGGTCATCAACACCCGGTACCCGCGCCCCGCCATCCACAGAGCATCGTCGCCCGTGCCGCCGCCAAGCTCGATCAGCCGCGACCGGGGCGCGAAGGTCGCTGCGAGCGTCTCGCGCACCGCTCGGCGCTGCGCCGCGACGCTGAGCCAGGGCGTGAAGCGCGCGTCGAACCCCTCGGCGATCGAATCGAACGCCAGAGCGGCCGACGACAGGTCGCGCACGGACATGCGTCAGGACCCGACGGCGAGGCGGAACGGGCTCGGCGACCGATGATCATGCGTCAGTTCCTCTAGCCGTGCCCAGGCCGCATCGTCGCGTGCCCTCTGTTCGACCTCATGGTGCAGGAGGTCACGGATCTTGCGGTAGAAGGTGGTGTCGTAGGTGCCCTGGAACAGCATCGCCAGGTCGCCGGTATCCTTCCAGTTACGCTGCCGGCCAAGTTGCGCGCGGACCTGCTCGTAGAAATCGGTGCCGGGCAAAGGATAGGAAACCGACACCCCGATCTCGTCGGGCGCCTCGTCGCGGATCAGGTCGCGGGTGGCGATCAGGTCGTCCCACCCTTCCGACGGATAGCCGAGCTGGATGAACCAGCAGGCCTTGATGCCGTGCGCCTGGAGTGTCCGCGTCGCACTGCGCGCGGCCTCGACATTGCTACCCTTGTCCATCGCGTCGAGAATCTTCTGTGACCCCGATTCCACGCCCAGCCACACCTCTCGCGCGCCCGCTTCGGCCAACGCCGCCACGCTGTGTTCGGTCATCAGGTTGACGCGCGATTGCATGGTGAAGGGGATCGCCGCGTCGGCGCGGCGAACCTCGTCGGCGAACGCGCAGGTCCAGTCGATATCGAGGCCCAATATGTCGTCGGTGAACCACAAATGATCCGGCGCGACGTCCCGCTTCAGCCGCGCCATCTCACGCACCACGTCTTCAGGCGATCGCACCGTGTAGCGGCGGCCGAAGGTTGGTTTCGCGCACCAATTGCAGGCATAGGGACAGCCACGCGACGTCGCGATGTTCCACGAAAACTCACCATGCGCGCCAGTCCAGGCGGCGCGATAGGCGGCGATATCGAGCAGATCCCAGGCCGGGTGCGGCAAGGTATCGAGATCCTGTTGCGCACGCCGCGGCCGGGTCGCGCCGAGGTCGGGCAGGATCAACCCGGCAATATCGCCAATCTCACCGATGCCGCGTTCCCAATGGTCGACCAGTTCGAGCACCGCGCTCTCGCCCTCGCCCAGCACTACGGCGTCGGCACCCGCGCCCAGATACATGGCGGGATTGTCGCTGACGTCGGGCCCGTTGGCAGCGACGCGGCAGCCCCGCGCGGCGGCCGCGCGGATCATCGCCAACGCGGTATCGCGGCGCACCGTGGTGCACATCTTGGTCAGGAAATTGAAATTGTCCTCCATGACGACGACCGCCTTGGGGCGGACCGCGTCGAGCATCGCCTCGAAGCGCTCGATGCCGGGTTCGAAGGTCGCGTCGAACAAGGCGACCGCATGCCCCTCGCGCCGCACCAGGGCGGCGGCGATCAACGTCGAGAGCGGAGAATAAGGCCGCATTCTCGATTGTTGCTTGGCGTCATGAACCATGAAGTTCGAATGGGAGAACAAAATCACGCGGCGTGCGCCTTTCGGACGCCGCCGACGGGCTCGCGAGCAGGGGACGGATTGGTGCAAGACGAGGCCGGATACTGCCACCTGACGCTGTTTGGCATTGCGACCCTGATCATCGCCGACGATCCCCGTTTGCTCGCGACCGCTCGGGCGGCCCTTGTCGACTGGCTCATCGAAGTGCCGATGCCCGAACCGGAAATCACTCTCCGGCTCGCGCGCGACGACGGGCCTGCCGATTGGGTAAGTCCGGCGATCCGCGTCGAAGGTTCACGCCTGACGATCGAAGGCGAAGGAATCCGCGGAGAGGCAGATGCGACGACCGGTGCGGCGCGATGTCGGGTGCCGGCGCGGTTGATCGATGCGCCGAGTATGTTGGCCGATCAGATCCTCGACCCGCTGCTGCTGTTCCTGGCGACGCGGCGCGGGCGGACGCCGGTTCATGCGTCGGGCGTGATGATCGGCGATACGGTGAAGGTGCTCGCGGGCGCGAGCGGGTCGGGCAAGAGCACGCTCGCGCTCGCCGCGATGGCGCGCGGCCTGGCGGTGCTGTCGGACGACACGTTGTATGTCGAGCACGGCGCGCGCCTGCGCGTCTGGGGAGTGCCGCGACCGATCCACGTCTTTCCGCGTGACGCGCCGCCCGGGGATCACGAAACCCGCTTGCGCGGTGGCAAGGTGAAGCATGCTGTCCAGCTCCCGGCGGGCCCGCGATATGCCGATCACTCGACGCTGGTCGTGCTCGCGCGCGGCGACACGCCGGCACTCGAGGCGATCGCGCCCGAGGAAGCGACGCGGCATTTGGCTGAGCTCGAACCCGGCTTCGATTTGTTGCGCGAGGAATCCGCCGCGACCGTCGCGGCGCTGGCGGCGGATGGCGCGTGGCGGCTCCAACTGACCGACGATCCCGACGCCGCAATCGCGCTGCTGCAGGAAGCGTTCGGGTGATCCGCGTCACCCAGATCGGCATCGTTCGCCCGCGCGAGAAGATCGACCCCGATCGCCTGCTCGCCGACTGGCCGACGCTCGCCGACATCGCCACCGCGACGCAGCGTGCCGGCGCCGAGGTGACCGTTGTCCAGTCGTTCCATCGCGATGCCGAGATCGTTCGCGACGGGGTGCGCTATCGCTTCGTCGCCGAACCCGCGCTGCCCGGCCGCGCGACCGGGCTAATGCCGGGACGGCTGGCGCGCGCGGTTCGGGCGACCGCGCCGGACGTGCTGCACGTGAACGGGCTCGATTTCCCTCGCTACATGCGTGCGCTGCGCCGGCTCGGCGTACCGATCCTGGTGCAGGACCATGCCAGCCGCGCGGGCGCCGGCGGGAGCAAGCGGCGCCGCGCGCTGGAGCATGTCGCGGGCATCGCTTTCACCGCCGCCGAGCAAGCGCAGCCGTTCGTCGATGCCGGCGAGTTGTCGCCGCGCGTCCCCGTCTTCGCCGTGCCCGAAAGCTCGACACGGTTTTCGCCCGCCAGCCAGGCAACCGCGCGCGCACGGATCGGGGTGGAGGGCGATCCGGCGGTTCTGTGGGTGGGTCGGCTCGACGACAACAAGGATCCGCTGACGGTCCTGGCGGCGATCGAGATCGCGGCGCGCGACCTTCCCCGCATCCAACTATGGTGCTGCTTCCACGAACAGCCGTTGCTGGCCGAGGTCGAGGCGCGAATCGCCGCGTCGCCAGCATTGGCCGGGCGCGTCCACCTGCTTGGTTGCGTGCCGCATGCGCGGATCGAGACATTGCTCAACGCCAGCGATTTCTTCCTGCTCGGCAGCCATTGCGAAGGATCGGGCTATGCCTTGATCGAAGCGCTGGCGTGCGGCGTCACGCCGATCGTCAGCGACATCGCGCCGTTCCGCGCTATCACCGGACCGGTCGGCGCTTTGGTCTCGGTCGGCGATGCGGCGGAATTCGCGCGCGCGCTGGTCGCCCTGGCGCGACAGGATCGCGTAGCGTTGCGACGCCGCGCGATCGAGCATTTCGAGGCGCATTTGTCGTTCGACCGGATCGGCGCACAGCTCTGCGCGATCTATGCCGACCTGATCGAGCGCGGGCGATGAAGATCGCGATCGTCGTTCCCGGCGGCGTCGACCGGTCGGGCACGCACCGGGTCATTCCCGCCCTGCTATGGCTAATCGAACGCCTGGCGGTGGAGGACGAGGTCCATGTCTTCGCCCTCCAGCAGGAGAAGCTCCCCGCGCGATGGCCGCTGCTCGGTGCCCAGGTCCATAATGCCGGCGCGCGGCCGCGCCGCCTGCGGACGCTCGGCCAGATGCTGGGCGAACATCGCCGCGGTCGGTTCGACGTCGTCCATGCTTTCTGGGCGGGCGGCCCCGGCGTCGCCGCTGCCCTGTTCTCCCGGCTCACCGGCGTACCGGCGTTGCTGACGCTCCCGGGAGGCGACCTCAGCGCGATGCCCGACATCGGCTATGGCGCGCGGCTGACGCGGCGCGGGCGCTTCTGGGTCGACCTGGCGGTTCGACAGGCAACGCGCGTGATCGTGCCGAGCGAGTGGATGCGCGACCAGGCTGCCGCCTTGGGTATCGATGCGACCTGCATCCGCTACGGCGTCGCCCTCGACCATTGGCCAGTGCGCGCGCCCACACCGCGCGACCCGGCAGCTCCGCTGCGGCTGGTTCAGGTGGCCAATCTCAATCGGGTTAAGGACCAGGAGACGTTGCTGGGCGCATTGCACGTGCTGGCGACACGCGGCGTAGCGTTTGAACTCGACCTGATCGGGCTCGATACGCTGGGTGGCGCGGTGCAGCGGCGCTGCCGCGATCTCGGCCTGACCGATCGCGTGCGCTTCCACGGTTTCGTCGAACACGCTGCGGTGCGCCCGTTCATCGAGCGCGCCGACCTGATGGTGGTGAGCTCGCGGCACGAAGGCGTCCCGATCGCCGCGCTCGAGGCCGCGGTCGCCGGCGTTCCAACGGTCGGCACGGCAGTCGGTCAAATCGCCGATTGGGCGCCGGATGCGGCGATCGCTGTCCCGATCGGCGACGCCGAGGCGCTAGCCGATGCGATCGAGCGACTGGCGGGCGACGAGGACGAACGCCTGCGGCTCGCCGCCAACGCCCAGGCTTTCGCGATCGAGCATGATGCCGACGCCTTCGTCGCCGAGATGCGCAGCCTTTATAGCGCGTTTGCGCGGGAATAGCCCCAGGCTAGGCTCATCAAATGCAGCCAGTCTGGAAGCGACCCAATTTGCGGACGTGCCAAGAACCTATAAGATACAGGAATGTATGATCGGACATTTGGCTGGCGGGACGAACTCAAAGCTATCGTCATCTTCAGCCTTCTTGCCCTCGGTCTTGCTGGGGCATTTGTCTGGAGAAGGTCGGCACCGCAGACCTACGAAACAGCGAAAGTAGTCCGGTTCGGGACTTATGCCGATAATCTGGGGAATCATCCGACCCTGGTCGTGGCTACTAGCGACGGAGCCGAGCGCCAGATTGAGACGACGCCAGAGCTGTTGAGGGACTGCAAGGCCGGCAGCAACATCAAGTTGATCGTGTCGCCGCATCACTCCGAAGTCGCGCCAGCGGGCTGCCAATAGCCGGTTCTCACGACGACCGCTTTCCACCCATTTTCAGACGCCCTCGTTTTTGGCTCACGACCTAAGCGACGGTGGCGACCGGCATCGCCGGTGGCGTCCCGGCTTCGCGATAGACCCAATCGGCCACCCCGCCCTCGCAACGGAATTCGGGAACGAGCTCGGTCAGCGCCGCGATCAACTGCCCGCGGCTGGCGGCATCGAGTACGTTTTCGAGCCGATCGAGCCGGGCATGGAGCGCGTCGATCGGCAGGAAATCTTCATCGGCCTTGAGGATGCGCGGGTGCTCGGTCGGTGCGGGATCGTTGCCGATCAGCAATTCCTCGTAGAGCTTTTCGCCTGGCCGCAGCCCGATCTCGGCAATGTCGATGTCGCCGCCCGGATTGTCGATGTTGCGCACCGCCAGCCCAGCCAGTTCGATCATGTTGCGCGCCAGGTCGAGAATCCGGACCGGCTGTCCCATGTCGAGCACGAAGACGTCGCCGCCGCGCGCCATCGCGCCGGCCTGGAGCACCAGTTCGGCGGCCTCCGGCACCGTCATGAAATAGCGCGTCATGCGGCGGTCGGTCAGCGTCACCGGGCCGCCCGCCGCGATCTGCTGGCGGAACAATGGCACGACCGATCCGCTGCTCCCCAGCACATTGCCGAACCGCACCATCGAGAAATTGGTCCCCGGCGACACCTGATTGAGCGCCTGGAGCACGAGCTCGGCGGCGCGCTTAGTCGCCCCCATCACGTTGGTCGGCCGCACGGCCTTGTCGGTGCTGATCAGCACGAAATCGCGAATGCGCCAGCGCGCCGCCGCGCGCGCCAGCGTCCAGGTACCGAACACGTTGGTCCTGATGCCCTCCGCCGGATTGTGCTCGACGATCGGCACGTGCTTGTAGGCGGCGGCGTGATAGAGCGTGTCGGGCCGCCAAGCGCCGATGATTTCGTCCATCCGCGCGCCGTCGCACACCGACCCGAGCAAAGGGACGACCTTGAGCGATGGATAGCGCGCGGCGAGCTCGCGGTGGATCTCGTACAGTCCGAACTCGCTGATCTCGACCAGCAGCAGCGCCGCGAGGTCGCGCCTGGCGAGTTGGCGGCACAATTCGCTGCCGATCGATCCACCCGCCCCGGTGACCATCACGACCTTGCCGTGAATGTGACCGTGCATCAGCGCGACGTCCGGTTCGACCGAGGCGCGGCCGAGCAGATCCTCGATCTCGACGTCGCGCAACTGTGTGACTTCGACCCGACCGTGCGCGATGTCCATCAACCCGGGTAGCGTCCGGATCCGGGCGTTGGCGCTGAGCGCGTCGGCGATGATCTGATTGCGCCGCGCGCGTGAGGCGGACGGCACCGCGAGCAGGATTTCGTCGGCGCCGAGCCGCTCGACCACCTCGGCGATCCGCGCCGGATGATGGATCCGGCGCCCGTCGAGTACGCTGCCGATCAAGGCGGGGCTGTCGTCGAAATAGCCGACCACCGCCATCTCACTGCTTTGCGCGATCGCGGCCGAGAGCTGGCGCCCGGCCGACCCCGCGCCATAGATTAGCACGCGTCGGTGCGGCGCGCGGCCGGCACCCGCCACGTCGAACAGCCAATAGCGCGCGAGCACGCGCGATCCGGCGATGCCCACGAACAGCAGGATCGGCTGTATCAGCACGATCGTGCGCGGGATGCCGAACACGCTGATCACGGTGAACACGGTCGCGAACGGCAAGGTATAGATCGCACAGGCGCGGGCGATGTTGACGATCGCGCGGATGCCCGCCTGGCTGAAGATCTCGCGATACAGGCCCAATGCCCAGAACAGCGGAAGAGCGATCGCGATCGACACCGCGACCAGCAAGCCGAACGGCGTGTCGCGTTCGGGCCAGAAACCCAGCCGTAGGATAACCGCGGCATAGCAAGTGATCGCGCACAGGCAGCCGTCGACCAGCATCGCGATCCAGCGCTTGGTCGGACGCGGCCGCGACACGGCAAAATGGCGCAGCGCCATGAGCGGCCGCGGCAGAGTCACGACAGACTCCGTTGCGGCAACCGGGGAAGTGCGATCGTGTCCAAACGCCCTGTCACATCGGCTTAGTGGCCATGTGCGCGCCGCCAAGTTCAACCGGGGTGAACGCTTCGCCGCGCGCCGGGCACCAAGGATGGAGGGATCGACCAACCGGGACAGACGGAAAGGACGCCGGCGCTCGGCATGGGGGATTTCACGGACAGGACATTGATGATCACCGGCGGGACCGGGTCGTTCGGCACGACCATCCTGCACCATCTGCTGGCGCAGCCGATCGCCGAAATCCGCATCGTCAGCCGCGACGAGAAGAAGCAGGAAGACCAGCGCCTGCGGTTCAACGACGCGCGGATCAAATACCATATCGCTGACGTCCGCGACGCGCGCGCGATGGAAATGATCAGCCGCGGCGTCGACTTCATCTATCACGCCGCCGCCTTGAAACAGGTGCCGTCATGCGAATTCCATCCGCTGGAAGCGGTGGCGACGAACATCACCGGCACCGCCAATGTGCTCGACGCGGCGATCAGGAACGGCGTGAAGCGCGTCGTCTGCCTGTCGACCGACAAGGCAGTCTATCCGGTCAATGCGATGGGCATGTCCAAGGCGCTGATGGAAAAGGTCGCGATCGCGCGCGGACGGATGGCGGAAGGCAGCGGCACAGCGATCTCCGCGACGCGCTATGGCAATGTGCTCGCCTCGCGTGGCTCGGTCGTGCCCTTGTTCATGCGCCAGGTGCTGCGCGGCCAGCCGATCACCATCACCGACCCCGAGATGACGCGCTTCGTCATGACGCTCGACGAAGCGGTCGACCTGTGCCTCTACGCTTTTGATCATGGCAGCAACGGCGATCTGTTCGTTCAGAAGGCGCCCGCCATCTCGATCGAGAAGCTCGCGCACGCCGTGCTCGCGGTAATGGACCGGCCCGACCATCCGATCCGGGTGATCGGCACGCGCCACGGCGAGAAGCAGCACGAAACCTTGTTGAGCCGCGAGGAAATGGCGGTGGCCGAGGATCGCGGCGCCTATTTTCGCGTCGCGCCCGACAATCGCGATCTCAATTACGACGCCTATTTCAGCGACGGGCGGGAGCAGGTGTCGCGCGCCGACGACTTCAATTCGCACAATACGCGCCAGCTAGAGGTCGCGGAACTGGCGGACATCCTCGGCCGGCTACCTTATGTTCGCGGCGTGCTGGCGGGAGAAACAGTCGATGAAAGCTGAGCGGCCGACGGTCGCGATCACCGGGGCGAACGGCTTCATCGGGCGTAACCTCGCGGTGCGGCTGGACGAGCTCGATTACCCGGTCCTGCCGATCACCCGCGACACCCAAACCGACGATGCGTATCGGGCGCTGGGCGCGAGCGACGTGGTCTTCCACCTTGCCGGCGTCAACCGGCCCGACGATCCCGGCGACTTCCTGCGCGGCAATCGCGATTATACCGCTTCGGTGGCCGATGCGATCGCGGCCGGCGGCCGGCATCCGCTGGTGATCATGGCCTCGTCGCAAAAGGCGACCGAGGACACGCCCTACGGCGCCAGCAAGCTGGCAGGCGAACAGGTCGCGCTGGGCCTGGGTGATGCGGCGGAGGTGTCGGTCTGGCGGCTGCCCAATGTCTTCGGCAAATGGGCACGGCCCAATTACAATTCGGTGGTCGCGACCTTCTGCCACAATATCGCGCGCGGGCTGCCGATCGATATCCACGACCGCGCCACGCCGTTGCGGCTACTGCATGTCGACGATCTGATCGACCAGTGGCTCGCGTTGATCGCCACGCCGCCGACAGCCAGAGGGGTGGTCGCCCCGGAAATGGTCTATTCGAGCAGTGTCGGAGAGATCGCCGACCTTATCGCCGGTTTCGCTGCGCGCCGGTCGAGCGGCGAAATCGGCGACGTCGGCACCGGCTTGTCGCGCACGCTCTACGCGACCTTCATTTCCTATTTGCCCGAAGCCGCGTTCAGCTACCGCCTTGTCGCGCACCGCGATCCGCGCGGCAGCTTCACCGAGATGCTCAAGACGCCTACCGCCGGGCAGACATCCTATTTCACCGCGCATCCCGGCGTGACGCGCGGCGGGCATTACCATCACACCAAGGTCGAGAAATTCCTCGTTGTCCACGGCGAGGCGCGGTTCCGATTTCGCCATATCCTGAGCGGTGACGAACATGAGATCGTCACCTCGGCAGCCGAGCCGGTGGTGGTCGAAACGATCCCCGGCTGGACCCATGACGTCACCAATATCGGCGATGGCGAGCTGGTGGCGATCGTCTGGGCCAACGAGGTGTTCGACCGCGACCGCCCCGATACCGTGGCGCTGCCGCTATGACCAAGAAGCTGAAAGTGATGACGATCCTGGGCACCCGCCCCGAGATCATCCGCCTGTCGCGCGTCATCGCCGCGCTCGATCGCCATACCGATCATCTGCTCGTCCATACCGGGCAGAATTACGACCATGAGCTCAACCAGGTCTTCTTCGACGACCTGGCCTTGCGCGCCCCCGACCATTTCCTCGACGCCGCGGGCAGCACCCCAGTCGAGACGATGGGCCAGGTGATCATCGCCGCCGACAAGGTGCTCGCCGCCGAGGCGCCCGAGGCGCTGCTGGTACTGGGCGACACCAACAGCTGCCTGGCGGTGATCGCCGCCAAGCGCCGCCGCATTCCCGTGTTTCACATGGAGGCAGGCAATCGCTGCTTCGACCAGCGCGTGCCCGAGGAGATCAACCGCCGGATCGTCGACCACACCGCCGACATCAACCTGCCCTATTCGACCATCGCGCGCGACTATCTGCTCGCCGAGGGATTTCCCGCCGACCGCGTGATCAAGACCGGCAGCCCGATGTTCGAGGTGCTGAACCATTACCGCCCGGGCATCGACGCGTCGGACGTCCACCGCCGGCTGGGCGTCGAGCGCGGGCGCTACGTCGTGGTGAGTTGCCACCGCGAGGAGAATGTCGATGCCGACGATCGCCTCCGCCAGCTCGCGGAGACGCTTGGCGCAGTCGCCGGGCTTCACGACGAGCCGATCCTGTTCAGCGCGCATCCGCGGACGCGCAAGCGGATCGAGGCGCTCGGGATCGCCTTCGACTCCCGCGTGCAAGTGATGAAGCCGCTCGGTTTCCTCGATTATAACGCGCTCCAGCTTCATGCCCGCGCGGTGCTGTCGGACAGCGGCACGATCAGCGAGGAGTCCGCCATCCTGGGCTTTCCCGCGCTCAACATCCGCGACGCGCACGAGCGGCCCGAGGCGATGGAGGAAGCGGTCGTGATGCTGACCGGCCTCGGCCGCGAACGCGTGCTGCAGGGCCTGGCGATGCTGGCGGCGCGCACCGACCGACCGCGCCTGCCGGCGGACTATGCCATACCCGACGTGGCGGAAAAGGTCGTGCGGCTGATCCTGAGCTACACCGATTACGTCCGCCGCACGGTGTGGAAGGAATATTGAGCCCCGGCCATGCGCTTGCTGATGGTCGCGATGCAATTCCCGGTCGAGCCGGGGCAATCGTACCTCACGACCGAGCTGGCCGATGCGCTGGTCGCAGCGGGCCACGAGGTCGAGGTGCTCCATCTCGACTGGAGCGCGGCGCCCGGCGGCCCGACCCGGACCTTCTTCACCGATAGCGGCGTCCGCGTGGTCCGCTGCGCGCCACGGGCGCTGGGCGGCCCCGGTCTGCTGCGCCATGCCAGCAAGTTCGTGCTGAGCGGCCGCCACGCCGCCCGCGTCACCTGGCGTCATTTCGATCTGGAGAGTTTCGACGCGCTGATCGCCTGGATGCCGGCGATGGCGATCGCGCCGTTGCTGCCGCTGATCCGTCGTGCGCGCGTCAGGCATCGCCTGTTGTTCATCTGGGACTTCTTCCCCGACCATCATCGCGAGATCGGGCGGATGCCGGGCGGCCTGCCCTTTCGTATCGCGCGGTGGTGGGAACAGTGGGAGATGAACCGGTTCACCGCGATCGTCTGCACGTTGCCGGGAAACGAAGCCTATCTGCGCGCGCATTACCGCGTACGGCCCGATCAGCGTGTGCTGGTGACGCCCGTCTGGGCCGATACCAGGCCGCTGCCTCCGGTCGATAGCGCTGCGATTCGGCGACAGTACGACCTGCAGAGCGATGCCCCGATCGCGGTGTTCGGCGGACAATTGGTCGAGGGCCGCGGGTTCGATCAGATGCTGGGCGCGGCAGAGGCCGGGCACGCCGCGGGATCGCCGCTTCGCTATCTGTTCGTCGGCGACGGTCGGCTGGCGCCGATGATCCGCGATCGGGCGGCCAGGGCCACGAATGTCCTGTATCGTCCGCCGGTGCCGCGCGCCGACTATCTGAAGCTGCTCGGCGCCTGCGATGTCGGGATGGTCGCGACGGTGCCCGGCGTGACCTCGTTCAGCATCCCGTCCAAGACGATCGACTATCTTCGGGCGGGCCTGCCGGTGGTTGCCGCGGTCGAACATGGCAGCGACTTTCCCGCTATCCTGGAAGGATATCGCGTTGGGCGGACCGTCTCGTTCAATGACCCCGGCGGATTCCATCGCACGGCCGAATTGCTGGCGACCGACCCGACAATCCGCGACGAGGTTCGAACCAACGCACCGCGCTGCCTCGACGAGGTGTTCGATGTCCGCCACGCGGTGGCGACTATCGAAGCGGCGACGCGGCCCTGATCGCGTTTCCAGCGCCGCCAGGACGGCGTCGCATCAGGAACAACAGCACCGCAATGCCCGCCGACAGCGCATAAGCGCTCGCATAGCCGATCTGCGGTGCGCGCGGATCGCCCATACCGATCAGCGTCAGGGTGATCGCCGCCATCATCGCCAGCGTCGCGATCTCGATCGCTGCGTAGCGCCCCGGCCGCCCTCGCGCGAACGCCGAGAACATCGCCAGCGACACCAGCACGCGCATCGTGTCGCCGATCATATAGGTGCGGATCACCGGGATCGCGGGCAGATAGGTATCCGCCAGAAACAGATGGACAAGCAGTGGCGCGCCGAGCGTGAAGACGAGCAATGCGCCCGCCATCACTGCCGTTCCCGCCGCGGCGCATTGCACGACCAACCGCCGCCGCTGGGCATCCTCGGTCAAGGTCGCGACGTGCGGCACGAAGAATTGCACCATGAACAGCCCGAGGAACTGCGTCGACAGGTCCGAAATGCGATTGGCCGCCATCCAATAGCCGAGCGTCGTCACGCCGAAATGATCGCGATAGATCGAGCGCAGGCCGAACAGCATGATCGCCGAAAATCCCGTCGTCGCGGCAATCGACGCCGAATAGCCGAGCAGCCGCCGCACCTCGGTCCTGACCACGCCGGCAGGCGCCAGCGCCAGATGGAGCGGTCGCGCGAAGACGAACGCGAGCGCCATGGTCAGCAGCGGACCGGCGGCGAACGCCAGCGCGGCGAACTCGGCTTGATGCCGCGATATCAGCCACGCCGCCGTCACCGTCGCGGCCAGCAGCCCGGCAGCCTGCGCCGCGAGACTGAAGCTGGCGCGGCCGCGCCCCGACAGGATGCTGCACCAGATCTGCCCGGGGCCCGCCGCCAGCCCGAGCGCGGCCTGGCTTGCGATCAGCGGCCAGCGATGCGGGGCGTCGATCAGCAAATCGGCGATCGCCGGTGCGCCGATCAGCACGCCCAGCCCGATCACCGGTGCCGCGATCGCCCAGATCGCCAGCGCCGCGCCGTGTACCGCGCCAAGTGCCGCGTGATCTTCCGCCGCCGCAGCCTCGCGGATCACGCCATTCTGCGTGCCGCCGACCGCGATCAGGTTGAGCAAGGCGGCGAACGCCATCAATTGCGCGAACACGGTGAAGCCGTGCACCGGCAGATGCGTCGCCGAGAGCTTCAGCAGGACGAGCGCCGACGCGATGCGCACGCCGAAGAAGATCGGCACCGAGGCCAGGCGACGAACTATGACGGCGCACCCATTGCCGCCGGCAAGGTCGCCGGGAGCGCTGCGGGCAGTGCCGCGGAAAGGGCCTGGCGCGACCGATGCCACAGCCAGATCGCGATCCACGCCCCGAACGTCGTATAGCCGTCATAGCTCGCCAGCACCTGGTTGTTGGCGGGCAGGTAGAAGATCATCGTCGTCGTCAGCGCAAACAGCACCGCGGCGGGGTCGTTCATCCCTGCCGCCGCTTCGCGCCACCAGCGCCCCCAGAAGAAGCCGATCAGTGCGAGGACGGGGATGGCGCCGACAAAGCCGACATCGTTCGCGATCCAGGTGATCAGCGTCGACCAATAATTCTCTTCGGGCCAATGATCGGCGCCGTTGCGCCAGGTATAGGTGTTGAGATGCGGCCCGCGATCGTCGGTCGCGGCTTCATAGACTGACAGCGCGGCGGGCGAATGCCCGACGCCCCAGGCCGGCTCGAACGGTTTCTCCATCGCGAGGTCGAGTCCGTAATAGCCCGAACAGGTCGACAGGATGAAGATCGTCAGCCCGAAGCGCTGGCGGAGCGGCAGCCAGCTGATCGCCGGATTGTCGAGATCGGCACAGATCCGGCTGTCGTTGATGCAGACCGCGGTGCGGCTGACATAGCTGCCCAGCCGCCCTTCCTTGCGATCGGTGAACAGCCCTTGCGCGACATAGAGGAAGACGAGCCCGATCAGCACCGGTTTCCAGTAGCGGCGCACCAATTCGCCCGCCGATTCCCCCATCGCACGGGCGCGGCCGAACGACACGAGAGCCGCGGCCGCACCGATCACGAACAGATCGGCGATCTCCTTGTCGGTGCCGCGCAGGATCGAGAAGATGACTGACGTCGCGACCGCGACACCCAACGAGGCGCGGCCGATCCAGCCGATCCGCTGCCAGTGGATGATGCCGAGCGGCAGGATCGCATAGACGAACGGTGCGGTGAACGCGCGCACCATGACGATCATGTTGCGTTGACCACCGGTTGCGAGGAGCTGTTGCTGGAACCGGCGATAGGCCGCGCCCTGATCGGCCAATGCATCGAGCACTTCCCACGGTGCCTTGCCGGTATAAGCGAAGCTCGATGGGATCAGCAGCAGCACCGCGACGAGCGCGGCCAGCGGCAAGAAGAACGCCAGTCCGGGCAACGGCGCCGTCACGCGCGTCGGCCCCGCCGACCCGGTGAACGTCGCGACCCACAGCACGGTGAGGCACAAGGCGACATAGAAGAACAGTCGCACCCAGTCGGCGGTATAATAGATCGGCCAGTTCACCGGCCAGGCGAGGAACAGCAGGAACGTACCGACGACATAGCCGAACACCAGCATCAGCGGCACGCGCGTGATTCCCGCCGGGCTGACCACCGGCACGACGCGGGTGGCGCCCGCGCCGGGCAACGGCAAGGCGCTCGTCAGGCTCAAATCGTCCGGGCCGGTGAATTGGTCATCGCTGTCGGGTTAGTGCCCGCAATCACGCCGAGGGTTCGCGTCATCCCGCGATCGAACGCTAGATTCTCGGCATAAAAGCGTCGGCCCGCCGCCCCCATCGCGTCACGCCGGTCGCGCGGCAGTCCTGCGATCTCGACCAGGATGCGGGCCAGCGCCGCGGCATCCCCTGGCGGCGCGACCAACGCCGCGCCCGATCGCCGTAACAGGTCGGCGGCTTCGCCCGCCACCCCAGCGACGATCGGCCGGCCCATCGCGAGATAGAATTGCGTCTTGGACGGGATGGTGATCGCGAACAGCGGATCGTCGCGCAAGTGAAGCAACAACGCGTCCGCAGCAGCGAAGACGGCGATGATCCGCTCTGGCGGCACGCGTCCGGCGAACCGCACCGCGGCGTTGCCCGCGGCGCGATCGCGCAGTGCGGCGGCATCGACCCCGTCGCCGTAAAGCACCAGCTCGATTTCGGGCCGGTAGCGAGCTGCGATCGCAACCGCGTCGATCGCCGTCTCGAGTGCCTGGGCGCGGCCGAGATTGCCGCCATAGACAATCGTGAAGCGGCCGGGATCCGTTGTCTCCGCGACACCTCGTTCGGCGAATTCGGCGTCGGCCCAGTTGCGGATCACGGTCAGCTTGGCGTCGGGAACGCCGCGCTCGACCAGGGTACGCTGCATCCCTTCGGACTGGACGACGATCGCCCGCGCACGGGCATAAACGAAGCGGCACAGCGCGCCGATCGGCCCTACCATCCGCGCGGCGCCCGCCATGCCGGTCGCCGCCAGCGTGTCTGGCCACAGATCCTGGATATCGAGCACGAAGGGCAACCTGCGCAATCCGCCGCCGATTGCCGCCGCCAGCCCGACCGTGATCGGCGGATGATAGACATAGGCCATGTCGTACCGCCCGCCGCGGATCAGGCAGTAGAGCATCGCCGAGACGAAAAACGATAGAAAGTTAAGCGACCGCCGCAGCGACGACGCGTCGTGGCTGGGATAAAGCGGCAGGCGGACGACGCGCACGCCCTCGATCGTTTCGTACTGGACCAGCCGGAGCCGATAGCCGGGATAGATCTTCCCGGTCGGATAATTGGGAAAGCCGGTAACGACCGTCACCTGATGCCCCGCCGCCTCGAGCGCGCGGACGAAGTGAATCCCCTTGATGATATTGGGCTCGGGTTCGAACCATTGCGTCAGATAGAGAATCCGCATTCCGCCCCCGCCGATCCGGCCCGCGTTGAACCGCGACCGGGTAACCAGGCACCAATTCCGTAGTCGGCGGGCCATGCCCCGTTAGTGCGCGGTAAGGGGTTGCGAGTTCATGTCATTGCGGGAGCTTCCAGTCCCGTTCTTCGACTGGAAGGCACTCTATGCCGAGCGTGCCGAAGAATATCGCCGGATCGTTGACGAGACCGCATCGGCGGGCGGATTCATCCTGCAAGCGGCGGTCGACGCGTTCGAGGCGGCGCTCGCGGCCTATCTGGGCGTACGCCACGCGATCGGCCTGTCGGACTGCACTAATGCGATGCTGCTGGGCCTGCGCGCGTCGGGTCTCAAGCCGGGCGACGAAGTGATCATGCCCGGCCATGGCTTCATCGCGGCGGCGCAATCGATCCATTTCGCCGGCGGGACGGTGGTGCCCGTGGAACTGAAGGACCACGACTGGCTAATCGATCCCGACGCAATCCGCGCCGCGATCACGCCCTATACCCGCGCGATCATGGCAGTGCACGTCAACGGGCGGGTCTGCGACATGGCAGCGATCCGGGCGATTGCCGACGATCGCGGCCTGCTGGTGGTTGAGGACGCGGCGCAGGCGCTCGGCGCGACGATCGACGGCGTGCCGGCCGGCAGGTTCGGCCAATGGGGAGCGTTCAGTTTCTATCCGTCCAAGACTTTGGGCTGTTTCGGCGATGCCGGCGCGCTGGTCACCGACGACGATGCCATCGCCGAGCGCGTCCGGGCGATGCGCAACCATGGCGCCGGGCCCGACAAGATCATCCCGGCGGACTGCGCGATCTGGGGGACCAATGCCCGCATCGACAATCTCCACGCCGCGATCCTGACCTATAAGCTCGGCTGGTACGATCAGGCGATCGCCCGGCGACGCGCGATCGCCGCACGTTATCACGATGCGTTCAACGGGATTGCCGAGCTCGATTTGCCACCCTCGCCCGACGCCGATCCCACGCGGTTCGATGTCTTTCAGAATTACGAGATGTGCTGCGACCGCCGCGACAAGCTGCGCGTCCATCTGACCAATCTCGGGATCGGCACGATCGTGCAATGGGGCGGGACGGGTATCCACCAATTCCGCAACCTAGGGCTCGAACGGCTGCTGCCGCGTACCGACCGCTTCTTCGCACGATCGCTGCTGATCCCGATGAACCATTTGCTGAGCGATGCGCAGGTCGGCCGTGTCATCGACGGCGTGCGGGGGTTCTTCGCATGAAGATCGAGCCGATCGCGCCGCCCGATACGGTCGACCTCGCGCTCCGATTGCGCCGCCACGTGGTGCGCATGTGCAGCCGCGGCGGCAGCTCGCATGTCGGATCGTGCCTGTCGATGGCCGACATCATCGCGGTGCTTTACGGCGATACGCTGCGCGTCGATCCGACCGACTCGAGCTGGGCCGGCCGCGACCGGTTCATCCTGTCCAAGGGCCATGCCGGGGCGTGCGTCTATGCGGCGCTTGCCGAGCGCGGGTTCTTCCCGCTCGCCGATCTCGACCACCATTATGCCAACGGCTCCAGCCTGTCGGGCCATGTCAGCCACAAGGGCGTCGCCGGGGTCGAACTCTCGACCGGTTCGCTCGGCCATGGCCTGGGCATCGGCGCGGGTATGGCATTCCAGCTGCGCCGAATGGGCGGCGACCAGCGCGTCTATGTCGTACTGAGCGACGGCGAATGCGACGAGGGGTCGAATTGGGAAGCGATCCTGTTCGCCGCGCACCATCGCCTGGGCAATTTGTGCGCGGTCGTCGACTACAACAAATTGCAGAGTATCGCGCCCGTCGCCGAGACGATCGCGCTCGAACCCTTTGCCGACAAATGGCGCGCATTCGGCTGGGCGGTCGAGCGGATCGACGGGCACGATCATCAGGCGCTCAAGGCCGCCCTCGCGCGCTCCACACAAACCGACCGACCCAGCTGCATCATCGCCGATACGATCAAGGGCCGCGGTGTCTCGTTCATGGAGAACCAGGTGCTGTGGCATTATCGCTCGCCGCAGGGCGAGGAATTCGCCGCGGCGATGCGCGAACTGGGCGTGGAGGCGCGCGATGCGTGACGCGTTCGTCCGCGCGCTGACCGAGCTCGCCGGCGAGGATCCGCGCGTGCTGCTGGTCAATGGCGATCTGGGCTTCGGCGTCCTGACCGACTTTATCGAGCGCTTCCCCGGCAATTACGTCAATGCCGGGGTCGCCGAGCAGAACATGACCGCGATCGCGTGCGGCGCGGCGCTGACCGGCGCGCGCAGCTATACCTATTCGATCGGCAATTTCCCGACGCTGCGGTGCCTCGAACAATTGCGCAACGACGTCTGCTACCATCATGCCGACGTCACCGTGGTCGCGGTCGGCGGCGGCTTTTCCTACGGCCAGCTCGGCATGTCGCATTTCGCGACCGAGGACCTCGCGATCCTGCGCGCGCTGCCCGATATGACCGTCGTCGCACCCTCGGATCCGTGGCAGGCCTATGCACTGGCCCGCCAGCTCCATGCGCGCGGCGGGCCCGCCTATCTCAGGATCGACAAGAGCCGCGCCGGATTGCCCGAAGGCCACGTCATCCTGGGCGAGGCTCGGCAGGTGCGCGATGGCGATGACGCGGTGATCTTCGCGACCGGCGGCATCCTGGGTGAAGCGGTCGCCGCCGCCGATACGCTTGCCGCGGAGGGCGCGGCGGTGCGCGTGATCGACGTCCACACGATCAAGCCGCTCGACGCCGCCGCCATTTGCGATGCCGCGCGCATTTGCGGCCATGTCGTCACGCTCGAGGAGCACAATATCGTCGGCGGGCTCGGCGCGGCGGTCGCCGAGGCCTGTCTCGATGGCGGTGTCGCGTTGCGCAGCTTCCAGCGCCTCGGCCTGGCCGACTGCTTCCCCGACATCGTCGGCGACCAGGCCTGGCTGCGCGCGCGCTACGGCATGGATCGCGCCGCGGTGCTCGCCGCACTCCGGGCGGTTCTGTGATGGCCAAGCGCGCGTTCGACGTCGTCGTTTCAGTCGTCTTGCTCGCCCTGGCGTCGCCGGTCCTCGCGGTCGCGATGCTCGCGATATGGCTGCAGGACGGCCAGTCGCCGCTCCATCGCGGGGTTCGCGTCGGCCGCGGCAATCGCGACTTTAGGATGATCAAGCTCCGATCGATGGCGGTGGATGCCGAAGCGCTCGGCGGCACGTCGACCGCGCGCGGCGATCCGCGCATCACCCCGCTAGGCCGCAAGCTGCGTTGCTGGAAGATCGACGAGCTGCCGCAATTCTGGAACGTGCTGATCGGCGAGATGAGCCTGGTCGGTCCGCGCCCCAACACGCGCCGGGGCGGCGTCGATCGCTACACGTCGGCCGAATTGAAACTGCTCGAAATCCGCCCCGGCATTACCGATTTGTCCTCGATCGTTTTCGCTGACGAAGGCGATATCATCGACAGCGCGGCCGATCCCGATTCCGCCTATGACATCTTGATCAGGCCGTGGAAGAGCCGGTTGGGCCTGCTCTACATCGAGCGTGGCGACATCTCCACCGACCTGCACTTGCTCTGGCTGACCGCGCTGGCGATCGTCGCGCGGCCTGCCGCGTTGCGCGGGGTCGATGCGATCCTGGCACGATGGGGCGCCGATCCCGAACTGCGCCGCGTTTGCGCACGATCGGCGCCATTACCGGTCGCTCAGCCGCGGGAGCCGGCGACGTGATGATATTCTTCAGCCACGGGCCGAGCGATCCGCCGCCGCCGCTCCTGCGCCTGCCGCCCGACATGACCTTGCGCCGCTGGCAAGCGGGCAAGCCCGGTCTACCCCCGCGCGGATCGCGCACCCCGGTGAATTTCGTCTGGTGGCTGCTCAACCGGTTGGGCTTCTTCGCAACCGATGAGTTCACCGAGCTCACGGTCTGGCACGGCGGAACCCTGGTCCATCGCCTGCTGGTAACGCCACGTTGGCACCGCTTGCCGTTCATGACGCCCGACGATCTCGAAGTCGGCAATATCTGGACCAGACCCGATGCGCGCGGCCAGAAACTGGCGCCAACGGTCATCGGCGAAGCGCATCGCCTGTTCGGCGATCGCGAGCGGCGGTGGTGGTGGTTGACCGACGACGACAATGCGGCGTCGATCGCGAGTGCGACGCGCTGCAATTACCGCCGGCTCGGGACAGGCTACAAGACGCGCCCGCTCGGCATCGCCCTGTGGGGTCAGTACCGGTTCAAGCCTATCGCCGAGTGATCGCCACCGATGCGACAGCGCCTGTCCGCTCGCCCGAGGTGCCGCCGGGACGCAGCGTCAATGTCAGCCATTGCCCTTCACATCCCGCCGGGACGGCGACGTCCATGGCTGCCGCGGCGCTCGACGCTGACGGCACGTCCAGCCGAGCGAGTGTCGCACCGCCCTGCACGCCACAGGTCAACGACCAATAAGGCGCGTCGTTCGGTATCGCCGACGCCGCCATCGTGGTCAGCCGATAATTGCCCGGGGGAAGCAGCAGCAATTGCGCCGCGACCTGCCCTCCCCGGCCCGGCTCCGACCGCCAGCCAAGCGCAGCGTGGCCGTCGGCGATGCTGCGCTCAGCCCCGATGTCGCCGCGTTCGGTGAGGCTCCAGCCGAAAGGATAGCTTCCGGTCGCGTCAGCAAAGCCACCGTCGACGACCAGGCGCGGCTGTGCTTTCCCGCTCGAGAAGGCAGCACGCACCCGGCCCGCCAATGCGAAGCGGCGCTCGTCCACCAACCGCGCGATCAAGGCGCGATCGACGCCATTGCCGGTAACCAGACCGCGGTCTCGCATGTGCAGAAGCACGGCCGCCGCTCCGTCGCTATCGCCATTGGCGACTGCATAATTCAGGAACATCAGCCGCCAGTCGCTCGGCCGGTCGAGCATTCGCGCGATCGGCGCGACCAGGCCGGGGTCGCTCGTCGCGCCGGCCAGCACCGGGAACAAAGTTGGCGCCGCTGCCGCCGTGGTCCGGAGCGCCACGTCGAAGTCGCGCAGCGCATGGCCGACATCGCCGCGATCGACCGAGCGCTGGATCAGCCACAATCGGGTCGGCAGGCTGCGCCGGCTGATCGCGTCGGACAGGTCGAATAATTGCGCCGCACGCGCTGGGTTGCGCGCCGCCTCGACGTCGACCGCGCGAAACTCGATCGCGGCATTCTGGGTAAGATCGCGCGCGAGCGTCGCCTGGGTCAGCGCGCGGATCGACGGATCGGTCGCGCCGCGGCCGTCCTCGACCAGCTTGCGCGCGGCCGCCATCGCGATCCGCGCATCGTAGGGGGCCACGCGTGCGGCAGCGACCGGATCGCTCCGCACCAACCACTGCGCGGTTCCGGCTTGGACGATTCCCGCCGCCGCCACCAGGGCGCCGGCGACGATCGCACCACGCCAGACCATCGGCGACGGCATCAGGCGCTCGACCTAGCGGCCATAGCCATATTCATAGCCGTATCCGTAGCCGTAGCCGAGATGCGCGCGCTTCGCCTCAAACTTGGTGAGGACGGCGCCGAGCACATTGGCGTGCGCGGTTGCCAGGCGGTTGAGCGCGTTGCGCACCACGCCCGCCTGGGTCGAACGCGCCTCGACGACGAAAATCACCGCTTCCACCGCCGAGGCGACCAGCGGCGCATCGGCCAGGCCGATCACCGGCGGCGAGTCGACGATGACATGGTCGAACCGCTCCTGCAGCCGTTCGATGAGCACCCGCAGCCGCTCGCCGGTCAGCAGATCGGCGGCGTTGGGCGGCGGCGGCCCCGCCGGCATCACGCTCAACCCTTCGTGGCTGGTGGCGTGAATCGAGGCGTCGAGAGTGTCGCTGCCGGCCAGGAAGTTGCTGACCCCAGCCTCGTTTGCGACCCCGAACGCGGAGTGGACTGACGGTGAGCGCAGATCGGCATCAACCAGCACGACTTTGCGATGCGCGCGCGCCAGCGACTGGGCGAGTGCGGTCGCGGTGGTCGATTTGCCTTCGCGCGGCCGCGTGCTGGTGACCGCAAGCGACCGTGGCATGCCGCGCGCCGTCGACAGTTCGAGATTGGCCTGGACCGCCAGATAGGCTTCGACCAACGGCGAGCGCGGGTCCTCGAGCGCGTCCAGCGGTCCCCCGCTCTTCACCTTGGGCAAGGTGCCGAGCAATGGCAGGCCGAGCTTTTCCTGCGCTTCGCCCGGATCGCCGATCCCTTCGTCGATCTGTTCGAGTGCGGCGGCGAGCGCAACGCCGGCCAGCCCACCCGCGAAGATCGACAGCAACAGATTGATCATCAGGCTGGGCCGCGACGGCCGGTCGGGCAATTTGGCGGCGTCGACCACCGCGATATTGTTATTCTCGATCCCGCCGGCGACGCCGATCTCCTTATAGCGCTGCAGCAGCGCGCTATAGAGTTCGCGGTTGGTGTCGGCATCGCGCTGATAGATATTGTACTGGATGCTGCGCTGGCGGAGATCGGTGAGGTTGCCCTTGAGCGCTTCGACCCGCGCTTGCAGCGCGCGTTCGCGGCCCAATGCCGAGGCATAGGATTGTTGCAGCGATGTGCGCACGCGCCCCTCTTCGGCCGCGATCGCGGTATCGAGCACCTGGACTTGCGATTCGAGTGCTTTGGCCGGCGGGTATTTGGGTTCGAACTGCGACAGCAATTTGGCATATTCGGACGCGGCCTCGGCGCGTTTCTGGCGAAGGTCGCCGATCGCCTGGCTCCCTAGCGCCTCGCTGCTCGATCCCGGCTGGCGCGCCGCGGCGAGCCGGGCCTGCGCCTCGATCCGCTCGGCGGTTGCGGTGGCGAGCGCCGCATTGAGCGTGGTGATGTCGTCGGTCAGCAACGAGCGATCGCCGCCGACCGCGCTTCCGGCGCCGTCCTTGCCCGAACTCACCGCCGGCAGGTTGATGATCCCCTGGTTGGCGGCATAGCCGACCGCCTGGCGTTCCGATTCCTCGAGTTTCTGGCGCAATTGCTCGAGCCGCGTTTCGAGGAACTGCCGGGCATAATCCGACGCCGCGAACCGGCGTTCGAGATTGCCGTCGATGAAATCCTTGCTCCACGTCTGCGCGATCCGCTGCGACCAGAAGGGGTCGGGCGTCTCCGCGGTGACGTCGACCAGCCGCGATCCGCGCACCGGCGCGATGCCGACATGGTCGAGCAGGATCCGGCCCGCCAATTCCACGCGCTTGCCGCGCCGCGCCTGGCTGTTCACGTCCGCGGCATTGCCGTCGAACAGATCATTGCGGCCGAACAGCTTGAAGAAATCGCGATTGTCGACCGCGCCGAGATCGCGCGCGACGCGCTCGGACAGCTCCTTGGTCTGGAGCAGACCATATTGGGTCTGGTAGAATTCCTGGTCGCCGATGCTGACGTCGCGTTCGACGCTGTCGATATTGGTGACGCGCGCGGTGTCGCGCGAAATCTCCAGCCGCGCGGTCGAGCTGTACTGGCGCGTCATCACCGACGTGACCAGCAGCCCGGCGAGCGCGCCTGCCCCGACGCCACCCAGCAGCACCCAGCGCCAGCGCGTTACCGCGCGGATCAGTCGGCGCAACGGCGGCGTGCGTTGCGCGGCGGGCGGGCCGCCATCCCCTGCGCCGGTCAGTAGCTGGACCTGGCCCAGCATTCGGGGCGAAATCGAATCCATCACCTTATGCGCTCCAGCCCGAGGATCAGCGGCGTCGTCAGCAACGGCGCCACCTGGAGGAATTTCTGGAACATCCGCCGCGCGTTCGAATCGCCCACGATGATCACGTCGTTGGCGTAGATCTTGGGATCGGGGTACAGCCCGCGCCGGATCGCGCCGAGATTGTAGAGCGCGGCGAGCGGCTTGCCCTCGACCGTGCGGAACACGACGACGTCGTCCATCCGGGCGAATTCGCCGACCCCCTTGGCGGTCGCGACTGCGCGCATCAGCGTGATGTTGCCGATCGCCGGATAGCTGCCTGGTTGGGTGACCTGGCCATCGACGGTGAAGACCTGGCTGGTGGTCTCCTCCAGGTTCACCGTGATCTGCGGGTCGCGGACATAGATGCCGCGCAGCCGCTTATCGATCGCGAGCGCGAGCTCCTTGGGGGTCTGGCCGGAAGCGTCGATCTCACCCACTAGCGGCATCGACAGATGCCCGGCGGCATCGGTCTGGAACGTGCCACTCAGCTCGGGCACGCCGAACACCGCGATGTTGAGCTTGTCGAGCGGGCCGACGCGATACGGCGTCGTCCCGGCGACAAGATCGGCACCGCCCGGCGGGGGCAAATCCTTGAGCGCGGTCACCGCCATCGGCTCGGCCGTCTCGCCGAGCCGTGGACCGTTGGAGCATCCCGCCAGCGCCAGCGCGCCCGCGATAAGCGCCAGGATCGCGCGCGCGGTCACAGATGGATCCTCAACGCGAGCTGGAACACGGTCTGCGCCTGGAACGGGTTGATCCCGAGATCGGTGGCGCGGACGCCGCGCTTGCTGCGGACGTTGAGTGCCTCGGCAAGGACCGTCACCCGGTTGGTCAGATTGTAGCGCGCGGCGACGGTCGACGACCAGCCGTCCTCATTGTCGAGCGGCGACATCTCGCTGCCATGTTCGCGCGTGTTGAACGCCTCGACCCGCGCGCTGATCGCGAGCTTGTCGCCGATCCGCCGCGTCACCATCGCATAAGCCGAATTGAAATAGGTGTGGACCCAGGGGACGCCGTTCTCCTCGAACCCCATGATCGTCGAGCCGCTCATGCCCTGGATCAGCAGCTTGGTATTGGCGCCGAGGTCGGCGTTGATCCCCAGGTTCCAGAAGCGCGTCCGCCAGCCCCATTGCCCGGTCGGCTTGAACGCCTCCGGATTACCGCGATTGTCGTAATAGAACAGCGCCACGCCGAACGGCCAGGGCGGCCGCCAATCGAGCCGCGCGTAGAAGCCGGGACGGTTGTCGAGTTCGATCGTCGAGCGCGTCCGGTCTTCCTGCAACAGCTTGATGAACGAATTGAGCGGTGGCAGCGGGAAATGGCCGAACCCGGTCGCTTTCTCGTCGTGCAGCGCCCAGCCGCGGAACGACAGCAAGGTGCCCGACGTGTCGTTGCCCGCGAACACGCCGCCGGTGAACGACAATTCGTGCTGGCCCAGGCTGGCGCGCAAGGTGCCCTCGACGCCCAGGACCTTCACTTCCTCGCCGACCCAGGAATTGATCGTCGAGGGCGTGATCGTGTTGACCACGCTCCACGCACCGCCGGTCGAGTGTTCGAGCGAGATTTCGGGCCACATCAATCCGGCGCGCGCCTGGAAGCCGATTTTGCCCGATTGCTGGGGCAGAAAGTTCACGAACGCCTCGATCAGGTCGAACTTGTTTTCCTGATCGCGCTGCCACGCACCCGAAACGTTGGCGCTGAGCGAAGGCGTGAAGCGCGGCAGCCAGATCAGATCGGCTTCGACCGGCACGGCATAAGCGCGATAGTCGCCATTCTGCGTCCCCTGGAACCGCGTCTTGCCCAGGCCGCCGTTCGTGAACGACTTCTCGCCATTGGCGACCGCGAGCCGCGCGTCGAGCAGGATCGAGATGGTGTTCTTCGACAGGATATCGGTGCGCGGCATCGACGGCGCGGCATCGGGCGGCAGTGCCGCCGCATCGGTCGCCGTGACCGGTTGGGTGCCGTCCGCGGGCGCATTAGTCGCGCTGTCGGTGGGCACATCCTGCGGCGTCGGGACAGGAGTTGCCGACGGCGCGGGCGTCGCGTTCGGTGCCGGCGCGGCGTTAGGATCGGGTGCGGTCTGCGCGGCGGCGGGGACCGCTGTCATCGCCGCCAGGACAAACGCGCCGGCCGAGCCAAGGCGGAACGCAACAAACTTCATCAATACCTCCCGGATGCCGGTTCTGGGGTGCGTGCGTTGGTCCAGCGCACCACCGTGCCGATGGTCATTTCGATGCCGTGGTCGGCGTGGATGCCGAGACTTGGCGCAAGGTCGGGGCACGCCACCCGCACTGCCCCGTTGGCGACGACAAGCAGCACATCCGCCGCACGCGCCTCGACCAGCGGACGGCGCAGCAGGATCAAATCGGCGCGGTTGCCCGGATCGAGCGCGGGCGGATCGAGGCCGAGCCGCGTGGCCGCGACCGCGCCCACCGCGCCTTCGAGCCGCGCGTCGCTCAACCCGCCGATCGCACGCGCACAAGCCAGTTCGTCGAGCAGGTCGCCCGCCCCGGTCAGCAGCGAATCGCTGCCGAGCAGCACGTCGATCCCGTCGTCGAGTAATGCTGCCGGCGCGGTGCGGCCGAACAGGAAAAGGTTGGAACTCGGGCACCAGACAAGCGCCGCGCCCGACGCCCGGAACCGGGCCACGCCATCGGAATCCATGCCGACGCCGTGCACCGCGATCAGATCGCGTGTGAGCAGCCCCTTCGCCGCGATTGCTCGGACTTCATCGGCAGCGGCCTCATCGACGCCTTCGGCCAGGTGCAGGCCGAACCGCTCGCCCTTCTCCACGCCGTCCAGGTCGGGAGTCATGCCGAGCGAATCCGCGCTGGCGAGCGGCACCACGCGGATCGGAAAATCGCGGTCGAAAGCGTCTTCCCACGCGTCGTGATGGACGACCGAGGTGACGCCGGCGAACAGATTCTTCCACGCGCCCGCCAGCAACGCCTCTCGCCGTGGCCGCGCGCGGCCGTGCGCGATGCGGCGGCGATAGCGCGTCTGGATGTCGCGGGCCCATTGATAGGCGTTGCCATAGCCGGGCCGCCCCAGCCGCCCGTAATGGTTGCGATGGAGATGATCGTGCGCGTTGATCAGGCCCGGCCGCACCTCCGCATCGGGGCAATCAAGGACGATGTCGAACCGCCCTTCCGCCGCGACGATGCGCTCGCCCTCGATCGCGACGGCGCAGTTGCGGGCATTGACAAGCATCCGCATCCTCAGCCCTCCCGCCGAAAAGCGAGCGCGAGCACGACCGGGAGGTCGAGATGCTCGCTATACAGCGCGCCGCGCCCGGCGGCTTCGTAGAGCGGCCGGACGGCGGGACCGATCACCGCCTCGCGCGTCGCCACCGGGACAAGCCCGACGGCACGCGCCGCGCCGGCATGTGCCGACAGATCGTGGACGTGATGCTCGACCTCGTGCACGCCTTCATCATCGCGGAAAGTGCGGCGGTGCCCGGCGGCATGCGCCTCGGCATGGAAATCGCTGACCAGGATCATCCCGCCCGGCGCGGTGACGCGCGCCAGCTCGGCATAAGCGCGGTCGATCGCCGGCAAATGCCCCAGCACCAGCCGGCACCAGACCACGTCGAAATAGCGATCCGGAAAGGGCAAATGGCGGACGTCTCCGACCAGCGTCCTGACGCCCGGCATGACCGCGCCGCGTCCGATCCCGGCATCGAGCATTTCGGGACTAAGGTCGATCCCGACCGCCTCGGCCGCGCCGCAATCGATCAGGCGACGGCCGACCCCGCAGCCGACGTCGAGCAGTCGCTTGTCGGCAAGCGGCGGACTGATCGGGGCGACGAGCTGATCCTCGAGCAGGCTGATCGCCGTCTCGCGCGCATACATCGGCGCCCATCGCCGATATCCGTCGCGTGCGCTCAACGCCGGCATGCGGGCCGCCTCAGAAAAGACCGGTTGCTGATGAGACGCACCCTTTTCACCCCAATTGCTGCCCCATCTGTTCCCGGCGCGACGGACGGGGTTCAACGCGCGGATTTTTGCACGGCGGCGTTGAACCCTGCCCACCCCCGACGGCACTGATGATTGGTTCGCGTTGGGCGAGCCGCGCAGAAAAGGGGTGTGCATCAATGCGCCTGAGCAACGTCATCGCCGCCACCGCGGCCCTTTCGCTGATCGCCGTTCCGACCATCGCCGCGGCATCGCCCGCCAATCCGGCGGCCAAGCTGTCGCTCGCCAACAAGGACGTCCGCGCGGGCGCCAAGGTTAAGGGCAACAAAGCGAGCGGCGGTGGGTCGGGTTTCCTTTATGCCGGCCTCGCCATCGCGGTGGTCGTGGTCGCCGCGGTTGCGCTGGGGCACAACGGCAGCAAGCCCGCCAGCTCGTAAACGATCTCCAGCGGGTGGTCGGGAATAGCGGCCGTCGCGCCGCTATTCCCATCGCGAGGGGCAGGCATTGGCCACACAGAGAGCCGCTAGCCGATACGGGCAGCGCTATCGCCTGATCGTCGCCATCGCGCTGCTGGTGGCGCTCGCCGCGCTGGGGGGCGCGTCGCGATACGATGAGGACCAGCAGATGCTGGCTCGCCTCGCCGCTATCGCCGCGATCGTCGCCAGCTTGTGGCCGCTCGAGATCGAGACGTTGCGACGGCGTAAACGGCTGCTGGCGATGATCGCCGCGGCTTATGGCCTGGTCCTGCTCCAGCTGATCCCGTTGCCGCCGTCGCTCTGGGCAATGCTGCCCGGGCACGACATCTATGCGCGGATCGCCGTGGCGAGCGGGGCGGTGCGCTGGCGGCCGCTCAGCCTGACTCCCGACCTCACAATCAACACGCTCGGTGCGCTATTGCCGGCGACCGCGGCAACGCTCGTCGCTCTGTATTGCGACAGCCGCTCGCGAATTTGGCTCGCCTGGGCTGTGGTCACGATCGCGTTGGTCAGCGCACTCGCCGGGCTGATCCAGCTTGCGCCCGGTGGCGGCGCGCTGCGTTTCTATCGCGAAAGCAGCGAGAATGCCCCGATCGGGCTGTTGGCCAACCGCAATCACCAGGCCGCGTTGATGGCCTGCGCGCTGCCGTTTGTCGCCGCATTGGCGGGCCTGTGGTTGCGGCGGGGCGGCCGGCCGCGCGTGGTGGCTGGTGCCACATTGATCGCGGTCGCCCTGTTGCTGTTCGGCGGCATCGCCACGGGATCGAGGATGGGGCTACTGCTCGTCGCGATTGGGCTCGGCGCCGGCCTGTGGGCCTATGCCGCGACAGGCCAGCGGCTGGTGCCGGTTCGTCGCCTGCACTGGGCGGGCGTCGCCGCAGTGCTGATCGGAGCGACCGCAACCACTGCCGCCGCCGCCATGCACAGTGGCGCGGTCGATCGGCTGATGCATACCGACCCTGCCAGCGAAAGCCGCGCCGCGATAGTCGGGCCGTTGTTGCGCACCGCGCGCGCGTTCCTGCCCTGGGGCGCCGGTTTCGGGTCGTTCAGCGACGTCTATCGCCGCTTCGAGCCCGATGCCTTGCTGTCGACCATCTATATGAACCAGGCGCATAACGAGCCGCTGCAGCTCGCGATCGAGGGCGGCGTACCCGCGCTGATGCTGCTCGGCCTGTTCGTCTGGTGGTGGGCGCGTACCGCGGTCGCCATCGTGCGGACGCGCGAGTCGGTGACACGCCGGACGCTAGGCATTGCCGCGATCGGCATGACGGTCATCCTGATGGCGTCGAGCCTGGTCGACTATCCGCTGCGGACGCCCCTGCTCGGCGCGCTGTTCGCGATCGCCGCGATGATGATGCTACGCGCGGCGCCGGCCCCGGTCCGGCCATGACGCCTCGGCAAGGCTGGCGTGGCCTGCCGGGGCGGGCGCTACGCACGCTCGTCGCCTCGCGCGGCGCGATCATGGCGCCGCTTGGCGCGGGCTGGGAAGCCGAACTGCCGCTGATCCGCGCGACGCGGCGGCTGGTGCCGATGCTGTTGAGCGACGCGGCGGCATTGCAGATCCTGATCGCGGTGCGCGCCGCGCGACGGCTCGACGGCGCGATGGCCGAGGCCGGCGTGTTCCACGGCGGCAGCGCGCGGCTGATCTGCCATGCCAAGGGCGATACGTCCCTCCATCTGTTCGACGTGTTCGAGACGCTGCAAGCTGCCGATGCCGCCATGACGAGCGGCGACGCAGCGACGGTGCGCGACCATTTCAGGACGACGCATGGCCAACGATCAGCGGTCGAAGCGCTGCTCGCTCCTTATCCTGCCGTGCACGTCCACGCCGGCGTTTTCCCGGAAACCGCCGATGCGGTTGCCGACGAGCGCTTCGCATTCGTCCATCTCGACCTCGACCTGCCTGGCGCCACGCGCGACGCGCTCGACTTCTTCCATCCGCGGCTGATGCCCGGTGGGATCCTGATCGGCGACGATTATGCCGATCGCGAGGTGCGCGAGATGTTCGGGACGTTCTTCGCCGACCGCCCCGACACCCTGATCGAATTGCCTTGGGGTCAGGTGATGGTGGTCAGGCAGGGCTGATCATTTGGCCGCGACCTTGAGCGTACCGCGCATCATCGAATGGAAGATGCAATAGAATGGGATGGTGCCGGCTTTCTGCAGCGTCATCCGCCCGCTCTGCCCCGGCGCGATGCGCAGGTCGAAGCTGTGGTCGCGTGCGGTCACCGTATGCGGGACGGAGTCGCGATTGACCCAGACGATCGTGTCGCCCACCTTGGCGCCGCCGGGCAGCGCCCCGTAATTCATGTTCGCCATGACCACCGTATATTGCTTCGCCGCCGTCTGTGAGGTGGCGGCAACCGTCACCGACAGCGCGCCGAGCGCAGCGCCGACCCGCGCCATCCTGAACATCATCGTCGTGCGAACACCCATGGGGCCCGATCCTTCCAGCTGGTTTCTGGAAGGTTGATGCCGCCCGGGCCACTAAAGGTTTAAGCCGCGTGTCAGAAACTCCAGCTCGCACCAGCGGTCAGGGCGAGTTTGCTGTGGAGCTCGCCGGAATAATATTCCTTTCCCGGGCCCCCGCCCGACAGCGCGGCATGGAGGTCGAAATTCCCGAGTTCGCGCGACACGCCCGCGCGCCAGTCATACCGTGCCTCGCGGCCAGGAATATATCGCGCCGGCGTCGTGAGATAGACGAGCGACCCCAGATGGCCAGTGAGTCGCCAGTGCTCTGCCGGCCTGATCGTGGCTTCGACCTCTCCGTAAAGCGTCGAAACACCGGACTGATAATAATCGGGTGAATAATAAAGGCGCGCCGAAAACGGATCGGAGGCTAGGCCGAGATAGATTTCGGTATAATCGTGCGCGCGACTTTTGCGATCGGGAGCGCGATATTGGCTACGCGTCACGCCGGCGTCGATCGACAGCTTCTGGTTCAACCGTCGGACATAGCCGATATTGCCCTGAACCCCGAGGAACAGCGGATCGTCATGGCCGATCTCGCCCGTGGCGGACAGGTTGAGATAGACCCCGCTGTCGTCGTCATAGCCGATCTGCGCGGTCGCCACCGGCCGCCCGGCGCTGAGCGAATAGCCGCGCAGGCGATAATCGCTCTCGATGTCGACGCTGCCGCTGACCTGGGCGAATGCGGGGGTTGCGGCGAAGGAAGAAAGCGACAGGGCGGCCAGCGCACCAAGGCGTCTGGCGCTAGCGCCGTCCCGCGAGCCGGTGGTCGATCGCGCACGAGCAATCACAGGCCGGCGACGTCCCGACCAGGGTCGCGCAGGCGTCGATCGCGCCGCCCGCCATGCGGTTCAGCGCGATCCGTGTCGCGCGGCCGCTGGACTGGCGCACCAGCGCGATCAGCCCGCTGACATGCGCGACCGCATAGGAACTGCCATTGACGAGGTACCATTTACCCCCCGGTTGTGTCGTCGGCACGTCGCGGCCGGGCGCAATGTACACGCGCGCGGGCAAAGACTGCAAAGATTCGTCGGCGACGGCGATGACGCCGGGCAAGGATGCGGGGAATCCTCCCTGGGGCAGCGACGGATCGAATGCCGCGACCACAGAGACGTTGCGCGATATCGCGATGGCGATCAGCCGGGCGAGTAGCGGGTCTGCCGGCCCGGCGAGGCTGAGGTTGATCACCTCGGCATTGTGGTCGATCGCGAATTGCAGCGCGCGCGCCAGGCTRAGRCTGTTGCAAAGCGTAGGGCCGGCGGCGGTCTGCCAGCACGCCCGCAACGCCATCATCCGCGCGTCGGGCGCGATCCCGGCGATGCCGATGCCGTTTCCCGCCTTGGCACCGACGATGCCGGCRACGCCGGTGCCATGCGCCTCGCTGGGGACGGTGCGGCGCCCGGAATCAGGATTGGCGACGAAATCGAGATTGGCGGTGAACTGGCCGGCAAGGTCGGGATGCGCAACGTCGATCTTGCTGTCGATGATGGCGACGGAAACGTTGCGGCCGGTGGCGATGCGGTGGAGGTCGGCGAGCCGCCAGGCTATGGCGGCGGGCTCGGCCCGAAAGAGAGGGTCGTTGAGCGCGGCCCCGGCGGGCGAGCCGCGCGCCTGGTACAGTTGCAGCGGCTGCGACCAGGCGACCCCCGGCTCCTTCGACACCTGGGCGATCGCCGCGTCGAGCGCCCTGCCATCGGGCACGCGCATGACATAGCAATCGACCCCGATCAGCGGCATCGGCCAGCCATCGACCAGCTTCAGCCCGTTGCGCCGCGCGATTCCTGCCGCCATGCGCCGCCGCGCGGCCATCGCCGTCGTGTCACCGTAACTGCCGCCGTAGCTCCCGCCGGGCCGGTAATGCGGCGGCGCCATCTTGAGCATCACCAGGATCTGGCGATCGGCGTCGGCGGTCGGCCGCTCCTGCGTATGGCCCGGCGTCACCACGCCGAGCGCGGCGGCACCGCACAAGGCCAGGCAGAGCCGGAACCATCCGCGCCAGGTCATGGCTGCGATCCAGGGTCGATCGGCTCGGCCAGCACGACCTGCGGCGTGGCGCGCAGGCCGTCGATCGCCTGGCCCCGGCGATCGGGGGCAATCCGCACGACATAGGCACCGGTCGCGGTCGGGCCATCGACGACGCGCGCGCCTGCCTTGGTCAGCGCGGCGCGCAGGTCGACGTCGCGGGCCGCTATCAACCTGACCTCACCTTCACCATCCGCCGCCGCACCCATGATACCGGGTTTGTGTCGGAGCTACATCGGATAGTTCATGACGTGATACGGCACTGTCAGACCAACGAGGGCAGGTAATAGCGAGCGCGGATGAGCCGCAAATCCAGAGCGCCGCGATGGACGAGCTAGGCAATCGAGACAAACGGGAGGTCGGGCGCCGGGCCAACAACAGGGTCGAAAATAGCCACCTATCCTTTCCGCGACGAGAGCGAACGATGCTCCGATCCCAACGAATAAAGTCGCTACAGAAGTTCGCTTCGGTCCATGCTAACGTCCGCAACCATTTCCAGGTACAGTACCGAAAGCGCTTGGCAAACATCTGGGCGAAGCCGGTGAGCTCTCCTATCCGACCGCATAAAATTCGGCTCCTCGAGACCGAGCCGCTGTATTGCCAAGTCATTCTGCCTGGCTAAGCGACTATCGCCTTCAGCGGGATCGAGACATCCGCGAGGATTTCAGGGCTGGCGACAGCCCCGGTTTCCACAAGCTTGCGGCCCTGAACATAGTCCCTGGTCGCGTTGACGCAGTCCAACGCAATCACCTTGCCCTTGCGAAGATGGACCACGGAAAAGCTGCCCGTCGCGGGTTCACCGCGCATGACGGCCAGATCGTGACCGATCGATAATCCGATCGTTTGAAGTTTGAGGTCGTACTGGTTCGACCAGAACCAAGGCACCGCTTCGTACGCCGTCGCCTCACCCAGGATCGTCTTGGCCGCGACCGTTGCTTGGTCGGTCGCATTTTGCACCGATTCGAGTCTCAATTCGATGCCCCCGGCAAAACGATTGGCGTGGAGCGCGCAATCGCCGACCGCATAGATGTCGGGAAGCGACGTGCGGCATTGTGCATCGACAAATACCCCGTTTCCACCCATGGCGCCTGCGGCGAGGAGCGGTTCGACCGCGGGGACAATGCCGATGCCGACCACGACCAGATCGGCGGCTACGACCGAACCGTCAGACAATCGCACTCCGGAGACAGCACCGTCGCCGACGATATTGTCGACCGTCACATCGAGGCGGACATCGATGCCGTGCGCGCGATGCTGGCCTTCATAGAAGCGCGACAAATCATGCCCGGCGACACGCGCCATGACGCGGTCGAGCGCCTCGATCAGCACGACCTTTTTGCCGAACTTCGCGAGCACCGCGGCTGCCTCGAGGCCGATGAACCCCCCGCCTATGACCGCGGCGTTCGTGACCGCCGGCAGTTCGGCCATCATTCGGTCGGCATCGGCGCGCGTCCGCACGGTATGCACCCCTGCCAGATCGTGGCCATCGCAGGTCAACCGCCGGGCTCTGCCACCAGTCGCCCAGACCAGACTGCCATAACTGATGTTGACGCCATCCGCCGTGGTTACCTGATGACCGACGGGATCGACCCGATCGACGCGGTGACCGAGCAGCATGTTGACGTCCCGTTCGATCCAGAAGCTCGGCTGGCGGATTAAGATGCGCTCGAACGACTTGTCGCCTGCGAGATACTCCTTCGACAGCGGCGGGCGTTCATAGGGAAGGTCAGGCTCGTCGCCGACAATGGCAATCGAACCGGCAAACCTGCCCTGCCGCAGCGCGATCGCCGCCTGTGCACCGCCATGACCGGCGCCGACAATAAGGACGTCATAGTGGGTCAAGAGCTTGTACCAGTGTCAATTTGAGGTGAGCCGCAGGTCCTGACGATCGCCCGGCCCCGCCCAACCATCTTGTTCACCTGAAAGAGCCGCAGAACGACCCGGCTCAGATACGTAGCCGAGCCGTTTTGCATGCTCGCCTTTAGAACTTGAACGAGAGTTCCGCTCCGATGGTGCGAGGCTCACCAACGATCACCGTGTTGAAGCCGCCCGAATTACCTTCGACATAGCCGGCTTGGTAATAGAGCCGGTTGAACACATTCTTGGCATAGACGGAGGCGGATAGCTTGCTTCCCAGAATGTCCTCCCAGCCCAGCCGCAGCGCCACCGTCGTATAGCCCTTTACCTTGGTCCCAGGCGTCAACGACTCGTTGTTGTTCGAGAAGAACGACGAGGATTGAGAGAAGGAGTCGGCTCGCAAATGGACGCGACCGTATCTATCGGGAACGGGCAGCGTCAGATCGGCGTATAGCGACCCCGATATGTGCGGCGCGTCGGGATAGGAATCGAACGGAACCGTATACCCCGGCACGCCGGTCTGCCGTGACAGATCGACAATGTTCCTGGTGTATTTCGCATCCGTATAGGCGCCGGAAAAGCCCAGTTTGAGCCAATCGACCAGGCTGATGTCGCCATCGACCTCGACGCCCTTGATCGTCGCCTGCGGGACGTTGACCGTAAAGGCGGAAGGTGCCCCGGCAACCACTGCGTAGATCGAATGCTGCGCATTGGTCACGATCTGATCGTAGAGCGCGATATTGAAATGGGCGCGCTTCCCGGCGACCGATCCGTTGAACTTATAGCCCAGCTCGAAATCGTGCGTGTATTCGTTCTTGAAGAAGTTCACGAGATTGTACGGTACGACGGCGCCGTTGAAATTGCCCGACCGGAAGCTGCCGCGCTGCGTGAAATAGATCTGGTTTTCCGGATTGAACTGCCACTGAAGGTTGAAATTCCAGCTCGGCGCTTGAAGATCCACCAGCTCGTGGGGGAAATTGGGCGCAAAGACGTGGTCCGCATAAGGCGTCTCCCCCACCGTCTCCCACGTATAGCGACCGCCCGCCGTGATGCTCAGGCCCCGGACCGCGTCGGACAGATCATAGGTCACCTGCGCGTAAAGCGCGCGCGACTCATCAGTGCCGCGGGTATGGTAAAGCACCTGGCCAAGCGGAGCGGCGAGTTCGCCACCGACGATGACCGGAATGCCTTCTTCCTTGGTCTGGTAATTGTAGAAACCGCCAATGATGAACTTCAGTCTGCCGTTGGCGGCCTGACCCTGGATCTGCATTTCTTCCGACAGGCTGGTGTTCCTGAACAGTTCGCCGCCCGGCGGCCCCTTGAAGGCGCCCGTGGAGTTATAGAGATCGAGTGAGGCGAAGGGGGAGCCGCTCAAGATGCCCGGAGTCCTGGCGTAGCTGGACTGATATCCGAAGATATTCTTGAACGTCGTCGTGCTGTCCAGATTGATCGTGGTCGTGTTCTGCACGAAGTAATTGTCCGCGTCGTGCGGCAGGTCGTAGGACAGGTAGATGTCGTAGGGATGCGCTTTTTGATAAGCGAGATAGCCCGCCACGGCGCCCGGGAAGGTCCCCGGTCCCGGCGGGCCGTCGCCGACGCCCGGGAAGAAGCCGTTGCCGTACACCGTGTCGAGCGTCGTCGTCAGCGCATAGCCGTTGTTGGTCTGGCCGAGCTTGTAATAGGAATATAGTTGGCTCGCCGCCTCGTTGCCGCCGAATTTGCTATATTGGAACACCGTCACGTTCTTGATGTCGTTGGTCGGCTTGAACACCACCGAGATGCGACCGGATTTGTTGTCGATGTTGCCCAGCGTGCCGCCGGCAAGGCGGTTGCGCACATATCCGTCCTGGCGTTGATAATCGCCCGCGATGCGAATGAGCAGGACGTCGGAAATCAACGGGATGTCGACCGCGCCCTGAACCTGACGCAGGTTCCGCTCGCCGCCGCGGACGGTGAGATAGCCGCCAAAGTCATTGCCGGGCAGATTCGACGTGTACAGGACGGCGCCGCCCGTCGCGTTGCGGCCGAACAACGTCCCCTGCGGCCCTTTGAGGACCTGGACCGACGAAAAGTCATAGAAAGACGTCGCCGAATTGCCGCCGCCGAACGGAACTTCGTTCAGATACGTCAGCACGGCGGGACTGGCGCCGGAGAACGGGTCGAGAGTCTGTCCGCGAAGCGTGAAGCTCAATTGGTTCTGATTCTGGCCGTTCTTCACGACCAGGCCCGGCACGAGCGCGGCAAGATCCTGCTCTCTCGTGACGACGCGGTCGCGGAGCGTATCGCTGCTCAGCGCCGTGATCGACAACGGCACTTTCGAGAGCGATTCCTCGCGGCGGGTCGCGGTAACGATGATGTCGTCGGACGTAGGCGCTGCCACCTGATCTTTCGCGGCGGGCGCCGGCGCGGTCTGTTGCGACGGCGGGCTGGCCGGCGCTGTTGCTGGACTCGACTGGGCAAAGGCCGGCGCGCTGCTGATCGCGGCGAGCGCGATTGCCGCCGTCATCGTCGACGAGCGGAACTGGCCGGACAGGCGCCCCTTTTCCGATACGGATAGCGGCCGAAGTGTCATCGGAATGGTCCCTTCCCTGATCATCATGTCTCTCCTCGTGGTTCTTTTTTCTTTTTGGTCGGGCATCACGCGGTGCTGACTAGGTTCAGCAGCCCGGCTCGACCGCGCCTTCTGCGAGGCTCAATGGTGCGTTGGGGTTTTTGCCAGATCGGCGAAGCGCGATTGGGCCGCCGAGGCGAAAGCAAGTCGAAATGGCGGGCCGGATGACCCGGCACGGCCTCGACGCTTCAACTGCATCCTGCATGTCCTCTCCTGCCCGCAGCGCGGAATCTGGCGACGTTGGATCATCGACGGCGCCTTTAGCGCTCTTGGACGCTAGCCTAATCATAATTAGGCTAGCGCTGCAACAACTTTGTAGTTCGCCATGTATTTTCGGAGCAAAGGCGCGTAGACTTACCGCCGATAGCCGTCTCATAGACGCACTAACTAGTTGAACTATCGTATATTTCTTTTCAGATTTGGATCGGCGAGGCTACGCCAGAGCGCATTACGATGCGCGTCCATGGCCAGTCCGTCTCGACGATTTGCGTTGAAAACAGCTATTAGCCTGACGCTATGCTGCGCATCGGACGAGCGCGGGTTAAAAAAGCGGAGCGCACCCCAGGGTGCGCTCCGCATCAGGCGTTAGGCAGCGACGCGCGCTGCCGATTGATCGGCGGTCGAGCCGGGCAAGCTGATCCGCGGGGCAACTTCGCGCGCCGCCAGTTCCAGCGAATGGAACCAGGGCGAGGGGTCGTCGTAATAATCGTGGCTTTCGATCTGTAGCGTGCCCCAGCCGCCGACTTCAGCGAACAGGGTATTGATCTTGTCCACGACGGTGTCGGGCGAGCCGACCACGAACACGTGATCCACCAGGAATTCGAGATCGGCCTTGAGCGGATCGATCCCTGCGTCCTTGGCGAAGCCATCCATCATGCCGAAACGGCGCCAGATCGGGATGAGATATTTGTTGAAGCAATAGCCGATCGGCCCTTCCATCACTTCCTTCTTCGCCTCGGCATCGGTGTCGCCGACAAAGACTGTCTGCGATACGGCGTGGCGCTGGCGGTTGGGCGTGAACCCCGCCTTGATATTGGCTTCCGCGTAAATGTCCCAGTGGCGCTTGAGCGCCTCCTTGCCGGAAAAGATCGAGACCGGCTTGAAATTCTTCTCCCCCGCGAGCCGCATCGACGGCGAATTCGCGCTGAAACCGGTGACCGCGAACTCCGGAAACGAACCGCCCCAGGGCGCATAATTGGCGAGCTTATGCTGCTCGTCCTCCTCGGTCAGCGCCACCTCTTCCTCGGGGAATCCGGCATCCCAATATTTGCCCTCATAAAAGAAGGGCTCGCGCTTCCAGATCTTTTCCATGATCTCAAGCGATTCGCGCACCATCTCGTTGAGATGTTCGGTCTTCTGATCCTCGCCGCGGATACCATGCATGTAGGAAGCCAGCGGATACGCGCCGGCGCCGATCCCCATGAAATAGCGGCCTTCGAGGATCTGCGACAGCCAGCCGACCATCATCGCCAGCTTGGTCGGGTTATGGTGGGGCAGGATATGCGCCATTGGTGCGAACTTGATATTCTTGGTCTGCAGTGCGGCGGCCGCGATGATCAGCTCGGGATTGGGAATGTTTTCCCAGATCTGCGAGGCGTGCTCGGAGATCATCATCGAATCGAAGCCGGCCTTGTCGCTCGCGATCGAACTTTGCACACCCCATTCGAACGTCTGCCGCGCGGTCCGGCCGGGCCGCATATAGGGGTGGAAGATCAGTCCAGTTTCCATTGCCATAATCGCTCTCCTTGGGGGCCGTTTCAGGGGCGTCACAGGGGGCCCACGCCGGTCGTTCCGCCCGCGTTGGAGAGGATGATGTCGCAGCCGCCAAATTAAGTCAACCGTTTGAACGATTGTCCGGTGCCAGGCATCACAAATGAACCGCGCGTTGGGCACGCCGCGTCGCGCCCTCCTCCGAGATTTTATCGTTCAGCCCTATTTTGATCCGCGCGCCCGGGAATCGACAACGGTGACGCCCACGCGTAGAATCAATGTAATCTAAAACACGTGTCTCAAGGAAGCCGAGCTTGACCGACCTCGCCGACCCTGTCGTCCAGGATAGCCCTGAGATCGACGGCAAGACCCGCATGATCCTCGTCGCTGAGGCGCTGTTCGCCGAGGGCGGGATCAACGGCGTTTCGATGCGCGAGATCGCGTCGAAAGCGGGGCAAGGGAATCATTTCGCCGTCCAATATCATTTCGGATCGCGCGAAGGGCTGGTCGAGGCGATCTTCGACTATCGCATGGAGCAGATGGAACCGATTCGCGCCCGGATGCTTGCGGCGGCCGAAGCGAAGGGCCGCCTGGTGGACGCGCGCACGCTGCTGGACATGGTCTATCTTCCGCAGCTCGAACTGCCGGATGGCGAAGGCCATCATTCCTATGCCGGCTTTCTCAGCCAATATCTGATGCGCAGCCGCTCGCACCGCTTTGGCGACTTCGGCGGCGCATCGCATCCGCATCTCGCGCGGATTTTCGACCTGCTGCGCGCGCGCCTCTCGTATCTGCCCGAGGATGTCGCGCAGCGCCGCCTCGTCACGGCGAGTTTCATGTTCCTCGCGATCCTCGCGCGGTACGAGACGTTCGAGACGCGCGCACCGGGCGAGGAGAGTTTCGAGGCGGCGCTTGACGACACGATCGACCAGATCGTCGCCTGCGTCTGCGCGCCGCTGCGTCTGCGCGATTAACTTCCGGCAAGGCCGCCCGCGAATTATTGCGCGAGCATGCCCGCATCGACGAGGTGCTCAGAACCAGTGATGTACGACGATTCGTCGGATGCCAGGAACAGCACGAGGTTCGACACTTCCTGCGGATCGGCGATCCGGCCGAGCGGAATCAGCGACAACGCATCGCCGCCTTCCTCATCAGTCGCCTCGACCATCATCGGCGTCTGGATGAATCCCGGATGGACCGAGTTCACGCGGATGTTGTGCGGGCCGTATTCGATCGCCGTCGCCTTGGTCATGCCGCGCACCGCGAACTTGCTGGCGACATAGGCCAGGCTCGGAAAGCCGTAATTGGCGGCGATCCCGGCGATCGACGAGATGTTGACGATCGATCCGTGGCCGGCCTTCAACATCGACGGCAGCACTGCGCGCATGCCGTAGAACACCGAATGCTGGTTGATCGCGCAAACCGCGAGATAATCCTTCTCGGTGAGATCGGCGGTGCGCGCCATCGCGCCGAGGATGCCGGCATTGTTGACCAGCACATCGACCGGGCCGAACGTGGCTTCGGCCTGTTGGACGACGACCTCCCATTGCGCGAAATCGGTCGCGTCCTGCTCGATGAAGAGCGCGTTTTCGCCGAGTTCCTGCTGCAATGCGCGTCCGGCGTCGGCGCGCAAATCGGTCATCACCACTTTGGCGCCTTCGCGCACGAACGTGCGGGCATGCGATTCGCCCATGCCACGCGCGGCGCCGGTGACGATTGCGACCTTGCCCGATAGTCTGCCCATCTGATCTCTCCTCGTGATTATCGTTGTCGAAACTGGTGTCGCGGTCACGCGCCGCCGACCGCCGCGACGGATCGTGCGCCGGCCGTCACCCGTTCGTCGGGAATCGGTTGACGCCCGACCACGCTGAGGCCGAACCCTTCAAGCGCGGTCAATTTGTCGTTGCTGGAGGTGAGCAGGACCATCTCCTGCACCCCGAGATCGCGCAGGATCTGCGCACCAACGCCGTAATCCCGGATCGCATGCGTTTCGTGATAGGCGCGGCGCCCGCCGTTGACACGCGCCGCGATCGACGTCGGATCGGGATCCTGGACGAACACCGCCACTGCCGGCCCGTCATGAGCCGCGATCGCTGACAGCGCGCGCGGCACATAGTCGCGCCGCGCCAGCGACCAACCGAGCAGATCGGCGGTCAGATCGACCTGGTGGACGCGCACCAATGTCGGTTGGCCGGCATGGATGTTGCCGCGCACGAGCGCGATATGTTCGCCGCCATCGATGCTGTTGCGATAGACATGGATCGTGAAATCGTTGCCGTAGACGGAGTCGAACGGCGCGGTCGCGACTTCGGTTACGATCCGCTCGGACCGTCGCCGATAGGCGATGAGGTCGGCGATCGTGCCGATCTTGAGGCCATGTTGCTGCCCGAACTGGATCAGCTCGGGCAGCCGCGCCATCGTGCCGTCGTCGTTCATCACTTCGCAGATCACGCCCGCGGGATTGAGCCCGGCGAGCCGCGAGATATCGACCGCCGCCTCGGTATGGCCGGCGCGGACGAGAACGCCTCCTTCCCTCGCCACGAGCGGAAAGACGTGGCCCGGCGAGACGATATCGCGCCTGCTTTTGGTCGGATCGATCGCGACCGCGACGGTATGGGCGCGATCCTGCGCGGAAATCCCTGTCGTCACGCCTTCCCGCGCCTCGATCGAGACGGTGAAGGCCGTGCCGTGTCCGGACTGGTTGTTGGCCGTCATCGGCGGCAACTCGAGTTTCCCGGCTCGCGCCTCGGTGATTGCCAGACAGATCAGCCCGCGCGCATGGCGCGCCATGAAGTTGATCTGGCTCGGTGTCGCGAACTGCGCGGGGATGATGATGTCGCCTTCGTTCTCGCGGTCATCCGCATCGACGAGAATGTACGGCAGGCCATCGCGGGCATCCTCGAGAATGGCCTCGATCGTCGAAATGTCGGCGTTCATTGATTGCGCTCCCCATAAAGCCGGGTCATGCCGCGGCGCCCGCCGCCAGCAGCCGCTCGGCACGATCCTTGAGCAGGTTTTTCTGCACCTTGCCGGTACCGGTCTTGGGCAATTCGGCGGTGTCGATGAACCAGATGTCGCGCGGCATCTTGTAGCCTGGCAGACGCTCAGCGAGGTACGCGGTGATCTCGGCCACGCTGGGCGCAACCGGGTCGGCAGAGACCAGCCAGGCGCAGCCGCACTCGCCATAGCGATCATCGGGCATGCCGATGACATAGGCTTCGCGGATCGCCGAATGCGTGGTGATGACTTCCTCGACCTCCTTGGGAGAGACGAGTTCGCCGCGGCTCTTGAACAGCTCCCTGATCCGGCCGGTAAGCAGCAGATTGCCGTCGTCGCGGAAGTAACCGAGGTCGCCGGTGCGGAGCCAGCCGCCCTCGGCGAACAACGCTGCGGTATCCGCCGGCCGATCGAGATAGCCCAGGCTGTTCATCGGCCCGCGCGTCCAGATCTCCCCCGGCGTCCCCGACGGGCTGTCCGCGCCACTCACCGGATCGACGATACGGAATTCGGCGATGTCGCCGCCCCGCTCCGCTATGCCCGCCACGCCGCCCTTCACGATGATACCTTGCGTCGTCGCGACAACCTCCAGATCGTCGCCGGGCTGCGTGCAAATGATCGTCGCCGTTGCCTCGGTCTGGCCATAGCTGGTGAAGATTTCACCACAGCCGAACACGTCCTGGATACGCTGCCAGACCCAGCTCGGCGTCGGTGCGGCGGCACTGTGGATGGACGTCAGCGAGCTAAGGTCGAACTTTTCCCTTTCGGCGATCTCGAGCATCGCGACAGTCATCGTCGGCACGCCCATCAGATATGTCGCGCGGTGCCGACCTATCCCCGTCAATATGGCGCGCGGGTCGAAGCGCGGCAGCGGTACGATCGAGCCCCCGACGACGATGCCCGACAACAGGCCGACGACGAGACCGAAGCCGTGATAGAGCGGCAATGAGAAGATCGCGCGACGCCCGTCCTCGAACGCCTGATGATGGGCGCCGGCATAAGCGGCGCGGAGCAGATTGTCATGCGTCAACATGACGCCCTTGGGGCTGCCCGTCGTCCCCGACGTGTACATGATCACCGCCGGAAAGCGCTCGGCGTCGACGGGCCCCGCAGGCTGGATCGTCGTCACGGCATCGATCGCCGCGACGAGATCGGAGCTTGCCGGGGTTTCGGGATCATAGAACAGCAGATCGACGCCAGCAGGCAGGATCGTCGGTATCTCCTTGGCGTAATCGCGCTTGAGAAACCCGGTCATCGCGATGAGCAATCGCGGCGCCGACTGGGCAAGCACGAACCCGAGCTCTTCCGGCCGGTACAGCGTGTTCAACGGCACCGCGGTAGCCTCTGCGCGCCAGATGCCGAACAGCAATGCCACGGTGACCGGATAATTGGCCATCAGCATCGCGACCCGGTCACCCGGCTTGATGCCGCGGTTCCGTAACATCTGCGCGATGCGCGTGGCCGCGGCATCGACCTCGGCATAGCTCATGACACTGTCGTCGGTGATGACGAGCGGGCGGTCGGCAAATTCCGAGGCTGCCCTGGCGAGATATCGGTCGAGCGACATCGGCACCCACGCGGGATGTCGGCGCTCCATGCTGGCGCGGCGTTCGTCGACGCTGGCTATCGCCGATTCCATCAAGCCTCTCCGTCCTCAACCTAATGCATATTATTCTGCCCTAGCTGCTCGCTGGTCAAGAGCTTCGGCAGCAACTACACATAAAATCAACGCTTGCACGAAAGGGGCTTGCGTTCCTAACCTAATGACCATTAGGCTAGCTCGACAATATGAGCAAGGGATTAGGACGATGGACGTCGGGCTTGGCCTCACCTTCCAGAATTTGCGCGACAAGCTGTCCGACAAGGAAGTCTATCGCCACCAGCTGAAGATGGCTGTCGACACCGAGTCGCTCGGCTTCGACTCAGTGTGGACACCGGAGCATCATTTCACCAATTACAACATGACGCCCAACGTGCCGCAGTTCCTGTCGTTCGTCGCCGGCCAGACCAAGCGCATCAAACTTGGCACCACGGTGTGCGTGCTGCCGTGGCAGGATCCGGTGCGCACCGCAGAGAACTTCATCCTGCTCGACTATTTCTCCGAGGGTCGGGCGGTACTAGGTATCGGCCGCGGACTTGGCGCTTCCGAATTCGCGGGCTTCAACGTGCCGATGGGCGAATCGCGCGGCCGCTTCACCGAATATGCCGAAGCCGTGCTGACCGCGCTCGAAACCGGCATAATGGAATATGACGGCAAGTATCTGCGGCAGCCGCGCGTCGAGCTCCGCCCTCGCCCTTATGAAAGCTTCCGTGGCCGCACCTTCGCGTCGGCAATCTCACCGGAATCGGTCAATCTGATGGCCAAGCTCGACGTCGGATTGATGGTCATCGCACAGAAGCCGTGGGACAAGGTGGCGGAGGATCTGGAGAGCTATCGTCAGCTGTTCCTGAAACAGAACGGGGCGCCCGCGCCGAAACCGGTCTTCGCGGTGTTCATCGCCGTGCACGAGGATCCCGCGGTCGCGCAGGAGATGCGCGACCAGCACATCCAGGCCTATACCCGATCGACCTCGGACTTCTACCAGTTCGCCAATGCCGGGTTCGCCAATATCGAGGGCTATGAATATTATGGCGGACTGGCCAAGAATATCGCCAAGCACGGGTTGCACAAGTTCAACGGCTTCCTGGCAGATCTGCAAGTCTGGGGGACGCCCGACGAGGTAGCCGAGAAACTCGCGACGATGGTCGAGGAGTTC
Organism: Sphingomonas sp. P4_G2; assembly: GCF_056401155.1. Classification (NCBI taxonomy): domain Bacteria; kingdom Pseudomonadati; phylum Pseudomonadota; class Alphaproteobacteria; order Sphingomonadales; family Sphingomonadaceae; genus Sphingomonas; species Sphingomonas sp. P4_G2. The sequence goes on along the minus strand of NZ_JBFUJY010000001.1, from coordinate 220,444 downwards.
GATATCGGCAGCTTCATCACCTATTTCCAATATGGCGAAATGCCGCAGGAAATGGGTCGCGCGAACTATGAGTTGTTCGCCAGGAAGGTGCTCCCGAAACTCAAGGACATCGACACGAGCGCGCCGCGCATGGTCGACAGGGCGCATTCCGTCGTGTGACGGGGAAATGATCGTGACGCGCGGCGCTCGAGACTGCTCGCACGATGGGACGAGGAAGCAGCAATGGTGAGCGACGACCGCTACACATTCATCCGCTACGAACTCGCCGACGGGCGAGCGCGGATCACGCTGAACAGGCCCGACAAGCGTAATGCGCTGAACGAGGAATTGCTCACTGAACTCCACGACGCCTTGTGGGAGGCCGACGAGGATAATCGCGTGCACTGCGTGATCCTTGCCGCCGCCGGCCCGGATTTCTCGTCGGGCTACGACCTGCAGCGGTACGACCGCCCGGTCGCGCTTCAGGTGGAGCATCGCCGCGGTCGAGCGAAGTTCGACGACGACGCCTGGCATCAGGAACGCCTGCAGCGCCTGCGCATGGCCTTGTTCGACATGCACAAGCCGGTCATCGCCCAGGTTCAGGGCCGGTGTCTCGCCGGTGGAACCGACCTCGCCTTGCTGTGTGACATGATCATCTGCGCCGATGACGCGAGCTTCGGCTTCCCGCCGGCGCGTTCGCAAGGCTCGCTGCCAAGCAACATGTGGCTGTACATGGTCGGCCCGCAATGGGCCAAGCGCCTGCTGCTCACCGGCGATCTGATCGGCGGGCGCGACGCGGCGACGATCGGGCTGGTGCTGAAAGCTGTCCCTGGCGATCAGCTTGTCGCCGAAGTCGAGGCATTGGCCGACCGGCTCGCGTTGATCGACGCCGATCTGCTCAGTGCGAACAAGCGCATCGTCAATATCGGGCTCGAATTGATGGGCGCGCGCACGCTGCAGCGGATGGCGGCGGAAATGGATGCGCGCGGGCATCTCGCCGACAGCCGTTCGGCGTTCAATCGCACGGTGCGCGAACAGGGTCTCAAGGAAGCGGTGAAACAGCGCGACGCGCCGTTCGGTACCGGACGCGTGGAACTATAGAATGGAGAGCGGGATGGAGATGGAAGGACCGGGCTGGCGCTGCCTGTGGGAGGCGAAGGCGACCTTGGGCGAGAGCACGCTTTACGATCCGCGTGATGGCCGCGTCTATTGGGTCGATGTCGAAAACCCGAGCGTCAACTGGATCGACATCGAGACCGAGGAAAAGGGCCGGTGGATTCCGCCGATGTGGATTTCGGCGCTCGGTCTTCGGGGCAAGGGCGGCTTCATCGCATCGACGCGCGACGGGCTGGCCTATGTCGACCCGGCAACCGAGACGTTCGAGCTGTTCGCCGATCCACGCCCGAACAGCGAGATCGCACGACTGAATGACGGTGTCGTCGATCACAAGGGACGATATTGGACGGGCAGCTGCGACGTCACCCAGTTCGAGGACAGCACGACGTCCGAGAACAAGGAAGACAGCGTCCGCGATTTCGACAAGCGCAGCACCGGCGAGCTCTATCGGATCGACCCGGACGGCACGATCGCCACGATGGAGCGCAACGTCGTGACGGCCAACGGTCCCGCATTCAGCCCGGACGGCAAGACCATCTATTTCAACGATTCGCTCCCCCGCGTCACCTGGGCCTATGATCTGGCCGAGGATGGATCGATCTCCAATCGCCGCGACTGGCTGAAATATGGCGAAAACGACGGCTTTCCCGATGGCATGGCAGTCGATGTCGAAGGCGGTATCTGGATTGCCTTTTACGAGAGCTGGATGCTTCGGCGCTATTCGCCGGACGCCGAGTTGCTGGAGGAACGCAGGCTACCTGTTCGCCAGGGGCTGCGGCCCGCTTTTGGCGGCGCCAACATGGAGCGGCTATTCCTGACTTCAGCCGCCAATGCGCTGAGCGAGGAGGCGAAGGCGCAGCAGCCGCTCGCCGGCAGTCTGTTCGAAATTCTCGATCCGCTGGTCAGGGGCATGCCCAATGTCGCCTTCGCCGGCTGAAACCCTATCGGGCCCTCGGCAAGGCACCGGCGGGAAACGCCATGGAGCCGAGATGCCGCGCACTTTCTTTTGCGCGCGCGATGCGCGATGCGAGGGTTATGGAAGACACAACGTCACGATCCCGCATTCTCGATGCCACGGCCGATCTGCTGCGTACCCGCGGCCTGCAGGGAACGAAACTATCGGAAGTGGCCAAGCGAGCCGGCATGCTGGCACCCAGCCTTTATCACCATTTCGACTCCAAGGATCAGTTGATCGAGGAAGTGTTGGTAGAGGGCTGCCATCGCAACACCCGCTACATCGTAACCCAGGTAGAAGTGCTGGGATCGTCGGCGTCGCCGACCGCGCGTCTCGAAGCAGCCATTACGGCGCACCTGACGTTTCTCCTGACCGGCGATCAATATTCGTCCGCGGTATCGCGGGTATTTCAGGACTTGCCGGACGACATGAAGCGCCGCGTTCTCGCCGCTTACGCCGGGTTCGACAATTACTGGCGCGACCTGATCTTGGCCGCACGCCAGAGCGGCGTGGCACGGAGCGAGCTCGACCCGACCGTCGCGCGCAAGTTTCTCATCAACATGCTCGATTCCACGGCGGAATGGTATCGACCCGGCCATCTGGAAATTCCGGAGATCGCTCGTCAGGCGTGTCATCTGTTCCTGCACGGTTTCCTCCAGCCGGAATCGGATCGCTAAACGCACCGGCAAGCGCGTTTCCCGTTGGGATAGCGCAGCCGCCTGGTTCATCGCAGACCGGACAATGCCGCGGCCTAGCCGGCGACGGCGAATGTCGCCGCGCCGCACGGCGGGCAGAACCGCGACAGCACCACATGCCGCGAACGCCGGTGCGCACGACGCGGGCCGGACAGCCGGCCTCGCGCATCGGCACCGGGAAGCATCACAGGAGGACATCGTCATGGTAACCGGTCGGGCAACGGTGCTGGTCGAGCCCAATCGCATCGAGACATGGGACGTTGCGATTGCCGACCCGGAACCGGGCGGTGCGCTGGTCCGCGTGGTGATCGGGGGGGTGTGCGGCAGCGACGTGCACATCGCGACGGGCGAAGTCGGGGTGATGCCCTTTCCGATCATTCTCGGTCACGAAGGTGTGGGCAGGATCGAAAAACTCGGGCCGGGCGTCACGACCGATTATGCCGGCGTTCCGGTCCAAACCGGCGACCTCGTCTATTGGGCGCCGATCGCGCTGTGTCACCGTTGCCATTCCTGCACGGTGCTCGAAGAGACGCCATGCGAGAATTCGCAATATTTCGAGCACGCCGAAAAGCCCAATTGGGGCAGCTATGCCGACTTTGCGTGGCTCCCCAACGGACTGGCCTTTTTTCGCCTGCCGGACGGCGCAGACCCTTACGCAATTGCGGCTTTGGGCTGCGCGCTACCGACGGTGCTGCGCGGGTTGGACCGCTGCGGACAGATCCAGGTCAACGACACGGTCGTGGTGCAGGGCGCCGGCCCCGTCGGGCTCTCCGCCGTATTGGTCGCCGCTGTCGCCGGCGCGCGCGAGATCATCGTCATCGACGGTGTCGAGCAGCGGCTCGAGGTCGCCAAGTCGCTCGGCGCCACCGCGACCATATCGTTGCGGGACTCGCCCGAAGAACGGCTGCGCAAGGTACGCGATATTGCCGGGCACAATGGCCCCAACGTCGTGATCGAGGCGGCGGGGTTTCTGCCGGCATTCCCCGAAGGCGTCGATCTCACCGGCAATCACGCGCGCTACATCATCCTGGGTTTGTGGGGCGCGATCGGCACGCAACCGATCAGCCCGCGCGATCTGTCGACCAAGAACCTGACGATCGGCGGCGCGAGCTTTCCCAAACCCAAGAACTATCACGGCGCGATGCATCTCGCTGCCCGCCTGCAGGATCGCTTTCCCCTGGCCGATCTGATCAGCCACCGCTTCGCGATCGGCGATGCCGCCAAGGCGCTCGACGCGGTCAAGAAGGGCGAGGTGATCAAAGCAATTATCGATCCGACACTCTGACCATCATTAGAGAGGATTTCTTATGGCCGACGCAGACCCCCATATCGGGCGCCACCGCACACCGAAGCCTGCCCATGTTCCGGATCATCTAGTCCGCGATATCGACATGTATGCGCCCGACGGGATCGAGAATGGGTATCACGAGGCGTGGCGCGCGCTGCAGCGCCCGGACGTCCCAGAGCTCGTCTGGACGCCATTTACCGGCGGGCATTGGGTCGCAACGCGCGGCGAACTGATCAAGGAAATCTATACCGACCCGACGCGCTTCTCGAGCGAGGTGATTTTCCTGCCCAAGGAAGCCGGCGAGAAGTATCTGATGGTGCCGACGCGGATGGATCCGCCCGAGCACACCCCCTATCGCAAGACGCTCGACAGGGGTCTGAACCTTGCCCAGATGCGCCGCGTCGAGGATGAAGTCCGGGCAATCTCGATCGAACTGATCGAAGGGCTGGTGGCAAAAGGCGGCTGCGAATTCTCGACGGAATATGCGCGCATCTTTCCCGTTCGGGTGTTCATGGCATTGTGCGATCTGCCGATGTCGGACGCGGCGATGCTGACGCGGTTCGCCGAAGACATGACGCGGCCGCCGGGCGCGACGCCAGAAGAGATGGCAGCAGCGCTGGAGGCCGCCCAGGCGGGCTTCGACAATTATGTCGAACCGATCGTCAACGCTCGTCGCGGCGGCGAGGGAAATGACCTGATCACGGTCATGGTCAACAACGATATCAACGGCGAGCCGATCAGCCATGAGCGTGCGATCGGCCTGATCTCGCTCTTGCTGCTCGGCGGACTGGACACGGTCGTCAATTTTCTCAGCTTCATGATGTTTCACCTCGCCAAGCACCCGGAAATCGTCGCCGACCTGCGCAGCGATCCTTTGGTACTCCAACGCGGTGTCGAGGAGATGTTCCGGCGCTTCCCGGTGATCGCTGAAGCCCGGATGGTGGCAAAAGATCAGGTCTATCGCGGCGTCGAACTGAAGCGCGGCGACATGATCCTGATCCCGACCGCGATGCACGGGCTCGACGAAAGCGAGAATGCCGACGCGATGGAATTGGACATCCGCCGCAAGCGGCCGTCGCATATGACTTTCGGGGGCGGTCCGCACCGCTGCGCCGGCATGCATCTGGCGCGCATGGAGGCGATCGTGACCTTGCAGGAATGGCTGTCACGCATTCCCGATTTTCATGTCAAACCGGGGACCAGCCCCAATTTCAGGTCGGGCATCATCGCCGCTGTCGACGACGTTCAGCTCGAATGGCCGGTCACGGCCGGGCACTGACCATTGACCGAGGTCCAGTTCCATCGCGACGGACGCGTGGCGCATGTGCGGCTCAACCGTCCGGATCAGCTCAATTCGCTGACCAGCGCGATGGACGATCTGTTGTCGGACGCCTGGACAACGATCAATGCCGACCCGGGCATCTGGTGCGCGATCCTGTCGGCGGAAGGCGAACGCGCGTTTTCGATCGGCGCGGATCTTTCGGAAGGAATCGATCGGCCGCGGCGGATGGCGCTGGGTGGTGGCCTGACGGGGATAGGTGGCCCGCTCGTCACCCTGAAAAAGCCGTTGATCGCAGCCGTCCAGGGCTTTTGCGTCGGGGGTGGGTTCGAGCTCGCGATGTGCGCCGATATCATCGTGGCGGCGGACAATGCACAGTTCGGCCTTCCCGAGACCAAGGTCGGCGTCATCGGTGAATGCGGGGTCGTGCACCGCGTCGTACGCCAATTACCGCATCATATCGCGATGGCGATGATCCTGACGGGAGAACGCATATCGGCGCAAGCCGCCGCCCAATTCGGTCTCGTCAACGAGATCGTACCTCTTGCGGATCTGGCCGACGCAGCCGCGCGCTGGGCGAATAAAATCAACGCGGCATCTCCGCTCGCCAACCAGGCGGCGAAGGCCGCAGCGCTTTCCCGGCTCGGTCATCCGCTCGACGTCGCGCTGGCAACGCGGTTCGAACCGATCGAGCTTTACGCCGACAGCCTTGACAAGCGCGAAGCCGAAACGGCCGCCAAAGAACGAAGGAAGCCATTGTGGACCGGACAGTGAAGCTTGAGCAGCCCATCGACGGTGCGACGTTCCGGCGCGTGCTGGGCCATTATCCGACCGGGGTCTGTGTCGTTACAGCGATCGAACCCGAAGGGACGCCCGCGGCGATGGTGGTCGGTTCCTTCACCTCCGTTTCGCTCGACCCGCCCCTTGTCGCGTTCTTTCCGGATCGCGGTTCGACCAGTTGGCCGCGGATCGCGCGGGCGGGTCGATTCTGCGTCAACGTCCTGGGCAGTCACCAGCAAGATCTCTGCCGCCGCTTTGCCGCCAAGGGTGACGACAAATTCCAAGGCTTCCATTACCGGCTATCCACGAACGGATCGCCGATCTTTGACGAGGTCGTCGCTTGGATCGATTGCACGGTCGATGCCGTTCATGAGGCGGGCGATCACTTCATCGTTCTTGGCCATGTGCGCGAACTCGACATCGTTCGCGCCGATCAGCCACTGCTCTTCTTTCGTGGAAAGTACGGCAACTTCGCGCCGCTGATCGACACCCCGTCCTGTTGAAGTTGGGTCGGGCTGCAGATGTCGAGAGCTGGACCAGCTAACTTGTTGATCGCAAAAATCCCCAAGGAGTGACGCCCCGCCGAGTTGGCCGAGCGCCAGTCGCTCGCCGGCCGGCTTCGCCCTCAAGGGGCGGACTTAATCGTTGCGCGGCCTCGATCCACGACGGTCCATCGCGATAATCTCACCGATTATCAGCATGATGTTGGCTTAACCACGCTTCCGTGCAGCATTGCGACTTGATCGAGGTTAACCTCGTGAAACAGCAGGGGATTCGCCATGCCAAGCCTGTATATCTCGCCTGCCGGATCTGGGGACAAAAGCGGCAGCGACATCAACAACGCAGCTTCGATCGGTTCGCTCAACACGCTGATCGGAAAGGCGGGGCCGGGGGGCGAGGTGCTGCTGCTGGCCGACCAGGGCGACTACAACGTTACCGGTATCCTCGGCATCACCCGCGGCGGGGCGGAGGGCCAGCCCGTGGTCGTGCGCGGCATCGATTCCGACGGCAATGCGATGGCCGCGCATTTCACCGGTTCGCGCCCGGCCGACTGGCAGGCGGGAGATGCCTCCGGCAACGAGCTGTTCAAACTCGGCACGGGCGCGGACAATCTTGAATTCCGCGACCTGCGGATCGACAATGTCGGCACGGCCTTCCGCGCCACCGCCGATCTCAGCAATCTCCATATCGAGGATGTCGACGCGAACAACGTCCGCCGCTTCTTCGAGGATTATTCCAGCGCGCCATCGGGTACCGCGACGGTCACCGGGCTAACGATCCGCGACGTCGACGTGCAGGGATTCTCCAAGGCCGCGATCCGCCTCCAGTACGATACCAATAACGTGGTGATCGACAACGTCACGGCGGACATGGCCGGGCAAACCGGCGACGACCTGCCCGAAGGCGTCCATCTCGACGGCACCGTCCACAACGTCACGCTCAGCCAGGTGGTGATGGAGAATGTCCAAAGCACCGCCGGCGCCTATTTCAACGGCGACGGCTTCGCGAGCGAGCGCGGTGTCTATGACGTGCGCTTCATCGACACGGTCGCGCGCGGCAACAGCGACGGCGGCTACGATCTCAAGTCGAATGACACCGTGCTTGTCCGCGCGCTCAGCGAAGAGAATGGCCGCAACTACCGGCTCTGGGGCGAGGCGACGCTGATCGACTCGGTCGGCCTGAATCCGGTGCTGCGCGGCGGCATCTCCGAGCAGAACCAGCTCTGGCTCGACGACGCCGCCAACGTCACCGTGATCGGCGGACACTTTGACGACGCCGGATCGCGCACCAAGGTGATCTCCTCCCTGGGGCACCTCACCTTGCAGGACGTCGAGATCACCCGGTCCGAACTCTCGACGCTCGCCACCAGCGATTCGCTCGCCGGCCTCAGCGGCGCGGAGACGATCCGCGAAACACTGACCGTCGATCAGGGCAGCGCGTCGCCTGGCGCGACCGACTATATCGCGCTGCTGCCCCTGCCCGCCACGGCCACGGCGGACGCGCTGCTCGGCACCGCCGGCGACGACATCTTCCTTGTCGACAACACCGGCGACCGGATCACCGAAGCCGCCGACGCGGGGTTCGACCGGGTCGAGACGACGCTCGACAACTACACGCTCCCCGGCAATGTTGAGGAACTGATCCGCCGCGGCGCCGCCGATTTCACCGGCAATGGCAACGCGCTCGCCAACACGATGATCGGTGGCGCGGGCAGCGATACGCTGGGAGGGCTTGCCGCCAATGACGCCATTGCCGGCAATTCGGGCGACGATTCGCTCGCGGGCGGCAATGGCGAGGATCTGCTCCAGGGCCAGGCAGGTGCCGACATGCTGCTCGGCGGCTGGCAGTCGGACTGGCTCGATGGCGGCACGGGGGCCGATCGGCTGCTCGGCGACCAGGAATGGCTGAGCAGCCAGGGCGCCAACGACCGGCTCGACGGCGGAGACGATGCCGACCTGCTGATCGGCGATGCGACCAATATCTATGACAGCGGCAAAGGGGGCAGCGACCGGCTGACCGGCGGCGCGGGCGACGACATCCTGATCGGCGATGGTGACGTGATGACGGATAGCGCCAAGGGTGGCGCTGACACGCTGGACGGCGGCGACGGCAATGACTGGCTCTATGGCGACGGTCGGGAGTCGGCCGCGACGGTGACCGGCGGCGCCGACAAGCTCTATGGCGGTGACGGCGCCGATCACCTGACAGGAGGCGGCGGCAACGACCTGCTCGAGGGTGGCGCGGGCGCTGACTGGTTCGTGTTCGCGCCCGATTCCGGCGCCGACGAGATCACCGACTTTACCCCGGGCGCGGACCATATCGATCTCAGCGCCTTCGACATTGCCTATGAGCAACTCGGTTTCGCCACGAGCGCGGGCGGCGTTCGCATTTCCATGGGCACCGACAGCATATTCGTCCGCGGCGCGCAGGAGCTTTCCCCCAACGATTTCGTCTTCGGCTGAGGTCCCCTCAAGGGAAAGAGCGCTTAGAGCATCGCGCGGAAAAGTGGGTACCGGTTTTCCGCAAAGAGCGATGCGACAACAAATAACTAGAGCGGAGTGCGTGATTCAGAAATCACGCACTCCGCTCTAGCCGAAGACGAAGTCCGCATGATCGAGCGCGGTGACGCCGCGCACGAAGATAGTATCGCTGCCGCCCAGCTGGATCGTCACCCCCGCGCTGCTCGTGGTGAAACGCAGCGCCTCATAGGCGATGTCGAAGGCGCTGAGGTCGATATGGTCGGCCTCGGCCCCGCCGCGGATGAAGTCGGTGATCTCATCGGCGCCGGAGCCGGGGGCGAAAACGAAGCGGTCAGCGCCCGCGCCGCCGGTCAGCTTGTCCGCCCCGCCCCGCGCGCCAGCCGCCATGTTCACGGCGTCGCCGTACAGCACGTCGTTGCCGAGCCCGCCGATCAGCGTGTCAGCACCGCCGACCCCGCTCGCCGTCATGTTCATTCCGTCGCCGATCAATATGTCGTCGCCGTCGCCGCCGTCGAGCGTGTCCCTGGCGGCGAGCGACGAGACCCAATCGGTATCCCCGATCAGAAGATCGTTGCCCGCGCCCCCATATAACCGGTCGGTCTGCTGCCCGCCGTACAGCGTATCGTCACCATCATCGCCGTAGAGAATATCCTCGTTCTTGCCGCCATCGAGCCGGTCGGTGCCGACGCCTCCCCGTAGCGTATCGTTGCCGTCGTCGCCGGAGAGCGCGTCGTCGCCGTCGCCGCCAGTCAGCACATTGGCACCGGCGCTGCCCAGCAGCACATCACCGAAGGCCGAGCCCTGCGCGTTCTCGATACTGACCAAGCTGTCGCCCATGGCATCGCCGCCGCTCCCGGTCTGGGTACGCAGATTGACCAACACGCCGCCGAGCGAGCCGGTATAATCCACGGTGTCCGATCCCGTGCCGCCGTCGAGCAGATCGCCGCCCGCCCCGCCACGCAGCATGTCAGCGCCGTCTCCGCCGGAGAGCCGATCCTCGCCACCGCCGCCAACGATGAAATTGTCGAGCGCATTGCCGGTCATCGTCGCGCCGATCGTCCCGGTATAGACCAGCTCCTCGATATTGGCGCCGAGCGTGTAGCTGGTCGCGGCGGTGCGGATGCGATCGCGCCCCTCTCCCGCCGCCTCGATCACCTGATCGCCAGCCTCATAGACGATATAGAGGTCGTTGCCGGTGCCGCCGCGCATCACGTCGTTGCCGCTGCCGCCATCGAGCTGATCGTCACCTGACCCGCCGACCAGCAGATCGTCGCCACCCCGCCCATAGAGGATATCACCGAGCAGCGGATCATCGCTACCGGTGATGCTGTCGGAATAGTTGGAGCCGATCACGGTCTCGATGCCAACCAGCCGGTCTCCCTCGGCCTCACCGCCGTGATTGACGTTGGTGGCAAGGTTCACATTGATCGCAGCCGACTTGGTATAATCGACCTGATCGCGGCCCGCCCCGCCGTCGAGCAGATCCGCGCCCGCGCCGCCGACCAGCTTGTCGTCGCCGTCGAGCCCGTAGAGAGTATCGTCCGATGCCTTGCCGTAGAGACTGTTATCGAGCGCATTGCCGGTGCCGGTAAAGCCGCCACTGCCGCTATAGCTGAGATCCTCGACGCCATCGGCGAGCGTCAGCGAAGACAGGCTCGTACGCACGATGTCGAGCCCACCGCCGACCGCTTCGATCACCTGGTCGCCGGCATTGTCGACGACATAGGAATCATCGCCGGTGCCGCCGATCATCAGGTCCGCGCCCGCGCCGCCGTCCAGCGTGTCGTTGCCCGCGCCGCCCTCGAGCCGGTTGGCGTTCGCGTCGCCCGTCAGCGTGTCGGCGAAGGCGCTCCCCGCCAGGCCCTCGATCCCGGAGAGACTGTCGCCCTGCGCATCGCCGCCCGACAGGATATTGGTCGCCAGATTGATCTTCACGCCCGCAGCGCTGCCTGTATAGACCGCGATATCGAAGCCGCCGGCACCGTCCAGCCGGTCACCCCCGGCGCCGCCGGCCAGAATCTGGTCCGCGCCGTCGCCGACGATCGTATCGGCGAAGCCGGTACCGATGAAACGCTCGATCCCGTCGAACCGGTCGCCCTCCGCTTCGCCGCCGCTGCTCGCGCCGGTCTGGAGGTTGATCGAGATGGCACTCGCATTGGCACTATAGTCGACCGTATCGATACCGGCCCCGCCGATCAGCATATCGGCGCCCGCACCGCCCTGGAGCAGATCGTCACCGCCGTGCCCGTCGAGCCGGTCCGCGCCCGCGCCGCCGTACAACGCCTCGGCAGCATCCACGCCGGCCAGTGAATCGTCGAAGGCCGAGCCGACCAGCGCCTCGATGCTGGTCAACCGATCGCCCGCCGCATCGCCGGTGCCGCCCTGCACCGACAAAGCAAGATCGACCTGCACTGCCGCCGCCGAGCCCGAATAGTCGGCAGTATCGAAGCCATCGCGCCCATTGATCAGGTCCGCGCCCTTGCCGCCGACCAGCCGGTTGTCGCCTGCATCGCCGTTCAGCACATCGTCGAAGGCCGAGCCGATCAGGCCCTCGATCGCGATCAGGCTTACCCCGTCCGACGCCGCGCCCGCCGCAAGGTCCGCCGTCACTGCGCTTGCGCGGGTCGAAAAGTCGGCGATATCGACACCCGCTCCACCGTCGAGCCGGTCCGCCCCGCCATTGCCGATCAACCGGTCGTCACCGGCGGCGCCCGACAGCGCATTGGCCGCGCCGTCGCCGACCAGCACATCGCCAAAACCGCCGCCGACCAGATTCTCGATTCCCGTCAGCACATCGCCCTGGGCATCGCCGCCGCTGCCGGTGCCGCCCAGCACCGCGTTCACCGCTGCGCCGCTCGTCGAGTAATCGGCCGTGTCTATCCCGGCGCCGCCAGTCAGCCGGTCCGCACCGGCGCCGCCGACCAGCACGTTGTCGAAGCCGTCGCCGGTCAGCACATCGCCAAAGCCCGAGCCAATCAGCCGCTCGACCCCCTGGAGCCGGTCGCCCTGGGCATCGCCGCCAATCCCGGTGCCGGCGACAAGGTCGACCGTTACCGCGCCGCCGCTGCCCGAATAATCCGCACTGTCGAACCCAGCGCCGCCGATCAGCGTGTCGGCGCCTGCGCCGCCAACCAGCAGATCGTCACCGCCGCGCCCGTCGATCCGGTCGTCGCCCGCGCCGCCGCCGATCGAGTCCGCGCCGTCATTGCCCGACAGCGTATCGGCAAAGCGCGAGCCGAGCACCGCTTCGATCCCGATCAGCCGATCGCCCGCCGCCTCACCGCCGCTTGCCGCACCATTGGCGAGATCGACGACCACCGCGGCGCCGCTGCTGCCATAGTCCACCCAATCGAACCCCGCGCCCCCGTCGAGCAGGTCCGCGCCCGTACCGCCGTCCAGCATGTCATCGCCGGCACCGCCCGAAAGCACATCGTCACCCACGCCGCCGAACAACCGGTTCGCGCCCGCGTCGCCCGCAAGGACATCGGCGAGGGCCGAGCCTTCGACCCCCTCAAACCCGTCGAACAGGTCGCCCTCGGCATCCCCGCCGCTCGCGGTGAGGCGCAGCAAGTCGATCCGCACCCCGGCGGCGCTGCCGGCATAGCTGAGCAGGTCTTGCCCCGCGCCGCCGACCATGATGTCCCGCCCCGCGCCGCCTTCGACATGGTCGTCGCCGGCGTCGCCGACCAGCATGTCGCGCCCGTCTCCCCCCGCCAGCGTATCGGCCGCGGCCGTGCCCACCAGCAGGTCGTCGCCCGCGGTGCCCGCCGCCACCGCGACGCGTTGCCCGGTCAGGGTCAGCACCGATCCGGTGCCACGCTGCGACTGGATCGTGCCCGGCCCGGTGACGAGTCCGAAATCCTCGACCACCAGCCTGCCGTTCCTCTCCGCCAGGTTGAACAGCTTCGGTGATCCGGGGTCGGAAAAGAGCGCGCCATGGATCGTCGCACTCGCGCCTTCGGCCAACCAGATATGCTCGCGATTGCCGCCCGCCAGCGGCGCACCCCCGTCGAGACTGACGATATTGCTCAGCTGCGCGCCGGTGCCCCACAGCCGGATGTTGCGGCCGTTGCCCGAGACGATCGCGCCGTCGACGACGATGTTATCGCTCTTCAAGTCGAGCCCGCCATCGCTGTTGCCCGTGGCGATGACGTCGTGCAGCGTGATGTCATAGGTGCCGCGCTCGGTCGCGAAGCCGTCGCCGTTGCGATAGTCGTTCACCGTGTCGAGCGCGTTGCGCATGGCGACACGATCGATCGTCACGTCGTGCGCGGTGCCGGTGATGTGGACGCCGATCGCGAAATTGTCGCCGTCCTGGAACTGGCTATCGCCGCGCACATCCTCGATCAGCACGTCATTGCTGTCATACTGGATGCGGATCGCGCCCTTGGAATAGCCGTTCACCGCGACGTCGCGGATCGTCAACCCGGTGATCGTCGCGCTGGCACTGGCCCCCGAAACCATGTCGTCAAAGAAGCGGGCGACGTTGGCGGCGTCGACATGCTCGATCGCCAGGTTGTGCACATCCGCACCGACGCGAAAGGCCGTGCCGACATTCTGGAACGTCAGATCGGTGAAGCGCAGATTGTCCGCGCCGTTCAGCAGCCGGAATATTTCCTCGCCCGGAGGGTTGGCCGGGTCGAAGGGCTCGGGTCGCGTGCCGGTGACCGTCGCCGCCATCGCATTGCCCGCACTATCGACCCCGCGGATCGTCACCGGTGCGCTCGCCGTCCCGCCCGCGACGATCGCCAACGCGTCGGACGGCGCGATATAGGCTCCCTGGTCGGCGAGCAGCAGCACCTGCCCGCCCGGTCCGGCCGCCGCGATAAGTCGCGGCAGATCCTTCAGCGTCGCGGCGTTCGCGGCGCTTGAGCCGTCGCCCGAACCGCTGCCGGTCGGTGAGATGTACAGGGTAGGCAAGGCAAGACTCCCGTCATAAGCCCAAAACGCACCCCCCAAATCCGATCGCCTGCACAGTGCCACCCCGGCGTCGCGCGTCTGTTCGAAGCTCACGCCGCACGCGCTTGGGGGAAGCTGACCCGTCTTGTCGCACCAGACAGCCCGCGACGGCGCCCGGGTCAACCATATGCTGCGTCCGCGAAAGCCGAATCGCCCCTTTGCATCGACGACCGGAGCCGCTGGCGCCTTCGCTCTCCAGACTTTGACCGCTACCAAGGATCGACGATTCATGTTGCTGCACCGCAAAAGCAACGCAGCGACTTTGAGCGGGAGGCGCATGTTCTACGCCAGCCTGCCGCACGCTGGAGATTGCCACGCCTGAGGAACCCGATCGGAGATCCACCGTGCATCAGGACCTGTCCTTCGGTACGTCCCGACCGCCCGCGGACACCGGCCTCGACGCTTTCGTCCTGATCCTCGCCATGCACCGCATCGCAGCAGACCCGTCCGAGCTGCGCCACAGCCTCGGCCATGCCAATCCAGTCACGACCTCCGATCTGCTACGCTTGGCAAAGCGTATCGAAGGCGTGCGCGCCCGCGCGACGACCGGCGATTTCGAACGATTGAGGCGCCTTCCCATGCCGGTGATGGCGAGTGGCGCCGAGGGTTGGTTCGTGATCGGCCGCGTCGGCGAGGATGCCGTGGCGATCCAGCGTCCCGGCGCCGCGATCGAACGCTGGGACCGCGCCGTGCTGGAGACCCGATGGACGGGCACGCTGCTCCTCGTCGCCACCCGCGATTCCGCGCAGGTTGCCGCGGCCGCCTTCGACATGACCTGGTTCATCCCCCAGATCGTCAAATACCGAAAGCTGATCGGCGAAGTCCTGCTGATCACCCTCGCGCTCAACCTGCTCGGTCTCGCCGCGCCGCTCTTCTTCCAGAACGTTGTCGACAAGGTGCTGGCGCACAACAGCCTGGCTACGCTGCAGGTGCTCAGTATCGGGCTAGTGCTGGTCTCACTCTGGGAAGTCGCGTTCGGCTGGCTGCGCACTCGACTCTATTCGGAGACCAGCCAGAAGCTCGACGTCGAGCTGGGCAGCCGCCTCTTCCGCCACCTGCTCCGCCTGCCGCTCGCCTATTTCGAGAATCGCCGCGTCGGCGACACCGTTACTCGCGTCCGCGAGCTGGAGACGGTGCGCGAATTCATGACCAGCGCGTCGCTCACCGTGCTGGTCGATCCGCTGTTCACGATCGTCTTCCTCGTCGCGATGTTCCTCTACTCGCCGCTCCTGTTCGTCATCGTCGCGCTCACCCTCCCCGCTTATGTGGTCGTCTCGATCGCCGTCACCGGGCCCTTGCGCCGGCGGCTCGACGAGAAGTTCGCGCGCGGCGCCGCCAACAACGCACTGCTGGTCGAGAGCGTCTCGGGCATGCAGACGCTCAAGGCAGCCGCGGTCGAGCCGCAATGGCAGAACCGCTGGGAACGCCAACTCGCCGCCTACAGCGCCGCCAACCAGCGGGTGATCAACCTCGGCAATTCGGGCAGCCAGGCGGTCCAGCTCATCTCCAAGCTCAGCCTCGCCGCGATTCTGTTCTTCGGCGCGCAGCAAGTGATCGCCGGTGCGCTGACGATCGGCGGGCTGGTCGCGTTCAACATGTTCGCCCAGCGCGTCTCCGGCCCGGTCATCCGCATGGCGCAGCTCTGGCAGGACTTCCAGCAGGTCCGCCTCTCTGTCCAGCGAATGGGCGACATCCTCAACACCGGCGCGGAGCCCGGCGCCGGATCGCGCACCGCTTTACCCGCGCTCGCCGGTCATGTCCGCTTCGAGAATGTCCGCTTCCGCTATGCCGCCGACGGCCCCTGGACATTGGACGACATCAGCCTCGACCTGCCCGCCGGCGTCACGCTCGGCATCGCCGGCGCCTCGGGCTCGGGCAAGTCGACGCTCACCAAGCTGCTCCAGCGCCTGTATCTGCCCGCGAGCGGCCGCGTGCTGGTCGACGGCGTCGATGTCGCGCAGATCGATCCCGCCTGGTTGCGCCGCCAGATCGGGGTGGTGCTGCAGGAGAATATCCTGTTCAACCGCTCGATCCGCGAGAATATCGCGCTCGCCGATCCTGCCATGCCGATCGAGCGAGTGATGACCGCCGCCCGCCTCGCCGGCGCGCACGACTTCATCCTGGCGCTGCCGCGGGGCTATGACACGATCGTCGAGGAGCGCGGCGTCAACTTCTCGGGCGGGCAGCGCCAGCGTCTCGCCATCGCCCGTGCGCTGATCACCAATCCGCGCATCCTGATCCTCGACGAGGCGACTTCGGCGCTCGATGCCGAGAGCGAGGAGATCGTCCAGCGCAATCTCAAGGCGATCGCCGCCGGCCGCACCGTGCTGATCATCGCGCATCGCCTCTCCGCGATCCGCCAATGCGACAATATCCTGACGCTCGACAAGGGGCGCATCGTCGAGAGCGGCACGCATGACGAGCTGCTCCGTCTCGGCGGCCGCTATGCCTCGCTCCACCATCGCCAGATCGGCGTTCAGTCAGGGGCCGCGGCATGAACGCGCTCACCCATCACTGGACTGCCGTTCGCGACGCGCTCGACAATGAGCGCGCGCGGTCGCGCCGGGTTCTGCGCACCGAAGAGGCCGACTTCCTTCCCGCCGCGCTCGAAGTGATCGAACGCCCCGTGTCGCCGACCGCACGGGTCACGGCCTGGCTATTGCTCGGCCTGCTCGCGGTCGCGCTGCTCTGGCTGGTCCTTGGCCAGGTCGACGTCGTCGCCTCGGCGCCGGGCAAGCTGGTCCCCGCCGACGACGTCAAGCTGATCCAGCCCGGCGCGGCCGGGATCGTCCACGCCATATTGGTCCGCGACGGCCAGAGCGTCCGCGCCGGCCAGCCTCTGGTCGAGCTCGATCCCACCGTTTCAGATGCCGACACGGCGCAAGCCAGCAAGGCGCTGGAAACCGCCATGCTCGACGCCGCGCGGCTGCGCGCTGTGTTGTCCGCGCTCGACGGCCAAGGTCTGCGATTCACCCCGCCCGCCGGGACCACGCCCGAAGTCGCCGCCACCCAGCTCTCGCTCGCCCGCGCCCAGCTTGCCGAGATCCAGGCGGCCGGCCGAACGCGCGCCGCCGACACTCAGGTCGCCCAGGCCGCCCGTACCGAGGCGCAGATCGAAGCGGCCAAGCTCACCGAGACCCTCCCGCTGCTCGACGAGCAGATTGCCGCCAACGAGAAGCTGCTCGAAAAGGGCTATGTCTCGAAGCTGCGCGTGATCGAGATGCGCCGCCAGCGCCTCAGCGCCGCGCGCGACCGCGACGCCGCCCTCGCCACCGCACGCAAGGCGGAGGCGCAGATCGCGGTGACAGGCGGCAATTCGAGCCAGTCCACCGCGGAGGCGCGCGCCCGCGTCCTCGCCGATCTCGCCAAGGCCGAGAGCGACGCGCGGCTGCGCAGGGAGGAACTGACCAAGGCCACCAAACGCAGCAGCCTCCAACGCCTGGTCAGCCCGGTCGACGGCACGGTCACGCAACTGGCCGTCCACACCGTCGGCGGCGTGGTCGAGGCGGCCAAGCCGATCATGGTGATCGTGCCCGCGCGCGGGGCGCTGGTCGCCGAAGTGGCGATCGCCAACAAGGATGTCGGCTTCGTCGGTCCCGGCCAACCGGTCGCGCTCAAGATCGAGGCCTTTCCTTTCACGCGCTATGGCGCCGTGCAGGGCAGGCTCGAGCAGATCAGCTCGGACGCGATACAGGACGATAAACGCGGACTGATCTACACCGCGCGGGTGACGCTGGACCGTGCGACGATCCAGCGGGACGGTGCTACAGTCGCCCTTACCCCCGGCATGGCGGTCACCGCCGATATCCGCACCGGCCGTCGTTCGCTCGTCTCCTATCTGCTGAGCCCGATCGACGAGATCCGCAAGACGGCCGCGCGGGAGCACTAACGCCGGCTCTCTCAGAGCAAATGCCCACTCGTTGGGAGACGGACCGCTAACGCGCGCAATGCCGCCGTCGAGAGACAAGTTCGCTTCAGACTGGCAGCACCTCCCGAAATGTTGGCGCACTTGCATCGCGAAGACGACGAGCGCGGATCGGGCGCGCCGTCGAGCGCGGCCGCACGCCATCGACAGCATCTACCTTAGCGGCGGCGCGCCGTAAAAGTCGGGAGCGCGGTCGAGCCGCACATCGATTCGGTCGAGGATAAACCCGGGATCCATCGCGAAGACTCTGAGCCGATGTTTACCTTTTGCAAGCTGACTGATCCCGACGGTTCGAACGGCAGTGTTTGTGAGAACGTTCTGCTTCCATTCGTCGCTGCGGCCGGAAGTTTTGTAATCGAGCAGTTGGACCGGCCGGTCATCGAGTTGCACCGCAAGTCGCAGGTTATCCTCGGAGGTGAGTGGGTGAACCGGAACGGTGACGATCTTCAATTGGGCATCGGACGTACCGTCGATCTCAAAGCTGTAGGTCAACGGCGGCGCTGCACTCACGTCGTTACGTGACGGCAGGTCGAGCTTGGACCGCAGAGCTCCGTCACGTGAGCCGAGGCCGGGCACCTTCTCCCAGTCCGGACTGTCGGCGATCGCGGCGGTGAGCGACACAATGTGGTCGATTTCGACCGGCGCGTCCGAGGCTGTAGTTGCGACTTGCGTCACATCGACCCGAAGTGGCTTGCCGCCGCAGGTGATGGTGCCGCCGTCGATGGCGCCGCTGCCATCATACCTGACTCGCACCCGCTGCTCGAACCCGTTGGCGGCATCGAGCCGACCTTCGCTAGCCGAGAGCGCGAGGCCTTTCTGGCCGCTCGCCAACCAGTCGGCGGCGCTACCGCGGGTATAGACCGTCAGCACATGCATGGCCGGACGGCCGGTGACGAAGGTCAACTCCGACGCATCAACCACGCAGCCCGGCCGATCGGGGGTTGTCACGTGCGGATAGAGCGGCTCCTCGAATACCGGCAGATTGCGCGGCGCCATGTTCATGATCCCGCGCCACTTGCCGTGATTGAGCCCGTTGTAGGTCGCGGTATCGGCGACGATTTGGTCATGAGCATCTTTTGCGCGATCCGAATAGATGTTGACGCTGGCGCGGCCTTCGCGCGCGTAGAGCGCGGCGAGGTCGAGCAGCAGGTTGCGCTCGTTGAGGCTTGCCGCCGCACGCACAGGGTAGAGCACGAGTTCGAAAAAAGCGTCTCGGCGATCGGCGGGAAGGCGGTTCGCCACCGCCGCGGCGCGGGCGCTGATCTCCCGATACCGGTCGATGCGGTTATGCGCTTCGCCGCCGCCGGTGCGGATGTAGTCGCTTGTCCGGTTGGGCGTTATCGGCTCGACCTGGCCGAACCCCATGAACTCGGGTCGCCGCTCGAACGCTAGGTCGTAATATTCCGTCAGGACCGCCGCAATCTCGCTGGCTTCCGCCTCGCCAAACTGCCTCGCCGCCCAGCCGGTGAGGTAGGCCTGCGGAGTCTGCGCGGCCAATTTGTGATCGAAGGCGAGAGCGAGGAAATATTGAAGCAGAATCTCGCCCGGCTTGATGTCGCCGACATTGACGACCCACAACCTTCGGTCGTCCATGCGCCAGGCCCGGTCGAGCTGCTCGCGGATCAGCGCGGGATGCGTGGTCCCGAGCCACAGATAATCGTGCGGCCGCCCCCAATAGGAAATGTGATAATAGAGGCCGGAACCACCGCCGCGCCGGCGCTCCGCTGCGTTCGAGAGCTGGCTGATGTAGCCGTAATTGTCGTCCGGCCAGACCAGCGTCACATCGTCGGGCACTTTTAAGCCCGTGTTGTAGATGTCGAGCACTTCCTTGTACGGAATGAATATCTGCGGCACCGCGTCCGCCGGCCGGCCCAAGACGCTCGAGAGCAGTCCGCGCTGGATCGCTATCGCCTGGCCGGTCGCGACGAGCGCGTCCTCCGGCGTCTTCGCGCCCTCCAGTGCCGAGTCACTCCTGCCGCGCAGGCCGATGGTGTAGACATTCTCGAAGTCCTTCACCTGTTCCACGCGCTGACGCCAGTAACCGACCATCGCCGCGCGGTTGGTGAAGAAGTTGAACGGCCCGTTCTTGTCGTCCCATTCGCGCACGTTGTTGCGAAGCATCGGCTCGTCGTGCGCGCTGCCGTCGACGATCGCATAATCGTGCGCGGCCTCGGCATTGCCCGGGATTTGGTAGAATGGCTTGGTCGACGGATGCATCGCGGGCCAGATGGTGTTGGCCTTCAATCGCCACAGCAGTTCGAAAATCCGCGCGTAGGTCTTGGGGCCTATATTGCCCGTTTCGGGCTCATAGGTGTTGGCGGCCCAGGGCTCGAGCCCCCAGTCCTCGTCGTTGAGGAAGATACCGCGATATTTGACCGAAGGCGGATCCGAAAGCCGGCGATCGCCGTCGACCGTGAGCCGCCCGACCCGGCGCGGCGTGACGTCTGCCCACCACTCCCAGGCCGAAACACCGAGCTCCTGGGTCAGGTCGACAATGCCCCAGATCGTGCCGCGCGTATCCGACCCGACAATCAGGAGATAACGCGTCCCAGGGTCGCGCTTCGAGCGCACCAGAATACGCTCATACCGCTCCCATTGCCCCCTCAGCGGGCTAAGATCGACGCCAGCCTCGCTGGCAATTCCGCGCACCAGATCGGAATCATAGCGGCCGAGAACAACGCAGAGCCGGTGACATGCGGAAATATCGGAGGACACGACGGGCGTCTGCCCGGTGAGTGCCGTAAGATCATGCGTCAGCATATTTCCGGCCAACGTCATCGTACGATCATTATCGCGGATGATCGTCGGTACGTTGCGGCCGTCGTAAAGAACCGTCTCTCTAGCGATTGCGCTCAAAGGATGGATGGCGGCGGCCACGGCAAGAACAGCCCACGCGCCGATCACTTGTCGTCTCATTCCAGTTCCTCGTCTCGGGCCATATCGCGCCGATCTGTTCTGAGGGCAGCACGCTCTTTTTTTGAAGCTGATGCCTTTATCGACAAGGAACCGCCAGCGAATGCGGCTTCCGGGCCACGCTTGCACCACACCGAAATGACAAAAAAAGAGCCCGCCTCGAAGAGGCGGGCTCAGTGGAATCCTCCAGGGGTGGAGGGAAGGTCAGAAGTTGAGAGTGACTCCGACGGCGACCTGGCGGCCGAGCGAGTCGTAGCGCGCCGACAGCGTGTTGCTGCGCGACAGG
Organism: Sphingomonas sp. P4_G2; assembly: GCF_056401155.1. Taxonomy (NCBI): domain Bacteria; kingdom Pseudomonadati; phylum Pseudomonadota; class Alphaproteobacteria; order Sphingomonadales; family Sphingomonadaceae; genus Sphingomonas; species Sphingomonas sp. P4_G2. The sequence goes on along the minus strand of NZ_JBFUJY010000001.1, from coordinate 199,288 downwards.
CCGTAATTGTAGGAATTCGGCAGAATCGGCGGGGTCCGGTCGAACAGGTTGTTCGCCGAGATACGGAACGAATACGCCTTGTTGACCCGGAAGCTGAGCGCCAGATCGATATAGTCGTACGCCGGGATCCGATAGAAGGTCGTGCGCACACCCTCCGGCGTCCAGCCGAGCGCCGGATCGCCCGAGTTCGTCACGTTGGTGAGCGGCCCCAAATGGCGCCAGTTCACCGAAGCGCTGAAGAACTTGTCATTGGTCGTATAGGTCGCCCGCAGTTCATGCGACCATTTGGGGATCAGCTGACCGCAGCCGCCGCCATAATAGCCCGCGCAATTATACTTCGGCAGGATCGGCGAATCCTGACCGCCGGCCAGCGTGGTCAACGAACCGGTAAAGTCGAAGTCCAGCCGCCCCGCGCCGCCCAGCGACAGCGCATATTGGCCCTGGAAATCCCAGCCGTGCGACTTGCTCTTGTAATAGTTGGTCGTACCGCCGCGCAGGAAGCCGGTCGCCGGATTGGTCGACGGGGTGCTGTAGAGCGTGCCGTCGGCGTTGCGCACGAACATCTTGCAGAAGAAGTCGCTGCCGGTAGCAAGGCAGCCGTTCGAGAAATAGTCATAGTCGTTGTAGCCGATCGAGTCGTTGAGATTGATCACGAAGCGATCGACCGACACGGTCAGGCCCGGCAGGAAGCGCGGCTTCAGCACAACGCCGAGGGTCTTGGTATAAGCCGTTTCCGGATTCACCGTGAAGCCGCCGCGCCGCACGGTGCAGCCGACATCGGTCGGGCACAGCAAGGTGGGGCTGCCGTACAGATTGGCGGGCAGGCCGGTGGCGGCGCAGACCGCTTGCGACGCCTGGGGAGCACCATAGATCGGAATCTGCTGACCGGTATTGGGATCCGTCGTGGTCCCGATCGGGGTCGGCCCGCAAATGTCGTTATAAGCGGTCGTGATGCGGTCGTAGCTGATGTTGCTGCCCTGGAACGCCTCGACCACGGTCGGCGCGCGTTGCGCGCGGTTGATCGACCCCCGGAAGGTGATGTCCGGGATCGGCGCCCACAAGGCTTCCGCCTTCCACGTCGAGAAGGTGTTCGGGTTGCTGCTATATTTCGAGAGGCGGAACGCGCCGTTCACCTGCAAGAGATCGGCGAACGGCTTGTGCTGCGCGATCGGGGCCTGGAGCTCGACCATCCCTTCCCAGACATGCTGGGAGAGATTCTGGTCGCTACCGCCCATATTGGCGCGCCACAGCGCGTCGGCGGTGCTCTCCAGCTCGTCCTTACGATATTCGGCGCTGAACGCGATGGCCACGCCTTGCTCGGCCCAAGGAGCCTTGATGCCATAGGTACCCAGGTCGCCCTGCACCGTCGCGACGACGTTGTAGAGGCGGTTCACCGTGCTCTGGGTGCCGTAGCTGCCATTCACCAGATAGTTGAACACGCCGATATTGTTGACCGGCGAGAGCGAGCTGAACGGATCGAGCGGGAGACACCCGTCCGCCGTTCCCGACGCGCAGGTCGGCACGCCATTGACGTTGACGACGTTGAGCGCGTTGTTGACCCGGTCGATCGACGGGAAGGACCAGCTATAGTCCTGCTGGTTGCGCGCATAGACACCGCCGACATCGTAGCTCCACCCCTGGGCGATCTGGCCACGGATACCGCCGGTGAGGCGCAGCCCCTCGTTCATGTAGCGGTCGTCGAGATCCGGCACACCGGCAAAGCGGTAGCGAAGCTCGACCGGTACCATCGCGCTGGTTCCGGCCTGCGCGCCGCAGATCACCTGCGACTGCGAGGCGGAGAGATAGGGGTTGTTGCAATTGACCTGATAGGGCGTCGAGCCGAAGGCGGTGTAGCTGTAGACCCGCGCCGGGAAGCCGTTGACCGACTTGTCGCGGAACCACATCGCGCTGGTATAGATTTCCGCGGCGTCGGAGATCTTGAACGAGGCGAAGCCGCCCGCATTCCAGCGTTCGTTGGCGCGCTGGAAGGAATAATCGGAATAGGGGTTGGCGGCCACGGCAGTCGAATACGGAATGAACGTACGCGTGCCGTTCGGATTGTTCACATAGGCGTTGCCGGCGTTGGGCCCGCTCAGCGGCGACACATAGCCGTTATAGGTGTAGGTCGAGGTCGAGCAGGTCAGCGGGCCGTCCTTGACGGCCTCGACCAGCTGGCAGCCCGAAGTCTCGCGCGCGTCATAGGGAACGAGGTTGGCCTTGCGGTAATTGACATAGCCCGAGATGTGGAAGCGATCGTTGAACAGCTTGGTGCCTGCGGTCAGCGACAAATCGGCGCGACCGCCGTCGTTGGTGAAACCGCGGGCCGGTTGGGCGAAGCCGTATTGGCTGGCAACCTGCGAGATCAGGCCAGGCTTGTTCTGATGCGCGTATAAATTGTAATTCGCGTTGAGCTGGATGCCCGTGAAGTCGTCCTTCATGATGAAATTGACGACGCCGGCAACCGCGTCCGAGCCATAGACCGCCGAGGCGCCGCCGGTCAGGACGTCGACGCGCTCAATCAGCGCGGTCGGGATCATGTTGAGGTCGACGCCGTTCATCGTCCCGGCGCGCTTGCCGTCGATCAGCGTGAGCGTACGCTCGAAGCCCAGGTTGCGCAGCTTGACGCGCTGGCGGCCGTCCGAATCCTGATAATTCTGCTGGCTGTCCGGCGCGACCTGCGGAAGGCGGTTCAGCACTTCCTCGATATTGACCGCGGCCTGGGCGCGAATCGCATCGGAGGTGACCGACGTGACCGGCGCAGCGGCGCTGGTATTGGGACGCGTGATACGGCTGCCGGTGACGATGATGTCGACATTGTTGGTCGGCGCGGTTTCGGGGGCCGGCGGATTGGCCGCCTCCTGTGCCATCGCAGGCACGGCGAACAGGCCGGCGGCGCAAGTGGTGCTCAATAACAGCTTGTGCAAACGCATGACTAAATCCCTCTTGTTTTTCGATCCCTGACAATCACTTCGTTCCACCGGGCCCTTTGGGCTCTCGGCGGCTTGGACTTACGAGCCCCCTGCTTGGCTGTTCATTGCAAAGGCTAGGCCGGGCCGCAGCGCAGCGGTGCTCGCCCGGCGGTCGAACTTCAAGGCCACGCCATTGGCGGCGGAATCGAGATTCAAGGTCGCGACGATGACGGCTGGCCGCGCCGGCGCCGGCTGCACGACAGCCGCTGAGGCTCCGGCAAGTCCGAAGTCAAATGCGCCGCGGCGAGACGTCCCCATCGCTATCAATCCCAGATCCTTCGCGACCTGCCAGAGGCTCAAAACGCCCCAATCGTCCCCGGAAACTCTTTCCGTGTGCAACAGAATTTCTCATATATAAAAATTCAATTCAATACCAAAAATTACTTTGGTTTATCATTTTCGCACCACTTGCATACCAACTCGCCGCTTCCGGTCGCACGGAAACGCCGCCGCGCCGCGCGCAGGGCCGTCAGTCGGGCAATTATTCAAAGGGTTGGAAGCCGGTGATGGCGTCGGCTTGGGAAGCGTTCGGCGCTATGGACGCGCGACAAATCCGCCTATGCCCGCGATCGCGAGCTTCGCCGCCGGCACAGCCGCTTCAGCAAAGGTCAACCGCAGATAGCGAGTGCGGCGCCTTCTTGCGAAGGCGATTCGCTGTGTGGACAGCGCATAAGCGATATTGGCGAATTCGCCCGCCGCCGCTGGTTCCCAATTGGTATTATCCAGGCTCGTTTCGGCGATATAGCCTTTGGGTGGCGCTGCGTCGGTCATCACCTGACGCGAGGGAGTGAGGCTGAATCCAGCGAGGTTGGTATCCGCACCCAGATCGATCGTCACCTGCGCGGGCGCATCAGGCGTCGGGCGCGCCTGAACCCAGATCGTCGCCACATCATTATCGAGCAGTCTCTCCGCACCGGGCGCGCTGGCGGACACGACCTTCCATTTGGTCACGTCGAGCACATTGGGGTCGCTCGAGACGATCGCCGGCACGGGCACCGGCGCGACCGCACGGAACAACGCGAACTCGCTGATCGCCGGACAGACCGGCGCATCCAGCACGCGCAGCCGCACGCGGCGCGGCGCGATCGGCGCGTCGAGCCGGATCACGCGCTGTGCCGAGATGCAGTCATGCTCGGCAAGCGTGCGCCAGGCGCCATCGATCTCCGCATCGACCGCGAAGCGCGTCACCCGCACGCCGAGCGGCAGATACTCACGCAGGCGAATCACATCGAAGCGCGTCCCCGGCTTGAGATCGAGCGTCAGCGTCGGACCGACCACGCCGTCGGGGCTTGCCCAATAGGTCTCGCGATCGCCGTCGAGCACGCGCGCCGGCTCGAAGCCGGGGCCACGGCTGTGGCTGGCATGCGCGACCGCATCCCGCGCCAGATCGCGGGCAAAGGTGGCGCGGATCGCGTCGCCAAACGACTTGAGGATCCGCACGTCCTGGTCGGGAATCCGCCCACGGCGATCGGGCGGGATGTTGAGGTTCAGATTGGTCCCACGCCCCACCGATTCGTCGTGGAGCCGGATCAGCCGTTCGGGGCTTTTGACCTTGGAATCCTCGTCGGCATGATAGAACCAGCCCGGGCGGATCGACACGTCGGTTTCCGCGGGCCACCAGATTGCGCCACCGCGGACCCCCGCATTGCCGTTCTTCTGGTCATAGGGCTCGTTGGGCATGGTCGGCCAGCAGGGGTCGCCGGCAACGCCGTCCTCATTGCCGACCCAACGGATGTCGGCACCCAGCGGGTCGAAGGTGCAGGCATCGGGCTGGAGCTTGTGGACCAAGGCGACGATCGACGGCCAATCGTAATAGCGCGGCGCATCGATCTTCCGCGCCTCGCGCGCGCCGCCATAATAACCGTCGCCGCCATTGGCGCCGTCGAACCACACTTCGAACAATGCGCCGTAGCGGGTGCATAATTCGGTCAGCTGGGCGCGATAATAATCGACATAAGCGGGGCGGCCATAATCGGCGTGGTTGCGGTCCCAGGGCGAGAGATAGACACCGAACGGCAGTTTCGCGCGGCGGCAGGCGTCCGCCATCTCGCGCACGATGTCGCCCTGGCCGGCCTTGTACGGGCTGTTGCGGATGCAATGCTCGGTCAGCCTGGTCGGCCACAGGCAGAAGCCGTCATGATGCTTGGCGGTGAGGATCAGCCCCGTGAGCCCACCCGTTTTGGCGGCGGCAACGATCTGGTCGGCATCGAAGTCGCTGGGGTTGAAGATCTTGGGGTCCTCGTCGCCATAACCCCATTCCTTGTCGGTGAAGGTGTTGATCGAGAAATGGACGAAGGCATATTGCTCGCGGCCATGCCAGCGCCACTGCCGCGGGCTGGGCACCGCGCCGAACGGCTTGGGCGCAGCCGAACGCGCGGCTGCCATTGCCGGAAGTGCGGGCACGGCGCCGGCCGCCAGACCAGTGGCGATCAGGCTGCGCCGGGAAAGCTCGGTCATGCGGATTCTCTCAGCGGGAGTATAACGATGGCGGCCGGTCGGCGAGCGCGGGAAGGCTGATGGCGAAGGTGCGATGGTCGATCATTTCGGCAATGCCTGTGCTTCCCCGCCGAGCGTGAAATCGACCCATTGGCCAGGCGCCATGCCTGGCTGGCCGCCGCCCACCCAGAGGCGATAGGGGCCCGGGAGGACGCGACGCGTGCCGTCGCGCGCAACCGTGCTGATGCTGCGCGAATCGAGCGTGAAGCGCAGCGTCTGGGTCTTGCCGGGAGCCAGCGGCACGCGGCGGAAAGCGACTAACTGGCGCTGCAGCACGGGCGCTGTGAACGTCGTGCCTTTTTCGGCCGGCGGCACGAGATAGGCCTGCACGACTTCCTCGCCTGCCCGCGCACCGCTATTGCGTACGGTGACGCGCACATCGACCGGCGCGGCGGTACCGATCGCCTTCGCCATCACCCCGGCATAGTCGAAGCGGGTGTAGCTCAAGCCATAGCCGAAACCCCAGAGCGGCGTACCGGTGAAGAAGCGATAAGTGCGCTCCTTCATCCCGTAATCGACGAATGCGGGCAGGTCCGACGTCGACCGGTAGAAAGTCACGGGCAGGCGTCCCGAGGGGTTGTTCAGCCCCGCCAGCGTCTCGGCCAGCGCCGTTCCGCCCGCTTCGCCCGGATACCATGATGCGAGGATCGCATCGGCCATGCCTGGATCCACCGAGACTGCGCTGCCGCTGGCCAGCACCAGCACCACCGGCTTGCCGGTATCGCGAAGCGACTGGAGCAGCCGCTGCTGCGCCAGCGGCAAGGCGATATCGGTCCGATCGCCGCCGACAAAGCCGGGCACGCTCACCGGCAGCGCTTCGCCTTCGAGATCGGGCGAGAGTCCGAGCACCGCCACCACCACGTCCGAATCGCGGGCGGCCGCCACCGCCTGGGCGAGCAAGGGCTCGGCCGGCGGGACCCATAGCAGCCTGATCCCCTCATCCTCGCCGTGATGGTCGAGTTCGAGCCGGAAATCGTGGTGGCGTCCGTCGCTGACGAACGGAAGCTCGACGCGCCCCTTGCCGAGCGGCCCCTGGTGGAGCGGCTTGCCGTCGATCCACAGCCGCACCGCGTCGTGCGTCTTGCAATCCTTCCAGCACGCCGGAATATCAATCGCCAGCGTGTAGCGGCCCGGGCCCGGCGGCACGAGCACCCCCGTCCAGCGCACCGCGAAGCCCCGAGGGTCGAGCCCGGCAAGCGGCGCGGCGCGCGTATAGTTGAAGTCGATCCGCCGATCCTGCCGCACCGCGACCGGTGTGCCGGCCACGGTCGCGCTCGCGAAATATTCAGCCTTCAGCCCGGGCTTGCCGTCTGTCGTGAACGCGGTCTCGGGTACCAGCACGGGCGCGCCATCGACCAGTGTCGAGCCTTGGGCATAACGCACATTGGTCGCGCCGAACTGGCGACGGATGCCCTCCAGCGGCGTGACGGGATCGACGGCAGTGCCATGGTAATTGGCTTCGAGGATGTTCAGATCGTCGGCATCGGCGCCGATCACGGCGACGCGACTGCCCGGCGCGAGCGGCAGCCGTCCGGCGTCGTTCTTGAGCAGCACGATCGCCTTGCGCGCCGCCTCCAGCGCCAGCGCGCGATGCGCCGGCGCGCCGACCGCGTCGGGAGCAATCCGGTTCCAAGGGCTGGCGGCGCCAAAGACGATGCCGAGCGCCTGCCGCGCCGAGAGCGCGCGGACGAGTGCGGTGTCGATCTCGGCCTCGCTCACCAGCCCGCGCTTCACCGCCTGCGGCAAGGCGGCATAGGCCGATCCGCAATTGAGATCGGTGCCGCCCTTGATCGCCGCGGCGGCGGCCGCCGCCGTGTCGAGCCGGTAATGGTGATACAGAGAGATGTTTGCGACGGCATCGCAGTCGGAAACGGTAAAGCCGGTAAAACCCCAATCGCGGCGCAGGCGGTCGATCATCAGCGACGGCAGCGCGCAGGCGGGAACGCCATGGATCGCGTTGTACGCGCACATCAGCGACCGCGCCTTGCCCTCCGTCACCGCCAGCCGGAAAGCGGGGAGATAGGTCGATTCCAGGTCCTGCGGACTGGGATCGACGTCGAAGCCGTCGCGCCCCGCCTCGGGGCCGCTATGCACCACGAAATGCTTGGGCGTGGCGATCACCTTGGGGTGGGCGGGGTCGGGACCCTGCAAGCCCTGGATGAAGGCTACGCCGAGATGCCCGGTCAGATACGGGTCCTCGCCATAGGTTTCCTGGCCGCGGCCCCAGCGCGGATCGCGGAAGATATTGATATTGGGCGACCAGATCGTCAGCCCTTCATAGATCCGCCGATCGGCCCCGATCGGGCGCGCATTGAACTTGGCGCGCGCCTCGGTCGCGACCACATCGCCGACGCGCCGCATCAGGTCGGTATCCCAGGTTGCGGCCAACCCGATCGCCTGGGGAAAGACGGTGGCATCGCCGTCGCGGGCCAGCCCGTGCAGCCCTTCGTTCCACCAGTCATAAGCGGGAAGCCCGGCCTCGGGATCGGCGGGGGCCGTATTCTGGAGTTGCGCCGCCTTCTCCTCGACGGTCATCGTATCGACCGCCTTGGCCACGGCGTCGGGATCGGGCCCGAACAAGGCGAGCAGGATCAGCGGAATGCTCATTGCGGCCCCAATGTGCGCAAAGTGAGGGCCTTGCGGAGCGCCGCACCGGATGCGTCGGATACCACGTCGATTGTCACGCTCTCGCCGGGGAGCAGGTCGAACCCATCATCGCTCGGCTGCGCGGCGAGGTCGCCGAAATCGAGCATCACCGCGCGGGCAAGCGCGCCCGCGGTTATCGTCACGCGCTTGCCGTCCCAGCGCGCAGTGAGCGCGGGCGCCGGATAGGTCATGTCCTTGGGCAGCGCGCGTTCGACGATCGTGCGCGAGACGGCGCGTCCGTCGACCAGCAACTCGGCGACGGCGAAGCTCGCTTTGGGATCGGTGCCCGCGAACAGATCGGCATCGGCGATACTCGCCGCTTCCTGCGCGCCCAACGGCGCGAGCGTCACTTTGGCGCTCTTCGTGCCGATCGGCTTACCGGCCATGTCGAACGCCCGGATGCGCCATTCGGCCGCGATCGGGGCGGTCGCGTCGGAGACGAGTGCGATGCGTGTGGCGTCGTCCTTATGCTCGGCGACGATCGCCTGCGGCGCGAAGAAGCGCCGCGCCGCATATTGGAGCAGCTTCCACTGCCCATTATAGTCGATGCTCGACCACGAGATTGCCGGCCATGTGTCGTTGAGCTGCCAATAGAGCGAGCCCAGGGTCACCGGACGGCACGCGCGGTGGTGCCGGGCCGCCATCTCGATCGCCTGGGCTTGGTTGACCTGAGTGAGATAGACCAAATCGGCGAAATCGCGGGGCTTGCGCAGCCGCTGGTCGAGATAGAGTTGAAGGCGACTATTGCCCTCGCCGGCCAGGAACTTCTGATGCGCCTTGAGCACCGGGCTGTCGATCGCGAGCGGCCCCTTGCCCGCGAAGCCGCGGATCGTCGACAGGTCCGGCATCGCCTGAAAACCATATTCGGACATGAAGCGCGGACAGGAATCGAGATAGCGCTCGACCGGTTTGGAGCCCGACCACACGTCCCAGAAATGCCGGTCACCATCCTTGCCGGTGTCGATGGGCCCTTCATAATCGGTAGAGGGCGAGCCCGGCCAATAGGGCGTGCCCGGTGCTCGGGTCAGCACGGCGTCGCGCAACACGCGGTCGAACAGCACCGCCATGCCCGTACCGATCCGCTCCTGTTCGTCGGCGCCGACGCGCTTCTTGAAGTCCTTGCGGTCGGACCAATTCTCCCAGCCCGCCAGGATCTCGTTGCCGCCCGACCAGCCGACCAAAGCGGGATGCGGCTGGAGCCGCTCGACCTGCTCCTCGGCCTCGACCCGCACATTGTCGCGGAACGCCGCATCGGGCGGCGTCACCGCTCCGCCGAACATGAAGTCCTGCCAGATCATCAGGCCCATCTCGTCGGCGAGCGTATAGAAAGCATCGTCCAGATAATAACCGCCGCCCCAGACCCGGATCATGTTCATATTGGCGTCGCGCGCGCTTTGCAGGATTTGGCGCATCTGCGCGTCGGATACGCGCGTGGGGAAGCTGTCGAACGGAACGAGATTGGCACCCTTGGCGAAGATCGGCACGCCGTTGATCCGGAAGCCGAAGCTACCGTCCTTGCGGATCAGCTCGGTGGTGCGCAGCCCGATCCGCTGGACCACACGGTCGCTGGCCCCGCCGCCAGTGTCGAGCAGCGCCTCGACCGAATAGAGCGGCTGCGCGCCATAGCCGACCGGCCACCAGCGCTGCGGCTTCTCGATCGCGATCGGCGCGCTCACCCAATTGTCGCCGGCAATCAGGCTGGCGGCGCGGCTGACCTCGATGGCCCTGCCGTCCGGCCCGGTCACCCGCGCCCGCACCGTCACGTTCGCTGGGCCATCGGCCGTGATCCGCCAGCGCGCGACCAGCCGCGCCTCATTGTCGTTGATCGCTTCCTGGTCCACGCGGAAGCCGTCGATCCGCGCCTCGTCCCACGCCTCGAGCCGCACCGGCCGCCATAGGCCAATGGCGACCAGCCGTGGCGCCCAGTCCCAGCTGTACTGATATTTGGGCTTGCGGATGTAAGGCGAGGTCTGCTTGCCCTTGGGCTCGTCGCCGAACGCGGAATCATATTCGCCCGGCAGCGGATTGGGCGTGGCCAGCACCATCGGCTGGAGCGTCCGGATCGGCGAGGCGATGGCGACGATCAGCTCGTTGCGCCCCGGCTTCAGCGCCGCTTTGGCATCGACCCGCCAGCGCCGATGCGCATTGTCGGCGGTCAGCAATTGCTTGCCGTTCACGGTCACCGTCGCGAACGTGTCGAGCCCGTCGAACACCAGATCGACACGCCCGCGCGCCAGCATCGCTGGCGTCACGTCGATCACCCGGCGAAACTGCCAGTTCGTCAGCCCTGCCCATTGGATCGGTGCCTCATTGATCCCCTTGAAAGGATCCGGGACCCGACCGGCGGCGATCAGGTCCTGCTGGACGCTGCCCGGCACGTGCGCGGGAAACCATCGCGCCTCTTTAGGGTGCGCCTTCGCCGCCTGGTCGGTGGGATCGATCCTTACTTCCCACGCCCCGTCGAGCGATACCGTCTCGCGCGGCGCCGCCCAGGCGGATACGCTGACGAGGAGCGCCGGCAGCAACAGCGCGAGCCTACCCCACCTCATTTCGTCGTCTCCCGGAGTATCGCGCGTTCGACCGCATAATAGGGGCCGGACAGCGGCGCGGTGAACTGGAAGCAGAGATCCTCGTCACCCGCCATCGCCGGCAGAGCGCCCGAGACGCTGAACCGCGCGGGCGCCGCCGCCGGGTCGGGCAGCGGGAATGTGGCGACCACGATCGGCGCGATTGCCTTGTCCTTGGCTGCGGCGATGCAGCGCGCGACGATCACCAATTCGCCATAAGTGGTGATATTATAATGGTCGCGCAGCGCCTTGGCCTCGTGCGCGAGCCCATAGTGCCGTGGCAGCCGGGCAACGTCGACGGTGAAGCTCCTGGCCAGATCGAGCGGTGCCGCCGGATAGGCGCTGCACGTGTCGAACAAATTGACGTTGAACGCGGGCGCGTTGTCGGTCGCCTCCGAGGTCAGCGGCACACGCAGGCCGAAGGCGCCGTGCGGACAGGCAACCAGCTCGGAGCTGGTCCGCGTGAGCAGCGCCGTCCGGCCAGTGTCGAAGCTACGCGGCCGAGCGGTCGCCTGGCCGGCGGCGTCGAACGCCGCGGCGCGGATCGTCACGCCGGGCTTGAGCTCCAGCGGCGTCTTGTAGACGGACGATGTCGCGCCGGGCGCCTTGCCGTCGAGCGTATAGCGGATCGTGCCGTAAGGCGCCTGGGTCGCGAGCGCGACGCGCACCCGGTTCGCGCGCAATGCCGCGCCGCGCGTGCCCTCGAGCCGGAATCCCACCGCAAAGGCGCTGTCGGCGACCTCCACGCCCGAGCGCCGCCAGCGCTGGATCTGGGGATCGAGCCGCGCGAGGAAATCAGGGAAATCGCGCTTCCCCTTCGCCGACCAGGTGATCTCGGCAAGCGCCGCGGCGCGAGGGAAGAGCATGTGCTGCACCTGATAAGGCGTGACGAGGAATTCGCTCCACGCATTGGCCTGTGCACCGAGCACATGTTTCGCCTTGTCGGCATCAATCCCCACGGGCATCGGCTCATATTTATAAACATCGGCGAGCGTCTGGATCGAAAGCCGCCCCGGCGGTTCGTCGGCGCGATCGCTCTGCAGGCTGTCGAAATACAAGGTCGGCGCGGGGCTCAGCACCACGTCGTGATTCTGGTTGGCGGCGTCGACCGCGCCCTTCTCGCCGCGCCACGACATCACCGAGGCCGATGGCGGCAGCCCGCCCTCGAGAATCTCGTCCCAGCCGATCAGGCGCCGACCTTTGGCGGCTAGGTAACTGCCGAATTCGTCGATCAGCCAGCTCTGCAGCTGATCCTCGTCCTTCAGCCCGAGTGCCTTGATTTGGGCCTGGACTTGCGGGGACCGCTGCCACTGATCCTTGATCGCCTCGTCGCCGCCGAGATGGATGTACGTACCTGGGAACACCGCGATCAGCTCGTCGAGCACCTGCTTGACGAAGGCGACGCCCTCGGGACCGGGGTTGAGCAGATAGGGATTGACCCCCCAGTCGTGGGAGACACTGGGCCGGTCGCCGAACACGCCGAACTCGGGATAGGCCGCGACCAGCGCCTGGGCATGTCCGGGCAGGTCGATTTCGGGGACGATGGTGATGCCGCGCTCGGCGGCATAGGCGACCAACGCCTTCAATTGGTCCTGGGTGTAGAAGCCGCCCACCTTGGCGCCAGGCGAACCACCGGCCGAAGGGGGCGTGCGCCACGCGCCCAGCTCGGTGAGCTTGGGATAGCGTTTCACTTCGAAGCGCCAGCCCTGGTCGTCGGTCAGATGCAGGTGCAGCGTGTTGAGCTTCACCGACGCCATCTGGTCCACCACCACGTAGATCGCCTCGATCGGCTGATAGTGGCGGGCAACGTCGAGCATTAGCCCGCGCCAGCCGAAGCGGGGCGCATCTTCGACCGCCACCGCCGGCACCTTGACCGGCGCGCCGAAGCGGCGATCGGGGCTCAGCAGCTGGGCGACGGTCATCGCGCCGTAGAGCAATCCGCGGTCACCCGAGGCGCTGATGCGGATGCCCCGCGCGTCGACCACGAGCCGATAGGCTTCGTCGCCGCGGATCGAAGCGTCGCGCGCAAGCGTGATCGTGCCTGCGCCTTCTCGCGGAGCCAGCATTAGACCGCGCTCGATCCTCACATGCGCCGCCAGCACGCGCGCCGCGGCCTTGGCGCCACTGTCATCCGGTGCGGTACCGATCGTCGCATCGTCCGACACGGTGAAGCTGCCCGTGCCGCGCACCACGGACTGGGGAAGAGGTGTCAACGGGAGCGGATCGGATGCCTGTGCGAAAGCCGCGGAACTGCAGAACGCTATCGCCCAAGTCAGATTCCGCAGCCGCATCCCGGCAATCCGCATCTTCATCCTCCGCCGGCCGGCGCGGCCGCCGAACGTGTAACCAATATAGATCCTATGGCACAATAGGAGACTGTTACCGCTCCCACTTTTTTGCTCCTGCCCCTACGCCAACCTCTACTCAGGAGCGGTTTCATCGGTAGATACCAATATAAATCCACTACCATCCCATTGCCCGACCGGGCCGGTTGCGATAGCGTTACCTCATGCGAGGCAGCGATGGCGACAAGATGCCTCCCGGGGGGAGGAGTTGATGGCGTTTTCGGATCAGATGGGACGTTTGCGCGAGGACAATCCGTCCCCGCTTTACCTCCAGCTCGAACAGCTCATTCGCGACGCGATCGGCGCCGACATCCTCGTCGCCGGCAACGCGATCCCTCCCGAGCGCGATCTCGCCACCGAATATAACGTGTCGCGCATCACCGTGCGCAAGGCGATCGGCCGGCTCGTCGAGGAGGGGCTGCTCACCCGCCGGCGCGGCGCCGGCACCTTCGTTGCCGGGCGTGTCGAAAAGAGTTTCTCCAAGCTCTCCTCCTTCACCGAGGACATGGCGGCGCGTGGCCGCCGGGCGAGCAGCAGCTGGATTTCGCGCGCACCCGGCCAGGTGAACCCGGAAGAAGCGATGATGCTGGGGCTGTCGCCAGGCGCGCCGGTGCTCCGCTTCGCGCGCATCCGCTATGCCGATGACGAACCGATGGCGCTCGAATTCTCGACCATCGCGGGCTATTGCCTCGCCTCGGTCGATGCGGTCGAGGACTCGCTCTATGGCGCGCTCGAAAAAGTCGGCAATCGGCCGGTGCGCGCGCTGCAGCGACTCAGGGCTGTACCTTTTGGCGGCGAGCATGCCCGCATGCTCGGTGTCGATCCCGGCCATGCCGGCCTGCTGATCGAGCGCCGCGCCTTTCTGCGCGATGGCCGCCCGGCCGAAGTCACCCGCTCTTATTATCGCGGCGACGCCTATGATTTCGTCGCCGAATTGAGCGACGTCTAGAGCGTGATGACGTGGGTTTGCCCCGTCGTGATTGCCCGGGCGTGTTCGCTGGCAAGGAGCGGCGTGCAGCGCGTAGCGGCGCTACGCGCAAGGACCGCGACGCAGACCAGCGGGCGCGCCCGGGCAACCGCAAAGCGGCGGGCGCCTTTTGGCGCATGGCAGCGTCTCTCGTCGGTCACGATGCATTATGCATCGCTCCGCTCCTCGTTCCTCGCCCTGCGCCAAAATCCGCTCCGTCACGACGGGGCAAACTCACGTCATCACGCTCTGGGCACCCCGCATTCCCCGCATCGTGTTGGAGTATCAGCAATGGATCGTCGCCAACTTCTCCTCGGAGGTGCCGGTGTGGGCGCGCTGCTTGCGGTGCCCGGACAGGCGGCGATTGCCACGCACGGGAGCGGCGATGGCGACGGCTTTCCGATGCCGGAGCCCCAGCGGCGCCTCCTGCCGCGGCTCCCCGAGCCCGATCCCTCACGCACGCGCCTCGAATTGGGCTGGCGTTTCCATCAAGGCGACGTCCCGACGCCGGAGCCGCAGGGGCACGATGACACCTATATGAGCGTCAAGGCCGGCAATGCGCGCGGCGCGGCGGCGATGGCCTATGACGATTCGGACTGGGCGGAAGTGCGGCTGCCGCACGACTGGGCGGCGGCGCAACCCTTCGTCCGCACCGCGAACGTCTCGCAAGGGTATCGCCCGCGCGGCATCGGCTGGTACCGGCGCGCGCTGCGGCTCGACCCGGCCGATCGCGGCAAGACGATCGAGCTCCATTTTGACGGCATCGCCACCAATGCAACGATCTGGGTCAATGGCAGCCTCGCTGTGCACAATTGGTCGGGCTATAACAGCATCTATGTCGATCTGACGCCGTTCGCGCGCTTCGGCGACGAGACCAACATGATCGTCGTGCGCGCCGATGCCGATGCCAAGGAGGGCTGGTGGTACGAGGGCGCCGGCCTCTACCGCCATGTCTGGCTGGTTCGCCGCGCCCCCGTCGCCATCGTCAGCGACGGTGTCCATTGCGATCCGCGCCAGGGGCCCGACGGACACTGGCGCGTCCCCGTCACCGCGACCCTCGCCAACATCGATCGCGCCGCTGCGAACGTGACGGTCGAGACGGCCCTGCTCGATCCCGACGGCCGCGAGATCGCGACGGAACGGACCGACGTGCCCGTCCCCGTGCTGGGACGAGCCGATGCCGCGCTGACTCTCGAGGCCGGCACCCCCGCGCGCTGGTCGGTCGAGACGCCGACGCTCCATACGGTGCGGACCCGCGTGCTGCGCGGTGGCGAGATCGTCGACGAGCGTCGCGTCGCGATCGGCTTCCGCACGATACGCTTCGATGCCGACAAGGGGCTGTTCGTCAACGACCGACCGGTCAAGCTCAAGGGAGTCTGCCTCCATCAGGACCATGCCGGGGTCGGCGTCGCGATGCCCGATGCGCTGCTCGCCTGGCGGTTGGAGCGGCTCAAGGCGATGGGTTGCAACGCGATCCGCATGTCGCACAACGCGCCCACTGCCGAGCTGCTCGACTGGTGCGACCGGATGGGTTTCCTCGTCATGGACGAGAATCGCAACTTCAATCCGGCGCCCGACTATCTCGCCCAGCTCGAATGGCTCGTCCGGCGCGACCGCAACCACCCGAGCGTGATTCTCTGGTCGGTGTTCAACGAGGAGCCGATGCAGGGCACCGAAGCCGGGGTGGAGATGGTGCGCCGTATGTCGGCCGCTGTCCGCCGGCTCGACGACAGCCGGCCGATCACCGCGGCGATGAACGGCTCGTTCTACACTCCTTCCAACGTGTCGTCCGTCGTCGACGTGATGGGGTTCAACTATTATCAGGGCGATTACGACAAGTTTCACCGGCTCAACCCGAGCAAGCCGATGACGAGTTCGGAGGACACCAGCGCGTTCGAGACGCGCGGCGCCTTCACCACCGATCCCGCCGGGCATGTCATCACGTCCTACGACACCGATGCCGCAAGCTGGGGCGGCACGCACCGCGCATCGTGGAAGAACATCGCCGAGCGCCCCTTCGTCGCGGGCGGCTTCGTCTGGACCGGGTTCGACTATCACGGCGAGCCGACGCCGCACGAATGGCCGACCATCTCCAGCTTCTTCGGCATTCTCGACCTGTGCGGCTTTCCCAAGACCGCCTTCGACATCCACAGCGCACACTGGGTCGACGACCGGCCGGTCGTGGCGATCGCCCCGCACTGGACCTGGCCCGGCCGCGAGGGTCAGCCGATCAAGGTCTTCGTCACCAGCAACGCCGAGACCGTGGCGCTAATGCTCAACGGCCGCGACCTTGGCGTGCAGCGGGTCGACCGCATCATGGGGAATGAATGGACCGTTCCCTATGCTCCCGGCCGGATCGAGGCGCGGGCAATGCGCGGCGGCAAGGTGGTGGCGACCGCGGTGCACGAGACAGCGGGCGCGCCGGTGGCGCTGCGACTTACGCCCGCGCGCATGGTCATGGCCGGCGACGACGAGGACGCCCAGCCGATCACCATCGACGCGATCGATGCGCGCGGCCGCCACGTCCCGACCGCCAATCTGGCGACGCGCTTCACGGTCGAGGGTGCGACTTTATTGGGTGTCGGCAATGGCGATCCCAACAGTCACGAGCCCGAGCAGTTTGCGGGGCCTGCGGGCGAACGGTCGCTGTTCAATGGCCTGGCCCAGTTGATCATCCGCGCCGATGCGGGCCGGGGACGCATCACCGTCCGCGCCACAGCGTCCGGGCTGAAACCCGCCGTGCTGAAGCTCGATCGTGCCGATATCGCCCCGCGCCCGCAGGTCGCGGTCGTTCCGACCGTGTTGAAGCTACGTGATTGGCGCCGTTCGCCGACCTTCACCCAACGCCCCGATCCCGGTCTCGCCCCCGCCGATGGCGACAACAACAGCTGGGACCTCATCCATAGCGGCGACCCCACGCCCGGAGAGGCGCAGCCCGGGTGGCGGCTCTATCGAGCGCGCATCATCCCCTGGAAGCGTATCGCCGCCGAAGGAGGCATGATCGCGTTCGACGCGGTTGGCGGCAGGGCCGAACTCTGGATCGACGGCACCCGAACAGCCGTCAAGGACGGCACCGATACCGCTCCCCTGCGCGCACCGATCGCGCCCGGCGCCGGACCGCGCATCGTCGCGCTGCTCGTCTATGCACCGGCTGGCCAGCCCTCCGGCATCCTGGGCCCGGTGGCGGTCACCGCGCGCTAGAAGCCTGACACGCCAACATTAGCCATTCGGTGTGCGGGTTGCATCAGCATCGGAGAGGGTCACGGGAGCCGCGGGTGCCAGCTTATAAAAGGCCGCCGCATTATTGTAGAAAATGTCGCTCTTCTGCTCCTCGGTCAGGAACGTCGCGGCCTCGACATGCTCGACCGCGAGCCCTATCCCATCGGGCCAGTACATGTGGTCGGACCCGAACATCACCCGTTTGCCGAAGCCGGCATCGACCAGTCGACGCAGATAGTCGTGAAAGGCCGGCCGCGGCAGCAGCCATGACAGCGCGCCTGTGTCGATGTTGACGTTGTCGTAGAGCATCATCATCGCCTCGGCTTCTTCGATATAGGGCCAACCGCTGTGCATCAGGTTGACGCGCAGCTTTGGATGCTTGTTGAGCGCGCCCTCCACCGTCTCCGGATGCCCGAACGCCGCCCGCGCCGTGCGGCAACATGGATCGAACGTGGTTCCCGCGGGCATTGTGCCGAGATGGATCGCCACCGGGGCGTCGAATTCCTCGGCGAGGGCCAGATAGGGGTCGTATTTGGGATCGCTGATCGACAGGCCGGCATATTGCGCGGTGATCTCGCCCAACACCTTCAGCTTGCCCGAGGCGAAGGCGCTGCGCAGCGTTTCGAGCGGCGGCAGCGGCGTGTCCTCCGAGCCGCGGATGCCGGCGCCGGCGACGATGCGTGCGCGATCGCGATCCTGCCAATCATAGGCTGCCTGCAAGCGGTCGCCATCGCCGCCGCTGACCACGCCCTTGACGATATTGTACCGCCGCATCTGCTCGAGACAGGCAGTGAGATGGTCTGCCCCGGTGATGATCGAGCTCTTCGCGCCGGTGATCGGGTTCACGATCGGGACGGGCAGCTTCATCGTGGCCGGATAAGCATGCATGTGGACGTCGATGATCGGCTTGCGAGGACCAACGGCAGCCGCCAATCCTCCCGGAACCGCGAGCGCCGCCACCGTGCCGCCGCCGTATTTCAGGAAGTCTCTGCGCGCGATCTGCATATCATCACCCCGAACTGAAACGCGCTTTCGCGCCCGTGCGGATCGGTTACCAAGCGCACGGGCCCCGCGACATGACCTCGCAGGTCATATCGCGAGGCAAAGGCGTGGCACCGTCAGAGCAAAGCGCCGATCGCGTAAAGCGCGAGCGACCAACACGGTCGGCGGGGGCGCGAAGCCCGATCCGATCGATGGCTTGCCGGCGGCCTTTCTGTCGCCGCACCTAGCGCGGCGCGCGCTCAATAATGAATTTCTGACAGCGTCTTGGGGTCAGGTCATCTGGCACGAGAAACGCCAATCCTCGCCTTCCGCACGGTGAAAATGAGCGATGCCATCACCAGCCCAGTTCCAGCCGGACTTCGGGTCTGAATCAATTTGAAAGACAAAATCACCAACGCCGGCGCCGTGTTGGATTTCGACCGGGTATCCGCCAAATTTGGTGCCGTTATAGCGGTTGAATTCGGAGAAGAACCGGTTGCTTGCCGTTTCATCGTCGTTGATCGCCGTCAGATCAACCAATTCCCAAGCATCTTCCCATCCCGGCATGTCATCTTCGACTTTTTCCCAGGCAATTGCGAACGGGCGATACGGAACATCACCGGCTGGCATCGGCACGAGGCCATCCAACGACGCATACTCCCGAATTAACCAACCTTCTCCGTGCGCCTTGTCGAACGGTATTGTCGATCGGGTCATGAACACGACTAGCATCGCGACGCCATGCAAAGATTGCGGGACGACTGGCAGCTCATCGATCCTGACTTGAATAAGCGGAAACATTTCTCTGCCGTTCCAAGTCGGCGCGCGCTCGCCCTGAAGGCTAACGCCTTTGATCATCCAAGAAGTGATCGGATCGTCTGGCGGCCGGAATCCCCCGATTTTGGCCACAGAGGCCGAGCGTCGGATCGACTCCAATTCCCCCCAAGCTTTATCAAGGTCGGACTTCATGTGGATAATTCCCATGGCGTCCCGCCGGCGGCAAAGCCGCCGTCGTCGGACGGGTTCGGCTTTGCCGACCCGCCGGCCGTGCCGGGCGCTCGCGCCGCAGGCGCGACCGGCGCGGAAGCGTCGCTTCCGCGCCTCCGCCCGTCAGTACATATGCTGCCCGCCGTTGATGCTCAGCGTCGAGCCGGTAACGAACCCACCATCTTCGGAACACAGGAACGCCACGCCGCGCGCGATCTCCTGCGCCTGGCCCAAGCGCCCGACCGGAATCTTGGCGACGATCTTCTCGAGCACGTCGGCCGGCACCGCTGCCACCATGTCGGTATCGATATAGCCGGGCGCGATCGCGTTGACCGTCACGCCGGCCCGCGCGCCTTCCTGTGCCAGCGCCTTCGTGAAGCCGTGGATGCCCGATTTGGCCGCGGCGTAATTGACCTGGCCATATTGCCCGGCCTGGCCGTTGATCGAACCGATATTGACGATCCGACCCCATTTGCGCTCGCGCATGCCAGGGAAAGTCGCCTTGGCCATGTTGAAGCAACCGCCCAGATTGGTGTCCATGACCTCTTTCCACATCTGGTAGGTCATCTTGAGGATCGTGCCGTCGCGAGTGATGCCGGCATTGTTGACCACCACATCGACCGGGCCGAGCTCTTCCTCGACCTGTTTCACGCCATCCTGGCACGCATCATAGTCGCCGACGTCCCATTTGAACGCCTTGATCCCGGTGCGGTCGGAAAATTCGCGGGCGCGTTCGTCATTGCCGGCATAATTCGCCGCGACGGTCATCCCCATGTCCTTGAGCGCCAGGCTGATCGCCTCGCCGATCCCGCGCGTTCCGCCGGTTACGATCGCTACGCGTGCCATTTTTCTCTCCTATTGGCCCTGATTCGGGCGGTGTCGTCGGGTCGAGGCTATTGAGCGCTGATCCAACCGGCAAGTTCCCGCGACAAGATGTCGCGGAGCATGGTCAGGCCCGGCGCGCTATCATTGAGACATGACAGATACGCGAAACGGTCGCCGCCCGCGGTCAGGAACGTATCGCGGCCGCGGATCGCCAATTCCTCCAGCGTCTCGAGGCAATCGGCCGAAAAGCCTGGCGCGATGATCGCG
Source organism: Sphingomonas sp. P4_G2 (assembly GCF_056401155.1). NCBI lineage: Bacteria > Pseudomonadati > Pseudomonadota > Alphaproteobacteria > Sphingomonadales > Sphingomonadaceae > Sphingomonas > Sphingomonas sp. P4_G2. The sequence goes on along the minus strand of NZ_JBFUJY010000001.1, from coordinate 179,019 downwards.
ATGCGCTTGATCCCCTGCCCCGGCAATGCTGCGAGCGTCGTATCGGTCGCGGGCTCGAGCCATTTGGCCCGACCGAAGCGCGATTGAAAGCTGACGATCAACTCGCGCCCCAACGCCTCGCCGAGCAGGCGCGCGGTCTTCTGGCAATGGCAATGATAGGGGTCGCCGAGCTCGAGTGTACGCGCCGGCATGCCGTGGAAGCTCGCCATCAATGCCTCAGGCTCGAAATCGAGTGCTGCGAGCGAGGCGCGCACCGACTGCGCCAGCGCGTCGATATAAGCGGGATCATCGTGATAAGGCGGCAAGGTGCGGATCGCCGGCTGCCAGCGCATCGCAGCCAGTGCCTCGAACGCCTTGTCGTTGGCGGTCGCGGTCGTCGCGGCGCAATATTGCGGGTAAAGTGGGGCGATCAGGATGCGCTCGCATCCCACCGCCTTCATCGCCTCCAATTGGTCGCCGATCGCCGGGCTGCCGTAACGCATCGCCCAGTCGACGGTGACGCCCGGCCATGCGTCTTTCAGCGCTTCCGCCTGCGCACGGGTGACGGCGGCTAGTGGCGATCCCGCGTCGGTCCAGACCTGTTGATAGGCATGCGCCGACTTCTTCGGGCGGGTGGTGAGGATGATGCCGCGCAGGATCGGTTGCCAGGCCAGCGGGGGGATTTCCACCACCCGGCGATCGGACAGGAATTCGGCGAGGTAGCGCTTCACCGCTTTCGGACTGGCCTCGTCAGGCGTGCCGAGATTGATCAGCAACACGCCGATGCGGGGAACTGGGATGGACGGGTGGTTTGGCGGTATCGTCACGCCAAGCCCTCCCCGTCATGCCGGGCTTGTCCCGGCATCCAAGGCGCGACAATGGCTGGATTCCGTTGCGGAGGGTTGATGTTCGAGCGAGATCGTGTCCCCCGGACACGATCTTGGCTTGCCGGGGGCAAGCCAAAGCTCGAACACGGCACCAGGCCGGGGTGACGGGCGGGGTTGAAGGCGCGCATCACGCCTCTCCTATCTTGAGCGGCAGGCTGCGAATGCGGAAACCCGTCGCCGATTGCAGGGCGTTGGCGATCGCCGGCGCGACCGGCGGCACCGCCAGTTCGGACACGCCGCCGGGATCGGCCTCGCTGGCGATCAATTCGACGGTAATGTCGGGCATGTCGGCGAGCACCGGCAGATCGAGGTCGCCGAACCCGCGCGAAGTGGCGATGCCGTCCTTGAACCGGGTCGAGGCGCCGAGCGCCTGGGCGATGCCGAATACCAACCCGCCTTCGATATTCTGGCGGACGATGTCGGGATTGATCTGCCGCCCGCAATCGATCGCGGCGACGATGCGGTCGATCCCGATCGACTGGTCCTCCTCGATATGCGCTTCGGCGAACACCGCGATATGGCTGCCGCGAAAACTGTGGCAGGCGATCCCCTGCCCGCTCCCCGCCACACCGCCTTCCCAGCCGCCGAGCGCGGCCACCGTCGTCAGGCAGCGCGCCAGCCGGGCATTACCGCCCAGCATCGCGACGCGGAATGACAGCGGCTCGGTATTGGCGGCGTGGGCCAGTTCGTCGATGAAACATTCGGTGAAGAAGCAGGTGTAGCTGTGCGCGCCCGACCGCCAATGGCCCGTCGGGATACCGACGTCAGCAGGATGATGATCGAGCGCCCAATTGGGAATCTGGTAGAAAGGCGTGGCGCCGGCGACGGCATAGGCATCGCCATTGGCGGGCAGCGCCAGCGCGGCCTGCGCCGCCTTGTCGCTCGCCAGCAACCGCGCGGCGAGTTCGTGACCGGTCGATGGCGCGGCGATCTTGGCGAGCAGCCCGACCAGCCGTCCGTTCTGATCGACGCGTCCGGTCATCCGCGCCGCGGCCGGCGCGCGGAACCGATCATGCACGCAGTCCTCGGCGCGCGACCAGGTCAATTGCACCGGCCGGTCGATCGCGCGGGCGATCGCCGCCGCCTGCACCCCGGCGTCCGATTCGAGCCCGATCCCGAACCCGCCGCCGATCGGCATCGGATGGACGATCACCGCATCCTCGCCCACGCCCATCGCCGTGGCGACCGCCGATCGCGCGAGTCCTGGGGCAAGCGTCGGCATCCACAATTCGACCGACCCGTCGCTCCAAGCGGCGGTCGCCGTTCGCGGTTCGATCGCGGCATGGAGCGCGGGCGCGGCGCGATATTCCGCGCTCACTACCTGCACGCCACGAAAGGCGGCGCCGACATCGCCGGCGGCACCGATCCGGATACCGTCGCCGTTCAGCGCCGTATCGAGCGCACTACGGATCGAATAATCGCTCGCCCCGCCGACCGGCGCGGCAAAGCGCGGGGCAAGCGCGCCGAGCGCCCGGTTGGCCGCCCACCAATTGTCGGCGACGGCAGCGACCCAATGATCGCCCTCGACCACTTTGAGCACACCGCGCACGCGATCCGCCGCCGCCTTGTCGGCGCTGACCAACCGGCTGTCGGGCGTAGGCCCCTGGCGGATCGCCGCGAACACCATGCCGGGCAGGCGCATGTCGGCGGCGAAATTGACCGAGCCATCGATCTTGGCCGGGCTGTCGAGCCGTTGCAGCGACTGGCCCGAAAGCCGGCCGTTTTCGCCCGCGCGCAGCGGCAGCGGGTCGGGCAAGCTGCCGCCGACCGCCTCGGCGGCCAGCTCGCCGAACCGCAATTTGTCCTTGTCGTGGACGACGAAGCCTTGCGCGGTGCCAGTCGCTTGCCAATCGGTATTCCACCGTTTCGCCGCCGCTTTCTGCAGCAGCACGCGCGCCGCGGCGCCCGCATCGCGCAGATCGCCTTCGAACTGGCGCACCGATGTCGAGCTGGCGGTCAGCATCAGCGCCGACCGCGTGACATGGCCTTCGCGTATATTCTGCGGCAATCGATCGAACACGCCGTCGAACAATTCCGATGCCGCCAGCGGGTTGGCGTAGAGCGGGTTGAGCGGCGCCGGCTCGACCGCGACGGTGCGCCAGTCGGCGCCAAGCTCATCGGCGACGATCTGCGGCAGGGTGGTCCAGCTCCCCTGGCCGTGCTCGGCTTGCGGCACCGCGACGGTGACATGCCCGTCTTCGCCGATCTTCAGCCAGGCATTGAAGATGTGCTCGCCTTTCGCGGCCGTCAGGTTCGGGCCGTAGCGCCGGGGCCAGACTGTCCAAGCGATCACCAGCCCGACTCCGACGCCGCCACCGATCAGCAACTGGCGACGCGTCAGGTGGGCTTTGGTCGGAGCGTCGTCAGCCATCGCCCCGCTCTATCGCGAGGGGGCCTGGCGGGGAAGCCCGCCAAGCTCCTCTCCTGGACGGAAGCGGATTTTCAACGTCGCTAGGCAACCGCCAGCGCGCGATATTTGGCGCGGAGACCGACCTTGTCGATCTTCTCGGTGCCCAGCCGCGGCAGCGGGTCGGGCGCGATCCAGATCCGCGCCGGCACCTTGAACGCCGCGATATGCTCGCACAAAAAACCCTGCAGTGCGGCTTCGTCGACCGTCTCGCCATCATGGAAATGGACGACGGCGCCGGGCACTTCGCCGAAACGCTCATCGGGCAGGCCGAACACCGCCGCCTCGGCGACCAGCGGATGCTCGTAGATCGCCGCCTCGACTTCCTGGCAGCTGATATTCTCGCCACCGCGGATGATGATATCCTTCTTGCGGTCAACGATGAACAGATAGCCGTCCTCGTCGAGATAGCCGATATCGCCGGTCAGGAAATAACCATGCTTGCTGAACGCCGCGGCAGTCGCGTCAGGCCGGTGCCAATATTCGCGGAAATTGCAGATCGAGCGGATCGCCACCTCGCCGCGCTCGCCCGCCGCGACCTTGTTGCCCGCATCGTCGAGGATTGCGAGATCGACCAACGGCGCCGAGGCGCGGCCGGTCGAATTGGGCTTGGCGAGATAATTTTCGCGCCAATTGCCGCAGCCAACGCCATTGGTCTCGGTCAGGCCATAGCCGATCAGTGGCGCGCCCCCGCCCATTTCCTCGTTGATCCGGCGGACATGGTCGATTGGGCGCGGCGCCCCGCCGGCGGCGAAATCGGTCACCGTCGACAGATCGTATTTGGCGCGATTGGGGTGCGTCAGGATCTCGAAGCTCATCAGCGGCACACCGACGAAATAGCTGATCTGCTCGCGCTCGATCAGCCGCATCGCGTCCTCGGCATCCCATTTGGGCATCAGCACCAGCTTGCGGCCCATTGCGAAGCTTTGCAGCATCACCGGCACCTCGGCGGTGACATGAAAAAGCGGCACGTTGAGCAGAGTCGATGGCTGGCCTTGCGGCGGATTGCCGTCTTCCGTCGCGAAACCCAGCATCATCAGCGCCTGGGTGAGGTAATTGAGCGTCGCCTGCAGCACTGCGCGATGATCGCTGAGCGCGCCTTTGCATTGCCCGGTCGAGCCGCTGGTGAATAGGATCGTGGCAAGATCGTCGGGACCGAGCTCGGGCAGCGCCGTCTCCGCGTTGCCCATCGTCGTGGCGAGCGCCTCGGACAGCGGCTTGAAATCGTCGATCACCACCACCCTGGCGGTCAGGCCCTCGATGTCAGCCAGCCTTTTGCCGCGCGGCGGATCGGCGAACACGATCGAACATTCGACCTCGGCCAGCGCGTTGGCGAATTCCTCCGACTGCCACCAGCCGTTGAGCAGCACCGCGATGCCGCCCGCCAACAGCACGCCCATATAAAGCGCGATCCAGGACGGCGAATTGCGCATCGCGATGCCGACCCGGTCACCGCGCTTGATTCCCTGCGCCACCAACGACCGCGCGACGCCGCCAGCCTGGTCGTACACCTGTCCGAACGTCAGCCGCTCCTCGCCCGCCACCAGGAACGTCACGTCGGCGTGCTGGGCGCAGAAATGCGCGAAATAATGCGCCAGGCTGGGCGGTGCCGCGGCGATCGCCGGATAGGTCCGACCGCGCACCTCGATCTCGCTCACCGCCATCGGCGCGCCGGGACCGGTCAGCTTTGCGATTCCGCGGTCCATCCGTAGATCGAGCGCACTCGGCATCGGCATTCTCTCCACCTGGTCTTTGTCGACTTGGGACCCTGACCCCCTTATGGGAGCGACAAAGCCCGGGGAAAAGCCTTGATCCTGCATGCACTGACCGCGATCGATTTCAACGACCTGCACCTTAACCCGGTGCTGCTGCACATCCATTTGTTCGGGCGCGATATATTCGACATCAAATGGTATTCGATTGCGTACATCGCCGGCATCGTCGTCGGCTGGATGTACCTGATGCGCATGCTGCGCGCGCCGGGCGCGCCGATGGCGAAGCGGCACGTCGAGGATTTGGTGTTCTACGCGACGCTCGGCATCATTCTCGGCGGACGGATCGGCTATGTGCTGTTCTACGACACACATTTCCCCAGCCTGCTGTTTTCATTTGGCTTCTTCAAATTATGGGAAGGTGGGATGTCCTTCCACGGCGGTGTGATCGGCACCTCGCTCGGCATCTTCTGGTTCGCGCGGCGGAACAAGCTCAGCTGGCTCCGCGTCCATGACTATGTCGCCTGCTGCGCCCCGTTCGGGCTATTCTTCGGTCGTCTGGCCAATTTCGTGAACGGCGAATTGTGGGGCAAGCCCACCGATGCCAGCCTGCCCTGGGCAATGATCTTCCCCAATGCCGGTCCGATGCCGCGCCATCCCAGCCAGCTTTACGAGGCACTGCTCGAAGGCGTCGTGCTGGCCGCGCTGCTCGCCTACGCCTTCTGGCGAACCAAGGCGCGCTACGAGCCGGGCAAGCTCGTCGGGCTGTTCCTGACCGGCTACGGCCTTGCGCGCTTCATCGTCGAATTCTTCCGCGAGCCCGACGCCCAGTTCCAGGGGACGATCTTCGACAATGGCTATCTGCACATGGGCCAATGGCTGTGCGTGCCGATGATTCTGGGTGGCATCTATCTGATCTGGACGGCCAAAGGCCGGCGCGATCGCGTCACCCCGATCGCCGGGGACGAAAGCGTCGCCTGAGATGGACGGGTCGCTGCCCGATCGGCTGTCGCGCGCCATCACCATGGCGGGGCCGATCCCATTGTCGCAGTACATGGCAGCGGCCAATGCCGAATATTATGCGACCCGCGACCCGTTGGGATCGGCGGGCGATTTCACCACCGCGCCCGAAGTCAGCCAGATGTTCGGCGAGCTGATCGGACTATGGGCCGCCGATCTGTGGCAGCGCGCAGGCGAGCCTGACATCTATTGGGTCGAACTCGGCCCCGGGCGCGGCACGCTGACCGCCGATGCGATGCGCGCGATGGGCCGGGTCGGGCTCGATCCGCCGGTCCATTTCGTCGAAACCAGCCCGACGCTGCGCGCCCGGCAGCGCGCTGCGGTCCCCTATGCCACCTGGCACGACGATATCACGCAATTGCCCGACGACCGGCCGATCATCGCGGTCGCCAACGAATTCTTCGACGCGCTGCCGATCCGCCAATTGGTCAAGGCGGGCGATGCCTGGCGCGAGCGGTTGGTCGCTTGTCAGGACCTGATGTTCCTGCCGATCGCCGGCAAGGACGTGCCCGCCAGCGTGATCCCGGAAAATTTGCGCGATGCGCCGGTCGGATCGGTGATCGAAACCTCGCCGGCGTCGGTGGCGATTGGTCGCGCGCTGGCGCAGCGCCTGATGCTGCACGGCGGGGCCGCCTTGGTGGTCGATTATGGTTATGACGGTCCGGCAATCGGCGACACGTTGCAGGCGGTGAGCGGACACCAATTCGCCAATCCGTTCGAGGAACCGGGCAGCCGCGACCTGACCGCCCATGTCGATTTCGCCACTCTGGCCGCCGCCGCCGGGATCGAGGGCGTGAGGGTCGACGGCCCGGTCGGGCAAGGCGCATTTCTAACTGCATTGGGGATCGCTCCGCGCGCCGAGGCGCTGGCGCGATCGACGCCAGAAAAGGCCGAGGCGATCGCCGCCGATCGCGCGCGGCTGGTCGAGCACGACCAGATGGGAACATTGTTCAGGGCGATGGCCTGGACCGCGCGCGACTGGCCAATTCCAGCAGGATTCCTATGATCGAATATCGCGATGCTACCCCCGCCGATGGCGACGCGCTTGACGCCATGGCGCAGGCAATTTGGATCGAGACGTTCGCGCACGGCGTCTCGGCCGAGGATGCGGCCACCTATCTCGCCCAGGCCTATGGCCCCAACGGCAAGCTGCTCGCCGATCTGTCGAGCGGCGCGGCACGCTTTCACCTCGCGCTCGTTGACGGCCGGGTGGTCGGCTATGCCAAGGTCAACCCGCCCTGGCTGCCCGATGCCGAGCCCAGCGCGCTGCAATTGAGCCAGATCTATGTCAGCAGCGACCAGCATGGCGCCGGCGTCGGCAAGGCGTTGCTCGACTGGGCGATCGCTACCGCGCGGGCGGAAGGCGCGACGGCGTTGCTGCTGACGGTGTGGGAGGAAAACCACCGCGCGGCCGCTTTCTATCGCAAGCACGGCTTCGACCATATCGGCGACTATGCCTTCGCGGTCGGCACCCAGGTCGACACCGACCATATCATGCGGCTGGCGCTGTGAGCGGGGCGATCACCTATCGCGACGCGACACCCACCGATGGACCGGAACTCGCGGCGATGGCGCGGCGCAGCTTCACCGATACCTTCGGCACGCTCTATCGCCAGCAGGATCTCGCGCAGTTCCTCGATGCGGCGTTCGGATCGGCGGGGTTGCCCGCAGACCTGACCGACCCCGCTTATCGCGTCCGCGTCGCGACCGACAACGACACGATCGTCGGTTATTGCAAGATCGGCCCGGTCACCTTTCCCGGTGACTGGCCGGATAAAGCGATCGAGCTGCACCAACTCTATATCCTTGGCGATCATCACGGCGCGGGCCTGGCGCCGGTGCTGATGGACTGGGCGCTCGATCAGGCGCGGGCGCGCGGCGCCAGCGAGATGATCCTGTCGGTCTATATCGACAATCATCGCGCGCGGCGGTTCTACGAACGCTATGGCTTCGAGGAAATCGGCCAATACAAATTCATGGTCGGCGAACAGGAAGACGACGACCGGCTGATGCGGCTGGCGCTGTGACGGTCGAGATCAATCGCGCTCGCGCGCTCGATGGCGTGGCGCATGGGTTCCTCGGGCGCCGCGGCGGCGTCTCTACCGGCATCACCGCGGGGCTCGATCTCGGCCGGCGCGGGCAAGTCGAAATCGGCCCCGACCTTGCCGAGAATCGCCGCCGTGCGGTCGCCGCGGTGCTGCCGGGCGCCGAGCTCGTCACACTCTATCAGGTCCATTCAGCGGACTGTGTGACGCTCGCCACGACCTGGGACGATACCGATCGGCCGCATGCCGACGCGATGGTGACCGACCGTCCCGGGTTCGCGCTCGGCATCCTGACCGCGGATTGCGCGCCTGTCCTGCTCGCCGATCGCGATGCCGGGATCGTTGGTGCGGCGCATGCCGGATGGAAAGGCGCGATCGGCGGCGTCACCGACGCGGCCGTCGCCGCGATGGAAAAGCTCGGCGCCGACCGCGACCGCATCGTCGCCGCGATCGGCCCGTGCATCGCGCGCGCCAGTTATGAAGTCGACGAGGCGTTCCAGCGCCGCTTCGAGGCCGAGGACCCCGCCAACGAACGCTTCTTCACGTCGGGCCGTGAGGGCCATGCCCAGTTCGACCTGGAAGGCTATGTCGCGCATCGCCTCGCCGCCGCCGGGGTGCCGACCATCGAAATGATGGGGCTCGACACTTATGCCGACGCGGATCGTTTCTACAGCTTCCGCCGCGCGACGCACCGGGGTGAGCCCGATTATGGACGACAGATTTCGATCATCGGGATTTAGTTTCTTCTGAAACCACACGGCGCTACAGCGTCGGCCAAAGGAGTAGATGATGTCCAAGAAGCCGACCCAGACCGAAGCCGATTTGACCGGGGTCGAGGCCCTCGCACCCAAGAAGACCGAGCCGGCATCGATCGGCGGGCGGCAACTCAAGCCATCGACCTTGATGATGGGCCATGGCTATGATCCGACACTGTCCGAAGGATCGCTCAAGCCGCCGATCTTCCTGACCTCGACCTTCGTGTTCCCCAACGCCGCCGCCGGCAAGCGCCATTTCGAGGGCGTGACGGGTAAGCGCCCGGGTGGCGCCGAGGGTTTGGTCTATTCGCGCTTCAACGGCCCAAACCAGGAAATCCTCGAGGATCGCCTGGGCATCTGGGAAGGCGCCGAGGATGCGCTTGCCTTCTCCTCAGGTATGTCGGCAATCGCGACCCTGTTTCTCGCCATGGTCAAGCCCGGCGACACGATCGTCCATTCGGGTCCGCTTTACGCTGCGACCGAGACGCTGATCGCACGCATTCTTGGTCGCTTCGGCGTCCATTGGCTCGACTTCCCGGCCGGCGCGACGCGCGCCGAGATCGACGCGGTGCTGCAAAAGGCGTCGTCGGGCAATGTCCCGCTGATCTATCTCGAAAGCCCGGCCAACCCGACCAACGCTTTGGTCGATGTCGAGGCGGTCGCCGCCAGCCGCGACGCGATCTTCACCGGCGCCAACAAGCCGCCGATCGCGATCGACAATACCTTCCTGGGGCCACTGTGGCACAAGCCGCTCGAACATGGCGCCGACATCGTCGTCTATTCGCTGACCAAATATGCCGGCGGCCATTCGGACCTCGTCGCAGGCGGCGTGCTCGGGTCGAAGGAGCACATCAACACGATCCGATTGATGCGCAACACGATCGGCACGATCTGCGATCCCAACACCGCCTGGATGCTGCTGCGCAGCCTGGAGACGCTCGAACTGCGAATGAGCCGCGCCGGCGAGAATGCCGTCAAGGTCTGCGAATTCCTGCGCGATCATCCCAAGGTCGAGAAGGTCGGCTATCTCGGCTTCCTCAAGGACGGCAAGGACAAGCGCCAGGCGGATATCTACGAGCGGCATTGCTCGGGCGCCGGGTCGACTTTCTCGCTCTACCTCAAGGGCGGCGAGAAAGAGGCATTTGCCTTCCTCGACGCGCTCAAGATCGCCAAGCTGGCGGTCAGCCTGGGTGGGACGGAAACGCTGGCGTCGCATCCCGCCGGAATGACCCATTTGTCGGTGCCCGACGCGCGCAAACAGGCGCTGGGGATTACCGACAATCTGGTCCGCATCTCGATCGGCGTCGAGGATGCCGACGATCTGATCGCCGATTTCGCGGCGGCGCTGGAAACGGTGTGAGCGAACGGCCCGACAGCTACGCACACGTCCAGCCGACTGCGTCGTGACGTACGATCCGGAAGCGATCAGTCCGATCGACCTGCTCGGTCAGTTCACGACCAGTCTGTGGCTGCCGCATTATCGCGCCGGTACTTGGGGCGAATGGTCGCTACGGGTCGCGTTCCTCGCGGCCGGACGTGGATATTGGGGACAAACCTATGCCACGCTGGGCAGTGCGGTGCTCAGCGGCCCCGTCCGCGACGGCGACGCCACCTGGATGTCGATCGTCCCGATGGAGGTCGAAAGCCAGGAAATCGGCATCGCCGCCGCAAGCGGCCATACCGTGGTGCTCGGGCTGGGCATGGGCTGGGCCGCGGCCAATGTGGCGCTGAACCCCAAAGTCGATCGCGTCACCGTGATTGAGCGGGACGCCGACGTGATCGCGCTGATCGCCGAGCAGGGCGTTTTCGACCAGCTTCCCAGCGCCGCCCGCGACAAGGTAACGATCGTCAATGCCGACGCCTTCGACTGGCGCCCCGACGCCGCGGTCGACAGCCTCCAGGCGGACATCTGGGCCAAGATCGTCGAGCCCGGCAAATGGGACGACGTCCACCGCCTTCAGGCCAATATCGGCGCGAGCTCGCTCTATTTCTGGGGACAGGAGATGGAACTCTTTCGTCTCGCCTGTCGCGAGGCTGGCGGGATGCCGACCGACTTTTCCGACGCCGACGTCGAACGCCTGGCGGCGCAAACCGGCCTGCCGCTCGTGTTGTCTCGGGAATCCGGGCTCGCCGCGCGCATCACCGCCGGCGCGCCATGGTGGACGCCCAACAAAGATGGATGGTGGGAGGTGTAGAGTCACTTCTCCCCATTGTGACCTCAAACGCGATTTCGGGTGGCCAACAAACCGGCTATGACCGAGCCCGACTGACCTTGCAGCGGGGGAGTAAGGGCATGGGGAAGCCGTTCAATTTCGTCCAGGCCGCAATCCTGAAGGCGCTGGCCGAAGCACTGTTCCACGATACCGACATGGCGATCCCCTCGAGCCAGGTGGTCGCCAACCTCCAGCGCCAGTTCGCGCTGGTGAAAGGCGGCAAGGCGACCGAGATCGGGCTCAGCCTCTATCTGCTCTGCCTGGTGATGGGCGGGCCGTTGTTCCTGATCCTGAGCCCGGCCTGGCGCGCGCGGCAAGTCGCCAGGCGGCTCGAGCGCACGCGCAACGACCTGATGCAGGATCTCGCCCGCGTGCGGAGCGTGGTTTATGCCGGCTATTACGGCCATTGGCAGGGCGAGACCCAGGACGATAACCGCGACAATCCGGTATTCGCGCAGATCGGCTTTACCCTGCCCGCTCATCGCGATCGCTCGGCGCCGGGCGAAGTGCCGATCACCGATTTTCCCGGCCGCGATTTGACCGATGCCGACATTCTGAAAGAGGCGCCCGACGAAGCCGGGGTGATCGTGATCGGATCGGGTGCCGGCGGCGCGGTCGCCGCAGCGACGCTGGCGACGCAAGGGCACGACGTGCTGGTGGTGGAAGCTGGTCCCTTTTACCCTTCTTCGAAGATCAATCACCGCGAATGGGAAATGACCGCGCGGCTGTTCGTCGATGGCGGCGTGCAGACCAGCCGCGACCATGACGTGGTCGTGTTCCAGGGCCGCGTCGTCGGCGGATCGACCGTGCTCAACAATGGCATCTGCCTGCGCGTCAACCAGCCCGGGCTGACGCACCCGCAAGCGCCCGACATCTTCGCCAAATGGGCCGAGCTCGGCGCGCCGGTCGACCGCGACCGGTTCGATGCCGCTTATCGTGCAGTGGAACAACGCTTGTCGGTCGGTCCGATCGACGCGCGCGCCGGGCGCAATAACGGTCCGCATCTGCAACGAGGCTGGGCGGCACATGCGGCCGCGACCGGTCTCCCAGGCGACCAGTCTTCGCCCACGCCCTGGTTCAGCAAGAATTACGGCCCCGATTCCGCCGGAGCGGCATGCGCCTATTGCGGCTATTGCAACACCGGCTGCCCCTATGGCCGCAAGCAGGGTATGGCGCAGTCCTTCCTGCTCGACGCACGCAGGAGCGGCGCGCATATTTTGGCCGATACCAAGGTCACGGCGATCCGCTGGGAAACCCCGCTCGACTGGGACAAGCGGCGCGCGACCGGAGTGGAGGTCGTGCTGGCCGACGGCCGCAAGCATTTCATCCGCGCGCGTGAAGGCGTGGTGGTCGCGGCCGGCACGATGGCGTCGAGCCGCATCCTCGCGGCGAGCGGGATCGACGGCACCGGCACCGGTATCTCGCTCAACATCGCCTGCCCGGTGGTCGCGCTGATGCCCGGCGAGCAGTCGATGCGCAGCTGGGACGAGGACCAGATGGCGACCTATGTCGATCGCGGCGACTTCCTGCTCGAATCGCATTTCCAGCCGCCGATGAGCATGTCGACCCTGATGCCCGGCTGGTTCGGCGACCATGCCCAGCGGATGCGCAATTACGGCCGGCTGGCGTCGGCCGGCATCCTGATCCCCGCCGATCGCTGCGGCCAGCTGATCGATTCCGGCCTGAGTTTCAAATTGCGCAACGATGTCGAAATTCCGTTGATCAAACGCGCGCTGTCAGCACTGACCAAGGTCCATTTCGCGGCCGGCGCGGAGGAAGTCTATCCGGCGCTCGCGCGCGGTCAGACGCTCAAGCCCGGCGACGATGTCGATGCCTTTTTCGACAGCGCGATCAGCGAGGCCGACGATATTACTCTGTCGAGCTCGCATCCCCAAGGCGGCAATGCCCGTGGCAAGGATCGCGAGCATGGCGTGGTCGACCTCGATTGCCGCGTCCACGGCACCGCCAACGTGCTCGTCACCGATGCCAGCACCTTCGCCAGCTGTATCCGGGTCAATGCACAGCTGACGACGATGGCGATGGCGCATTACGCGACGGCGATCGCACCGTTCTGAGCGTCAGCCGGCCAGTGCGTCGTCGAGCAAACGGAGGTCCCTGCCCTTGGTTTCGCGGCCGAACCAGGCACACAGACCGAGCGCGAGCGCCGTCGGCACGATGATCAGCCCCGCGGTCACGCCCATCGCCGGGACCAAAGCGGTGATGCTGAGCGCCTGAGCCGCGACGCCGCCGCCTTTGGTGCACGCCGCGACCCAGCCGGTGGCGCGACCGCGGACGCGCAGTGGGAAGCTTTCCGCGGTATAAGGCAGCAGAATCGCGATGATCCCGTTCGATCCGACGATGAGCAATGCCACCGGCAGGACCGGGCTGCCGATCCCGGCGAACTCCAGCCGCAGCACGCCGACCAACCCCAACAAAGTGACGCCGATCATCGTGACCAGCGACCATTTGGTGCTCCAGCGGCTGTACATCAGCGCCGCGACGAACACCGTCGGAAAGGCGATCAGCGCCGATTCGGCAAGCAGCTTGCTCGACACCGCGACCGAATATCCCTTGGCGACGAGATCGGCGGGCAACCACAGCAGCAACCCGAAATTGACCAGCCCCCAGGCGATCGCCGCGATCGACAAAGCGGCCAACTTGCCGACCAGCTTGGCCCCGGTCAGCGCATGGCTCACTGTCCCCGCGGGCAGCGGCGGCAGCGCTGCCAGCCGCTTCGCGGTCGAGCCGAACCGCGCCATCACTGTCCGCGCCTCGGCATCACGGCCGCGCGCCAACAGGAACTTGGCCGATTCGGGAATCAAGCCGCCAAGCAGGACGAGGATCAACCCGCTCGGCAAATTGAGCAGCCACAATATCCGCCAGCCGAATTGGGGCTGGAGCAACGCGGACAGCCCGCTCGCGGCGAAATAGCCGCCGACCGCGCCGAGCCCGCCGACCAGCACCAGGCTCCAGCCGCGATGCTTGTTGGGCATCATCTCGGCGAGCAGCGCATAGGTCACCGGCAGCATCCCGCCGGCGGCCGCGCCCATCATGAAGCACATGCCGATATTCCAGGCGAGGCTGGGCATCGCACCGCAGATCGACGTGCCGACGAACATCACCGCCGACAACAGGATCGACGCCTTGCGGCCGTAGATGTCGGCGATCACGCCCCATAGCACCGATCCGGTCACGGTGCCGATCAAGGCGAAGAATGGCACCAGGCTGACCGTCGCTTTGGGCACGCCATATTCGCTGACCATGCCGGGCACGGTGAAGCCCAGCGAGGCAGGCTTCATCACGTCGATGATCAGCGCGATGACCAGCACCAGCATCAACCGCCAATGCGCCCAGCTCAACGGCGCGTCCTCGGGCGCGGAAATCTCGATCGCACCGCTCTCGGCCCGCTGCCTGCCGATGTCGCGCGGCAACAGGCCGTAAGCGGCGACGCCAACACCGGCGATGATCAGCCCCATGCCGAGCACCATGTCCCAGCCCATCGCCATGCCGGCGAGCCGGTAGTGCATCGTCCGGCCCATCAGGAACATCGGGATATGCATGGCCACGCCGGCGGTCACCGCGACGCATCCCAGCACAAACGCCCAGAGCGCCTGGCGGTCGCTGAGCGTCGTGCTGAACCCCCTAACCGTCATGGATCAGCCGTCGCCGACGCGTTCGATATCGGCGCCGACCGCCGACAATTTCTCCTCGAGTCGCTCATAGCCGCGATCGAGGTGATAGACGCGGCTGACCTCGGTCTGGCCGTCGGCGACCAGCCCGGCGATGATCAGGCTCATCGACGCCCGCAGATCGGTCGCCATCACCGGCGCGCCGACCAAATGGTCGACCCCGCGCACGACGGCGGTACGGCCGCGCACCTGGATGTCCGCCCCCATTCGCGCCAGCTCGGGCACGTGCATGTAGCGGTTCTCGAAGATCGTCTCGGTCAGCACGCTGGCGCCGTCGGCCTTGCACAGCATCGCCATGAATTGCGCCTGCATGTCGGTGGCGAAGCCGGGAAACGGGGCGGTCGACAGCGTCAGCGGCTTGAGCTTGCCGTCCGACGATACGAACAGCGAGCTGCCCTTTTCCTCGACCTTGACGCCGGCGTCGATCAAGGCCGCGATGGTCGCGCGCATATCGTCGGCCTTGACCCCGATCAATTCGACGTCGCCGCCGGTGATCGCAGCGGCGCAAGCATAGCTGCCGGCCTCGATGCGGTCGGGCATCACGCGATAGGTGGCGCCGTGCAAACGGTCGACGCCTTCGATCTCCAGCCGCTCGGTCCCGACGCCGGAAATCGACGCGCCCATCGCGAGCAGCAGATTGCACAAATCGACGATCTCGGGCTCGCGTGCCGCATTCTCGATCACCGTACCGCCCTTGGCGAGCACCGCCGCCATCACCGCATTCTCGGTCGCGCCGACCGACACGATCGGGAAGGCGACGCGACCGCCCGGCAGGCGCCCGCCTGGCGCGATCGCCTTGACATAGCCGGCGGCGAGTTCGATCCGCGCGCCCATCGCCTCGAGCGCCTTGAGGTGGAGGTCGATCGGGCGGTTGCCGATCGAGCAACCACCAGGCAGCGACACCGTCGCCTCGCCCGCGCGGGCGACCAGCGGGCCCAGCACCAGGATCGACGCGCGCATCTTGCGCACGATGTCGTACGGCGCCTCGGTCGAGGTCAGCCGCCCGGCGCGCATCGTCATGACGCGGCCGAAATCGCTCGGCCGCGCGCCTTCGATCTCGGTCGACACGCCGAGTTGGTTGAGCAGATGCCCGAAGCTGTCGACATCGGCGAGCCGCGGCAAATTGCGCAGCGTCACCGGCTCCTCGGTCAGCAATGCACACGGCATCAGCGTCAACGCCGAATTCTTGGCGCCCGAAATCGGCAGTTTGCCCGTCAGGCGATTACCGCCGCGAATGAGGATACGGTCCATCCAAAGGCTTCTATCGCCCGCCGCACCACAAGCAAGCGTAACGCGTCTCTTGTGTTTCAGCGGAGCTGAAACGGTTGCCGCACCGGCCCGCTCCCCCACCCGACCGCCCAACAGCGTATTCTATGGGTGGTCGGGTGGGGGCGCATTGGATCTGCCATGCCCCCGGCATTGGGTGAACAGCGCGGGGCGCTGTTCACCCAATGCGGGCCGGTGCCAACTCAGCGAAGCTGCAAACAACGCCACCACACCCATTGATCGACTTTAATGCACAGGTCCGCGCGCGCTGCTCTGTAGCCTCCAAGGTCCGGGGGAGTTTGCGTCGACGTGTCAGGCAGTTGTTTCGCCGAAAGATTGGGCGATCTGGTTACTCTTACTCCGGCAGAACATGCGGCGCTCGAGCGGCTGGAGGAGCGCGAGCGACCGGTCCGGCGGGGTGCCACAATCCAGCGAGAAAATGATCGCGCCGGCGAGATGTTCATCGTTCGCAAGGGTATGCTGATGTCGTCGATGCTGCTCGACGACGGCAGCCGCCAAATCCTGCGGTTCTTGTTCCCCGGCGATGTGATCGCGCTGTCGAGCCTGGTCTATCGCGAGACGCCCGAGACGCTCACCGCGCTGAGCGACGCGGTCGTCGCGCCGTTCGAGCGATCGATGTTGAGCGACGTCATCGCGGCGCATCCGCGACTCGCGGCGCTGCTGCTGGTCTATAGCCAGATCGAGCGCGCGGCGCTGACCGACCGGCTTGCGGCGCTCGGCCGCACCTCGGCCAAGACCCGTGTCGCCGCGATGCTGATCGATATGCGCAACCGCCTGCGCGCGGGTGACAAGTCGATCACCGACACTTTCACGATCGGCCTGACCCAGGAAGAGATCGGCGACGCGACCGGCCTGACCGCGGTCCATGTCAACCGCATGCTGCGTCAGATCGAGGAAGAAGGGCTGATCGCGCGCGTGAACGGGCGTGTCACCTTCACCAACGAACGCGGGCTGCTGCGCGCGGCCAATTATATCGACCGCTATGAGGGTCTCGACCTGAGCTGGCTGCCGGCACCGCGTTAGAGCTCGGAGGGGGCGTCGGGGGGATGGGCAACCGTTCCCCCGACGTTAATTGGGTGCCCCGCCCCTAGCCCTAGCCGTCACCCCGGCCTTGTGCCGGGGTCCACTCCTCCTCACGCCCCTGGCGCTTGCGGCTCGGTGGATGCCGGCACAAGGCCGGCATGACGGAGGGCGCTATCGCAACGTCGTGCTGTCCAGATTGACCTTGTCCGCCGGGATCACCTCGACATTCGGATATTTCTTGCGGAGATCGTCGAGGAACAATTTCGCGTCACCAACGACGATGACGCTGGCGTCGGTCGGATCGAGCAGCCGTTGCGCGACACGCTGCACCTCCGCCGCATCGACGCCTTCGATCTTGGGCGTGAACGCCTTGAGTTCAGACAGGGGCACGTTCTCGACGACATAATCGCCCAGCACGCCGGCAATCCCCCCGGTCGTTTCGGTATCGCGGCCGAAATCGCCGATCAGCACCGCCTTGCGCGAGGCGAGTTCGTCATTCGGCACCGGCGCCGATCCCATCCCCTTCATCGTGTCGATGATCAGCCCGACCACTTCGGGCGCCGAGGGGTTCTTGGTCTGGGTGTTGGCCGCGACATAGCCGGGCTGGCGCCGCGCCGCGATGCCGCTGCCCGCGCCATAAGCGAGGCCGCGCTTGATGCGGATTTCCTGGTTGAGCCGCGACGAGAAACCGACGCCCAAAGTGGCATTGGCGACGCTCGCCGCGTAGAAATCCGGGTCGCTGCGGGCAATGCCTGGGCGGGCAACGACGACCCCAGCCTGGCCGGCATTGGGCATATCGACGACGATGATCCGCGGCGTTGCGGTGGCGGAATCGGTCTTGGGCGCGGCGACCGGCGCGGCCTTAGCCTGCCAGCTGCCGAAATTGGCCTCGACGAGCGCCTTCGCCGCCGCCGGCGTGATGTCGCCGACCATCACCATGGTCGCGCGCGCCGGCGCCCAGGTGCGCGCATAGGCGGTCTGCACTTCGCTTCGCGTGATCGCCTTGAGCGAGGTCGGCGTACCCGCGATGGGATGACCATAAGGCCCGCCGCCCATTACCGTCCGCGCCGCGACCAAAGAGGCGAGCCGGCCCGGATTCTTGAGCTGGACCTGGACGCTGTCGATCGTCTGCGCGCGATCGCGTTCGAGTTCCTCGGCCGTGAAGACCGGATTGCGCGCGACGTCGGCGAGCACTGCCATCGCCGGAGCGATCTGGTCGGACTTGACCTGCAGCGTCACCGCCGCCGCATCCCAGGCGACGGCCGAGCTGATCGATCCGCCGAGCTTCTCGACCTCATTGGCGATCTGCGTCGCCGAGCGCGTCTTGGTCCCCTTGGTCATCAAATCGGCGGCCAGGCTGTTGAGCCCGGCGCGGTCGGCCGGGTCCGCGGCGCCGCCGCCATTGGCGAGGACCTGCGTGGTGATCAGCGGCAGATCGTGCTTTTCGACCACGATCAGCTTCATGCCGTTGGCCAAAGTCGCCGTCACCGGCGCCGGCAGTGCCGCGACCACCGGCTTGGCCGGCGCGGGCACGGCGACGCGGTCGGCATCGCTCGCCGGCTTGACGACCTCGACATTGCCCGGCGTCTTCAGCTCGGCGACCTCGACCGTATCGGCGACCGCGATCTTGTCGCCCTTCGTCCCGTCCTTGGGCGCCATTTCGGCGGGCATATAGTTGATCATCGCCGAGCCATTGTCGGTCAGATATTTGCGCGCGACACGCTGGATGTCGGCGGCAGTCACCTTGCCGATCGCGGCAAGCTGCTTGTCGGCGGCGGCGGGATCGCCGTCGATGATCACCGATCGCGCGATCGTCGACGCCTTGCCATCGGCGGTCTCACGGCTCTCGATCGTCGCGGTGATCAGCTGATTCTTGGCGCGGGTCAGCTCGGCCGGGGTGACTAAGGTGTCGCGCGCGCGGGCGACCTCGGCACGTAACGCCTTCTCGCCATCGGCGACGCTCTTGCCGTCAGCCATCGTCGCGGTGACGACGAACGAGCCGGTGCCCTGTTTGGTATCGAGGAAAGTATTGGCCGATTGCGCGAGCTGATCGCGATAGACCAGGTCCTGATATAGCCGCGAGCTATCGCCGCGCGACAGGATCGCGTCGAGCAGAGTCAGTGCCGGGATGTCGGCATTGTTGTCCGACGGCACCTGATAGCTGATCAGTACCGCAGGCAGCGGCGTGTTGGCCTCATAGACCGTATAGCGGGTAGGCGTGGTGCGCGGGGGCTCGGCGACGGTCACGCGCGGGATCGGGCGGTCGGTCTTCTTGATCCCCGCGAAATATTTGTCGACCCATCGATCGAGCTCGGCGGGATCGAAATTGCCCGCCACCACCAGTACCGCATTGTCGGGGCGGTAATAGGTCGCGTGGAACGCCCGAACGTCGTCGATCGTCGCAGCTTCGAGATTCTCCAGGCTGCCGATCCCGGGTCGCGCATAGGGATGCACGCGGTAACTGATCTCGGGATAGTAGATCGAATAGAGCTTGCCGTACGGCGTCGCCAAGGTGCGGAGGCGAAGCTCTTCCTTCACCACGTCGCGCTCGGAGGCGTAGCTGACCGGTTCGACCACCAGGCTCGCCATGCGATCCGCCTCGGCGAACAGCAGCCGCTCGAGATGGTTGGCCGGGACGACCTCGAAATAATTGGTGTAATCGTCGTTGGTCGAGGCGTTGTTATAGCCGCCGACATCCTCGGTCAGGCGGTCGAAATTCTCCGATTTCAGATTCTTCGTCGCCTTGAACATCAGATGTTCGAACATGTGCGCGAAGCCCGATTTGCCCTTGGGATCGTCCTTCGAGCCGACATCGTACCAGACCTGCACCGAGACATTGGCGGTCTTGGTGTCGCGGATCGCATAGACGCGCAGGCCATTGGCAAGCGTGCGGACGGTATAGGCGATCGGCTTGACCGCCGTCGCACTGGTGGCCGCCGCCGTTTTTGGAGCGAGCTTCCGGGCGGGCGTGGCGGCGGTGGCGGCGACGGGAATCAGGGCGGCGCCCATTAACAGGGCGGCACGAGTCAGACGCATTCAATTCTCCGCAAAGGAGGTGAGGATGACGCCGATGTGTCGCGCTAAAACACCGCGAGTCAATCGCCCGCCGAACCTGGCTCCGCCCGCCGCCATCGCCGACGAACAATCGTCAGCGATCAGACGGGAGAAGTCTTCAACGCTTCTTGTTGCGATTGGCGTAGAGCACTGCCGCGGCGATCGCCGCCGATCCGACACCCGCGCCCAGTGCCGCCAGGCCCCATTTGCTGAGCTTGGCCGGCTCGGGCGTGCCCTCGGCGCCTTTCTGGCGCTCCTTGGCAATCCGCGCCGCGGCCATGATCTCATTCTCTTCTTCGGGCTTGTCGCTCACGCTCACTCTCCTCGACCCTGTCCGTAGCGTGCCCGGAATCCGCTCGCAAATGCGTTGAGCGTTCCAGCGGCAATCGCTGCGCGCAAGTCCGCCATCAACGCCTGATAGAACCAAATGTTGTGCTCGGTCATCAACATCGCGCCCAGAATCTCGCCGGCGCGCACCAGATGGTGGAGATAGGCGCGTTCCCAGGTGGCGCAGACCGGGCAGCCACATTCGGGATCGAGCGGCCCCTGATCCTCGCCGAACTTCGCGTTGCGGATGTTGATCGGACCGGTCCGTGTGAACGCCTGGCCGGTGCGGCCCGAGCGCGTCGGCAGCACGCAGTCGAACATGTCGACCCCGCGCTCGACCGCACCGACGATGTCGTCCGGTTTGCCCACCCCCATCAGGTAACGCGGCTTATCGGCGGGAAGCTGGCTCGGCGCGAAATCGAGACAGCCGAACATCGCCGCCTGCCCTTCTCCCACCGCAAGCCCACCGATCGCATAGCCGTCAAACCCGATCTCGGTCAGCGCCGCCGCGCTTTCGCCACGCAATTGCTCGTTCAGCGCGCCCTGCTGAATGCCGAATTGCGCTGCGTTCTCGGCATGTTCGCCGCCGCCAAGGAATGCCTCGCGCGAGCGCCGCGCCCAGCGCATCGACCGTGCCATCGCCGCCGCCTGCACCTCGGCCGTCGAGGTCGTCGGCACCAATTCGTCGAACGCCATGACGATGTCTGATCCGAGCAGCCGCTGGATCTCCATCGAGCGCTCGGGACTCATCAGGTGCCGTGTGCCGTCGAGATGGCTCTTGAACTCGACTCCATTCTCGTCCCGCTTGGTGAGTTCGGACAGGCTCATCACCTGATAGCCGCCGCTGTCGGTCAGGATAGGCCGGTCCCAGCCCATGAAATGATGCAATCCGCCCAGCCGCGCGACGCGCTCGGCGGTCGGGCGCAGCATCAGATGATAGGTGTTGCCCAGGATGATGTCGGCGCCGGCGGCCCGGACATCGCCCGGCTTCATCGCCTTGACCGTCGCGGCGGTGCCGACCGGCATGAAGGCAGGCGTGCGGATCGTGCCGCGGCGCATCGCGATCTCGCCGGTGCGCGCCTTGCCGTCGGTGGCGTGGATGGTGAAGTCGAAGCGGGGAGTCATGCGGGAGCCAGTTCGTCGAGAAGGTCGAGGAAAACGCGATCGGCGACGCGGCGTCGTTCTTCCGGCGAGACCGGATCGACGGCAATCGGCGGATCGGCGGCAAGCGCTGCATCGATCAGCGCAGCGATCGCGGGTGGCACCGGCCCTCCTCCTAGCTCGGCGGTGACCGACTTGCGTTCGATCAGCGAATCGATCTCGGCACGGAGCGCCAGGGGCAGATCGATCGCAGCGAGCGACTGCGTGAACGCCATCGGTGCCACGACCTCGCCGGGATGGCGGTCGAGCCAAGTCATCGCAACGACTGGACGCAACGCATAAAGGAGCTTCTTGAGCGGGACATCGTGCGTTTCGCGATCGAGCGGCACCCAAGACGCTTTGGCCAGATTGTAATAATGCCGTCGGACCGCGGCCCGATCGGTCACATCACGCGCCAGATCCAGCAGGCGGTTGGCGATACGCTGGTCGAATCGATAGCGGATCGGCGAGGTCAGCCATTCGATCGCAACAGCATTGCCCCTGACCATCAGCTTGATAAGCTTGCCAAGATCCCAACCGCCGACATCATAGATCGCATCAAGGGGCGTCTCGATCACATCGCGTGGTTGCCAGAGCGAACGATAATCGTCCTGGCTCCGCACAAACACAAACCGACAGTCATAGTCGCTGTCGGGCGACGGGAAACCCCAGGCACGACTGCCGCTCTCGATCGCTATCGGGATATGGACAAGTTCGTCGCGCTCCGCCTCGGAGAGGCGCGCATCGATGCCCGCGACGATCTCAGGATCGAAACTATCGGGAATAGAGCGCTGGGGAGACATCGCCGTCGCTCTAGCGGCGGGGTCTGCGGTTTGTCGACCTCAGGTCAGATAGTCGACCACCTCTTGCGGTGTCGCGAACGTCTTGTCGGGCTTCATCGCCAACAGCATTTCGGGATTGGCATAGCCCCATAACACCGCGCCGGCGCCGATCCCGACTGCGCGCGCGGCATCGACGTCGCGAGTTTCGTCGCCGATCGACAAGATCGCGCTGGGCGGGAGCCCACTTGCCTTGATCGCCTGGCGGAATTTGCGCACTTTGCCGAAGAGGCCCGAGCCGCAGAAGAAGCGCTCGATCCTGGCGCAATCCTCCAGTCCCAGGACTGCGCGGACATTGGCTTCCGAATTGGACGAACAGACGAACATCCGGACGTTCGTCTCGCTGATCGCCTTCAGCATGTCGCGGATGCCGTCGAACAGCTGGATTTCATCCGTATGCCGACCGAATCGCGCGCGGACGTGGCGCGCGATCAGCGGCAATTTCCAGCGCGAGATGCCAAGATGGTCGATCACTTCGCGCGTCGTGCGCTTGCGCAATCCCTCTACCTCGTCGGGATGGACGCTGCGGAACCGGAAGCGTTCGGCGAGATCGTCGACGATCGACAGGAACCAGTGGCCGCTGTCGGACAGCGTCCCGTCGAAATCGAAAATGACCAGCTGATATGGATGCCGAGCGGCCACCACGATTACCCGCCTCGTTTCCCGCGCTTCCCGCCATCGCCCATCGGGAAGGCGCGGATCGTCAGCAGTTCGGCGCGAGTCAGGACGCCATCCTTGTCCTTGTCGAGCCGGGTGAAGATCTGGTCGAACTTCGCCTGGAGTTCGGCCAGCGTGATCTGGTTGTCGCTGTCGCTGTCGGTCTCGTACGCGCCGGGCAGCGCGTTGGGATCGCCGAGCCATTTCTGCGCCCAGTCGGAAAAGGCGATATAGCCGAGCTTGCCGGTATTGGCCGTGTCGATCGCGGCGAAACTCCTCGCCACACCCTTGCGCATCTCGTCGCGCGTCACGCGGCCATCGCCGTCCGTGTCGAACGCGGCGATCATCATCGCCACCGGCTCGACCACCAGGATCGGCGGCGCGGCGATCGATACCGGCGCGCCTTTCTTGCTGCCGAGCGGTACGGGCACGCGATTATCGTTCTGCGCGGCGGCTGGGCTCGACAAGCCGATCGCCACCAGGGCGGAGGCAAGCACGAAAGTCCGAGGAGCCAGGGCAAAGCCGCGGCGGATGGCTGGCGTAAAGCGATTCGGCGGCATGAGACAGGCTGTGCCCCAGCGGGCCGGGCTCGGCAACAGCCACTGACTGGCGATGTGCTGCGTTACTGCATCGGAACCGATGCCCCGGCATAGGGATCATAGGGCGCCGGCGTCTTGCTCGGCTGGACGTGTGGAGGCGGCGGCGGCGGAGGTGCGGCGACGACTACCGGCGGCGGGTCATACCCCCCGACGCCGCTGGCCGCATAACGCAGTCCGTTGACGATGGTCGACGCGCCGAACAGGATGAAGCAGCCGAGGATGACGGTCGCACCATGGCGGATATTGACTCGCCCGGTCAGCATCCCGAACCCGATCGCCGCGATCGCGATCACCGCGATCGACGTCGCCGCCGTGCCGAGCAGCACATCCTGCAGCCAGGATATCGCCGCGACGAGCACGCTGGACCCGGCGGGGGAATCGGCGAGCGAAATCGGGGCGTAGGATAGGATCACATCCGGATTTTATGCCGAAGGCGCGGAAAGGAACAGCGCGCATTGTGCCGCATTCAGTCGCGAAAGCTCGATCGCGATCGCGCCGACTGGAAACAGGCTCGCCCACCCCAACCTTGGCAGGATTTCGGAGCCATGCTTAAGAGCGCGATAACCAACTCATATTAGACTGCCCCAGTCGTAGGGGGCGTGAGTTGGACGTAGCCGGCAGGAAATTCGATGGGTTGCTCGGCCCGCTGCTGACCCTGATCGGTCTGGCGGCGACTGGCGCCGCGCTTGTCGTCGTCTCGCTGGTGCATCGCGTCGACAGCAACGATACCGCCACCATGCACACGTTGGTGTCCGGCGCCGTCAAGCGCGAGACGCGGAGCCTGGCCGACTCGACATCGACTACTGCTCATTGGGACGACGCCGTCGATCACCTCTATGGCCGCGTCGATGCGGAATGGGCCCGCACCAACCTTTCCTATCCGATGCACAGTTACATCATCGACGATCAGGGTAACACGCTCTGGGCTTGCCCGCCCAACGGCAAGGGGAAGCCGGTGCCGCTTGCCGGCGCGATCGGCAGCACCCTTGCCGCCCTGATGTCGCGCCTTCCGCACAGCCAGCGCATAGCCGAAAGGATGACCACCGGCACTGCCTTCCCGGTTCGTTTTCAGGGTCGACCGGCGGTGATTTCGGGCATGCCGATCCTGCCTCTTTTGCGGCCCAGGCAAGTGGAGCGACTGCGCTATTTGGTGCTAGTGCGCGAGCTGGATAGCCGAGTGCTGTCAGCATGGGGTGACGCCTATGGCCTGACCAGCATCGGCTGGTCGTCCATGACGGGCGATGCGCCCAATAGGCTAATGGTGCGCGATGCCGCTAATGTGCCGATCGGGACGATAACCTGGCCGCTGGCCACCGCCGGGCAGGACGCGCTACGTGGCATCCTGCCTATACTGCTCGCGGTCGGCGGCGCGTTCGCGCTGACCTCCGCCTGGTTGTTGCGGCTGATCCTCCGGTCGCGCCGACGCCTGGAGGACAGCATGCGCGCCGCGCAAGCCGAGGCAAGCCGCGCCGAACGCAGCGCCGCCGAAACGGCCAACGCGCTCCGCCAGGCCGAGGAAGCGAGAGTTCGCGCCGATCGGCTCGCCGCCCACGCGGTCGAGGAACAAGCGCGCCACGAGGTCCAGCTGCGCGAAAGCCAGCGCGACGTCGCGGAAGAATTGCGCCGCTCGCTGGCCAGCCTCGTCACCGATCTGATCGATTCCGCCGGCGCGCTGGAACGCAGCGCCGACACAATGCTTTCCGTCATCGCCGACCAGCAGGCGCAAACCGGTGCAATCCGCGATCGCTCGCACGAGGCGAGCCGCGCGACGCAATCCATCTCCGATACGCTGACCGAGCTTTCCTCCTCGATCGGCGAGATCGGCACGGCTTCCGAGCGGGCACGCGTCGCCGTCAACGATGCAAGCCAGCAATCCGCCCGAGCGCGGAGCACCAATGGCAACCTCGTCCGCAACGTCGATCTGATCCGCGAGGCGGCCGAGCTGATCGCCCAGATCGCCGGCCAGACCAACCTGTTGGCGCTCAACGCCACTATCGAGGCGGCGCGCGCCGGCGAGGCAGGGCGGGGCTTCGCCGTGGTAGCGGGCGAAGTAAAGGGACTCGCCAAGCAGGTCGGCGACACGACGTCGGCGATCAAGGGGCGCGTCGATGGCGTCTCCTCGGCGGTGCGCGAGACAGTCGCGCTGGTCGATCAGGTGGACGGCATCATGGGCGCCTTGCTCGACGCCGTCGGAAAGGCGGCGACGACTGCCCACCAGCAGCATCAGGCGGTGGGCGCGATCCAGCGCAACTCGATCGGCATTGCCGACAATGTCCGCACTTCCGAAGAAGCGATCACGGCAATCTCCGCCGCGCTGGATCAGGTGGCCGACACTGCCGGCTCGACCCGGGTGATCGGACTCGCGGTCCGGAGGCATGCCGAAAAGCTTGACGCCCGCTTCGCCGCCCTGGTCGAACGGCTGGAGGCCGCCGCCTAGGGATCGTCGGTCGGAGTCATTGCGCAGGGTCCGGATAATCCAGGTCAAGCTGGACCGCCCGATTCGCATCGGCGTCAGCGCCGCGCCGGTTGCCCTGTTCGCGCCGCAGGACGCTGCGATTGTAATAGCCGCGCGCCGCATAGGGCGCATATTTGATCGCGAGATCGAGATCGGCGGCGGCGCGCGCCGGCTCTCCCTGGCGCTGATAGGCCAGTCCCCGGTTGAGATATGCGAAGGCGAATCTGGGCTTGAGGGCGATGGCCTGATCGAACGCGGCGATCGCGCCGTCCAAGTCTCCACGCCAGGCAAGCGCCAGACCATTGGCAAGCCGCGCCGCCGCCTCGCCCGCCGGTCCCTTCGCACCAATGCCAAGCACGCTCTTGCAGCCGCGCAGGCTTTCCTCGGGATCGATCACCGTGCAGGCATTCCAATCGCCACGCGCGGCATAGGCATTCGGACGCCTTCGCGCACCCGTTACCACGACGTCGCGAGGCCCTTCATCTTCATCAGCCTTCTTGCTTGCCATACTGACCGGACTCGCGGACTCGATCGCTTTCGGCTGCGCCACGCGCCCGGCAGCAGCGACCGGACTCTCGTCAGCTGGCGGAGCCGGTGCCGCGCTCCGTGGCGCGAACTGCATCGGCGGTGGTGCCATGGCTGCGGGGGGCGCAGGCGACGGCGGAGGTGGCGGCGAGGCGGACCGTGCCAGGTCCTCGGAGGCGCGACGATCAGCACCGCCGGCCAAGGTGACCGGGGCAGCCGGAGCGGTCGGCTTTTGGATTGGCGGCTCCGGCTTGACGGCAGGCGTCGACTCTTTGGCTGCACTGGTCGCCGGCGGTTTTGAAACGCCGGGGCGATCAGGCGCCGGCGCCGAGCGCGGCGCGATGTCGGCCGGGGGCTGCTCGACCTTGCCGGGCTGCAGACCACCGGGCCGGTTGAGCGCGATCGACAGGCTGATCCCGGCGACGAGGATGATCGAGGCGAACGCACCGATCTGCTTGCCGGACACCCATCGCGTTGGACGCCGAGCGGGAGCAGCGGCGGGCGTCGGATCGGAGACGCCGTCGAAGCGACGCATCGCAGCCGTGATCGCCGCATCGCGCGCGGCGGGCCGCGGCGGTGGCGAGTCGGGGAGCAGGCGGGCGAGATCGCTGTCGTCGGCCATTCAACGCCCCCAAATGACGAACCGGCAATGGCCGGCGCCGCTGAGGCAAGGAAGGCGGGAAACGGACATCGATCGGTCTATAACGGCAATCTTTGCCCGGTCTAAGCCATGATCGCGAACGGCGATGCGGGACGCCGCAACCGCAGCGTCCCGTTCCACATCATTGCCCGGTCGCCGCAATGCCGTTGGCAATTCGGGCGGTGCGGACGAGCTGGATGAACTCGGTCCGATAGCCGAATTCGTCCTTGCCCTTGGCGCCGCTCGCCATGCGCAGGACGTCGTCATAGCTGAGCGCGCCGTTATAGCGCCCGCCGCGGAGCAATTCGGCGAAACCGGCGACGGCGGTGGCGAAGCGCGCATCCTGCGGCGCGTCTTCGAACCGCGCGAACTGGACGCGCCGATCGATCGGCGTCGACAATAACAGGCTCGCGTCCGACTTGGGCAGCTTGTAGCGGATCTTCACGAAGCCGAGTTCGCCGCTTAATCCCGCCGCGGCAACCGGGGCCGGCGCGGCATAGCGCAAATCGCCATTCGCCCGCGGCCCGCCGACCGGCACGACCTCGTACAACGCCGTCACGGTCTGGCCCGACCCAACATCGCCGGCATCGACCTTGTCATTGTCGAAATCCTCGCGCTTGAGCATCCGCGTCTCGTAACCGATCAGGCGATATTCGGCGACGGTGCGGGGATTGAACTCGACCTGGATCTTCACGTCCTTGGCGATCGGGAACAGGGTCGAGGTCGCCTCGTCGACCAAGGTCTTCCGCGCTTCGTTGACCGTGTCGATATAGGCAGCGGTGCCGTTGCCGTTCTGCGCCAGCGTCTGCATCATCGCGTCGTTGTAATTGCCCATGCCGAAGCCGAGCACCGACAGGAACACGCCCTTGCCGCGCTCGCGCTCGATATAGCCCTTGAGCTCGTCCTGATTGGTGATGCCGACGTTGAAGTCGCCGTCGGTGGTCAGGATCACGCGGTTGACGCCCTTGGCATCGAAATGCTGCTCGGCCAGCCGATAGGCCTGGCGGATACCCTCGGCACCGGCGGTGCTGCCGCCCGCGCCCAGCCCCTCGATCACGGCCTTGATCCTGGCCTTCTCGCTGGCCGGCGTCGGCTCGAGCGCGGTACCGGCGCTGCCGGCATAAGTGACGATCGCAACGCTGTCGTTGCCGTCGAGCTGATCGAGCAGCATTTCGAGCGATTGCTTGACCAGCGGCAGCTTGTTGGGCGCGTACATCGATCCCGACGTGTCGATCAGGAATACCAGGTTCGCGCGCGGCCGCGTCCTGCGCCCGATCTCATAGCCCTTCACGCCGATCCGGACGAGCTTGCGGCCGGGCGTCCAGGGACTCGGGAATACCGCGACATTGGTGCTGAACGGCTGCGACGCGCCGGCCGCGGGCGCATAGTCATAAGGGAAGTAATTGACCATCTCCTCGGTCCGCACCGCCGCTGGCTGCGGCAGCGTGTTCTGGTTGAGCGAGGCACGGACGAACGAATAGGAGGCGGTGTCGACATCGAGCGAGAAGGTCGAGACCGGCTCTTCCTTGACGATCTTGAACGCATTCTGGTCGACGCTGGTGAACTTGTCGCGGCCGACATCCTGATAATAAGGGGGATAAGGCCGCGGCTCCGGCGCTGCGCGCTTGGCAAGCCGACTGGTGGTCATCACGGGCGACGGCACCGAGGGCTGCTGCGGGGACGATAGCGATGGCGGCGGTGCGGGCGGAGCTGGCGGGGCGAAGGTCGATATTCGCGACGCTCTGTCCGTCGGCGCATTGGCGATGCTCTGTCCGGTGACGACGATCTCAGCGGCGCCTTCATCCGCTTTGGCCTCCCCTTTTGCGTCCGACGCGGATGTGAGGCGGGTGTCAGATCCGGCGCAGGACGCGAGCAATGTCAGAGCCAGCCCGGTGGCGACTGCCCGATACAGATGGGACATATCATTCTCCCTTGGTTGCAGCGGGCAGGATCGTCCGCATTCCCCTTCGACGCGGCTCGGCGGGGATTCCTTGGACAAGGGTCGAGATTTTTTTCGCGCGCCTCTTGCCAGGCGTCAGGCTTCGGCGGCCTCCTTCCCGGCGAGCATCCGCCGCGCTTCGTGCATCCGCCACGACACGGTGGTCTCGGCCACCCCCAGGATCGCCGCAGCTTCGGCATGCGACAACTGCTGTCCGGCGACCAGCACCACCGTGTCGCGATACGCGGGCGGCAGGCCGGCGATCGCGCTCTTCACCCACATCGCGTCATGCAGATCGCGGCCGTCGGGACCCCGCGCCAGCCCCGCCAGCACCGCAAGGCGCGCGGCGAACCCGCCCAGGGATTTGCGGCGGCGATGAAAGTCGCGGCACGCATTGAAGACAATGCCGCACAGCCAGGTGGTGAACTTGGCCTCGCCGCGAAACGATCCGATCCGCTCGACCAGCGCGCAACACACGTCCTGCGCGATATCGTCGGCATCGGCGCGCGTCCCGGTCAATTGCCAGGCCAGGCCGTGAATGCGGTCATAATGACGTTCGAGCAGCGCGCTGAATGCCGCGCGGTCACCGGCAACCGCGCCGGCCACCAAGTCTGCGTCAGGATCATCGCCGCGACCGGCCATGGGTCAGCGGCTACCGCAGCGGCGAGATGGTTTCCCGGACCAAGGCGACGCCATTTCCCCCGACATGACTTGCTTTGTGCCTCATTCGCGCCGCCGATGCCATCGCTCCGATAGGTCCAACCGCACGGCAACAGCACCGTCACGGCAACAGCAGTGAGGCATCCCCGTACGAATAGAAGCGGTAGCCGTTCTCGATCGCGTGCGCGTACGCCGCCTGCATGCGCTCCAGCCCCATCAACGCCGAAACCAGCATGAACAGGGTCGACTTCGGCAAATGGAAGTTGGTCATCAGCCCGTCGACCCCGCGGATTCGAACTCCCGGGGTGATGAAGATCGCGGTGTCGCCCTCGAACGGGTGAACCCGGCCCGCTTCATCCGCCGCGCTCTCGATCAGGCGGAGGCTGGTGGTACCGACCGCGATGACGCGGCCGCCGGCGGCGCGGGTCGCGTTGATGCGATCGGCGGTGGCGGCGTCGATGCGGCCCCATTCGGCGTGCATCTTGTGCTCATCGGTGTCCTCGACCTTGACCGGCAGAAACGTGCCCGCGCCGACATGAAGCGTCAGCGTAACGTGCCCGACGCCTGCCGCCTCCAGCGCCGCCATCAGGCCGGGCGTGAAGTGCAACGCGGCCGTCGGCGCCGCGACCGCGCCGGGCTCGTTCGCGAACATCGTCTGATAATCGTCGGCGTCGCGCGCATCGGTCGGGCGGCGCGCGGCGATGTACGGCGGGAGCGGCATCCGGCCGGCGCGGTCGAGCAGCAATTCGACGGGCTCGTCGCCGGCGAAATCGAGCACGAAGCTGCCATCCGCGGCACGGTCCGTTGCGATCGCGGTGACGCCCGCGCCGAAATCGATCGTCTCGCCGTCGCGCAGTCGCTTGGCGTTGCGTATGAAGGCGCGCCAGCGCCGTGGGCCTTCACGCTTGTGCAGCGTCGCGCCGATCCGCGCTTCTCCGCGCACGCCTTCGAGCTGCGCCGGGATCACCCGCGTATCGTTGAACACCAGCACGTCGCCGCGCCGCAGCTCGCCCGTTAGGTCGCTGACTAGCCGGTCGCGGGTCACCCCGTCAGGTCCCGCACCATCGAGCACGAGCATCCGCGCCGCGTCGCGCGGACTGGCCGGGCGCAGCGCGATCCGCTCGGGCGGCAGGTCGAAGTCGAACAGGTCGACGTCCACGCCGCCCTCGCGTCAGTTGGTCGTGATTACTTCTTGGCCGGAGCCGGCGTCGGCGCTGGCGTCGTTGCTGCCGGTGCTTTCTCAGCCGGCACCTTGGCCGCAGGCGCCTTCTTGCCCGGTGCCGGGGTCGGCGTTGTCAGCGTCGGCGCGGGCGCCAGCAGGGGGGCCGGCGGCGGCGGAGGAGGCGGTGGCGCGCTATAAGGCGGCGGGTTGTCCGCGGCGACATAGGCATGGAAGATCGTCGACGGGTTCGCCGGCGGCTCGCCACGCTCGACCGCGTCGACATATTCCATCCCGGAGATGACACGACCGAAGACGGTGTACTTCTTGTCGAGCGCCAGCTTGGGCAGGAACACGATGAAGAACTGGCTGTTGGCGCTGTTCTCCGCCTTGGTCTTGTCCTCGGGCGAGGCGTCGGGCGCCGCACCCTCGCGCGCCGCCGCCACCGCGCCGCGCACGTGCGGCAGATAGTTGAACTCGGCGGGCAGGTCGGGAAGCGTCGAGCCGCCGGTGCCGTCGCCTTTGGGATCGCCGGTCTGCGCCATGAAACCGTCGATCACGCGGTGGAATTTGAGGCCGTCATAGAAATGCTGGCGAGTCAGCGTCTTCACCCGCTCGACCATCTTGGGCGCGACATCGGGCCGCAGCCAGATCACCACGCGGCCGCCGGTCGACAAATCGAGATAGAGCAGATTTTCCTTGTCGGTCATCGGCGGCGGAGCGAGCCGCGGTGCCGCCGGCGGAGTCGGAGGTGCCTTCTGCTTCTTGGCAGCGATCGAAGGACTGCCGGCGATCGCGACACTCATCATCGCAATCAGGCCGAAAAAGAAACGCATGGGCACTCCGGAAAAGACGGTCATTCGGTGTGGGGGCTTAGAGCAATTATCGCCAAGCGCCAATGCGCAGTGCGTGCGGCTTTTTTGAGGCAGGTTTTGGTGCCGTCGCCGGCGACATGGCTCGAAGAATGACTCGCACAAAGACACGAAGACGCGAAGATTGGTCCGCTTAGGGCACGGGCACCGGGCAGTGGGCAGTGGGGGCTGTGGGGCAATCTGCCGCCCAAAAGGGAGCCCAACCAACCTCTGCGCGCTCTACGCCTATGCGCGAACCAATTCTTCCCTACTTTGCGCCTTCGTGTCTTTGTGCGAGCAAAATCACTGCCGACCTAAACCCGCCGCAGGCCGTCGCGGTCGATTCGCGCGATTACCTCGTCGCGGATGCTGGGGGTGACGAATTTGGAGATGTCGCCGCCGAACATCGCGATTTCCTTGACCAGCCGGCTGGCGATCGGCTGGAGCGACACGTCGGCCATCAGGAACACCGTTTCGACGCGGTGATTGAGTTGCCGGTTCATGCCCGTGAGCTGATATTCATATTCGAAGTCGGTGACGCCGCGAATGCCGCGGATGACGATCGACGCCCCCTGACTGTCGGCGAAGTCCATCAGCAGCGAGCTGAACCCGACCACCTCGATATTGTCGATGCCGGTCGCCTCGACCTCGCGGCGGACGATCGCGATTCGCTCGTCGTCAGCGAACAAGGGTGACTTGGCGATATTGGTGGTAACCCCGATCACCAGCCGGTCGACCAGCTTCGCGCTGCGCCGGATGATGTCCATATGCCCGAGCGTGATCGGATCGAACGTGCCGGGATAGACCCCGGTGCGAATGGTCATGTCCCCCCTCCCTTCGGCTAGCGGTCGCGCTCTAGCACATAGCGCGCGATGCTGCGCAGCAGGTCGGCCTCCTGCCCATAACCGCGCAGATGATCGATCGCCTGATCGACCAGCATCCGGGCCTGGCCGCGTGCGCGATCGACGCCGAGCAGGGAGACGAACGTCTCTTTCCCCGCGCCTTGGTCCTTCCGCAACTTCTTGCCCGCCTTTTCCTCATCGCCCTCGACGTCGAGCAAATCGTCGGAGATCTGGAACGCGAGCCCGATATCGCGGGCATAGCCACGCAGCCCCGTCCGCCCCTCGGGCGCGACGCGGCCCAGGATCGCGCCCATCTCCACCGCGCAGCTGATCAGCGCGCCGGTCTTCATCGCCTGCAGCCGCGTGACGGTGTTGAGGTCGAACGTCTGGGTTTCGGCTTTCAAGTCCATCGCCTGCCCGCCGGCCATCCCGCCGGGCCCCGCCGCGCGCGCGAGCTCGAGCACCAATTCGGCGCGGACATAGGGATCGGGATGGGTCGCCGGATCGGCGAGCCATTCGAACCCGAGGGCATGCAGGCCGTCACCCGCGAGGATCGCCGCCGCTTCGCTGAAAGCGCGATGCACGGTCGGTTTGCCGCGGCGCATATCGTCATTGTCCATCGCCGGCAGATCGTCATGGATCAGCGAATAGACATGGATTGCCTCGATCGCGCAGGCGGTGCGCGCGGTGCATTCGCGATCGACCCCGAACAGGCCGGCGGTGGCGAAGACCAGCAACGGCCGCAGCCGCTTGCCGCCACCGATCGCCGCATGCCGCATCGCCTGGTACAATTCGGCGCGCGGATCGTCGGGTACCGCGAGCATCACGTCGAAGCGGCGATCGACCTCCGCGCCCACCTGGGTCAACGCGGCCTTGAGCGACGGGGAGGTTGCCACGGCGCCGACGCTCATGCGGCGTTGAACGGCGCGACACCCGCGGGGCGGCCATCCGAATCGAGCCGGATCGCCTCGATTCGCGCCTGCGCCGCGTCGAGCCGCTCGGTGCATTTCTGACGGAGGCGCGTCCCTTCCTCGTAGAGGCGGATGGCGTCATCCAGTTTCGCCTCGCCGCTTTCGAGCTGGCGGACGATTTCCTCGAGGCGCTTCAGCGCGTCCTCGAACGACAGGTCATCGATCGGCGTGTCCATCCGCTACGCTATGCGGCAGCGAACCGGCGGGGGCAACCCGCCGATCCGCCACTTGTAATCAAGCGATATGCAGCAGCCGCGCGACGAAGATCAGCACCATGCCGCCAAGGATCGATGCGATAAGACCCGCCGGATGGAACGGCTCGCTCGCCCTACGATTGAGCAGCTGCAAAACGAAACCGGCAACGAACGAACCAGCGATGCCCAGCAAGATCGTGACGATCCAACCGACGTGGACGGGACCGGGATAGAACCAGCGCGCCAGCGCGCCGACGATCAATCCGACGATGATCATGCGGATGATACCCATTACTTTCTCTCTCCCTAAGGCCATGTGGCGTCAGCAGGATTGCATGACCATTCCGGTTGCACAATGACTCGTTCGAGAAGTCGTTCCCTGGAGAATGCGGACCACGGGACCCGCCATCGGAGCCGTGCGTTCGGCTGACCGAAACGAGAGGCAACCCTATGTTCACCAGCATCAACCCTGCCACCAATGAGCCCGGTCGCAGCTTCGCCGAACTGACCGATGCGCAGGTCGAAGCACGGCTGGCCAAGGCGCACGAGGCCTTCCTCGCCTGGCGCAGCAGCGATTTCGCCGACCGCATGACCCTGCTCCGCCACATCGCCGAGCGGTTCGAGGACGACAAGGATCGGCTGGCGCGGATCGCTACCGAGGAAATGGGCAAGACGCTGAAATCGGCAGTCGCCGAAGTGGAGAAATGCGCGTCCGCCTTTCGTTACTATGCGCTGTACGGGGCGCAACTGCTCAAGGCGGTCGAAGTCGACACGCCGGTCGGCCATGCCGTCACGCGCTGGCTGCCGATGGGGCCCGTGCTGGCGGTGATGCCGTGGAATTTCCCTTATTGGCAAGTGGTCCGCTTCGCCGCACCGGCGATCATGGCCGGCAATGTCGGGCTGTTGAAACACGCTTCTTCGGTCCAGGGCTGCGCCGCCGCGCTGGAGGAGACGATCCTGGCGGCCGGAGCGCCCGAAGGCCTATTCCAGAATCTGGCGATCAAATCGGGCAAGGTCGCCGAGCTGATCGCCGACGACCGTATCGTCGCGGTGACGCTGACCGGCAGCGAAGGAGCAGGTGCCAAGATTGCCGAGGCTGCGGGTCGCGCACTCAAGAAAGTCGTGCTCGAGCTCGGCGGATCGGACCCGTTCGTCGTCATGCCGTCCGCCGATATCGCGCTCGCCGCCAAGACCGCGGTCACCGCGCGGACCCAGAATACGGGCCAGTCGTGCATCTGTGCCAAGCGGATGATCGTCCACGCCGATGTCTATGACGATTTCATGCATGCGTTTTCGGCGGGCATGAAAGCGGTGAAGACCGGCGACCCGATGGATCCGGCAACCGAGATGGGGCCGCTCTCGTCCGAAGAGCAGCGGGAAACCGTGCTCGGCCAGATCGCGAAATTCCGCGACGCCGGCGCGACCTTGCTGTTCGGCGCGGAGAAGCCCGATTTGCCGGGTGCCTATCTGACGCCCGGCGTGCTGGTCGATGTCGATCCCGACAGCGACGTCGCTAAGGAGGAAGTGTTCGGTCCCGTCGCGATGGTCTTCAAGGTCAAGGATATCGACGAGGCCATAGCGCTCTCGAATGACGTGCCGTTCGGGCTGGGATCGTCGGTCTGGACCAATGACGATGCCGAAAAGGAGCGCTTCGCTCGCGACATCGCCGCCGGCATGACCGCGGTCAACCGCATGCTTTCCTCGACTCCCGAGGCGCCGTTCGGCGGGATCAAACGCTCGGGCCATGGCCGCGAACTCGGACCCTGGGGCCTGCACGAATTCATGAACCTGAAGGCCGTGATCGGTTGACTGCCCCCTCATCCGACCATTCCGTCATCCCAGCGAAAGCTGGGATCTCAAGCCGCATCGCAACACCGCACGAGACCCCAGCTTTCGCTGGGGTGACGAAGAATGTCCGCTGGGGTGACGGGATGTTGACTGGATGACGGAGTTGAACGTCGCTCTATCGCGACAGCCTTGACGCCCTACTCAATTCGTCTATGAAACAGCACGGTTCGTCGACGGAGCACGCGCATGCAGCCCGATACCGCCTCTCAGAGATCGCCCGGATTGAAGCTCATCCTGGCGATCGTCATCGCCATGATGCTGACCGTTCCGCTCTTCGCGATCTACCTTCTGGTCTATGATCGCGAGCACCAGTCCGATACCGCACGCAGTTCGATCGCGCAGGGCTGGGGCGGACCGCAGACGCTGATCGGACCGCTGCTGGTCATTCCCTATCGGGCCGAGACCACCACCACCGAGACGGTCGACGGCAAGCAGGTGACCAAGACCGGTATCGAGACGCGCGAATTGGTGCTCTCGCCGGAAACCGCCGATGTCGTGACCAAGATCGCGCCCGAGGTTCGCAAGCGGTCGATCTATGAAGCGGTCGTCTATGGCGCGCACACCGCCGGGCGGGCGCGCTTCGCCTTGCCCGCCGACCTGCTGCGCTATGGCGTCGCCGCCGACAAACTCCAGCTCGATCGTGCCGAACTGCGCTTCGGCGTATCCGATCCGCGTGGTCTCTACGGCGCGCCGCCCAAGGTCACGATCGACGGCGTTGCGCGCTCGCTCCAGCCCGGCAAGGGACCTGGCGAAACCAACGGTGCCGGCTTCTATACCTGGCTCGACGCCACCACGCTCGCGACCAAGCCGATGATCGCCGATTTCGCCTTCGACCTGCGCGGTAACGCGTCGCTGGCCCTGGTCCCGCGTGCCGGCGACACGCGCTGGGCGATCACTTCGCCCTGGCCCAATCCCAGCTTCCAGGGCGGATTCCTGCCAACCGATCGTCATGTCGCGGCTAATGGGTTCACCGCGACCTATCGCGTCGGCAACCTCGCGCTCGGTCGGACATTGGTCGATACCGGCGACACAGCGGCCGCGCCGGTCGTCCCGGCATCGCCCGGCTCCGCATCGGTCGAGCGCACGGCTGCCGCCGGCCCGCAAGCGATGACCGCGCAGGTCGACCTGGTCACGCCGGTTGACCTCTACGACCAGGTCAACCGCTCGGTGAAATACGGTTTCCTGTTCATCGGCTTCACCTTCATGGCGTTCCTGATGTTCGATGTGGTCGGTGGGGTGCGCGTCGCGACGGTCGAATATCTGCTGGTCGGCGCCGGCCTGATCCTGTTCTTCGTGATGCTGCTGGCGTTCGCGGAAGTGGTCGGCTTCACGCTCGCCTATCTGGTCGCGGCAGCCGCGATCGTCGGCTTGCTGACGGCCTATTCGGCAGCGGTGCTCAAGAGCCGCCGGCGCGCCGGGTTCATCCTCGGCCTGCTCGTGGCGCTCTACGCAGTGCTCTATATCCTGCTCAGCCTGGAGGCTTATTCGCTGCTGATCGGATCGCTGCTGCTGTTCGCGGCCCTGGCGGCGGTGATGTTCCTCACCCGCAACATCGACTGGGGACGGACGGCGCCGCCGGTTCCGGTTTAGGCTAAACCATCTGAAAGCCCCTCCCTGTCCGGGGAGGGGCTTTTTTTGTTCTCCGCTCCGCCTCAGATCGTCATGCCACCGTCGATCGTCAGCGTCGTGCCGGTAATGTACGACGCATCCGGCCCCGCCAGGAAAGCGGCGACCCCGGCGACTTCCTCGGCCTCGCCGAAGCGGCCGAGCGGTACCTGGGAGATCAGCAGATCGTGGACCGGCCCCTCGCTGGGCGCCAGATCGGTGGCGATCGGTCCCGGCTGGATGACGTTGACCAGGATCTTGCGGGCGGCGAGATCCCGCGCCCAGCCACGCCCCAATCCGGCCACCGCCGCCTTGGTCGCGCCATAGGTCGCGATGCCCGGAAATGCCGCGGTGTCGCCCGCGATCGATCCGATCAGAATGATCCGTCCGCCGTCGGGGATATGCGGCAGCGCCGCGCGCGTTCCGACGTGCAGGCCGCGAACGTTCACCCCGAACTGGTGGGCGAACGACTCGTCGGTATCCTGATCGACCTCGAAGAACTCGGCGACGCCGGCATTATGGACCAAGATATCGATCCCGCCCAACGCCTTGGCGGCCGCTTCGATCCCGGCACGCTGCGAGGCATCGTCGGCGGCGTCGGCCTGGATCGCCACTGCCTTTCCACCTGCTTGCTCAATAGCCGCGACGGTCGCGTCGGCGGCGGCCTTGTTGCCGGCATAGGTGATCGCGACATCGGCGCCGTCAGCCGCCAGCCGCTTGGCGATCGCCGATCCGATCCCGCGCGATCCACCCGTGACCAGCGCCTTCTTGCCGCCGAGGACCTTGCTATGGGACATGTGTCTTCTCCGAATATCTGCCCGCGATCACGACGTCGTGCGCTGCCGGCGGACCGTGATCTGGGAAGCTCGGTTAAATAGTTCAATATTCCCGAACTATGAAAATCACGAACCTTTCCTATATTCGTCGCATGCCCCGCTTTACCCATCCCCGGCTGGAGGACGTGCCGCTCGATCTGGCGCTCCATGCGCTGGCCGATGCCAATCGTCTGACGATCGTCGCACGACTGGCGGCCGCGACGGGGCTGAGCTGTGCGAACGCCGCGCCATGCGACGCGCCGGTTCCCAAAAGCACGCTATCCAACCATTTGAAGACGCTGCGCGCCGCGGGACTGATCGAAACCACGCAATCGGGCCGCGAGATGATCAACGTGCTGCGCCGCGCCGAGTTCGACCGGCGCTTTCCCGGCCTGCTCGATGCGATACTTGCCAACAACGCGGTTTGACGGGGTTGCACTCCGCAGCCGAAAGGCATAGCCGCACCGCAGCACCGCGATAGGGACACGCAATGGCCGAGTTCAGCCTGCCGAAGAATAGCAAGATCCGCAAGAACGGCACGGTCCACAAGGCACCCGAAGGCGCCACCAATATCCGGCGCTTCAAAATCTATCGCTACGATCCCGACACCGGCGAGAATCCGCGCTACGACATTTTCGAGGTCGACCTCGATACCTGCGGCCCGATGGTGCTCGACGCCCTGATCAAGATGAAGTCCGAGCAGGATTCGTCGCTCACCTTCCGCCGCTCGTGCCGCGAAGGGATTTGCGGATCCTGCTCGATGAACATGGACGGCAAGAACGGCCTCGCCTGCACCACCGCGATTGAGGATTGCAAGTCGGAGGTGACGATCACCCCGCTGCCGCACATGGAAGTGATCAAGGACCTGGTCCCCGACTTCACTCATTTCTATGCGCAATATGCGTCGATCAAGCCGTGGCTGCAGACCGTCACCCCGGCGCCCGCGGGCAAGGAACGGCTGCAGAGCCCCGAGGATCGCGAGAAGCTCGACGGCCTGTACGAATGCATTT
Organism: Sphingomonas sp. P4_G2; assembly: GCF_056401155.1. Classification (NCBI taxonomy): domain Bacteria; kingdom Pseudomonadati; phylum Pseudomonadota; class Alphaproteobacteria; order Sphingomonadales; family Sphingomonadaceae; genus Sphingomonas; species Sphingomonas sp. P4_G2. The sequence continues at coordinate 139,872 of NZ_JBFUJY010000001.1, read as the reverse complement.
TGTGCGCCTGCTGCTCGACCAGCTGCCCGAGCTATTGGTGGAATAGCGACAAGTTCCTCGGCCCGGCGATCCTGCTCCAGGCCTATCGCTGGCTCGCCGACAGCCGCGACGAGATGACTGGCGACCGGCTCGACCAGCTCGAGGATCCGTTCCGCCTCTATCGCTGCCACACGATCATGAATTGCGCGAACGCCTGCCCGAAGGGACTCAATCCCGCCAAGGCGATCGCCGAGATCAAGAAGATGGAAGCCGAGCGGATTGTCTGACGCCCCGGCCGGACCAGTTGTGACCGACGCGCCGAGCCCGCTCTTCCTCTACGACGACGATCCCGATCTGCCCGGCTGGAAGCGCTGGCAGTTTCGCGACTCGACCCGGTTCAATTCCTTCCTCGAGCCGCTCCAGGTCAAGCTGGAGGGCAGTATCGCGCGAGTCCGCATGATGCCGCGCCACGATCATTCCAACATGCGCGACAATGTCCATGGCGGCGCGCTTTTGGGCTTCATGGACGTGTCGCTATTCGCCGCCAGCCGGGCCTTCGGATGCCTGAGCGCCGGCGGCGCGGTGACGCTCGATTTGTCGGCGCAATTCATCGGCGGCGGCATGATCGGCGAGCCGCTCGAGGCGCATATCGAATTGCTGCGCGAAACCAGCCGCATGCTGTTCCTGCGCGGGCTGATCGTGCAGGAAGGCGCGCCGACGATCGCGAGCTTTACGGGGACGTTGCGCAAGTCGTCACCTCCGGGCGGCACCCAATGAGGCGCTCTTTCTCCCTCTCCTCATCGGGGAGAGGGCGTTGATGAAGGTCATCGACCAATATCAAGCCCTGATCGCGGCGGGCGAACTGCGCGCTGATCCAGACCAGGAAGCCGCCGCCCGGCGCCTCGACCGGCTGCAGCAGGAACTCGAAGCCCAGCCCAAACGCGGATCGGTGTTGTGGCGCGCGCTCGGCCGCAAGCCCGATTCCCCGCGCGGCATCTATATGTGGGGCGATGTCGGGCGCGGCAAATCGATGCTGATGGACCTGTTCTTCGGGTGCCTGGCAATCAACCGCAAACGTCGCGTCCATTTTGCCGAATTCATGCTCGAAGTGCACCAGCGCATTGCCGAGGAGCGCAAGAAGGAGGTCGGCGACCCGATCGCGCCCGTCGCCGCCGCGCTGGCCGATGAAGCGCGGCTGCTCGCGTTCGACGAGATGATGGTGACCAACTCGCCCGACGCGATGATCCTGTCACGATTGTTCACCGCGCTGATCGAAGCCGGCGTGACCGTCGTCACCACCTCCAACCGGCCGCCGAAGGACCTCTACAAGAACGGCCTCAACCGCGAGCATTTCCTGCCCTTTATCGACCTGATCGAGCAGCGCCTCGATGTGCTGCCTTTGAACGGCCCGGTCGATTATCGCCGCGACCGGCTCGGCCAGCAGGAAACCTGGCTGGTGCCCAACGGTCCCGAAGTGACCAAGGAATTGTCCGCCGCTTTCTTCCGCCTGACCGACTATCCGCCCGAGGACGCCGCGCATGTGCCGAGCGAGGATATCCCGGTCCAGGGCGGACGGACGCTGCATGTGCCCAAGTCGCTCAAGGGCGTCGCCGTGTTCAGCTTCAAGCGATTATGCGCGGAAGCGCGTGGAAGCGCCGATTATCTCGCGATCGCACGGCGCTATCATACCGTGATCGTGGTCGGCATCCCCAAACTCGGGCCCGACAACCGCAACGAGGCGGCGCGCTTCGTCTCGCTGATCGACGCCCTCTACGAGCACAAGGTCAAATTGCTCGCCGCCGCCGATGCCGAACCCGCCGACCTCTACCCCAAGGGCGACGGCCGCTTCGAGTTCGAGCGCACCGTCAGCCGGCTCGAGGAAATGCGCTCCGACGACTATTTGGCGCAAGGTCACGGGCTGGGTGACGCCGGCTTCCACGCGGCGTCAAAGTAGCGACCGCATTATCGCCGCATCGCCCGGTACAGACGGATGGTGCCAGTCGGCGTGTCGAACGCCCGTGTCTCGACAATGTCCGTGAAGCCCGCTTCGGCGATCAGGTCCGGCAGGATGCCGTCGGCTTGCGGACCCGTATCGGCGACCCCGTCGACCATCTGCACCGTCATCCGGAACAGCAGACGCATCACGGCGCCGGCTTGTCGCCCGTAATCAGCGATGTGCAGCTCGCCGCCCGGCAGCAGCAGATCGTATGCCGCTGCCAGGGTGGCGCGTTTTTCGACCAGCGGCACCTGGTGCAGCACCAGGCTCGACAGGATCTTGGTCACGCCCCAGCCACCGAACAGACCGGCGACATCGCGCCCGAAACCGTCGAGCAGTTGCAGCGAAACCCCGGCAGCGGCAGCCTTGCGACGCGCGAGCCGCAAGATCGCCGGGTCGGGATCGACCCCCATCAGGCTTGCCCCCGAATCCGCGGCCGCCAACCGGATCAGCATCGATCCCGTCCCGCACCCCAAGTCGACGATCACGTCGTCGCGTGCTGGCGCGACTTGTGCGACGAGCGCGTCTCGCCACGCCTTCTCGCGCGTCAGCAAAATGACCAGCCCGTCGTACAAGGGCGTCAGCCAGCGGCAGCCGGCAGCCGGCGTGAATCGGGCGGGCGCGGGCAGAGTATCCTCGGTCATCAACCTTCTCCTCGCGCCGGGGCCTAGCCGGGAAGCGGGGCGAGCGGCTTGAACGAAACGCCTGCTATCGCGCGGCGCGTATCCTGAACGAGGCCAGGCCACGCGCGGGCGACACACCGAACCAGCGCCGGAGCTGGCGCGTGAAATGCGCCTGATCGGCATAGCCTGCTGCTGCGGCCGCCTCGGCCAGGCCGGCACCGTCCATGAGGGCGCGGGCCGCGGTCTTGAGGCGCCCCCATTGCCGCAGCCGGATCGGCGGGGCGCCAAGCAATTCGACGCATAGCGCGCGGAAGCGGCTGGGAGACAAGTTCCATGCCCTGGCCCAATCGCGTGGCCCCTGCTCGGTCGGCGCATTCTCGATCAGCGCCCGCAACCGTGCCGCCCTGCCGTCGCTGCCGACTACGAGCTGACCGGCCAGTGCGACCAGGTCGGCCGCGCCGCCCATCATGCGCCGTGCACCAAGCCGCCCCGCGAACAAGCGCGCCAGGGGCAATTGCGGTTCGACATAGACGGACCGCACACGCCGTCCGATCGGACCCATCCAATGCCGCGTATTGGGCGCGATCAGGACCGCATCGGCAACGAATCTGGTTTCGCCTTCTCCGACCAGCTCGATCGGTCCGTCGAGACCGATGCTGAGTTGGAACGCGAGATGGCTGTGCGCCGCATTCTCGCCGATCCAGCCGTCCAGATCGATATAGCCGTCGCCGACGAACAGCGTCCCCACGGCATCTGAGGACGCTTCGTCGGGTCCGGGCATACCCGAGTCTTTGCCAACCCTGTCCTGCATCGACCATTCCGCCAAAAGGTGTGCGCAGCTTTATCAGGCTTGCCGTTCAAGGCCATCCGAATACAAATACGCTGGGCGATTGCGTGCCGCCGGCATCCGGCAAAGCCGCGCCCTCACGATGGAATTGCGCCCGCCCCAATCCAGGAGAAGCTGCATGATCGTCACCACTACCGAGAACGTCGCCGGCCACAACGTCGTCAGGAATCTGGGCCAGGTGTTCGGCGTCGTCGTCCGCAGCCGGGGCCTGGGCGGCAATATCACCGCCGGCCTGCGCTCGATCGTCGGCGGCGAGATTCCCGAATATACCAAGCTGGTCGAGGATGCGCGGCGGCACGCGATCGACCGCATGATTCAGAACGCGACCGTGATGGGCGCCAATGCCGTCGTCATGATGCGCTTCGACTCGGGCGAGATCGCGCAGGCGATGAACGAGGTCGTCGCTTATGGCACGGCGGTCGTCCTCGACCCGGCCCCCTGACATGTTGCGCAACGTCGTCCTGGCACTCGGCCTTGCCTGGCTGGCGGTCGGGCTGTGGGTCACCTTGGTCGACGCCGCCGGCTGGCCGATGCTGATTGTCCCGGCGATCCTCGTCGCCGGGATCGTGTTCGAACGCGTCAATTACCGCGGCAATGCCAGCACGCCGCTCGACGCCAATTGGCGACCGACCAACGAACGCTTTCTCGACGAGGCGACCGGGCGGCCGATCACTGTCTGGTTCAACGCATCAACCGGCGAGCGCCGTTATATCGATGATTGACGCACTATTGCACTTGCGAATGAATTGCAGTAATGCAAGTTAATTCCTCCCGTTTAGCGGTTGCTTCGGGGCCGCCAAGCGCCTAAGCGCCGTCGCGTCCCGCGCGCCTTGGGGTGCGCCCACTCGCGCTTAGGAGTGCTCATGGCCCGCAAGAAGATCGCGCTGATCGGCGCCGGCAATATCGGCGGCACGCTCGCCCATCTCGCCGCCCAGAAGGAATTGGGCGACATCGTCCTGTTCGATGTCGTCGAGGGTGTGCCCCAGGGCAAGGCGCTCGACCTCAGCCAGTGCGGCCCGATCGAGGGCTTCGACGCGAAGATCACCGGCTCGAACGATTACAAGGATATCGCAGGCGCGGACGTCATCATCGTCACCGCCGGCGTCGCCCGCAAGCCGGGCATGAGCCGCGACGATCTGCTCGGTATCAACCTCAAGGTAATGAAGGCGGTCGGTGAGGGCATCAAGAACAACGCCCCCGACGCGTTCGTCATCTGCATCACCAACCCGCTCGACGCGATGGTCTGGGCGCTGCGCGAATTCTCCGGCCTGCCGCACAACAAGGTCGTCGGCATGGCGGGCGTGCTCGACTCGGCGCGCTTCAGCCATTTCATCGCCGACGAGTTCGGCGTGTCGGCGCGCGACGTCACCACCTTCGTGCTCGGCGGCCATGGCGACACGATGGTCCCGGTGGTGCAATATTCGACCGTCGCGGGCATCCCGGTCCCCGACCTGATCAAGATGGGCAAGTCGACGCAGGAGCGGATCGACGCGATCGTCAAGCGCACCCGCGGCGGCGGCGGCGAGATCGTTGCTTTGCTCGGCACCGGCTCGGCTTATTACGCCCCCGCGACCAGCGGCATCGCGATGGCCGAAGCCTATCTCGGCGACCAGAAGCGGCTGCTGCCATGCGCCGCTTATGTCGACGGCAAATATGGTCTCGACGGCCTTTATGTCGGCGTGCCGGTGATCATCGGCGCCGGCGGTGTCGAGGAGATCGTCGAGATCGCGCTGGACGATGAAGCCAAGGCGAACCTCGGTGTCTCGGTCGACGCGGTCAAGGAATTGCTGGTGGCTTGCAAGGGCATCGACGGCTCGCTGGCGTGATACCGATGCGTTCCTCCTTGGGGCTGGCAGGCTGCGTTACAGCGGCGCTGATTCTCGCCACCGCGCCGGCCGCAGCGGCGGACGATCCGAACCTGCAACCGGCCCCGCAGGCGACGATCGTCGCTGCAGCAAAGGCTTGCCTGGGTACGACGACCGACCCCGCCAGCCAGGCGACTCGCTTCGCGGGCTGGACACCCGCGACGGCCGACCAGAGCAAGGGGCTTGATAACGGCCCCGACGGCACCGTCCTGCAGCGCGACAACGTCCTGGTGATCTACAAGACCGGGATCGATGGCGGCTGCGTCGTGATGGCCAAGGGCGACGCCTCGTTCAATCCGGCGACCTTCTATCCGCAAGTCAGTGCGGCGGTCGGCGCCACGGTGCAGGCCCCGATACCGGGCGGCCAACCGACGCCGATCGCGCTCCCGAACAGCGAATTGATTATCCCGGTCGTCACACCGAAGACCGATAGCACCGCCTCCACCATCATCCTCGTCATCGGCAACAGTGCCGCCAAAGACGCGAAGAAGGAAAACTGATGTCCATCCTCGTCGACAAGAACACCAAGGTCATCACCCAGGGGATGACTGGCGAAACCGGCAGCTTCCACACCAAGGCGGCGCTCGATTACGGCACGCAGATGGTCGGTGGCGTGACGCCGGGCAAGGGCGGCACCGAGCATCTCGGCCTGCCGGTCTACGACACCGTCGCCGAGGCGGTGAGCAAGACCGGCGCGACCGCGTCGGTGATCTACGTCCCGCCGCCCTTCGCCGCGGATTCGATCCTCGAGGCGATCGACGCCGAAGTGCCGCTGATCGTGACGATCACCGAAGGCATTCCGGTGCTCGACATGGTCAAGGTCAAGCGCGCTTTGTCCGGCTCCAAGTCGCGGCTGATCGGCCCGAACTGTCCCGGCGTGCTGACGCCCGGCGAGTGCAAGATCGGCATCATGCCGGGCAGCATCTTCAAGAAGGGCTCCGTGGGCGTTGTAAGCCGCTCGGGTACGCTTACCTATGAAGCCGTGTTCCAGACCTCGAATGCAGGGCTTGGCCAGACCACCGCGGTCGGGATCGGCGGCGACCCGGTCAACGGCACCAATTTCATCGACGTGCTCGAACTGTTCCTGGCCGATGACGAGACCAAGTCGATCATCATGATCGGCGAGATCGGCGGATCGGCCGAAGAAGAAGCGGCGCAGTTCCTGAAGGACGAAGCCAAGCGCGGCCGCAAGAAGCCGATGGCCGGCTTCATCGCCGGCCGCACGGCGCCTCCGGGCCGCCGCATGGGCCATGCCGGGGCGATCGTGTCGGGCGGCCAGGGCGGCGCCGAGGACAAGATCGCGGCGATGGAATCGGCCGGCATCAAGGTTTCGGCCAGCCCGAGCCTGCTCGGCGAGACGCTGCTCGAGGTGTTGAAGGGTTGATGATTCTTCCTTCTCCCCTTGTGGGAGAAGGATAGCGAAGCTTGGCAGCTTGCTGCCTAGCGGAGCTTGGATGAGGGGAGCGGCGCCCAGGCGCCGCGCGAGCCTTCGGCTCGCTCCCCTCACCCTCCCACTCGGCTCCGCCGAGCGGGCCCCTCCCTCTCCCACAAGGGGAGAGGGGAAGGAGAAGTAAGATGGGCTACGAAGGTCTGGATTTCAGCGAGATCGCGGCGGGAGTATCGCCTGCGTTCGTGGAAGCGCTGTACAGGAAGTTCAAGGAATCGCCGGAGTCGGTCGAGCCGTCATGGCGCGGCTGGTTCGAGGGGCTGGAGAGCGGCCCGTCGACCGCGAGCTGGGCGAACCCCGCCTGGCCGCTGGCGTCGACCGACGATCTGACCGCTGCGCTCGACCCGACCCAGATGGAGCCCGCGCCCAAGCCCGCGCGCGGCGGCACTCCCGTGCCGACTCCGGCCGCCAAGCCGGCCAGCCAGGACGATATCGTCAAGGCGGCGAGCGACTCGATCCGTGCGATGCTGTTGATCCGCACCTATCGCGTACGCGGTCACCTCGCGGCGACGCTCGATCCGCTCGGCCTTATCCGGCAGGACCTGCCCGACGACCTCAAGACCGAATATTACGGCTTTTCCGAAAGCGACATCGATCGCCCGGTCTACATGGGCGGCACGATGGGGCTGCAATGGGCGACGATCCGCGAACTCGTCGACATCCTGCGCGCCAATTACTGCGGCAATGTCGGCCTCGAATATATGCACATCGCCGATGTCGAGGAACGCCGCTTCCTGCAGGAGCGGATGGAGGGCAAGGACAAGGCCATCCAGTTCACCGTCGATGGCAAGAAGGCGATCCTCAATAAAGTGATCGAGGCCGAGCAGTGGGAACGCTTCGCCGGCAAGAAGTTCGTCGGCACCAAGCGCTTCGGCCTCGACGGCGGCGAAGCGATGATCCCCGCGCTCGAAAGCGTGATCAAATATGGCGGCGCGATGGGCGTCAACGAGATCGTCTTCGGCATGGCGCATCGCGGCCGCCTCAACGTGCTGGCCAACGTCATGGCCAAGCCGTTGCGCGTGATCTTCCACGAATTCGGCGGCGGTTCGGCCAACCCCGAGGACGTCGGCGGATCGGGTGACGTGAAGTACCATCTTGGCACCTCGACGGACCGCGAGTTCGACGGGATCAAGGTCCATATGTCGCTGGTCGCCAACCCCTCGCACCTCGAGGCGGAGGACCCGGTCGTGCTCGGCAAGGTCCGCGCGATCCAGACGCTGGCCGGCGACCTCGAGGAGCATAGCCACTCGCTGCCGGTGCTGATCCATGGCGACGCGGCGTTCGCGGGCCAGGGCATCGTCTGGGAATGCTTCGGCTTCTCCGGCATCCGTGGTTACAATACTGGTGGCTGCATCCACTTCGTCATCAACAACCAGATCGGCTTCACCACCAGCCCGCAATTCGCGCGCTCGTCGCCTTATTGCTCGGACGTCGCCAAGGGCGTCCAGGCGCCGATCTTCCACGTCAATGGCGACGACCCCGAAGCGGTGACCTTCGCCTGCAAGATGGCGATCGAGTTCCGCCAGAAATTCCATCGCGACATCGTTATCGACATGTGGTGCTATCGCCGCTTCGGCCATAACGAAGGCGACGAGCCGAGCTTCACCCAGCCTTTGATGTACAAGGCGATCCGCCAGCATCCCGGCGTCAGCGAAGTCTATGGCAAGCGGCTGATCGCCGAGGGCGTGGTCGACCAGGCCTGGATCGACACGATCACGCATCAGTTCGATACCTTGCTCGAAGGCGAGTTCGAAGCGGGCGCATCGTACAAAGCGAACAAGGCCGACTGGTTCGCCGGCCGCTGGTCGGGGCTGCACGCGCCGGCCGATGCTGAGAGCGCGCGGCGCAACGTCGAGACAGGCATCGAGCGCAAATTGTTCGACAGTCTGGGCCGCACGCTGACCACGATCCCCGAGGATTTGACCGTCCACAAGGCGCTCAACCGCGTGATCGACGCCAAGCGCGAGATGTTCAAGTCGGGCGAGAATTTCGACTGGGCGACCGGTGAGGCGCTGGCATTCGGGTCGCTGCTGTCCGAAGGCTATGGCGTCCGCCTGTCGGGCCAGGATTCGGGCCGCGGCACGTTCTCGCAGCGCCACGCTGTCTGGGTCGACCAGAATGACGAGCACAAATACGTGCCGCTCTGGAGCGTCGAGCACGGCAATTTCGAAGTGCTCGATTCGCCGCTCAGCGAATATGGCGTGCTCGGTTTCGAATACGGCTATGCGCTCGCGGATCCCAAGACGCTGGTGATCTGGGAAGCGCAGTTCGGCGATTTCGCCAACGGCGCGCAGATCATGATCGACCAGTTCATCGCGTCGGGCGAAGCCAAGTGGCTGCGCGCCAACGGCCTGGTGATGATGCTGCCGCACGGTTACGAAGGCCAGGGGCCCGAGCACAGCTCGGCGCGCCCCGAACGCTTCCTCCAGCTCTGCGCCGGCGACAATATGCAAGTCGCCAATTGCACCACGCCGGCCAACATCTTCCATCTGTTGCGTCGCCAGATGCACCGGACGTTCCGCAAGCCTTTGGTGATCTTCACGCCCAAGTCGCTGCTGCGCCACAAGCGCGCGGTGTCGAAGGCCGAGGATTTCCTGGGCGACAGCCACTTCCGCCGGCTATTGTCGGATCCGGATGCGTCGGCCGACCAGGATACCAAGCGGCTGGTGCTGTGCTCGGGCAAGGTCGCCTATGACCTGTTCGAGGCACGCGACGCGGCGGGCGACAAGAACACCCAGATCGTTCGTGTCGAGCAACTCTATCCGTTCCCGGGCGACCCGCTCGCCGAGCGCGTCCGCCGGATGCCCAATCTCGAAGAGATCGTCTGGGCGCAGGAAGAGCCGCGCAACAACGGTTATTGGTTCTTCGTCGAGCCGCTGATCGAGGAAGCGCTGACCGCCGCCAAGTGCAAGGTGAAGCGCGCGCGCTACGCCGGCCGCGCTGCTTCGGCGTCGCCCGCGACGGGCCTCGCCAAGCGCCACCAGACCGAACAGGCCGCGCTCGTCGCCGACGCGCTGGGCCATAACGTACGCGAAGAAATCCGCCGCACGCGGAAGAGCTAATCCGCCCGTCACCCCAGCGAAAGCCGGGGTTTCGAGCGGCAGATACCAATCATGAGATCCCGGCTTCCGCTGGGATGACGAGGTGAAGATGGCAACCGAAGTCAATGTCCCCACGCTGGGCGAATCGATCGTCGAGGCAACTGTCGGCGAATGGCTGAAACAGCCGGGCGATCCGGTGAAGGCCGACGAACCCATCGTCAGCCTGGAAACCGACAAGGTCGCGGTCGAAGTGCCCTCGCCGGTCGCCGGCGTGATGGGCCAGCATGCGGTTGCGGTCGGCGACAATGTCGCGGTCGGCGCGTTGCTCGCCACGATCGAGGCAGGCGGTGCCGGCGCCGCCGCACCGGCCCCTGCCCCGGCGGCGCCCGCGCCGACGCTCGCCTCTTCCCCCGCCGCGACCGCCGGTCCGCAGGCGCCGGCATCGGGCGATACACCCGCCGCGCTCAGCCCCTCGGTGCGCCGTGCGGTGCTCGAAACCGGCGTCGATCCCGCGACGGTCAAGGGCACCGGCAAGGACGGCCGGCTGACCAAGGACGACGTGCTCGCTGCCGCCGCAACCCCCGCCGCACCCGCGCCAGCTGCCGAGCCGGTCCAGACCCCATCGGTCGCCGCCTCAACCGGCCGCAAGGAAGAGCGCGTCCGCATGACGCGCCTGCGCCAGACCGTCGCCAAGCGGCTCAAGGACGCGCAAAACACCGCGGCGATGCTGACGACGTTCAACGACGTCGACATGTCGGCGGTGATCGAAGCGCGGACCAAGTATAAGGATCTGTTCGAGAAGAAGCACGGCGTCCGGTTGGGCTTCATGGGCTTCTTCGTGAAGGCCGCCTGCATGGCGCTGAAGGACGTGCCCGCGGTCAACGGCCAGATCGACGGCGAGGAAATCGTCTATCACGATTATGCCGACATCTCGGTCGCCGTCTCGGCGCCGCAGGGCCTGGTCGTGCCGGTGATCCGCGACGCCGACCAGCTGTCGGTCGCCGGCATCGAGAAGACGATCGGCGATTTCGGCAAGCGCGCCAAGGACGGCACGCTCAAGATGGAGGAGATGAAGGGCGGTACCTTCACCATCTCTAACGGCGGCGTGTTCGGCTCGCTGATGTCGACCCCGATCATCAACCCGCCGCAATCGGCGGTGCTCGGCCTCCACCGTATCGAGGACCGCCCGGTAGTCCGCGACGGCCAGGTGGTGGTGCGCCCGATGATGTATCTCGCGCTCAGCTACGACCATCGCCTGATCGACGGTCGCGAGGCGGTGACCTTCCTGGTCGCGCTTAAGAACGCGATTGAGGACCCGACGCGGATTTTGATCGACCTGTAAGTCCCTGCAGTGCTCCTGCGAAAGCAGGAGCCCAGGGTTATATCGCGGGCCGCTGGAGATTTGGCCCTGGGTTCCTGCTTTCGCAGGAACGCATGAGGAAGGAGACCGACCACGAAGTCAGGCTGCGTCTACCTGATGGCGAGCGGGCGAAACGGCGCGCTATATCTGGGCGTTACCAGCGATCTGCCGGGGCGGGCCTATCTGCACCGCAACAAGGTGGTCGACGGTTTCTCCAAGAAGCATGGCTGCACGCTCCTTGTTTGGTACGAAGCGTATGACGATCTTCAAGAAGCACGGCGTCGCGAATTGCAAATGAAAAAATGGAAGCGGAGCTGGAAGATCGAGGTAATCGAGCGGGACAACCCGCAGTGGAAGGATTTGTACGACACGCTGTTCTGATGCGTATCGCTGTTTTTATCAGTGCTCCTGCGAAAGCAGGAGCCCAGGGCCGCGAAGGGCTCTGTTACCCTAGGCTCCTGCTTTCGCAGGAGCACGGTGGAGTGTGTGATGGCTGACTATGATTTCGACGTCCTGGTGATCGGCTCCGGCCCCGGCGGCTATGTCGCGGCGATCCGTGCGGCGCAGCTCGGGCTCAAGACCGGGTGCGTGGAGAGCCGGGAGACGCTGGGCGGGACTTGCCTCAATGTCGGCTGCATCCCAAGCAAGGCGATGCTGCACGCCAGCGAGTTCTACGATCACGCCGCCAACGGCATGATGGCCAAATTGGGCATCAAGGTCACGCCAGAGCTCGACCTCGACACGATGCACGGCCAGCGCAAGGACGCGGTCAAGCAGCTGACCGGCGGTGTCGAATTCCTGTTCAAGAAGAACAAGGTCGAGTGGATCAAGGGCCACGCCGCGTTCACCGGCACCGATACCGTCCAGGTCGGCGACCGCAGCGTGCGCGCGAAGAACATCGTCATCGCCACCGGCTCGTCGGTCACCCCGCTCCCCGGCGTCGAGATCGATCAGAAAGTGGTGGTCGATTCGACCGGCGCGCTCGAACTGCCCAAGGTGCCGGAGCAGATGGTCGTGATCGGCGGCGGCGTGATCGGGCTCGAGCTCGGCAGCGTGTGGCGCCGGCTCGGCGCCAAGGTCATTGTGGTCGAATTCCTTGACCAGATCCTGCCCGGCTTCGACGGTGAGGTCCGCAAGGAATCGAACAAGATCCTCAAGAAACAGGGTCTCGAGTTCAAGCTGTCGACCAAGGTCACCGGCGTCACGGTGAAGGGCGACAAGGCCACTGTGACGATCGAGCCAGCCGCCGGCGGCGCGGCCGAGACGATCGAGGCGGATACCGTCCTGGTGTCGATCGGTCGCAAGCCGAACACCGATGGCCTGGCGCTCGACAAGGCTGGGCTCAGCACCAATCAGCGCGGCCAGATCGAGATCGACCACGACTTCCGCACCTCGGTCCCCGGCATTTGGGCGATCGGCGACGTCGTTCCCGGCCCAATGCTCGCGCACAAGGCCGAGGACGAAGGCATCGCGGTCGCGGAGAACATTGCCGGCCAGCACGGCATCGTGAACCACGATGTCATCCCGTCGGTGGTCTATACTTGGCCCGAAATCGCCGGTGTCGGCCTGACCGAGGAAGCGGCGAAGGAGCGCGGCGAAGTGAAGGTGGGCAAATTCCCGATGCTGGCCAACAGCCGCGCCAAGACCAATCACGAGCCCGACGGCTTCGTGAAGGTGATCGCCGATGCCAAGACCGATCGCGTGCTGGGAGTCTGGTGCATCGCCAGCGTCGCCGGCACGATGATCGCCCAGGCCGCGCAGGCAATGGAGTTCGGCGCGACCAGCGAGGACATCGCCTATACCTGCCACGCGCATCCGACGCACAGCGAGGCGATCAAGGAAGCGGCGATGGCGGTGACGGGCAAACCCATCCACATTTAGCCTGCGGCTAAATGTGGATCAAAGGGGTTTGCCCCGGCCGGCGGGCGGGCGCAGCCCGGCCCGTCCGACGGCGCGGCTTTGCCGCGCCGCCTAGCCCTTCGTCAGCTCAGCGATAGCGCCAGCCACCGTTCCACCGCTCGCGGTGCCACCAATAGCGGCGACCGTCCCAATAGCCGCGATTGGGATAATAATTGCCGATGACCAGTCGGACATTCGGGCCGCCCCCATAATAGCCCGGTCCACGATTGGGCACGCAGCGGTCATGCCAACCGCGATGGAAACCACGACCGCATCCGTCGCGCGCCACGGCTGGGGTAGCGGCGACCAGCATCGTGCCGGCGGCAGCCAAAGCCAGAATCATCTTGTTACGCATGGTGACCTCTCACTTCTTCTTACACGCCCGGTAACGCGTCAAACGCCGCCGGACATGTCATCAACGCACGACCGCGGAATTCCCTCCGATCGCGCGGCAGGTGAAACGATTTTATGCGCGGTCGGTTGCAGTTTGGACACGCACGTCGCGCCGGCTCCGGAGCGCGCGCGGGACCCTTCCGCCGCGAGAGCAACCGGGGTGATCATGCCGGTAGCGCTATTTGTCTCTGCCCTTGCCGCCGGGCCTGTTGCCGCCATCGCCCCGCGGCGATCCGACGTTGCGTGGCCCGGAAGCCAGGCCGCCTGGTCGCGCGGCCGGCGGCGCCGGAGCGACTCGCGCCGCCGCCGGTGGCGAAGGCGGAGAGGGTGGCGGCGAGGGCGGCGCCGAGACGGGTGCGCGCGGCGGTGTGAAGCTCGGCCGCGGCGCGATCGAAACGGGCGGCCGGAAGCGCCGAGGCTCGGGGCGCGGCGATACGGCCCGCACTTCGGGTGGGAGCGAGTCGGTCGCTCCCCCGCGGTCTATCTTCACCATCGGCGGCTGTGGCGCGATGCGGACCGGCCGTTCGAAGCGCCCGCCGCGCATCGCGCCAGGTGCTGGTGCCGGAGCGGGTGCGGGCGCAGCCGGTGGCGCAACTATAGTCGGCCGATCGCCATCGCTCTGTATCCGAGGCCAGCGCACCGGGCGATCGCGACGGTCGCCGCCCGGCGTCGGGGAGGTCTCGGGAGCAGTGGGAGCGGCCGGCATGGGCGAACCCGGGACCGGCCGGCCAAAGCGCGGCGGGTAGGGCCGGCGACCTGGCCCGGCACCGTCACCGCGACCCGGCCAGCCCGGTGTCGCTCCAGGCGTGCCTGGCGTCGGGGGTGCGACCGGCCGTGGGCGCCCGATCCAATGGCCTCTGCCAGGCCGATTGCCAGGGCCGATGTCCTTGCCCGGCTGCGCGCCGCCCGGCGTGGTGACCCATTTGCCGCCATCTTGCGGCCGGCCGCGATAGCCGCCACGCCGCCACCGGTCGAACCACTCGGCGCGCTCACGCCGCTTTTGGCCCTCGGCACCGAGCTTCTCGCGCCAGTCGCGATGATGCCACCGTCCCGGTCCGGCGCGATAGCGAACCCAGCCCGGCCGATTGCGCCAGGTGTCGAGCCGCAGCTCGATCGCGCCGAACCAGCCGATGCTGTCGGCCCAGTCGCCGGCATAGACCGGCTCGGGAGTCTGCATCGCCCGCTTCATGCCGAAACCGCGATCCGACAGCCAAGCCGCCCCGTCGGCGATGTCGTCGGACGGATCGATCAGGTCGCCGTTGTCGCCATAGACCGCGGCGAGCGTCCGCCCGTCAAAGCCATAGGCATAGGTCCGGTCGCCGACGAAGAAGGGATAATCGTCGCCGGGGGCGAAGATGTAATAGCGGTAATCGTCGCCGAGCGGCTCGGCGAGGATCGTCGAGCCATCGGCCATCACCCAGGCCCAGCAATCCACACCGTCGAACCTGAAGCCGTGATCGGGCGGCGAGGTGCCCATCGCGTCGAGCAGCGCATCGGCATCGTCGATATAGCGATAAGCGTCGTCGGATGCGGATGCGGCGACGGAAGGTCCATCCCGCGCGGCGGCCATGCCGGGTAGCGCCACACTCGCCAACAGCACGAAAATCGCCCCTGTCACCGAACCGATCCGCTTCCGCGTCATCATCTGCCCCACTCCTGCCGACACCGCCGAGGTCATCGCACAATGTCAATGAACTGACCCTGTCGCGCTCGTTCAGCCCGCGTTGTCTTGATCACGCCCCATATCTACGCCGCAGCCTGACGTGCGGCGGCATGGAGTCAATCGCTGCCGTCACCGCTCGCACCGCCGCCTTGCATCGCGGCGTAGCGCAGTTAGGGTCGCGGCAAGCGGCACCGCCGCAGCAGGAGAGCGCGATGGCGACGGTACGCCTGACACAAGCAGCCAAGGCGTTCGGGCCGGTCGAGGTCCTGAAGGGAATCGATCTGGATATCGCCGATGGCGAGTTCGTCGTGTTCGTGGGACCTTCGGGCTGCGGCAAATCGACCCTGTTGCGCAGCATTGCCGGTCTGGAATCTCTCAGTTCGGGGACGGTCGAGATTGACGACCGCGCGGTCAATGACGTGGCGCCGTCGGAGCGCGGCATCGCCATGGTGTTCCAATCCTACGCGCTTTACCCGCATATGAGCGTGCGCGAGAATATGGGCTTCGCGCTCAAGCTGGCCGGACGATCGAAGGCGGAAATTGCGGAGGCGGTCGATGCCGCTGCGGCGACGCTGGACATCGCGCATCTGCTCGACCGGCGGCCCAAGGAATTGTCGGGCGGCCAGCGCCAGCGCGTCGCGATCGGTCGCGCGATCGTCCGCCAGCCCAAGGTCTTCCTGTTCGACGAGCCTTTGTCCAATCTCGACGCCGCGCTGCGCGTGCGCATGCGCTACGAATTCGCCAGCCTGCACAAGGCGCTGGGAACGACCATGATCTACGTCACGCACGACCAGATCGAGGCGATGACCCTGGCCGATCGCATCGTCGTGCTGAACGGCGGCGTGATCGAACAGGTCGGCACGCCCGACGATCTGTATGCACGGCCCGACACGATGTTCGTCGCGGGGTTCATCGGATCGCCGACGATGAACCTGATTCCGGCGACCTATGCCGGACCGGGTGCGAAGGGCGCGACGGTCAGATTGGCCGGCGGTCTGGTCATCGAAACCATGATCGCCACCGAGGTGATCGCGAACGGAACAATCCTGACGCTGGGCGTCCGGCCCGAGCATGTAGGAACCGACGGCGCGACGAACCGACTGACAGGCACGGTTGGGATGGTCGAATCGCTTGGTGCGGTGCATCACGTCCATCTCGCGATCGAGGGGCTCGCCGAACCGCTGGTCGCCTCGCTGCCAACACGACCGGCGGGTGAGACGCTCAGTATCGCGCTGGCGCCAGAGACGCTGCACCTGTTCGACGAATACGGTCGTGCGCTGCCGCGGCCGATGCCGGCTGTCCCACGCGCTGCCGCTTAGCATCGATACGTTCATAAAAAGCCGCTTGGCGCGGCGCCCGATTGGGGCTTAGAAGAGTTCGTGGAAACGGTTACACGCGCAGCCCGCGGGCGCGTTGGGGAGGAATAGATGTCGGCCGTCACCATTCGCGATGTCGCTCGCCGCGCCGCGGTTTCGGTCGCCTCCGCCAGCCGCGCGCTCAACAATCATGCCAGCGTCACCCCAGCGACGCGCCAGCGCGTGATCGAGGCGGCGCGCGCGCTCGATTACGTGCCGCATCTCGGCGCGCGCAGCCTGTCGCGCGGCCGCTCCAACACGATCGGCGTCGTGCTGCCCGATCTGTTCGGCGAGTTCTTCTCCGAAATCATCCGCGGCATCGATTACGCCGCGCATCGCCGCGGACTTCAGCTGCTGCTGTCCAACATGCATGGCAGCGCCGACGAGACCGAGTTGGCGATCCGGGCGATGCGCGGGCGAGTCGACGGATTGCTCGTCATGTCACCGCAAGTCGATGCCGAATTCCTTGGTCGCAACTTGCCCAAGGGGCTGCCCGCGATCGTCATGAACGCCGCGGCGAGCGACGGCACGCATCCGACGATCGCGATCGACAATCTGGCCGGCGCGCGCGAGGCAGTCGCGCATCTGGTGGCGCAGGGCTGCAAGCGGATCGCGCACGTCACCGGGCCGCAAGGCAATGCCGACGCCGATGCGCGCCGCGCCGGGTTCCGCGCGGCGGTGACCGAGTTGCTCGGCGCCGACGCAGCAATCGAGATCGAAGGCGATTTCAGCGAAGCCTCGGGAATCGACGCGGCATGGCAGATCCTCAGCCAGCGCCCGCATATCGACGGCGTGTTCGCGGCCAACGACATGATGGCGGTCGCGTGCATGGCAACCCTGGCCGAAGGCGGCATGCGCGCGCCCGACGATGTCGCGATCATCGGTTTCGACGGCGTGCCGATCGCGCAATATGTCACGCCCGCTTTGTCGACGATGGCGCTCAACCTCGCCGAACTCGGCGAGCGCGCGCTCGAAAAGCTCGTCGCGATCACCGAGTCCGAAGATACTGTCGAGGCGACCACCGAAATGCTCAAGCCCGAACTCGTCATCCGCGCGTCCAGCCGTCGCCATGCTTGACCGTCGCCAGTTGCTGCTTGCCGGAGGCGCTACGGCGCTGCTCGGCGGCTGTTCCACCGATCTGATGAGCGGTGCGCCGTCGAGCTCCGCGTCCCCGGCGCCGGCGGCGATGTCGACCGCCGATCTGCTCACCGACATGCAACGGCGCACGTTCCGGTTCTTCTGGGAACGGTCGAACCCGGCCAACGGCCTGATGGTCGATCGCTGGCCGACGCCGAGCTTCTCGAGCATCGCCGCGACCGGATTCGCGCTGACCGCTTATCCGATCGGCGTGAAGCACGGCTGGATCACGCGAGATCAGGCGCGCGAGCGTACGCTGGCGACGTTGCGTTTCTTCTGGACCGCGCCGCAAGGCGACGCGCCGAGCGGGATGGCGGGCTACAAGGGCTTCTTCTACCACTTCCTCGATATGGATACCGGGCTGCGCTTCCGGCAGAACGAATTGTCCTCGGTCGACACCAGCTGGTTGCTCGCTGGCGTGCTGTTCGCCGGGCAATATTACGACCAGGCCGACGAGGCCGAGATCCGCGACCTCTCGGCCAAGATCTACGCACGATGCGACTGGCGGTGGTTTCAGCAGCAGGACGCGCATAAGCGCGTCTCGATGGGCTGGCACCCCGAAAGCGGATTCATCGCGACGCCGTGGTTCGGCTATACCGAGGGGCAGATTCTCTACGTCCTCGCGCTTGGTGCGCCCGATTTCTACCTCGACAAAGACGCCTATGACGGGTGGTGCTCGACCTATCCCAACAGCTGGCGCGGCAGCGGCGACACACGCCATCTCGGCTTCGGCCCGCACTTTGCGCACCAATATACTCAGTGTTGGCTCGACATGCGTGGCATCCGCGACGCGACGATGCGCGAGGCCGGGTTCGACTATTTCGAGAACAGCCGCCGCGCGACCTATTGGCAACGCGACTACGCGAAGCGGAACCCCGGCAGGTGGGTCGGCTATTCGCAGGACATCTGGGGTCTGACCGCGTGCGATGGACCCGGCGGCGTGCAGGGGATGGTCAACGGCACGCAACGCCAGTTCACCGGCTATTCGGCGCGCGGTCCGATCGGCCTGCCCGACGGGTTCGACGACGGCACGCTCGCGCCGACCGCCGTGGTCGGCTCGCTGCCCTTTGCGCCGGAAATCGTCGAGCCCGCCACTCAGGCGCTGTACACGCGCTACGGTAGCGCGATTTACGGCCAGTACGGCTTCCTCGACGCGTTCAACCCGAGTTTCAGCTTCGCCGATCAGCCGCACGAACATGGCACGATCACGGCGACGGCAGGTTGGGTCGACAGCGACTTTCTCGGCTTCGACCAGGGCCCGGTCGTGACGATGATCGAGAACCAGCGGAGCGGCATGATCTGGGACGCGATGCGCAGCCACCCCGCGATCAGGCGCGGGCTGCAGCGCGCGGGATTCTCCGGCGGCTGGCTGGGGTGAATCGGCTGCTGCCCCTGGTCTTCGGGTTGGTCTCGATCTTCCTGGGATCGTGCTCGGCCGCGCCATCGGCGACGGTGCTCGACGTCTGGGCGATGGGCCGCGAGGGCGAGGTGATCGGCGATCTCGTCCCCGAATTCGAACGCGAGAATCCGGGGGTGAAGGTCCGCATCCAGCAGCTGCCGTTCACCGCCGCCCACGAGAAATTGCTGACCGCGTTCGTCGGCGACGCGATGCCCGACCTGGCGCAATTGGGGAATAGCTGGGTACCCGAGTTCGCCACGCTCGGCGCGCTCGAACCGCTCGACGCGCGGATCGCGGCGACCCCGGCGATCCCGCGCGCGGACTATTATCCGGGCATCTGGGACTCGAATGTCGTCGACGGCAAGCTCTACGGCGTGCCCTGGTATGTCGACACGCGGTTGCTCTTCTATCGCCGCGATATCCTCAAGCGGGCGGGCTTCGACCATCCGCCGCGCGACTGGGCGGAATGGCGCCGCCAGATGGTGGCGATCAAGAAACTGGTCGGGCCCGACAAATACGCCGCCTATTTGCCGCTCAACGAATATGAGCCGCTCGAAATCCTCGGACTGCAGGCATCCGAGCCGATGGTTACCGACGATGCGCGCGGCAATTTTCGCAGCGCGGGGTTCCGCAAGGCGCTCGATTTCTACCTGAGCACGATGCGCGACGGACTCGCGCCGGTCGCGGCGACCACCCAGGTCGCAAATGTCTGGGACGAATTCGATCGCGGCTGGTTCAGCTTCTACATCACCGGCCCGTGGCAGATCGGCGAGTTCAAGCGCCGCCTGCCGCTCGCACACCAAAGCGAATGGATGACTGCGCCGATGCCCGGCCCCGACGGCCCCGGCGTGTCGAATGCTGGCGGGTCCAGCCTGGTGCTGTTCAAAACCTCGACCAAGAAGGATGCGGCGTGGAAGCTGGTCGCGTTCCTGTCGCGTCCCGACATCCAGATTCGCTTCCATGCGCTGACCGGCGATATGCCGCCCAGGATCAGTGTGTGGAAAACGCCCGAACTCGCCAACGACCCTTATGCCAAGGCGTTCGGCGAACAGATGACGCGGGTGCGTGCCACGCCCAAGGTCCCGGAATGGGAGCGGATCGCGACCGAGCTCAAACTCGTCTCCGAGAAGGCCGCGCACGGTGAGCTGACCACCGACCAGACCGTCGCCGAGCTGGACAAGCGCGCCGATGAGATACTCGCCAAACGGCGGTGGATATTGGCGCGCAAGAAGCAAGTCGGCGTGCTCGCGGAGGTACGGTCATGAACCAGGAGCGCGCAGCCTGGGGATTCGTCGCGCCAGCGCTGGTTGCGCTGGGGCTGTTCTTCTTCCTGCCGGTCGCCGCCGCGCTGATCCTGAGCTTCACCGATTTCGACATCTATGCGGTGGCGGATATCGGCAATCTGCGCTTCGTCGGGTTCGATAATTACCTCCACCTGCTCGAGACGCCGTTATTCTGGAAAGCGCTGGGCAACACCGCCTGGTTCGTGGTGCTGGGCGTGCCGCTGTCGATCATGATGTCGCTCGCCGCCGCCTTGCTGCTCGACAACAAGCTGGCGCGGTTCAAGGGCTTCTTCCGCACCGTCTATTTCGCGCCGGTGGTCACCACGCTCGTCGCGGTGGCGGTGATCTGGCGCTATTTGCTCCACACTAAATACGGTCTGATCAATTGGGCGCTGGGTGGGATCGGTGTCGCGCCGATCGACTGGCTGGGCGATCCGCATTGGTCGATGCCCGCGATCGTGCTGTTCGCGGTGTGGAAGAATTTCGGCTACAACATGATCATCATCCTGGCGGGGTTGCAGACCATCCCCGAGGAGTTGCACGAAGCGGCGCGGATCGATGGCGCCAACGCCTTCCAGCGCCTCCGCCACGTCACTCTTCCCGGCCTCGCCCCGGTGCTGCTGGTGGTGTCGATCCTGACCATGGCCGGCTATTTCCAGCTCTTCGCCGAGCCTTATGTCATGACCCAGGGCGGCCCGGTCGAGAGCACCGTTTCGATCCTCTATTTCATGTACGAGCAGGGATTCCGTTGGTGGAACCTGGGCTTCGCCAGCGCGATCGCCTTCGTGCTGTTCCTGATCATGTTCGCGCTGACCCTGGTGCAGCTGCGCGTCAGCGAGCGGTGGACGCAATGAAGCGCGGCGGTGTCCTGCCCAATCTGGCACTGTGGGCCATCGCGCTGTTCGCGATGGCGCCATTGCTGTGGATGGTATCGGTCAGCCTGATGACCCCGGGCGAGGCCTCGTCCTTCCCGCCGCCCCTGCTCCCGGCGCATCCGACCATTGCCAATTTCGTCGAACTCTTCGCCAGCACCGACATGGCGCGATATTTGGTCAACAGCCTGACCCTGGCGACATTAGCGACGCTGATGTCGCTGACCTTCAACGTGATGGCTGGTTATGCTTTCGCCAAATTGCGGTTCCGCGGGCGCGAGCGGCTGTTCCGCTTCCTGCTGACCGCGCTCGTCATCCCGGCGCAGGTCGCGATGATTCCGCTGTTCCTGATCTGCAAGTCGCTCGGCATCGTCAACAGCTTCGCCGGCGTGCTGGTACCGTCGATCGCGACGGTGTTCGGCATCTTCCTGGTCCGCCAATATGCATTGTCGATCCCAGACGAGATGCTCGAGGCCGCGCGCATCGACGGCGCAAGCGAGGGCAGGATCTTCCGCTCGATCGTGCTGCCGACCTTGAAGCCGATCCTGGCCACCCTGGCGACGTTCAGCTTCCTCGGCTCATGGTCCGATTTCCTCTGGCCGCTGATCATCCTCAACGACAGCCAGAAGCAGACCTTGCCGGTAGCGCTCGCCAACCTCAGCCGCGAGCATGTCCAGGATATCGAGCTGATGATGGCCGGCACCGTAGTGACGCTCATCCCCGTCCTCCTGCTCTTCCTGTTGTTGCAGCGTTACTACATTGCCGGGCTGATGGCGGGGAGCGTCAAGGGATGAGGAGATTGATCTTGGCTCTGGCCGCCGCGGCGACGATCGCCGCGACCAAACACCCTTCCGCCCCTCCCCCGCTTCCCGAAGGCGTGCAGACCGCGCAACCCGCGCCGGCCGAGGGCGGCTATCCCTATCTGCTCTTCAAGCCGCGCGGTTACGATGCCGACAAGACGCAGCAATGGCCGCTGGTCATCTTCCTCCACGGATCGGGCGAGCGCGGCAGCGATATCGAGGCGGTCAAACGCAACGGCCCGCCCAAGATCATCGCACAGCATCCCGGATCGCCCTTCATCCTGGTGTCGCCGCAGCTCGAAGCCGCCAGCGACGACGACAAGCGGTGGGACACGGCCAAGCTCGACCAATTGCTCGCCGCCGTCCGCAAGCAGTATCGTGTCGATTCCAGCCGCATCTACCTGACCGGGCTCAGCCTGGGCGGGTACGCAACCTGGGCCTGGGCACTGAGGCATCCCGAACTGTTCGCCGCGATCGTGCCGGTCGCCGGCCTGTCCGAGGACAAGGACCTCGACCCCTGCGTGCTCAAGGACGTGCCGATCTGGGCGTTCCACGGCGACCAGGACGACGTTGTCGATCCCCAGCAAGGCTTCGCGATCGTCAAAAAGGTCGATGCCTGCAAGGGCAGTGTCCGCCCGAAGATGACGATCTATCCGCAGATGACCCACGGATCGTGGGAGCCTGCTTATGACGATCCGGCGATGTGGCGCTGGCTGCTCGAGCAGCGCCGCACCGTTCCCGCCCCAGGCGGTCCCCAGAAAACCAACAAAAAGAAGGCCCGAGACACATGAGTAATCCGTTCCCCGACGATTTCCTGTGGGGATGCGCGACCGCGGCATACCAGATCGAGGGCTCACCGCTCGCCGATGGCGCCGGCGCGTCGATCTGGCAGCGATTCAGCCACGATCCGCGGCTGATGGCGGCCAAGGGCGATACCGGCGACGTCGCCTGCGATCATTATAACCGCATGGCCGACGACGTCACGCTGATGAAGCGGCTGGGGCTCGAGGCCTATCGCTTCTCGGTCGCCTGGGGCCGCGTGCTGCCCGACGGCATCGGCCAGGTGAACGAGGCCGGGCTGGGCTTTTACGAGCGACTGGTCGACACGTTGCTCGCCAACGGCATCGAGCCGTTGTGCACGCTTTATCATTGGGACCTGCCGGCCGCCCTCGACGACAGAGGCGGCTGGCTGAATCGTGATAGTGCGGACTGGTTCGCCGATTATGGCCGCGTGCTGTTCGACCGGCTCGATGGCCGCGTGACGAAGTGGGTGACGCTCAACGAACCTTGGGTGGTGACCGATGGCGGCTACCTTCACGGCGCGCTCGCGCCGGGACACAAGAATGTGTTCGAAGCGCCGATCGCCAGCCGCAATTTGATGCGCGCGCATGGCGCCGCGGTGAAAGCCTATCGCGAGATCGGCAAGCATGAGATCGGGTTGGTGGTGAATCTCGAGCCCAAATATCCGGCGTCGGATTCGCCCGAGGACCAGGCCGCGACCGCGCGCGCCACGGCCTACATGAACCGCCAATATCTCGACCCCGCCATCCATGGCACGAACCCGCCCGAACTCGCCGACGTGTTCGGCGAGGCCTGGATCGACTGGTCGGCGGAGGATCTGGCGCTGGCCAAACAGCCGATCGATTTCGTCGGGGTCAATTACTACACCCGCAACGTCACCAAGGCCGACGACAGTTTCCCGGTGCGGGCAGGCATGGTGGTGCAACCGCAAGCGACTTACACCACCACCGGCTGGGAAGTGTTCGGCCAAGGCCTGACCGACGTGCTGTTGTGGGTGAAGGACAATTACGGCGATCCGGCGATCTACATCACCGAGAATGGCGCCGCTTTCTACGACCCCCCCGCCGCATCGCAAGGCCGGGTCGAGGACCCGTTGCGCGCCGCCTATCTGCGCGAACATGTCGCCGCGGTCGGCAAGGCGATCGAGCAGGGCGCGCGGATCAAGGGCTATATGTTGTGGTCGTTGTTCGACAATCTCGAATGGTCGCTCGGCTATTCGAAACGGTTCGGCATCGTCCATGTCAATTTCGAAACGCAGGAACGGACGTTCAAGGATTCGGCCAAGCTGTACGGCGAGGTGATCGCAACGAACGGGGCGTGTTTGAGCTGATCAAATCCGCCCTCCCCGCCCGTCGCGAATTCGGAGCCGCCCTTATCCGCCGATCGGCGCGCACTTCGCCAACAGCCACGCCCGTTCGTCGGCACCGAGCTCCGGCCCCAGCACGTCGAGCACGCGGCCATGATAGGCGTCGAGCCACGCACGCTCGGCCTGGGTCAGCATCGCCGGCTCGATCAGCCGGCGCTCGATCGGCGCGAAGGTCAGCGTCTCGAAGCCCATCATCGGCTGTTCGGCGCCGGGAATGTCGCGCCGCTCGACCAGCACGAGATTCTCGATGCGGATACCGTATTCGCCCGCTTTGTAATAACCCGGCTCGTTCGAGATGATCATGCCGAGACGAAGCGGCTCGGCCGGACCGCCGCCGGGATAATTGGGCTTGGCGATGCGCTGCGGCCCTTCGTGCACCGCAAGGTACGAGCCGACGCCATGGCCGGTGCCGTGCGCGAAATCGAGACCGGCCTCCCACAAGGGCCGGCGCGCGAAACTGTCGAGCTGACCGCCATTGGTGCCTTCCGGGAACACCGCGGTGGCGAGCGCGATATGTCCCTGAAGGACGCGGGTGAAGCGATCGCGCATCTCGGCGGTCGGCTCGCCCACCGGGACGACGCGCGTCACGTCGGTAGTGCCATCGGCATATTGGCCGCCCGAATCGACCAGATAGAGCTGGCCCTGTTCGATCTTCAGATTGGAGTCTTCGTCGACGCGATAATGCGGGCTGGCGCCATGCGGCCCGGTCGCCGAGATCGTGTCGAAGCTCAGATCCTTGAGCAGCCCGGTCGCCTCGCGCAACTCCTGCAGCTTGGCCGCTGCGGTCAACTCGGTCTCGGCACCCTTGGGCAGCGTCTCCTCGCACCATTTGAGGAAGCGGGTCAGCGCCGCCCCGTCGCGCACACTCGCGGCACGATGCCCTGCCGCCTCGGCCGGGTTCTTGATCGCCTTGGCCAGCACCACGGGATCGCGCAATGCGAGCACCGTCGCGCCACCGCGCTGCAGACCGTCGAAGATCGCCGCCACAGCGCGTTCGGGATCTGCAGCGACGCGCTTGCCGCCATAAGCCGCGAGCGCCGGCGCGAAATCGTTCCGATCATGCACGCGCACCGCATTGCCGAGATGCGCGGCGACCTCCTCGCTCATCTTCTCGGGCGCGACGTAAAGGTCGACCGTGCCGTCGGCATTGGCGATGGCATAAGCGAGCGCGACCGGCGTGCGCTCGACATCGGCGCCGCGCACGTTGAGCGTCCAGGCAATCGAATCGAGCGCCGAGAGCACCACGGCATCGGCCTGCTGCTCGCTCAGCCAATCGACGATATCGGCGCGCTTCTCCGCCGAGGATTTGCCGGCAAGCGCATCGGGCTGGACCACCAGCCGCGCATCCGACGGCGCCGGCCGGTCAGGCCACACCGCGTCGACCGGATTGGTGTAGACCGCGACCAGGGTCGCGCCTTTGGCCGCCAGCGCCTTTTCGGCCTCCTTGACCCAGGCCGAGGTGTGCAGCCAGGGATCGTAGCCGATCCGCGCGCCCTGTCCGGCATGGCGACCGAGCCAATCGGATACGCTGGTCTCCGGCACGCCGACAAACTGCCAATGATCGCCGTCGACCTGCTCGCGCACCTGGAGCGTGTAGCGCCCGTCGGTGAAGATCGCCGCTTCCGCCGGCAGCACCACCGCGGTCCCGGCCGATCCCTGGAACCCGGTCAGCCAGGCCAGCCGCTGCGCATAGGCGCCGACATATTCGGACATGTGCTCGTCGGTCAGCGGCACGACGAAACCGTCTAGGCGCTCGCGCTTCAATTGTTCGCGAAGAGCGGAAAGACGGTCGGCATAAGTGGACATCAGGCTATTTCCATCGGCGGCGTCCCCGGGACGACAGGGTGGTTAACGCGCGAAAAGCGCAATGGCGCACATTTGCGCGCGAGACGCAGAGGTCAAGCGACGATACGCGCGGCGGGAACACAACGCCCGGCGCTGTGGCAGAACGGGACAGGCGTGTGCCTGCCTTTCCCGTCACGCAAGGCCTTCGACAAGTGCCGCGGCGTCGCTATGTCGGTGCCATGACCGACCAACCCAAGCCGCCCGTCGCAGCGATCCGTCCGCATTCCTTCACCACCCACGGCATCACGATCGAGGACCCCTGGGCCTGGCTCAAGGACCCCAGCTATCCCGACGTGAAAGACAAGGACGTGCTCGCCTATCTCGAGGCGGAGAACACCTATTTCGAGGCGATGATGGCGCCGCACAAGCCGCTGACTGACCGGCTCTACGAAGAGATGAAGGGGCGGATAAAAGAGGACGATGCCTCGGTCCCGCAAAAGGACGGCGACTGGCTCTATTGGACCGCGTACGAGACCGGCGGCCAGTATCGCAAATGGTGGCGCAAGCCCGTCGCGGGTGGTCCCGACGAGTTGCTGCTCGACGAACCCGCGCTCGCCGAGGGCAAGGAATATTTCCGGCTCGGCGCCTTCTCTGTGTCCAACGACGGCAAATTGCTCGCTTATGCGATCGACGACAACGGGTCCGAACGCTTCACCATCCGGGTCAAGGATCTGGCGACCGGCGAGCACCTGTCCGACACCATCCCCGGCATGTTGTCGGAGATCGTCTGGGCGGTCGACGACAGCGCGTTCCTTTACGGCCTCGCCAACGAGCAATGGCGCACCGACAATGCCCGACTGCACAAGCTCGGCACCGATCCCGCGACCGATATCGAACTCTATCACGAGCATGACGAAGGTTTCCGCGTCGGGGTCAGCGAGACCAGCGACCGCCAGTGGATCGTCATCGCCACAGGCGACCATGTCACCAGCGAAGTCTATCTGCTCCCGGCAAGCGACCCGATGGCCAGGCCGATTTGCGTCGCGCCGCGCAAGACAGGTCGCGAATATGATGTCGAGACGCATGGCGATACGCTCTACATCCACACCAACGACACCGACCCGATGTGGCGGCTGGTGACCGCGCCGATCGCCGATCCGGAAAAATGGAGCGAGCTGATCGCCCCGTCCAAGCATTTCTACATGACCGGGGTCGAATGCTATCGCGACTATTTCGTCGTCGAAGGGCGTGAGGACGGGCTCGATCAGATCTGGATCCATCGCTACGATCCGGCGATCACGCCGCAACGGATCACGTTTCCGGAGGCGAGCTACACCGCTGGCCTGGGCGACAATCCCGAATACGATATGCCGGTGATCCGGCTCGGCTATGAATCGATGGTCACCCCGGGAACGGTCTACGACTATGACGTCGCCACGGGCGAGATGACGACGCTCAAAGTCCAGGAAATCCCCTCGGGCTACGACGCCGACAAATACGATACCGAGCGGCTCAAGATAAAGGCGCGCGACGGGACCGAAGTGCCGGTGTCGATCGTCTATCCCAAGGACTTTCCGAAAGACGGATCGCGTCCGCTCTTCCTCTATGCCTATGGCGCTTATGGCTATGCCATCCCGCCGGGCTTCTCGACCGGGCGGCTATCGCTGCTCGATCGCGGCTTCGCTTATGCCATCGCGCATATCCGCGGCGGCGACGATCTCGGCCAGCAATGGTATCACGACGGCAAGCTCGAAAAGCGCAGCAACACGTTCAACGATTTCGTCGACGTGGCGAACGCGCTGGTGGCGGATGGCTGGACCAGCGCCGGCAAGATCGCGATCGCCGGGCGTTCGGCGGGCGGCGAGCTGATGGGCGCGGTGGTCAATTCGGACCCCGATCTGTGGGGCGCGGTGATCGCCGACGTGCCGTTCGTCGACGTGCTCAACACGATGCTCGACGACAGCTTGCCGCTGACTCCCGGCGAATGGCCCGAATGGGGCAACCCGATCGAGGACAAAGCGGCGTTCGAGCTGATCCGCTCCTATTCGCCCTACGACAATGTCACTGCCCAGGCCTATCCGCCGATGTTCATCAGCGGAGGACTCAACGACCCGCGCGTGACCTATTGGGAGCCGGCCAAATGGGCGGCGAAGCTACGTGCGACCAAGACCGACGACAATCTATTGCTGCTCAAGACCAATATGGGCGCAGGCCATGGCGGCAAGTCGGGGCGGTTCGACAGCCTGTACGAAGGCGCCGAGGAGCATTGCTTCGTGTTGTGGCAAATGGGGGTCGAGGAGTGAAGGCCTCACACCGTCATGCCGGACTTGTTCCGGCATCCAACGCGCAACAACGGCGGGAT
This sequence comes from Sphingomonas sp. P4_G2, assembly GCF_056401155.1. Classification (NCBI taxonomy): domain Bacteria; kingdom Pseudomonadati; phylum Pseudomonadota; class Alphaproteobacteria; order Sphingomonadales; family Sphingomonadaceae; genus Sphingomonas; species Sphingomonas sp. P4_G2. Next base: position 111,599 of record NZ_JBFUJY010000001.1, on the reverse strand, counting down.
TCCGTTGCGGAGATTTGGACCCCGGAACAAGTCCGGGGTGACGACTATTGAGATGGCGGGGCTAAGTTACCCCATCACCGCGACCGAGGCGGACATCGACGAACTCGGCCATGTCAACAATGCGGTCTGGGTGAAGTGGATCCAGGATATTGCGGTGGCGCATTGGAACACGATCGCCACGCCTGAACAGCGCGACGCCATGATCTGGGTCGTGACGCGGCACGAGATCGATTATCGCGGCAACGTGTCGGTCGGAGAGACGGTGACAGCCGAGACCTGGGTGTCGGAGCCGCCGCAAGGCGCGCGGTTCGACCGCCATGTCCGGTTCACCGGCGCGGATGGGAAAGTGAAGGTCGAGGCGGTCACAACCTGGGCGCTGATCGACCGGGCGACGGGCCGCCTGATGCGGGTCAGGCCCGAGCTCGCGGCACCGTTTCTCGACTGACGCCGCCGTTCCGTGTAACGCAACGGCAACGCTCGCGGCGCGAGCTTGGGAGCCCGCGCCGCGCCGCATCATTCAATAGCGGTAGTCGTCATAGCCCCAGTAGCGCCGGTGATGACGATGCTCGCGGCGCCATTCGCGCTCGCGCTCCCAGCGCCGCCGCGCTTCCCAACGCTCGCGGCGTTCGCGCCAATGGTCGCGCCGGCCATCGCGATAATAGCCATCATTATAGCCATAGCCGCGATAATCCTGGCTATACGAAGAACCCCAGCGCTGCGCGGACGCAGAAGCCGGCATAAAAGCGAGAAGGCTGCCCGCCACGGCAGTCGAAAGCAACATCATGGTACGCGTCATTACAACCTCCTATCGGTGATGACCGAGCGAGGTTTATCGACCGCAATATTGGCCGGCGCTGAACCGGCCGTACAGGCTGGGTTTAGGGTTGGATTGCGCGCTCGCCGATCGCCTCAGAGATCCCAGATCATTGACGGCCACCTCATCCCAGCTACGACTCTCCCATGGGAAAAGCTGATCGTCTCGAACGCCTGGACATTCGGCGAGGTGAGCTGGAAGCGGAATATTTGGAGACGTTGATCGCGGCTCTTCAAGTCACCGCCGCCGGTGCCTGGGGCTTGTTCGATCACAATCAAGATCGTTGGACACGTGTTAAAATAGCGCCGGTCGTCGAGAATCTGTGCGAGCTTGCTCAGGCAATCGATGGCCTCCGCGAGCAGCTCTCATTGGAAGCATTCGAGCTGCATCAGGAGTTCCTGGCATCCCGCGGCCCGGTAGCATCAAGCGCCGTGGGTGAGCCCAAACAGGCTCAAGCCTGGCTCGTAAAACTCAGCGAACGCTCGCTAACGAATAGCGGCTAACGACGCACTGGCCAACCTTCAACCTACGGCATAAGGTACCGGACGGAGACGGCGATGACTCAAGCCGAGCGCATGAATTCCGCGTCAAACGTTTGGGAAGCCGACCCATGGGATGCTTCCGATGAAGTAGCCAATTCCCAATTGAAGGGATTTCAAGCGAGAGCAGCCAAGACAATCGGCTGGACGCTGTTGCCTGCCGCAGGCCCGTCGTTGTTCGGGATCGAAAAACAGAAGCGTGTGGGCGCCGACGTGGGATATTTCGCTACGCATGAAGGCGAGGATATGTTGCTAATGCAATTAGCCTGGCATGGCTTTCCCGATCCGCCTGAGTGGAGATTGGCAACGCCGTCGAGCGGCAGCGTCGGTCCCTGGGAATCATGGGGCTACTTCGCGGACATGCCGGCTACGTGGCAGCTACCGTCCGGTGGCTGCTAATCGCTCGAATCGGCGAGTTTAGCCCCGCGCCTAAGCTTTCGCCGCCAATGACTCCTTCCGGACATCTACGGCGCGGCAGACGGCAGGCAAACCTCACCCCTCTCTTTTCACCTCCGCAATCGCTGTCCGGTTCTGCCGCGCCCAGGTCTCGCGGCCGGTCAGGAACGCCTTCCACCCAAGGATCGCGCCCCAGTGGCGGAATAGCTGGAAACTGAACGGCTCGAGCACGGCCGCCGCCAGTGCCGGCCCGAAACGCAGCCCCTTGGTCTGCCCGGTCCAGCGCGAATAGAGGTGGAGCGAGGTCAGATGGAAAGTCAGGTCGACCAGGATCTTGGCCGCCATGATGATCAGGATCGGCAGCACGATGTGGAAGCGGCCGCTGAACAAGACCACCAACAGGATGACGAACGCAGTCAGGCCGAAGATCGGCTGCACCGTATCGGCCGCCTTGACCGGCAGCATCGCGGTGCCAAGCTTCCCGAAACGGCGATTGGCGACCATGTCGCGGTTCCAATGCTGAGTCTGCAGGAACCCGCCGAACCAGCGGCGGCGCTGGCGCAGGAACGCGGGAAGCGTCGCCGGCGCGTCGGTCGAGGCGAGCGCATCGCCGACCACCCGGACTTGCCAATCGCGGCCCGTATCGTGCGCGACGCGGTGCAGGCGGTGGATCAGCTCGTAATCCTCGACCAGGCAATCCGGGTCGAACCCGCCGACCTCGACCACTGCCCTGGTCCGGAACGCGGCGAACGCACCCGACACCAGCAGCAGGCCGTTCAGCCGCGCCCAGGCATAACGCGACAGGAAGTTGCGGACATATTCATAGGTCTGGAACCACTCGAACAGCCGGCCGGACAGGCTGGGCCCGCACATCGGGCGGATCACGCCGGTTGCGGCGACCAGTTCGGGTTCGGCGGCGAAGGCGTTGCGCATCGCGGCGATCGCGCCGGGCTCGAGCAAGGTATCGGCATCGACCGTGACGACGATCTCCTCGTCGACATGGAGGATCGCGGCATTGAGCGCGCGCGCCTTGCCGCCATGCGGCAGCCGCAGCCAGCGCAGCGACGGCAGGCCGGGCGCCTGCGGGCTGATCGTGCCCCGCGCTGGCTGCGCCAGGCCATAGCGGGCAAGCGTCTCCGGCGTCGCGTCGTCCGATCCGTCATCGGCGATCAGGATCAGGTCGGGTGCGTCCTTCTGCGCGGCCAGGCGATCAATCGTCACGTCGAGCACCGCGGCTTCGTTGCGCGCGGCGACGATGATGGCGAGGCTGGACCGGGCGTCGGACGGGGGTGCGGGTCGCGCACCGTGGCGCAGCGGCCAGATCTGCACTGCGGTGAAGATCAACAGCGCGGTGTCATAGAGGATATAGCCGACGCCGACCGACCAGACCAGGAAGCCCTGGCGCAGGAACGCCTGAACCACCAAGGCGGCGAAAGCCACATATACGAGTGCCGTCACCCCGCGGCTCGGCCACCCCACGCGGCGGGGATTGAGGCGCGGGGAAAGCTTGGCGAAGGACTGGGCGAGCGCGTCCGCCGGGGTACGCTGAATCATGGAGAACACGACTTCATTTGGGGGCGCCATATCCCTAGCGTTCGTTACGGCGCCGGACTAGCCGGAATGGTAATTGCTTACGGGAGTACGTCGTGGAGAACGAACGGTTCACGAAAACCGCAATCTGGTTGCACTGGTTGATCGCGATCGGCGTGGTGACCAACGTCACCCTTGCCTGGGTCTGGCCGCTCGGCGATCATAACGACGCGATCGGCGAATATGTCCGGCCGATGATCGACATCCACAAATCGACCGGCGTCACCATTCTGGCGCTCGCCATCCTGCGGCTGTTGTGGCGGATCGGGCACAAGCCGCCTCCCTTTCCCGCCCGCTACAAGCCATGGGAGCGGATCTCGGCGCATATCGTCCATTGGGGGCTCTATGTCGTCATCCTGGCGATGCCGATCACCGGGTGGGTGATGGATTCGGCATGGAAGGACGCGGCGACGCATCCGATGCTGTTCTTCGGCACGTTCGAATGGCCGCGGCTGGGCTTCATCATGAGCATGGCGCCTGACACCAAAGAATGGATCCATTCCACTTTCGGCGAAGCGCACGAGTTGATCGCCTATCTGGTCTACCTATTGTTCGTCCTGCATCTCGCCGGCGCGATCAAGCACCAGATGGAAGGGCATAAGGAGCTGCAGCGCATGGGGATTGGACGCTAAATGGCATTGAGCGCAAGGGCCGGGAAGCCGGCGGTCGGTGGCGCGCCTAGATCCTTGGTCCAAGCCACGAAGGACCAAGCCATGACCTTTGCTTTCACCAGCTACGCCTCCCCGGTCGGCATGCTCAAGCTCGTCGCGAGCGACCGCGGGCTAGCCGCGATCCTGTGGGAGAATGACGATCCCGATCGCGTCCGGCTGGGCGCGATGACCGAACAGCCCGACCACCCGGTGCTGGTCGAGACAATGCGCCAGTTGAGCGACTATTTCGCTGGCACGCGCACCCATTTCGACCTGCCGCTCGATTTCCACGGCACCGATTTCCAGAAGAGCGTGTGGGCGGCATTGCTGACCATCCCGTTCGGCGAGACGCGGTCCTATGCCGAGATCGCCCGCCAGCTCGGCCGCCCGACCGCGTTCCGCGCGGTGGGTGCGGCGAACGGGAAGAATCCGATCTCGATCGTGGCGCCCTGCCATCGCGTGATCGGCACCAACGGCGCGCTGACCGGCTTTGCGGGGGGCTTGGAGGGTAAAGCCTTCCTGCTTGAACTGGAGGGCGCGGCCTGACCTTCCACCCGTCATCCCAGCGCAAGCTGGGATCTCAAGCAGAAGCGCGATATGCTTGAGACTCCAGCTTGCGCTGGGGTGACGGTTAAGGGGGATGGGGGACACATGCCGTTTCGTCATGCCGGATGGGCGTTGCTGCTGCTGGTGCCGATGATCGCGGTCGCGTTCTGGCCGCAATATCTCCATGACCTGCCGCACGCCGCATTCGCGCTTCATGCCCACGGCCTCACCGCCGCCTTGTGGATCGCCCTGGTCTTCTTTCAGCATTGGTCGATCCATCAGCGACGCAATGCCCTTCATCGCACGGCCGGCCTGGCGGTGTTCGCCGTCGTGCCGCTGTTCATGGCGGGCGCGCTGCTGGCAATGCAGAGCATGGCGGCGAAAGCACTCGCCGGGCATCCCTTCTACGCCCCGTTCGGCGCGATGCTGGGGCTCGACGACGCGATCGCCAGTATCGCGCTCCTGTTCTTCGTCCGCGCCGCGTTGCTCGATCGCCGCCAGGTCTGGCTGCATGCCGGCTACATGTTATCGACTTTGTTGCTGGTCTTGCCGCCGATCGTGACCCGGCTGTTGCCGCCAATGGCCGTTCCCGGGCTGAGCCCGTTCGATGCCGCTTACCTGACCGCCGAATTGGGCGCCGGCGTGGTCGCCGTCCTGCTCGCTCTGGCCTATCCCCGCAGCCGGAGGCCGTTCCTGACGGTCGCCGCGATCACCGTTGCGCAGGCCGCTCTGGTCGAAAGCTTCGGGCGTAGCGCGGCCTGGACCGAGGCCTTTGCCGCGCTGACCCGGGTTCCGGTAGCGGCGCTGGCCGCGATCGGCATCCTGGCCGGGGCAGCGTCGTTATGGTCCGCTTGGCCGAAGCCGCGCGCAGCAATGCGCGCCGCTTGATCGCTTAATCAGCGCTCGGAAGATCGGCCGGCATATCGCCGGCATCCGCCAGCCCCACGCCGCGATGGACACGGACATTGCCCGTCGAGGCCATCGCGCTGCTCACACGGATGCGCTTGCCCATCGGCAGCGGCGCGACCGGAACCGGGGCCGACAGCGCCGCGATCTCGGGCGCAGGAGCGGTCGCGCCGCCGCGATGGACGACCACCCCCGAATCGACTTCCTGCGCATTAAAGCCGGCATAGGTTGCCGCGAGGGCAGTGCCGCTGTCGCCGCCTGGCCATGGCGTTGTGCGGCCAGTGACGCTGGGCTCCAGGCCCGAATAATTCTGGCTGTTGGCGAGCGCGCCTTCCAGCCCGCCGCGCCAGCGGTAGAAGATATGGGCGCCGACCGTCGCGATGCGATCCATGCTCGATGCCCACCAGGGCAGCACGTAATTGGCGTGATAAAAGGTTGCCGAGCCGACCGGCGCATAGACCTGGCCGGACAGCGCCGAAACCGCGATGTCGCGGGCATGCGCCCAGGAAGCGGGATCACGGCGGAACGCCATCGATCCGTCGCAGGTGAAGCTGAACTGGCATCCGGTGCGCCGGGTCGATCCCTGATAGACCACGCCGCACACGCTGTCGGGAAAGGCGCGATCGCGCACGCGATTGAGCACGACCTGCGCGACGGCGCGCTGGCCGTCGTCATTCTGCGACCGTGCTTCATAATAGACCGCCGCGGTCATGCATTCGATCGCGCGCGCGGCATCGTCGGGGCTGCGCGTCGTCGACAGCGCCAGCAGCGGCTGGGCGGCGCTGATCGCGGCATTGGAAACCGTGGCATCGACCAAAGCCGGAAGCTTGGCAGCGATATCGGCCGGCAAGTCGAGCGCGAGGCGATTGATCATCGTCACCGTCGCGATCGGACGCTGGGTGCTTTGCAGCGGTACACCGGCCTGGGGCAGGCACGACGCGACCATCGCCAGCAGGCCGAAGCCTGCCGGAATACGCGTTCGAAGGAGGAACCAGCGCCGTGACACGCCCGCCGCAGTAACGGCAGGATGTTAGAAGCTGGTTAACCAGAGACGCGTCTTCAGCCTGAATTTCGCAATGCCGTGGCAATCGCGTTGATCGACAGCAGGATGCCTTCGCCGATCCGTGGATCGTCCTCCCCCGCGCGGTGGCGCTTCATCAGCTCGATCTGGAGCAGGTTGAGCGGCTCGATATAAGGCAGGCGCAAGCGGATCGAGGCATCGAGGCCAGGATTCCGTTCGAGCAGCCGCGATTGTCCGGTCGCGTCGAGCAGGCCATCGCGGGTCCATTTCCAGCCGTCGCGGATGCGCGGGAAGATCGCCTCGGCCAGCGCGCGGTCCTTGACCAGCGAGCAATAGCGTTCGGCGATGGCCATGTCGGATTTGACGATCACTTGCTCCATATTGTCGAGCGTCGCCGCGAAGAACGGCCAAGCTTGCGCCATTTCGCGCAGCAATGGCTTGTCCTCGAACGCCGCCAGCGCTTGGCCGACCCCGTACCAGCCCGGCAGCATCACGCGGGCCTGCGCCCAGCTGAACACCCAGGGGATCGCGCGCAGATCCTCGATCGCGTCCGATTTCTTGCGGCTCGCCGGGCGGCTGCCGATCTTGAGATTGGCGATCTCGGCGATCGGGGTCATTTCGCGGAAGAAGGTCCGGAAGCCCTCGGTCCCATAGACCAGGTCGCGATAGGCCTTGAACGCTGTCGCCGACAGCTCGTCCATCGCCATGCCGAACCGCTTGCGGTCGGCATCCGATAGCGCGGGCGGGGCGAGGCTGGCGAGCAGGGTCGCAGCGGCCATCGCCTCGAGATTGGTGGTGGCGCTTTCGCGGGTGCCGTATTTAGCAGCGATCACTTCGCCTTGTTCGGTGATGCGGATGCGGCCCTGGACCGATCCCGGCGGCTGCGCCTGGATCGCCGCGAAGGACGACCCGCCGCCGCGCCCGACCGCGCCGCCGCGGCCATGGAACAATTGCATGCCGACATGCGCCCGCTCGAACACCGGCTCGAGCGCTTCCGACGCGCGGCTCAATTGCCAGGTCGAGGTCAGATAACCGCCATCCTTGTTCGAATCCGAATAGCCGATCATCACTTCCTGGACGCCGCGCCCGACCGCGAGCCCGGCGATTTCGGGCAGGCCGAACCATTCGGCCATGATCGCCGGTGCGGCTTCGAGATCGCTAACCGTCTCGAACAGCGGCACCGCCATGATCGCCGCGGTCGGCGGATCGCCGGGCACGTAGAGCCCGACTTCCTTGAGCATCAGATGGACTTCGAGCAGGTCGCTGACCGACATCGCCATCGAGACGATATATTGGCGGATGCAGGCCGGCCCGTATTTGCCATGCGCCTCCGCCGCCGCGCGCAGGATCGCGAGTTCGGACGCGGTGTCGGCGCTATAGGTCGCATAGGGACTGACTAATGGGCGGACATTGGCGAGTTCGCGGCGCAGCAGCGCCACGCGCGCGGCTTCGTCGAGCGCGATATAATCGGCCTCGACCCCTGCAACCTTGAGCAATTCGGCGACCGTGCGTTCGTGGACCGCGCTGTTCTGGCGCAGGTCGAGCGTCGCCAGATGGAAGCCGAACGTATCGACCGCGCGGATCAGCCGGCCAAGCGCGCCGCCCGAGGCGAGCGGCCCCGCGCCTTCGTCCGCCAAAGCGTGAGCGATGATGACCAAGTCGCGGCGCAGCGCCTGCGGATCTGCATAAGCCTCGCCCTTGAGCGCGGCCGGACGCGGTGCGGACTTGCCGGTCAGCGCGCGATGCGTCGCCGCGAGCCGGGCATAGACCCCCGACAACGCGCGGCGATACGGCTCGTCGTCGCGGCTCGGCGCATCGTCGCCGCTCGCCGCCGCCAGCTGGAGCAACTCATCGCTGACTCGCGCATGATCGGTCGAGATCGACAATTCGGCGCCGAGCGCATGGACCGCGTCGAGATAATAGCCAAGGACCGCCTCGCACGAACGGGCCAGTGCCGCGGTCAGCGATTCCGCGACGACATTGGGATTTCCGTCGCGATCGCCGCCGATCCAGCTGCCCGGCTTGAGGAAGCTCGGCGTACGTTCCCCGAGCGCGCGGTCCCAGCGCTGGTACAGCCCTGGCAGCACCGGCAGGAACACGTCGCGCAGATAGGAGAGCGCGGTCTCCACCTCGTCCGCGACGTACAGCCGCTCGCGCCGCAGCACGCGCGTCTGCCACAGCAAGGCGATTTGCCGCGTGATCGCCTGCTCGACATCGTCGCCTTCCTGGGTCGTCGCCACCTTGCGATCGCGCAGCGCCATCAATTGGGCGATGCGGTTGCGATGGTCGATCATCGACTTGCGCCGCACTTCGGTCGGATGCGCGGTCAGGACGGGCGCGACCAAAGCGTGGTCGAGCAGATGCATGACCTTGTCCTTGCCGATCCCCTCATCCGCCAGCCGTTGCAGCGCCGCCGCGACATCCGCGCCCGGCTCGGCGGCGACGCCCTGCCGGTCCTCGGCCAGGTTGGCGAGCATCGAGAACAGCATGAAGCCGCGAACGAAATCGAGTGTCTCGTCGAGCGACAGGCGGTCGAGGCCGAGATCGACATCGCCGCCGACGCCGCGATGGCGATCGACCGAGGCCGAACGGATATATTCGGTGCGCTTGAACAGCGCCTCGCCGCCATAAGCGCGGATCACGTCGCCGAGCAATTTGCCCAGGAATCGCACGTCGGGATTGTTGGTGATGGTGGGGAGGTCGGCCATGTCGCCCTGCTGCACTGCAGCGCGATTTGGGTCAATCATTTCGTTATCGGACCCGCTCATGGCATTTTATTCCAAAATGCGCTCACGGAGGGCGCATACGTTTGCATGAAACAGATCAGCAAGCGTCTATATCCCGACCGTCATCCCGGCCTTGTGCCGGGATCCACCGTGCCGCCGGCGCAGGACGAGGAACTCAGGCCGTTCGGTCTGCCGCACAGTGGATGCCGGGACGAGCCCGGCGTGACGGGTTGAGTTCACCCAGCCGCGTCATTTTGCTCGAATAATGCCCGGGAATGACTGTTTTCGGGGCCGCAGCCCCTAAGCCTCCAGCTCGACATCCCAATACAACCAGTCATGCCACGTATCGTGCAGATGGTTCGGCGGAAAACTCCGCCCATGTTCCTGCAATTGCCAGCTGGTCGGGCGGATCGGCTCGACATGCAGCGGCATCTTCGCCTCGCGCGGCGTCCGCCCGCCCTTGCGCAGATTGCACGGCGCGCAGGCGGTGGCGACATTCTCCCAGGTCGTGCGTCCGCCATAAGCGCGCGGGATGACATGGTCGAAGGTGAGATCCTTGTGCGTGCCGCAATATTGGCATTGGAAACGGTCGCGCAGGAACAGGTTGAACCGGGTGAAGGCCGGGAACGCGCTCGGCCGGACATATTGCTTGAGCGCGATCACGCTGGGCAGCTTCAACGCGAAGGTCGGGCTGCGCACTTCGCGTTCGTAATGCGCGACGATATCGACCCGATCCAAAAAGACCGCCTTGACGGCGGTCTGCCATGGCCAGACGGAGAGCGGGTAATAGCTGAGCGGGGTATAGTCCGCGTTCAGCACCAACGCCGGGCAACTGTCCGGATGTCGCATTAGGTCGGGATGAAACACACCTTCCCCCTTCGCTTTCCTGGCGGGCGTAAAGCCGATCAGGATGACGCCATGATGACAGCACAGGCCATGACTCGCGGTCAAGAGTCGCCGCGATGATCGTCAGCCGTTTCGCGCCGAGCCCGACCGGAGGGTTGCATTTGGGCCACGCCTGGTCGGCGATCCAGGCGCATGATCGTGCGAAGAACGCGGGCGGGCGGTTCCTCCTGCGGATCGAGGATACCGACGTGACGCGGTCGCGCCCGGAACATGTCGCCGGGATCATCGCCGATCTCGAGTGGCTCGGGCTGGGCTGGGATGAGATGTCGATGCAATCCGAGCGGTTGCCGCTGTACGATGCCGCGCTCGATCAATTGCGCGATGCCGGACTCGCCTATCCCTGTTTCTGCACCCGCGCCGAGATCGCACGCGAAGTCGCCGCCAGCCTGCACGCGCCGCATGGTCCCGACGGACCGCTTTACCCCGGCACGTGCCGAGTGATCGATCCGGCGACGCGCGCGGCGCGGATGGCCAGCGAGGCCTACGCCTGGCGGCTCGATGCGGGCGAAGCGGCGCGGCGCGCGGGGCCGCTCGCCTGGACCGACGAACTGGCCGGCACGACGCCGGTCGATCCGCAACTGCTCGGCGACCTGGTGCTCAAGGGCAAGGATCGCCCGGCGAGCTATCACCTCGCTGTGGTGGTCGACGACGCGGCGCAAGGGGTGACCCATGTCGTGCGCGGACGCGACATCATGCCCTCGACCCACGCGCATCGCCTGCTCCAAGCCGTGCTCAGTCTGCCCGAGCCGCGCTATCGGCATCATAGCCTAGTGCTGGATGCCGAGGGCAACCGCCTCGCCAAGCGCCATAGCGCGCCCACGCTGGCTGACTGGCGGGCCGAAGGGATGGATGGCATCGCGCTGGTCGAGCGATTGCGGGTCGGTGAATTACCTTTCGGATATAGGCTCGACCAAGCGTAGCGGACGGGAAATATACGCTGGCAAGGACGGCTAAGTAACGCATTGGCTGCTCCCTCTCCCGCTAGCGGGAGAGGGAGGGGCCCGCCGCGAAGCGGTGGGAAGGTGAGGGTCTTCTTTCTTCTTTTTTGGTTCTACCTGCTTGGAAGAAAGAAGACCCTCACCCAAACCCTCTCCCGCAAGCGGGAGAGGGCTCAGAAAACGCCGACCGGCGAACGGCGCGGTCGCCAAATGAACGCCCCTCCCCATTGGCTTCGCACTCGACCAAGCCTAGATAAACCCCATGACCACTTTCCTCGCCCTCCTGCTGATCGCCGCGATGATCGCGACCGTCGCTGCTTTGGTCCGCGGCGTCATCCTGTTCCTCAAGGGCGCGACCGACGATGTGAAGAGCGGCGAAGGCCCCAGCGCGACCTCGATCCGGTCGAACCAGATGATGATGTACCGCATCATCTTTCAGGCGGTAGCGATCCTGATCGCGGTGCTGTTATTGTTGCTCGTCGGCCGCCAGCATTGAGCGGCTGACCGTTGGTCAAGCTCAACAAGATCTACACGCGCACCGGCGATGACGGCACTACTGGGCTGGTCGGCGGCGGGCGCATCTCCAAGGCCGATCCGCTGATGGCGGCGATCGGCGACGTCGATGAGGCGAACAGCGCGATTGGCGTGGCGCTGGTGTCGATCGACGACGAGAGCACCGTGGTACCCTTGCGGCGCGTCCAGAACGAATTGTTCGACCTCGGCGCCGATCTCGCGACGCCGCTCGACATGGACGGCGGGTTGCGCGTGACGTCCGAGCAGATCGACCGGCTGGAGCGCGAGATCGACGCGATGAACGCCGCTCTTTCGCCGCTGACCAGCTTCGTCCTGCCCGGCGGAGCGGCCGGGGCGGCGCAGCTTCACCTGGCGCGCGCGATCGTCCGCCGCGCCGAGCGCAGCGCGGTCGCCGCTACAGCCGACAATGCGCTCAGTCCCAAGGCCTTGACCTATATCAATCGCCTGTCCGACTGGCTGTTCGTCGCCGCGCGGCGATTGAACAATTTGGGCGCCAGCGACGTTCTTTGGGTTCCTGGCGCCTCGCGCTGACCCACTTGGGTTTCGGCCCGTATTTCCTATGTGAGCGATTGACTCCGTCGGCGAAACGACCGAAAAGAGGAACATAATGAGAACGCGACTTGGCCTCCGCCCGACTCCGGAAGCGCTTGGCGCCCGTTATGCGGCGGTGCGCGGACTGAGCGTGGCGCTCGTCGCGCCGCTGTCCGACGCGGACGCGACGGTGCAGTCGATGGAGGATGCGTCGCCAGCCAAATGGCATCTGGCGCATACGACCTGGTTCTTCGAAACGTTCGTGCTGCGCGATTTCGTGCCCGGCTATACGCTCCACGACGATCGCTTCCCGTTCCTGTTCAACAGTTATTACGAGGCGGAGGGCCGTCGTCACAGCCGCGCGCGGCGCGGCATGGTGACGCGGCCGAGCCTGGATGAGGTGCTGGGCTATCGCGCCGCGGTCGACGCCGCGCTGGCGGCGGCGTTGCCGACATTGCCGGAAGAGGCGCGCGAACTGGTCCGTCTCGGCTGTCATCATGAGGAGCAGCATCAGGAATTGCTGCTGACCGACATCCTCCATCTGTTTTCGGAAAATCCGATCGAGCCGGCGATCTGGCCGGGCGCACGCAAGGTACCGGTCGGCATGCCCGATGCGCTGGGCTGGATCGAGCATCCGGGCGGCGTGGTCGAGATCGGGCATGACAGCCCGCATTTCGCGTTCGATTGCGAAGGGCCGCGCCACAGCGCGCTGCTCCACCCGCATGCCATCGCCGACCGTACCGTGACCAATGGCGAATGGGCCGCATTCATCGCCGATGGCGGCTATGCCGAGCCGCGCCACTGGCTGTCCGACGGCTGGGCCTGGGTGCAACGCGAGGGCGTGACGGCGCCGCTTTATTGGGAACAGCGCGAGGACGCCTGGACCCGCTTTGGGCTTGACGGGCGGCGGCCGATCGACCCCGCCGCGCCGGTCACGCACGTCAGCTTCTTCGAGGCGGATGCTTATGCCAGTTGGGCCGGCGCGCGATTGCCGACCGAAGTCGAATGGGAAGCCGCCGCGGCGGCCTACGATCCTGACAGCGGCAATCAGCTCGACGTCGCCGGACCGGTTGAACCACGTCCCTCCCCTGGCGGCCCCGCGTTTTTCGGCGATGTCTGGGAATGGACCGGCAGCGCCTATCGCCCTTATCCGGGCTTCCACCCGGCCGAGGGCGCGGTCGGCGAATATAACGGCAAGTTCATGAGCGGGCAGTTCGTGCTGCGCGGCGGATCGTGCGCCACGCCGCGCGGTCACGCCCGCGCCAGCTACCGCAACTTCTTCTACCCCCATCAGCGCTGGCAATTCACCGGCGTGCGCCTTGCCAAGGATATCTGATGCTCAAACAGGAAATCGAGGACGGCACTCGAAGTTTCGCGGATCCTGCTTTCCGCGCCGACGTGATCGACGGGCTGGCGCGACGGCCGCGCGCGATTCCGGCGCGCTGGTTCTATGATCATCGCGGCTCCGAATTGTTCGAGGCGATCACCGAATTGCCCGAATATTATCCGACACGGACGGAGACCGCTTTGCTGCGCTCGGTCGCGGAAGAGATTGCCGAGCGTGTCGGACCGGGCCGCGCGGTGGTTGAATTCGGGTCAGGATCGTCGACCAAGACACCAATCGTGCTCCAGGCGCTCGATCCTTCGGCCTATGTGCCGATCGATATTTCGGGCGATTTCCTGCGCGAATCCTCGCGCGCGCTGGCTGAGAGATTCCCCGGCCTGCCGGTCTTCCCGGTCGAGGCCGATTTCCTCAAACCGATCGCGTTGCCGCAACAAGTCCGCACGGCGCCCAAGCTGGGCTTCTTTCCGGGATCGACGATCGGCAACATGATCCCCTTGTCGTCGACCGACCTGCTGCGCGCGATGCGCGCGTCGCTCGACCAGGGCGCGATGCTGCTGATCGGGATGGACCGGATCAAGGACGTAAGCGTGCTCGAACGCGCGTATGACGATGCCGCCGGGGTCACCGCGCAATTCAATCTCAACCTGCTCGAACGGATCAATCGCGAACTCGACGGGACGATCCCGGTCGAGGCATTCCGCCACCGCGCGATCTGGAACGACGATCGCGCGCGGATCGAAATGCACCTCGAAGCCGTGCGCGATGTGCGGTTCATGGTCGAAGACCGACCGTTTGAGATGGCAGCGGGCGAGACGATCCATACCGAGAATAGCCACAAATACGGCGCGCGCGACGCCCGTCTGCTGCTGCGGTCGGGCGGGTGGACGCCGATCGCCGAATGGACCGACTCCGACGACCAGTTCGCGCTCTATCTTGCCGAGGCCCAGCCGCCGCGCCCCGCGCCGTGACAGCCGGCGTCCATCGCGCCGCTGCGACCGGTTTTGCTGACGGCGCCGACATCTACGCCGCGAGCCGCCCCGCCTATCCGGGCGAGGCGCTCGACTGGCTGCGTGACCGGATGGGAATCGGGGCGGCCAGCCGCGTAGTGGAAGTCGGCGCAGGCACCGGGCTGTTCACGCGCCTGATCCTGGAAACCGGCGCCAGGGTCCTCGCTGTCGACCCGGTGGCGGAGATGCTTGCCCATCTGGCGGCGACGGTGCCGGGCGTCGCGACTGCCATCGCCACCGCCGAGACATTGCCGGTCGCGGCGGAGTCGGTCGACGCCGTGATTTGCGCCACCGCCTTCCATTGGTTCGCCACGTCGCCGGTGCTCGCAGAATTCCATCGCGTGCTGCGTCCGGGCGGAACGCTCGGGCTGATCTGGAACGTGCGCGATACCGAGGTCCCCTGGGTGCGGCGATTGTCGGAGATCACCGATCGTTATCAGGACGACGCGCCGCGCCAGAAGTCCCAGGCATGGCGTGACGTATTTCCGGCGCCCGGCTTCTCACCGCTCCACGAAACCGCGATGCGCTACGATCATGCCGGAACCGCCGAAGAGGTCATTATCGGCCGCACTTTGTCGACCAGCTTCATCGCCGCTTTGCCCGACGATCGCCGCGCCACCCTGGTCGATGAAATTCGCGCGATGATTGCCGCGACGCCTGAGCTGGCCGGCAAGCGCAAGGTCCATTTCCCCTATGTAACTCGTGCTTACGATTGCCGCCGGATCGACTGACCGGGTTGCCGCGCGCCCGCCGCTATGGCTAGGGCGGACCGGATTGGCCTCGGCCGCAACAGCTTGAACGGGAAATGACATGCAGAGCGTCGGCGTGATCGGAGCGGGACAGATGGGCGCAGGCATCGCGCAGGTATCGGCACAGGCCGGCTATCACGTGCTCCTAGCGGACGTGACCAAGGAACGCGCCGATGCCGGCAAGGCGGGAATCGCCGCGCAGCTGGCGCGCGCAGTGTCGAAGGAAAAGATCACCGCGGAGGTCGCTGATCAGACGCTGGCACGGATCGAGACGATCGAGGGCCCGTCGGCGATGGGCAAATGCGGGCTGATCATCGAAGCGGCAACCGAGCGCGAGGAAATCAAGCGCGCAATCTTCGCTGAGGTCGGCAAGGTGCTCGGCGCCCACGCAGTGCTGGCCTCGAACACTTCATCGATCCCGATCACCCGGCTCGCCCAGGCGACGCCCGACCCCAAACGATTCATCGGCGTCCATTTCTTCAATCCGGTCCCGGTCATGGGGCTGATCGAGATCATCCGCGGCCTCGCCACCAGCGACGAGACGGTAACGTTGATCGAGACCTATGCCGCCGCGCTCGGCAAGCAGGTGGTGCGCGCCAACGATGCACCCGGCTTCATCGTCAACCGCATCCTGATGCCGATGCTTAACGAGGCGTGCTTCGCGCTCGGCGAAGGGGTGGCGACGATCCGCGACATCGACCTCGCCTGTCAGCTCGGGCTCAACCATCCGATGGGGCCGCTGACCTTGGCCGATTTCATCGGGCTCGACACCTGCCTGGAAATCACTCGCGTGCTATTCGAGGGCACCGGCGATCCCAAATTTCGCCCCGCGCCCTTGCTGGTCAAATATGTCGAGGCCGGCTGGTACGGCCGCAAGACCGGGCGCGGCTTCTACGATTATTCGGGCGCGGAACCGGTGCCGACGCGGTGAGCCACAAGGCTCGGGGGTGGCATTAACTCCGGTCCGCGCGGTCGCCCTTACGGAATCAGCATCCCCGCCAGCACCGCCGACATCAGATTGGCGAGGCTGCCCGCCGCCAGCGCGCGCAGGCCAAGCTTGGCGATCATCGGCCGCTGGTTGGGTGCCAGGCTGCCGGTCGAGGCCATCTGGATCGCGATCGACGAGAAATTGGCAAAGCCGCACAGGGCAAAGGTGACGATGTGGTTGGTGCGCGGTGACAGATTCTTCATCTGGCCGAGGTCGATGAAAGCGACGAATTCGTTGAGCACGATCTTCTGCCCGAACAATTGCCCGGCGGCGCCGGTCTCGTTCCACGGGATGTTGAGTAGGTACATGACCGGCGCGAAGATATCGCCGAGGAGTCCCTGGAAGCTCAGCGTCGGATAGCCGAACCAGCTGCCTACCCAGCCGAGCAGCCCGTTGGCGAGCGCGACCAGCGAGACGAAGGCGAGCACCATCGCCGCCACCGCGACCGCGATCTTGACGCCGGTCTGCGCGCCCATCGCCGCCGCCATGATGACGTTCGACGCGCGTTCTTCCTCGACCTGTACATCGGCGACGCGGATCGCATCGTCCTCATGCGCGAGCATCGCCGCGCCGCCCTCGAGTGGCAATTCGCCGGCGGGCACCAGATCGTCGGGCATGATCAGCTTGGCCATCAGCAGCCCACCCGGCGCCGACATGAACGAGGCGGCCAGCAGATAGGGCAGAGAGGTCGGCCCGAGCAACGATGCATAGGCTGCCAGGATGGTGCCGGCGACGCCCGCCATGCCGACCGACATCACCGCGAACAATTGCGGCGGCGTGAGCGCGGCGAGATACGGCCGGATGACCAGCGGCGCCTCGGACTGACCGACGAATATATTGGCCGCCGCGCATAGCGATTCGACTTTGCTGACGCCGACCACTTTCTCAATCGCGCCGCCGAGCCAGCGCACGATCAACTGCATGATGCCGAGGTGATAGAGCACTGACACCAGAGCGGCGAAGAAGATGATCACCGGGAGCGCGGAAATCGCGAAGCCATCCTTGAACTTGGGATCGGTCGCCAGCGGGCCGAGGATCAGATTGGTGCCTTCATGCGCGTAATTGAGCAACGCGGTGACCCCGCCCGCCATCTTTTCGATCACCAATTTGCCGGCTGGCACGTACAGCACCAGCACCGCCATCACTGCCTGTAGCGCGAACGCCGCGCCGACGACGCGCAGCCGGATCGCCTTCCGGTTGGTGGAAAGCAGATAGGCGATCGCCAGAATGACCAGGATGCCGGCAACGCCGATCAGGAAACGTGGCATGTGTTGGTAAGCCCCCACTCACTCATCTGGTGCCCGTGGCGGGCATACCCCGCGCCCGCGCATGCGATCGTTCGAATTGCCGGCAACTATGGCGGCAAAAATCGGACTAGGACAGCCCCTTGGCCGACGTCTTTACCAACAGCTTCTTCGGCGCATAAATTCAGTCATCTGGCGTTCATCTTCGCGGGATCACGCCGTATAAAACAGGCAGCCCGCGCCGCGTGGCAGGGCGCGCCTGCGAGGGAGCATGGACGATGACTCATATCATGAAGATCGCGGTGGCCGCGGCGATGCTAGCGGGGATCGGCACCGCCGCTCCTGCGTTCGCGGCCGACAACGCGATGAAGGTGTGCGGCGCCAAATACCAGGCCGCCAAGACCGCCAAGACCCTGCCTGCGGGCCAGACCTGGAACCAGTATCTGGCGCAATGCCGGGCATCCTTGCCCAAGCCGGCCGCGGTGACGACGCCGGCCAAGCCAATGGTCGCCGCCAAGCCGGCCGCTGCGGCGAAACCGGCCCCGACGCGCGTCGCTGTGGCCAAGCCGCCTAAGACCCCAGGCCAGCCGAGCCCTGCGCAGGCCGCCATGTATGCCCGCGAACGTCAGTGCGGCGCGCAATATCGCGCCGAGAAAGCCGCCGGCAAGCTTCCCGCCGGCCAGACCTGGCCGCAATATTGGAGCGCGTGCAACAAGCGTATGAAATAACTGCTCCAAGCGCCCGGCCGGCGGCAACCGGCCGGGCCGTTTACGGTGGATTGTCGGCACGCTTGGGTCTGGCGCAACGCAGAGAGCCCACCTCGCCGTCTTAGCCTCCTAGTTGCCCCCAACGGTGCGCATCTCAGTTCGCGGCACGAGCCGGGAACGAATGCCGAACAAATTGATCGGTTTTGGAGGCAATCGCGGACTCGGATGCACCAAGTGCGGTATCTCCCATCCCACGGCCGCCGGTATCCTCCGGTCGGCCACCGCCGGCGGCGAACACGTCGCAAAGGAAGGATGTGGGATGACGATGATGGTGAAGACCGCGATGGCTGCGATCACGATTGCAGGCCTTGGTGTGCTGGCGACTCCGGCGCTGGCCGCCGACAATCCGATGAAGATTTGCGGCGCTAAATACCGGGAAGCGAAGACCGCCGGCACCTTGCCCGCCGGACAGACATGGATGCAGTTCCTCGCGCAATGCCGTGCATCCCTGCCCAAATCCGCCGCCATTAGTGGCGACAAACCAGCCGCATCGACTGGCGCCAGGCGTCCTCGCAGCGCGGCGCAGACCGCGACCGCATCTCGCCAGCACGAGTGCGGCAACCAGTGGAAGGCCGACAAGGCTGCCGGCAAGATCGCACCGGGCCAGACCTGGCCGCAATATTGGAGCGCCTGCAACAAGCGGCTGAAGTGACCCACGGGGGCGGCCCGGTCGATCCCCCTGTCGGCCGGGCCGTTTGACGTTAGCGGAATAGTCGCTAGCGTTGATCTGCATGGAAACACCCGCTCCCGCCCTAGAGATAAAGCTGCCCCGTTCGCTCTTCGTCTTTTCGATCCTCTATGGCGGCATGGTCTGCATGGCGGGCGTGCTGGGCGTCAAACAAGTCGCGCTGGGACCGCTCGCGGTCGAGGCGGGTATTTTCGGCTTCCTGCTGCTGGTCGTGCTGTCGAGCGCGGTCGCCGAGATTCATGGGCAAAAGACCGCGACGATGCTGGTCCGGCTCGGCTTCGTGCCCCTGTTCACCTCGGCCGCGCTGATCCAGATCGTGCTCGCGCTGCCGCACGATCCGGGCATGTATCCGCCGGCGATCGACGCGTTCCCGATCGTCGTCGGTCAGAGCGTGCGGATGATGCTCGCGGGATTCGTCTCCTACGGCACCTCCCAGACCTTGAACGTCTTCATCTTCTCCAAGCTCAAGGGCCAGGAAGGCAAGGGCCGCCTGGTCTGGTTCCGCGGCATGGTGGCGAGCGTGATCAGCCAGATCGTCGACACCCTGCTGTTCATCACCATCTCCTTCTACGGCGAGCGCCCGATCCTCCAGCTGATGGAAGGGCAGATGCTGACCAAAATCGTGCTGTCGATCGTGCTGGTGCCGTTCCTGATCACCGGCTTCGTCGCGCTGGGGAAAAGGCTGGATCGCGCCTGACTCTTCACCGTCACCCCGGCCTTGTGCCGGGGTCCACCGTGCCGCCAGCCGAGAAGCAAGAGGCTTGAGCGCTAGGAGCGGTGCCCGGTGGATGCCGGGACAAGCCCGGCATGACGGATTGCGGATGTGGGGTGGTCGGATCGATCCACTTGGGGTCGCCCTGTCAGCGGAAACTGGCATCTCTCGCCGTCGATCGAACCAGATCCGATTGAGCATGACACCCAAGCCTAGATCGTCCGAGACAGGAGCCTCCTGATATTCTTTCACTGCGGTGACGGAATGAGTATGGCGCGCCCATGACCGACCATAGCCCCTCGCCCCAATTGCTCGCCAAGGCCGAAACGCTCGTCGAGGCGCTGCCGTACATGCAGCGCTACGCGGGCCAGACCTTCGTCATCAAATATGGCGGCCACGCAATGGGCGACCCCGAGGCGCAGCGCGATTTCGCCGAGGACGTCGTGCTGCTCAAGGCTGTCGGGATCAACCCGGTGGTCGTCCATGGCGGCGGCCCGCAGATCGGCGCGATGCTCAAGCGGCTCGGCGTCGAATCGGAATTCATCGGAGGGCTGCGCGTCACCGACGCCGCGACTGCCGAGGTCGCCGAGATGGTCCTGGCCGGCAAGATCAACAAGGAAATCGTCGGCTGGATCGCCGCTCTCGGCGGTCGCGCGGTCGGCATTTCGGGGAAGGACGCCAATCTGGTGATCGCCAAAAAGGTCACCCGCACCGAACCCGACCGCAATTCAGGCATCGAGCGCCATGTCGACCTGGGCTTTGTCGGCGAGCCGGTGAAGGTTGATCCATCGATCCTCAAGAATCTAGCGCGCGACGGGTTCATCCCGATCGTCGCGCCGGTCGCGCTGGGCGCGGATGGCGAAACCTACAATATCAACGCCGACACGATGGCAGGCGCGATCGCCGGCGCGCTGGGCGCGACGCGCTTCTTTCTGCTGACCGACGTCGCCGGTGTGCTCAACAAAGCGGGCGAGCTCCAGACCGACCTCGACCGCGCGGCAATCGAGGCGATGAAGGATGACGGCACCATCTCCGGCGGGATGATCCCAAAGGTCGACACTTGCGTCGCCGCGGTCGAGGCCGGGGTCGAGGCAGCGGTCATCCTCGACGGTCGTGTGCCGCACGGCATGCTGCTCGAAATCTTCACCCGGCGCGGCGCCGGCACGCTGGTGCGCGCCTAGAGCGTGATGGCGTGAGTTTGCTCCGCCATCACGCTCCAAGGGCTGTTCGCGGCCGGTTCGTTCCTATATCGATCCGGACAGGGCCGCACGTCCGGAGACAAACTTGATTACCATCCTCAGTATCCTGCAGGTCCTGCTGACCGTCGCGCAGTGGATCATCATCATCCAGGCGATCCTGTCCTGGCTCATCTCGTTCAATGTCATCAACACGCACAACGACACCGTGCGCGCGATCTGGACGGCGCTCGATCGGATCACCGAGCCCTTCTATCGGCCGATCCGGCGCATCCTGCCCGATTTTGGCGCGCTCGACCTGTCGCCGCTGGTCGTGTTGCTGATCATCTGGTGTATCCAGATCGCGATCGGGCGGCTGGCATTGTGGTGGGTCGGCGCAGGCGCGCTCTGAGCGGCTGGCGCACGACACCTGACGGAATCGAGATCGCGGTGCGCGTGACACCGCGATCGTCGCGCAATGAATTGTCGCCGGGTCCGGGCCACGCCGTGGCGCGACTCAACGCGCCGCCGGTCGACGGTGCCGCCAACACCGCGCTGATCGACCTCGCGGCCAAGCATTTCGGGGTGGCCAAGCGCGACGTCCGGCTGATCGCCGGTGATCGCGCCAGATTGAAGCGACTGACGATCGCAGGAGACGCCGAAGCGCTGGCGAAGATCGCCGCCGCGCTCTATCAGGCCGGGCCATGACGGCGAGCATCATCGATGGGAAAGCGTTCGCGCAGGGATTGCGCGAGCGCGTGGCGCAACAGGTCGCGAGCTTCCGCGCGGCGGCGGGCCGCGCGCCCGGGCTGGCGGTGGTGCTGGTCGGCGAAGACCCCGCCTCGGCGGTCTATGTCCGCAACAAGCACAAAGCGACCATCGGCGCGGGAATGGAAAGCTTCGAACACAAGCTTCCCGCCGATACGTCGCAGGCCGATCTGATCGCGCTAGTCGACCGGCTGAATGCTGATCCCGCGGTCGACGGCATCCTGGTCCAGCTGCCACTGCCCAGCCATATCGACGAGCGCGTGGTGACCACGCGGATCGATCCCGACAAGGACGTCGATGGCTTCCACCCGGTCAATGCCGGGCGGCTGGCGACCGGGCTTTATGGCTTCGTGCCCTGCACGCCGCTCGGCTGCCTGATGCTGCTCAAAGATCAATTGGGCGACCTCGCCGGGCTCGACGCGGTGGTGATCGGACGCTCGAACATCGTCGGCAAGCCGATGGCGCAGCTCCTGATCAAGGAAAGCTGCACCGTCACCGTGGCGCATTCGAAGACCCGCGACCTGTCGAGCGTGGTCAAGCGCGCCGACATCGTGGTGGCAGCAGTCGGCCGACCGGAAATGGTCAAGGGCGAGTGGATCAAGCCCGGCGCGACCGTGATCGACGTCGGCATTAACCGCACCGAACGGGGCCTGGTCGGCGATGTCGACTTTGCCGGCGCGCTCAGCGTCGCGGGCGCGGTCACCCCGGTGCCGGGCGGCGTCGGACCGATGACGATCGCGGTGTTGCTCCGGAACACATTGGTGTCCGCGCATCGCCGCGCGGGTGTGGCGTATGACAAGGGGGCGCTATGATTCCGTTGTTGCTGATGCTGGCGGGGGCCGATGCGCCGGCAACGACGGCCGTCGACGCCGAGCGCGCTTTCGCCGCGGATGCCAAGACGATCGGACAATGGACCGCCTTCCGCAAATGGTCGACCGACGATGCGGTGATGTTCGTGCCGCAGCCGGCCAACGCCCACGATTTCCTCAAGAACCGCAAGGATCCACCCCAGGCGATCGATTGGTGGCCGACCGCGAGCTATCTTTCGTGTGATGGCAAGCTGGCGGTGAATACCGGCGGCTGGCAGCGTCCCGACGGCAAGGTCGGTTATTTTTCGACCGTATGGCGACTTCAGCCCGATGGCGGATGGAAGTGGATCGTCGATGGTGGGGACGACCTAAAAGTCGCTCGCAGGCGCCCAACCGCGCCGCGGGTCAAGATCGCGCAGTGCTTGAGGAGCGGTGACGCCGTCGGAACCGTCGCCAACGCTCCCAGCGCAAAGACCGCAAGAGGAGAGTCCGATGACGGTTCGCTGCAATGGCTTTGGGTCGTCATGCCGAACGGCGAGCGCCAGTTCACGGTCTTTTCTTACAATGGAAAGAAGCTCGTCACCGTAATCGACGACCGGATCGCAGCCGAAAAGTGATCGAACTCTACCTCTCCGCACTCGTCACCTTCTTCGTCGTCATCGATCCGCCCGGTTGCGCGCCGATCTATGCCGGGCTGACGCATGGCGCGACGCCCGCGCATCGCCGATCGATGGCGATCCGCGCGGTGGTCGTCGCCGCGATCATCCTGTTCGTGTTCGCCGCGGTCGGCGAGGCGATGCTCAAGGCGCTGGGCGTCAGCCTGGCGGCCTTCCGCATCGCCGGCGGCATCATGCTGTTCCTGATCGCGCTCGAAATGGTGTTCGAGAAACGCACCGAACGCCGCGAGGACCGTGCCGCCAAGGTCGCGCAGAGCCCCGAAGTCGAGGACGTGTCGATCTTCCCGATGGCGATGCCGATGATCGCCGGGCCGGGATCGATCGCCTCGGTCATGCTGATGATGAGCCGCAACCATGGCTTCGAGAGAGTGGCCGTGGTGCTCGCCGCGCTGGCGACCATCCTGGCGCTGACCCTGGCTGCCTTGCTCGCCGCCGGGCCGCTGATGCGGTTACTCGGCGCACGGATCGAGGCCGTCATCACGCGCATTCTTGGCGTGCTGCTCGGCGCGCTGGCGGTGCAGTTCGTGATCGACGGGATTCGGATCAGCCTGGGGCTGACGTAACCGTCACCCCAGCGCGCGCTGGGGTCTCGCGCAAAGTATAATATCGCTTGAGATCCCAGCTTTCGCTGGGATGACGGAGCTAGCCTAATTGATCCGGAACAACCGCAACGGCGAATTCTTCGGCAGTTCCAGCGGCTCAAGGAACGCGAACGTCTCGCCCTTGGCCATGCGATCGTAGAATCCGCCCGGATTGCGGACACGATAAATCGTCGATTCGGCCATGTTCGGACAGATCAACAGCAAGGTCGCGCCATGCTTCTTGGCGATCGCGCGGAACTGGTCGGGCGATCCGCCGAAAGCGTGCTGGACGTCCAGGATCGCGTCGCCGTTGCGGTGATAGGGCCCCGCCACCGCTTTGTGATGCGTGACGACGATGATCCTCGGCCCGAGATCGACGAAGCTGAAAATCGTCGCGCTCGGATATCGATTGAGCGGCGCGAGGCTGGTGATGGCGGGGCATCGCGCGCTCGCACGGTTGATCGTCGTCATCCGCGCATCGGGCTTATCGATCGGCAGGTATCTGAGCGACAGCCCGCTGAACATGCCCGAGGCGATCAGCACCACCGCAACCGGCCCGAGCACGCGGACCAGGATATTAGGGCTGTCGAGCAGCAACGGCACCGCGATCCAGATCAACGCCGCCGCTCCGGGCACCGCGAGCAATTGCGCGGCTGGCCCAGCACGCGTCTGCCACAACAGCATCAGGCAGGCGAACAGCGTGAATAGCGTCACTGCCGACCAGCCGACCATATTCGGCGCGCGACCGTCGATGGCACGCTTGGTCGCGATTGCCGCGCCCAGCAGGCCGATGATCGGCAGGGTGACGATCGGAAACGCCTGGCGGAAGGGATGCTGGTAGATCGGCTTGGCCTCGCGCACATTGTCGAGCCAGTTGCGCACGAGTTCGGGCGATACCTGTTCGGGCCGGCCCAAGCATTGCGGGAACAGCCAAGCGAAGCCGGCGACGATCACTGCGCCCGCTGCCACCGCCAGCCCCAACCGCGCCCAACGCGACGCCGGGCTCAACCAGGCGAGGACGAACAGCAAGCCGCCCGCCACCAGCATCACGGTCAAATAGACCGGCGTCAGCGCGTCGCAGCGCATCACCGAATTGGCATAGGACGCGAACGCGCCGTAGCCGAGCGCGGTGCCGCTCGCCAGGCTGACGCCATAGGCAGCGACGCGCCGTGCCTCACCGCGATCCCAGATCCATTGCAGCGCGATGATCGCCCCCGCCATCGCGGCATAAGGCAGCATTTCGAGGCCGATCGAGATGCTCACCGCGCTCGCCAGCCCGACGATCACGCCGCCACGCGCGCCCTTGGGATCGCACAGCCCGGCGACGGTCAGGCTGAGCATCGCCAGTTGCCAGCCGTGATGATCGATCCGATCGGGCGCGAACATCAGCATCGTCGGCGTGCACGCGCAGACCAGCAGCGCCATCGCGAGCGGCCAGGCATGCGGGCTGACCAGCCGGCGGACGGTGGCGCCCAGGCCGATAAACGCGATCGACAGCGGCAGCAGCGGCGCGATGCCGCACGCGACCCGCTCCGCCCAAGGCGTGCCGACGAACGGCCGCAGGATCAGGATCAGCCCGGCGATCGGCAAGTCGACGATGCGGCTCCAATGGATGTCGAAGCCGCCCGGCGGATTGAGGTAATAATCGCGCAGATCGTACCAATCCTGCCCGTTGAGCAGCGCGCGGACCTGCATCAGCCGCATATTGTCGTCGGTATCGCCGAGCCCCAGCGACCGGATCTGCGGCCAGGAGCTGATGACGTACCACAGGCTGACGATGAACCAGGCGAGCAGCGCGTATTTGATCCAGTGCCGGTCGAGTTCAGCGACCAGGTCGGACCACCAGCTTTCGATCTTGCTCAAAATGCTTCCCTCGCGCCTTGGCTCGCTTTAGGGGGACCCCCACTCCCGGGGCAAGCGTGTGACGGCAATTCTCAAACAAATCGATACGTGGCGGGAAAGCGGCCTCATGGGCCAGCTGGTGCGCTTCGGCGTCGCCGGCGGGATTTCGACGCTGATCTATTCGGTGGTCTATCTGCCGCTCACCACCTGGGTGTTCCGCGGCGCGCACGCAGTCTATGCCGTTCCCTTCGCCTTTGCCGTCGCGGTGACCGCCGGTTTCTTCCTGCACAGCCGCTGGAGCTTCAAGGGCCACGGCACGCGCCAACCGGGCGGCGCACAGCAGGTCAAGTTCGTCATGGTGCAGGCGTCGGGCATGGGGCTCAATGCCCTGATCACCTGGGTCGGGACCGCGTTGCTCGGCTATCCCGCCTGGGCACCGCTCTTGCCGGCGATCGCCTTGGCAACGATCTTCACGTTCATCCTCAATCGCTGGCTGGTGTTCGCTTAATGGACCGTATCGTTTACGACCGCATGGCGGAGCATGATTCGTCGCATTGGTGGTATGTCGCGCGTCGCGATATCCTGCACGATTATGTCGCGCGCTACGCCGATCTGCCCAAACAGGCGCGTATCCTGGAGATCGGCTGCGGCACCGGGCACAATCTGGCGATGTTGCAGCAATTCGGGGATGTCGACGCGATCGAGATCGATCCCGCCGCCGCCGCGATCGCCAGCAAAAGGCTCAACAAGCCGGTCAGCAACGCGCCGCTGCCGACGCTGCCGGGGATCGAACGCGGCGCCTATGACATGATCGCGGTGCTCGACGTGGTCGAGCATATCGATGACGACGTTGCCGCGCTGCACGCGATGAAGGATTGCCTGAGGCCCGGCGGCAAGATCCTGATCGCGGTGCCCGCGCACCAATGGATGTGGTCGGCGCACGACGTCGTGAACCATCACCATCGCCGCTATTCGAAGGGGAGCTTGAAAAAAGCGATCCATGCCGCCGGGCTGGAGACGCGCAAGTTCGGCTATTTCAACTCGCTACTGTTCCCGCTGGCTGCCGCCGCGCGTGTCGCCGGCCGGATGACCGGCCGCGACGACAGCGACGATTCGCCGCCGCCAGGTCCGGTCAACAAATTGTTCGAGACGATCTTCCGGCTCGAGCGTCACATGGTCGGACGCGTGCCGATGACGCCGGGTCTGTCGATCCTGACGCTGGCAATGCCGAAGGGGTAAAATCCTCCCCGCATTGCGGGGAGGGGGACCGCGCGACGAAGTCGCGTGGTGGAGCGGGTTCGCCTCCTCGGATTCCAGCAGCCGCCTGCCCCCTCCACCAACCCGCTACGCGGCTTGGTCCCCCTCCCCGTGAACGGGGAGGATTTTAGCCGTCTGCTCCCGATCCTCGGCGCGATAGCCCAAGGTCGCCTTGCCCTGCACCGGCCCGGCGACATCCGACACCAGATACAGCGGCCGCCGCTTCGACTCGACGTACAGCCGTCCGAGATACTCACCGATCATCCCCAGCACGAACATCTGCACCGCGCCCAGCAGCACGACGATGAACGCGAGCGATGTCCAACCCGGCACCGCGGTCCCCGAGAAGAAGCCCACCGCGATATAGATCAGCAGCAGGAACGACGCCCCGGTCAGCGCGAGGCCGACATGGCTGGCAAAAGTCAGCGGCTTGGTCGAAAAACCGGTCATCGCGTCGAACGCAAGGCGCAGCATCTTCGACAGCGGATAATTGGTCTCGCCGGCGAAGCGCTCTGCGCGGTCATACGGGAACGGCACCTGGCGAAAGCCGATCCAGGCAACCATGCCGCGAATGAAACGCGCTTGTTCGGGCAGAGACAGAAACGCATCGAGCGCGCGGCGCGACATCAACCGGAAATCGCCGGTGTCGAGTGGGATCGGCGTGTCGGTGACGCGATCGAGCAGACGATAGAAGGCCGCGGCGGTCGCCTTCTTGAACAAAGTCTCGCCCTCGCGCTTGCGGCGAACGGCATAGACCACATCGGCATCCTCCGCGGCCATCATCTTGCGCATATCGCCGAGCAATTCGGGCGGGTCCTGCAGATCGGCGTCGATGATCAGGATCTGCTGCCCCGCGCACAGATCGAGCCCGGCGGTCAGTGCAAGCTGGTGGCCGTGATTGCGCGACAGGTTGATCGCGACCAAACGCGGATCGCTTTGCGACAGCCGGCGCATGATCGACCAGCTATCGTCCTTCGATCCGTCATTGATCAGGACGAGTTCGTAATCTTCGCCGACCTCCGCCTTGGCGGCGGCAG
The DNA here is from genome assembly GCF_056401155.1 of Sphingomonas sp. P4_G2. Lineage (NCBI taxonomy): Bacteria > Pseudomonadati > Pseudomonadota > Alphaproteobacteria > Sphingomonadales > Sphingomonadaceae > Sphingomonas > Sphingomonas sp. P4_G2. The sequence goes on along the minus strand of NZ_JBFUJY010000001.1, from coordinate 83,856 downwards.
TGACGCGGCCGTGCAAAGTCTCGAGGGTGAGCGCCTCGTTATAACAGGGGACGACGATCGACAGTTTGGGACGGTGCATGGCGGTGCTGCTTAATCGTCTGCGCGGTCCGCGTCATCGCCTTTCGTGGTTTCCACAGCCACGCCCTCGCGCGCCTGCGCCTTGCGACGGCGCAGATTGGCGCGCAATTGCTCGGCCAGGCGGGCGGCACGGTCCGGTTTGTCGTTCTTGGCGGTCATCAGGCGGAATCACCTAAACCCGCCGACCGCGCCTTGACAATATCCGGGTCGACGGACATAGGCGCGCCTCCGTCGGGGCCTTTGGTCCCGCGTGAGTGCTGCCGTAGCTCAGTGGTAGAGCGCATCCTTGGTAAGGCTGAGGTCGTGAGTTCAATCCTCACCGGCAGCACCATTTTTCCGATAATTGGCTGATATCAAACCCCTGCCGTCGCCTCCCGGGCGGCATGGGCAACGCATGAGACAATGCGCGCCCGATGCCGGCATTGGATTGACCTGGCGTACCCAGCCTCCCATTCTCGCGAACGAGCGGACGAAAAGCCGCCATGATCGGGGCGGCAATGGGCATGGATATCGGCAAGGAACAGGACGCGGTGGATCCAACTCACCCGACGACCGCCGCGGAAGACCCTGAAGACCGCGCGTTCAAGACGCTCCGTGGACCCTGGGCCGGTACGCCGCATCATTTCGATGCCCCCTTCTGGCCGACGCCCGAGCCGCTGGTCGAGCGCATGCTCGATCTCGCCAGGGTCGGGCCCGGCGATCATCTCATCGACCTCGGTTGCGGCGACGGCCGCGTCGTCATTGCCGCCGCGCGGCGTGGCGCCACCGCGCTTGGCGTCGACATCGATTCGGAGCGCATCGCCGAAGCCGAGGCGGCAGCGCATAAAGCGGGCCTCGAGCATCTCGTCGGGTTCCGCTGCGAAGACCTGTTCGCGACGCGGCTGGACGGCGCCAGCGTGGTCACGCTCTATCTGCTGCCGCTTCCCAATCGACTGCTCGCCGCGCGTCTGCGCGCCGAGCTTGCCTCGGGCAGCCGCGTCCTCAGCCATGCCTTTGCGATGCCCGACTGGGCGCCGCGCGCCCACGAGACCGTCGATGGACGCGAAGTATTCCTCTGGGTCGTCGACTGACCCCGCTTACGGCTTGAACTCCGCGACGAGATCGTAGCGATCGCCGCGAAACAGCTGGCGCACGTGTGTGACGACCTGGCCGGCGCGCCAGGTCGTGCGGTCGAGCTCGAGGCAGGCGCCGCGCGGCCGCAGCCTCAAAGCCCTCGCCTCCGCTGTCGTCGCCTCGACCGCGCGGATTCGATGGCGCGCGGCGGTCCAGGGGACGTGGTGGAGAAGCCAGGTGCCTGGAGCTTCGTCGGCGAAACTCTCCTGCGCGGCGTCGGGGACCGCGCCCAGCGCGATCAATCGGTGTTCGAGCGCGAAGGGTTCGCCGCCGCCATGATGCACGCCTTCGACCAGCAAAGCCGGAAGCGGGACGTCTTCGGCGTGGTCTACGATGTAGCGATTGGTCAACTGCCAGCGATATTCCTCGCCTCGCGCGGCGATGACTTGCGCGAGATCGGGGACTTCGAGCACCGCGGAATGGACCTGGGGATACGCAACGAACGATCCGGCCTTGCGGCGGCGTTCGATCAGGCCGTCCTTGGCGAGACCGCCCAGCGCCTTGCTGACGGTCGCGCGGGCGCAGCCATAGGTCGCGACCAGCTCGTGTTCGAACGGGATGCGATGGCCGGGCTTCCATTCGCCCGAATGGATGCGCGCCTCGATATCGTGACGGATGCGCGCCTCGACCGTCATGCCAGCAGAGCGGCGACGGAGCGGCGATAGCGGTCGGCGATCGTGTCGGCGGCGATGTGGCGGCCGTGGTCGACCAGTTTGCGACCCCCGCGCCAGACCGAATCGATCGCGCCCGGCCGCGCGGCGAAGATCCAGCGGTCGAGCAAGTCGCTGCCGGCACCGACCAAGGCGGGGTGCTGGAGGTCGAGCGAGACGATGTCGGCGGCGTTCCCCACAGCGATGCCGCTGGCCACGCCGAGCGCCTGCGCCCCGCCGGCCTGCGCCTTGGCGAACAGGGTCGCGCCGACCGAGGGCTCGGCCCCGTTGACCAGCAGGGCGCGCTTTCTGAGCGTCAGTCGCTGCGAATATTCGAGTCCGCGGAGTTCGCTAGGGGCGTCGATCAGGATGTTCGAATCGGTGCCGACGCCGAACCGCCCGCCAGCCGCGAGATAGTCGACCGCAGGGAAGACGCCGTCGCCCAGATTGGCCTCGGTCACCGGACACAGGCCGGCAACCGCGCCGCTTGCCGCGAGACGCGCGGCCTCGTGTGCATCGACATGGGTCGAGTGGATCAGACACCAGCGATGGTCGACCGCCGCATGATCGAGCAGCCACTCGACCGGCCGCGCGCCGCTCCAGGCGATACAGGCCTCGACCTCGCGAACCTGTTCGGCGGCGTGGATGTGGAGCGGACCGCCATCGGCCAGCGGCAGGATCGCGGCGAGCTCGTCGGGCGTCACCGCGCGGAGCGAATGCGGCGCGATGCCAAGCGCGGCATCGGCGGGCAATTTGGCGCGGCTCGCCTCGACCAATTGGGCGAACCCATCGACGTCCGAGATGAAGCGGCGCTGCCCCGGCGCGGGCGGAGCGCCACCGAAATCGGCATGCGCATAGAAGACCGGCAGCAAGGTCAGACCGATGCCTGTCGCCTCCACCGCGCCGACGATCGCGCCCGCAGTCTCGGCCGGATCGGCGTAGCGCGCGCCGTCCACGTCGTTGTGGAGGTAATGGAATTCGCCGACGCGAGTGAACCCGCCCTCGAGCATCTCGACATAGGCCTGGGCAGTGATCGCTTCGATGTCGTCGGGAGCCAGGCGGTCGAGGAAGCGATACATCACCTCGCGCCAGCTCCAGAAATCGTCGTCGGGGCGGCCGCGACGCTCGGACAGGCCCGCCATGCCGCGCTGGAAACCGTGGCTGTGGACGTTGCACAGGCCGGGGAGCGCCGCCCCATGCCGCTGATCGCCGGGCTGGGGCATGACGCCGGTGTCGATGGCGAATATGGTCGCCCCATCGATCGCAATGCGGACCCGTTCGGCCCAGCCATCCGGCAGCAATGCGCGTTCGAACCAGAGATACGGCATCGGGTCCTCCTGTCGATTATGTCTAGACATAATAATGCGCCCGGGCAAGGATGGAGGTCATGGAGCGGACCTGGACCAATGCCCGACTCGCGACCATGGCCGGCGACGGGCTGGGCGTGATTGAGGACGGCGTGGTCGCGAGCCGCGACGGCGCGATCACCTACGCCGGCCCGCGTGACGATGCGCCCGCGACGGCCGGTGAGATCGTGGATTGCGGCGGACGCTGGATCACCCCGGGGCTGATCGATTGCCATACCCATCTGGTCCATGCCGGCGACCGATCGGGCGAATGGGCAATGCGGCTCGCCGGCGCGTCCTATGAGGAGATCGCGCGGGCCGGCGGCGGCATCGTGTCGACGATGCGCGCGACGCGGGCGGCAAGCGAGGCCGATCTGATCGCGACCGCTCTGCCCCGGCTCGACGCCTTGCTCGCCGAGGGCGTAACGACGATTGAGGTCAAGTCGGGCTATGGCCTGACCGTCGCCGACGAACTCAAGATGCTGCGCGCCGCGCGGTCGCTGGGTGAGCAACGCCGGGTGCGTGTCGCGACCACGTTGCTTGGCGCGCATGCGTTGCCCCCCGAATATGCCGGGCGGCCCGACGATTACGTCGCGCTGGTCACTGAGGAGATGATCCCCGCAGCGAACGGCCTCGCCGATGCGGTCGACGCTTTTTGCGAGGGGATCGGCTTCTCGCCCGAGCAGACCGGGCGCGTATTGGCGGCGGCGCGTCAGGCCGGCTTACCGGTCAAGCTCCATGCCGAGCAATTGTCGGCGCTCCACGGCGCCAGCCTCGCCGCAAGCTTTGGTGCATTATCCGCCGATCACCTCGAATATGCCGATAAGGCCGACGCCAAGGCGATGGCGGCGGCGGGGACGGTTGCGGTGCTGCTGCCCGGCGCCTTCTATTTCATGCGCGAAACCAAATTGCCGCCGGTCGACCTGTTCCGCGCGCATCACGTGCCGATCGCGATCGCCACCGACTGCAACCCCGGCACCTCGCCGACCACTTCGCTGCTGCTGATGCTCAACATGGCGGCGACGCTGTTCCGGCTGACCGTGACCGAGGCGTTGCGCGGCGTGACGGTCAATGCCGCCCGCGCTTTGGGTCTCGCCGACACGATCGGCACGCTCGAACCCGGCAGGGCCTGCGACCTGGCGGTGTGGGACATCTCCGCGCCGGCGGAGCTGGTCTACCGGATCGGCTTCAATCCTCTCCATCTACGCGTGAAGGACGGCGAATGCTGCTGACTCCCGGTGCCGTCCCCTATTCGGCGTGGCAAGCGATCTATGAAGGTGCCGTGCCGGTGCTCGATCCCGTCTGCCGCCCGGCGATCGCCGAAAGCGCGGCGGCGGTGGGGCGCATCCTGGCGCGGCACGAGCCGATCTATGGCATCAATACCGGGTTCGGAAAGCTCGCCAGCGTCAGGATCGGCGACGAGGATCTGGCGAAGCTCCAGCGCAATATCGTGCTGAGCCATGCCGCCGGGGTTGGCGATCCGATGCCGGTGCCGATCGCGCGGCTGATGATGGCGCTGAAGCTCGCCAGCCTGGCGCGCGGCGCGTCGGGTGTGGCGCCGGCGACGGTCGAGTTGCTCGAAGCGATGCTGGCCAAAGGCCTGGTGCCGGTAGTGCCCGCGCAAGGATCGGTCGGCGCGTCGGGCGACCTCGCACCGCTCGCGCACATGACCGCGGCGATGATCGGGGTCGGCGAGATGTTTGTCGGCGACCAGCGCCTGCCCGCGACGGACGCACTGGTGCAGGCAGGGCTCGAGCCGCTCGAACTCGGCCCCAAGGAAGGGCTGGCGCTGCTCAACGGCACGCAGTTCTCGACTGCTTATGCGCTCGCCGCCTTGTTCGAGGCCGAGCGACTGTACCGCGTCGCGCTGGTCACCGGCATCCTGTCGACCGAGGCGGCCAAAGGCTCCGACGCGCCGTTCGACCACCGCATCCATGCATTGCGTGGCCATCGCGGTCAGATCGAGACGGCGGACGCGCTGCGCCGGATAATGGAGGGGTCGGCGATCCGCGCCTCGCACCGCGAAGGCGATACGCGCGTCCAGGATCCTTATTGCCTGCGTTGCCAACCCCAGGTGATGGGTGCGGCGCTGACCATCTTGCGCCAGGCAGGTGAGACGCTGGTGACCGAAGCCAATGGCGTATCGGACAATCCGCTGATCTTCCCGGAAACCGACGAGGCTTTGTCGGGCGGCAATTTCCATGCCGAGCCGGTCGCCTTCGCCGCCGACATGATCGCGCTCGCCATTTGCGAGATCGGGAGTCTCGCCGAACGCCGCGTCGCGATGCTGGTCGATCCGGCCTTGTCGGGGCTACCGGCGTTCCTGACGCCGAAACCCGGGCTCAATTCGGGCTTCATGATCCCGCAAGTGACCGCCGCCGCCTTGGTGTCCGAGAATAAGCAACGCGCGACGCCCGCCAGCGTCGATTCGATCCCGACCTCGGCCAATCAGGAGGATCATGTCTCGATGGCGGCGCACGGCGCGCGGCGGCTGATCGAGATGGCGGCGAATGTCGACGCGGTGCTGGGGATCGAATTGCTCGCTGGCGTGCAGGGCTGCGATTTCCATACGCCGATGCTGTCGAGCGAGCCGGTCGAGCATGTGCGGCGGTTGCTGCGGGAACGCGTGCCGATGCTGACCGACGACCGGCACATGGCACCCGACATGGCGATCGCAACCGAGCTGGTGCGATCGAAGCGGTTGTTGGTGGCGGTGGGGGAATTGCCGGGAGTGGTGGGATGATCGGGCCCCGTCTCCTTACCCGTCACCCCGGCCTTGTGCCGGGGTCCACTGCGCAACCGAGCGCGAAGCTTGAGCCCCTTGTCCAGGGTTCGCGGCACGGTGGATCCCGGCACAAGGCCGGGATGACGTTGGGAGTTGGCGCGAGCGGAGGGCACACAGCATGACCTGGCTCCACGTCCAGCGCAGCGACTCCCCGCTGATCCTCGCCTTCCCCCATGGCGGAACTGAGATCCCAGACCTCCTGCTCCCTGATTTCCGCTCGCGCTGGTGGGCGGTCCGCGATGCGGACTGGCATATCCGCGCGCTGTACGACGGCCTCGCCGACGCGACGTTGATCTGGACCGACGTGTCGCGCAGCGTGATCGACTGCAATCGCGATCCCTCCGGCGCGTCGCTCTATCCCGGGCAGGCGACGACTGGCCTGTGCCCGACGGAGACGTTCGATGGCGAGCCGCTCTATCGCGACGGTGCCGCGCCCGAGGTCACGACGCGTCGCGATACCTGGTTCACGCCTTATCACGCCGCGATCGCGGCCGAGATCGCGCGCCTCCGCACTCTCCATCCGCGCGTCGTGCTGTACGACTGCCACTCGATCCGAAGCCACGTCCCACGGCTGTTCGACGGCGAGCTTCCCGAACTCAATATCGGCACCGACAACGGCGCGACGTGCGATCCGGCGCTGAGCAATGCGGTGGTCGCCGCCTGCGCCGGCCGCAGCCACGTCCTCAACGGCCGTTTCCGCGGCGGCTGGACGACGCGCCATTACGGCCAGCCCGAGCAAGGCGTCCACGCGATCCAGATGGAAATCGCGATGCGCGCCTATCTCGACGAGCCGCAAGGCGAGCCCGACGAGAGCAACTGGCCGCCCGCTTACAATCCCGATTTCGCCGCCCCGCTGCGCGCCGACCTTGCGCACGTGCTCGCCGCCGCTCTTTCGTTCGCCAAGGACCAAGCATGACCCGCATCGACAATCAGCGTCACATCCAGGCCGCAACCGGCACCGAACTCTCGGCCAAATCCTGGTTGACCGAAGCGCCGCTGCGCATGTTGATGAACAATCTCGACGCGCGCGTGGCGGAGAATCCGCAGGAACTGGTCGTCTATGGCGGTATCGGTCGCGCCGCGCGCGACTGGGAAAGCTATGATGGCATCGTCGAGACGCTGCGCCGGCTGGAGAGCGACGAGACGCTGCTGATCCAGTCGGGCAAGCCGGTGGGCGTGTTCCGTACCCACGAGAATGCGCCGCGCGTGCTGCTGGCGAACTCGAATCTCGTCCCGCATTGGGCGACCTGGGAGCATTTCGCCGAGCTCGATCGCGCCGGGCTGATGATGTACGGCCAGATGACCGCCGGGTCGTGGATCTATATCGGCACCCAGGGCATCGTTCAGGGCACCTACGAGACCTTCGTCGAAATGGGCCGCCAGCATTATGACGGCGACCTGACCGGCCGCTGGCTGCTGACCGCCGGGCTCGGCGGGATGGGCGGCGCGCAGCCGCTCGCGGCGGTGATGGCGGGCGCCTCGTGCCTGGCGATCGAATGCCAGCCGAGCCGGATCGAGATGCGGCTGGCGACCGGCTATCTCGACTATAAAGCGGACACTATCGAGGAAGCGATGGCGATCCTCGACCGCGCCAAGGCCGAGGGCAAGGCGGCCTCGGTCGGCCTGCTCGGCAATGCCGCCGAATTGCTGCCCGAAATGTTCCGCCGCGGCATCCGCCCCGATCTGCTGACCGACCAGACCTCGGCGCACGATCCGGTCAACGGCTATCTCCCCATCGGCTGGACGCTCGACCAATGGTTCGAGGGGCGCAAGCGCGATCCGGCAGGCGTGGCCAAGGCCGCCAAGGCATCGATGGCGGTCCATGTCCGCGCAATGCTCGATTTCCAGGCGGCGGGTGTGCCGACGGTCGATTATGGCAACAATATCCGCCAGGTTGCCAAGGACGAAGGCGTCGCCAACGCCTTCGATTTCCCCGGTTTCGTCCCCGCCTATATCCGCCCGCTGTTCTGCCGCGGCATCGGCCCGTTCCGCTGGGTCGCGCTGTCGGGCGATCCCGAGGATATCTACAAGACCGACGCCAAGGTGAAGGAGTTGCTGCCCGACAATGCGCCTCTCCATCGCTGGCTCGACATGGCGCGCGAGCGGATCCATTTCCAGGGCCTGCCCGCGCGGATTTGCTGGGTTGGCTTGGGCGACCGCCACCGGCTCGGCCTCGCGTTCAACGAGATGATGGCCAGCGGCGAATTGAAGGCACCGGTGGTGATCGGCCGCGACCATCTCGATTCGGGATCGGTCGCCAGCCCCAATCGCGAGACCGAGGCGATGCGGGACGGCTCCGATGCGGTCAGCGACTGGCCGCTGCTCAACGCGCTCCTCAACACCGCCAGCGGCGCGACCTGGGTGTCGCTCCACCATGGTGGCGGCGTGGGCATGGGCTATTCGCAGCACGCCGGCATGGTGATCGTCGCCGACGGCACGCCCGAGGCAGCGAAGCGGCTCGAGCGCGTATTGTGGAACGACCCCGCGACGGGCGTGATGCGCCATGCCGATGCCGGCTACGACATCGCGATCGACTGCGCGCGCGAGAAGGCGCTCGACTTGCCGAGCCTCGCTTAGGCGGGACATCGGAACGTCCCCGGCCACCAAGGCGTTCGTGCCCCTCGAAGGAGAGAAAGCATGAACGCCAAACTTAGCTTCGGTGCGATCGCGCTTATCGCGGCCCTCGGTGCCTGCTCGCAAAAGGCGCAGGACACGACCACCAATGCGGTGACCGATATCGGGTCCGACATCGGCAATACGACCAGTGGTGCGATCGACGCGGCGGGCAACGTCGCCGGCAATGCGCTCGATGCCGCCGGCAACGCGCTGAATCCCACGCCCAGCGGACAAGAATTCGCCGACAAGGCGGCCAAGAGCGACGCATTCGAGATCGCCGCGGCCAAGCTCGCCAAGACCAATGCCGAGTCGGCCGACGTCAAGACATTCGCCGCGGCGATGATCGAGGCGCACACCGGATCAACCGCCAAGATCAAGGCCGCCGCCGCCAAGGCGACCCCCGAGATCAAGCCCGATCCGGCCCTTACCAGCAACCTGCAGTCGAAACTCGACGATCTCGCCAAGCTCAAGGGCGCCGATTTCGACAAGGCCTATATCGACGGCCAGGTTTCGGCACACGAAGACGCCCTGTCCCTGATGAAAAACTATGCCGACAAGGGCGATACGCCGAGCCTGAAGGCAGCGGCGGGCGAGATTCTGCCCAAGGTGCGGGAGCACCTCGATATGGCGAAGAAGCTGAAGAAGTAGAGCTCATCAAGCCCCTGGAGGGGCTTAGAAGCCTAACTACTCGTCCGCTCGACCAGCGGCGCAAAGCGGGCGACTTGCCGCCCGATCAGGCACAATTGCTCGACCACTGCCGGGTCGGTCGCCCCGCCCTGGCCATCGAACTGCGTGACCTGGGTATTGATCGCCGCCGCGAACGGCGTCGGCCAGCCGCGTAGCGCGTGGACGATCGAGCGCAGCGCCGCGATCGTCGACCCCGTCGCTTGCCAGCCATAAGCGGTGGCGATCAGCCCGACCGGCATGTCGGCGAGGTAAGGTCGATCGTCCTTGGCGGTCTCCTCGAGCAGATCGAGCGCATTCTTGACCACGCCCGACAGGCTGCCGTGATAGCCGGGGCTGGCGATGATCACGCCCGACGCCTTGCGCACCGCGTCGACGAACTCGCGTTCCTGCGACGTCCGCGAGGTTGCGCGCGGATCATAGAGCGGCAGCCGCGCCATGTCCTCGCCGCCGAACAGCCGCGTGGCGAACCCTTCGCGTTCGACCGCGTCCAGCGCGATCCTGAGCGCGCGTTCGGTCGACGAAACCGCGCCGATCGTTCCCCCGATTCCGACGATCAACGGTTTGTCCGGCATGCCTGCTCCTTCGCCACCAATGCCCCGCGATAGCCTCCCTGCGCGCGATCTGCTACAGCGGCATTGCACGGTCTGTGTTATTCGAGTAATACGCCTGTTGGCCCCGTGGGCCGTGTGGAAGCAGTGGATGCGCGACGACCCCTTTGACGGCAACCGACGACCCGACCCCCGCTGGGGCGCGCATTCGGCCTATCCCGACGATTATCTGAGCCAGGCGGCAACGGCGGTTCCTCCACCCGATTCCCCGGGCGGTTCGGGTCAGCCCGAGCCCGGCTACACCACCAACCTGCCGGTCGTTCGCAAGAGGCGCCGCTGGGGCCGGATCATCGTGCGGACGATGGCCGCGTGCGTCGTGCTGTTCGTGATCCTGGTCGGCTGGCTGGCGATCACCGCTCCTCTGTCCAAGTCGCTACAACCGCCCACGCCACCCTCGGTGACCTTGCTCGCCGCGGACGGCACGCCGATCGCGCGGCGGGGCGCAACGGTCGACAAACCCGTCGATGCGTCGAAATTGCCCAAATACGTGCCAGGCGCGTTCATCGCGATCGAGGACCGCCGCTTCTATTCGCATTGGGGCGTCGATCCCTGGGGTATCATGCGCGCGATGGCGCACAATGTGATGGCCGGCGGCGTGCGCGAAGGCGGCAGCACGATCACCCAACAGCTGGCCAAGAACGCCTTTCTCGATTCGGATCGCACCGCCGGGCGCAAACTGCGCGAGGCGCTGATCGCCTTCTGGCTCGAAGCGTGGCTGTCGAAGAACGAGATCCTGTCGCGCTATCTGTCCAACGTCTATTTCGGCGACAACGTCTATGGCCTGCGCGCCGCCTCGCTCCATTATTTCAACGTCGAACCCGAGCAGTTGAGCGTCAGCCAGGCGGCGATGCTGGCGGGGCTGGTCAAGGCGCCGTCCAAGCTGGCGCCGACCGGCAATCTGCGGGGCGCTCAGGATCGGGAGAAGGTAGTGCTCGGCGCGATGGTCGCCGCCGGCGTCCTGACCAAGGATCAGGTCGATGTGCGGCTGGCTTCGGTCCGCGTACGGCCGGTCAAGGAATTGCCCGACGGCACCTATTTCGCCGACTGGGTCCTGCCAGAGGCGCGCGATACGCAAGGCGATCTCAGCCAGGAAACCAGGGTCGTCACCACGCTCGAACCTCGTTTGCAAAAGGCTGCCGAGCGCGCGGTCAGGCGCGCGGGCCTGCGCCAGGCACAAGTCGCGATCGTCGCGATGCGCCCCGACGGCCGCGTCGTCGCGATGGTCGGCGGCAAGGATTACAAGACCAGCCCGTTCAACCGCGCGACGCAAGCGCGCCGCCAGCCCGGATCGACCTTCAAATTGTTCGTTTACCTGGCGGCGATGCGCGCGGGGATGACTCCCGACGATATGGTCGAGGACGAACCCATCACGATCGGCGGTTGGAGCCCCAAGAACAGCGACGGCCGCTACGAAGGCCAGATCACGCTGCGCCGAGCTTTCCAGAAATCGAGCAATGTCGCCGCGGCGCGGCTGATCCAGAAGGTCGGAATCGACAACGTCATCAAGGCGGCGCGCGACCTCGGCATCTCGACTCCGATCGCTCACGACGCGTCGATCGCGCTCGGCACCTCGACCGGGTCGCTACTCGAACTGACCAGTGCGTTCGCGGCGATCGCCGGCGACGGCTATCCGGTCAGCGCGCGCGGCATCGAGGCGACCGAGGGCAAGGCCTGGTATTCGAACATCGTCGGCGGCCCGCGCTCGCTCGGCGGCAATATCCGCGACGAAATGCTCGACCTGCTGTCGTCCTCGACCGACGGGGGCACCGGACGGCAGGCGGCTTTGTCGGTCCCGACCTATGGCAAGACCGGGACGACGCAGGACAATCGCGACGCCCTGTTCGTCGGCTTCGCCAAGGACCTGGTGGTCGGCGTGTGGGTTGGCAATGACGACAATACCCCCAATGCCGGCCTGTCGGGCGGCGGCATTCCGGCGCGGGTGTGGAAGGACTTCATGCAGAACGCGCTGGGCATCGCCCCGCCGCCGCCGGTCGCCCCGCCGCCGGTCGATGATAATGCAACTGACGGCGACGAGGACGGCACCATGATCGATCCTGGCACCGGTCCACTGCCGGTCGAGGGCAATATCTCCGGGCTGGGCGTCAACCTCCAGGTCAAGCGCGACGGCACCCTGCGCCTGTCGCCCGCCCCCGACCCCGGCGACCGCCCGCCGCGGCCGCCCAATGAGGATGATGGCGAGCATTAAGCTCTAGCTCGACCTCTTGTTTCCCCTCTCCCGCGTGCGGGAGAGGGAGGGGCCCGCCGCGCAGCGGTGGGAGGGTGAGGGTCTTCTTTCTTCTTCGATCGACGCGATGAGAAAGAAGAAGAAAGAAGACCCTCACCCAACCCTCTCCCGCAAGCGGGAGAGGGCTAGGAGGATATTTCCCTCTTCCCTCTCGCCCCCGCATGAAAGATGGAGCCATTATGCGCTTCTTCTCCGACAACGCCGCCCCGGCCTGCCCCGCGGTGATCGACGCGATCTCTGCCGCCAATGTCCTCGACACCGCCTATGACGGCGACCGCTGGTCGAAGCAGCTCAACGGGCGCTTCTCCGACCTGTTCGGAACGCAAGTCGAGGTGTTGTGGACACCCTCGGGCACCTCGGCGAATTGCCTGGCGCTGGCCGCGCTCTGCCAGCCGCACGGCGCGGTCATTTGTCACCGTGAGGCACATATCAACAATGACGAGGCGGGAGCGCCGGGCTTCTACCTCCACGGCGCCAAATTGCTGCTGGCCGAGGGGCCGGGCGCCAAGGTGACGCCGGACGCGGTGAAGGGCGTGCTCGCCGGCATCCGCAACGACGTCCACCAGGTCCAGGCGCATGCGCTATCGATCACCAACGCGACCGAATACGGCCTCAGCTACACGCCCGATGAAGTCGCCGCACTGGGTGACCTCGCCAAGGCGCGCGGACTCGGCTTCCACATGGACGGCGCGCGCTTCGCCAATGCCGTGGTGCATTCGGGCGCCGATCTCGCCGATTTGACCTGGCGCGCCGGGGTTGATGCGCTGAGCTTCGGGTTCATCAAGAATGGCGGGATGACCGCCGAGGCGCTGGTGTTCTTCAAGCCCGAGCTTGCCGCGGCGAGCCATTATCGTCGCAAGCGCGCCGGGCTGCTCGCGTCGAAGGGGCGCTATCTGGCGGCGCAGATCCTGGCGATGCTCGACAATGACGTGTGGCTGAAGAATGCGCGCGCCGCCAATGCCGGCGCGGCGCTGCTGGCGCGCGCGGCGGGTGACCGGCTGGTCTATCCGGTCGAGGCGAACGAGGTGTTCCTGCGCGCGACGCCGGCGGAAGCGGCGAGTTTGCGTGCTCTGGGCTTCGACTTCTACGACTGGGCGCCAGGCGAAGTGCGACTGGTCACCTGCTGGGACCAGGCCGAGGACGCGATCCGCCCGCTGGCGGACGCGATTGCCGCTTTGGCATAATTCCCTATCCCCTCTCCCGCTTGCGGGAGAGGGAGGGGCCCGCGAAGCGGGAGGGTGAGGGTCTTCTTTCTTCTGTTTGGCATTGAGCCGCAGAGCAGAAGAAAGAAGACCCTCACCCAACCCTCTCCCGCAAGCGGGAGAGGGCTAGTTGTCCCGCCCGCGAGAGGATCGGAAGAACATTTCCATGAGGTGACCTTTTCATCCGACAAGCAGAAGCCGGGTTGTTACGCCCACGCACCGCGGTAGAGCGGAATCGTGCTCCAGCCGCCCCAAGCCAAGCCCCGCTCGACCACGCTCAGCGTGCTGGTGCCGTTCGGCATCGTCACCCTGATCTGGGGATCGACCTGGCTGGTGATCCGCGATCAATTGGGCGTGGTGCCGCCGAGCTGGTCGGTGACCTATCGCTTCCTGGTCGCCGGCATCTGCATGGCCGGCTGGGCGCTGTGGAAGCGCGAGAGCTGGCGGCTGGGCGCGCGCGGCTATGGCTTCGCGGCTTTGCTCGGGCTGCTCCAATTCTCCGGTAATTTCAATTTCGTCTATCGCGCCGAACAGCACGTCACCTCGGGCCTGGTGTCGGTGGTATTCGCGATGCTGCTGATCCCCAACGCGCTGTTCGGCCGCATCTTCCTCGGCCAAAAGCTCGGCCGCCAGCTGATGATCGGATCGGCGATCGCGATGGCGGGCGTCATCCTGCTGTTCGTGCGCGAAGCGCGAGTCGACCCGCATGGACCGGGCCAGGTGCTCGCCGGGATCGGCTTCACTTTGTGCGCGATCCTGTGTGCGTCGACCGCCAACGTCATGCAGGCGACGCCGACAGCGGCACGCTACCCGATGGGCAGCACGGTGGCGGTAGCGATGCTCGTCGGCGCCGCGATCGATGCCATCTTCGCTTACGCTACGACGGGCGCGCCGGTGATCGAGCATCGCGCGGTCTATCTGCTCGGCATCCTCTATCTCGGCATCTTCGCCTCCGCGCTCGCTTTCCCGCTCTATTTCGGAGTGATCCGCACGATCGGCCCGGCCAAGGCGGCCTATTCGAGCGTGATCGTGCCGGTCATCGCGATGATGCTGTCGACCCTGTTCGAGGGCTATCGCTGGTCGGGGCTGGCGATCGGCGGCGCCGCGCTGGCCGCGTTCGGGCTGGTGATCGCCCTCAGGGCCAGAAGGCCCAATCGCTAAAGCAGAGCACGCAGGCCCAACCGATAGTCGGCATAGACCGGCCGCCATCCAAGCACGCGTTTCGCCTTCAGGTTCGACACCCGCCGGTTCTCGGCGTGGAAGGCGCGCGCTTCGGGCGTCAGTGCGTCGAGCGGGACGATCGGCGGCGGATCGATGCCGAGCAAATTCGCGGCGAACTCGATCACCGCATCCTGGCTCATGGGCATGTCATCGGACAGATTATAGGCACCAGGCGGCGCGTCGAACCCGGCGATCACGCCGGCGGCGAGATCGTCGACATGGATGCGGCTGAACACTTGCCCGGCGATTCCGGTCCGGTGTGCCCGTCCGCTCCGCACGCGATCGAGCGGCGAACGGCCCGGACCGTAAATGCCCGGCAGGCGGAACACCCGCGCGCCGAGCGACAGCCAATCGGCATCCGCGCGGTTGCGGGCCTGCCGCCGCCCAAGGATCGGCGCGCTTTCGTCGACCCAGGCCCCTCCGGCGTCGCCATAGACGCCGGTCGAGGAGAGATAGCCGAGCCACTTGCCGCCATCCGCCAGCGCCGCGCCGTAGCGTGCGAAGACGGGATCGACCGCGTCGGGCGGCACCGAGGACAGGATATGCGTCGCGCGATCGATCGCCGCGATCACGCCGTCGCGATCGTCGAAATCGAGATTGCCCGCGCTCCCGGTCGCGACGACCTCCCAGCCTTGGAGCCGGGCGGCGACGACGCTCGCCGCATAGCCCAAGCCAAAGATCAGAAGGTTATTTCGCGCCATAACCGCCGAAATACGTCCCGAAATAATCGCCCTTGTTCCAGCGCGGCCGCTCGTCGTTATCGGCGATTTCGCGCGCGATCGTGTAATTGACCGTCACGAACCGCACCCCTTGCGCCCAATCGAGCGGCTGCGACAGGTCGTCCGACGGCTGATGGTAATGATTGGCCATGAAGTCGTCCCAGGCCGCCTTGCCCGCGCCCTTCTCACCCGGCCACAGGAAGACCGAGGGAATGCCTTTCTGGACGAAACGGAAATGGTCGGAGCGCACGAAGATGCCCTGCTCCGGCATCGGGTCGGGCGACATCGACACGCCGACCGATCCCGCCGCGCGCTCGACGATCGGCCCCAGCGTCGAGCGCTGCGCCCCGAACACCACCATGTCCTCGAACGGATAGGTGATCAGCGGCATGTCGAGATTGACGTCGGCGACGATCGACTTGAGCGGCACGGTCGGGTTGTTGGCGAAATAGTCCGAGCCGATCAGGCCCTTTTCCTCGGCGGTCACCGCCAGGAACAGGATCGTTCGCCGCGGCGGCTTGCCCGACGCGACGAACCGCTTCGCCTCTTCGATCAGGCTGGCGATGCCGATGGCGTTATCCTCGGCGCCATTGTTGATCGTGTCGCCGGTCTTGTCGGGGGCACCGACGCCGATATGGTCAAGGTGCGCCGACAGGATGACAACTTCATCCTGCAACTTGGGGTCGCTTCCGAGCAGGACGCCGATCACGTTCGACGACGGCATCGGTCGCGTCTCGGTCTTGATCGCGACCGACAAGGTACCGTTGAGCGCGACCGGCTTGAACGCTGCATCGTCACTGTCCGCTGCCCTGCGTATCTGATCCCAGCCGATCCTGGCGCCGGCGAACATCTTCGCAGCGGCGCCCGTAGACAAGGTCCCCAGCACCGGCACGCCCTCGGCGCCGCCGGTGCTCTTGCCGTTGGACCAGGTCACCCGTTCGCGGTCCCAGGACCGCGCCAGCGCCGCGATCGGGAAATTGCCGCGCCCGCCGCGCGGGCTTTCGATCTGGACCGCGCCGATCGCGCCATGGTCGGCGGCGATCCGCGCCTTGGTCGCCGCACTCGAGAAGAAGGCTCTTTCTTCGCCGTCATATTTGGTCGGCGCGCCGCCGACAAAAGCGACGATCTTTCCCTTCACATCGACGCCGCGATAATCGTCGCGTTTGTAATCGGGCGCGACGATGCCGTAGCCGACGAAGACGATCGACGCGTTGACGCTGGTCTCCGCCTTGGCGGCATTGGCCGAGGGCACGAAATCCTCCCCGAACACGAGCGTCTGTGGTTTCCCGCCGGACGGCGTCCAGACGAAATTGCCCTTGTCGGCCAGCTTGACGCCGATCAGCGGCACCTTCTGAAGATAGCCGCCATCATCGCCCCCAGGGCGCAGCCCGGCGGCGTAGAATTGCGCCGCGACATATTGCGCGGCGATGTCGAATTCGGCGCTACCCGCTTCCCGCCCGCGCATCGCGTCGGACGCCAGGAACATGACATGGGCTTTCATCGCCGCCTGGTCGGCGGGAAGCGGCGCATTGACCCGCTCGTTGATCGACCTAGCGCTCTCCTTTTTCGGAGTCGGGATGCCCGGAACCTTCCCGGTCTGCGCCAGCGCAGTCCCGGCGGCGAGCGTCAATGCGACCGCGCCGATCAGTCTCAACATGGCTTTCCTCTTGGCTGTCCCTGTCGCGGCGCGTAGCAGACCGATGAAACTTGGCAACGCTGCGTGATGTTTACGATACAGCCAGGCCAACGAGAACGAACGAGAACAGAATGATCGACGCCCAATCCGCCCTTGCCAACCCAGTCGTGACGCGCCGCGAGGATTACAGCGCGCCCGATTGGCTGGTCCCGGACATCGCGCTCGATTTCGAGCTCGATCCGGCGACGACGCGGGTCAAGGCGGCGCTCGATGTGACGCGCAGCGGCGATCACGATCGCCCGCTCCGGCTCGATGGCGACGGGCAGGTGCCGCTGTCGGTCAGCGTCGACGGCAATCCGCACAATGACTGGCGGATGGACGGGTCGGACCTGGTCATCGACCTTCCCGCCGGCAAGCACCGGGTCGAGACCGAGGTCGAGATCCATCCCGACCGCAATACCCAGCTGATGGGGCTCTACGCGTCGGGCGGCAATCTGTGCACGCAATGCGAGGCGGAAGGGTTTCGCCGCATCACCTTCTTTCCCGACCGGCCCGATGTGCTCGCGCGCTATTCGGTCAGGATGACGGCGGACAAGAAGCGCTTCCCGATCCTGCTCGCCAATGGCGATCCGATCGCCTCGGGCGATCTCGACCCAGAAGAAGGGAAACCGACCCGCCACTGGGCCGAATGGCGCGACCCTTTTCCCAAGCCAAGCTATCTGTTCGCGATGGTCGCGGGCAACCTTGCCGCCAATCGCGCGACCTTCACCACCATGTCGGGGCGCAAGGTCGAGCTCGGCATCTGGGTGCGCGAACGCGATCTGGCCAAGACCCAGCATGCGCTCGACGCGCTGCAACTGGCAATGGCGTGGGACGAGAAAGTCTATGGCCGTGAATATGATCTCGATGTGTTCAACATCGTCGCGGTCGACGATTTCAACTTCGGCGCGATGGAGAATAAGGGGCTGAATATCTTCAACAGCCGCTACATCCTGGCCGACCCCGATACCGCGACCGATTACGATTACGACGCGATCGCCGCGGTGGTCGCGCACGAATATTTCCACAATTGGTCGGGCAATCGCGTGACCTGCCGCGACTGGTTCCAGCTCAGCTTGAAGGAAGGCTTCACCGTCTTTCGCGACCAGAGCTTCTCGGCCGACCAGGGATCGGCGGCGGTCAAAAGGATCGAGGACGTGCGCGGCCTGCGCGCCAGCCAGTTCCCCGAGGATAACGGCCCGCTGGCGCATCCGGTTCGCCCGGAAAGCTATATCGAGATCTCCAACTTCTACACCGCGACGATCTACAACAAGGGCGCCGAATTGATCCGGATGATGGCGACGATCCTGGGCAAGGATCGTTTCCGTCGCGCCACCGACCTCTATTTCGACCGCTTCGACGGGACGGCCGCGACCTGCGAGGATTTCGTCCGCTGTATGGAAGAAGGCGGCGGGATCGACCTGACCCAGTTCCGCCTGTGGTATTCGCAAGCCGGGACCCCGCGCGTCTCCGCCGCGCTCGATCACGACGCCGGGTCGGGCCGCGCCACCTTGCGCCTCGCCCAACGCACGCCGCCCACGCCTGGCCAGTCGGTCAAGGAACCCATGGTCCTGCCGCTCAAGCTCAAGCTTTTCGGCAGCGCGACTGGCGCGGCGCTAAGTCAAGAGCAGCTCTATCTGCTCGATCAGCCGACCAGCGAGATCGTGTTCGATGGCGTGAGCGAAGCGCCGGTGCTGTCGATCAACCGCAGCTTCTCCGCGCCGGTCATCATCGAAAGCGACCGTTCGGCGCGCGACCTTGCGTTCCTCTCGGCGCACGACGACGACTCGTTCGCGCGCTACGAAGCGATGCAACAGCTGATGCTCGATACGTTGGTGACCGCGACGCAGCTCGGCCGCGCCGATCATGGCCCGCTGATCGAGGCGGTGCGCCGCACGCTCGAGGATGAGGCGCTCGACCATGCCTTTGTCGCCGAAGCGGTGTTACTCCCGTCGGACAGCTTCATCGGCGACCAGCTCGAGCGGGTCGATCCCGAGGCGGTGTTTCGCGCGCGCGAGGCGCTGCGCCGCGACCTGGGCAAGACGCTCGCACCCTTATGGCGCCAAGCCTATGTCGATGCCTCGACCGGCGCCCCGTTCGTCTATTCGCCCGCCGCCAAGGCCGATCGCCGGATGCGCACCGTCGCTCTCGGCTATATCGCCGCCTCGGGCGCCGACGATGCCGCCGATGTGGCGTTCGCCCAGTTCGAGACAGCGGACAATATGACCGACCGCCAGGGCGCGCTGACCACGCTCGCCAACGGTATGTCGGACAAGCGGATCGCCGCGCTCGACATCTTCTACAATCGCTATTCGACCGACGCGCTGGTGCTCGACAAATGGTTCCAGACCCAGGCGCTGTCGTCGCGCGACGACACCCCGGCGACGGTCGAGGAACTGGCGCGGCATCCCGACTTCACGCTGGCCAATCCCAACCGCGCGCGCTCGCTGGTCGGCGCGTTCAGCGTCAACCAGCGCGCGTTCCACGCCGCGGGCGGCGCGGGCTATCGCTTCCTGGCGGACAATCTGATCGCGCTCGACCGGCTCAATCCGCAGACCGCCGCCAAGCTGCTGCCGCCGCTGGGTCGCTGGCGCCGGTTCGACGAGACTCGCGCGGCACTGATGAAGGCGGAGCTGGAGCGGATCCTGGCAACGCCGGGCCTGTCGAAGGATCTGTTCGAGCAGGCGTCGAAGAGTTTGGAGGGGTAGTGCCAAATAAACCCTCCCCCCTTGTGGGAGAGGGATACGGAGACTTGGGTCCGTCAGGACCCTAGTCGTAGTTGGGAGAGGGGAAGCGGTCGCGACGCGACCGCGCTCCGCTTCCCCTCACCAAGCTACGCTAGCGAGCAAGCTCGCAAGCTTCGCTATCCTCTCCCACAAGGGGAGAGGATTTAATGGCTAAAACAACCGCCCGCCGTTGGGCACCGGCTCGCTCGGCCCGATCAGCACCACCTTGCCGCCCGAATCCGGAAACCCCAGCGTCAGCACCTCCGACCTCATCGGCCCGATCTGGCGCGGCGGAAAATTGACCACGGCGGCGACCTGGCGGCCGATCAGATCCTCCAGCGCATAATGTTCGGTGATCTGCGCCGACGAGCGTTTGGTGCCGATCGGATCGCCGAAATCGATCGTCAGCTTGAACGCCGGCTTGCGCGCCTCGGGGAAGGGCTCGGCGGCGACGATCGTGCCGACGCGGATGTCGACCTTGAGGAAATCGTCGAAGGCGATCGTCTCGGCCGCCGGCGCGGCGCTGTCGTGGGTGACGTGCATCAGAAATTCACATCATGATAATGCGGCGAGGCGGGAATGCCTTCCATCCGCTCGCTCAACAGCGGGCGGAAGCTCGGGCGGCTCTTCATGCCACCATACCAGCGCGCGGTCTGTTCGTGATTCTTCCAGTCGATCCCGCCGAGATAGTCGGCGACCGAGATCTGCGCCGCGGCCGCCAGATCGGCGAGGCTGAGCGTCGCGCCGCCCATCCAATTATGCCGATCGAGTAGGTAGTCGGTGTAATCGAGATATTCGACCGCCGACTTCATCGCCTCGCGCAGCACGCGCGCGTCGGGGCTCGCCTTGGTGACGACGCGCTTGAGCATGCGCTCGCCCAGCAGTCGCTCGGTCACGTCGCGGAAGAAGAAGGTGTCGAACCAAGTCGCCAGGCGGCGGATCTCGGCGCGCTGGATCGCGGTGCCGTTGATCATCTGCGCCTTATCAACCGTCTCCTCGAAATATTCGCAGATGACCAGCGAATCGATCAGCCGGATGTCCCGCTGGGCGTCGGTGATCACCGGCGTCTGTCCCGCCGGGTTCATGTCGATGAACTCGTCGCGCCGCTCCCACGGATTCTCGCGCACCAATGTATAGCCGACCCCCTTCTCCCCGAGGAGCAGCCGGACCTTGCGCGAGAAGGGGCAGAGCGGGAATTGAAGGAGTTGCCACATCCTACCGCTGTTATAAGCTGGCGACGGGCGGGGGAAGATGGCTTGGCAGACTATTCGTTCGACGATCGCTTCGAGACCGTCGCAATCACCTGGAGCCAACCCGAAGCCGCGGTGATGCTGTCGATGTTCGACTTCTACGGCATCCCGGCGTTTGCACTCGGGCGCCGGCATGTTTCGGCACAGGGTCCGATCCTGACCGCGCTGCAGGGTATCCAGATACGCGTCGCCCTGGGGTCCCTGAATGAGGCACTCGACCTGCTCGCCGAAGTCGCCGAGCGGCCCGCGGCGGTTCGACCCTACGCGTTCGGACTGCCCGGATTGTATCGCATCATCGTCGTTCTGGCATTGCTTGCGGCCACGGCGATGCCCGTGGCGCTCGTCCTGATCGGTCCGGACGACGGCATGGCGACGATTGCGCTGGTGCTGCTCACGCAGCTGTTGCTGGTGTTCAACGGCGCGCCGCCACCGCGCACGCCGTCCTACTTCATGCTATGGAAGCGGACCGCGACGGCGTAAAATCTCTATCCGGCAGAATCGTATTTAGACCACCCCGGCGAAGGCTGGGGCCCAGCCGCGATCCGCTCCCAGCGGCGCCATCCCCATACTGGCCCCCAGCCTTCCCCGGGGTGGAATTCAATCCATACCAATCAGGCTTGACCAATCCCCGCGCCCATCACCAGCGCGACCCTGCCGGCGACGCGCCCGGTCATCGCGGGAAGTCCGCGTCGAGCATTTGCCCGTCGTCGAGTTGCACCCCGAAGCTGTTCAGGAACATCGACACCTGGGTGTATTGGCCGACGGTGAAGACCGCATCCATCCGCTGGCGCTCACTCAAATCGCTCAGGCCCGCCCAGGTCGCGTCGCTGACGAAGAAATCGCGCACCAGATCGTCGGCGACGCGCATCAGGGCGGCATCGGCCGCGCTCCAGCCCGGGGCGTCGGGGCCGAGCTTGATACGGTCGATCTCTTCCTGGCTGAGCCCCGATTGCAGCCCGATCCGCGTGTGCTGCACCCATTCATAGCCCGAGCGGCACAGCCAGCCGGAGCGCAGGATCAGCAATTCGCGCTCGCGCGGCGCCAGCGAATTGCGGTCGGACAGGATATACCCGCCCCACAGGTTGAACCGCTTCAGCGCCTTGGGCGCGCGCGCCATCGTGCGGAAGATATTGAGCACGCGTCCACCGAACGGTGCCAGCACCTCGCGTTGTTCGTCGTCGAGTTCGCTATCGGCGAGCGGCGCCACTCGCGGCTGGCTGAGCCTCATCGATCCCTCTCCTTATGTTGGAGAAGGGTAGCCGATACCCATCGTTCGACAAGCCCGACAGCAACGCCATCAGGTCACCATATTCGGTTTTCCGAGTGGGTCAGTTAGGGTTGGTCGTCCCCAGCACCCGGCGAATGCGCTCGGTCGTCGCCTTGAGCTCGTCCGACACCGCCACCGCGGCGCCTGCGGTCCGGCCGGCCGCGACCACCGTCTGCTTGGCGTTACGGTGAATCTCGTTGCGGTAATCGGGATTGCGGCGCGCCGCCATGCTGTCGAGCGTGTCGCTGGGACGGATGCTCGAATCGGGCGCGATCGCGGCCATTGGGCCGACTCGCGTCTGCATCACTGCATCGGTCAGCGCGTCGATCAGTCCGACGACGCCATTCTGCACCATCGGGTTGTTGAGCGCATTGGCCGCCGCGCGCGCGTCCATCTGCGGCGGCGGGGCATCGCGATCTTGCGCGATCGCCGGAGTCGCGGCGAAAGCGAGGACGGGAAGCAGCATATAGTTACGCATGACACATCACCCGAGAAACGACCGGTGAGTCGCCTTATAGCACCGATCGCCCCTTCAACGCTACTCTGCGGCCTGGAGTTCCTCGCTGTCGTCGAGCGCGTGCGGTAATCGCTCGAGCATCTCCTTCGGGATAACTTGCCAGAACTTGGTGCGCGCGCGATCCCAATCGTCGAGAATCCCTTGCGACCAATTGCTGTCGGTCGCCGCGGCATGCGCGCGGACCAGGTTCTTGAGCACCGCTTCCCAATGCGCCGAAGCCAGCCGCTGCCAGATGATCGAGTCGCCATTGGCGCGCCGCTCGAAGCTGGCGCCGGCGTCGTAGACGAACGCCATCCCGCCGGTCATGCCGGCGCCGAAATTGGCCCCGACCGCGCCGAGCACGACCGCGATGCCGCCGGTCATATATTCGCAGCCATTGGCGCCGCAGCCCTCGACGACGACACTCGCTCCCGAATTGCGCACCGCGAACCGCTCGCCGGCCTGCCCCGCCGCGAACAACCGCCCGCTGGTCGCGCCATAGAGCACGGTGTTGCCGATGATGGTGTTTTCCTGGCTCGCCAGCGGCGAAGAGACGACCGGGCGAACAACGATCGTGCCGCCCGACAGCCCCTTGCCGACATAGTCGTTGGCGTCACCGAACACTTCCAACGTGATGCCCTTGCACAGGAACGCGCCGAGACTCTGCCCGGCCGAGCCGCGCAACCGCACGGTAACATGGCCGTCGGCGAGTTTGTCCATCCCGAAGGTACGCGTGATCTCGCTGGAGAGACGCGTCCCGACCGCGCGGTGCGTGTTGCGCACCGAATAGGTCAGCTGCATCTTCTCGCCGCGCGAGAAGACATGCGCCGCATCCTTGATCATCTGCGCGTCGAGGCTGTCGGGCACTTCGTTGCGCCAGGTCTGCAGGCTGAAACGGCGCTGGTCCTCATCGGCATCGACCTTGGCCAGGATCGGGTTGAGGTCGAGATCGTCGAGATGTTCGGCGCCGCGGCTGACCTGACGCAGCAATTCGGTGCGGCCGATGATCTCGTCGAGGCTGCGCACGCCGAGCCGCGCCAGGATGTCGCGCACTTCCTCGGCGATGAAGGTCATCAGGTTGATGACCTTTTCCGGGCTTCCGGTGAACTTGTCGCGCAGCTTGGCATCCTGGGTGCAGACGCCGACCGGGCAGGTGTTGGAATGGCATTGCCGCACCATGATGCAGCCCATCGCGACCAGGCTGAGCGTGCCGATGCCGAATTCCTCGGCCCCCAGGATCGCGGCGATGACGATGTCGCGTCCGGTCTTGAGCCCGCCATCGGTGCGCAGCTTCACCCGGCCGCGCAAGCCGTTGAGCGTCAGCGTCTGGTTGACTTCGGACAACCCCATTTCCCACGGCGTGCCGGCATATTTGATGCTGGTCTGGGGCGACGCGCCGGTGCCGCCGACATGGCCCGACACCAGGATGACGTCGGCATGCGCCTTGGCGACGCCGGCTGCCACGGTGCCGATTCCCGCCGAGCTGACCAGCTTCACGCAGACCCGGGCGCGCGGATTGATCTGCTTCAGATCGTAGATCAGCTGCGCCAGATCCTCGATCGAATAGATGTCGTGATGCGGCGGCGGGCTGATCAGGGTCACGCCGGGCGTGGCGTGGCGCAATTTGGCGATGAATTCGGTGACCTTGAAGCCGGGCAGCTGGCCGCCCTCGCCGGGCTTGGCGCCCTGCGCGACCTTGATCTCGATCTCGTCGCAAGCATTGAGATATTCCGCCGTCACGCCGAACCGGCCCGAGGCGATCTGCTTGACGCCCGAATTGGCGTTGTCGCCGTTTTCGTAGGGCTGGTAGCGTAGCTTGTCCTCGCCGCCCTCGCCCGACACCGCCTTGGCGCCGATCCGGTTCATCGCGATGGCCAGCGTCTCATGCGCTTCGGGCGACAGCGCGCCCAGGCTCATGCCCGGGGTGACGAAGCGCTTGCGGATCTCGGTGATCGGCTCGACCTGGTCGATCGCGATCCCTTCGTCGGGGAAATTGAACTGGAGCAGGTCGCGCAGATAGACCGGCGGCAAATCGGCTACCCCGCGCGAGAATTTCTGATAGGTCGAATAGCTGTCGGTTCCGACCGCGGTTTGCAGCAGATGCATCAGCTGCGCCGAATAAGCATGCGTCTCGCCGCCATAGCGCTGCCGGTAGAAGCCGCCGATCGGCAAGGTCGCCACGCCCGTATCGAACGCCTGCTGATGACGCAGTTCGGCATTGAGGTGGAGCGAGGCATAGCCCTCGCCCGAAATCTTCGCCGGCATGCCCGGGAACAAATCGGCGACCAGGCTGCGCGACAGACCGACGGCTTCGAAATTATAGCCGCCGCGATAGCTGGAGATCACCGCGATCCCCATCTTGGACATGATCTTGAGCAGCCCTTCCTCGACCGCCTTGCGATGATTGCCGAGGCACTTGTCGAGGCTCTGCTCGCCGAACAGGCCGCGCGCATGACGATCGGCGATCGCCGCTTCGGACAGATAGGCATAGACTGTGGTCGCGCCGACCCCGATCAGCACCGCATAATAATGCGTGTCGAGGCATTCGGCGGTCTCGATATTGACCGAGCAATAGGAGCGCAGGCCCCGGCGGACGAGGTGCGTGTGCACCGCCGCCGCCGCCAGCACGCCGGCGATCGCGACCTTGTCCGGGCCGATCGCGCGGTCGGACAGGAAGATTTCGCTCTTTCCCTCGCGCACGGCTTGCTCGGCCTGGTTGCGGATGCGCTGGATCGCGGTGCGCAGCGCATCGGGTCCCCCGCCCGAGGGAAAAGTGCAGTCGATTTCAGCGGTCTGGCTGCCGAAATGCGCCTTGAGCTTGGCCCAGTCGGCGCCGGTCAGCACCGGACTTTCGAGCACCAGCACGCGGTCCCGCCGCACGCCGGTGTCGAGAATGTTGGCCAAGTTGCCGAACCGCGTCTTGAGCGACATCACGTGACGCTCGCGCAGACTGTCGATCGGCGGGTTGGTGACCTGCGAGAAATTCTGGCGGAAGAACTGGCTGATCAGTCGCGGCTTGTCCGAGATGACCGCAAGCGGCGTATCGTCGCCCATCGATCCGATCGCTTCCTTGGCGGTCTCGACCATCGGCGACAGGATCAACTCCATGTCTTCCAGCGTCTGGCCGGCAGCGACCTGGCGCCGCAGCAGCTCGGCGCGGTCGAAACGGGTGACCGTTTCGCCCTTGGGCGCCGGAAGTTCATCGACGGTCAGGAACTCGCCGATCATCGTGGCGTAATCGTGCTCGTCGGCGATGCGATCCTTGACCTCGCGGTCGTGGAGCAGGCGCCCTTGCTCGAGATCGACCGCAATCATCTGGCCCGGTCCGAGCCGGCCCTTTTCGACGATCATCGTTTCGGGCACGACGACCATGCCCGCTTCCGACCCGACGATCAGCAGCCCGTCGGAAGTCTGGGTATAGCGCAACGGCCGGAGCGCATTGCGGTCCATGCCGGCGACCGCCCAGCGGCCGTCGGTCATCGCCAGCGCGGCGGGGCCGTCCCACGGCTCCATCACCGAGCCGAGATATTTGAACATGTCGAGATGCTTCTTCGGCATCTCGCCCTTCGGTCCCCATGCCTCGGGCACCAGCATCAGCTTGGCGGTGGGCGCGTCGCGGCCAGAGCGGCAGATCGCCTCGAACACCGCGTCAAGCGCCGCGGTGTCCGACGCCCCCGCCGGGATCACCGGCTTGATGTCTTCCGACGCTTCGCCGAACGCGTTCGCCGCCATCTTGATCTCGTGGCTGAGCATCCAGTTCTTGTTGCCGCGGATCGTGTTGATCTCGCCATTGTGCGCGAGGCAGCGGAACGGCTGCGCCAGCCACCATTGCGGGAAGGTGTTGGTCGAATAACGCTGATGGAAGATCGCGACGCGGCTCTCAAACCGCGGGTCCTTGAGGTCGGGGTAGAAGACCGACAGGCTCTCGGCCAGGAACAGCCCCTTATAGACGATCGAGCGGCAGCTCAGCGAACAGATGTAGAAGCCGTTGATCTGCGCGGCGATGACGCGCTTTTCGATGCGGCGGCGAACGAGATACAGATCCTTCTCGAACTCCTCGGCCGATTGCGTGCCCGGCAAGGGGCCGGCGATCATGATCTGCTCGATTTCGGGCCGCGTTTCCTGCGCCTTGCGGCCGATTACCGACACGTCGACCGGCACCTGCCGCCAGCCATAGATCGAATAGCCCGCCTCGATGATCACGCTTTCGACGATCGTGCGGCACGATTCCTGTGCGCCAAGATCGGTGCGCGGCAGGAAGATCATGCCGACCGCGAGCTGGTTGTCAGCGACCTTGTGCCCCGACGCCTGGATCGCCTCGTCGAAGAATTTGTGCGGCAAGTCGACATGGAGGCCGGCGCCATCGCCGGTCTTGCCATCGGCATCGACCGCGCCGCGGTGCCATACCGCCTTCAGCGCATCGATCGCCGACTGCACGACCCGGCGCGACGGCTGGCCGTCGGTCGCGGCGACAAGGCCGACGCCACAGGCATCGGATTCGAATTCGGGACGGTACATCCCCTCGGCAGCCAGGCGGGCGCGTTGATCGGTCATTGCGCTGTCTTTCTCTTTGGGGGCGGCAGATCCTTGGTCGCCGCCTCGACCTTGGCCATGATCGTCGGCATCCGCTCGATCATCTTCGGTGCGAAAGCCTGCATCGCCTTCATCATGTCCGGACCCATCATCAGCGTCATCGATTCGCGCGCGTATATCTGGCCGGTCGGAGTCTGAAAGAAGGTGTGGAGGTCATTGAGCTGGGCGACGGTAAATCGCCGTGCATAGGCATTCGCAAACGCGACTCGCACGTCGGGCTCGACCTCGTTCATCAGGGCGGTCATTTCACCCATCATGACGTTCATCGACCGGCGCATACGCTCCTCGAAAAAGGGATCGTCCTCAGCCAAGACTTGGCGAAACGTCTTGCCTGTCGATTTATCGGGGCCGTCCGCCTTCAATCCCTTGGCGAACGTGTCTGCAGGCATGTCGTACATGCTGGCCATCGTCCCGTTCACCATCTGGTCCATGACCGCCCGCATGATGCGCTCGTAGGTCCCCAGCGGCCAGACCTGGTCGATAACCTGTCGCGCAGCCGCCAGCCGCGCGGGGTCGACCGGTCCGAGGTCGGCCGGGCCAGCTACAGGCGAAGATGCTGCCGACGGCACGCTTTGCGCAGACGCCGGTGCGGCGAGGAGCATTGTCGCGATGGTGAAAAGGGGTGCCCTAATCATGGCAGTTTCCCCCGCGCGTCCGCGCACCCCGTCATGCCGCCTTCCTTTCGATCGCCCTCTTCGCGCGCAAATATTTGTCCATATGCGCCGCGACATCGCGCCCGTCGCGCACCGCCCAGACCACCAGGCTGGCACCGCGGACGATGTCGCCGGCGGCGAACACGCCATCCAGGCTGGTCATCAGCGTGGCATTGTCGACCAGCAACGTCCCCCAGCGCGTCACCCCGAGCTCGGGCGCGTTAAACAATCGCGGCAGATCCTCAGCGTCGAAGCCAAGCGCCTTGATCACCAGATCGGCCCGACGAACTTCGCTCTCGCCACCATCGGGTTCCGGCGCGCGGCGACCGCTGGCGTCAGGCGCGCCGAGCCGCATCCGCGCGATCGATACGCTGTCGACCGTATCGCCGCCGCCGAATGCCTCGGGCGCCGATAGCCAGACGAATTCGACGCCTTCCTCCTCGGCATTGCCGACCTCGCGTTGCGAGCCGGGCATGTTGGCGCGGTCGCGGCGATAGAGGCAGGCGACCGAGGCCGCGCCCTGGCGCACCGCGGTGCGCACGCAATCCATCGCGGTGTCGCCGCCGCCGACCACGATCACATTCTTGCCAGCCGCATCGAGCGCACCGCTGTCGAAATCGGGCACGGCGTCGCCGAAGCTCTTGCGGTTCGATGCGGTCAGATAGTCGAGTGCCTCGACCACGCCGTTCGCCTCGACCCCCGGGGCGGCAAGACCGCGCGCCTTGTACACGCCGGTCGCGACCAGGATGGCGTCGTGCTTGGTCCGCAATTCCTCGAGGTCCGCCTCGCGCCCGACCTCGAACCCTTCGTGGAACACGATGCCGCCCGCTTTCAGGCGATCGACGCGACGCATCACCACCGGCTTTTCGAGCTT
This sequence comes from Sphingomonas sp. P4_G2, assembly GCF_056401155.1. Taxonomy (NCBI): domain Bacteria; kingdom Pseudomonadati; phylum Pseudomonadota; class Alphaproteobacteria; order Sphingomonadales; family Sphingomonadaceae; genus Sphingomonas; species Sphingomonas sp. P4_G2. The sequence goes on along the minus strand of NZ_JBFUJY010000001.1, from coordinate 55,052 downwards.
GAAGCCGGGGATGCCATAAGTCAGCAACCCGCCCGCGCGGTCGTGGCGGTCATAGATATGGACCTCGTATCCGGCGACGCGCAGCAACTCGGCCGCGGTCAGCCCGGCCGGCCCCGCGCCGATGATGCCGACCGACTGGCCGCGCGCGGGCCCCGGCACGATCGGTTCGACCCAGCCATTCTCCCAGGCGGTGTCGGTAATGAATTTCTCGACCGAGCCGATCGTCACCGCGCCATGGCCGGAGAATTCGATCACGCAATTGCCTTCGCACAACCGGTCCTGCGGACAGATGCGGCCGCAAATCTCGGGCATGGTCGAGGTCGCGTTGCTGAGCTCATAGGCCTCACGCAACCGACCCTCGGCGGTCAGCCGCAGCCAATCGGGGATATGATTGTGCAGCGGACAGTGCACCGAGCAATAAGGCACCCCGCATTGCGAGCAGCGCGCCGACTGTTCCTCGGCGGCGGGCACACCATAGCGGTCGGCGATCTCGTGAAAGTCCTCCGCGCGCTGCTGAGCGTCGCGCTTGGCCGGATAGGCCTGCGTTACACCCACGAATTTCAGCATATCACCGGCCATCGCCCGCTCCCTTCGGAACGGCCGCTAGCCTGTTTCTCTCCGTTCGTCACGCAAATTCGGTCCGATACGGCAGTTATACTGCCTTATTTAACCGTCATTCTGGGTTGTTCCGCCGCATAGCGTGGAGAAGATCATCTATTTAGTTCCGATGTGGACTTATTTGAGTAGGAACACCAGTGCCAAGGCGCCGACAGCGATTCGGTACCAGCCGAACGGGCTGAACCCCGTCTTGCCAACCAGCCCGACGAACCACCTGACCACGAGCAAGGCCACGACGAACGCGACCACGAAACCGACGGCGATCAGGCCGAACCCGACGCTGTTCGCGGCCATCAGTTCGTGCCGCTTGGTGACGAGTTCGAGCACGGTCGCGCCGAGCATGGTCGGGATGGCGAGAAAGAAACTGAATTCGGCCGCCGTCCGGCGTTCGACCCCCAGGCTCAACGCGCCGAGGATCGTCGCGCCCGAGCGGCTGACGCCGGGGATCATCGCCAGGCATTGGATGAAGCCGATGCCGATTACCTTGGGCAGCGGAATCTCGGCGACGCCCTTGATCCGGCCTTCCCTGACCGTGCGTTCGATGCCGATGATCGCGATGCCGCCGACGATCAGCGCAATCGCCACCGTCAGCGGCGATCCGAGCAGTTTCTCGATCTGCTTGTGCAAGACGAGCCCGATCACTGCGGCGGGCAGGAACGCGACGAGCAGGTTGCGGACGAAGCGGACCGAGGTCGGATCGAACCGCAACAGCCCCTGGAGCACGGCCCAGAACGTCCGCCAATAGAGGACGACGATCGCCAGAATCGCGCCCAATTGGATGACGATGTTGAACAGCGCCCAATATTCGGAATTATAGCCGAGCAGCGCGCTGGCCAGGATGAGGTGCCCGGTCGAGGAAACCGGCAGGAATTCGGTCACGCCCTCGACAATGCCGAGGATGATGGCGGTAATCACGTCGTTCACGGGGGATACTCCCTATACGCGGGCGCAGCCGCGAACGGATGTCTGTTGGAAGGTCAGGCCGCCTTGGCGCGCAGGCCGAACCGGCCCGCCTTGCGATATTGCACCAGCCAGGACCCCGCGACCGCTTCCATCGGCGTCGGCGCGATGTCCAGCGACTCCAATCCGGGAAGCGTGCCGCCGGCGACATTGTCGGTCTTGAGCATCTTCCACTGGTCGAGCTTGATCGGCGCGCCCGGCAGGAAGCCGGCGTAAGCGATCGCCTGGCCGGCAATGTCGGGCAATTCGATGAAGTCGGCCTCGCGCCCGATCGTCTCGGATAGCCAGCGCAGCAGGTCGCGCATCGTGATGACTTCGGGACCGGTCGCCTCGATCGTCCGGCCAGCCTGCGAATCGCTCTTTTCCAAAGCCCGCACGACCGCGCGCGCGACGTCGACGACATGGACCGGCTGGAATTTAGCGCCCGCGCGCAGCACCGGCACCGCCGCGCGGCCGAACACGCCCGGGGCACTGCTGATCATCCCGGCGAAGCGGTTGAGGAACTTGTCTTCAGGCCCGAACACGACCGAGGGACGGAGCACGATGGCATCCGGAAAAACCTCGCGCGCCGCAGCTTCGCCCGCTGCCTTGCTGGCATAATAACGCGACGGCGACTCGGCATCGGCACCGAGCGCCGAGAGATGGAGGAACGCCGCCGCGCCGGTATCGCGCGCCGCCTTCGCCGCCGCGCGCACGCCCGCGACGTGGATGCCGTGGAAATCGGGACCCCAGGTTCCCACCAGATAAACCACGGCGTCCGAGCCGGCGACCGCGCGCGAGATCGTGTCCGGCTTCGTCACGTCGGCGGCGACGAACTGCGTCTGACCGAGCCCGCCCAGCGGCTTCAGGAACCAGGCGCGGCGCGGATCGCGCTCGACCACGCGAATCCGCGCGCCCGCGGCGAGCAATTCCTGCGCGACGTAACGGCCGATGAATCCGCCTCCGCCGATCAGTGTTACCAGCTTGTCCTTCATGACGATCCTCGACACCATGCCTGCCCTCCCCATGCCGCGCCCCGCGCCGTGCCGCAAGCGTCGCGGTCGCTGTTGACAACCAGCAGGTGCGCCAATAGAGCGCGCCCCCTACCCCGTGCCCAGATGGCGGAATTGGTAGACGCACCAGCTTCAGGTGCTGGCGCTCGCAAGGGCGTGGAGGTTCGAGTCCTCTTCTGGGCACCAGGGACCTTCCGGCATCGTCCGGAAAGGTCCACCGAGCGGCTGGTTTACAGCATATTTTTATCGAAAATCGCCGAATGAACCTGCCGCTATGGGAGCGCGCGGAGCGCCCAGCGTTGAATCGCACGTGTGCTACAGAATCACCGTCGCACGGACCAATCGGGATGTTGTCGTCGATTGCGCGACTGAACGACGGGACTGCGGACGCGGGCGCCATACGGAGACGGGCAATGACATTTTCCGGTCAACTGGTCCGAATTTGTGACGGAAGCGCCGACGGCGAGCGCGATTAGCGAGCCGGACGGTTCGCGGCGACGAAGAAGTCTATGAACGCGCGAACCGCCGGGCGTACGTGACGGCGACTGGCATGGTATAGATAATAGCCGGGAAAAGGCGGGCAATTATCGGGAAACAGTTCCACCAATTCCCCGCTGGCCAGGTAATCCGCGATCCGATGTTCGTGGAGGAAGGCGATCCCCATGCCATCGAGCGCAGCGCGGACCATGAGCTGATCGTCATTGGTGGTGAAGGAGTCTCGTGCGGCGCCTAGCGTGATTTCCGCGCCGTCGCGGACCACTTCCCATTGATAGACGCCGCCGCCGGTGAAGCGGCGAACCAGGCACCGATGCCGCGCCAGATCCTCGAGCGCCAGGGGAGCGCCGTGGCGGTCGATATAGGCTGGGGCGGCGACGATCGTGAAGCGTTGCGGTCCGCCAATCCGTGTGGCGATCATGTCCGGCTGCAGGTTTTCGCCGAGGCGAAGCCCGACGTCGAAGCCATCGGCGACGATATCGACGAAGCGATCCTCGACGACCAGATCGATCGCCACCGACGGATAGGCCTCGGCAAAGGCGGCAAGATGCGGTCCGATCATCTGCAGCGTGGCAGAGCGCGGCGCAGTCACGCGCACAGGACCGGCGGGCGTGGTGTCGGTAGCGTGCGCATCGCGCATCGCTTCCTCGATCTCGCCCAGTGCCGGACCGAGCCGGCCCAGCAGCCGCTGCCCGGCTTCGGTCAGCGCGAGGCTGCGCGTGGTGCGATTGAGCAAACGCATGCCCAGCCGCGCCTCCAGCGCGCCGACCGCGTGACTGACCGCCGATGGCGACATGCCGAGTTGGCGGGCGGCGGCGCGAAAGCCGCCGGTGCGGGCGACTTCGGCAAACAAAGCAAGCTGGGGCAAGCGGTCGCGATCCATTGATCGACCTCATCGAACAGGATGTACGATATAGTTGGTCTAATCCGGACAGTCGAGCACGCCATATCGCTGGCGCACTTTCTGATGGAGACGTGATCATGCAAATGCGAAAACTCGGACCTCTGGATGTTTCGGCCATCGGGCTCGGTTGCATGGGCTTCACCGCGGCTTATGGCGGCCAGGATGAAGGCGCGTCGATCGCGACGCTGCACCGCGCGGTCGAGCTCGGCGTCACTCTGTTCGACACAGCCGAGGTATATGGCCCTTATGAGAATGAACCGATCGTCGGCCGCGGGCTGAAAGAGGTTCGGCACAAGGTCCAGATCGCGACCAAATTCGGCTTCCGGATCGGCGACGAAGGCGTCGGCTTCCAGCGAGCCAACGGACTGGATGGATCGCCGGCCAATGCAAAGCGCGTCGCCGAGGCGTCGCTGAAGCGGTTGGGCACCGACGTGATCGACCTCTATTATCTCCACCGCCCCGACCCGGCGACCCCGATCGAGGACTCGGTCGGCGCGATGGCGGACCTGGTCCGGGAAGGAAAGGTGCGCGCGATCGGCCTGTCCGAAGTTACCGCTGACCAGCTGCGGCGCGCGCATGCGGTTCATCCGATCGCCGCCTTGCAGAGCGAATATTCGCTGTGGCAGCGCGACGTAGAAGCAAGCATCCTGCCGGCGTGTCGCGAACTTGGCATTGGGTTCGTACCCTATAGCCCGCTCGGACGCGGATTCCTGTCGGGCCAGATTCGCAGCAAAGACGATCTCGAGCAGAATGATTTCCGCTCGACCCTGCCACGCTTTGCCGAGGGCAATCTGGAGGCGAACCTGTCGCTGGTCGACACCTTCTCGGCCATGGCGGGCGAGCGGGGCGTCACGGCGGCGCAACTGGCGCTCGCCTGGGTGCTGGCGCAGGGCAATGACGTGGTGCCGATCCCCGGCGCGCGCAAAATCCCGCATCTGGAAGACAATGTCGCCGCCGCCGACATCGCATTGTCGGATGACGACATCGCCCGTATCGGCGGCGTCATGGCTGACGTGCGGGGCGAGCGCTATGGCCAGCGCGAGGCGGCGCTGGTCGACCGGAAGTGATCTCGTCGGTTGCAATCGGGCCACAGCAAATCGGCCCTGAAAAGCCGCATGGTCTCCGCTCGATGGCGGAGGCCATGCGGCCGAAATCACGCCGATCGGCAGGCTCGGCATTTCTCGACGATTGAGCTCTGGGCGGACCAAAACGCTGCCGTGACCCCTCGCCTGATCACGGTGCCAGCGCGCCAATGCGCGGCAGGTCAGTGCCAAGAGACGGACACAATCCGTTCGCTCGCAGCTCGATTGGACCGTTCAGCGAGGCCGCGAATCGGGTGGTGAGCGATTGTAGCAGCCTGTGGAGATGCCGGCCGGTTTGTTGCTAGGGCATCCGCATGCTCGTGAAATCGCCCCGCAAGGTCGCCATCTTTTTGGGTCTGATCGTCCTCGCGGCGGCGGGGAGCGTGGTTTGGCTACTGATGACGCTGGGCTGGTTCACGCCGCCGTCGACAAAGTTCGGTTGGCCAGTCGCCATGACCACTGTCGCCGGCGAGGGAGCGCGAGGGCAGACCGACGGCGGAGCGGCAAAAGCGCGATTCGGCGATCCCTTCGCGGTCGTCCTGGATGCGCGCGGCACTTTATTCGTGGCGGACGCCGGCGACACTGGCCGCATCCGCAAGATCGATCCCGACGGCAAGGTGACCACCTTGCCGGGATCGTTCGAAACGCCATCGGGCCTTGCGCTCGACGCCGCTGGCAACCTCTTCGTCGCGGACACCGGCGCCAATACGATCCGCAAGATCAGTCCCGACGGCATAGTGACGACACTCGCCGGAGACGGAGCGGCGGGGTATCGCGATGGCCCCGCCGCAACCGCGCGCTTCAATGGGCCGATCGGCGTGGCGGCCGATGACAAAGGCAATGTCTATGTCGCGGACAGCTATAACGATCGTATCCGCGTCATCACGCCGGAAGGCCGGGTGCGGACGCTGGCGGGCCAGGACGCGCCGGGCTTTGCCGATGGACAGGGCGCGGCCGCGGCGTTCGACACGCCGACCGGGATCGCGCTCAACCGGCACGGCGTGCTGCTCGTCGCGGACTCGGGCAACAACGCGATCCGCAAGATCGAAAAGGACGGCCGCGTATCGACGCTCGCCCGTACCGATCCCAATGATGGCGCCGGCCTGTTGCAAGGGATCATCGGACTGGCGCCGACTTGGGACGGGTTCGTCTATATCGCTTCCTATCGCCGCGGGCGGATCGTCGAAATGTCGCCCGCGGGATCGCTACGCGTGCTCGCCGGGCCGGGATCGACGATCGACGGCAATGCCGCGCTGCCGCTAACGGGGCCGGCCGGGCTCGCGATCGATGGTGCTGGCGGCCTCTATATTGCCGACGCTTCGGCCTATGCCGTTCGCAAGTTCAGTCCGCGTCTTGTCGGTGCCGCCCCGATCCCTGCGGCCATTCCCGAACCAATTGCCCCCGCGCTGGTCAGCAAGCCGGTCTTCCCCTGGCCGGTCGACCCGCAATTTGGCTGGCACGAAGTGGTCGGCGACATGGGCGAAGTGCGCGGCAATTATGATGGCGAAAGTCGGGACCATCTCCATGCCGGGCTGGATATCAGCGCGCCGGTAGGAGGAACGGTGCTCGCCTCCGCGGACGAGACGGTGCGGGACCCGCTCCCCAATTGGGATGTCGAGGGTCTGAGCGAAGGGCTGCGCGTCGACCAGATGACCTATATCCATATGCGCGTCGGCCGCACCGCGACCGGCGTTCCGCTGGACACGAATCGGTTCCAGATCGTCCGCGACGGCGAAGGCCATGTCGTCCGGGTCCGGGTCAAGCGCGGCACTCGTTTCCAGGTCGGCGATCCGCTCGGCACGATCAACCGCATGGCGCATGTCCATCTCGAACTCGGGGCCGCGCGCGCCAAGGTCAATGCGCTGTTGCTGCACTTCCCCAATTTCGGCGATCACGTCGCGCCGCATATCGACGACATCTATGTGCTCGATGCCAATGGTCAGCGCCTCAGCGAAAAGCAGGATGGCCGGCTGATCGTTCCCGCCGCAGGCGGCGCGGTCGGGATCGTTGCCGACGCATGGGACCAGGTCGACGAGAATGCCGCGCGCCGCCGTCTCGGTCTCTATGCGGCAGGCTTCCAGATCCTGAAACAAGACGGCACGCCGGTGGCCGGGTTCGAACGGCCGCGCATCACGATCGAGTTCGATCGCATGCCGACCGCGCCTTTGGCGGCGAAAATCGCCTACGCGCCGTCCAGCGGCGATACCGTCCATAGCGACCAGCGGACGCGCTTTCTCTACGTCGTCACCAACGTCGTGCGACATGGCCGCGTCAGTCCCGGCGGCTGGAACCCGGCGGATGTCGCTCCCGGCAATTACACGATCCGCATCCATGCCGCGGACCGCGCCGGAAATGTCGCATCGGCCGGGCGCGATCTGCCGATCACGATCCGCTGAAGCTGGACACCGGCCGGATGTGGAGCGCGGCCGCGGCGCGCTCCACGATCTCGATCAATAATCCATCGTCGGCATCGGCGCGGCCTTTTCCTCCCTCGGCAGCTCGGCGACCAAAACTTCGGTCGTGATCAGCAACGACGTCACCGACGCGGCGTCCTGCAGCGCCGTCCGCACCACCTATTCGCGTAGGGCGTTCTCGCTCATGCTGGTTCTTTGTGAGTTCGTAGAAGTACCGATAAGGTAATAGCCAGCCAGATTGTCGCGGCAATTGCGAAGATGATTAGCGTTTCGGAAGCCAATCCCAACAGGATAGAAACGGCGCCGGCAGCCGCGAAGAAGTCCCGCATCGTTATCCAGGTCAGCACTTGCATGAGCCGCGACGGCTTTGCGCGAAAATGATCCTTTACCGCATCGAAAGTGAAGGGTCCGCCTCTTAAATGCGCGCGTCGGCCGATCAGGATTAGTCCCAACGTCAGCATCGCAAGACCTTCCGCGCCCGCGGCGGCGGCGACGTGCCGGCCTTGGATCCCCAGATTGATCGTCAGTCCCGCAATGAAGGCGAGGTTTGTGGCGGCATCCGTAACACTGTCGAGCATCGCGCCCTTCGCCGACGTTCGAAAAGTAGCGCGCGCAATCTCGCCGTCGACGCCATCGAAGATTGACGCCGCCTGGAACAGTACAGCGCCCCAGATCAAGCCCATTGAATGGCCCAGGAACAAGCAGGCCGCCATCGCAATGCCGAGTGCCGCCGTACCGAAGGTGGCATGCAGCGGCGTGATGCCGGGCACGCATAGCAGAACTCGGCTGATGGTCCGGGAAATCGGACGGTTGATCGTGCGCGATACGATGCCGTCGCTCGGTTTTGCCGTTGCGAGCAAGATCTCCCCGCTCCGTCTGTTCAATTCGGCAAGGGATTTCCTCACCGAGCCGGGGTCGGCCATGTGGGCCAGATCAAATTGATCACGGCAGATCCCGGACAATGCCGCGAGCGGATTTGTTATCGCTGCTATAATGTCGGGCGCACGCGAAAGCGCTTCGCCGCGCAGATAAAGCGCGTCGGAGAGCGGGCCTAACAGGCAAGCGTCGGCAATAGTCCAGGTGCGGTCGGGCGCGAGTCGTTTTAGTTCCGCTTCGCATCGGGCATTCGGGCTCCAGCCGCCGGGCACAGCGATAATGCATCGCCCGATCGCGTCGATCTCGCGGCCCGCCAGCGAAACCTCCCGCGCGGCACGGGCAGCCGCCGGTACGCCGGCGACGAGATAATTGGCGGTATCCGCTCGTGAAAACACGAGCACCAGACTGGTCACAGTGCGAGGAGCTCCGAAAAAGAATGCGCCGACGCTATTCCCGTCGGGCGAACTCTTATGCAAGTGGAGAAAGGCGCCGATGCGATTGATTCAGAGGGTATAAAATGTCGCGGCAGATATTTGTGAGGACGATGGGCGAAAAGAAGGCGCGAATCCGATGAGTCGCCAATCGCGTCCGCGCGAGTTGCAGGATGCGCTGAACTTCCATCTATATCACCCGCTTGCCTGGTGGCTCGCTCGGCGGCTCGCCAGGACACCGATCACGCCGAACATGATTTCGGTCGCTGGGGGCCTGTGCATCGTAGCCGCAGCGATCGCCTATACCCGGCTGGCCTGGCCGTTATCCGCGGCCCTCGGGTTGCTATTTCACATGGCCTGGCATGTCCTGGACGGCGCCGATGGCGACGTCGCGCGTCTCACCGGACGGAGCGGACCGATCGGGGAAGTGATCGACGGCATTTGCGACTATGCAGGGCATGTCGTCCTGTATCTCGCGCTGGGCGCAATGCTGCAGAGAGCGATCGGCCCAATTGCCTGGATGCCGACGATTGCCGCAGGGATGAGCCGCATCCTGCAGGCCAATCATTTTGAGGTCGAGCGGCGTCAGTATCAATGGTGGGTGTATGCCGTGCCCTGGTTGCGCAATGCGCCCCGCGGCGAATTCCGTAACAAAGGCGGTTTGTTCGTTCTGGGCGCAGCTTATCTGGCGGTGGCAAACAGTGTGGCTCCTACATCGAGACGGATCGACGACGCCATCGAAGCCGCCGCAAACGATCCCGCGGCGCTGGAGAAAATTCGTTCGGTCGTGCGCGGACAGTTCCTCAAGCCCTTGGCCGAGTTGCAACTGCTCGGCGCGAATCAGCGAACGTTGATGCTGGGCCTTTCCATGCTCTTTGGGTCACCGATCTATTATTTCCTCTATGAATCGATAATCCTAAACCTCCTGCTGTTCCGGTCGATCGGCCGCTGCAGGACCGCGACGATTCGCGTTGACGCCCTGCTCGGTCAACCGCGCGCCAGCGTTTTACGATAAACGTCCAGATTGGCCCTGGCGAAATCGCGCCAGCTCAGTTCGGCGGCGCGTGCCAGACCGCGTTCGCGCATTTCGCGCGCCTGCCCGGGATCCTCGGCGATACGCCGGAGCGCCCCGGCAATCTCCAGCGGATTGCGCGGATCGACCAGGATGGCGGCACCTCCGGTGGTTTCCGGCATTGCCGAACAATTGCTCGTGACGACCGGGCAGCCACACGCCATCGCCTCGGCAAGCGGGTTGCCAAATCCTTCACATAGCGACGGGTGGAGCAACGCAAGCGCGGCGGAATAGAGATGCACGAGTTCCTCGCGATCGATCTTTCCCAGCAAGTGCACCCTCCCCGAAATGCCGAGTGATTGGGCGAGCCGTAACAGCCGCCCGGTGCCCCGGCTCATTCGTTGCACGAGGACAATGTCGATCTCATCACGGTCAGCAAAGGCCGCGGCGAAGGCGCGGAGAGCGCCTTCATGATTTTTGTAGGGCGCGAACTGACCGACCGTGAGTACAAAGCGCTTCCCCGCAGGCAATCCGAGCGACGCGAGCAGAGTCGGATCTGGGTCGACCGGGCGAAACGCCGGCGAAACGCCCGATCGCGTCACCGCGATCCGATCCGCAGCATCCGGCAACCAAGCGGCGATGGCATCCCGACTTGCCGCGCTGACCGTCATGATCGCCGCCGAGTAGCGCAGGGCGCGATCGATTCCGCGAGTATAGAAAGTTCGTTTGACTGGTGCGAACATCCCGGAAGCGCACCATTCCGGATTCGAAAGCCACATGATGTCGTGAACGGTCGTGACGCACGGCATCGAAAGGCGACCGGGCATGATGTTGAAAGGAGCATGGAACAGGTCGACGCCCGACAAATCGGCGCAACGCGACATCCACCATAAGGTGGCGGGGCCGTTGGCGGCTTGTCGGACAATTATCTCGCGGGCATTCTCGGCCATGCTGAGCCGCTTTGCGGAAGGATTGCGGAGCAGCAGGAATCGAAGGTCAGGGGCAAGACCCGGCAGGAAGTCGACCAGACCTTGCACCACCTCGCCAATGCCGCTGGGACGCGGCCCGATATACCGGCAGTCGATGCAGACGGTCGTCATGCAGCACGGATAATGGATCGGGGTTGCTCTCTCATCGGTCCCAGCCAGGCTGCTCGCCGACGAAGCGATGCTTTACCATTTTGGGGAGCCGTAAACGCATCAGGGACGAACCTCGAAAACACTCCCTAGCCCGCCGTCTTTCCTAGCCGATGGGCTCGCGGCCATTGGCCAGCAAAAATGCGCCGCGGCGATGCCGCAATAGGTGGAAAATATCCCATCCGCAAAGCCCAACCGTGCCTGTGATTGGATAACCTGCGAAAATGGATGGAATTTCCGTTCCCTGGCAAACTTACTCTGGTATCAACGAGCAGGTCGTCCTACCCGCGCCGAGATTTGAAGGCGAGTAAATGAGTGAGGTAAAATGAAATCGATTCGCGTCGCGCTTGTCGGCATCGGAAATTGCGCAAGCTCGCTGGTACAGGGGGTATATCATTACCGGGGCGATGCGTCGCGGGGACTAATCCATGAGACGATCGGGCGGTACGGTGCGGGTGACGTGCAGTTCGTGCTCGGCATCGATGTCGACGCCCGCAAGGTAGGCAAGGACATTGCGGAGGCGATTTACGCCGCGCCCAACAACACCACGGTGTTCAATCCCGATGTGCCGTTGACGGGCGCGACGGTGATCCGTGGACGCGCGCTTGACGGCGTCGCTCCGCATATGACTACAGCCGGGGAGCGCGGGTTCGTGCTCGCCGATGGACCGGATGCCACCAAGGAAGGCATCGTCGAGGCGCTGAGGCAATCCAACGCGGAGATACTCGTCAACTTCCTGCCCGTCGGATCGCAGGATGCTACTGAATTCTATATGGAATGCGCCCTTGAGGCAGGTTTGGCGGTCGTCAATTGCATGCCCGTCTTCATCGCCAGCGACCCCTATTGGGAGGCTCGTTTCGCTGAGCGCAGGCTTCCGATCGTCGGTGACGACATCAAGGCGCAGGTTGGCGCAACGATCGTCCACCGCGCGCTCTCCAGCCTGTTCACCGCACGGGGCGTGACCGTTCAGCGCACTTATCAGATCAACACCGGCGGCAATACCGACTTCATGAACATGCTGGATCGTCAACGCCTCACCAGCAAGAAACTATCCAAGACCGAAGCCGTGCAGGCCGCGCTTGCCGAGCGGCTGGAAGACGAAAACATTCTGATCGGCCCGTCCGAATACGTGCCGTGGCAGAAGGACAACAAGGTCTGCTTCCTCCGGGTCGAGGGTACGCAATGGGGCGATGTGCCCTTCAACGTCGAAGTGCGCCTGTCCGTGGAAGACAGCCCGAACGCCGCGGCGTGCGTGATCGATGCTATCCGTTGCTGCAAGATCGCGCTCGAGCGCGGCGAAGGCGGCGTGCTGATCGCGCCCTCGGCCTATTTCTGCAAGCATCCGCCCCAGCAATTCAATGACGAAGTCGCGGGCCGCATGCTCGACGCCTACATCGTCGAAGTCGCGCGCGCCGTGGGCTGATGCCCGAGCCGATACCTGTTGCTGATCTCCGGATGATGCTTCGATGGACGCGCTGATCATCGCGGCCGGCTTCGGCAGCAGACTGCGTTCCGTTTCCGATTCCAAGCCGCTGACCCCGATATTGGGAGTGGCGCTGCTGGAACTCGGCATCCGGCAGGCGGCAAGCGCAGGTGCGCGGCGCGCCGTCGTCGTGACCGGGCATGGCGCTGAGGCGGTCGAGGCGGCTCTGCCCGCCTTTGCGCGCGGCGCGGGAATTCCGGTGGTCGCGCAGCGGGTCGAGGATTGGTCGTTACCCAATGGCTATTCGGTGATGGCGGGGGCCGCGCGCATCGAGGGCAATTATCTGCTGATGATGGCGGACCATCTTTTTACGCGATCGATCCTCGCCGATCTGGTCGGTCGGGGCGGAACCGATCGCGACGTGACGCTGGCGATAGATCGTCGGGTCGACAGTCCCCTGGTCGATCCGGAGGATGCCACCTGGGTCAGGCTGGATGAGCGTGGGTTCATTACGGCGATCGGCAAAACGGTTTCGCCATATGATGCGGTGGACTGCGGTGCGTTCCTGGCGACGCCGGCGCTGTCGTCCGCGATTGCCGAGGCGATTGCGGCCGGCCGGCCGGGCAGCCTCTCCGACGGCATGCAGCGACTGGCGGACCGTGGACGAGCGGCGACGATGGAGATCGACGGAGCCTGGTGGCTCGACGTGGATGATCCGCGCGCGTTGACGATTGCCGAAGCCGAGGCGCCGGCGCGCTTGGCCGATCTCTATGCGGACCGCGCGATTGCTACGACGGGCTGTCCATGACCGGCGAGCTTGACCCAGCCCTCAACGAGCCGGTGACCGCGCTTTCGCCGCTTTCTTCCAAAAGCAATCACCTGGCCCTGGTCGGTGGGCTGCCGTGCTCGGCGACCTATTTCGCCGCCGAACTCTGCCGCGACCTGTTGTCGCGCAAATACGGCGCGTGTGAAGTGATCCCGCTCAACGATCTCGGCGAAGCGACGCTCGAAAAGATCGCATCCGCCAGCCATCCCATCATGTTTCTCTCGGAAGTTCCCGACGCCGCCGTCGCCGAGGCGATCGGTCGGTTCGACTTTCCCGTGCTTATAATCGACCAGAGTTTCTCCGAAGCAAGCCTGGATTTCATTGCGGCGCGCGACGCGAAGCTGCTCGATACGGTGCGGACGATGGCCCGTGCGCAGATCGGTTTGGATGCATTGCTTGAGATCCCGCGGAGCGAGTTGCTGGCGGCGAACCATCGGGAACCCGTTTCGGCTCTCGCCGGACGCATCGCGGCCATTTGCAATGTCGACCCGGCAATGTGTCAGGCGATGATCGATGAACGCGATCTCCATCGCCCGCTGCGCGATGTTCTCGCCTCGCATTTCAACTACGAACGGCAACAACCTTCCGAGGAGGTTACCGAGCTGTTATGCCGACTTGATCGCTTCTACAGCTTTCATGCCGAGCAGCGCGATCCGGCATGGCACCTTCCACTCGAACTGTTGATTGAGGCGGCGCCTCCTTATTTGCCCGCGACCCATCCGTTCGACCTGCTCGGCCCCGCGCGGTGTTTGAGTATCGGACCATATCTCCATTTGCCGAGGGGCGACTGGAAGAGCGTTCTCACCTTCTCCTCGTCGGACAACCGATCGACGAACGTGATTGGCTTCGATGTTACCGCTGATGAGCAAATCAAGCTGGAGGAAAATTTCGAAATAGAGGTTGATGGTAAGTTCTCTATCGAGTTTCGGTTCAAAATAGACGATCCATATTATCCGTTCGAGTTCCGAAGCCATTTACGCCGCGGGTCGATCGAGGGAGGGCTAAAGTTGCACTCGCTTGCCCTGGAGCGCTACAGCCAGTGATGCCGATAGAACTATCGAACAGTTCTCCAGCGCATCATGAGCGCGCGGGGCGCACATCCATGTTGTTCGCGCCGGGTTCATGCGTGCCGTCGAGAAGGATTTGACGTTACTCAATCCGCTCGACGATCATTCTTTTCAGGTCCAATTGCTCGAGATCGTCGCGCTTGCGCAACACGATTTCGAAAGCCTCGACCGGGCGGGGCAGCGTGAAGTTGATTTTGCTATCCCAATGCGAAAGCGTTTTCGACAAAATGATCGAATGACCGAAATCGGTCGTGATCGACAAATCCGCGGTGCCGATCGCATCGGCATCGATCCTCAGCGTGTAATTTCCTGCAGGCAAGCTCACATAAGGCCCGAAAAACAAACTGGGCTCAGCAACGTCAGGGTGATCCGCGCGGCGATATCGGAAGGTGCCGTCCGAACGAAGCAAGGCTCCGTCGCCTTCCGCGAAGACAGCGTGATAGTGCAACCCTGCAGGCTTGATCGACATTGCGGTCGGCGACTGCATTGCGTCATTTTCCGGTGTTCGGGTCGCTAGAAGATAGATGTTCCCCGTCGGAATTTCGCCCTCCGGGACGACCCGCAGCGTTCCGCTACCTTCGACGACGCACAGACCCAGACCAAGATGCCGGACAAATTCTACGACATTGCGTCCGTATTCGGTGATCTCGTTCGTGTTGGTATAATATTCGAGCAGAAGGCGAATGTCAGGCGACCGCCTGATGGTTTTTTCCATACCCTTCAGAACAGGGAGTTCATGACTCTCAACGTCCACTTTGACGAAATTGGGATTGATGTCACTGGGCAGGAAATTGTCGATCGTAATCGAACGGACTTTGATGACCGTCTGGGTGTCGCTTGTGTCGCCCGGGTTGCGAATATG
The DNA here is from genome assembly GCF_056401155.1 of Sphingomonas sp. P4_G2. NCBI lineage: Bacteria > Pseudomonadati > Pseudomonadota > Alphaproteobacteria > Sphingomonadales > Sphingomonadaceae > Sphingomonas > Sphingomonas sp. P4_G2. The sequence continues at coordinate 39,954 of NZ_JBFUJY010000001.1, read as the reverse complement.
ACCCGCACCAAGGTGCTCGGGATCGTATGCAAATTCCAATTCGCCATCCTGATCGGCGACGGCGAGGTTTTCCCAATGATATTGGGGTAACCAAATCAACCGGTTGGCCATCGCCGATCGGCGAAGAAATTTGTACGTATGCGGGTTGGCCTCGAACGCGAAGACCTCCCCTTTGCTCCCGATGATTTCGCTCGCGATCATCGAGTACAGGCCGAAATTCGCGCCGATATCAAGGAAAACGTCACCGGGCGAAAGGAAGCGTCGCATGACGGAAACCTCATGCGGTTCGACTGGATATCCCTGGATGTAGGTCAACGACTCCCACGATCGCGTATCCACGCAGATCAGGCTCGAAGAGCCGTGAAGCCTGGCCATACCAGTGGAATTTCCGAGGTAGTAATATTCATTCACCGCCAATGCCCCGACTCTTAATTAAGCAATGCGGTCATTGCTTAATCGCTATGATGCCGAAGCATGTCACGGGAATACCATCCGCAGTTAATTTGATGTGATTGGCATCCCCAACCCAGGCATTTGCTTGGGCAAAGTTCCAGTCATGCGGATAAGGCGCCACGTCGATAAATTTGTCCAGCGGCTTCGACCCTACGTCGAAGTTAAGCGGTGCCACCACGCAGCCTTTCGCTTCCAATCTACGCTTCATCTCTTCGAAGTGCCGGCGCTGGAACAGAACTGTATTCCAATTGTCCACCGTTTCCAGGTCGTTCATAAAATTGAACTCGGTCGTATGGACGGAGACGCCCCCCGGCTTCAGCACATCCACCGCCTTGTCGATGAAATCGATGCCGGTTTCGATAGAGCCCAGATGTTCAAAGGCGCAGATCGACCAGCAGAAATCATAGTCGCGCAAGTGATCAGGAATTTTCGTCATGTCGACATACTGGAAATCGACCAGTTTATCGAAAGTGGCACGGTCGAGAAATTCGGATCGGAACGCCCTATCGACACTGGCATGTTGATCTGTTGCGACCCAACCCGCAGCGCGCTCGTCGGTGGGTTCAAGGTCAGTAACGGTGACCTCGCATCCCTTCGAAGCGAGATACGACGGCAATGGTTCCTCCCCGCAGCCGAAGCCAAGCCCGCGCCGTCCGGGCTGCATATTGCCGGTCTGCCAGATGACCTGAAGCACGTAGGCCAGCTCCCAGATTTTTCGATGCATGACATGCGTAACGCGGAGCTCAGAGGACCAATGGCGCGTCCAGTTCGCCTCCAAATCGGCCTGGGTCGACGGTTTAGATTCGAGGTCGACGTCAAATGGTCCGTTACTCGGCAACGGTGGCAGTGCTTCCGCGAGCGTTTTTGCTAATTCATAACCGAAAAATTTCATGTTGAACTTCATGGCGCTGAAGTCACGCAGAAGCTCGGTCAGAGCGTTGATATTAGGATGTCCCTCGGCGTTCGTAAGGCTGAGCAACTCCGGCAATTGGTCACGAACAGAAGGCACTGATTCGGAAGGCAACTCCGGCCGTGCACCGACTTTCTCTGGGGATTGCGGAGGCGTTTGAGTGCGTCGCGCGAAGGGGTTTTGGGGAAGCGACATACAATATTACTCCATTAGTATTCAAAAAAAAGAAGAAGAGAGCAAGATATAAGAACGGAATTTTCGATGCACACGAATACCGTTTGGTATAACTAAATTAATTCGTCACCTGCCTCGCGATCACGATCGGCGTGAACACCTGCCCAATAATCTGCAGCAGCTTCGCTGGCTGGTTCGCTTCCGCGCCAGCGACGTAGAGCACGTCCTTGTCAGTCAGAAAGAATTGCTGGGCGAGAAAATAGGAGGCGGGTTTCAACATGTTGAAGTGATAGACCATCGGACGCTCGGTCCCGTTCTCCCCGCTCTTTTCGAACCGGAAGATAAACACCGCGGCGGGGTCGGCGAGATTCTCATTGGGTCCGCCCGACAATGCCAGAGCCTGAACTAGCGAAAAGCGCCGCAACGGAAGATCATATTGGTTGACCTTGTTCGCGCTGCCCAGAACCGAATAGCTGCGCGGCTGGCGGATCAGCTCGACCCGGTCGCCCGGCTGCATCGCCATGCCGCCGATATTGGCATAAGTCAGATTCTCGAACGGTACGTCACTGATCGTGCCCTGTCGGTTGATCTGGACGAGGATGTCCGCCGCCGAACCGCGATGCCCGCCGGCCAGGTTGATGATGTCGAGCAGCTTCTCATGAGCGCCGCTCAGCCGGACCCGGCCGGGGCTGCCGATCTCGCCGCCGACGATCACCGAACTGCCGTTCGCAGCTTCCAGGCGGACGATGACCTGCGGGTTTTCGGATTTTCCACGCAGGCTGGCTTCGACATCACGCGCCAATTGCGTTGGCGTGCGTCCCGCTGCCCGTATCGTGCCGGTATAGGGCAGGCGAATCTGGCCATTCTCATCTACCTCGATCGGCCCGACCCGCTGCTCCTTGGCCGCCGGGTCGAACGCGCTCCCCGGTGCCGACCCGCCACCGGAAAAGACGCGCGCGCCAACCTCGTAATAGATGACACTGATCACATCGCCCGGCGCAATCGCGCCGACATCTTGTGCCCCAACCGCCGGTAGCGGCGCATAATCGGGCGCGGCCGGCAGCGGCGGGAGCGCAGCGCCTGTATCCACTTCCACCACGGTGAACGCCCCCCGCTCGCCAGCGCGGGTAATCGTCTTGCCGATCGGACCGGCTTGCGGAAGCGCGGCGCAACCGCTCATCATCGTCAGGCAGGCGCAGGCCATGGCCTTGGTCATTTTGCTGCGGTTGGCCCGGCGCATCATTTTCTCCTGCAGTCCTTCAACGGCGCGCGCGAACCTGGCTGCCCGGTCGTCGGCATTTCGGTAATCATCAGAGGGTGGCATAAATACTGATCGCCAGGTCGAGATCTTCAAATTCGCGGCCATGGCCATTTTTGAGCACTAACGCCGAACTGCAATATTCCCGAATGATGCCAGTGTCATGGCTGACGAGGATCATCGCCGCGTCGCGCCGGTCGCGGAACAATGCGTCGTGGCACTTCTGGTGGAAGCGCTGGTCGCCGACGGCGATGACCTCGTCGATCAGGAAACAGTCGAAATCGATCGCGAGAGTGAGGGCGAACGCCAGGCGCGCGCGCATGCCGGACGAGTAATATTTCACCGGCAGAAGCAGGTTTTTCCCCAGTTCGGCGAAATCGTCGACCCGCTCGATCGTCTCCTCGATCGGGTGATTATAGATCCGCGCGATGAACCGGATGTTGTCCAACCCGGTCATGCTCACTTCGAAGCCACCGCCAAATGCCAGCGGCCACGACATCGACATGCCGCGACGGATCTCACCGGTCGTGGGCCGCTCGACACCGCCGATGATCTTGACCAGCGTCGACTTCCCGGCGCCGTTACGGCCGAGCACCGCGAGCTTCTGACCTCGCGCGATCGTGAAGTCGATATCGGTAAGCACCTTTTTCGGCCCAGTGGGCGTCTCGTAAATCTTGCTGATCCGACGCGCGGTTATCGCACCGTCGCGCCGCTTGGCAGCGACGGGTTTTTCCCGAGGCGGGATGAGAAGGTCCGGCAAACTAGTCATGGTCGAGAAACAATTCCGAAAGCGAGCGGACGATCCACAGCACGCCAAGAGCGAGCGCCATGGTGATCAGCAAATTGACCAAACCCCGCGGATACCGAGGCTCATCGGGAAGATTGGGTTGCGAAATGCGTTCCACATATAATTGCGTCCGCCCTGCGCTCGCCCGTGCGCTGGCAAGCGCCAGGCTGGCCGCCAGCAGGTGCTTTTCGGCGATGTCACGCTTGGCATTCAATTCCTCGTACGGGCGGGTCCGCTCGGCTAGCGAGCCAGGAGCGCCTGCCGACGCATATATCTGCCGCGACAATTCGGCCTCGAGCGCGGCGCGACGGGCGCGCAACTGGCCCATCGCGGGGCTGTTCGGAGCGACGCGCATCGTCTGAGCGAGCTCGACATTGCTCCGCGCCAGTTCGCTGGCGACGCCCGACGAATTCTTGATCGCGGCGCCAGCCTCCAACTTGGGTTCGAGCAGCCGAAGGTCGTTGCGCGTGCGGTTGAGCTGGTCCAGCGTGCTCGTCAGCGACGCGTTGGCGGTGTCGACCTCCTTTTCCGCGGAGGTGACGAGGCTGGCCCTTGCCCGGTCATTGAGCGCGTTCACCATTTGCTCGGACGCCTGCATCACGCGGAGGGCGATGGCCTGAGCCTCGCCGGGAGAGAAGGCTTGGACCTCGACATGGGTGATATTGGTCGATTGATCGAACGACGCGCGAACATAATGCTGAAAATGACGGTATAGATCTTCCCGGCTATGCCCGGAGACAAAGGACGGAAACGCGGAAAAGACATCGATGCCCTTCGCGGCGAACATGCGCGTTATGAGGCCATCGCGATCGATCAGGGCCAACATGTCGCGGGACCCCACGAATGACACGATCGCTTCGCTATTGTCGCTTCCGCCGCCGGTCGCGGCAACGTTCAGAATGCTGAAGCGCTCGTGCGAACTGTCGAGCGAGCGGACGACATAACTGAACTCGGAGCTGTAGCGCGGGGTCGCAATCACGAAATTGTACAGCGCCGCCCCCAGCGCCACGACCAGAAACACACCCAACAGGAAGAGGTCGCGACGGCGCGCGGTCACGTCCTCGCGATCGTCGATGCCCTGGGCCCCTTCTAGGAGCACCAGCTGACGATGGTGTTTGACGGTGTCCGACGTCTCGTCCGTCACTTTAGGGTTTCCAGCTCGCATCGTGGCGTCATTCCAGCTCAATATGCCGCTGCGCCTTGAGCACCAACACCCACCCGATGGCATTCACCGCGATCACCCACACGACGACGTAGCCAACGTCCCACGTCGTCGGCACGTCGGCACCGAAATAGCCCGCCCTGAACATCTCGATTATGTTCACGAGCGGCGAATAGGACACGATCATCTGCAACGACGCCGGCAGCCAATAGACCATGTAGAACACGCCGGTGAGGGGCAGGATCAGGTACATGATCGGCTGGACCACGCGGTCGAACGCGTCCGAAAAATGCGCCAAGGCGGTGATGATCATCGCCACCCCGAACGAAAACGCGCACATCAGCGTCCAGGCGCTCAGCAGAATGAGATAGTCGTCCACGGGCTGAATCACGTCGAGCAACGCCAATGGGATATAGGCGACGAAGAACGAGATGATCGTCCCGATACTCTCGAGCAAACCACGCGCCACGAGTATGTCGGCCGGCTTGACGTTCCGGTGAAACAACAATCCCGAGCCGTGTCGGAATGCGTGCGTCAGGCGCGCCACCATATGTCGCCACAGCGTCAGATAAGTATATCCGGTGAGCACGAGCGGGATCACACGGACGCCGTGATTGCGCTCGCCGTAGATGAACGACCAGGAGATCATCACGCCGAGCGTGAGCATCAGCGGCTCGATCACCTGCCACAAAAAGCCGATATTGTGGTGGCCGAAACGCGCCATCAGTTCGCGGATCAGCAGCGCGTTGATAGTCCGCGCCTTTTTCCGGAGCCGGGGGAAAGAGAGAGAAGCCGCCATCGCTAATTCAAATTCAAATGTTCGCGGCTGCCCGAGAGCAGAAGGTAAAGGATGAGGAAGGCCCAGAACGACAGCAACGCGGCCGTCATTATGTAGCGCAACCTGCGCGGCTCCTGAGGGTCGTCCGACAGGTTCGGCCGCGCGATCAATTCGATGAAGACCTGCTGGCGATCCGCTTCCGAGCGTGCGGTATCGAATTGCTTCTGCGCGGCTTCATAGGCCTTTTCGGCCAATTCGCGTTCGACTTGCTGCTGTTCGTAATCGCCCAGCTTGCCGGACAGAGACCCTTGCCGGCCGGTCAATTGGTTCTGTTGCGCCGTCACTTGCCCGGCAAGTGCGGCGATGCGCTGGCGCAGCGCCGGAATCGATGGATTGCCGGGCGCCCGCGCCACCATGGTCTGCAGGGTGACCCGCAATTGGGCAAGTTCCTGCTGAAGCGAAGAGCTGCGATCGACCGTGGCGCCCGCGCTCTGCTGCGGATCGACGGTACCGGCAATCTCGCGAGCGCGAGTGACATCCACCGTCGCCTGGGCCAGTCGGCGTGCCGCGTCGTCCATCGCCCGTTGGGAATCGGCCAGGCTGTCGCGCCGCGCCCGGACATTGAGCTGGTTGACCCGAGCTTCGCTCAGCGCGACGATCCGATCGAGCAGCGCCTTGGCGTCTTCCGGTCGATAGGCGCTGACCTTCACCGCCGTAATCCCGCTTTCGGGGTCCTTCTCGACCGCGACTTGTCGGATGAAATAGCGGAACAACGCTTCGTCGGACTTCGCCCTACCCGATAGACCGCCGACACGGCTGAAAATGTCGGCGCCAGGGCGCGAATAGACGGCGGGAATGTCGATCTGCTTTTCGATCGCCTGCATCACATCGCGCGAATGGATGTAATCGGCGATCGCGAATGCATCGTCATTGGCGCGCGTGATGCCGAAATCCTGCAGGTACGCGGCCGCGCCCTGCGATGCTGGCTTGTCGGCCGAGCGCACGATGAAGCGCGCTTCCGAAATATATCGATCCGATGCGACGAGCCCAAAATAGATGGCGGCCAACAATGTCGGAAGAATAAAGACCGCGACGAACAGGACGCGGCCGTAATGCGCCGAGAGATAGGTGCGCAGTGGCCCGCGTTTTTCTTCCGTCGTGAAACGAAGCGATTGCAGTTTGGCTTGGCCGGCGCTCATTCGCTTTCCGCCGCGAGATATCGATAGGTCGCCGCCACGCCATCGCGCAGGCTCGTGGCGGGAATCGGTGCGCCGATTCCGGCGAGCTTCTCCATCCGTGCCTCGGTAAAATATTGGTATCGCCCGACCAGCGTCGGGGGCATATCGACGAATTCGACCGCCGGGTCGCGTTCCAACGCGGCGAACATGGCATCGCTCACGTCGAGCCATGTCCGCGCCTTGCCGGTACCCACATTGTAGAGATCCGCCGGAAATTCGTGGTCGAGCATCCAGGAAATCACTCCGACACAGTCGTCGACATAGACGAAGTCGCGCTTCTGTCCGCCATCGGGGTAATCCGGTCGATCGGAACGGAAAAGGCGAAGGCTTCCGCCATCGCGCAGCGAATCGAAATTGCTGGTCATCACCGACCGCATCGATCCCTTGTGCTGCTCGCGCGGGCCATAGACGTTGAAAAACTTCAACCCTGCCCAACGCGGCGGCGCTGCTTCGCCTCGGCGCACGATATCGAGGACCATGCGGTCGAAGGCGAGCTTGCTCCAACCATAGGGGTTCAGCGGACGCAATTGGCCGAGATGGGCGTCGTCGGAGCGATCGTCGAAACCGAAGCTGCCATCGCCATAGGTGGCAGCCGATGAGGCGTAGATGAAGGGGATGCCACGGCGGGCGCAGAAGGCCCAAAGCGTACGGCTCAGGTGGAGGTTGGTTCGTACGATAAGATCGACGTCCCGCTCGGTCGTCGCGCTTATCGCGCCCATATGGACGACGCTCGACAGCGCGGGCCCGTGCTCGGCCAGGAACGCGTCAAGCTCCTCGGGGAAGACATAGTGATCGACCCGTGCATGACGGAGATTCTTCCACTTGTCGTCGGCGCTGAACCTGTCCAGCACCGCGATGGGCTCGCGTCCCTGCAAAGCGACGGCGATATTCGCGCCGATGAAGCCCGCGCCCCCCGTAATTAGAATCATGACCGACCGTTACCTGTTCTCGTGTACGCGCGACTCAACATGCAATTCAGGCCTTCAGATTCGGTAGGACGGCGCCAATTCCCCGCGAATGCGTTTGACCGCGCGCGTGGTGGAAAGCCCAGGGATCAGGTCGATCAGGTGCACCCGGCCGCCGGCAGACTTGACCTCATGAGCCCCCACTACCGCATCTTCGCTATAGTCGGCACCCTTGATCAGTTCGGTCGGCATCAAGGTCTTGATCAAGTTCAGCGGCGTGTCTTCGTCGAAGACCACGACCAGATCGACCGCGTCGATCGCCGCCAGCACCTGCGCGCGCGATGACTCGGGCTGGATCGGCCGGTCGGGCCCCTTCAACCGCGACACCGACGCGTCACTGTTGAGCCCCACGACCAAACGATCGCATCGAGCACGCGATTGCCGCAGGATCTCGATGTGACCGGCATGCACGATGTCGAAACAGCCGTTGGTGAAGCCGACACGCAGCCCTTCGAGTTTCCAGTGCGCCACCTGCATCGCGGCGTCCTCTTGGCTGCAGACCGCCCCGATCCGGGGATCGCCCACCGCATGGACGGCCCGGGTCAGTTCGAGACGGTTCAATGTAGCGGTGCCGAGCTTGCGCACGACGGCGCCGGCACCGGCATTGGCCAGCATCACGCACTCGTCCATCGGCAAGCCCGCCGCGATGCCCGCGGCAAAAATCGCCAGCGCGGTGTCTCCCGCGCCGGAGACATCGTACACTTCCGTCGCGGTAGCGTGAAAATGCTGCATTTCCATGTTCGGTCTGAACAGGGCCATGCCATCTTCGGAGAGTGTGAGCAGAATTGCCGACCCCGTCGCCTCCATGGCCTTATCGGCCGCTACACGGCTTGACGAAAGGTCACGGCAAGGCCTGCCGACATAGGCTGCGAGTTCGGCCCGGTTCGGCTTGATGACGGTGGCGCCCGCATAGACCCCGAAATCGCGCCGTTTGGGGTCGACTATGACCGGAATGCCGGCCTCGCGGCAGCGGGAAATCACGTGCCGAAGCACTCGATCGCTGAGGACCCCTTTCGCATAGTCCGAGATCGCAACCGCCGTATAGCCCAGGATGACCTCGTCAAATCGCTCGATGATCGATGCCTCGAGCTCGGCATCGATGGGCGTCGCATCTTCTTCGTCGCACCGCAGGAGTTGGTGGCTACCGCTGACGAGCCGCGTTTTTTGGGTCGTCATGCGGGTCGGCGCAGTGACCAACAACTCAGGGTTCGCCCCCACCTTCTCGATCAACCGCCGGCAATGCCGACCCGGTTCATCCTCTCCCACCACCGCGATCAGTCCGCAGGCGCAGTCCAAGGCGGCGAGATTCGCCAGCACGTTGCCGGCTCCGCCGAGCATCGCCTGCTCGCTGGAAACATGCATGACAGGCACTGGCGCTTCCGGGGAAATCCGGTTGACCGACCCATAGCGGAATTTGTCGAGCATGATGTCGCCGATCACGAGCACGCGCGCGCCGTCGAACGAGAAGTGCTGGGGCAGGTACGTCGACATATCAGCTCTCGTTACGCCATCAGATGCGGGATTCTCGGCGGTGCCGCCGACCGGAGTGAACCGCGCTGTTACCATGGAAGCCCGCTGAATTGCGGGTGACCCCCGCGATCGCGGAGCAATTCGGAAAAGCCAAAAAACAGATGGTAGAGCGTGGACGCGGGCACATGGTCGCCTTTCGGTCGATAGCCCTGCGCTTCGACACAATCGATCCACATCCCATCCTGGAGTCCGGCCATGATATCGTCCGCTGGCGACCTCAGGAAATATGACCAGATACGGTTGATGTTTGTTTCGATCGCCGCCTCATTGAAGCCGGGCCGGCTTCCTCTGAGTTCGCGCATGGCGATTTGGGCCTTCAGAAATTCGGTGTTCGGCCAGGCGCGCAGGTCGGTTCCGAGCGATTCCCCCGTGGACGAGACGGCAGCAAGGACCAGCCCCGTGCGGACGTCATGGCCGTGGCGAAGGGCAAAATCGAATAGTCGGTCAGCGATCGCAAAAGCCCGCGGTTGATCTGCAAGGGCGCTGTACCGGTGGAGGAGCCAGACCCATTCGTAATGATGGCCAGGCTCCACGAGCACGGCCCCGTCAGTTGCGATCGGCCGCCATTCGTCATCGAAAAATTCGGCCAGCGTGTCCGTGCCACGGTCGATCAGCACGTCTTCCGCCAGCGCGAACAACTCGTCGGCCAGGGCGCGGAATGCCGGTCGCGCCGAAAATGCTGTGAGGAAGATCGCGGCTTCGAAAAGGTGCATGTGCGGGTTCTGTTCGTGCCGGCCCGTGCCGCCCGCCCTTGCCTCGAAACCCCGTCCGGAGGGACTGGCGAGGTGTTCCCGAAGATGCGCGATCGATTGCTCGGCCACGGAGAGAGCGATTTCGTCACCGGAATAGCGATACCACCATGCCATCGCGAAGAGGCCGAACGCGATGTCGTACAAGTCCGCCGTTGAATCGAGCACTGCCCCGTCCGGACCAAGCCGACAATGGAACTGGCCGGCGTCCACACCGTGATCCATCAGCGCACGGGCAGCACGCGGAGCCGCTGCGGCAGCCGAGGGGCTCCCACCGATCGCGGCATGGCTCAAGACATATGTCTGCCGCGCCATAACGCGGACGCGGCGAAAGCCGGGCTCGACGGGACGACCCGACCAGTCGAACCGCTCGACCACCGGTAATTTCGCAGGTTGAAGCAAACGCTCATAGTCGAAAAGCTGGAGCCAGACCCGCGGGTCGAAGGGCGTGCCGATATCGGCGTGGCGCAAATTTTCTGCGTACATCACGTCACTTATCTCTGCTTTTGGCGACTCGTGGGGTCCGCGCAGTTAGACCGGGCGGCACAGCCAAGTCCAGATAAGTCGCCAAACGCGGGGGCAATACGACGAGCATCATGCGAGGTCCTCTGGCGAGATAGCGGCTATGCTCGAAACGAACCGCACGTGCGGCATAGCTCCCCCCGCTTTCTGGTCCGCGACCCATTGCTCCACCGCATCGCGTTCACTCGCGCCGTGTCCCGTCAGAACGTGTATCGCGACGCCGACGCCGGCGTTTGCCGCGGCCATGATGTCGGTCAGGCTGTCGCCCACCATCACGGATCGGGTAAGATCCAACCGCAGATGCTCTGCGGCGGCCGTTATCATGCCCCCATTTGGTTTGCGCCAGTCATGGTCGCCGCCATATTGTCCTTCGCCTTCGGGATGATAGGGGCAGGCATAGGTCGCGTTGACAAATCCTCGACCCAGTTGCTCCCGGGTCGCCGCATCCACCGCATTGTACTGCTCCGGACTGATCAGCCCTCGCGCAACGCCGGATTGATTGGTGACGATGACCACCGCGAAGCCGGCACTATGGAATGCATTGATCGCGTCGGTCGCCCCGGGGATCGGGGAGACCGCATCGGCGTCCGAAAGGTAGGGGACATTTTCGATGATCGTTCCGTCGCGATCGAGGAACAGCGCCCGCGAATCCGCCGCCGGTTGCGTCGCGATCTGCACCCATGGCTTCAGAGCATCATCCAGGTCCGTCATCGCGGCGATCCGATTGCTTTTGCCGTCGCGTCGAGCACTTCTTCGGCTGTGATGGCCGCAAGGCATGGGCTGAGCGAGCGCTGTCCGGTAATTCGACAAGGGATGTCCTCATTGCGCCAGCAAGGGACGCATCCGAAGATTTGAGGCTTCCACAAAATTGTTACATCGCGATGATGCCTGGTAAAGGTTCGCGCGTCGGTCGGGCCAAAAAGCGCGATGGTCGGGATGTGATGTGCAGCAGCTGCGTGGAGAAACGCACTATCCACGCAGACCATGGCATCTAGCCGCGAGACAAGTGCCAGAGAATTGGCAAGAGCCGTACCCGCGGTAGTGGCGACGCCCGGCCCCTGGGGCAGTCCGTCGGCGACATGATGGAAGATCAGGACATCATAATGCACCGCCAATGCCGCGATGATCCCGCGGATATTGGGGTGATCCTTGTAGCTGTCGCGTGAATAGGGCTGAACACCCACGATGGGCCGCGCGCCCAGATCTCTTTCGGCCAAGAACGCGCCGCAAAAAGCTTCCCGCTCCGCATCAACGAACTGATCGATATGCCAGCCCTGCTTCTGCAATTCGGACGACCGAATTCCCATCGCTCGCGCGAAAATCTCTACCCGGCCTCGCTTCACGAAAGGACGTGTGCGGCTTTCATACTGGCCTGCGGGGCAAAAACTCAGGTTCACGAACCGCCGATAGGCAGAGATATCGATTGCCGGTCCGTCGATATCGATCAGTCGGACGTGCGGATTGTTGGCGAAAACCGGAAAGAACTTCCGCGGGATGGCGAAATCCACCGCGACCTTTTCCCGCTCGGCCAGCGCCGCCAGGCCGGGGGCCATCATCAGCAAATCGCCGATTCCGCCCATTCCGCGAGTGATGAGGGTTTTTCCCGCCTGGTTCATTCGTAGCGAGAAGGGTGCATTGCGACCAGGCGCGCGGCGCAGGGTCAGGTAGCCCAACGTCATCAGCCCGAGATAGAGGTTCCGCCTTAAGAAGGCCGAGACGTTGCTTCGAATCCCGATATGACCACGTATAGCCCGCAAATACCCAGCGGTTGCCCACCGGATCAGCCGCAACCTGAAGGGCGCGGCGCCCTCTGAGCGCTCGTTGTTGACATAAGGCGCCATCCTTTTCGCCACGGCGGCTGTGGACGGCCCTTTCGCCTGCGCCAACAACCAAGCGCCGAAGGCAATGAAGGAGAGCGGCTGCTCTGCAACTGAGCCCCGTTGCAAATGGGCTTGCCCGAACAATTCGACCAATTCGATGCAATGCCCGAGGTTATTTTCGACCGCATAGGGGCGGAGAGCGAGGTGGGAGACGAGCTCAATCACCCGTTCGATCCGGCCCATGAACAGAAGAACTTTACCGTGCAACACCAGCACCGCGGCTGCCTCGCTCGGATAGATGGAGCGGCAAAAGGCGTGAAAGGCGCCGATCAATTCCTCGAATCGTTCGGTGATCCTGACATCGCACGTCCGGAATTGTGGCCGGCACTGCTCGAAAAACTCGTCGAGCGATCTCGTGATCCGGGCGCAGTCGCTCGGACGGATAACCGGATACCCCGAAACCGTTGCACCCTGTTCGCGCAAATTATCGAATAGGCGCTCGATCCTGCGGAATTCGGAAAACGCGTTCTCGTCGAGAAATTCGGCGAAGAAACGAGCCAGCAGGTCCGCGCCTTCGGCGCGATCGTGAATGTGGGTCATGATATCCATGGTCAGGAGCCCAGCGACCAGGCCGCTTGTGCACGCGTCTCGATCCACTGTTGATCAAGTCGCACTCGTGATCGCTCGATCTTTGCCGGCTCAGAAGTCGCCTGAGTAAAAAGGTGAAGCGGGCTCATCGCAGCTCGGCGGTCGTCCGGCGGCTTTCTGAAATTGCGCCCATTCGGACCAGCGGCAGCCAAGCTCGGCAACCTGCGACCGGCGCCATGGCGCGGCAATGTTTCGAGCCACGCCTCCACTTGCGCGAAATGGTCCGTCCAGGTTGGCGCCCGATAGTCACGCAAAAGGCGATATTGACGACTGCGATCCGGCCCGTTGTCCAGGAATCCCGTGATCGTCTGCTCCCATGCCATTGCATCGAGCGGGTCCAGCAACGTGGGGATGCCAGCGCCGATCTCGCGGAAGCATGGCAAGTCGCTGGCGATCACGGGAGTGCCGATTTGCAACGCCTCGATTATCGGCAGGCCGAAACCCTCGGCGAACGACGGCATCAACAGGGCTCGTGCAGCGCCGATCCAACGCCCCAGTTCCTCATCGGAACAATATGGCAGGGTGATCACATGATCTTGGATGGCTGTGCATCGCTCGATCATATTTTCGACATGGTTCGCCTGGGCACCCTTTTGGCCGATAATCACCAGCCGTGGCGCGGCAGCGCCCAAACGTTCCACCAGCCTGCGCCAAATCTGAAGCAGGAGGTAATGATTCTTGCGCGCCTCGATTGTCCCCACACACACGAAATAAGAGTGCGCCGCGAACGGTAACGCATCGGGCTTTTCGATCCGCGCGCCGCCGAGCCAGACCGGAATGACGGGCGGGAGGCGCAGACCCTCCGCGACAGCAAAGCGCTCCAAATCCCGCGCCGATGCGTTCGAATTCGTAATGATGCCGGCGGCATGATTGAGTGCATTGGTCACGCGACCGCGATGACGGACGATCGAACTCGGGTTGCAGAATTCCGAATGCGTCAGGGGAATCAAGTCGTGGATTAGATAAATGGATCGCAACCCGCAGGTATCGATCCAGCGCATCGATCGATCGAGATCGATATCCGTATGCCCGACGTTGATGTAATAGGCGCCATCACAGTTCAGTACGGATTGCGAATCGCTCAACGCCTTGGGCGCGAGCGCCAGCAACCTTCTTCTGAAATTCTCACCATCATCATCATCATCGAGAAGGATTTTGAACAGCGCGTCGGAATGGCCGGCCGAAAGAAAACGAGCGACGCCGCGATATTGAACCACCGCCTGCGAGCGATCTCCGAAGTATTCCAGATATGCGCGGCAAACGCGGTCTATGCCCGTCGCCAAGCGTCGCGACCAACTGCGCCAAACCAGGCGACTCACGTCAAGAGCAAATTCCCGTTCCAGCATGCAGTCCGCCTCGATACGCCACTACGTCAACATACCCGCGACCAACGGAGTCACCGTCATGGCAACCCCGCCCGCGGCGAGCGCGGAAGACACAGGAAAAGGTTCGCTTGAGTCCTGCTGTTTGGCAAAGAAATCCTGTAGGAACGATAGGTTGGCTTACGCGCAAATTTTGCCGGCCGTCAATGTGTCCCCGGGGAATTCGGTCCATATCGGCGTCGTTTCGGCGTTTTGGCGAGCCGCTGCTAAGGAAACTGACGACAGGGGAAGCGCTCTGGTTGCGCCGCAGCGAAAGCGCGAGCGCGCCGCCGACCGCGAACAGCAGCAGGACGAAGCCGGCGATCGTCACCGAACGCAATACCAGGCTGCGGCGCTGGCTGCATTAGACGCCGGCGGTCAGGCTGGCAAAGACGACCGCCGTCTCGACCGGTCCGATCGTGACGAAACTAGACAGGATGCTCGAAGCGACCTGCATCGAGAGGGAATGCGGTGAAGAGATTGTGATCGTGGCTCAGCGCCCGCGCCGCTAGGCGATGGTCGAGGAAGGGAAGTGGAGAGCGGCCCGAAGGCCGCTCTCGCGATGTCAGATCGTCGGCGCCGCGTCGTGCGGCTTTGCCGCCGCGAAAGCTAAACTTCGGGAGTGTTCTGGACTTTCGCCCTCACCAGCCTGCGCTACTGGCCAATCGAGCGAAAGCTGATAACTCTGGGCGGCCGGCGGTGGGTGGCCGGGATGCCAGGGGCAGATGCGTGACGGACTATGTCTTCAAGCCGCACGAAAGGCCGACGCTGCCCGGGTCGCCGGCCAATCCCGATCACCCGGCAAGCCGCCGGTTGCTCTATTTCCTGATCGGTTGCCTGATCGGGATCACCGGCGGACTGGGCAATGCGCTGGTCACGGTAAACCTGAATTTCGCGCAGGGGACGCTCGACCTCTACACCAATGAGAGCGCCTGGCTGACCGGCGCCTATTTCATGACCAACGTCACCGCCAATTTGTTGCTGGTCAAATACCGCCAGCAATTCGGGCTGCAGCCCTTCATCCGCTATTCGCTGGTCGTCTATGCCGCGACGACGCTGATGCATTTGTTCGTCCACGATTTCTGGACGTCCGTAGCGGTGCGGGCGATGAGCGGTATCGCGGCGAGCGGCCTGACGACCTTGACGATCCTCTATTTCTTCCAGTCGCTGCCCGCGGCCAAGCGCCTCGCCGGGGTGATGATCGGGATCTGCATCCCGCAACTGGCGACGCCGTTCGCCCGGATTCTGTCGCCGCACCTGCTCGAATGGGGCGATTGGCACAATCTCTACTGGCTGGAATTGGGGCTGGCGCTGGCGACATTGGCGGCGGTGATGAGCCTGCCGTTACCCCCGAGCGAGCGCGAAAAAGCGTTCGAGCCGGCCGATTTCCTGACCTTCGGGCTGCTCGCCCCGGGGCTGTGGCTGCTGATCGCGGTCCTGTCGGAGGGGCGGATCGAATGGTGGACCGACCAGCCCTGGATTGGCTGGGCGCTCGCCGCCAGCATCGCTCTGATCGCGGGCGCGGTGATCGTCGAACACCAGCGCGCCAATCCGCTGATCAATACGCGCTGGCTGGGCAGCCGCGAGATCGTACGATTGATGGTGGTCGCCGCGTCGGTACGCATCCTCCTGTCCGAACAGGCATTCGGGTCGGTCGGCCTGCTCAACGTGCTCGGGCTGATCAACGACCAGATGGTCACCTTGAACTGGATCATCGTGCTCGCCTCGATCGCCGGACTGGTCACCGCGGTGCTGACCTTCCGACCGAGCGACGTCGGACTACCGATCAGTATCGCGGTGATCCTGATCGTGATCGGCGCGTTCATGGACGCCGATGCCACCAACCTGACCCGGCCGAGCAGCTTCTATGTCAGCCAGGCCCTGATCGGCTTCGCCTCCTTGCTGTTCCTGGCCCAGGCGATGGTGATCGGCATCGCGCGAACCTTGCTCGCCGGCGGCCGCAACTTCGTCAGTTTCGTCGTGCTGTTCGGCTTGAGCCAGAGCGTCGGCGGATTGCTCGGCGGCACGTTGCTCGGCACGTTTCAGGTGATGCGCGAGAAATTCCATTCGCACGAACTGGTCCAGCGCATCGTGGCGACCGATCCCCTGGTCGCGGCGCGGCTGCGCGCGAGCGGCGGCGCGATCGCCGGCGTAGTGGGCGATCCAACCTTGCGCAGCGCCCAGGGCGCGGCCCTGCTGAGCCAACAGGTCTCGCGCGAGGCCAATATCCTGGCGTTCAACGACGTTTTCCTGTTGGTCGGGGTGCTTGCCATCCTGATGGCGCTGTGGGGTTTCGTGATCCGCTGGTCGATCTGGCGGCGTGGCGAAGCATCGCCGGTTGTGTTGCTCCAGCAGCAGATGCAGGCTCAGGCGCAAGCGCAAAAGGGGCAATGAGATGAGCGACCAACCGTTGCCAGCGGAACCAGTACCCGACGCTCAGGTCGATCCAGCACCATCGAGTTGGCGGCCGCCGGCCAAGTCACGCGTAACCGTAGCGGCGATCATCGTGCTGGCGCTCTGCGCGATCCTGGCGATCCTCTATGCGTGGCGGTTGCCGCCCTTCGCCGGCTGGTCGGAAAAGACCGACAATGCCTATGTCCGTGGTCGCGTCACGATCATCAGTCCGCAAGTCAGCGGCTATGTGATGCACGTCACCGTTCAGGACTTTGCCGAGGTCAAGGCAGGCCAGGTGCTGGCGACGATCGACGACCGCATCTATCGCGCCCGCGTCGCCCAGGCGGAAGCCAATGTCGCGGCACAGCAAGCCTCGTTGGCCAATTCGGCGCAGGCGCAACGCTCGCGCGAAGTCGCGACCGAAGCGCAGAATGCCGGCATCGCCAACGCCCAGGCGCAATTGGTCAAGGCGCAGGCCGATATGCGCCGCGCCCGCGCGCTGGTCGCCGATGGATCGATCTCGACGCGCGAATTCGACCAGACCCGCGCCGCCTTGCTGGCCGCCCAGGCCGGCGTGCGCCAGGCCCAGGCCAGCCGCGCGATCGGCACGCAGGACGTCCGCACTGTCGTCGTCGGTCGCGCCGGGCTGGAGGCATCGGTCGAATCGGCCAAGGCGCAGCTTCGCCTTGCCCAGATCGATCTCGACAACACGATCATTCGCGCGCCGGTCGATGGCCAATTGTCCGAGATCGGGGTGCGCGACGGCGCCTATGTCACCGCCGGCACGCAATTGCTGTCGATCGTGCCGCACAATGTCTGGGTGATCGCCAATTACAAGGAGACACAGACGCGCGACATGGCAATCGGCCAGCGCGCGACGTTCAAGGTCGATGCGCTTGGCGGGGCGCGGCTCAACGGCCGGATCGAGAATTTGTCGCCGGCGGCGGGATCTGAATTCTCGGTACTCAAGCCCGACAATGCCACGGGCAATTTCGTCAAGGTCGCGCAACGTATCGCGGTCCGCATCGCGATCGACCCGAGACAGGCCGCGGCGGCGCGGCTCAGGCCCGGCATGTCGGTCGAGGTCAGCATCGACACGCGTGGCGGGCGGCAACGATGAAGCTGCGGTACGCCACGCCGCTGCTCGCGCTGGTGGTAGCGCTGGCGTCCTGCGCCGGCCCTCCGGTGAGGACCGCCGCGGTGCCGCCGGTGGCGCCGCCTCCAACCTGGCGCACCGATGCCGGTCCGGTGGCGCCGATCGACCGCGCCTGGTGGCAGTCGTTCGGCGACCCGGCGATGACTGCGCTGATCGACAAGGCGCTGGCCAACAACACCGATATCGGCGCCGCAATGGGGCGGGTGCGCGAACTGGAGGCCAATCTGGCGCTCGCGCGCGCGCAATTGCTGCCGACGATCGATGCCAGTCTCAGCGGCGCGCGGTCGCGCTCGGTCAACGCGTTCGGCCTGCCGTCGGTGCAGAATGCCGCGCAACCCCAGGTCCAGGCCGCTTACGAGGTCGACCTGTTCGGCCGGCTCGCCGACCAGAAAGCAGCGGCCAGGGACGCCTGGTTCGCCGGCCAGGCGGCGCGCGATTCGGTGCGGCTATCGGTCGCCGCCGCGGTGGCGAGCGGCTATATTTCCCTGCGCGGGCTCGACGCCCGGCTGGAGGTCGCGAAGGCCACCGTCACGGCGCGGGCGGAATCGCTCCGGCTGGCGAAGTCGCGGGTTGGGCGCGGCTATTCGCCCAAGCTCGAGCTCCAGCAGGCGCTGGCCGAATATGACGCCACCGCGCAGATCGTGCCACAGATCGAGCTCGCCATCGCGCGGACCGAGGATTCACTCAGCCAGCTGACCGGGGAGACGCCGCAAGCGATCGATCGCGGCCTCCCGCTCGACCGATTGGCCGTACCGCTTGTTCCCGCCGGACTGCCGTCGGAATTGCTGCGCCGGCGGCCCGACGTGGCGCAAGCCGAGTTCCAGCTCGCCGCGTCGGACAAGTCGCTCGCCGCCGCGCGCAAACGCTTCCTGCCGCAAGTCAGGCTTAGCGCCGCCGCCGGTGCCGCCTTTTCCACCCTGCTCAAGGACCCGATCACGATCTGGTCCGTTGGCGGCAGCATCCTGGCCCCGCTTTTCGAGGGCGGCCGGCTGACCGCGCAGGCTGAAGCGGCCGGCGCGCAGCGCGACCAAGCGGCGTTCTCCTATCGCCGCGCCGCACTGACCGCGTTCCGCGAGGTCGAGGATGCCTTGGCCAGCGCCAAGCGGCTCGACGAGCAAGTGGGCCTCGCCCGTGCGCAGCAGGATGCGCTGGCGGAGGGATTACGGCTGGCGACCAACCGCTATCGCGAAGGCTATTCGCCTTATCTCGAACAGCTCGATGCCCAGCGCGGACTGCTCGGCGCCCAGCTGTCGCTGATCCAGCTTCGTTCCGACGCACTCACCGCGCGCGTCCAACTGTTCCAGGCAATGGGCGGCGGCTGGCAACGATGCCCGACGGCGGGAGATACCTGCGTGCCGGAGATTGCCGGCTATTGATCGGTGGCCTTCGTGCCTCCGCCCAGCATAGCGAACGGATAATCCGCAGCTTTTTTCGCCGTCACGGCTTGCCCTTCGATGGCGGTTGCCACCATGCGCGGGGCGATGACGTTCCAGATCGATATGGGGATCGATTCGAGCGGCCGGCCGGCATGCGTCGATCTCGAAGAACTTCTCGCCACCCGTTTGCTCGTCCAGGGCAATTCGGGATCGGGCAAGTCGCATCTGTTGCGCCGTCTGCTCGAAGGCAGCGCGCGCCAGGTGCAGCAGGTCATCGTCGATCCCGAGGGCGACTTCGTCACTTTCGCCGGTCCCTATGGCCATGTCGCGATCGAGGCGGTCGATTATTCGCTGGCCGAGATCACGCGCTTCGCGGCGCGTTGCCGCGAGCATCGCACCTCGGTCGTGCTCAGCCTCGAAGGGCTCGAGATGGAAGGGCAGATGCGCTGCGCGGCGACGTTCCTGTCGGCGTTGTTCGATGCGCCGCGCGATTATTGGTACCCCGCGCTGGTGGTGATCGACGAGGCGCAGATCTTCGCGCCCGCTGCCGGAGCCGAGGTCGCCGAGGAAGTCCGCCGCGCCTCATTGGGCGCGATGACCAATTTGATGTCGCGCGGGCGCAAGCGCGGACTGGCCGGGATCATCGCCACGCAACGATTGGCGAAACTGTCGAAGAACGTCGCCGCCGAGGCAAGCAACTTCCTGATGGGGCGGACCTTCCTCGACATCGACATGGCGCGCGCCGCCGATCTGCTCGGGATGGAGCGGCGCCAGGCCGAAGCGATCCGCGACTTGCCGCGCGGTACTTTCCTCGGGCTGGGCCCAGCGGTTGCGCGGCGTTCGGTGACGATCCGCATCGGCGAGGTCGAGACCAGCGCGCGCAGTTCGAGCCCCAAGCTGGTGCCGCTCCCGGACCAGAGCCCGGCCAAGGACATGCGCGACTTCATCCTGGCGCCGGTCGAGGAAACGCTGTCGCTTCCGCTGCCTCCCCCGCCGCCGCCGCGCCCGGCGCCTGCGGCCGAATTACTCGAGGCGCTGGCCGCGACTCCCGCGGCCGAACCCGAGGACGCCGACCCGGTCGATGCCGATGCGGTCATGGCCGATGCGCTGCACGGCATCGTCGCCGATCCCGACAGCGCGCTGCGTCCCGCCGCCGCCTTGTTCCAGGATTTCCAGGTACGCTGCCGGATGGCCGGGCTGCGCCGCATCGCGCTCGACCCGTCGAGCTTCGCGCGCCGGCTGGCCGCGGCGCGCGCGGGGATCTACCAGCCCGAGGACGAGCAATGGGCGCCGGCGATGACCGCCGCCGCCGCGGTGCCCGACGAGATGCTCGGCGCCTTCCTGCTGATCGCCCGCGCCGCGCGCGAAAATGCGCCCTGTCCGAGCGACGAGGAGATTGCGCGCATCTATGGCACCAGCTCGCTCGGCCGCGCGCGCCGCGTATTGGCCTATATGGAGGATCGCGACGTCATCGTGACGCGCACCGATCTGTCGGGGCGGCGGTCAGTGACGATCCCGCGCCTCGGCTGGACGACCGCGTCGACCGACGCGTGACGCGCGCTAAAGTTCGGTCCGCACGTGCCATAATTCGGGAAACAGCTCGACTTCGAGCATGCGGCGCAGATAGGCGACGCCCTGGGTGCCGCCGGTGCCACGCTTGAGGCCGATCACGCGCTCGACCGTGGTGACATGGTTGAACCGCCAACGCCGGAAATAATCCTCGAGATCGACCAGTTTCTCGGCCAGTTCGTAGAGCGACCAATGCGTGTCGGGATCGCGATAGATCTCAGCCCAGACGGCGCGGAGTTTGTCGCTTTCGACGCGCTGCTCACCCAGGTCGGCACGCTCCGGTCCGACGTCGAAGCCGGAGCGCGCGAGCAGGCGGATCGCTTCGTCGTACAGGCTCGGCCGCGACAGGATGCCTTCGAGCTCTGCCATGACCTCGGCGCGGTGGGCGTGCGGCTTGAGCATCGCGGCGTTGCGATTGCCGCAAAGGAATTCGATCGCGCGATATTGGTGTGACTGGAACCCGGACGACTGGCCGAGATCTGCACGGAATTCGGTATATTCGCTCGGGGTCAGCGTGCGCAGCACGTCCCAGGCGTTGTTGAGCTGTTCGAGAATGCGCGAGACGCGCGCGAGCATCTTGAAGGCATGCGGCAATTTGTCGTTGGCGATCGCGTCGCACGCCGATTCGAGTTCGTGCACCGCGAGCTTCATCCACAGTTCCGACGTCTGGTGCTGGATGATGAACAGCATCTCGTCATGCGCGGCAGAGCGCGGCTGCTGTGCGCCGAGGATCAGGTCGAGGCGCAGATAGTCGCCATAGGCCATCTTATCGGCGAAGTCGGTTTCTGGCCCGCCGGCGTCGCCGGCATTTGAATGGTGGTCGTTCATGTCACTTTCGATCGCGTGGCATAGGCAGGGTCGTCCCACAAGCGCTCGGTCATCACACGTTCGAGCACTTTCGCCGCGGCGACGACATCCTCCTTCGACAGATAGAGCGGGGTGAAGCCGAAGCGGATCAGATCGGGCGCGCGGAAATCGCCGATCACATTGTTGGCGATCAACGCCTGCATGATCGCATAGCCTTGCGGGTGGCGGAACGAGACCTGGCTGCCGCGCGCCTGCGGGTCGCGCGGCGAGGCGAGCGTCAGGTCAGGGCAACGCGCCTCGACCTCGGCGATGAAGCGCTCGCTCAAGCCGATCGAGGCGGCGCGGACATCGGCCATATCGACCCCGTCCCAGGCATCGAGCGCGGCATCGAGCACCGCCAGCGCCAGCACCGGCGGCGTGCCGACGCGCATCCGCTCGACGCTGGCATGCGGGCGGTAATCCAGGTCGAACGCGAACGGCGCTTCATGCCCCATCCAGCCGGACAGGATCGGCCGCGCGCTGTCGGCAAAGCGCGGCGCGACATAGATGAAGGCGGGCGCGCCGGGGCCGCCGTTGAGATATTTGTAGGTGCAACCAACCGCGAAATCCGCATCAGCGGTGGTCAGGTCGACCGGCACCGCCCCGGCCGAGTGCGCGAGATCCCACACCGTCACCGCGCCCGCCGCATGCGCCCTGGCGGTCAGCGCTTTCATGTCGTGGCAGCGGCCGGTGCGGTAATCGACTTCGGTGATCAACGTCACCGCGACGCTCTCGTCGATCGCACCTTCGACGTCTTCGGGCTCCACCAACCGCAATTCAAGCCCGCCGCCCAGCGCCTGGAGCAACCCGCTGGCGATATAGAGGTCCGAGGGAAAGTTGCCGGTATCCGACAATACTACTTTGCGCTCGGGCCGCAACGCCAGCGCCGCGGCCAACGCCTGGAACACCTTGACTGACAGCGTATCGCCGGTCGCGACGCTGCCCTCGGGCGCTCCGATCAACTTGCAGATGCGGTTACCGACGCGCGCAGGCAAATTGATCCAATCGGCTGTGTTCCACGCCTTGATCAGTTGATTACCCCATTCGCTCGTCATCACCTCATGCACGCGCGCCTCCGCCGCGAGCGGCAGCGGCCCGAGCGAATTGCCGTCGAGGTAAAGCACACCCCCGGGCAGATGGAACAACCGCCGGGTCGTCGCGAAATCGGTCATTCGGCCTCCGCCAGAATCCACTCGCCGAACGCGGCGATCTGGAGTCACCTATACGCTCGGTGCGGCACAGGAAGCAGAAGCACACGCTGGTGTCGACCTTGATCGAAAGGACTTAACTAACCGAAAATGCCCTTCAGGCGCGTGACGGCGTTGATGGGTGAAGCGGAGATCGCGGTGGCGGCGTGGCCGGTCGCATCATAATTTTGGCGGTACAACGATCGATTGGGGTGGCGATGCTGGAGATAAAAGACGGGGGGTCGGAGTTCCATATCTCGAAGGGGAGACTCGTCGGATGCGGATTCAGCCTTTTGGTTTTTCCGATTTTCCTGGCGTTCATCCCATTCCATCAAATCAACCGCGGCGTTGCGGCTGCGATGCTCACATTCGATCTGCTGACGGTATTGTATGTAAAACGTCGCATCATTCACGACGCGCGTTTCACAGCGACGATGATATTCTTGTTCTTGGTAGAGGTGTTCATTGCAATGCAACCGAAGATCGAGACTTTCGATCCCACCTTGCTTGCAGTCTTCCTTGCCGTCCCGGTCGGATTTTTCATGATATTTGTGGCTAGCTTGGTCGAGAAGATATTCAATATTGGATCACCGGGCTCATGATGCTGAGCTAGGTTGCGCATCGCGCGACCGCCGCTCCTCCGTGGTGGCCGATGGCGATGTGTTTGATTAGACCAGCGCAATGACAGACATCCACAACATCGTCATCCTGACCGGCGCGGGCATTTCCGCCGAGAGCGGTATTGCAACGTTTCGTGGACCGGGCGGGCTGTGGGAAGGGCATCGGGTCGAGGATGTCTGCACGCCGCAGGCGCTGACGCGCGATCCTGAGTTGGTGCACCGCTTCTACGACCTCCGGCGTGCGGCGCTGGCCGGGGTCGACCCCAATCTGGCGCATCATGCGCTGGCCAGGCTAGATGCCGAGTGGACGGGCGAGTTGTTGATCGTCACGCAGAATGTCGATGATCTGCACGAGCGCGCGGGCGCCAAACGGCTGCTTCATATGCACGGCGAGTTGAAGTCGGCATTGTGCGCGGTGTGCGAGCACCGCCAGGTGTGGGAAGGCGAGATGCCGCCGGGGACAATCTGCGCGGCGTGCGGCGCGACGGCGGTGCGGCCCGACATCGTGTTCTTCGGGGAGATGCCTTACGCGATGGATGTGATCGAGCGCGCGATCTCGCGCGCCGATCTGTTCGTATCGGTCGGGACGTCGGGCGCGGTCTATCCGGCGGCGGGGTTCGTCCAGACCGCGAAGTATCACGGGGCGCGGACGCTGGAGCTCAACCTCGATCGATCCGAGGGCAGCGGGTGGTTTCACGAGAGTCGCTTGGGGCCGGCAGGAGTGCTGGTGCCGGAGTGGGTGGGTCAGATGGTCGCCTGACCCACTCCGTCATCCCAGCGAAAGCTGGGATCTCAAGCCGCATCGCGTCACCGTACGAGACCCCAGCTTTCGCTGGGGTGACGGAAGTATGTTGGGATGACGGCAGGGTTCGCGGGTGACGGAAGGCCTAATCCACCCAATCCAACCCGATATCGCGATAGACCTCGCGATCCTCGTCCCAGCCCGGCTTGACCTTGACGTGCAGGTACAGATGCACCGGACGATCGAGCAATTCGTTCAACTGCGCTCGCGCCCGCGCGCCGATCTCCTTGATCCGGCTGCCGCCCTTGCCCAGCACGATCGCACGCTGGGTCGGGCGCTCGACCAGGATCTGCTGGCGGATCTCGACCGATCCGTCCTCGCGTTCGGTGAACGCCTCGGTCTCGACCGCGCTGGCATAAGGCAATTCGGCGTGCAGTTGGAGGTAGAGCTGTTCGCGCGTTACCTCGGCCGCCATCGCGCGTTCGGTCGCGTCGCTGACCTGATCCTCGGGGAAATGCCATGGCCCTTCGGGCATGGCGTAGCTCAACGCCTGTTTGAGTTCGGCCAGACCGTCGCCGGTCGAGGCTGAGACGAAGAAGGTCTCATCGAAATGCGTCGCCGCGTTGATCCGCTCGGCATGGACCAGCAGCCGAGCCTTGTCGGCGATATCGACCTTGTTGAGCACCAGGAACTTGCGTTCGGGGCGGCCCGCGATGCTCTCGACGATCGGCATCACCTTGGGGCCGAGCCCGCCCTTGGCATCGACTACCAAAGCGGTCACGTCGGCCCCCTCGGTCCCACCCCAGGCGGCCGCGACCATCGCGCGGTCGAACCGGCGCTGCGGTTCGAAAATGCCCGGCGTGTCGACCAACAGGATCTGCGTCTCACCCTCGATCGCCACACCGAGCAGCCGCGTGCGTGTGGTCTGCGCCTTGGGGCTGACGATCGCGACCTTCTGCCCGACCAGCGCATTGACCAGGGTCGACTTGCCGGCATTGGGCGCGCCGAGCACGGCGACGAGACCGCAATGTTGCGTCATGGCTGCACCTGCGCGAGGAGCACGCGGGCGGCGGCGGTTTCCGCTTCCTGCTTGCTCGATCCTTCGGCATCGGCGCTGGCGAAGGCACCGAGCGACACGCGCACCGTGAAACGCGGCGCGTGCTGCGGTCCGGATCGCGTGATGACTTCGTAGACCGGCGACTTGCGATTGTGCGCGGCGGCCCATTCCTGCAGCGCCGATTTGGGATGTTGCGGCGCGCGCGCATCGGCATGGACGCGATCGGCCCAGCGCGCGCGGACGAAATCGCGCGCCGGCTCGAACCCGCCGTCGAGATAGAGCGCGCCGATCAGCGCCTCCATCACATCGCCCAGCACATTGTCGCTATCGGCGGCGCCATCGTCGCGCGCCTGTTTGCCCAGCCCGAGGAACGGCCGCACCCCGATCTCGCGCGCGACGTCGGCGCAGACCGGACCGGTGACCAGCGCGTTGAGGCGTTTCGACAAGCTGCCCTCAGGCTCATCGGGGAACAGTTCGTACAACCATTCGGCCATGGCCAGCCCAAGTACGCGGTCGCCGAGGAATTCGAGCCGCTCGTAATTCGCGCTCGCCTGGCTGCCATGCGTCAGCGCGCGCTCGAACCGCGCGAGGTCACCGGGCGCACGGCCAAAGGTTGCGACGATCCAGCCGGCAAGCTCCTTGGTCGTCACGTGGCTATTCCCCGATCGAGGGGCAGCGGTCAAAAGCCCTGTCCCAAGCGGCTCCAGCGCGCCGCCGAGAACCAGGTCCAGGGCAGCAACCATTGCGCATTGCCGTCGGTCGACCAGAAAGTGACGACTGCCTTGCCCTCCAGATTCTCCAGCGGGACCATGCCGATCGCGCCATTTTCCTGCGCGGGGAAGCGGCTGTCGCCCGAATCGTCGCGATTGTCGCCCATCAGGAAGACGTGGCCGGCGGGAACCGTATAGACATCGGTATCGTCGCGGTCAGGGAATTCGCCGCGGTCGAGCACGGTGTAGCTGACGCCGTTGGGCAAAGTTTCCTTGAACTGCATATAGCGGCAGATCGGCGTGCCCGCGCTGTCGGTCGCCTGGAATTCGGCCGGACATTCCTTGCCGGCGGGATAATTGGGCGTCAGCGGGATGACGAAGTCGGCGACGCGCACCTTGGGCACCGCGACGCCGTTCAGGATCAATTGGCCGTGGCGCATCTGGATCGTGTCGCCGGGCAGGCCGATGACGCGCTTGATATAATCCTGATCATTGCCCGGCGGCGCCTTGAACACCACGACGTCGCCCGGCGTCGGATTACGGCCGAGGATTCGCCCCGGGATCAGCGGCACGCTGAACGGCAGCGAATGCTTGGAAAAGCCGTAATTCCATTTCGAGATGAACAGATAGTCGCCGATATAGAGCCGCGGCAGCATCGATTGCGACG
Organism: Sphingomonas sp. P4_G2; assembly: GCF_056401155.1. Classification (NCBI taxonomy): domain Bacteria; kingdom Pseudomonadati; phylum Pseudomonadota; class Alphaproteobacteria; order Sphingomonadales; family Sphingomonadaceae; genus Sphingomonas; species Sphingomonas sp. P4_G2. The sequence continues at coordinate 13,275 of NZ_JBFUJY010000001.1, read as the reverse complement.
GAATCGAGAAAGGCGAGAACAGAAAGCTGCGGAAGATCACAACGACGACGACCAGCTTGATGATGAAGCTGAACGTGTCTTTCCAATCCTCTTCCTTCTTGGGTTTCTTGGCGGCGGGCGCAGGCGTGCCGGCGGGCGCCACAACGGGATCGAGCGCGGCGTCGGTCGGGGTCGCCTGAGGTGTATCGGTCATGGCGCGCGGTTTGCGCATCCGCGTTGCGCGCGTCAAGCTTAGCTCGGGACGCCGCGCTTCCTTGAACGGGACGGCCGGAACGCCCATTGAGGCCCCAGTGTCGAATAAGGAACCCAAACATGGCCGATTGGAGCGAGATCGAGGCGCTGAAGCGCATCCCCCTGACCAAGCTGTTCGCCGACGATCCCGAGCGGCTGGGCAAATATTCGGCCGACGTTTCCGGCATTCATTTCGATTGGTCGAAGACGCATCTGACCGATGAGGCGATCAAGGCGTTCGAGAAACTGGCCAAGGCGAGCGACCTCGCCGGCAAGCGCGAGGCGCTGTTTTCGGGCCAGGTGATCAACGTCACCGAGAACCGCGCCGTCACCCACACCGCCGAGCGCGGCGAAGGTGCCAAGGACGACGTCGCCGCGGCGCAGGCACTCCACGCCCGGATGCGCGCGCTGATCGACGCGATCGAGGCCGAGGCGCTGGGGCCGATCCGCAATATCCTGCACGTCGGGATCGGCGGGTCGGCGCTGGGTCCCGATCTGCTGATCGACGCGCTGGGGCGCGACGCCAATCGCTACGAAGTGGCGATCGTCTCGAACGTCGACGGGCTGGCGCTGGAGGAAGCGTTCAAGCGGTTCGACCCGAGCGCGACCGTACTGGCGATCGCGTCCAAGACCTTCACCACCACCGAGACGATGCTCAACGCCGAAAGCGTGATCGAGTGGATGCAGGCGGGCGGAGTCGAGGACCCTTATGGCCGCGTCGTCGCGCTGACCGCCGATCCCGACAAGGCGATCGAATGGGGCGTCGACGAGACCCGCGTCCTGCCGTTCGCGGATACGGTCGGCGGGCGCTATTCGCTCTGGTCGTCGATCGGTTTCCCGGCGGCAATGGCGCTCGGTTGGGACGCTTTTTCCGAACTGCTCGAGGGTGCGGCCGAGATGGACCGCCATTTCCGGCTGTCGGCGCTGCACGAAAACGTCCCCGCGCTCGCCGCCTTCACCGACCTGCTCTACACCCAGGCGTTCGGCTGCGAGACGCGCGGCGTCTTCTGCTACGACGAGCGGCTGCGGCTGCTCCCCTCCTATCTCCAGCAACTCGAGATGGAATCGAACGGCAAGGGGGCGACGATCGAGGGCAAGCCCGTCGGTCGTCCAACCGCGCCGATCACCTGGGGCGGGGTCGGCACCGACCAGCAGCATGCGGTGTTCCAGTTGCTCCACCAGGGCACGCATCTCGTCCCGCTCGAATTCATCGGCGTGATCGAACAGGCCGATACGCTGAGCGAGGACCATCACAAGACCCTGCTCAACAGCATGTTCGCGCAGGGCGCCGCGCTGATGAAGGGCCGCGAGAATCCCGACGACCTCGCCCGCGCCTATCCCGGCGACCGGCCGTCGACCACCTTGCTGCTCGACGAACTCGACGCGCGCACCCTTGGCGCGCTGATCGCCTATCACGAGCATCGCGTGTTCGTGTCGGGCGTGCTGCTCGGGATCAATTCGTTCGATCAGTTCGGCGTCGAATTGGGCAAGGAAATGGCCAAGGCGGCGGCCAAGGGCGGCGGCGATTTCGACGCCTCGACCCAGGATTTGATCAAGCGGGCGTTTGGGTAACAACCGTCATCCCAGCGAAAGCTGGGATCTCAGGCGGGGAAATACGGCACGAGACCCCAGCGTTCGCTGGGGTGACGAAGGAAGAGTGAATGGCTGACTACGACTACGACCTGTTCGTCATCGGCATCGGATCTGGCGGCACGCGCGCGGCGCGGGTAGCGGCGGCGCATGGCGCGCGGGTCGCGGCGGCGGAGGAATATCGCGTTGGCGGCACCTGCGTGATCCGCGGCTGCGTTCCCAAGAAGCTGCTCGTCTATGGCGCGCATTTCGCCGAAGATCTGATGGACGCGCGGCGCTTCGGCTGGGATGTCCCGGCCGACTGCAAGTTCGATTGGAAGACGCTGACCGGCAATGTGTTCGAGGAAGTCGACCGGATCAGCAAGGCGTACAACACCACGCTCGACAGCCATAAGGTCGAGGTCATCAACGAGCGCGCCGAGCTGACCGGCCCCAATTCGATCCGCCTGGCATCGGGACGCGAGGTCACCTCCAAATACATATTGATCGCGACCGGCGCGCGGCCGCACATCCCGACCTGCCCCGGCCACGAATACGGCATCACCTCGAACGAGGCGTTCCACCTGGAAAGCGTGCCCAAGCGCATCCTGATCGCGGGGGCCGGTTATATCGCCAACGAATTCGCCGGCATCTTCCACGAATTCGGCGCCAAGGTGACCCTGATCAACCGCAGCGACCAGATCCTGCGCGGCTATGACGAGCAGATCCGCGACCGGCTGCTACAGATCAGCATGATGAAGGGGATCGATTTCCGCTTCAACGCCAAGTTCGAAGGGATCGAGAAGCAGGCCGACGGGTCCTTGAAGGTGTCGATGTCGAACCATGCGCCAATCGAGGTCGATTGCGTGATGTTCGCCACCGGCCGCGTGCCCAATACCGAGAATCTCGGGCTCGACGCGGCGGGAGTCGAACTCAATGAGAAAGGCGCGATCAAGGTCGACGAGGACAATCGCTCGACCGTGTCGAGCATCTACGCCGTGGGCGACGTCACCGACCGCATCCAGCTGACCCCGATCGCCATCCGCGAAGGCCAAGCCTTTGCCGACACGATCTTCGGCAACAAGCCGACCAAGGTCGATTATCACTGCGTCCCCGCCGCGGTGTTCAGCCACCCACAGATGGCCGGCGTCGGCTTCACCGAGAGCCAGGCCAAGATAAAATTCGGTTCGGTCAAAGTCTATGTCAGCGACTTCCGCCCGATGAAGAACGTCCTCGCCGGCCGCAACGAGCGCGCGCTCTACAAGATGATCTGCGACGGCGAGACCAACAAGATCCTGGGCATCCACATGATCGGGCCGGAGGCGGCGGAGATCCTCCAGGCGGCGGCGGTCGCGGTGAAAGCGGGACTGACCAAGGACGCGTTCGACCAGACGGTGGCACTGCATCCGACGATGGCGGAGGAATTGGTGCTGATGAAGTAGCGGACGGCCCGGATTTGCCCGCGGCAAATCCGGGACTCGTCACGTCGGGCGGCGGGCCGCACGTCCGACGGCGTGGCGCACGACGGCAGGCGCGACGTCACTATCCCTGGAACGCAGGCATCGGACAGGATAGAAAGCGCGCATGGGCTCGTTCGTGCAAAGCTGTGCCGCGCGCACGCCGTACAGGATAGCGTCGGTCATCTTGTTGCTTGCCGCCTTCGGGCTTCCTGCGATCCTCAACATGCTGGGCGGTCCCGACTGGATCGGCGCGCTGATCGGAATCGCGCTCTACATCCTGCTGATCGTGATCACATATTACCGGCTACGCGACGCAGCACTGGCGGGTGCGTGGATCGGCCTGATGATCATCAGCTTTAATGTCGGGCCGGGATGGCACGGCTGGCACATCGGTAGCCTGGTCAATCTCGTGCCGATCGTCCTCGCCTGGACCGTGAAACGCGGTGCCGGCGCTCACCCGCAGGCGGCGCGACCGGACCAGCTCAGGGCCTGATCACGCTGCAAATCCGACATGCTCCCATCTGGCGCGGTCGCCTTCGATCCAGCTTAACGCCTTAAATCTGGCGCGATTTCCTCTCCCTTTGGGAGAGGGAGGGGCCCGCTCGGCGCAGCCGAGTGGGAAGGTGAGGGCAGTTAGAGAACCTAATGCTGCCCTCGCCCTTCCGCCGCCTCCGGCGGCTCCCTCCCTCTCCCAATGAGAGAGGGAATTTGGCATCCTCCTAACGGAGTGCCACCCCCGAAATCGTAATCCGGTGCATCACTCTTCGATGCCCCTGATAGTCGTTCATCGCGCAATGCCAGGTCGAGCGATTGTCCCAGATCGCGAGCGAGCCCGGCGCCCATTGCAGGCGGCATTGGAATTCCGGCCGCATGCCGACCGAATAGAGGTAGGCGAGCAACGGCATGCTCTCCTCGCGCGTCCAGCCTTCGAAATGGAGCGTGAAGGCGGGATTGACGTAGAGGATCTTGCGGCCCGTCACCGGGTGGTGGATCACCACGGGATGGACCGCATTGGCGCGGATCTCATGCCCTTTGAGGTCGGCGGCCTGGTCGGTCTTCGCGTAGATGCCGTCATGGCCATAGATGTGATCGGCCGAATGGACCGCGCGGAGCCCCTCGAGCGTCGCCTTGAGCCCGTCCGACAGCGAATCGTAGGCTGCGCCCAGGCTAGCAAACAGCGTATCGCCGCCGGTCGGCGGGGTTTCGCGCGCGAGCAGGATCGAGCCCATTGCCGGGACCTGGTCATAACTGTGATCGGTATGCCAACCGCCGCCGATATTGGTGGTCTGCGTCTCGGCCTTGCGCACCTCGGCGATCTCGGGATGGCCGCCGTTCGCGGGGAAGTAATTGTTGATGTCGATCTCGCCCCAACGGCGCGCAAAGGCGATGTGATCCTCAGGGCTGAGCTCCTGATCGCGGATGAACAGCACGCCGCGATCGGCGACCGCCGCCTTGAGCGTTTCGATCCCGGCATCGTCGACGTCGCGCAGATCGATGCTGCTGGCTTCGGCACCGCAATGATCGGCGATCGGGCGAATCTGGATGGTCATGAGTCCTCTCCTTTGCCCGCGACACTATCGCGCCGCTTGCGACAGAATTGCTACGATCGTAGCAATTGGCCGATGGAATTGCTCAACACTCTCCGCCACGGCCGCTGGTTTGCCACGCTCGACCCCGCGCTTGCCGCCGAACTGATCGCAGCCGGACGTGTCGCCACGCTCGACGCCGGGCAATGGATCTATTCGGAGGGCGATGAGGAGCCGGGCTTGTGTCTAGTAATCGAGGGCGTGTTGCGACTGGAGGCGAGCGTCGGCCCCGACCGCGACGTGCTGCTCGGGCTGGCAGGCCCCGGCCAAGCGATAGGCCAGTCCCGGCGCTTCGGCGGCGGGCGGCGGATCGTGACCGCGCGTGCCCAGCGAGCGGCGCGCGTGCTGCTGGTTCCTGATGTCGCCTTGCCGGGAATAGCGGCGCGTCAGCCCGGCGCGTGGCCGGCGACGATGGCCTTGCTCTACGACCAGCTCGACGTCGCGGTGCACAATGCCGCGCTCAACCTCTGCCTGTCGCCGCGCGAGCGTGTTGCGGCACGGCTGGCGCAGCTAGCCGACGACAAGGGCGAAGTTCCAGCGACCCAAGCCGATCTCGCCGAGATGTGCGGGCTCAGCCGCAAGTCGGCGAGCGGACATATTCTGGCGCTGGCCAAACGCGGCTGGATCGCGCCGGGCTATCGCTCGCTGCGGGTGCTCGACGCAGCGGCGCTTCGCGGCGTTGCGGGAATCTAGGCCGTATCGACGTTACGATTCTCCCCTCCCTGCAAGGGAGGGGATCAAGGGGTGGGTGTAGCGTCGGGCGAGGCTCGATGCCTCGACCGAGGCTGTCTGGCGGTCGGCCTATGAGTCTTTGTGAGCGCGCGGACGCGCGCACCCACCCCCAACCCCTCCCCTGCAGGGAGGGGCGTCCGAAAAACTGAAGGTCGACCCGCCCTCGCTTAGGTCCCGCCAACTCGCTCAGAGCCCGAACAGCCGGTCGAACGCCGCCGCGCCGCGCTGGCCGAAATCGATCACCCTGCCCTCGCCGCGCCGCGCCCAGCCCTCGTCGAGCGCGCGGCTCAAGATCTGCGCGCCGAGCGCTCCGCCGAGATGGTGCCGCCGCTCGCTCCAGTCGAGACACGTGCGGCAGAATGGTCGCCGCCCATCGCCGCGCACGAACCCGCGCTCGGCAAGCCAGAAACGGCCGGCATCGGTCAGGCCGTGATCGACCATCATCCCCTCGTCCGCCAGCTTCGCCGCCACCGCCACCGCGCGCGCGCCGGCGAGATGATCGTAGCACACCCGCGCCTCGCGCAGCGCCGGGTCGCGCGGCCCCGTCCGCACCCTGACCGCGCCGGTGCGCTGGGCAAGCTCCATCAGCGCCTCGAGCGCGGTAGCGACATCCGGCCCCGACAGCCGCAGATAGCGATGCCGCCCCTGCTTCTCCGCGGCGAGCAGCCCTGCCGTCTCCATCCGCGCGATATGCCCGCTCGCGGTCGGCAGCGTGATGCCCGCTACCTGCGCCAGCTCGCTCACCGTCAGCGCGCGCCCGTCCATCAGCGCGGTCAGCATGTTCGTGCGCGCGGGGTCGCCGATCAGCGCGGCGATTTCGGCGATATAGGGGCCTTCTCTCATGGTTCGATCTGTACCGAACCATCGCAGCAGCCGGAATCGCTAAAGTGCGCGGACACTTTGGAGAAGACCGAATGATCACCTGCTTCATCCGCTACGATATCGAGCCCTGGGGCCGCGACGCATTCGTCGACTATGCCCGCGCCTGGGGTCAGGCGATCCCCGACTGCGGCGCCGACCTGATCGGCTATTTCGCCCCGCACGAGGGATCGGCGACCACCGCTTACGGCGTCTACACCGTCGAGAGCCTGGCCGAGTACGAAGCCTATCGCGCACGGCTCAAGGACCATCCGCTCGGCCGCAAGAACTTCGCCTTCGCGCAAGGCGAGCGCTTCATCCGCCGCGAGGATCGCGTCTTTCTGGCCAGGGTCGACCGATGATCGCGGTGATCTTCGAGGTCGAGCCCGCCGAGGGGCAGCGCGACAGCTATCTCGACATCGCCGCGCGGTTGAAACCCGAACTGGAGGCGGTCGACGGCTTCATCTCGGTCGAGCGGTTCGAGAGCCTGGCCAATCCCGGCAAAATGCTGTCGCTGAGCTTCTTTCGTGACGAGGCGGCGGTGGCAGCGTGGCGCAACACCGAGGACCATCGCCATGCGCAGGCGGCGGGGCGCGGCGGGGTGTTCGCGGATTATCGGTTGCGGGTGGCACGAGTGGTCCGGGATTATGGGATGACGGAGCGGGACGAGGCGCCGGAGGATAGTCGGGCGGCGCACGAGATTTAGGCGCTATTGCTGCCGTAACCTCATGCCAAAATATAGCGTTGACTATTGTTTCGGCGCGCTCTTTGATCGGCCAACTACCCCGCTTGTGCCGTTGCGGCCGAGACCATGGGGAGGTGGGAGAGGCGAGCATGCGGAGGCGTGAATTCGTACTGGCGACGGGCGCGACGATCGCGGCACCTGGCCTGATCGCGGCGTCGAAGTCCGGGGCACAACCCGCCATGCCGGCATTCCCACGCGATTTTCTATGGGGAGTGGCAGCGTCCTCCTATCAGATCGAAGGCGCCGTAAACGAGGACGATCGCGGCGCGTCGATCTGGGACACGTTCTGCCGCCAACCCGGTACTATCGCGGGTAACGCCAATGGCGACATCGCGTGCGATCACTATCATCGTTATCGCGAGGACGTGGGGTTGATCGGTCAGCTCGGCGCGCGGGCCTATCGGTTCTCGATCGCATGGCCCCGGATTCAAGCCGAGGGCCGCGGCGCGGCCAATCCCAAGGGTCTCGATTTCTATTCGCGGCTGGTCGACGAGCTACTGGCCAAGGGCGTCGCGCCGATGCCGACGCTGTTTCACTGGGATCTGCCGCAAAAGTTGCAGGATGCCGGCGGCTGGCAGAACCGCGACACGTGCGATCGGTTCGCCGATTATGCGCACATCATGGCGGAGCATCTCGGCGATCGCGTGCCGCGCTGGATCACGCATAACGAGACCTTCATGCACCATGTCCTCGGGCACGTTCTCGGCGTCAACGCGCCGGGGCTGAAGCTCGACATGCCGCAATCCTTCCCGGTCGCGCATCACTTGCTGTTGTCGCACGGCAAGGCCGTCCAGGCGCTCCGCGCGACGGTGAAACGCAAGGCGCAGATCGGCATCGCCCAGAATTTGGCGATGGTGCGGCCGGCCGATCCGGCGCGGGACGAACCGGCTGCCCAGGCAATGACGCTCTATTATTGGGGATTGCACGTCGATCCGCTGCTGCTCGGCCGCTACCCCGCCGAATTGCCCGCTTCCCTCACCGCGACGGCGGTCCGCGACGGCGACCTCGCGGCGATCGCGCAGCCGCTCGATTTCCTCGGCGTCAATTATTACAACACCAACTTCATGCGCGTCAGTCCGCCGGGCAGCGCCCAGCCGATCGAGGAAGCGCCGCCGCCGGCGAAATTCGCGCGAACCGCGATGGGCTGGCCAGTCGATCCGCAGGGAATGACCGACCTGCTGCTGGGGTTACGCGATCGCTACGGCTCCGCCTTGCCCCCGATCGTGATCACGGAAAACGGCGCGGCCTTCACCGATGATGTCGTGCGAGGCGCGGTGCATGACGCCGACCGGATCGCGTTCCTCGACGCCCATATCCGCGCGGTCAGGAAGGCGATGGATGCCGGTATCGATGTGCGCGGGTATCTGGTGTGGTCGATCCTCGACAATTTCGAATGGGCCGACGGCTACGGACCACGCTTCGGTCTCGTGCGCGTCGATTACGCCACGCAACGCCGGACACCGAAGGATTCCTATTATTGGTATCGCAAGCTGATCGCGGCCCAGACCGGTGCCGCGAAATGATGGATTTCGGCGACGTGGGTATCGCGGCTGGCTTGCATTCGAGTGACTTTCATCAACCTGACCATCAAAGCACATGCCGACCGCCTATGAAGGCTGAGGCGCATTTGGCGACGTCCATTCGGCATCAAAAACGGACCGCCATCGGGCGGCCGGCATAGGTGATGCGCTTGGCGGCCGCGGCGGGGGCCAGCCCACCCTGGCCGGCGGTCGCAACAAGCACGAGATCAAGCTCCCGCGTCTTCACTATGCCCGGAAACGCCCCCTGCCGCGCACCGACCCTCAGGGTGCGGGCTTTGTCGTCCCAGACGAGATCGTATGTCGCGCGCTGACCCTTCTCGTAATCGTAGGTCTCGTTGTCGTCCTCATAAACCGTGAACCGGGCATCGGCGCCCGGATAGATGCGCACCTCATAAGGGGCGTCAGCCTGGGCGGTGGCATATTGCACTTCCGGCCCCATCGGCACGATCGAGCCGGCGCGGACATAAAGCGGGACTATGTCGAGCGGCGCGTCCCGCGTCACCGTTCGCCCGCCGGAGAGACGCTGGTTGTTCCAGAAATCGAACCAGTCAGCACCCTTGGGCAGATAGGTCGAAACCGAGGTATCGAGTACCTGGGTAGCGTTTCCCGTAGCGTTCAACTCGCTCGGCAGTCGCCAGCCGAAGCGCAGCGAACGATTGCCGCCACCCTGAAAATACTCGATCTTGACGGCAACCTGCTGCCCCTTGCGGAAGGACAATTTGGCGCCCTCGTAGCGCGCGGCGCCAACCTGCCAGTTCGACACTATCGTCTTGCCGTCGACGATCAGGCGGAACCCGTCATCGCCTTCCAGCCCAAGTTCGTAAGTGCCGTCCTCGGGCGCGGTCAGCGTGCCTTGCCAGCGGACAGAAAAGTCACTGAGGCTGGCGAGGCCGCCGGGAATGTCCGCTAGGGGCGGGTCGGGCCAGTTGTGATCGATCTTGGTATCGACGAAGCGGCCTTTCGGCGTTTCGAACTTTTCGCCCTCGAAATACTGGCCGGCAAGCCCCGGCCGGCCATCGGGCGTGCGCAGATATTCGGTCGGCACGGTCGCCGCCGGCGGCGGCAGGATGTGATACATTGCTCGCGTTACGGGATGGACGAGCAATGATGGCCCGAACATGAAGCTGTCGTCGATCGTGTCGGTCGCCCGATCGTCGGGGAAGTCCATCATCAGCGGCCGCATCAGCGTGTAGCCCGCCGACGTGACCTTCCAGCTCAAGCCATAGATATAGGGTAGCAGCCGATAGCGCAGGCGCGTGCTGTCGAGCAGCGAGGCATAGACTTGCGGGTCGAGCGTCTTGAAACGCCAGGGCTCGCGCTCGACGTCGGTGCCGTGGATGCGCATGATCGGGTTGAACGCCGCGAACTGCAACCATCGCGCGTACAGCTCCCGCCATGCCGGATTCTGCTCGCCGCCGGGGAAATCTGAAACGAAGAAGCCGCCAGTGTCGTTGGTCCAATAGGGGTTGCCCGTCACGGTCACGTCGACGCCACCGGCGATCTGCTGCTTGAGCGTTTTCCAGCTCGCGGAGATGTCGCCGCTCCACGACGCCGCGCCCGTACGCTGTGCGCCGGCCCAAGCCGATCGGGTGAGGGTAAAGACGCGCTTGTTGCTCGTCGCGCGCTCGCCGTCATAGGTCCCCTGCGTCGTCAGCAACGAATAGGGATTGAGATAGCGCGAGAAATCGCCGAGCGCGTTGGAGCCGAGCGCCTTGGTGTCGCGGATATTGTCGGCCGCGTTCCACATGGCGCTGCTCACCTCGACCTCGGTGCCGTCCATCCACAGTGCATCGACGCCTTGATCGAGCAGGCCCGACTTGATGTACTTAAAATAGATTTGCCGCCCGAGCGGGCTATAGGCGTCGTAGACACGCGCATGCTTCGAGATCCAGTGCAGCGGCTCGAAGCGGAGATGGTGCGCGTCCAACGCGCGCGCGAGCGCGGTATCGTTGCCGATCGACGGCCAGATCGACACCATCAGCTTCAGGTTCATGTCGTGGAGCTGGCGAGTCATGCTGCCCGGATCGGGATAGCGGGTCGGGTCCCATATCATCCCGCTCCAGCTGCCGTCTTTGTCCGAGCCCCAATATTGCCAGTCCTGTACGACGTAATCGAGCGGGAACTTCTCCTTGCGGAAGGTGCGCGCGATGTCGAGCAGCTGCGCCTGCGTCTTGTAACGCTCCTTGCTCATGAACAGGCCGAACGCCTGCTTCGGATACATCGGCACCTGTCCGGTGAGTGCACGATAGGCGGCGACCACGTCGTCCGCCGACGTGCCCGCCATGAAGTAATAATCGACGCCTCCCGGCGCGCTTTCAGCCCAGAGCGATGCGCCGCCGGCATCATCCTTGAAGCGCATCTGGGAATACGTATCCCACATTATGCCGTAACGCCGGGTCGACATCATGACCGGAATGATGATGCCGACATTGGTCTGGACGAGGAGCAGGTCCTTGCCGCGCCGGTTGCTGGTATCGTCGCCAGTGAAACCGAAGCCGTAGATCGCCTCGTCCGGGCGCAGGGTGAAGCTGTTGGTCGCCTCATAGCTAGGGGCGCCCGCGATGGTGACTTTCTTCAGCTCCTGCGGCCCATCCGCCTTTTCCTGAGTGAAGAGCCCCCCCTTCGGATCGAGGAAGCGCAAGGCCCCTGTCGCCTTGTCCACCTCGATCCGCAGCTTCTGACCGATGATCGCCAGGGATCTCGGCGTCTCGGCGATCGTGAAGGGAACCGGCTGCGGCTTCTTGACAATGACGATGCTGGGCGCCGTCCAGTAATTCTCGCCCAGATTGGCGTTCACCCGCACCGTGTCGGGGCCGTAGAAGATGATATTCTTGGTGACACCATTGACACGCAACTGCAGGCCATCGGCGAGGCGTTGGTAGGCGAAGGCACGGCCGCCTTTTGGCGAGACTAGCTGGAGGTGCCCGTTCGCATCGAGTCCTGTCGGAATCTCCTTCGCGTTGGCCGCGCCGCTACCGGCGATCAGCGCTATCGCCGCCACACGGAGCGCGAAAACCACGATACTGCCGCCGCCCATCCGGTTCTCTCCCCACTTCAATTGTTCGCCACAGCCCCTGCTTGAAGGGACGCGCCGACTATGATAGCGCTATCAGTTGCAAAACATGCCCTGCATGGCAATCGCCAAATGGGATCGGCACGACAAACATTCCGCGGGCCGCCGACGGCCGTCCAGATTCGCGAGTGATTGATCTCAGTAAAGGGGTTATTGCACGTGTTGTCTAATTGATATTGGCATGATGTGATCTTTCTCAAGTAAGCGTGACCGTCATCTATGGTTGTCTTCGAGGTCATCGACTGGCTGAGGAGCCGTGATTGTCGATGCCGTCATGGTTGCGGTCAGGCGGTAACTATCGAGCGCCTCCAGGTCACCGACGAGCTTGATGCTCTACACGTGCAACGAGGTCGCCCGTCTGGATATCCGGTCAGTCCGAGCCTTCAGGCCCATTGGAAGCTGTTGCCGGATATCCAGAGTCGGTGGAGCAGGATGGCAAGCTTGCGAGCGACCGCGACACGGGCGCGCTTGACCCCTTTGGTTGCGACAAGCGCCTTGCCCCATGTCTGCAGATGGCATGGCCGCTTGACCCGGCAGAGCAGGTTGTTGGCTGCTTCGTAAAGCGCCGAACGCAGCATCGGATCGCCGGCCTTGGAGATGCGGCCATGAACGTCGCGCTCGCCCGACTGGCTTCGTCTCGGCGCGAGGCCCGCGAACGCACCCACATCCTCGCCGCGTTCGAAGCGTGTGGGATCCTCGATGCTGCTCTTGAACGTCAGCGCCGTGATCGGTCCGGTGCCCGGCGTGGTCATCAGCAGCGCGACCACCGGATCGGCGGCGGCGCGCGCCTTGATGCTGCGCGTCGAGGCAGCGATCTGCGCATCCAGCGCCTCCAGTCCCGCTACCAGCGGCGCGAGGATCGGCCGTAACTCCGGCTTCTGGACGAGAAGCGCTTCCAACCGTTCGGCGCGCTTGCCCGGTGTGGTGACCTTGCCCATCCGCAGGCCGAACAACTTGAATAGCCCACGCAGTTGGTTGGCCATCGCCAGGCGCGCGCGGATTAGCTGCTCGCGCACCTTGAGTTGCGCTCGGTCGAGATGGGTCGCGCTCCCCTTGATATGTACCGCTTTGAACCAGCCGGTGCGCGCCAGTTGCGCCAGACCCTCGGCATCATGCACATCGCTCTTGTTGACCCGGACCGACAGCGCCCCCTTGGCGTGTCGCGCACAGATGCACACCACTGGCACCTCGCGCTCGACCAAGCCGTGATAGAGGAACGCCGATAGCGGACCGGTCTCGAGCACCACACGGACCAGCCCGGGAGCATGACGCGCCAGCGTCTTGGCGATCACCTCGGGATCAGTCGCGCAGACTCCACGCCACACCACATCGCCTTCGTCATCGAGCACGCAAATATGCGTGGCCTTGTCCCCAACATCCAATGCTGCGAAAATCTTCACCGGTCATCCTCCTGCTCTGGAGCGCCGAAAGGCGACTCCGCACCTAAGCAGGAGGATGGCTACCTCAATTACGCCACGTC